>NZ_ARXV01000003.1 GCF_000756665.1 Alcanivorax nanhaiticus | reverse complement strand
ATGGTCAGGGTGGTTCCCTTTCCAAGAGGCAAGGTGCAGCAGATGCGCGCTTCAGGCCTCGCCCTCCGGGTCTTCCAGGCTGGCCCGCACTCGTTGTTGCGCTTTTTTGATGGATGGACATACACCTTCAAAAGCGCGCCTAGATTGCGAACCAGCCTGAAAGACTGAGCATGTAAGGAGTTATTCAGAGACACCTTAATGTTACGGGGATGAGAGTTTGAATCTAATCAGGAATTGTGGTGATTTAGTTAGGTTAGCGCGCCTCTGAGTAACTCGGAATGGTTCGGAGGTTCCTTAGTGATTGATTCAGTACGTCTGTATCAGATGTGCTGGTTTTCGGAAATGAAGACAGGAGTCATCAGCATGTTGGGCGAAAATCACAGCATTCATCATGAATTTCCCGACCTACACGAGAAGATCGACCTGCTTTCCAGGGAGGATCCGGTTTTCCGTGAGCAGATACTGGAACATGACAAGCTCGACAAGCAGATTCGCGGGTTGGAGATGCGGGAAAGCCCGGTGGCTGATGCACAGATGGAAACCATGAAGCATCAACGGCTCCAGTTGAAAGATCATATTTACCAGCGCCTTATGAGAACGGATTGATGCGGTTTCATAATGAAAGGATGTAAAAAAGGGCCTGCATTTTCATGCGGGCCCTTTTCATTGTAACGACCGTCCGAGGCGATGATTATTTGACGGTGAGGCTGGTCCTGGGTGTGGCCAGCATGGTTTGCGCGTACTCTCCCGGCCCCTGGCCGTTGCTGTCTTTGCTGTAGTAAAGGCGGGTGATGAAGTAGAACTCCTCGCCAAAGGGCAACTCGGTCAGCGAGAAGCCCACATTGGGTAGCTGCCCGGCAAAACGTTCTGGTTCATTGATCTGGTTGGCATCGTCCTGGTACAGCAGTTTGGCGGGGGTGTTGAATCCTTTCACGAACGCCAGTTGAGCCAGCATATCGAAGCCTCGGCCAGTGCCAAACCAGATCCAGTTGTCACCCTGTAGCGGCATCTTCAGCATGGCCTGCTCGGCTTTGGACAGTTTGCCATCGGTGATGGCCACATGGTTTCCGGTCCAGCTGGTAACCAGTTTGCTGTTATACAGGCCGTTGCCATCCAGTGAGATATCCAGTGCAGGCCGTTCCAGCACGGTGTCGGCGATGCCGGGAAGGGTAAAGCGGCTGTGGATTTCCACCTGTTGCGGCATGACCAGGAAATAGTTGTGGATACGCAGCACCGGTACACGGGCGACCTTCACGGAGGTGGATGCATAGACCATGGCAGCAAGGGGGCCGCTGATCACTTCTTTTACCTTGGGGTCCAGATTGTCATTGCTGAGGGTAATGCGGTTACCTTCACCAAAGATGCCGGCACTGAGCCGTAATTTCAGTGTATCGAGAATGCTCTGGCGCTGGCCGTTTTCGCCTTTGAAGCCCCGAAAGTAGAAGTCACTCCATTTGAACAGATTGCGATCTGCCATGGTCAGGGCAAAGTCGGTGCTCTTGATCGTGAGTGTGTCAGGATCAAACTGCACATAGCGCTCTGTGCTTTGCAGGTAGGCATTCTTGACCAGATAAAACAGCCGGGTTTCTCCGCCTTGCTGCACTGCCAGCTCTGCGGCGACTTGTTCAGAGGTGCTGTTTGTGAGTGCGGTGCCACCATCCTCGAATCGCAGTAGCAATCGATCAGCTGCGTCAATTCGAGCCGGGTCACCGGCAAGATGAGTACTGCCATCTTCCTCGAAAAACGGGAAGCCTTCTTCAGACCATTGCACCCATTGGTGGGGTACGGGCTGAAGTTTACCGTCCTGTACGGAAAAGAAAGAATAAAGACCCGTCTGTTTTCCCTGCAGGGGTTTCAGATCCTCACCGGTGAGGGTGATGATCTGGGCCTGAAGGGACAGCGAAAAGATCAGCAGAAAGAACAGTGCCGGAAGTCGGAAAAAGTTATTGTTATTCATGTGCCTTATGTCACAAAACTGCCGTTTCCACACATGATGCGCCTTTCTGACTGATCGTCAATGACTGTAATGCGATTCCTTTATGCCTGGAGTTCAACCCTGTGGGCAAAATGGGCCAAGGCGTCAGGGTTGGCAAGCGCGTTGCGATTACTGACTTCGCGACCATGAATGACTTCGCGTACTGCCAGTTCGACAATCTTGCCGCTGACGGTACGAGGAATTTCCGGTACGGCGGCAATGACAGCGGGTACGTGGCGAGGGCTGGCTCCCTCGCGGATAGCCTTGCGAATCCGGGCTTGCAGGGCATCCGTCAATGCTTCACCCGCAGTGAGTACCACAAACAGCACTACTCGCACGTCACCTTGCCATTCCTGTCCTACGACAATGGCTTCGCGGATCTCATCCAGGGTTTCTACCTGGCGGTAAATCTCTGCGGTACCGATCCGCACACCTCCAGGATTGAGCACTGCATCGGAGCGGCCATGAATGATGAGTCCATCATGATGCTCGTGGGGGACGGTTTCGGCATAGTCGCCATGGGCCCAGATGCCGTCAAAACGGGCGAAATAGGCGTTGTGGAAACGGCTACCATCGGGATCGTTCCAGAACTGTACCGGGCAGGAGGGAAACGGCTGTCGGCAGACCAGCTCTCCCTTGCTGCCTGACAGGAGGTTTCCTTGATCATCCAGTACTGCTACATCCATGCCCAGACCTGCGCATTGCAGTTCACCGCGATAGACCGGCAACAAGGGGTTGCCCAGGGCGAAGCAGGAAATGATGTCGGTCCCGCCAGAAATGGAACTGACCAGAAGATCCGGTTTTACCTGTTGGTAGAGGAAATCATAACTTTCATGCAGTAACGGTGAGCCGGTGGAAAACAGGATGCGCAGGCTGCCGAGCTGATGACTTTCCCTGGGCACGAGCCCGGACTTCTCCACCGCCTGAATAAACTTGGCACTGGTGCCAAAGTGGCTGATGGCTTCAGCGTCGATCAAGTCGAACAGGCGGGCCGTGTTTGGATAGCCGGGATTACCGTCGTACAGCACTAGGGTCGCGCCAGTGTGCAGGCCGCAGATCAGCCAGTTCCACATCATCCAGCCGCAGGTAGTGAAATAGAACAATGTGTCGTCGCTGCCCACATCGCCATGCAGTTGTAATTCCTTGGCCTGTTGCAGCAGCGTGCCGCCAGCCCCATGGACAATGCACTTGGGCTGTCCGGTGGTACCGGAGGAATAGAGAATAAAGAGCGGATGATTGAAGGGCAGGGGAGTGAACTCCGGGGCGGTTGAAGCCCCATCCAGCCAGCTCTGCCAGATCAGTGCTTTTTCTACCCGGCTGCTTGTGCCCTTGCCGGGCACCACAATCAACAGTTCTGGTTCCAGGGCCTGATGCAAGGCATCGATGCGCGGCTCCAGATCAATCCATTTGCCATTGTACTGGTAGCCATCACAGGCAATGAGGACACGAGGCTCAATCTGGCCGAAACGATCCAGTACCCCTGAAACCCCAAAATCGGGGGAGCAGGATGACCACACAGCACCGATCCATGCTGCGCCCAGAGCGGCAATCACGGTCTCAATCCGGTTCGGCATGAACCCGGCGACCCGGTCACCAGGCTGGATGCCCGCTGCCTTGAGCTGGGCGGCTACCCGGCCTGCGGCCACCCGCAGTTCAGCGTAGCTGATGACCTGCCGATGGCCGTCTTCCAGTACGCTTATCAGGGCAGAATGCTGGTCATTGCGACGCAGTAAGTTTTCGGCATAGTTCAACCGCGCGTCAGGGAACCAGCGAGTATCCTGAAAGCGTTCCTGCCGGGCCAATACGGTGTCGCCGGGTGTGCCCTTTAGCTCACAAAAATCCCAAACCTGCTGCCAGAAGGCCTCCGGCTCGTTGACAGACCAGTCATGCAAGGCGTTGTAGTCTGCCAACGGCTGGCCGCTGTTATCACGGGCCTGTTGCCAGAATTTGGCCAGCTGACTGTGCTGTTGTGCGTTGCCGGGTTGCCAAAGGGGGGAAGCCATGGGGAACTCCTGCCAGTGGCGGAGATGGGCTGACGCCCATTTCCGCCCTACGGTGGTTGATTGGTAATGTAGGGCGGAAATGCCCGCAGGGGATCTCCGCCGCGTTCCTGATGCCAGTGGGGTCTATGCTTCGATGTCAGCTTCAAATTCCACCAGCAAAGTGCCTTCACTGACGCTGTCGCCAGCCGCCACATGAAAATCATGCACCCGACCGGGTACTGTGGCGCGCAGGGTGTGTTCCATCTTCATGGCTTCCAGCGTGATAACGGCGTCACCGCTGTTTACGTGGCTGCCCGGTTCCACGTGCAGTGCGACGATGGTGCCGCTCATGGGGGCCACAAAGCCACCTTCGGCCCCGTGTTGCGCACTATCGCGGCTGGGGTTGCGAACAATGCGGTGGGCCTGGCCGTCCACGAACAACAACAGGGTGTCGGCATCAATGACGCTATAGCGTCCCTGCAAGCCATGAGCGCCCCAATGAAGCCGGAACCCCTGTTCCTGTAGTGCCAGGGCGAGGGCATGGCTTTGCTCGCCAACAGCAGCATGGCCATCCTGTTCTCGCACGGTCAGCACGGCATCATCAACCTGTAGCTGACTGAGCTGAAAACGCTGCCCCAGTGGACGCCACCCGGACAGGCTCTGCCACGGGTTATCTTGCGTCCCTGCCTGATCGGATGCTGCCAGAATGCGACTGGCGGCCAAGGCCAGCAGTTCAGGCGCGGCACTGCTTGCTTCCATCAGGTGTGGGCGATGTTCAAGCAGGCGGGTGTCCAGATCTGCGTTGGCAAAGGCGTCGTCCGCCAGCACCCGCAGCAGGAAGGGCGTATTGTGATGGATGCCACTGAGCTCCAGGTTCTGCAGTGCAGTAATGAGCTGTTGACGGGCCGCATCACGATCTTCGCCATAGCAGATCAGCTTCGCGATCATGGGATCATAATATTCTTCCACCCGGTCACCGGATTCGTAGCCTGCATCCACGCGGGCATGCTCGTGGGGCCAGCGCAGGTGGCTGAGCAGCCCGGACGAGGGCAGAAAGCCCTGTTCCGGGTTTTCCGCATAGAGTCGCACCTCCATGGCATGACCATGGCGGTGAATATCTTCTTGGGCCTTGGGCAGGGTTTCGCCTGCGGCGACGCTCAGCTGCCAGGCCACAAGATCCTCGCCAGTGATCATTTCCGTTACCGGGTGTTCCACCTGTAGGCGGGTGTTCATCTCCATAAAGAAGAACTCGCCACTGGCTGGAGAGTAGAGAAACTCTACGGTGCCAGCACCGCGGTAGTCGATGGCTTTGGCTGCCTGTACGGCGGCCTCGCCGAAGGCATTGCGGGTAGCTTCGTCAAGGCCAGGTGCTGGCGCTTCCTCAATGATCTTCTGGTGACGACGTTGCACTGAGCAATCCCGCTCGAACAGGTGCACCACATTGCCGTGGTTATCGGCAAATACCTGCACTTCCACGTGGCGGGCGGCGGGCAAATAGCGCTCCAGCAGTACCCGATCATCGCCAAACGCACTGCGGGCTTCACGGCGTGCCGCGGCCAGGGCTTCATTGAATTCTGCGGCGTCATTGACGACTCGCATGCCTTTGCCGCCACCGCCGGCCACGGCTTTGATCAGTAGCGGGAATCCTACGGTAGTACTGGCGGCGATCAAATCCTCGTCACGGGCACCTTCTTCATCAAAACCGGGTAATACTGGCACCTGACTGGCGGCCATTAGCTGGCGTGCCGCTGCCTTGTCGCCCATCACCTCAATGGCTCGGGCGTTGGGACCAACAAAGATGATGCCGGCTTTCTCACAGGCTGCGGCCAGTTCAGTATTTTCAGACAGGAAGCCGTAACCGGGATGGATCGCATCAGCGCCGGTTTCTTTGGCGGCCGCGATAATCTTGTCGATCACCAGATAGCTGTCGCGGGCCGGTGCCGGACCCAGACAGACCGCCTGATCCGCTTCGTGAACGTGGGGCAGGGTGGCATCCACGTCGGAATAGACCGCCACAGTGGCGATACCTTGTTGACGACAGGTACGCATAATGCGGCGGGCAATCTCCCCGCGGTTGGCGATCAGCAGTTTTTTAATCTTGGCCATGACAAATGCCTATTTGGGCTTTTAGAAGCGTCGCTGGCAGTGCGATCCCCTACGTGGGTTGATCGCGTCGCCAGCAACGCTGCTACGGAAAAGTGGGTTACATCCAGTTGGGTGCGCGTTTTTCCAGAAATGCCGTCAACCCTTCCTGGCCTTCGGCCCCGGTGCGAAGCCGGGCAATCAGTTCAGCGGTGCCTGTGAGCATGGCGTTGTCGATGGGGCCTTGGCTGACCCGCTCAATCAGGTTGCGCGCCTCGATCTGTGCCTGGGGTGCGGCCAGCAACAGGTTGCTCACTAGCGCGTCCACCGCCTGATCCAGCTCCGCTTCCGGTACCACTTCATGGACGATGCCCATAGCCTCGGCCTTGTCGGCGGTAATCACCTCGGCGCTCATGAAGTAGCGGCCGGCCTGACGCGGCCCCAGCGCCCGGACCACATAGGGGCTGATCACCGCAGGCACGATGCCGAGCTTCACTTCACTGAGACAGAAGCGTGCGCTGTCGGTGGCCACCGCCATATCGGCAGCACAGATCAACCCTAGTGCGCCACCAAAAGCCGCGCCCTGAACCCGGGCGACAACCGGCTTGGGACACTGGTCAATCGTCTGCATCAGCCGCGCCAGGCGCAGCGCATCGGCCTTGTTCTGCGCCGCATCCTGTTTGCCCATGGCGCGCATCCAGTTCAGGTCGGCGCCGGCAGAAAAATGCTTGCCGGCGGCCTGCAGCACCACCACGCGGACACTGTCATCACTACCTGCCTTCTCAAATGCTTCGGTCAGCGAGGTGATAATGCTGTCATCAAACGCATTTCTTTTGTCAGGATTGTCCAGCGTAATGCGAGCAACCCTGCCTTCGATTTGTGTGCTAACGCTCATGGCTGACCCCCGGTTTTTGCGTGTTGCGAAGCTTGCTGCATGTCGCGTCTCCCATTACATCCTGAACACGCCGTAACGCGTGTCCTCGATGGGGGCATTCAGGCTGGCAGAGATGGCCAGGCCCAGTACATCGCGGGTATCTGCCGGATCGATGACGCCGTCATCCCACAGACGCGCACTGGCATAGTAGGGCTGGGCCATTTGCTCATAACGTTCTGTCATGTCTGCCTGAAACGCCGCAGCTTCCTCGTCACTCCATTGCTCTCCCTTCTTCTTCAGAGAGGCCTGTTTTACCTGGGTGAGTACGCTGGCGGCCTGCTCGCCGCCCATGACCGAGATGCGAGCATTGGGCCACATGAACATGAAGCGAGGGTCGTAGGCTCTGCCGCACATGCCGTAGTTACCGGCACCGAAACTACCGCCGGTAATCACAGTGAACTTGGGTACGGTGGCACAGGCCACGGCATTCACCATTTTCGCGCCGTGCTTGGCGATTCCTTCGGATTCGTATTTCTTGCCGACCATGAAACCGGTGATGTTCTGCAGGAACAGCAGCGGTATCTTGCGCTGGTTACACAGTTCTATGAAATGAGCACCTTTCTGGGCTGACTCGGAATAGAGCACGCCATCGTTGGCGAGAATGCCCACCGGGTAACCGTGAATATGGGCAAAGCCGCACACCAGGGTGGTGCCGTAGCGAGCCTTGAACTCATCCAGTTCAGAGCCATCCACGATTCGTGCAATCAGCTCGCGGGCCGGCATGGGTTGGCGTGTGGTGGTGGGGATCACACCATACAGTTCATTCGCAGGGTAAGCGGGTGCTCGTACCGGCTGACGCTTTACCTGATCGGGCTTGTGCCAGTTCAGATGGGCGATGGAGCGGCGAGCCAGTTCCAGCGCATGGGGTTCGTCCTCGGCCAGATGGTCGGCGACACCGGATTGTTCGCAGTGCAGATTGGCTCCACCCAGTTCTTCGGCAGTCACCACTTCACCGGTGGCGGCTTTTACCAGCGGCGGACCTGCGAGAAAAATGGTTGCCTGTTCCTTCACCATGATCACTTCGTCCGCCATGGCAGGCACATAGGCTCCGCCGGCGGTACAGGAGCCCAGTACCACGCTGATTTGCGGAATGCCTCGGGCTGACATGTTGGCCATGTTGAAGAAAATACGACCAAAGTGCTCCCGGTCCGGGAATACTTCATCCTGACGGGGCAGGTTGGCTCCACCGGAATCCACCAGGTAGACGCAGGGCAGGCGGTTTTCAGCAGCGATAGCCTGGGCGCGCAGGTGCTTCTTTACCGTAAGCGGGTAGTAGCTGCCGCCTTTTACGGTGGGATCGTTGGCAACGATCATACATTCCACACCATGGATATGGCCGATGCCTCCCACGCAGCCTGCGGCTGGCACATCTTCGCCATAGACACCGTCGGCTGCCAGTGCCGAGATTTCCAGAAACGGAGAACCTGGATCCAGCAGCAGATTGATGCGCTCGCGCACAGGCAGTTTGCCGCGCTCTCGCAGGCGTTGTTCGGCTGCTTCACCGCCGCCATGGGCAATATGATCCAGCTTTGCCTGCAGGTGCTCACGCAGTTGCAGGTTATGCTCGCGATTCGCCTGAAACTCCGGGCTGGCTGGATTGATCTGACTGTTAATCTTCGGCATGGATGCCTCTTTTAAAAACGGTTAGCCAAAGAGGTCACAGAGAGCACAGAGCTGAAGTGGTTTTCTTCGTGAGCTCTGTGTGCTCTGTAGTGGATGGCTTTTATGCGGTTTCGTTAAATAGCTCGCGGCCGATCAGCATGCGGCGAATTTCGCTGGTGCCGGCGCCAATTTCGTAGAGCTTGGCGTCACGGAGTAGGCGGCCAGTAGGGTATTCATTGATGTAGCCATTGCCGCCCAGAGTCTGGATGGCTTCCAGTGCCATCTTTGTGGCATTTTCAGCGCAATACAAAATGACCCCTGCCGCGTCCTTGCGGTTGGTTTCGCCGCGATCACAGGCTCGTGCCACGTTATAGAGATAGCTGCGGCTGGCGTTCAGCATCACGTACATATCTGCCAGCTTGCCTTGCATGAGCTGGAACTCACCAATGGCTTGACCAAACTGCTTGCGTTCATGAACGTAGGGCACCACCACGTCCATGCACGCTTGCATGAGCCCGGTGCAGCCGCCGGAGAGAACGGTCCGCTCATAGTCCAGGCCGCTCATCAGGACTTTCACGCCCTCGTTTTCCTTGCCCAGAATGTTTTCCGCTGGCACGGCGCAGTCTTCGAACACCAGTTCACAGGTGTTGGAACCGCGCATGCCCAATTTGTCCAGTTTCTGGGCACGGGAAAAGCCGGGGAAATCACGTTCAACAATAAAGGCGGTGATGCCTCGCGGGCCGGCACTGGTGTCGGTCTTGGCATAGATCACATAGGTGTGGGCATCCGGACCGTTGGTGATCCACATCTTGTTGCCGTTAAGGATGTAGTGATCGCCTTTTTTATCCGCACGCAAGCTCATGCTGACCACATCAGAGCCCGCGCCAGGCTCACTCATGGCCAGGGCTCCGATCTGGTCGCCGCTGACCAGGCCGGGCAGATATTTGGCTTTCTGGCTTTCATTCCCGTTAAGGTAAATCTGGTTCACGCACAGGTTGGAGTGGGCACCATAGGAAAGGCCGATGGAGGCCGATGCCCGGGAAATTTCTTCCATAACAATAGTGTGGGCCAGATAGCCCATGTCCGCACCGCCGTATTCTTCGCTGACGGTGACACCCAGCACCCCGAGATCGCCCAGCTTCTTCCACATCTCCAGCGGAAACTGGTTGCTTTTGTCCACCTCGGCAGCAATGGGCGCAATTTCCTTCTGGGCAAACTGGCGAACACTGTCACGCAGGGCAACCAGGGTCTCGTCAAGATCAAAATTAAAGCTGCTGTTGAACATAGGTTTAATTCTCCAGTTCTTTCATGGCGTCCACGCAGCGTTGCTCAGCGTCATCAAGTTCCAGCTGCAATGCGTGGATATCACGTAATTGTTGTTCAAGCTGTTCCCGGCGCTGTTGGATCTTGTTCTGCAGCGCCAGAAGCTGGTGGCGGTTATCACCTTGAGGCTGATACATGCCAATTAGCTCCTTGGACTCAGCCAGGGAAAAGCCGAGACGCTTGCCTCGCAGGATCAGCTTCAGCGTGACCCGGTCCGCCGGGGAGTAGATACGGGTCTGCCCACGGCGGGAAGGAGACACCAGCCCCTGATCCTCATAGAAACGGATCGTGCGGGTGGTGACATCAAACTCGCGCGCCAATTCGCCGATGCTGTAGGTCTGTTTTTTCGTCATGGTGAAAGAATAGGGGAAGTTTACGTTAACGTAAAGAATGGGTTTGTGTCAGGTTTTGGCCTTATCGGTCCGTGACAGAGTGTTTACCCCTGAATAGACTTCAGGCTGGCATTGCCCTGTTGAATATGAAAAAAGCGCTACTGTAGAGATAAGTGATAAAGGGGAAGACATGAGAGACGCTTGGAGTCGCTGGGTGGTTGCGCATCCGGTGTGGGTGTTGTTCGGGTGTATTGTATTGACGATGGGCTTGGCCGGGGGCTTGAGCAAGTTCCAGAACAACAATGACCCACGTATTTTTTTCACCGAAGACAATCCTGATTTCAAACGCTTCGTTTCCCTGGAGGACAACTTCACTGCCAATGAAGTGGTGTTGTTTGTTATTCACCCTGAAAACGACAATCTCTTTACGGCTGAAACCTTGGCGGCTATTGAGTCCCTGACCGAGGATGCGTGGCTGCTCCCGCATGCTACCCGGGTAGATTCGTTAGCTAATTTCCAGCACACCGAAGTGGAAGGCGATGAGCTGTATGTCGCTCCACTGGTAGAGAATGCGGCAGGGTTGTCCGAGCCGGAGCTGGAGAGAATACGTGGCATTGCCCTTAACGAGCCCTCGTTGTTGGGTCGGCTAATTTCCGGCAAAGGGCATGTGGCGGGTATCGCTGCGACCGTGACGATGGGGGAGGGCAAAACCGAAGCGCCAGAAATCACCGCCGCAGCTCGGGAAATGGCCGAGACTTATAATCAGCGCTACCCGGGCATCGATTTTATGGTGACCGGGACGGTGGTGTTCAATCAGGCTGCCGCGGAAGCGACCGAGCAATCCATGTCGAGTACCTTGCCACTGGCCTTTGTGATCATGCTGCTCTGCCTCTGGCTGATTCTCCGCAGTGTCATGTTTGTGGTGGTTACCGTATTCATTATTACTTTCTCGATCGCTTCGGCCATGGGCGTGGCCATGTGGCTGGGAATCGAGTTCTCACCGATTGTTGGCATGGCGCCGGCCATGATTCTGACGCTGGCGGTGGCAGATTCAGTACACATACTTGCCAGTTATCGCCATGAACGTCTTGACGGGAAAGCCAAGGCGGACAGTATTGTCGAAAGCTTGCGTATTAATCTTCAGCCGGTATGGCTTACCAGTCTGACGACGGCAATCGGCTTTGCCATTCTCAACTTCTCGGAATCGCAGCCGTTCCGTGCACTGGGTAATGTGGTGTTGATCGGGGTATTGCTGGCGTTTCTGTTCTCCGTGGTATTGCTGCCTGCGCTTGTGATGTTGGTGCCGCACAAGATAGAGCCGGGCCGCCAGCGGGATTTTGCTCCCCAAATGGCTGCCCTGGCCGGCTATCTCACCCAACGTTACCGGGCGTGGCTGATGGGCATGTCGGTATTCGTGGTGGTGCTGACAGCCTGCATTGGCATGAACCAGATCAACGATGTCTTCAATGAGTACTTCGATGAAAGTTTCGAGGTGCGGCGGGTGAATGACTTCGCCATGGCTGAACTCACAGGTATGCACCGCATCGACTATGCGGTTCCTGCTGCAGACTCCGGTGGCGCTATGGAGCCTGAGTTCCTGCAGCACATGGATGACCTGATTAATTGGCTTGAGCAGCAGGATGAGGTGGTTTATGCCACTTCCTATACGAATGTGATCAAACGCCTGAACCGGGATATGCACGGCGGAGACCCGGAGTACTACCGGATTCCGGATTCCCGCGAGCTGATTTCCCAGTACACCCTGCTTTACGAGTTGTCCTTGCCTCAGGGCTTGGGGCTGGAAGATCAGCTGGATATCGACAAGTCACAGGCACGCCTGGTTGTGATGCTGGAAAATATCGGTTCCCATCCTGTGCTGCTGTTCAATGACCGGGTAGAAAACTGGATACAGGATAACTGGCCCGAATACATGCAGACCCATGGCACCGGTATGGACATCCTGTTTGGCCGGGTCACCATGCGCAATATCCAGAGCATGTTGAGTGGCGCCTTGATCGCTCTGGTCAGCGTGTCGGTTCTGCTGATTATCGCCTTGCGTTCTTTCCGTTATGGCATGTTGTCTCTGATTCCGAATCTGTTGCCAGCGGGGATGGCGTTTGGTCTGTGGGGGCTGATTAACGGCGAGGTCGGGTTGGCAGTGTCTGTGGTGGCCTGTATGACATTGGGTATCGTTGTTGATGATACCGTGCATTTCCTGAGCAAGTATGTCAGGGCGAAACGCGAGCTGGGTCTCAATACTGAAAAAGCGGTGGAGTATGCTTTTCGCACGGTGGGGGTGGCGCTGGTGGCAACGTCCCTGGTGCTGGTGGCCAATTTCGCGGTGATCGGAACCAGCCATTTCTACCCCAATGCCAGCATGGGGCTGCTTTCTGCGATTACCATTGGTATGGCGTTGGTGGTGGATTTCTTCTTCTTCGTGCCTTTGCTGGTGGCGCTGGATCGCAGACGCAAGGGTGTCCGGGCCTAGCCAGCCCGGGTAAGCAGTGCTAACGTAGCGCCACACGGCTATAACAGGTTCTACGGAACGGACACTGTGACGTACAAGAAAGATCGCAAGGTTTTACGAAAGGTCGATTATGGGGCCGCCAAGAATTCCCTGATGGGAGTGCTGGCGGCCCTGCTGGTTTATGCGCTGGTGTTTGCCTGGGGGCAGGTGTACCAGAGTTATGAACTGGAAGCGCTGATCGGTGGAGGGGCGGTATTGGCCGTGACGGCATACCGGCTCTGGCTGTTCGCCCGATTTGATGCGCTCTATGGTGCGGGTCCCGCTCGCTGGCGGCGGTTGTTTGGTGTCGGGTTGTCACTGCATGCGCTCCTGTGGGGCCTGATTCCTGCCTGGCTGGCCTGGCGCGTTGGCACCGGTTTCAATTTCTTTGCCATTCTTCTCTATAACGTGGGAGTGACCACCGCACTGGGGTCATCATGGATGGCTGGTCTGCGTGTACGGCAGGCCTATATTCTGCTCATGTTCCTACCGACCCTGCTGGTGTTGTTTGTCACCGGCGCATTGCATGACTGGGTCATCGCTATCCTTATTGGCAGCTATGCGTTTTATCTTTTCCGACTTTACCGGGGCCAGTATGAGACGTTCTGGCATGCCGTTACGAGGGAACGTCGAAACAAGAGCGAAGGCCCGTCCCAGCCTGTTCGTACCAACACCGAAATTCAGCTGAGCCTGGTGTACCGGCTTGCCCATGAATTACGGACGCCGATGAATTCCCTTATGGGCATGATGTCACTGCTGGAAGATACCCGGCTCAATGATGAGCAGAAGGACTACATGCAGGTGGCAGGCCGCAGTGGCAAGCTGCTGCTGACTCTGATCGATGATGTGCTGGATTACTCCCGGATTCTATCTGGCCGGGTGACATTGAACTCCGAGTTTTTCGATTTTCGCAATGCTATTGAGCAAGCCCTGGAGGCGTTTGGCCCCATGGCGCAGACCAGTGGATTGGAGTTGACCTGTGTCATCGATCGTATGCTGCCCAAGCGCATTCGTGGTGACCGCGAGCGGCTGATGCAGATCCTCAACAACTTGTTCAGCAACGCGATCAAGTTCAGCGACCGCGGTGAAATTCGCCTTGATGTAGATTTTACGGTGGAAGGTGAGAGCGGTGGTGTGCTGCGTGTGAGGGTCAGTGATCAGGGCTCGGGTATGGATCCGGAAACCCTGCGCCACCTGTTCCTGGATCGTTTTATCGAAGACGGTCAGGACGTTTACAGTAGCCACCATACCGGCTTCGGCCTGCTGGTCTGTAAAGGGCTGGTGGATGCCATGGGTGGACATATCGGTGCCGAGAGTGTGCCTGGGGAAGGCTCCACGTTCTGGTTTACCGTTCCCGTCCAGATGCAGCCGGATATGCGCGAGGCACAAAGCCTGATTCGTGCACTGGATGGTGCTCAGGCGGTAGTTGTGGGCTCTGCAGCGGGCACCGTGGCCTGTCTTCAGGAGGAACTGGAGGCACTGGATTGCCAGTGCTCCTCCGCTGAAGGGTATGACCATGCCCTGCAGGCGTTGCGTGCAGGGCACCGTGAACACACGGACTTTGATCTGCTGTTTGTGGATACCTGTTCAAGACCGGAGCTGGCACTGAATCTGTGTCGTAATGTGCTCGAAGATCCCTTGTTGCGTCCGGTGCGACTGGTCCTGATGGCGACCATCGAAGAACGCGGCCTGCCCGCCATTCAAAAAATGGTGGATCAGCATGATCTGGTGGTGCTTGTGCGGCCTGCACACCGTTCCAGTATCCGTCTGGCGTTGTCTAGAATCATGGGGCTGCAGCGCCATGTTCCGGTGGGTGATGCTCCTCTACAGACCCCTGAAGAGCGCCAGCGTCGCAAGCGTTTCCGCCTGATGCTGGTGGAGGATAATGAGGTTAACCAGTTGGTAACCCGAGGCATGATGAGCAAGCTGGGTTATCAGGTGAAGACGGTCAGTAATGGTGAGACCGCATTGGCTCTGCTGGAACAAGAGCCTTTTGATCTTGTGTTGATGGATTGCATGATGCCGGAAATGGATGGCTTTGAAGCTACCCGGCAGTTGCGTGAACTGGAAAAAAGCCGTGGCACTGAGCGCATTCCTGTGGTGGCGATCACAGCGAATACGGCAGAGGGCGTTCAAGCTCGATGTCTGGCGGCAGGAATGGATGATTTTCTGGCTAAACCGGTACACCTGGATGCGCTGGAAACGGTTTTGCGCCGTTGGTTACCAGAGCAACCGAGTAATAACGAGGAACAAGAATGACAAGAAAGGCCTTGTTACTGGGCGCCACCGGCTTGGTGGGGGGGGAGTGTCTTGCGCAGCTGCTGGACAATGATGCCTATGACAGCGTGACAGTGCTTTCGCGGCGTGAGTCCAGCCTGTCACATCCGAAACTGGATTGGCAGGTGGTGGATCTTGATCAGATGGAAGCCTGCCAGCAGCAGTTTCAGGTAGACGACGTCTTCTGTTGCCTGGGTTCTACCATGAAGAAGGCCGGTTCACGGCAGGCGTTTCGCCATGTGGACCATGACTTGGTGGTGTTGGCCGGGCAGATGGCCAAGCGGGCAGGGGTGCAGCGTTTTTTGGTGGTATCCGCCATTAATGCGAATGCCCGCTCTCCGTTCTTTTACTCACGAGTAAAAGGGCAGATGGAACGAGCACTGGAGCGTTTGCAGTTGCCGTTACTGGTGCTGGTTCAGCCGTCCCTGTTGCGAGGCAATCGTGAAGACAAGCGTACCGCTGAGGATTGGGGAAATCTGCTCAATCGCGTTATCGAGCCACTCACTCGCTGGACCGATGCACACTGGCTGCCAGTCGATGGCAGCAAGGTAGCAGAAGGAATGGTGGGCATGGCGCTTGAGGGGCCGGATTCTGGCCTGTACAAACTTCGTTATCGGGATTTTCTGGTGTACTCGGGCAAATTGCACGAGCGACAGGGAAAATCCGGTTAGGGCCTGTTAACACTACCAAAATGGTACCTGTTGAGTCCCAAAAGCCGCCAATCTAGGCATGAGGAATGATGTCTGGTTTCTCCAAATGAATGACGAATAACGACGAGTGTCGGCTTTTGGGGCTCAACCCGGAGGGCTGATCCCTTTTTCCGCCCAGCAGCGCCATTCGCTGTTTATGTAGAATGACTACATTGCACATCGGCTGACACTACTGGACGAAAAAATGCATTCAGCAGGTGCTATTTTGGTAGTGTTAACAGGCCCTAATAGACCGCAGTGCTGCGGGTGGATCAAAGCAAGGAGTCAATATGTCTTTCGTGACCTGTGATCTCTGCGATGACAATGCAGATATCGTGTCAGTGGTAACCGGCTTTAACTGGTTTAGCTACGGCGGTCGTAGTGCCTTTGGCGGTGAAATTGTGACCGTGAAATGCTTTGAAGATAACAGCCGAGTGAAAGAGCACCTTGGCACAGAGGGCAAAGGCAAAGTGTTGGTTGTGGATGGTGGTGGCAGTCTACGCAATGCACTGATTGGCGATATGATTGCTGAAAATGCGGTTAAGAATGGTTGGGAGGGCGTTATTATTTACGGTGCATGCCGTGATGTGGATGCTCTGGCTCAGCTGGATATCGGTGTTGTTACACTGGGCTGCGTGCCGATCAAGTCAGTGCGCCGGGACGAAGGGCAACTCAATATCGATATTGAATTTGGTGGTGTGGTATTCCGCCCCGGCGAATACGTTTATGCGGATAACAATGGCATTATTACGGCGCCCAAAGCCCTGCTATAGCGTTGAGCGTGGCCTAAACCCGCAGGGATTCAGTCCGGCATTCTTGCGGGTTTCAAACCGTAGTTCTCCATGGCCTTCATGTCCCGCAGATACATCATCAAGCCGCTCTCGGCTTCTTCCCGGTTCGGGTAGGGGCCTTCTATTGTGTTTTCCCGGGTGGAAAAATACCAGTTGGGCCCCTCATTAAAGAAGCGGTCGCTTCGGAACCAAGTACGTTCATTCTGATCGTCTTCACGACAGGTCATCGGTATCCCTTCCCATATAAGTTGTCGATCAAGTAGTTATTTATAGCAATAAATTAGCACTTCATCTTTTTTTGTTTCCATCACCGTCGGTCAGAATGGTACTTTGGTGCAGGTTTGGCGTCATTCAGGGATGGGATTTCGTTCCTGGAGGCCGGGCCCGGTCGTTATTTGTGTTCCGGGCCAATGTTTGTGGCGTACCGAATTTCTGAAAGTTGACCTAGATGACTGGTTTGGCAGGGCTTTTCTGCTATAAAGGCTGAAGGGAATCGTTGGGCCTGGCCCACTATCGGCAAGGAAGAACTATGCTTAAATCCATGTTAGTGGCGGATTACATGAGCCGTCGTGTGATCACGCTTTCTCCTGACCTGTCTGTACATGAAGCCATCCGGGTACTGCTTGAGAACCAGATTTCCGGTGCTCCGGTGGTCAATGAATCGGGTGAGCTCCAGGGGATGTTTTCCGAATCCGATTGCCTTAAAGGGGCGCTTGAAGCCAGTTATCACGACACTGGAATCGGTCCGGTGTCTGAATATATGACAGTCGATCTGCAAACCGTATCTGGCCAGACTTCCATTCTGGACGCGGCTGAAATTTTCCTGGCTGATCATCGTCGCCGGTTACCGGTGGTGGAGGAGGGCAAACTGATCGGGCAGATCAGTCGCCGTGATCTGCTGCGGGCCATGGACGATTTCAATCGTAGCCAATCCTGATTTTTCTTTTTCTATCACCATCCTTAAGGGGGATCTATGAACCAGCCGTATCAGGCTCCGGTGTCCGATGTTGCCGCTGCAACACAGGAACAGACCTATCATCCAAAAATGTTTTCGGCGTCTGGTCGAATTGGCCGAATGCGCTATTTCGTCTATGGCGCGGTAATGTCAGTCATTTTTTATGCTGTGCTGGCTATCGCAATGGGCATCATTGCCGCTGTATCCGGTGGGTTGGAGCAGGCCCAGCAAGGCGGCGGAGTGGTTATCCTGGGATTCCTGTATTTTGCAATGATTATTGCGCTACTGGTGTTCAGTGTGATTTTCATGGTCCGTCGACTGAATGACTTCAATGCGTCGGGCTGGTTGTCGCTACTGTTACTGGTGCCCATTGCCAACCTCATCATGATGCTGCTGCTGCTCTTCAAGAAAGGCTCTCCCAGCGGTAATGATTACGGCCCCGCGCCGGTGCCGAACAGTGGTCGCGTGAAGGGTGTGTTTGCCGTGATGCTGGTGCTCTGGGTGTTGTTCTTTGTAGGCGGGATTGTTGCGGCTATTTCGATTCCTGCGTACCAGGATTACATGCAGCGGGCAGAAGCTGGTCAGCAGATGGAATTTTCGGATTACTGATGGCTGATCCAAGCTGAACGCATAAAAAAGGGGCTCCGAAGAGCCCCTTTTCTTTTACCGCTACGCCTTACGGCAGCAGGTGGGAAACAGCGTCACGCTCTTCCGCCAGTTCCTGCTCGGTAGCCTGCATACGAGCACGGGAGAAGTCGTTGACTTCCAGGCCCTGAACGATAGTCCAGTCGCCGTCCTTGCAGGTGCAGGGGTAGGAGTAGATCAGGCCTTCCTGAATACCGTAGGAGCCATCGCTGTAGATACCCATGGAAACCCAGTCGCCTTCGGCAGTGCCGAGCGCCCAGGAGCGCATGTGATCTACGGCAGCGTTAGCTGCGGAAGCGGCAGAGGAAGCACCACGAGCCTTGATGATGGCCGCGCCACGCTGCTGAACTTCCGGAATGTAGGTGCCTTCGTACCAGTCTTGTTCAACCTGATCCACAGCAACCTTGCCGTCCACTTCGCAGTGGTGCAGGTCAGGGTACTGGGTGGAGGAGTGGTTGCCCCAGATGGTCATTTTCTTGATGTCGTTGACCGTTTTACCCAGTTTGGTGGCCAGCTGCGCCATGCCACGGTTGTGATCAAGGCGGGTCATGGCAGTAAACTGACGCGGGTTGATGTCCGGCGCATTGCGCTGGGCGATCAGGGCGTTAGTGTTGGCCGGGTTACCGACTACCAGGACTTTGATGTCTTTGCTGGCATTGTCGTTGATGGCTTTGCCCTGGGCGGAGAAGATGGCTGCGTTGGCTTCCAGCAGATCTTTACGCTCCATACCCGGACCACGCGGACGAGCACCAACCAGCAGCGCGTAGTCGGCATCCTTGAAGGCCACGTTGGCATCGTCGGTACCGGAGATGCCGGCAACCAGCGGGAATGCGCAGTCTTCCAGCTCCATGATGACGCCTTTCAGCGCTTCCAGGGCGGGGGTGATTTCGAGCAGCTGCAGGATAACGGGCTGGTCTTTGCCGAGCATATCGCCGGAAGCGATGCGGAACAGCAGGGAATAGCTGATTTGGCCAGCGGCGCCGGTAACGGCTACGCGTACGGGTGCTTTCATGAACAATCTCCTAGCTTGAATTCGGGAGAGGTGGCAGAAACGATGAACCTCTGAACCATGCCTTGCATGGGTCAGAGGTCCGAACGGCGCGCATTATAAAGGAGCTGGCGAGTAATCGCACGAACTCCTAAGGAGGAATATGAATACCTGGGATGTGGTGGTGATCGGGGCGGGGCAGGCGGGCAGTGCTGCGGCCTGGGATCTGGCCGCGGGTGGCCGCCGTGTGCTGATGCTATCGCGGGTGGCAGGAGCGGGAAAACCCTGCGCCGGGGGGGTGACCGTGAAGACCCTCAACCGCTATCGCTTTTCCATCGATCCGGTGATCCGGGAGACGGTAGACACCCTGCATGTCAGTCGTTACCCCGGCCCGGAAGGGCAGCTCAAATCGACGCAGCGTTTCTGCGTAATGACCGAACGCAGTGAGCTGGACCGGTTCTGCCTAAAGCAGGCTCAGCGGCAGGGGGCAGAATTTCAGCTCACCAAAGGGGTGGCTGCGATCCGCCAGAACGGCAGTGGTGTAGAGGTTCACACAAAGGAAGGTGAAACGATCCGGGCGACATATCTGGTAGCGGCTGATGGTGCTAACAGTCGGGTACGCCATCTGCTGGGTGAATCGTCCTTGAAGGGAGCGATGGCCATTGAGGGTCACATTGATCGTGCCGATCTCAAGGCGTATCCGGGCATGACGCTGGATTTCCAGGCCATCAAGGGCGGCTATGGCTGGTTGTTCCCCAAGGGGGATCATATCAACGTGGGCCTGTATATCTGGAAGCATGGCCTGGCTGCACCGGATCGCAAGGCACTTGATCAATACTGTCTTGACCGCCTGGGAGTGAAGCCGCATCACGTTTCGGGCTTCCCGTTAGGAACCTGGTTGCCCAAGGTAAGACTGAAGCACGGCCGTATCCTGTTTGTCGGGGATGCGGTGGGGGCAACCGAGACACTATTGGGAGAGGGGATCTACGGGGCCGTGTTGAGCGGCCAGCTGGCGGCCCAGGCTCTGTTGTCGGACCAGCCTGAAAGTTATCTGACATTACTGTCGGGTTGGCGTGAGGAGCTGACTAAGGTGGCGCAGCTGTCCTCGCTATTCTACGGCCTGCTGCCGATGTCGATACCCATGCTCAAAGGTGCCCTGGGCGGGACCCTGGTGGAGGGGTTCTCACGGGGTTATACCCTGGGTGAATGCAAGCGTCGCTGGCGGGGTAGTGTCCGTCTGGCTTGAGTTAACAGAGGCTCCTGGGGAGCCCCTAGGGCGCTGGCGCATCGCGCCCTTGTTCCCGATAGCTGACTGGAGTCATGCCAAACCAGCGCTTGAACGCCCGGTTGAAGGCGCTCTGCTCCGAGTAGCCGAGATCAAGGGCAATCTGGTTCACTGAGCGCTCGCTGTGGAGTAACCAGTCACAGGCAAGCCGGCGGCGTTCCTCTTCGAGCATCGAGGAAAAGTCGGTGTTTTCGGCGCGTAGCTGTCGACGCAGGGTCCACGGTTTGACACCCAATTCGTCGGCAATGGGTTCAAGTTGAGGAACACCATCTTGCAGACATTTCTGGATTTCCAGTCGCACCTGATCCAGCAGGTTGTCACGGGCATGATACTGGGTGACGGCACGCTGCATCCGCGAGCGAGCCAGTTTGTGCACTTCCGGGTCGGCATCACGCAGGGGCAGATCGAGTATATCGTCACTCAGCACAATGGCATTTTCTGACTGCTGAAACGCCACCTCACAACCAAAGATACGTAAGTACTCTGCCTCCGCTCCCTGCGGCGGATGGCGCAGATGGATCAGTTCGGGGTTGTAGTTCTTGCCCAGAATCCAGCGTCCAAAGGTGATCGCAGCGGCAAAATTCGCATCAATGCGCATGGGGTAGGTGGGCAGGGATTCCATGTCGCTTTCCCAGATCAGCCACAGGTAATTGTTCCGCCACTCAAAGCGCAGTGCCGCATATTCAGTGGTGACCTTCATGAAGGGAATCATCAGCTCGATGGCATCCCTTAGGGTGGCGCTGGACATGCTGGCATAGCCCAGTTCGCCCATAAAACGCGGACGGATCACCTCGCCCATATGAAGACCAAACAGGGGATCATTACTGTGAATGAGTGCCTGCCGAATCAGCTGGTCTTCCACTGCCATGGCAATTCGAGACTGAGGGTTTTCGAGGTCTTCGTTGCTGACGCCCAGTTCAACAAGCGAGCTGCTGAGGTCAACGCCAGAGCGTAAGGCTGCATCCAGCAGAAACTCCAGCCAGAAGGGGGCGACAGTGCGTTGTTGAAGAAGTGTTGTATAGCTGGGCGGCATGAGCTCGTGATGTGTTGTTATCCCGAGCAGTAGCTAACGAGAGCAGGAGGATGAAGTCAACTGTTGATGTGCTGAAGCACAGGAAGGCGGGGAGGGCATGCCCTCCCCACGCCAATCCTTGTGGGCTAACGTCAGCTGGCTTCTTTGGCGAGCTTGTTGACCTTGCGGGTCAGGCTGTTCAGTTTCTTGTTCAGAGCTTCAACGTCGCTCTGGGTCGGCAGGCCAAGGGCTTCAGCCAGCTTGCCGCGCAGTTCATCCAGGGTGGAGGCTTTTGCCGCCGCCTTTTTGCTGGTGGCCTTGGCGGTCTTGGCCAGTTTCTTCTGACGCTTTTCGCCAGTCTTCACCAGGGAGTCAAACAGTTCAGTGCTGGATTGTTCAACACGCTTGGCGGCACCGCGAAGGGCATTGCTGACTTTTTCAGCTGCTGCACGGGTTTCGGAATTCAGTTGCTCGTAGCGCTCATTCAGCTGTTCAATAACGTTGTTGCTCATAAGGGGATCCCTCCTTAGATTGATTGGCGTGCCCTGAGGGCGAAGCAAGTGTATGCCAGCTTTTCAGGGTGGGAATTATTGTTGTAGAACAATAAAACATGAGCCAGATTCAGTTACTAATCAGTAACAAAACTGTGGTTTGAGTCCATTTTTTGATTCAGGGAGAACCCATGACAGCAGTTATTCGTCAGGGACACTATGAAGGCCTTCACAACAAAGGGGTCATTGAGTATCGCGGCATCCCTTTCGCAATGCCTCCGGTTGGAGAGCGTCGCTTCAAGTCACCGCAGCCGCTACCGGATAGCGATGAAGCGTTCCGGGCAGATCAGTTTCCGCTGGCTTCACTGCAGATGAATAACCCAATCATGGGTGTTAATGAGTCCAGCCAGGATTGTCTGTATCTGAATATCTGGCGTCCGCAAGGTGAAGGGCCGTTCCCGGTGATGGTCTGGTTCCATGGTGGTGGTTATTTGTCCGGCTCTATCTCCCAGGTGTTGTACAACGGTGCGCAGCTGGCGCGCAGCCAGGGCGTGGTGGTGGTGAATGCTGCCTACCGGCTTGGAGCGCTGGGCTTTGCGGATTTCAGTGCGGTGGCACCGGAGCTGGAAGCGGTGACCAATGCCGGATTACGTGATCAGGTGGCAGCGCTGGAGTGGGTAGCTGAAAACATTGCGGCTTTTGCCGGTGACCCCGCATCGGTGACGATCTTTGGTGAATCTGCAGGTGGTTTTAGTGTCTGCTCGTTGCTGGCATGTCCAGCAGCAACAGACCTGTTTCATGCAGCCATCGTACAGTCGGGCGCTGCCGACTTTGCGCTGTCGCCAGAGGAGGCCAGCAAGGTTGCCGAGGCAATGGTTGCGGCGCTCCCCGGGGATGGCAATGCCGCTGCGCGGTTATTGAATTGTTCCGACAAAGACTGGATCAGAGCGCAGAACGCCTCTGTCAAGGTGTTGGTGGACAGGGGGCTGCGAAAAACCACCCCCCAGTTCGCCATGAATTTCCTGCCAGTGGTCGACGGCGATTTTTTACCCGAGTTGCCCATTGAGGCAATTGCCCGCGGTGCAGCTGCAGAAAAGCGATTGCTGGCGGGGGTGTGCGCGGACGAATATCACTTCTTCCAATATGGAGGGGTGCTGGCCGGCAAGACCTCCATGGAGGCGCTGCGCGAAATCGGTGATGACGAGCTGTTGCGTCGTTTCGAGCGGGGCTTGCCGGGCCATGGTGCAGAGGCTGACCGATATTACCGTGAAACGGTGACCCCCGATCCCGGTCGCTGCGACCTCGACCGGCTCTCCGCCATGGAATCGGACCGGTTGTTCCGGGTGCCAACGTTGCGCCTGCTGGATAGCCACTCCGCCCATAATAATGATTGTTGGGGGTTCCAGTTCACTTGGCCCAGTGCCCCGTTTGGCCTGCCGCTGGGGGCCTGTCATGTGGTGGATATTCCCTTTGTATTTGGTGTGACCGACACGCCGGCGGGTGTTTATTTCACGGGCGGAGGTGAAGAAGCCAAGGCTTTGTCTGAGCGGGTGATGTCAGTTTGGGGGCAGTTTGCCCATGGCAATGAGCTGGACTGGCCTCGTTGGCAGGACACTCGGCAGGTTTGTCAGTTTGGTCCTGGAGAGCCCTTTGCGGCCTTGTTGGATGAGGCTGGCGAGGCACTGTGGGAAACCATTATCCCGCTGCCGACTTCCGCTGGCTGACATTTCTCCCTTGCGCCAAAAGGCGTAGAATATGCGCCCCGCTGGTGACAGTGAGGCGTTATTATTGGGATGTCGGATGATTCAGGGTGAAACCATGGCGGTAGCTGAGCAGATTGAAAACAAGATCCGGGATGCGGTGCCGGTGGCCCATCTGGTGCTTGAGAATGAAAGCTACAAGCACAGTGTTCCCCCCAACTCGGAAACCCATTTCAAGCTGGTGCTGGTGAGCGATGCCTTTGCTGGCATGATGCCGGTGCGGCGCCATCAGATGCTTTATCAGCTACTGGCCGAAGAGCTGGCAGGACCGGTACACGCGCTGGCTCTGCATGCCCATACGGTCGATGAGTGGAAGGCATTGGGTGGCGAGGTGGCAGAATCGCCGGATTGTCTGGGTGGTAGCAAGCATGACCCGGAGTTCGGGCAGCACTGAGCCCCGGTTTTCGCATCCTTCATCCATTAGTTGTACGAAAAGAACCTCGGGTTTGAATCCTTCATTGGAGTGAGTCAGTGAGTAATCGTCATTCGGTAGAAACCGCCAGCAGCATTGTGGTGGCCGCGTTGTACAAGTTTGTTCGGCTCGACGAGTACGAAGCGCTACGAGATCCGCTGCTGGACTTGATGATGAAACAGGATGTGCGTGGCACTCTGTTGCTGGCGAGTGAGGGCATTAATGGCACCATTTCCGGACCTCGTGCCGGCATCAATGCCGTTTTGGACTGGTTGCGCAGCGACGCGCGCCTCGCCGATCTGGAGCACAAGGAGTCATACCACGATGAGCATCCATTCCTGCGCACCAAGGTGAAGCTGAAGAAGGAAATCGTCACCATGGGCGTTGAGGGGATTGATCCCAATCGCACTGTGGGTACCTACCTTTCCCCGGAAGAATGGAATCAGGTAATCAGCGATCCCGAGACAATTCTCATCGACACCCGCAATGACTACGAAGTGGAAGTCGGGACTTTCAAGGGGGCGATCAATCCCCATACCCGTACCTTCCGGGAATTCCCGGACTATGTGAAAGAAACCCTGGACCCGGCCAAGCACAAGAAAGTTGCCATGTTCTGTACCGGCGGTATCCGTTGCGAGAAATCGACGGCGTATCTCAAGGAGCAGGGGTTTGAAGAGGTTTATCATCTCAAGGGTGGGATTCTGAAATACCTGGAAGAAACGCCCAAGGAAGACTCGTTATGGGAAGGTGAATGCTTTGTCTTCGATGAGCGTGTCACAGTGGATCATGATCTGAACCCGGGCGAATATGATCAGTGCCATGCCTGTCGCCGCCCGATCAGCGAAGAAGACAAGTCTTCCCCCATGTTCCAGCTGGGGGTGTCCTGTCCGCAGTGCTATGACGAATCCAGCGCCGAGCAGAAGGCCCGTTTTGCAGAGCGCCAGAAACAGATTGAGTTGGCGCGTTCGCGTGGTCAGGCGCACAGGGGGCAGAATCCGCGCAAAGTGCAGGCTGATGCTGGTGAGGAAGAGCAAAGAGGAAAGGCCTGACAGGGCTTTGCTTGTCACCTAGACTGAGCTCACCCGTTTGAGTGAGATCTCGATGCGCCCCCTCATTGGCTTACTGTTGCTGGCCCTTTCTGCTTGGGCAAATGCAGACCGTATCCAGATTGCGGTTGCTGCCAATTTTGCCGAACCACTTCGGGAAATCGTGGCGCAATACCGGCAACTGCACCCTGATATCGATATTGCTCTGACCGTCGCATCCACCGGAAAACTGGCCGCGCAGATACGTCACGGTGCTCCCTATGACCTGTTTCTTGCGGCTGACTCCCGTCGCCCACGTGAGCTTGCCCGGGAAGGATTGGGCCTGCCCGACAGCGTCAGGAGTTATGCGCGCGGGCTGCTGGTCCTGTGGTCACCGCAATCGGACCTCATGCTCGATCCAGACATGCTGCGAAGTGGCGCCATCCAGCCTGTCGCGCTGGCCAACCCTCGAACGGCTCCCTATGGCCTGGCTGCTCGTTTCGTCCTTGATGACCTTGCTGTACCGGACAGTGTTCCGCTGGTGCAGGCGGAAAATGTGGGCCAGAGTTATCATTTCGCTCATAGTGGTGCCGCGGCAGCGGCTTTCGTTGCCTACAGTCAGGTACGGGAGCAGGGCGGTTCATTGTGGTTGATCCCCGAGGCCAGGTACCCGGCAATTATCCAGCAAGCCATCCAGTTGATTGATTCCCCAGAGGTCAGCGGCTTTTACCAGTTTCTGTTCAGCGATGAAGGGCGAGCCATCATTATCAATCATGGTTATCAGGTGACCGATGCTGAGTAATGGCGACTGGTTGGCGTTGTGGGTCAGTATTCAACTGGCTTTCGTCACGGTCCTTCTTCTGCTGCTGATTTGTACGCCGCTGGCATGGGTGATGGCACGCCGTCGCTGGCCGGGGCAGGCCTTGCTGGAGGCGACATTGGCATTGCCGCTGGTATTGCCTCCCTCTGTGCTGGGTTTTTACCTGCTGCTGCTGCTGGGGCCCAATGGTCCGGGGGGCTGGATTGGCGATCTGGCTGGATTGCGATCGCTGGCATTCAGTTTCCCGGGCCTGGTAATTGGCTCAGTGGTCTATTCGTTGCCGTTTGTGCTGCAGCCTCTCAAAAATGCCATCGCCAATCTTGAAGAAGATCAGCTGGCGATGGCCGCTGTTTGTGGGGCAGGCCCGTTAGACCGCTTTTGCTCCCTGGTTTTTCCGCAAGCCCGGCTGGGTTATTTGAGTGCTGCCATGCTGGGCTTTGCGCATACCCTGGGAGAGTTTGGTGTGGTGCTGATGATAGGCGGTAGCTTGCCAGGTGAAACCCGGGTGGCATCCGTTGCGCTGTATGAGCATGTGGAAGCGGGCGATTACGCCAATGCCCACCGTCTGGCGCTGGTGCTTCTGGTGGCTTCCCTGCTGATGCTGTGGGGACTGTTCCGCTGGCAGCGTCAGCGTACTTCGGGTAGCTGGCTATGAGCCTGGAGTTCGCTATCAAGGGCAGGGCCGGCACATTGAGTGTCGAGGCCTCCGGGAAGCTGCCCGACAATGGTGTGACCGTGTTGTTTGGGCCTTCCGGTACCGGCAAGAGTACCTTGTTGCGCATGCTGGCAGGGCTGCATGCCTGCGAGGGGATGATTCGTTTCGATGATGAAGCATGGCAGGATGAGCCGGCCAAGACGGTCTTGCCCGTCTGGCAGCGGCCGCTTGGTATGCTTCTGCAACATCCTACTCTTTTCCATCATCTCAGCGTGCGCGGCAATATCCAGTACGTCCAAAAAAGACGCGGTAAGGGCGTTAATCTTGAGGCCATTATCGAGGAAACCCGCATTGGGCATCTGTTGGACAGGGCGGTACACAAACTGTCTGGTGGTGAGGCTCAACGCGTCGCCTTGGCGAGAGCCCTGGTGGGTAATCCAGAACTGCTGTTACTTGATGAGCCACTGTCGGCCGTCGATCTTCCCCACCGCGAGAGCCTGTTGGCGATGATACAGCGGGTGGCGCAAAAAGTGCCGGTGCTCTATGTGACCCACAGCCTTGATGAGCTGTTGTTACTGGCGGATCAGGTATGGTTGATGGATCAGGGCCGGCTTACTGCGCAGGGGCCGGTGACGACCGCTCTGGTTTCATTGACTGGACCACTGGCCCAGCGCAGTGATGCATCCTCAATGCTAAGCGGTGTATGTGGCAGTTTTGATGAAGCCGATCATCTGCAAACCGTTTTGGTGGACGGCGCCGCTTTTATGGTGCCACTGGCGCAGGCAAAGCCAGAAGGGGCGCTTGTACGGCTGCGCATCGCCGCCAGGGACGTGAGCTTGTGCAGAGTCCAGCCCATGCAATCCAGTATTCTGAATATCCACCCGGTAACCGTGCAGGAAGTGACGCCAACGGGAGCAGGTCAGCATCTGGTGAAACTCGCGTTACATTCTCAGACTCTGCTGGCGCGGCTGTCGTCCCGTTCTGTGAGGGAGCTGAATATCATGGTGGGAGAATCGTTGTTTGCGCAGGTGAAAGCGGCGGCGTTGGTGTAGTTGTCATTTGCGAGCTACGAGCTGTGAGTTTCAAGCTACAAGCTACAAGCTACAAGTTGCAACGCGGCAAATGTTCTATCGGTTCGGAACGCTGGTGCCCGCGCTTATCGCGTGGCCGCGGGTACCATGATTTAAAAATTCACAAGCCTTTGTCCGCGTTGCAACTTGTAGCTTGCAGCTTGAGGCTTGCCGCTCAGGCGGTGGCATTTCCTGTGTGCTTGCATTTTTCGTCTTCACATCCCGCCTGACTACGCCAGTCCGCCGCCAGCCCGAAGCGCAGTTCCCCGGTGGTGATGGTGCTGGTGCCGGAGAAGAAGAACATAATCACAGTGATCAGCTGCAGGCTGAGAATTACTCCGGGTGACCAGAGCGCAGTGAAGCCTGCTGCCAGGCTTGGAGTCAGTTCAGTATGGGCAGGCATTAACAGGCTGATGACGATGCCGTAGAGCGCGGCGAAGAGCGCCATGGCCTGATAGGCCGAGAACAGTTTGCTGCCACCCCGATAATCCGCTCGTAATGTTTCCGACCAGGCGCGCCAGAGTTGGCTGCCGATGAGTGCCAGTGAGAATGACATCCCGAATTCGGCGTGGAAAAAAAGCGCGCTGCAGATCAACGCCAGTGTGGTGTAAACCACACAGGTTACGGCCTGAATAGGGATAACACGCACGGATTCCATTTCGCCTGCAAAGGCGATTTTTTTGGTCTTGCCAATAAAAACATGATGCAAGGTGGCAAACAGTCGTCTGGCCCAGCGTGGTGACTGCGACAGCGCTTTTCCGTAGCAACAGCCAAAGCTGATGCAGGCCAGTCGGCCAATGCCCTCACCAATCACATAGGCAATCGCCATGGCGGCGAGCATGGGAAGGATCGGCAGCGTGACTTGCCAGTAGCGCTGGCAGAGCAGATCCGCAGCCCAAAGGAACAAGGGAGCAATCAGAATGCCCACAAAGCTGGCGCCACCTACCGTAAAACCATGGCGATTCTTTTCCACCACAGTGGCAATGATCTTGGCAGCGGGCAGACAGATAGCCAGCACCCCAAGCGTCAGAAGCAGTGAGGTGCTGAGAGGCACGTGAACTGATGCTGTCAGTAGAATGAAGCAGGCGACGCCAACACCTCCGGCCAGGCCGGTAAACAGCCCATAAAAAGTGAGGTTGAGGCCTTGCCACGAGCCATCGTCATTCTTTTTCAGTGGCAGGGAGGCGACAAACTGCCAGCGTTCCTCAGGCAGGTGTCTGAACAGGAAGCGAAAGCAAAGCGCGGAGAGTAGAGCACAACCGAGAAGAAAAATATCAGCAGTCATTATCGAACCTCCATGGACGATTGATGACTATGGTGACGCTTGAGATGTGCGAAAGCGTGACAGCTGGATGAAAGAGTGATGACGGGGGAGAGCCCGGTTAGTCCCGGTTGCGAAGAAAACTCTCTGCAGCTTGCACAATCAGTTCGGTGACAGAACGGTCTTCCATCAAGGCCTGCATCTTCAGCCGTTTGTGCAGGTCGGCAGGAATATCCGCCGTGAGCCGGCGATAGCCTTCACGCGCAGCCCCCTGGCGTGCCACTTTTTTTGTGGTGCGAGCCGCGGCAGCGCTGGTGGTTCCGTTGCGTTTGCGAGGGCGCTGCTGTTCTTCAACGGTGACGAAATCGATTTGTTCCATGGTGCGGGACTAAATACGGCAGAAGGCGGGAGGGCTCACGAACAAGGGACGGAAGGTTACTTGAAAGCGTCTGAAATAGACAGGATTGACCGCAGATTTTATAGTGCAATTCGATGATTAGAAGAACCGGCAAGGAGAGCTGCCGGCATGATAAAAATCTGGGGAAAACATGGAAAAAGTGGATGTTCTGGTCATTGGCAGTGGCTTTGGTGGTGCAGCCATGGCATGCCGGTTGGCAGAGAAGGGAAGCAAGGTCGTAGTACTGGAACGTGGTCGCCGCTGGCAGCCCGCCGATTATCCCTCGGTCAGTCAGAAAAACTGGCTGTGGGATGAAGATGAGCCGGAAAAACAAAACGGCTGGATCGATTTTCGTTACTTCGGCGATATGAGTGTCGCCATGGGGGCCGGGGTCGGCGGTGGTTCGCTGATCTATGCCAACGTGAGTATTGAAGCGACCCCTGAGACATTTGACTCCGGCTGGCCGGAGGCTATCACTTATCAGGCACTCAAGCCGCACTATGATGCGGCGGGCGTGATGATGAATGTGCAGACGTTGCCGGATAACCAATGGACGCCACGCACCAGGCTGATGAAAGAAGCGGCTGAAGCACTGGGTGATGGTCATCGCTTCCGGATGGTGGATCAGGCGGTGACCTTTAATCCGGACTGGACCAGCGACATGGATCCGGATCCCTATGATTACAAGCACAGCAAAAGCTGGGTGAACGCCCAGGGTAAGCAGCAAGGCACTTGTACTCACTGCGGCAACTGTGACCTGGGCTGTCCGGTACAGGCAAAAAATACCCTGGATCTGAATTATCTGGCGGCGGCAGAAACGGCGGGGGCAAAGATTCGCCCACTGCACCATGTTCGCACCATCTCGCCGGTGGCGGGGGGCGGTTATGAAGTACGGGCAAGGGATCTGGATGGTCAGTGCTGGCGCGTGTTCCGTGCGGAAAAAGTGATTGTGGCAGCTGGCTCCGTCGGATCTACCGAATTGCTTTTGCGCTGTCGAGACCAGTATCGCACTTTGCCTCTGCTGAGCCGTCGTCTCGGTGATAACTGGACCTGTAACGGCGATTTTGCCACCCCCGCCAGTTACAAAGACCGGGTGATTTCACCCACCCGTGGTCCGACCATCTCCAGCGCCATCGATTATCTGGATGGCAGCGATGGCGGTGCCCGTTATTTCGTCGAAGACGGCGGCATCCCGGATGTGCTGGGCAACTGGCTGGAAGCCATGGGCAAGAGCGCTATCATCGCTCGCACTCGCCTGGGCGATGCCATGCTGCGTTATGGTGACAAGAGTGATCCGTTCGGCAATATCATGCCCTGGTTTGGTCAGGCCATGGATGAGCCCGGCGGTCGCTTTTATCTGGGAAGACGCTGGTATTGGCCGTGGAAGAAAACCACACTGAAACTGGACTGGGACTACCGCAAGGCCGAGAAGGCGGTGCAGGGGCTGGCAGACCGTCATCTTGCGCTGACCAAGGCCACTGGTGGTGATCCAACCACTCCGGCAACCTGGTCGTTGTTCAAGGATCTGATCACTCCCCATCCGTTGGGTGGCTGCAATATGGCGGACACCATTGAGCAAGGTGTGGTCGACCACCGGGGTGAGGTGTTCAACTACCCAAATCTGTTTGTGATTGATGGTGCCATGGTGCCGAGATCATTGGGTCTGAACCCCTCCAGAACCATCCTGGCGCTTGCCGAGTTTTCTGCCAGCCAGATGAATTAAGTACATGCCGGGCCCGGCCCGGCGTGAGCGACAAAGGAATCCATGATGAGTGAAGCCCGTTTCCATGTTGTATTTGCTGGCCAGTTGGTCAAAGGCGCAGATCCGGCCACAGTAAAGGCCAATCTGGGGCGCTTGTTCAAAATGGACGCGGCGAAGGTAGAGAAGTTGTTTGCCGGTCAGCCGGTGGTGCTCAAGAAGGACGCCGATCAGGCGACGGCAATGAAGTTTCGTGCTGCTTTGAAGCAGGCCGGTGCGGAGTGTGTACTCAAGCCGTTGGAGTCTGTGGAGGAAACAGTGGCAGTGGCTGAGCCTTCAGCACCAGGTGCCGGGTCGGCTCCGGCCGCACCTGCTGTTGCCCCGGCCGGGAAGGCTGAGGTCGAGCAGAATTCGGGAGACCTCGAAACGGTCGGAACTATCCGAACGGGCGGGACCGGGTTCTCGGGGCCTTATAGTGTGGCGGCTGTGGGGGAAGACATGGATAACAGTGAACATGCGCCGCCGCCGCCAGCCCCTGATGTGAGTCATCTTTCCATGGCGGGTGTCGGGGAGGATCTGGGGCAGAAGAAGAAGGATGAGGAGGTTAAGGTGCCAGATATCAGCCACCTTTCCTTGAGCTCGGATAGTTGAGTACAAGGCGTTTAACCACAGAGTTCACTGAGCTAAAACAAGGGCCTCTCTCTGTGCCTCTGTGATCTCTGTGGTAAAAGTGCCTTTGAAACGTGTTATTCGGTTTCGTCGCCCTGATCCGGGCCGTGGAATTGCAGGAAGAATTCTTCCAATAACTCCGGGATACTCAGTGCCATCTGGCGTACTACCTGGGTGTTTTCCCAGAGTGCGTCCAGTTCTTCATCTTCATCCAGTCCGGAAATCAGGATGAAGGGCAGCATCAAGTCCACGGTCTGAGCCTCGTCATCCTGATACCAGGCTGCTTCATCTTCAAATACACCACTCATGAAGCCTGCGCACCAGCTGGCCAGATCCTGGCCGTCGTCTTCCTGATAGGGATCAAGCAGGCAGGGCAGGTTGATGGCATCGCCGGCCAACAGTTGGGTGACCAGGCGCTGGCGCAATTTTTCCATGGCGGCGGCCACTTCTTCAGGCACTTCCAGCTCAAGCACTGCCGCATAATCCACGTCACCGACCGGGCCTACCGCCAATGCGCACAGCAAGCCATGGATCTCGGTCCATGTGGGGGCATCCTCGCCGAGCGACTTGAAGTAGTTACGAACCGTGTTTTTGAGGCTGGGATTGGTGATTTCGGACATCAGGCCCCTCCGGGCGGGCAAGCATTGAGACTGGATGGGAGGGAGGTTACCCGTTTCTGGCCCCTGGCGTTAGCCCTTCACCACGCAATTTCTGCCTTTGGCCTTGGCTTGATAGAGGGCGGCATCAGCGCGACGGGTAAAATCCTGTGCGCTTTCGTGCTTCTGGTATTCGACCACACCCGCAGAGAAAGTGTTTCGCAACTCCTCCGCAAAAGGATAGGTTTGCGCGGCAAAAGTCTCACGTAAACGATTCAGTGCGGCCACACAGGCAGTGGATGAGACATGGGGAAACAGCACCACAAACTCTTCGCCACCATAGCGGGCCAGAATATCTGAACGGCGTAACCCCAGACTGGCCGTGATACTGAAGCGGTGAATCACTTCATCGCCAGCGGGATGACCATAGGTGTCGTTGACTTGCTTGAAGTGATCCAGATCGATGATGGCAAGGTGCAAGCTGGAGCCACTGCGCGATGCCAGCGACATTTCTTCCTCAAGCCGCTCCAGGAAATAGCGCCGGTTATACAGCCCGGTGAGATCATCCCGGACGGCAATTGCAGCAAGGCGATCATGGGCCTCGCGCAATCCCTCACGTTGCTCTCTGACGCGACTTTGCAAGTTGTGAATGTACCCACCGACATAAACAAAGGAGCCCAGCACCAGTGCAAGGATAAACCAGTGCCCAAGCTGGTAGGAGAAGATCACTCGTTGAGGGGCCAGCAGTCCTTCGCCGATGAGTAACATGCTGAAGCAGCTCTGGATAAAGATAGCCATCAGCATCAGCCGGCGGCGATCGAGTGAAATCACCCCGAAGGTCATCACCATCAGATAAATACTCAGCATGGCCCCGCGAAGCTCTCTTGAGTAGTAAAGGACGGCTGTGATGGCAAGAATGCCCGTCACCATCTGCAAAACGGTCAGGCTGGGATCACGAAAGCGCTCGCTGAAGCCGCTGCGAATCAATACATAGAAAACCGCATTGACAGAAAACAGCAGACCGAAAATGGCAACGTGTGGGGTGACAGGGTCAAATGCTGTGAGTTCCACACCCATAAAAGTGCCGAACCAGAGCAGGCAGTAGGAGTAAAACGCCATCAATTGCCGACGCAGGCGTACTGCGCGTTCAGGCGGGTCCTCTGGGATCAGGGTAAACACTTAAGCGTTGCAGCCTTTGTTCATTTGTTTTGGTGATGCATTTTTATTCTACTTTACCGCTTTTGCGGAATAAGGTCACAGACCGGGGGTGACACGGTGTAAACATTTGGGCACTCTACCATGGTATTCAAACAACCGTTTGATTGGTTGGCGCCAATGGCCTTAATAAGGATCTCAATGGCAAGCCATTCAGAAGCAGCAGGAAGAGGATGTCATGGAAGCAGCGCTTTTTGATCTGACACTCAATGAAGAACAGAGAATTACCCGCGAGAATATGCAGCGTCTGGTGCGTGATTCTCTGGGGCCGCAGGCCAGGGCAGCCGACGATGCGGGTAGCATGAATCAGGATTTGATTGCGGCGATTCACGACTTCGGCCTGGCATTCATGCCCGTGCCAGAGGCGCTTGGAGGTGTCGGACTGTCGCGCTCACCATTGTCCAACGCGCTTGCCTGCGAGGATCTCGGGGCCGGGGACATGTCCCATTCACTGGCTGCGTTACAGCCTATGGCCGTCGTCAATGCATTGATCGACTTTGGCAGTGAGGAGCAGCAGGAACAGTGGCTGCCGGGTTTGATTTCTGAGCAGTGGCAGGGGGCTGCGATCGCACTGGTCGAGCCTCGGGCCACGTTTGAACCCTCGCAGCTGCAAACCCTGGCGGCGCCAGATGAAGGAGGCTTTCGTCTCAATGGCATAAAGAGCCTTGTGCCGGCGGGAAAGCATTGCCAGTGCTTCCTGGTCATTGCCGACAGCCCTGAGGGTGCGGCAGCGTTTATGGTGCCAGCTGAAGCTGAGGGGCTTACCGTAAGCCAAGAGCCCACCATGGGATTAAGGAGCGCAGAACTCTGCACGCTGACGCTCGATAAGGTCTTTGTGCCTGCTTCGCACCGGTTACCCGGTTTTGATCTGGATCGCTTGCTGGCACTGTCCTGGATTGGGCAATGTGCACTGGCCGTCGGCTGTTGTCAGGCGGTGCTGGATTACGCCATTCCCTATGTGAAGGAGCGTAAGGCATTTGGCGAGCCTATTGCCTGGCGGCAGTCCGTGGCCTTCATGGTTTCAGATATGGCCATTGAAATCGAAGGGATGCGGCTGATGATGCTGCGTGCTGCCAGTCGTGCAGAGCAGGGGTTGCCTTTCTATCGTGAAGCGTACCTGGCCCAGTTGCAGTGCATGGAAAAGGCCATGGCAATCGGTACCAATGGTATTCAGCTGTTCGGTGGTGCAGGGTTTGTACGCGATTATCCCCTGGAGATGTGGTACCGCAATTTGCGCAGCATGGCCGTACTTCACGGCAGCCTGATGGTGTAAGGAGAGAGATCATGATTAATCTGGAACTTCCCCAGAAGCTGACCCAGGTTCAGCATATGGCGCAGCAGCTGGCAGCAGGCGTCTTTCGTCCCATCACGCGCAAGTATGATGCCATCGAGCACTGTGAGACGCCGGATGAACTGAAGCCGGTCGCCCAGATGATGGCTTCGATGGGGCGCGGCCCAAAGGGTAAAGCGGAACCATCCGATGAGATCCGTAATGGTGCGAACATGATGGGCATCATGGGCGTAGAGGCCATGAGCTGGGGTGATGTGGGGCTGATGCTCTCGATTCCCGGCACTGGATTGGGCAACGCTGCCGTGATGGCGGTGGGGACTGCTGAGCAAAAGGAAAAATACGGCAAGCTCTACTGCGCGATGGCGATCACCGAGCCGGGCGCCGGGTCTGATTCTGCCGCCATTAGCACAACCGCCCGGTTGGAGGGCGATGAGTGGGTACTCAATGGCGAGAAGATTTATTGTACGGGCGGCCAGCGATGCGATGCCGTAGTGGTGTGGGCGACACTGGACAAGTCGCTGGGCAAGGCGGCGATCAAGTCGTTCATTGTGCCTCGCGACAATGCCGGTATGAGCCTGGTGCGGGTAGAGGACAAGATGGGATTGCGGGTGTCGGATACTGCGGCACTGTCACTGAATGATTGCAGGATACCGAAGGATCATATCCTTGGTTCACCGGACATAGCCGACAGTGAAGAGGCACGCAAGAAAGCCTTCGGTGGGGTGATGCAGACTTTCGACAACACCCGCCCACAAGTGGCAGCCATGGCCCTGGGTGTCGCTCGTGCCGCACTGGAAATTACCCGTGAAATATATGAAAAAGAAGGGGTTAAGGCTGATTTCTCGAAACTGCATTATAACTCTACTGCTCGTGAACTCGAGCTGTACCGACTGGAGGCCGACTTGGAGGCCGCCCGCCTGATGACCCTCAAGGCCGCCTGGATGGCAGACAACGGCCAGCCCAATTCAAAGGATGCCTCCATGTGCAAGGCCAAGGCCGGGCGAATGGGTAATGAGGTTACTCTCAAGTGCGTGGCCCTGTGTGGCGAATTGGGCTACTCGGAGCGCACCCTGCTGGAGAAGCTGGCACGGGATTCGAAAATCATCGATATCTTCGAAGGCACTCAACAGATCCAGCAACTGATCATCGCGCGGCATCTGCTGGGACTGTCGTCGAAGGAGCTGAAATAACATACCTTGAAAGGGCGCCGCTTGCGGGCGAATACTGAGTATCGAGTTGCGAGAAGCGAGGTTCGAAAGGCCAAAACCCAAAAGCTGCCCGGGTTAGGGTTCTCGCAACGCGCAACTCGAAACTCGTCACTCGCTTCTGCGTTATCGCTCAGGCAGTCAGTGTCCTTTCAAACTCCTCAATTACACGCTGCGCTTTGGTTTTACCTTCTTCCCCATTACTCTCTGCGGTATTCGCAATCAGGGAGATAACAGCATGTCCAAGAGCCTGGCTGGCAACGTGGTCTGGATTACCGGTGCATCCTCCGGCATTGGTGAAGCGGTGGCGAAATCCTTTGCCCGGCGAGGCGCGCGGCTGGTGCTGTCCGCTCGTCGCGAAGCGGAGCTTGAGCGGGTTCGGGAAGGGCTGGTGAACGCGGCAGAGCATTTTATTCTGCCCCTGGATCTGGCCGACAGCGACGCTATGCCCGCTGCTGTTGAGGCGGTGAAAGGCAAGTTTGGACAGGTTGACCTGGTGGTCCATAACGGGGGTATTTCCCAGCGCTCGCTGGTAGCAGACACGGATTTGTCTGTGGATCGGCGCATTATGGAAGTGAACTTCTTTGGCACAGTGGCCTTGACCAAAGCCGTACTACCTCTGTTCCGAGCGCAAGGAGGAGGCCGCTTTGTGGTGGTTACCTCGTTGGTGGGCGAGCTGCCCACGCCGCTGCGTAGTGCCTACAGCGCCAGCAAGCATGCGCTTCATGGCTTTTTCGAGTCATTACGGGCAGAAGAGTACGACCATGGTATCCGGGTGACATTGGTGATGCCCGGGTTCGTCCGTACCCAGGTGTCTGTTAACGCGCTGACTGCCGACGGCTCAGCCCAGGGCAGTATGGATGACGCCCAGGAGGCAGGCATTAGTGCTGATGAATGTGCTGAACGGTTGCTCAAGGCCGTGCAGCAGGGCAGGGATCAGGTTATCATCGCCGGCCGCGAAAAGGCTGGTGTTTACCTTAAACGCTGGTCCCCCGCACTGTATCGCCGACTGATCCGCAAAATGAAGGTCACCTGATGTCTGACAGCGCAGCATCCAAAAAAAGTACCCGCTTCAACAAGCTGCAGAAGAAGTTGCGGCGGGAAGTGGGGCGTGCCATCGCCGACTTCAACATGATCAGTGAAGGCGACAAGGTGATGGTGTGTCTGTCCGGCGGCAAGGATTCCTACACCATGCTGGAGATCCTGCGTAATCTGCAGCATTCGGCTCCAGTTAACTTCGAGCTGGTAGCGGTGAACCTGGACCAGAAGCAGCCGGGCTTCCCGGAGCACATCCTTCCCGAGTACCTGGAAAAGGAAGGGGTGGCGTATCACATCCTGGAAAAAGACACCTATTCCATCGTGAAGGAAAAGGTGCCTGAGGGGAAAACCACCTGTGGCCTGTGCTCCCGTCTGCGTCGCGGCAGCCTGTATGGCTTTGCCGAAGAGATCGGTGCCACCAAGATTGCTCTGGGCCACCACCGTGACGACATTGTTGAAACCCTGTTCCTGAATATGTTCTACGGCGGCAAGATGAAGGCCATGCCGCCCAAGCTGCGCAGTGACGATAACCGCAATATCGTGATTCGCCCGCTGGCCTACTGCCGCGAGAAAGACATTATCGAATTCTCCGGCTTCAAGGATTTTCCCATCATCCCCTGCAATCTGTGTGGTTCTCAGGAGAACCTGCAGCGTCAGGTGATCAAGGAAATGCTGCAGAAATGGGATCGTGAACAACCCGGTCGCATCGAGAATATCTTTGCCGCCGTACAGAACATCGCCCCCTCCCAATTGGCCGATACCCGCCTGTTCGACTTCGAAAATCTGGAAGACGGTCAGCAACGTGGCGGTGAGCAGGCACACCGGCTGGATGTGGTCAACCTCTTCGGTTGATCGCAGACCACACAGTCACGCTAATTGTTGTCACTAAACATGATTCGTGGCCGCGTTTCGGCTAGAATACCCACCGTTTTTTCGCGAGTGGCCCGGCTGGGTCGTCTCGCCGCAGTCGTACTTCCCGGGGTTGATGTGATGGCCCGACCCGCTTTCTGGCTGGGTCGGACAAACCGGTTTACTGCCGGTTTTCACGGAAAGCGCCGATTTACTCAAGACTTCTCTGGACCAGAAGGGTAGGAGCACCATGACCGATCGTATTCAGAAGGGTAGCCTCGAAATCGCTGCCGAACTCCATGATCTGGTAGTCAACGAGATTGCGCCGGGTACCGGCGTTGACCCGGAACACTTCTGGGCCGAGCTGGAAGCCATCCTCAAGGACCTGGCGCCGAAGAACAAGGCGCTGCTGGAAAAACGTGAAGCCATCCAGGCTCAGCTGGACGAGTGGTACAAGGCGCGCAAGGGCCAAACCATCGATATGGCCGAGTACAAGGCATTCCTGACCGAGATCGGCTACCTGCTGCCGGAAGGCGACGAGTTCAAGGTCACTACCGCGAACGTTGACGAAGAAATCGCCACCATTGCTGGCCCGCAGCTGGTAGTACCGGTGAAGAATGCCCGTTTCGCCCTGAATGCGGCCAATGCTCGCTGGGGTAGCCTGTACGATGCTCTGTACGGCACAGACGTCATCTCCAACGAAGGCGGCGCCGAGAAAGGTGGGGCCTACAACCCGAAGCGTGGTGCCAAGGTGATTGCCTGGGCTCGCGACTTCCTGGACAACTACTTCCCGCTGGCTGCTGGCTCCCACAAAGACAGCACAGGTTACGCCATCGTTGATGGCAAGCTGGTTGTGTCTCTCGGCGCCGAAAAGACCGGCCTGAAAGACGAATCCCAGCTGAAAGGTTACCTGGGCGACGCCGCTGCACCCACCGGTGTACTGGTGAAGCACAACAACCTGCACGCGGAAATCCAGTTCGACGCCAGCCACCCGATCGGTGCTGACGACGCAGCCAACATGAAAGACGTGCTGCTGGAATCTGCCATCACCACCATTCAGGACTGCGAAGACTCCGTTGCCGCCGTTGATGCGGAAGACAAGGTTGAGGTGTACCGCAACTGGGCAGGCCTGATGAAGGGTGACCTGCAGGAAAGCTTTGAGAAGGGCGGCAAGACCATGACCCGTTCCATGAACGGTGACCGTGAGTACACCGCGCTGGACGGTTCCACCCTGACCCTGCACGGCCGTTCCCTGCTGCTGGTGCGTAACGTGGGCCACCTGATGACCAACCCGGCCATCCTCATGAATGGTGAGGAAACCCCGGAAGGTATCATGGACGGCATGGTGACCGTACTGGCGGCCATGCACGACCTGAAGAAGATCAACAAGCTGAGCAACAGCCGCACCGGTTCCGTGTACATCGTGAAGCCGAAGATGCACGGCCCGGAAGAAGTAGCCTTTGCCGTTGAGCTGTTCGGTCGTGTCGAGAAGGCCCTGGGCCTGGCCGACAAGACCCTCAAGATCGGCATCATGGATGAAGAGCGTCGCACTACCGTGAACCTGAAGGAGTGTATCCGTCAGGCCAGCGACCGCGTGATCTTCATCAACACTGGTTTCCTTGACCGTACCGGTGATGAAATGCACACCTCCATGGAAGCCGGTCCGTTTGCGCGCAAAGGCGACATGAAGGGCATGGCCTGGATCAAGGCCTATGAGGACTGGAACGTGGATATCGGTCTGGAATGCGGCCTGCCGGGCCACGCCCAGATTGGTAAAGGCATGTGGGCCATGCCGGACGAGATGGCTCAGATGATGGCCAACAAGGCCGGCCACCCGAACGCGGGCGCCAACTGTGCCTGGGTTCCGTCCCCGACTGCCGCTACCCTGCACGTGACTCACTACCACGAAGTGGATGTGGCCGCAGTACAAGCCAAGCTGGCTAGCCGTGAGCGTGCGTCGCTGGATGACATCCTGACCCTGCCATTGCTGGATCGCGAACTGACCGCCGAGGAAATCCAGCAGGAGCTGGACAATAATGCTCAGGGCATCCTGGGCTACATGGTGCGCTGGATCGACCAGGGCGTGGGCTGTTCCAAGGTGCCGGACATCAATGATGTGGGCCTGATGGAAGACCGTGCCACCCTGCGTATTTCCAGCCAGCACGTGACCAACTGGCTGCACCACGGCATCACCAACAAAGAGCAGGTGATGGAAACCCTGAAGCGCATGGCGGATGTGGTGGATCGTCAGAACGCCAACGATCCCCTGTATACCCCCATGGCCAAGGACTTCGATGGTTCTGTTGCCTTCCAGGCAGCTGTTGAGCTGGTATTCGAGGGCTGCTCCCAGCCGAGCGGTTACACCGAGCCGGTTCTGCACCGTCGTCGCCGTGAACTGAAAGCAGGCAAGTGAGCAGTTAACAGTGAATAGTTAACAGTTAACAGCGGCGCGCTCGCGCGTCGTTGGTTGCCTGAAAGCCAAGAGGCCGCGCCCAGATTCTGGGCGCGGCCTCTTGCGTTATAGAGCCTGACAAGCGCTGCTCGCGCAGCTATTCATTGTTCACTGTTAACTATTCACTGATCTGAACCATCACCTCTATCGGCAACGTCACAGCTTGCCGCGAGGTCTGGTAACGACCGATCCCACGCTGGTTACTCTGTTTGATGGTATTGATGCTGCCCATCTGCTGCCATTGGCCGGGCTCAAGTCGCAGGGTAGAAGCGCTATGCTGAGTGTCGGCTACACCGGGGCCTCCGGGTTGATCGTGGCGTTGCCGGATCTGCAGGGTGACTGAGCCATCCGTATTGACCTGAGGCGTGACCTGGATGCCGCGCTCGAGATTGTGCAGCACGGTACCGTAGTTCCCGCCGCTGAGGGCGAGCAGGGTGCCGCGATTGATGCCGGCGGGATAGCCGCTGAGGGTGCGGATGCGGTAGTCGTCCTGATGCCGCTGGTTTTCCCGTTGTTGCTGTATATGGACTCTGGCATTGGTTTGAGCTGGACGCCTGACAATGTCGATACCTGCTCTCGAATGCGCGCTCTCGGCGCTGCCGGCCCGTCGCAAGAAAACCGTGACGGAGCTTGGCTTGCGGTTGAGTTCACCCAGCACGGACTGCAGTTCCTGGAAGTTCTGGTGGGTGGTGCGAATGATCAGTTTGCCCTGGTAGGCATTCACTGTACCTCCCTCTGGCAACAGCGGGCCTATCACCGGCACCAGTGCGTCGGCATCCGGACGTGATATCACATGCAGGCTCATGTCCTGTGACCAGGCGTTAAGGCTGCATAGCAGAAGCAGAAAAAACAGTGTCCTTACCATGGGTATCCTTGTAGCCATCATGACATCAAGTTTGTCGCACCAGGCCGGAAATTCAAGTTGGTCGGACGCCTGGCGCATGTGAACTGGCTTTACGCCAATACCGAACGAGTGTTTGTGCCTGTGCATTTTTATCAGACCTTCACGCCTGCATCCCTCTGATCAGACAGGCATAATAGCTGCCCGGTTCCTGAGTGAGATGTCTGTCCATGTTTGCCAATAGTCGAGAGGTCCAGTCCAATCAGGATGGCGTCCATGCGGATCTTGAGAAGGTGGTAAGACGCCATTTGGCCAGTCCGTGGCGTGCACCGCTGGCGGATTTTGACCGTGAAGCTTTTGAGCTGGCTCGACGCTGGCGTCAGGAGCGTGGTGAGCAGCTGCCTCTGATGCTGGATAGCGGCTGTGGTACAGGTCGCTCTTCGGTTCATCTGGCTTTGGCGAACCCTGAGGTACTGGTGATCGGCGTGGACCAGTCAGCGGACAGGCTGGCAAAGGCCCGGCGTCGTTTCTCTCCGTTACCGGAGAACCTGCTGTTGCTGCGAAGCGACTGTGCCGGCCTGTGGCGACTGATGGTGGAGGCTGGCTGGCAGCTGGCTCGCCATCAGATCCTCTATCCCAACCCCTGGCCCAAAAGCGCCCACCTCAAGCGCCGCTGGCACGGTCACCCGGTATGGCCAGCGGTACTGGCCCTGGGTGGCGAACTGGAACTGCGCAGTAACTGGCCTGTGTACCTGGAAGAGGTCAAAGTGGCGCTGGCGCTGAGTGATTATCAGGCTGTTATTGAGTCGCTGCCTGAAGGTTTTGAGCCGGTGACTGACTTTGAGGAAAAGTATCAGGCTAGTGGGCAGGTAAATTGGCGGTTGGTTTCGAGGATCGGTTAACAGTGAATAGTGAACAGCGGCGGGGGATGGTGGGGCTGCGACAGCCAGATTGGTGGCCGCGTCCAGACACCGGAGGGTGTTTTGGGTGAGGAAAAATCAGGGCGCTTTCGCTTTGCAGATCCGATGATCATGCTGTAGGCGCCACTTGAGGCGCGAACAACCCGATTCGAGTCTCGAGTCCCCAGTGACGACAATCCTGCCTCGATACGAGGGTTTGGCCTTTGCCTTTCGAAACTCGTATCTCGAAACTCGCTTCTCATGCCTCAAGACTCAGCCAACGCTACCGTATCTGATGTTTTCCTCGCAGCTCACAGCTAGTAGCCCGCAGCTGCTTTTAAAGCTTCAATTCCCGCAACTCAGGATTACCACCAGCTCGCTCCCAGATGGTCTGAAAATCCCGCGCCAACCTGGGTGCCTGTGGCAGGCGATGGCCGCAGAGATGGATGCGTGCCGGCCGTGGCCAGCCTTTGGCCTCAAACAGGCCTGTGCCATCGCCAATAGCGTGGCAGGCCAGTTCATCACGGTCGTCCTGTTGCGTTTGACGTAATTGCAGACGTGATGGCAGGCGGCGAGCCAGGTGAATCAATCGGTGACCATCCCGGATAGCAGCCTCCTGACTATCAAACAGGATGCGGATATCTACCCGTTCACTACTGATGGCCAGCGTCTTGATGGCATCGCAGACGGCGCTGTCGGCGGTTAGACCATCCAGTAATGGCAGGCGCAGCCAAAGGGTGCGGCGGCAGCCTTCAATCAGTGAAGCCAGTCCTTGACTGGCCTCACCGTGGGGCAGGGAAAGCAGGGTGTCGTCCTTGCCGATTTCGAAAGCCATGCCGGTTAGAGCAGGGGTTTGAACATCTGTCGGTGGGGGATGTTGGCATCCATGAAAATACCACCGGAAACAGAGAAGCCTGCAGCTTCATAGAAGCTGGTCGCGTGGGTCTGGGCGTGCAGGAAGATTTCTTCCATCCCTTTGGCGCGGGCGGCCTCTTCTGCTGCGATTAGCAGGGAGCTGCCAACGCCATTGTTGCGTTGCTCGGAGAGTACACACAGGCGGCTGATCTGGCCGGTAGGGAGAAGACGGATACAGCCTGCCGGTTTCTGATTCGCATCCATGGCCAGGAAGTGGACCGCCTCCTGATCCTCACCATCCCACTCAAGTTCTTCGGGAACGTGTTGCTCGTCAATGAATACCTTTTGACGCAACGTTTTTAGGGCGTCCTGATGTTCATCCCAGCGGGTTTCGATGATGCTGATAGCCATGGGGGTCTCGTTATAGCGGGGCGAAATAGCCCTGTTCAATCCATTCATGAAGCAATTCCTGGGCGGTTTCTGTCATGACCGCTTCCAGCTCGTTATGGTTGTAGCGTCTTTGGCTGGCCAGAAGTTGCACCAGCGGGCGTTGTTTTTCAGTCAGAGGGTGTGATTCCCCATTCAGCCAGACCCGATTGCCCTGCAGGAGCAGTCGGGTGCTGCCATGGCGAACCAGACGGATATCGCCATCGCGCATGCGAATATGGTGGTCGTCGACGGCAAATTCAAGGCCATCCTGCCGAGGGGTTGAGAGCCAGCGATAAACCGCTTTTTCGATGGCCTCTGGCTGTAAAAGTTCCAGCGCGCCGCGAATCAGTTGCTGGCGATCCCCATCGGCAAGAATGGCCGGGTTGCCGTTGGGGGTGCGGTCAGGGTCACAGAAGAGCTGACTCTCAGCATCGGCCAGGCATTCCCCGGCGATTTCTGCCATCAACATCTGGTAATCCGGGGCGCGAAAGCCCACTGACCAGGTAATGCAGTCGCTGTCCTCGGCGACACCATGGTGGGCAACGCCGGGTGGCAGGTAGAGCACATCGCCAGGTTGGGCAATGAATTCTTCCCGCACGGTCATGTCCGATAGCAGTTTCAGGTCTGGATGCGTTTGCCGGGGGCTGCTGTCATCACAGACGTCGCCAATCTGCCAACGGCGTGTACCGCTGGCCTGGATCAGGAAGACATCGTAACGGTCAAAATGCGGGCCGACGCTGCCGCCTTTGGCTGCATAGCTCATCATGATGTCTTCCAGGCGCCAGTTGGGCAGGAAGTTGAAGCAGTCCAGCAGCAGGGAGGTTTCGGTCAGATAGTGGTCGACGGACTGAACCAGCAGGGTCCAGTTTTCCTCACCCAGTTCGGCAAAGACCGATTCTTCCAGAGGCCCTTGCTGTAATTTCCAGGGGCCGTTGCCGGCACCCTGAATAATCCTCGCTTCGACGCCGTCTTCCAGTGCCAGCCCCGCCAGGGTATCGGCATCAGGGCTGTCCAGTCCGCTGGCGGCAGCGGGCATGAACAGCGGTTTTTTCTGCCAGTAATCACGCAGAAAATCCTCTGCTGGCATGGGCAGCACAAAGTGGGGAAGGGAAGCTGACATGGAATCGTCCGGGCATGCCCCGTGACACCGTTGGTGCCACGGGGGGGGGCTTCTTAGATGCTGCGAGCCTGTGCGGCTGCGTTACCCACATAGCTGGCAGGGGTCATGGCCAACAGCAGCGCTTTGGCTTCATCAGGGATGGCCAGTTCATTGATGAACACGGTTAGGGTTTCCTGGTTGATGCCGTCTTTGCCACGGGTAAGGGCTTTCAGCTTCTCGTAGGGTTTCTCGATACCGTAGCGGCGCATCACTGTCTGGATGGGCTCGGCCAGCACTTCCCAGGCGGCTTCCAGATCAGCGTCCAGACGAGCAGGGTTCACTTCCAGCTTGCCGATGCCCTTAAGGCTGGCTTCGAAGGCGATCAGACTGTGGGCCAGACCCACGCCTACGTTTCGCAGCACGGTGGAATCAGTGAGGTCACGCTGCCAGCGAGAGATGGGGAGTTTGGCTGCCAGGTGATCCATGATGGCATTGGCCAGACCCAGGTTGCCCTCGGAGTTCTCGAAGTCGATGGGGTTGACCTTGTGCGGCATGGTGGAGGAGCCAACTTCGCCTTCCACGGTTTTCTGCTTGAAGTAACCCAGAGAGATGTAGCCCCACACGTCACGGTCGAAGTCGAGCAGGATGGTGTTGAAGCGCATCAGGGCGTGGAAGTATTCGGCCACGCAGTCATGCGGTTCGATCTGGGTGGTGAAGGGGTTGAACGTCAGGCCCAGGCTTTCCACAAAACGACGGGCAAAGGCTTCCCAATCCAGTTCCGGGTAGGCGGAGAGGTGGGCGTTGTAGTTACCCACCGCACCATTGATTTTGCCCAGCAATTCCACCGCGGCGAATTGATCGCGCTGACGCTGCAGGCGGGCCACCACGTTAGCCATTTCCTTGCCCACGGTAGTGGGGGAGGCGGATTGGCCATGGGTGCGGGACAGCATGGGTTGATCGGCGAGGCTATGAGCCTGACGACGGATAGCACTGATCACCTGGTCCATCTTCGGCAGCAGGATCTCGCGGGCTTCCTTGAGCATCAGGGAGTAGGACAGGTTATTGATGTCCTCACTGGTGCAGGCGAAATGCACGAATTCGCTCATGCCGGCCAGTTCCTTGTGCTCGGCCATCTGTTCCTTGATGAAGTATTCAACCGCCTTTACGTCGTGGTTGGTGGTGGCTTCGATTTCCTTGATGCGCTCGGCATGCTTCGCTTCAAAGTCGCGGGTGATACCGCGCAGGTGCCAGGCCGCCTGGCCGCTCATCAGGGGAACTTCCGGGATGTTCTTGTCGTGAGCGAGTTGCTCCAGCCAGCTGACTTCCACATGAACGCGGAAGCGGATCAGACCGTATTCACTGGTGGTGTTACGCAGGGCATCGACCTTGCCGGCATAGCGGCCGTCGACCGGTGAAATGGCGGTAAGCGTGTTCAGGCTGGACATGAGTCAGGCTCCGGAATCATCCAAGTAAGGTGTAAAAGCGGCGCAATGATACAGCAAAACAGGCGGGGTTGCGTGTTTGATTGAGGATGCGTAGCAGCCGGCGCTGATGCCACTTTCGGCGTGCTCTTGCGGGTAGGGGCGGAGCATAGGGGTGGCGAGTTACGAGAAGCGAGTTTCGAAGATCAAAACCCCTGACCTTGAGGGGGGGGGGCTGTCTGAGGCATTTACTGTGTGCAGGGGTAACCCGCTTCTCAAGAGGTGCTTCTGCAGCGGTTTTGCAGGAGCAAGAAATGATAAGCGACTTTAATAAAAGATCCTAACTAACTGATATTTATTGATTCGAGAACGGAAAGAATCTGCTTTCGCTTGAAAAGGATGTGCCAGCGTCGGCCTCCCAGTTGTTGCCAGAGGAAGGCGGCACGCACGCCAGCCAGGAACAGTGTGCGGATACGCGCGGCCTTGTCTTCGTCCTGAAGATGGGCTGGCTCGCCCTTAACCTGAATGCGGAAACGGAAGGAGCCAAGGGTATCCACATAAATGCTCGCCAGCCTGTGGCAGAAGGCATCGTCCGCCAGATCCGAGAAATGCGCTTGCTGGCCCTTTAGCGCCATGAGCCTGTGGCGAAGGATGTTGGTGGTCTCTTCGCTCTTGCGCAATTTCGAGGCGAGATGCAGGAGCGACAGGCCATAATTCAGTGGGCGGAGCGAGGCGCCGCCGCTGTTGCGATTGAGGCTCAATTCCAGCAGAGCGAGGCCCTCGCGCAGGAACTGGGGTTGTGGGTAGATGGCATCAAAGTTGTCAGCATCCAGTGCCATCACGCCTTCGATCAGTGCCCGCAGGGCGCGCGGGTCGCAATCTCCACGAAGGGCAAGATCATCGCCTAGCTGTGCCGCCTGAAACACAGCCGCCAAAGCCAGTACCTGTTGCTGCTCAGGGCTGAAGCGTTCACTCATGCTGTCTCCTGACTCGCTCATGCGGTTTGCTGAATAGGTGCACCGCCGAGGCAGGTGTCACCGTCGTAAAACACCACGGACTGTCCTGGTGTCACGGCACGCTGTGGCTCATCGAATACCACGTGAACCCGACCCTCTCCCGCATCGCTTACTGTGCAAGCCTGATCCGGCTGGCGATAGCGGGTTTTGGCGGTGAGTCTGGCGGGTAATTCTGGAGCCTCAAGTGCTACCCACTGCATTGGGGCGCTGGTGAGTTCGCGGCTATAGAGCAGCGGATGCTCCGTTCCCTGCACTGCGATGAGTACATTGCGATCCAGATCCTTGCCTGCCACATACCAGGGGGCGTCGCTGGCGTCGGCTCGGCCTCCAATGCCCAGCCCCTGGCGCTGGCCCAATGTGTAGTACATCAGCCCGTCGTGGTCGCCAATCACATTGCCGTGATCGTCCTCGATCTTGCCGGGTTGGGCGGGGAGGTACTGTTCCAGAAAGTCCTTGAAGCGTCGCTCGCCAATGAAGCAGATACCAGTGGAATCTTTCTTCTTGTGGTTGGCGAACCCCTTTTCCTCGGCGATACGGCGCACTTCCGGTTTTTCCAGGTCGCCCAGCGGGAACAGGGTCTGATCAAACTTGCGGTAGTCGACAGCGTGAAGGAAGTAGGTCTGGTCCTTGTTGGTATCTACTGCGCGCACCAGTTTTGCCGGGCCATTGTGGTCCACCCGGGAATAATGGCCGGTAGCGATATAGTCCGCACCAAGCGTGACGGCATGATCCAGAAACGCCTGAAACTTGATTTCCTTGTTGCAGAGGATATCCGGGTTAGGGGTGCGCCCGGCCCGGTATTCCTCGAGGAAGTGCTCGAATACCCGATCCCAGTACTCGGCGGCGAAATTGGCGGTGTGTAGCTCGATGCCAAGCACGCCCGCTACCTGCATGGCGTCCAGCAGGTCTTCACGGGCGGTACAGTATTCCGTGCCGTCGTCCTCGTTCCAGTTCTTCATGAACAGGCCTTCGACCTGATAACCCGCATCAATCAGGCGGGCCGCGGCCACGGACGAATCGACACCGCCGGACATGCCAACGATGACGCGGGTATCTTTGGGAGCTTTAGTCATACTAGCGCCTGTCGCCATTAGCCGCGCTGAAGCGGCCAGGGATGCTGATAAATGCTGTCCAGGGGCAAGCGTCGCCCGGACAGATAATCGTCCATGCAGCGCTCCACCAGGGCGCTGCGATGCTGATCGCGCTGGGCGCGAAGTTCATCCGGGGTCAGCCAGACGGCTTCCAGGATGCCGGTGTCCAGCTTCTGACGCGGATCATGACTGATCGGGCGAGCCACAAAGCAGGTTCGGTAATAGACACCGCCACCTTTGTGGGGCTGGAAGATATACCAGCCAAGCAAATCGGTGATTTCCACCTGCCAGGCGGTTTCTTCCAGGGTTTCCCGGTAGGCGGCCTGGACCAGGGTTTCCCCAAACTCGGCATGGCCTGCGGGCTGGTTGATGACCTCAAGCCCTTTGCTCATTTCTCGTACGAAGAGGAAGCGTCCGTCTTGTTCCACTACGCAGGCCACAGTAATGTGCGGCTCAAAGCTGTTCATAGCGATTCTGCCAATACGGGTGCCTGTGACAAGGTAATCAGGCACGATGCGGTATGGAAAGGCGGGAATGGTAGCGCAGCCTGCGCTTCGACAACAGGCCGGGAGTGAGGATGTCAGAGGATCGCTTTACCCATCTGGATGACCAGGGTCAGGCGCAGATGGTGGACGTGACCGAGAAAGCGGTAACCCAGCGCACTGCGGTCGCACAAGCGCGGGTGCGCATGCGCCCGGAAACCCTGGCCATGATACTGGATCAGCGCCACCCGAAAGGGGATGTGCTGGCCACGGCACGTATTGCTGGCATTCAGGCAGCCAAGAAGACCTGGGATCTGATTCCGCTTTGCCATCCGTTGTTGCTCACCAAGGTGAATGTGAATATCGAACCGGAGGGCGAGGATGCCCTGCGGATTGAGGTGCTGTGCAAGCTCAGTGGCACCACCGGGGTGGAGATGGAGGCGCTGACAGGTGCCTCTGTGGCGGCCTTGACGCTCTATGACATGTGCAAGGCGGTGGATCGCGGCATGGTTATTGAAACGGTATGTCTGCTTGAGAAGGCCGGGGGCCGTAGCGGCCATTACCGCAGAGCTTCCGGGCACACCGATAATAGCGAAGGGTAGCAAGATGATTCAGGTGCGTTTCTTTGCGGCGCTGCGAGAACGGTCAGGGAAAGAGTGTCTCGAGATGGCGTTGCCGGACGGGGTGGCGACGGTGGCTGAGCTTATTGGCTGGCTGGAGCAATCCGACCAGACGCTGGCAGCGGCGTTTGCCGCGACGCCATGCAGAATGGTGGCGGTGAACGAGATGCTGGCCAGCGAAGAGGCCAGTTTAGAAGACGGTGATGTCGTGGCACTGTTTCCACCGGTGACCGGAGGATGAAAACCTGTATCGCAGTGCAGGATGCTCCGCTCAATGCGACAGCTCCCCAGCAATGGCTTCGTGATGAGGGCGTCAGTGGTGCCATTGTGCTGTTCTCGGGGCATGTACGGGATGAGGACGGGCGAGTGGAGGCTCTCCATCTGGAGCATTACCCTGGCATGACGGAGCGGTTTTTAGGCACCATTGTTGAGCGTGCAGGGCAGCGCTGGCACCTTAATGGTGCCTGGGTGGTGCACCGGGTTGGCACTATGCGGCAGGGCGACGAGATCGTTCAGGTGGCGGTGAGCGCGGAGCATCGGCAGGCTGCTTTTGAGGCCTGTGCTTACATCATGGATATCCTGAAAACCCGCGCCCCGTTCTGGAAGAAAGAGCTTATTGACGGCTCTTGGCATTGGGTCGAGGCCCGCGAGCGCGACGCCCTTGCTGCTGCCGCCTGGCTGGCCGGCGAGCCGGGGCATGAACCTCGGTAGCACGCCATTCGCCGGGGGCCAGGCCGGCGACAGTCCAGTCGCCAATTTGCCAGCGTATCAGTCTCAGGGTCGGACAACCGATGGCGGCAGTCATTCGGCGCACTTGTCGGTTTCGACCTTCGTCTATGGTGAGTTTGAGCCAGCTATCGGCTACGGTTTTTCGTGAGCGGACCGGCGGGTTACGAGGCCAGAGATCGGGTGCCTGAATCAGCTCGACCTGAGCTGGTCGGGTGGGGCCGTCCTTCAAGGTGATGCCTTGGCGTAATTTTTGCAGCTCCTGCGCCCCGGGTTTGCCCTCTACCTGCACCAGATAGGTTTTGCGCAGGTGGAAGCGTGGGCTGCTGATACGGGCCTGAAGATTACCATCATCAGTCAGTAACAGGAGGCCCTCAGAATCCCAGTCCAGTCGGCCAGCCGGATAGACTTTCGGAACCGGAACGAACTCGCTGAGTGTCCGCCGCCCCTGATTATCCTGGAACTGGGACAAGACCTGAAAAGGCTTGTTGAGTAAGATCAATTGCGCCATGGAGTCTGACAATCCTGATGGTTCTGATTGATAAAATGCGTTGTGTTGCTGGCCGGCTGCGCTAACAAGGCTAAACGGTCGGTGCTATACTCGCCAGCGCAAGCCTTTATTAAGAGGGAGTAATCTGTTTAAACCCGCTGATCTGACGGTCAAAAGCCGACTCATATCAGGTGGGAAACACTGCCAATACAATTGGGACTTATAATTCGATGACCACGCCTAAAATTATTTATACCATGACCGACGAGGCGCCAGCGCTGGCGACCTATTCCTTTTTGCCCATCATTGAAAAATTTACTTCGATCGCAGGAATCGAAGTCGAAAGTAGCGATATTTCTCTCGCTGCTCGCATCCTCGCCAATTTCCCTGAATGCCTTACCGAAGAGCAACGGGTTAGCGACACGCTTGCCGAGCTGGGCGATCTGACCCAGGATCCTGAAGCCAACATCATCAAGCTTCCCAACATCAGTGCATCAATCCCGCAGCTTCGGGAGGCGATTGCCGAGCTGAATGAGCACGGTTACAAGGTGCCGGAGTATCCTGACGAGCCACGCAATGAGAAAGAAGAGGACATCCTGGCACGCTATACAAAAGTGCTGGGGTCTGCAGTAAATCCGGTGCTTCGGGAAGGTAATTCAGACCGGCGCGCACCGCTGGCGGTCAAAAATTATGCTCGCAAGAATCCCCACAGCATGGGGTACTGGAGCCAGGCGTCCCGCACCCATGTCGCTCATATGCGTGGCGGCGACTTTTTCTCCCATGAGACATCTACCACCGTGGAGAAGGCCTGTAATGTCCGCATCGAATTTGTGGATGCGGATGGCAATGTCACGGTCAAAAAGCCCGATCTTCCGCTACTGGATGGCGAAGTCATCGACGCCATGTACATGAGCAAAAAGGCGCTGTGCGATTTCTTTGACGAGCAGATTGAAGACGCCAAGAACACCGGGCTGCTGTTCTCCCTGCATGTGAAAGCCACTATGATGAAGGTCTCTCACCCCATCGTGTTTGGTCATGCGGTTCGTCGTTTCTACAAGGAGCTGTTCGAGAAGCACGGTGAGGTGCTGGAAGAGATTGGCGCCAACCCGAATAACGGCCTGAGCAACATCTATCAGAAGATTGAGGAACTGCCGATTTCCCAGCGCCTGGAGATCGAATCCACGATTCGTGCCTGCTATCTGCACCGCCCTGAACTGGCGATGGTGGATTCTGATCGCGGCATTTCCAACCTGCATGTGCCGTCAGATGTGATCGTTGATGCCTCCATGCCGGCCATGATTCGCCAGGGCGGCAAGATGTATGGGGCTGATGGCAAGCTGAAAGATACCAAGGCTGTCATCCCGGAAAGCACTTACGCCACCATCTATCAGGAAGTGGTCAACTTCTGCAAAACCCACGGGGCTTTTGATCCGGTGACCTGCGGTTCGGTACCCAATGTGGGCCTGATGGCCCAGAAAGCTGAGGAATACGGGTCCCACGACAAGACCTTCGAGATGACCGGTGCCGGCACTATGCGTGTGGTCCGTGAAGACGGTGAGGTGTTGTTGAGTCACGATGTAGAGGAGGGCGATATCTGGCGTATGTGCCAGGCCAAAGACCTGCCCATCCGTGACTGGGTGAAACTGGCTGTGACCCGTGCTCGCCTGAGTAATACCCCGGCTATTTTCTGGCTGGATAAAGAGCGTGCCCACGATGCGCAGCTGATTATCAAGGTGCGCGAGTACCTGAAGGACCACGATACCAGCGACCTGGATATTCGTATCATGTCTCCGGTGCAGGCGATCCGCTACACCATGGAGCGGATGATTCGCGGCAAGGATACCATTTCCGTGACCGGTAACGTGCTGCGCGATTATCTGACTGATCTGTTCCCGATTCTGGAGCTGGGGACCAGTGCCAAGATGCTCTCTATCGTGCCGCTGATGGCGGGCGGTGGCCTCTATGAAACTGGAGCAGGTGGTTCTGCGCCCAAGCATGTCCAGCAGTTCCTGGAAGAGAATCATCTGCGTTGGGATTCGCTGGGCGAGTTCCTCGCGCTGGCGGTTTCCATCGAAGAACTGGGCGAAAAGTACGGCAACAAACGGGCCAAGGTTATTGCCGCTGCTCTGGATAAGGCCAACGAGCAGTATCTTGAGCAGAACAAGGCTCCTTCACGTAAAGTGGGTGAGCCGGATAACCGGGTCAGCCACTTCTACGTCGCCATGTACTGGGCCCAGGCGCTGGCTGCCCAGGATGATGATGCGGAGCTGAAGGCCAAGTTTGCCCCGATAGCCTCCTCTCTGACGGAAAACGAAGAGAACATCGTCAAGGAAATGGTGGCGGTGCAGGGTTCGCCCATTGATATCGGCGGTTATTACAACCCTGACTTCAGTAAGGCCTCTGCAGCCATGCGCCCGAGTGCGACCTTTAACGGCATTCTGGACAAGCTGTAAGGATCCTTCAGGTGTTGTACCAGTGAGTGACTGGCAGGCCTTGGCCTCCAGTAAGAAAGCGAGTCTCGTAAGAGGCTCGCTTTTTTTGTGTCGTGGAGAAGCTGGATGGCGACTATTGCTGGTTCGATGCTGGACAGGAGGGGCTACAGCTCAAGGGGAGGGGATTGGGCTGACTGTAGAAACGGCCGGGCCAGTCGTCTGGCCCGGCGGAGGAGTACCAAGAACGCGCTGGTTTAGCTGGCTGGGCCTTCGCTACTATCGGCTTCGTTACTGGCTTCACCGTGGGCGCGCAGGTTCACTGCATGAAAACCCTTGTTGGCCGGCTGTATTTCATACTCAACCGGTTGCCCGGCCTTGAGGCTCTTGTAGCCGTCCATCTGAATGTAGGAGTAGTGCACAAACAGGTCTTCTCCCCCTTCGTCTGGCCTAACAAATCCGTACCCTTTGGCGTTGTTAAACCACTTGACTGTTCCCGTTGCCATGGTCCTTCCCTCTGCCTATCCGATGGCTTGAAGTGCCTTTCGGCACATCGTTTATTTTTATTCAACGGTATCCGCTGCGTTACAATGTAGGTGCGATACAAGGATTCTAAAGCACACTATTGTGCAACTTTTAAACATGCACTGCATGGGTGTCAACCCCGCGTGGAATCAATGGTAGCGGGGGGTTGAAAAAAGCATGACCGCCCATCATTTCATCATTGCCTGTTGACGCCAGCAGGGTTACAACGGTTTAAAGACTTATGAATTGGCAATATCAATGGCACCCGGATATGAATGAACTGAACGGCCAGGTAGTCAGTGGTCCCTCGGATTCACCCTCAGAACCGGATCGCCATGGAGACCTGGCCATTGAAGAGGCCAGACCCAAACTCAAGCCGCCTTCCATGTACAAGGTGTGGATGTTGAATGATGACTACACGCCGATGGACTTCGTGGTAGAGATACTTGAGGACTTCTTCAATATGGGGCGCGAGCAGGCCACCAGGGTCATGTTGGCGGTTCATACGGAAGGAAAGGCTGTCTGCGGGATTTATCCCCAGGACATCGCCGAAACGAAAGCCACTCAGGTGGTCGAATATGCCCGGGAAAATCAGCATCCGCTGATGTGTCAGGTCGACGAGGCCTGAATCGGGTACTGGCAGTGAGGTAGCCTTATGCTCAGTAAAGAACTGGAAATGACGCTCAATGAAGCGTTTCGCCATGCACGCAGTCACCGTCATGAGTTCATGACCGTGGAGCATCTGTTGCTGGCATTACTGGAAAACGAGGCAGCCGTGGAAGTGCTGCGCGCCTGTGGCGCGGATCTGGAGGACCTGCGGGATTCACTGAGCCAGTTTATTGAAGATTCCACCCCGCTGTTGCCGGAAAGCGATCCGGAGCGGGATACCCAGCCGACACTGGGATTTCAGCGTGTGCTGCAACGCGCGGTGTTCAGTGTCCAGTCTTCAGGCAAGAAGGAAGTCACAGGTGCGAATGTGCTGGTGGCGATTTTTAATGAGCAGGAAAGCCAGGCCGTATATTTCCTGAACTGCCAGGACATCCATCGCCTGGATGTGGTGAACTTCATTGCTCACGGTATCTCTCAGTTGCAGGATTCTACCCAGGCTCCGGAAGTAGAGCAGGAAGCGGAGGGAGCAGAAGCCGCTGCACAAGCTTCTGCGCTGGAGAACTATGCTGCCAACCTGAATGTGCTGGCTCAGGAGGATCGTATTGATCCACTAGTAGGGCGAGCCTTCGAGATCGAACGGGCGGCGCAGATCCTGTGCCGTCGACGCAAGAATAATCCGTTGCTGGTAGGCGAGCCCGGTGTGGGCAAGACCGCCATCGCAGAAGGGCTGGCGCGCATGATCGTTGAAGGCAAGGTTCCCGAGCCATTGCTGGATGCCACGGTCTATTCGCTGGATCTGGGTGCGCTGCTGGCGGGCACCAAGTACCGGGGCGATTTCGAGAAGCGTCTCAAGACGCTCCTGTCCGACCTGAAGAAAGAACCCAACGCGATCCTCTTTATCGATGAGATCCATACCATTATTGGAGCTGGTGCGGCTTCCGGCGGGGTAATGGATGCGTCCAACTTGCTCAAGCCGCTGCTGGCCAACGGTGAGCTCAAGTGCATGGGATCTACCACCTTCCAGGAATATCGTGGGGTGTTCGAGAAAGACCGTGCCTTGTCGCGCCGTTTCCAGAAAATCGATGTGGTGGAACCGTCCGTTGAAGACACGATTGGTATCCTCAAGGGGCTGAAATCCCGTTTTGAGAAGCACCATGATGTGGTCTATAGCGATGCGTCGCTGAAGGCAGCCGCTGAATTGAGCGCCCGTTATATCAATGATCGCTATCTGCCCGACAAAGCCATTGACGTGATTGATGAGGTTGGTGCCTGGCAGCGTCTGCGTCCTGAGGATGAGCGCAAGCACACCATCGAAGAGACCGACGTGGAAGATATGGTGGCCAAGATTGCCAGAATTCCGCCCAAGCAGGTGTCTTCCTCAGACAAGGAGCTGCTGCGTAATCTTGAACGTGACCTGAAGATGACCGTGTTTGGTCAGGACGATGCCATCGACACGATTTCGGCGGCCATCAAGTTGTCACGGGCAGGCCTCAAGGGCGAGAACAAACCCATCGGTAGCTTCATGTTTGCTGGCCCCACTGGGGTGGGTAAAACGGAAGTCAGCCGTCAGCTGGCCCGTGCACTGGGTGTGGAGCTGGTTCGCTTTGATATGTCTGAGTACATGGAACGGCATACCGTAAGCCGTCTGATTGGCGCGCCTCCGGGTTATGTTGGTTATGATCAGGGTGGCCTGCTTACCGAGGCGATTACCAAGACGCCGCATTGCGTGTTGCTGCTGGATGAGATCGAGAAAGCGCACCCGGAAGTGTTCAATATTCTGCTTCAGGTGATGGACAACGCTACCTTGACCGACAACAACGGTCGCAAGGCAGACTTCCGTAACGTGATCCTGATCATGACCACCAATGCTGGCGCTGAGGTGCTGAACAAGCGCTCCATTGGTTTCACCGAGCAGGACAACAGTACCGACGGCATGGAGATGCTCAAGAAGGTATTCACCCCTGAATTCCGCAACCGTCTGGACGGTATCGTGCAGTTTGCGCCGTTGACCACCGAGGTGATCCTCGGCGTGGTGGACAAGTTCCTGGTGGAACTACAGGCGCAACTGGATGAGAAGGGTGTGGTGCTGCACGTAGACGACTCTGCTCGCCGTTGGTTGGCTGAAAAGGGCTATGACAAGGATATGGGCGCGCGCCCCATGGCTCGCCTGATCCAGGAACAGCTCAAGAAGCCACTGGCGGAAAAGCTGTTGTTTGGCGAATTGGCCGAGCAGGGTGGACAGGTGGATGTGGCCGAGAAAGACGGCAAGCTCGACCTGACCGTGAAATCTGCGGAGGCGGAGCCGGCGTGATTTAGTGAACAGTTAACAGTGAATCGTTAACAGCTAAAGGCGCAAACAAAAATACCCCCGGCTCGAGAGAGGCGGGGGTATTTCTTTGGCTTGCTGCGTGCAGCGGCCCGTTTTATTTCATGCGGAAAGTGATGCGACCTTTGGTCAGATCGTACGGGGACATTTCCACCTTCACCCGGTCACCGGTCAGGATGCGGATATAGAATTTACGCATCTTTCCGGAGATGTGGGCAGTGATTACATGACCATTGTCCAGCTTCACACGAAACATCGTGTTGGGCAGGGTTTCAACGATCACACCTTCGAGTTCAATCTGTTCTTCTTTCGCCATCCAACGAATACCTTGGGTTACCGGCTACGAGCGAGGGCGCAATTATGCCTAGAAAGCGGGCCGGCTGCAAAACCTGTTGCACTTTGATGCGGGAGACGGTCATTCCCCTTGGTCAGGCAGGTCTTTCCAGGCTCCACTACGCAGGATTTCGAGGGGTTGATACTGGTTCTTGTAGCTCATCTTTTGGCACTGGTTGATCCAGTACCCGAGATACAGATAAGGCAGAGAGAGGCGTTGGCATTGCTCGATTTGCCAGAGCAGCGCCAACACGCCCAGGCTGCGGTCGTGTTGGCGTGGATCGAAGAAGGTATACACCGCAGACAGGCCGTCTTCCAGTTGATCCGTCACGGCAACGGCACGCAGCTTGCCGTTCTCCCGGAAACAATAGAAGTGCGTATCGGCCCATTCGCAGGTCAGAAAGTTGGTGAACTGCTCCTCGGAAGGGGGATACATGTCACCGTCGCCGTGGCGCTGGTTGATGTAATCCGCATAAAGGCTATACAGCTCACGGGTAAAGCGGGCTGGCTCACGGTTGACCACCAGGTCTTTATTCAACTTGCGGATTCGCCGGTGGCGACGACGTGGCCGGAAATCTGCGACCCGTACCCGGGCAGGTATGCAGGCTGAGCATTCTTCGCAATGGGGGCGGTAAAGATAATCGCCACTACGGCGAAACCCCAGCAGGCTCAATTCGCTGTAGAGCGCCGGTGACAGCGTGGCCTGAGGGTCCACAAACAATGTCGATGCCTGGCGGTCTTCCAGATAGCTGCAAGCATGGGCCGGGGTCCGGAAGAATCGCAGGGTGGAAAGATCAGTCATGGGTCCAGTTTAGCCAACAGGATCAGGGCTGAGAATCCTTACCTGACAGCTGGTCAGGCCGGTCTTTTGTCGTCAGCCGGTAAAGTGGCCCATGTCCAGCTCTCCTTGGGCCACTGGGCGGGGGCGGGGTGAGCAGGAATCCATTGCCGAAGGTGTTGGCTAAAGGTGGCACGGTCAATCATGCAGGCACCCATGCTACGAAGGTGCGGGTTCTCTACCTGCGCATCGATCAGCTGGATATCGAGGGATTTTGCTAGTGCCTGTAGCGCAGCCAGGGCGACTTTGGAACCGTTGGGCAGGGGGGAGACCATGGACTCGCCGAAAAAGATATTGCCCAGCTGAATACCGTAAATGCCGCCCGCGATGCTGTCTCCCTGCCAGACCTCAAGGCTGTGTGCGTAGCCGAGCTTATGGAGGTTGACATAGGCATTGACCATATCACTGCTGATCCAGGTGCCCTGACCGTCGCCACGGGGTGCGGCGCACAGTGCCATGATCGAAGAAAAAGCAGAGTCCAGCGTTATTGTCAGTGGTACCTGATTCACGTGGCGACGCAGACTTCGACTAACGTGGATTTGATCAGGGTAGAAGACGCAGCGAGGCGCGGGTGACCACCACAGAATGGGTTGGTAGTCCGCATCATACCAAGGAAAAATCCCAGAAGAATAAGCCCGGACAAGTGTGTCCGGGCTCAGATCCGCCCCGGCGGCCAGCAGGCCGTCGGGGTCGGTGAGCGCATCACGGGTATCCGGGAACGGCGCTCCCGGTTCCAGCCATGGCACCATAGGCTTCTGGACCTGTTGAGGGTTGAATTAGCCTTTCAGGTTGTCCAGGTAACGCTCGGCATCCAGCGCGGCCATACAGCCAGAACCCGCAGAGGTCACGGCTTGGCGGTAGATGTGGTCCGCCACGTCACCGGCAGCAAATACACCCTCGATGCTGGTTTGAGTCGCATTCCCCTCGGTGCCGCTGTTGACCTTCAGGTAGCCGTCTTTCATGTCCAGCTGACCGGCGAAAATATCGGTATTGGGCTTGTGCCCAATCGCGATGAAAACGCCCTGCAGCTCCAGGTCCTTGCTTCCTTCGCCCTGAGTGGACTGGATACGAATGCCGGTCACGCCGCTGTCATCACCGAGTACTTCTTCCAGTGTGTGGTTCCACTCTACGCTGATATTTTCCTTGGCGAGGAGCTTGTCCTGCAGGATTTTTTCCGAACGCAGGGTGTCACGACGGTGGATCAGGGTGACATGCTCGGCGATGTGGGAGAGGTAGAGTGCCTCTTCAACGGCGGTGTTGCCGCCGCCTACCACTGCGACACGCTGACCCTTGTAGAAGAATCCGTCACAGGTGGCACAGGCGGAGACGCCTCGACCCATGAACGCTTCTTCAGAATCCAGCCCCAGGTACATGGCGGAGGCCCCCGTGGCGATGATCAGTGCATCACAGGTATAGGTGCCGGAATCACCCTTGAGGGTAAACGGGCGGTTGTTGAGTTCTACCTCATTGATGTGGTCGTAGACCATCTGCGTGTCGAAACGCTCGGCATGCTGCTGCATGCGTACCATGAGATCAGGGCCTTGCAGGCCTTCTACATCACCAGGCCAGTTATCCACTTCCGTGGTGGTGGTGAGCTGGCCACCCGGCTGAATCCCGGTAATCACAACCGGCTTGAGGTTGGCGCGTGCAGCATAAACTGCCGCAGTGTAACCCGCAGGGCCGGAACCGAGGATAATCAGGCGGTGGTGCTGCACGTCACTCATGGTGGGGACTCCAGTAAAAGTAGGTGAAAGCAGGCCTATAGGTTGGGGTAACGGCTGCCTTTTCAAGGCGAGAGAAACTACAGTAAAACCCGCCGTCCGTGAAGCCTGTCAGCACGATAGGCAGGAGTAATGGTTAGCCGTGGTCTGAAAATTTATGTGATATTCTTCCTGCTCTGCTTCAAACGGTCATCCCGGTGCTGGCCGGCACCGCTCAGTTTGACTACAATCGCAATAATTTCAATTTGTTATCGTCACTTTTTCATAAAGTGTCTGGAACATTATTTATAGGGGCAAGGCGTGAGCAAAACCGTAGCCGGGCAAGGAGAGTCCGGGTTTTCCCGTCATCTCAAGCGCGGGCTGGTCGAAGGCACAGTAATTGCCTTGATTGCGCTGTCCGCGTATCTGCTGCTGGCGTTGGTCACATTTGACAGCCGAGATCCCGGTTGGTCCTACGTGGGCCACACCAATGCGGTGCACAATGCTGCCGGGCGGGCAGGGGCCTTCAGTGCTGATATGTTGTTCAGCCTGTTTGGTTTCATGGCTTATTTGTTTCCGGTACTGGTGGCTTTCTGGGCTGGCAAGGTGCTTAAAGAGCGCCATGCGGGTTTGCCCGGTAGCTGGCCGCTGTTCAGTCTTCGCCTGGTCGGGTTTGTGCTGACTATGCTGGCGGGAACCGCGCTCTCCTACATGCATTTCAGCGTCGGGGATCATCTGCCTGAAGGAGCTGGAGGCATTCTTGGCCATCAAATGGGGCAGGCCGCGCTGGATGGCTTTAACCCCTTGGGCGGCACCCTGGTCATGGTGGCACTGTTTTTGATCGGGGTGACGGTCTTTACCGACCTTTCCTGGATTGCGCTGGCAGAAGGACTGGGTGCACTGGTCATGGATGCCTTCGAGAAACTGCCGGCCTGGTGGCAGGCGCGCAAGCAGAAGCGTGAAGCTCAGAAGCAGAAGAAAGATGCCCATGAGAAGCGGGCCAAGGTGATTGAGGAGGCCCGCAAGAAGGCAGAGACCCGCAAACCGGTGAAAATTGCCCAACCCGCCAAGCCGGTGGAAAAAAGCGTCAGGGTCCAGAAGGAGAAACAGCAGAAGCTGTTTACGACGGAAGTCACCGGCGAGTTGCCCCCGATCGGCTTGTTGGACCCGGTTGAAGAAGCCAAGGGCGGCTACTCGGAAGAAGCGCTGGAGGGCATGTCCCGGCTGCTTGAAATCAAGCTCAAGGATTTCAACATCGAAGCCGAAGTGGTGGCCGTTCAGCCTGGCCCGGTGATTACCCGCTTTGAAATTCAGCCGGCACCCGGCATCAAGGTGTCCAAAATCACCAATCTGGCCAAGGATCTGGCCCGTTCGTTGGCGGTGATCAGCGTTCGTGTGGTGGAGGTCATCCCGGGTAAAACCACTGTGGGGATCGAAATTCCCAACGAGCAGCGGGAAATGATCCGTTTCACGGAAGTGGTCGGAACACAGATGTTCGATCAGTCTCCGTCACCGCTCACCATGGCACTGGGCAAGGATATTTCCGGCAATCCGGTAATGGCGGATCTGGCCAAGATGCCGCATTTGCTGGTGGCCGGTACCACCGGTTCCGGTAAGTCAGTGGGCGTGAATGCCATGCTGCTTTCCATGCTGTTCAAGTCCAACCCTGAAGATGTTCGCCTGATTCTGATTGATCCCAAGATGCTGGAACTGGCGGTTTATGACGGCATTCCCCATCTCTTGACCCCGGTGGTGACGGACATGAAGGAAGCCGCTGGAGCATTGCGCTGGGGCGTCGGCGAGATGGAGCGCCGTTACCGGCTGATGGCGGCGATGGGCGTGCGCAATATCTCTGGTTACAACCGCAAGGTTGATGACGCGAAGAAGAAAGGTGAGCCACTCAAGGATCCGCTCTGGAAGCCGGAAGACCCGATGAACCTGGAGGAAGAGGCGCCTTTGGCCGAGCATCTTCCCTACATCGTGATTGTGATCGACGAATTTGCCGACATGATGATGATCGTCGGCAAAAAAGTGGAAGAGTTGATTGCGCGAATTGCCCAGAAGGCTCGTGCCGCAGGGATTCACCTGATTCTGGCCACGCAACGGCCTTCCGTAGATGTGATCACCGGCCTGATCAAAGCCAACGTGCCGTCCCGTATTGGTTTCCAGGTGTCCTCAAAGATTGATTCGCGCACGGTGCTGGATCAGGGTGGTGCCGAGCAGCTGCTGGGGCATGGTGACATGCTTTATTTACCCGGCGGCACCAGTGTTCCGGAACGAGTTCACGGTGCCTTTGTCTCAGATGAAGAGGTGCACCGGGTTTGTGACGATTGGCGCAAGCGCGGTGAGCCGAACTATCTGGAAGAAATTCTTGATGGCGGCTCAGACCTCAACGCTCCGATGCCCGGTATGGAAAGCAGTGGCGACGGGGATGATGAAAATGATCCGCTCTACGACGAAGCGGTAGCCTACGTGACCCAGTCCCGCCGGGCCTCAATTTCGTCGGTACAGCGTAAACTGAAAATTGGCTACAACCGTGCCGCCCGTTTGGTGGAAGCCATGGAAATGGCCGGGGTAGTGACAGAAGCAGGGCATAACGGTCAGCGGGAAGTGATTGCGCCTCCCCCTGTGTAATAAGTGCGCAATAGTGCGACAGCGACCGTCCTGCACAAGGAGATTTGATGCGTAAATTGGTAATGGCGGTGCTACTGGCTCCGTCTCTGGTCTGGGCCGGCGCCACCGAGGATCTGCTGGATCGTCTGCAGAAACTGCAATCCCTGAAAGGCGGGTTTGAGCAGATGGTGCTGGATAAAGGCGGCACCCACATGCAACAGGCGGAAGGCTCGTTTCAGGTGGCCCGTGGCAACCGGTTCTATTGGTCTACCACCAGCCCGTTCTCCCAGTTGGCGGTTTCTGATGGTGAGACTGTCTGGGTTTACGATGAGGACCTGGAGCAGGTTGTAGTCCGTCCACTGAGTAATGACCTGGGGGAAACTCCTGCGTTGTTGTTCAGTGGTAAACCCTCAGATGTGGCGGCGGCCTTCAGTATTGCCGAACAGGATCGCAATGGTGCGGAAGTGACCTACAGGTTGACCCCAAAAGGCGAAGATCCACTGTTTGATCAGCTGGATGTGTCTTTCATTGGCGAGCAGCCTCATTCCATGCGTTTGCAGGATGCCCTGGGACAGAAAACCATCATCGATTTCCGGGATTTGACCATCAACAAAGGCATTGATGCCGCGCTCTTCCAGTTTCAGCCCCCGGAAGGGACTGACATCATCGAACAGTAATGAACGATCTGTTTGCCGCCGACAACGCCCAACAAGCGCAGCCCCTGGCTGCGCGTTTGCGTCCTGCCACCCTGGATGATTATGTGGGCCAGCAGCATCTTGTCGGGCCCGGCAAACCACTACGACAGGCCCTGGAGCGTGGTCAGCTCCACTCCATGATTCTGTGGGGGCCACCGGGCACAGGCAAAACCACCCTGGCATTAATCCTCTCCCAGGCTGTCGATGCCGCCTTTGTGACCCTTTCTGCGGTGTTGTCCGGGGTAAAGGATATTCGCGCTGAAGTGGAGCAGGCGCAGATTCGCCTTGCTCAAGGGCGTCGCACCGTGCTGTTTGTGGATGAAGTGCATCGCTTCAACAAGTCACAGCAGGATGCCTTCCTGCCTCATGTAGAAGACGGCACCATCACCTTTATTGGTGCCACCACTGAAAATCCATCCTTTGAATTGAACAATGCGCTGCTGTCACGGGCGCGAGTGTATCGCCTGCGTTCGCTGGCACCGGAAGACCTGTCCGGCCTGTTGCAGCGGGCGCTGAAAGAGCCTCGTCTGAACGGCATGACGGTAGAGGATGATGCGGCCGAGCTGCTCCTGAACTATGCCGACGGAGATGCCCGTCGTCTGCTCAATATGCTGGAAGTGGCAGCAGATCTTGCCGAAGGCGAAGCGCCAGTGATCAATGCGGCGCTGATGAGTGAGGTTTTGCGGGATGCGGTGCGCCGTTTCGACAAGGGCGGTGATCTGTTTTATGACCAGATCAGCGCCTTGCACAAATCGGTACGCGGCTCTGACCCGGATGCGGCGCTTTACTGGTTTGCCCGTATGCTCGATGGTGGCTGTGACCCGCTCTATCTGGCTCGTCGTGTGGTGCGCATGGCCAGCGAAGATATCGGCAATGCGGATCCCAGAGCGCTCACGTTGTGTCTGCAAGCCTGGGATGTACAAGAGCGCCTGGGCAGCCCGGAAGGGGAGTTGGCCATCGCTCAGGCCATCGCCTATCTGGCGGTGGCGCCCAAGAGCAACGCGGTGTACATGGCTTATAACCGGGCTCGCGCGCTGGTGCGCGAAAAGCCCACCAACGAGGTGCCGTTGCACCTGCGTAATGCTCCGACCAAGCTAATGAAAGACGAAGGCTACGGAGCCGAGTATCATTACGCCCATGATTTCCCGGATGCCTTTGTGGATGGCGAGAATTATTTCCCGCCCAGCCTGCGCGAGACGCGGCTTTATGAGCCGGTGAATCGGGGGCTTGAGATCAAGGTGGGGGAAAAACTGGCGCGCCTGAGGCAGCGTAATGCCCAGAGTGACTGGCAACGCTACCAGGAAGGGAAGGGGAAAGGGGATGCCGATGGCTGATGTAGGGTTGGTGCCGTGGTTGGCGGTCGCTGCCGGTGGAGCAACCGGGGCTTGCCTGCGTTTCGGCACGACCTTGTGGCTTGGCGTACCGACCATGCCAGCCTGGCCCTGGGCCACCTTCTCGGTAAACCTGCTTGGCAGCTTTCTGTTTGGGTTGCTGACGGTGGCTCTGGCCACGTTGACCAGCAGTGAAGCCTGGCGGCTAGCCATCATGACGGGCATGCTTGGCGCCCTGACGACCTTTTCCACGTTCTCTTTCGAGCTGGTGCGGATGGTGGAAGTGAAAGCGCTGGATCTGGCTGCGGGTTATGCGGCAGCTTCGGTGCTGGCTTGCGTCACGCTCGCCGGATTGGGATTGGCAGTCGGGCGACTGATTTTTGAATAACTGATGAGGAGCAAGTCGCAAGTTTCAAGTTGCAACGCGGGTTAAGCGAGGAGTGCGGCTGTAGGTTTCTGCCCGCGTTTGAACGCGGAGATGGAATTGCAGCTAGCGGCCAATCTTCATCGCGTTGCAACTTGAAACTTGTCACTTGCATCTCGCCTTTCGATTTTGGAGTAAGTAAAACATGCTGGATATTCGTGCCCTGCGTCAGGACGGCGAAGCCATCAAAGCGGCGCTGGCCAAACGTGGTTACAGCCTGGACCTGGACGCTTTTTCTGCACTGGATGCCAAGCGCAAGCAGGCTGACGTGCGTTCCCAGGACCTTCAGGCAGAGCGCAAGAAAGCCTCCAAGCAGGTAGGGCAGTTGATCCAGTCCGGCATGAATGTGGATGAGGCGAAGGCCCAGGTGGCGGAAACCCTCAAGACCCTGGATGCAGAGCTGGATCAGGAAGTGGCAAAAGCCAAGGCGATCCATGACGAGATAACCGAATTTCTCATGGGGGTTCCCAATGTGCCACAGGACAGCGTTCCGGAAGGTGCAGATGAGGACGACAACATTGAGGTCAGCACCTGGGGGACGCCGAAAAGTTTCGACTTCGAGCCAAAGGATCATGTTGATGTAGGCGAGGCCCTCAAGGGCGGCGCACTGGACTTTGAAAATGCGGCCAAACTGTCCGGTACCCGTTTTGCGGTAATGAGTGGCGGCGTGGCCCGTCTGCATCGGGCGCTAGTGGACTTCATGCTCGACATCCATAGTAGCGAGCATGGCTATGAAGAAGTCTATGTGCCATATCTGGTAGGCCCGGAAGCTCTGCGAGGCACGGGCCAGCTACCCAAGTTTGAGGAAGACCTGTTCAAAATGCAGGGCGAGCGGGAACTGTACCTGATCCCGACTGCTGAAGTGCCGGTGACCAACCTGGTGGCGGGAGACATTCTTGAAGCAGACACATTGCCGCGTCGGTTTACCTGCCACACGCCGTGTTTCCGCTCAGAAGCCGGCAGCCACGGCAGGGACACCCGCGGCCTGATCCGCCAGCACCAGTTTGAAAAGGTCGAGCTGGTGCAGATGGTCCGTCCTGAGGAATCTGATGAGGCCCTGGAGCAGCTGACGGGCCACGCTGAAGCCATTCTGCAAAAGCTGGATTTGCCTTACCGCAAGGTGATCTTGTGCGGTGGCGATCTGGGCTTCTCTTCTACCAAAACTTACGATCTGGAAGTGTGGTTGCCCAGTCAGCAGAAATACCGGGAAATCTCCTCCTGTTCCAACTTTCGTGACTATCAGGCACGCCGAATGCAGGCTCGCTGGCGTAATCCCGAGACCGGCAAGCCAGAACTGGTACACACTTTGAATGGGTCTGGTCTAGCAGTAGGGCGTACACTGGTAGCCATTCTTGAGAATTACCAGAATGCGGACGGCTCCGTCACGGTGCCTGAGGCATTGCGCCCTTATATGAGAGGCCTGGAGCGTTTGCAGTAATACGCTCCCGGCTCACTGAACCTGGGAGCAGTCATGGAATTCCTGCCAATTAGCTGGCGACTGCAGGGCAAACAGGCCCTGCTGGTCGGCGGCGGCGAAGTAGCCTTGCGAAAAGGTCGTCTTTTGCACCGGTCTGGTGCGATTCTGGATGTTGTTGCGCCGGAAGTGTGCGATGAGTTGCGCCAAATTGTGGCAGATTCGGGTGGCCAGCTTCTGCTGAGGCCGTTCAAAGATGCTGATTTGGACGGCTGCGGGTTGGTGATTTGCGCGACGGATGACAGTGTTGTCAACGCCCATATCGCCGATCTGGCTGGTGCGCGCAATGTGCCGGTGAACGTGGTGGACAACCCTTCGTTGGGCGACTTCATCTTTCCCGCCATCGTGGATCGCTCGCCCGTGCTCATCAGCATCAGTTCTTCCGGTGCCTCACCGGTACTGGCCAGAAAGCTGCGCAGTCAGCTGGAATCCTCACTGCCAGCTCGCTGGGGAAAGCTGGCCGATCTGATGGCGCGTTTTCGTCAGCCGCTCAAAGACAAACTGGATAATGTTGGCGCTCGCCGTTTGTTCTGGGAGCAAGCACTGGACAGCCCCATTGTTGAAAAGGTTCTTGCGGGCAAGGACAGCGAGGCAGAAGTCTTGCTGGCCGAAGCGATTGCGGATGCAGATGCGGACAAGCTGAGCCGAGGCGAGGTTTATCTCGTCGGGGCAGGCCCTGGTGACCCGGATCTTCTCACCTTCCGAGCCTTGCGTTTGCTGCAAAAGGCCGATGTGGTGCTCTACGACAGGTTGGTAGGCAAGGGGATTGTGGATCTGGCCCGCCGTGATGCGGAGCTGGTCTATGTGGGCAAGGCCCGCGACAAGCATGCACTGCCTCAGGACAACATCAATGAATTGCTGGTCCACTACGCTAAACAGGGTAAGAAAGTCTGTCGTCTGAAAGGGGGTGATCCGTTCATTTTCGGGCGGGGCGGTGAAGAAATTGATCTCATCGTTCAGGAGGGCATCGACTTTCAGGTGGTGCCGGGGATTACTGCTGCCAGTGGTTGTGCAGCCTACGGTGGTATCCCGCTGACGCACCGGGATCATGCCCAGTCAGTGCGCTTTGTCACCGGTCATCGCAAGGACGGTACCGTCACGCTGGATTGGGAGCATCTGGTCAGTGAAACGGAAACCGTGGTGTTCTACATGGGGCTGGTAGGGCTGCGTCAGATATGTGAGCAGTTGATGGCCCATGGACGCAAAGGCGATACGCCGATTGCATTGGTATCCCGCGGCACCACGGATCTGCAGGAAGTGATCACCGGGACGCTGGAGACCCTGGCTGATGATATCGAAGGCCGGGAAATTCATGCTCCCACGCTGATTATTGTGGGCAGCGTTGTTAGTTTGCATCCGAAGTTTGGCTGGTTCAAAAAGAGCAATGAATAGTTAATAGTGAATAATTAATAGCTAAACCATGAAAAAACCAGGTTGCAGAGATCTGGCGTAGGGCGGAAATGCCTCAGGGCATCTCCGCCTTTTTTGTGCTTCTGTGGGAGCTTGCCTGCAAGCGATAGAGAGACGGTAAAAGCGATTTTTTTGTAGGAGCGGCGCTTGAGCCGCGAAGGTGAGGTCAGCCCTGGCGAAGCTTTTCTCCTTCTCCAGGGCCTGAATTCGCGGCTCAAGCGCCGCTCCTGCGGGGGGATGGTCGCTATAGCCGGGATCGGTCGCGGCTGGCCCAGAGTTCAGCGGCCCTTGTTTGTGCGTCTTCCAGATTCTCCGCTCTGTCCAGCCCCCACAGCGCCACGGCGACAGTCTGGATGACAGCGTTTTCACCGTATTCATCTTTCGTCTCACCGCGCCAGACTTGCTTCAGGGCTTCTGCATTGGGAGAACCCGGCGGGGCGTGGCGTGGCATTAGGTTGTCCAAAACGGCACCTTCGAGCGCTTCGCCATGGCGAATGCCGGTGATGCTGGTGCGTGCGTCGGGACGGATTTCCAGTTCGCCGCCTTCCCCTTTGAACAGGAGCAGATCACGGTCACCACAGAGTTCTGCAGCCCCCTGATGCAGCGCGATATAGGCAGGATGAAAAACGCTCTGCATGGAAAGCGGTGCGCGTGCCGGGTTAAGACTGCGCGCCAGGGTATTGATGGGCGAGCGCAACCCCAGATAAAAGCGCAAGGTCAGTAGATAAGAGAGCGGGGCACAAAACTGCTCAATCGGCAGGTAAGCCAGCCCCTGTTCCTCCAGATGCTCGGCAGCCTGGTCGACACTGGAGGCTACCTTGAGGCCGAGGGCAGGGAGCAATTCGTCGGTGTAAACCCGATTGGGCGTGTGCGCCGGGCCACCGTGCAGCAAGGTGCGGATGCCCTGATCTGCCAGCAATACAGTGGCTAGCAGGTACCAGGGGTGGTGCTTCTTCTTTCCGGCGTAGCTGGGCCAATCGAGCTGCACAGCTGGAAAATCCGCCAGTGAGTCGTCACAGCGTTTGCGGCAAGCATCAAGGAAGCCGGCCAGCTCTTCCGGGGTTTCTTCCTTCACCCGCAGCAGCATCAAAAAGGCGCCTAGTTGCACCTCTTCAACCTTGCCATCGAGGATCATCTCCATGGCATCTCGGGCCTCTTCCCGGCTCAGGCTGCGGCGCGCACGTTTGCCGCGCCCCAGGGTGCGCACATATTCAGCAAAGGCATGTTCTGTCATTGGGAACTCGCTATGGGCTTCGCGTCAGTACCAGCTGGTAGCGGGGCCATGCCTGGCTACCAGCTCAAGCAGGGCTGTATGGTCGATTTGCTCAAACCCGCTGTCGCTAACCACTATGTGGGGGTGCGCCAACAGATAAGCCTTGCCGGTAAGTTTTAACGTGGATGCAAGCATCAAGCCGGCATCCGTGAACACGCAGATGTCATCTGGCTGATAGAGGGTAAGGAAGCTATCGATGCTGGCGCGATCGTCAGGTTTGAGTCCAATCAGATGCAGCATGTTAGAACACCAGGACTTGTTTGCAGTCGTCACGAAGGCGCTTGAGGTCGTGAGCGCTGAGGCTCTCTACCGGTATGCCGGATCCTTGGGCGGTGTCACTGGCGACACATCGAACCCCGAAGTCTGCCAGCTGATGCAGAGCAGCATTGTCCGGCATTGCCGACAAGGCCGCGAGGCAGCCATCAGTTAGCCACAGGGTGGTGGGTAAACCAAAGGCGGCACCGGTCATCAGCATGTCCAGCATTTCCTGAAAGCGGTCACTGAACGGGGCGGCGGCGCTGGCGATATAGAGCTGATTAGCCAAACTGCAGTACTCGTTCAGCGTTGATCATGGCGTCGGCCCATTGGCCAAGTCCGACCAGTACAAAGCCGTCTGCCAGTGTTTGGCCGTGCTCATCGGACACGATGCCACGGCGCTGGGCCGCGCCGACACAGACTTCAGCCGAAACGCCACTTTCCTTGATCCATTGCTGCCACTGCTGAGCAGCATTGGCGTTGTCGCCATCCCCGCGCCAGGCATGACAATTGGCCAGATGCACGGCATCGGCGTAGAGAAAGAGACGGTAGAAATGATGATCGGGGTGGGTGTGTAGCGCTTTGGCGGTGTGCAGGGCGGTCAAGGCGGCGGGGGAATCCGCCGCCGCGTTGACCAGAAGGGCAAACTGCATTAATCGTCGCCGCCAAGGGCAGTGAGAATGCTCAGCAGAGACATAAACAGATTATAGAGGGACACAAACAGGGTCACGGTGGCAATGATGTAGTTGGTTTCACCGCCGTGGATGATAGCGCTGGTCTGCCACATGATCAGCAGGGAAGACAGCAGCACGAAAGCAGCGGAAACCGCCAGACTCAGAGCCGGGATACCAAAGAAGATGTTAGCGAGGCTGGCAACGAAAGCCACCAGAATGCCGATCATGATGAAGTTGGTCAGGAAGCTGAAATCCTTGCGGGTCACCAGCGCAATGGCTGACATGGCAACAAAGATGAAGGCGGTGCCGCCGAGAGCGGTGGTGACAATCTCCATACCACCCGGAATCTGAGCGTACATATTGATGATTGGGCCAGTGGTGAAGCCCAGCCAGCCGGTCAGACCGAACACGGCAAGAATGCCCCAGGCGCTGTTACGCAGCATGTTGGTAGCAAACAACAGCCCAAAGTACACGCCAATAGTGACCCATACATTGATAAAGCCAATGTTGCTGGACATGGCAAACCACGAGGCACCTGTGGCCACGATGAGTGACAGCCCCAGCAGCATGTAGGTGTTTTTGAGTACCTGAGCCGCACGTTCTCCCGTGACGGCCATGCCGTGCTGCTGAGGAGTAGAGTAGGGGTTGGTCGGGTTATTCATAATCTGGATCATCCTTGTGAATGGTACCTGTGATGATAAGGGCGCGGGGCGCAAAATCAAGGGAAACCGGATTCTCTAAGCTACTGTTTTTTATAGCGGTAAGCTATTTTTCGCGCGGTTGAGTGAAATTCGGGCTTTGTGAACCGAATCTCGGGACCTGACGGCGAATTTTCATACTATATTCGTAGTTTGGGGGAGGTTCACATTGACTATGACAACACTATCCATTGCACCCCGTGAAGAGCAGATAGAACTCCAGGGCGTCCCTGCGGCGCTTGATCAGGCCCAACTGGTGGCCGTACCGGACCAAAGCGACAGAAAAGTGGAGCTGGTGTTCACACCGAAATCAGGTGTCGCCTGCAGCCTTTCGCTTTTTAATGGCAGGTTTGTTGAATATCGCCGTGTGGCCCGACGTAAAGGCGCTGCAGTGGTATTCAATCTGGCTTTTGTTGATCCGAAGCCGGCCCATGATGTGGAGCTTGCCCTCCCTTATTGGGCCTCTGCTGTGCTCGGCGGAGTGGCGATTCTGGCAGGGGCTTATCTGCAACTGTGGCCGGTGGCTGCCGGTGGCGCTATCTGGACTGCACTCTCTATGGTTGTTGCTCGCCGCAAGCAACGAAACCGCTGGATCTTTTATAGCAGGCACGGCCGCATTGCCTTGTTTGAGCTGCGCCAATGCCGGGCAGATGCGGAGCGACTGCAAAAATTGATTGGCATCCTGGCCAAGCGAGGCCAGCAAGCCTGGAATCATTTGCCGGCAGGGCGCGAGCGTCTGGCGGTGGAAGTGGCAGAGCATCGCCGCCTTCAAAGCAGCGGAGCGATCAGCAAGGAGCGTTACGAGCGCGCCAAGCGCCGAATTTTTGGCCAATACAAGGCGTAACACGGGTTAGCTGGTCAACTTTCCAACAGTTGTCGATCGCCAAGGGTTGTGGTCGTTGACTGACAAACGGGCTCATGTATTATTGCTGGCCAGTCTGGAGGGGTGGCAGAGTGGCCGAATGCACCGGTCTTGAAAACCGGCGACGGGAGACCGTCCGTGGGTTCAAATCCCACCCCCTCCGCCAAATAAAAAGCCCGCGCTCGATGAGCGCGGGCTTTTTTATTGTCGTTTCTTGGCCGGTCCCGTAAGCAATGCGCGCGCTCACATGTCCTGGCTCAGCATCCCGGAAAACTTTCGGATCGCGTTAAGGCCCTGAACGTCATCTTCTTGAAGAGTGATTTGCAGGGTCGCGAGTTTGCTGAATTGTTGGCTAATGTCGTCCAGATGGCGTTGCTGGGTAGCAAGTCTGGCTGCAAAGAAGGCGCCTTCGACGTTATCTGGCAGAACCCGGTTGATGACGATGCCTGCAACGGGAATGCCGGATTCCTGCAAGCTGTCCACTGCGCGGCGAGTTTCCAGGATGGGGAGTTTTTCCGGGGTCATCACGAAGATGAAGCCGGTAGTATGTGGGTCAGAGAGTTGTCGGCGGGCGCGGTGAAACAGGCGCTGTCGGGCCAGCAGGGTGTCGGCAATCTGCTGGCTGCGTGGGTCCAGGTTCTGATTGGCGTGCTGGTTGGGATCCTGTAGTGGGCTGTCCAGATCCTTGCCGGGGCTGAGGTGGTCCAGCACCTTGCCAAGCTGCTTGGCCTTGTGATTGTGTCTGAGTAATCCGTTGGTCCAGGCGGCCATGACTTCCGGGAGACTGAGAAGGCGCAGTGTATGGCCGGTAGGCGCGGTATCGAAAACCACCAGGTCGTAATCCTGACTGCTGTCATCGATGATCTGTGACAATCGCTCAAGCAGGGCAGCTTCCTGGGCTCCGGGGGACTGACGACTGAGTCGCAGCTGTTTCTCAAGTTCCCTGAATTGGTCTGGCCTGGCAAAGCGGCGCATCTGTGCGCTTACCTTGTCCAGATAGCGCTCAACTTCCTCATCCGGATCCAGCTCCAGCGCATACAAATTCTCTGTCATGCAGGTGATAGCGTTGCCAATCGGCTGGGCAAAGGCATCACCAAGGCTGTGTGCCGGGTCGGTGGAGACCAGCAGCACCTTGCGTCCGGCATCGGCAGCGCGACAGGCAACAGCGGCTGCGGTGGTGGTTTTCCCTACGCCCCCTTTGCCTCCCACCATCAATAGCCTGCGGTGCTGAATCAGATCATCGATGTTCAGTGTCGTGTCGGTCATCAGCAGCAACGAAAGTGGTCCAGTGGCGAACGCTCCATGCCCATGCGGGTATGCCATTCGTGGAAGCGATCCATTAGCAAAGGTTGCAGCTCCAGAGTGCTCCATGCAGCCGGGTTGGGAATGCCCATCATTTCCGAAAATACCAGCAACATGAACAGGTCTTCCTCGTCCCGTTTGGCGCGGGCAATGGCTGCGCGGTAGGGTGCGTTGTAGTACTGGTTGCCCAGCTCGTTGAGCCGCCGCAGCGCGCCCATGATCCGGTTGCCCATCAGGATTGCTCCACGGGTTCGGCGAAGGCGCGCTTGAGGGCGGCAGCGCATTCCAGAGTGACCAGTAAGGCGGCGACCAGTACCACCAGATCCAGCCCCAGCAGGAACCAGTCCTGCTTGTCATAGAAATTCTTGAGCTGCAGCAAAAGTGCGATCAGTGTCATGGCCAGCAAGAAGACCAGTGGGCCAAGGGTGTAAATGGCGGGTCGACCGCGACGGACCAGCATAATGGTGATCACCAGCAGGGTGAGGCCTGCCAGCAGTTGGTTAGTGGTGCCGAATAACGGCCAGATTAGCAAGCCTCCGCTGCCGTCAGCTCCGCCCGCGCCAAAGGCCAGCAGCAGACAGCTGACCACGGAGAGCAGGGTGGCGGGAAGGGGGCGAGTCATCCATTTTTGCTGATAGATTTCCCCCCATTCCTGGAATATATAACGCTGCAGTCGAAGCCCTGTATCCATAGTGGTGCCGGCAAACAGCGCCGCCATCACGGTTAGCAGCGTCGCGGCGACGCTGATATCGAGCCCCAGGCCACCGGCAAGAATACTGGCTCCCCCATCGACGAAGGCGGTGAGGCTGCCCTTGCCAAAGGCAGTGTAAACAGCCTGCCAGTCCGCCAGCGTGGCGAAACCCGCTGTAGCAGCAATAATCGCCGCGAGGGCCAAAGACCCTTCGCCGACTGCGCCAAAGTAGCCGACGAAGCGGGCATCGGTTTCCTTGTCCAGTTGCTTGGAACTGGTGCCTGAGGCGACCAGGCCATGGAAGCCAGAGATGGCACCGCAGGCAATAGTCACGAACAGCAGAGGAATGAGAGAAGGCGTCCCCGCCGGGACGTCAACGTTAATCATGGGGGCGACTACGGTGGGGTTGCCAATCAAGACCGCGCCGTAGAGCAGAATCAGGCCGACAAACAACTGCAGACCATTTATGTAATCGCGGGGTTGCAGCAGCATCCATACAGGCAGCAGGGAGGCAATGGCTGCGTAAGCGAAAAGCAGCAGAATCCAACTGGCATTGGCCGATAACCCCATAACCTCAGAAGGCAGCGCTACGGGCACCTGAGGGCCAACATAGATCAGTGCATAGAGGGCAACGACACCGACCACCGAAACGACACCCAGGCCGATCAGGCGTCGGTAAATCAATTGTCCGATTATCAGGGCGACTGCAATGGCTCCCCAAACCGGCACTACTGCACCGGGGTTGTTGATCAGCAGTTTGGCGATGACTACACCAAACACTGCGTTGACCATGAGCAGCACAAGGAAGATGACGATCATGAAGATGGTGCGGGCGCGGGCACCAACCACTTCACCGGTCAAGGCACCAACGGATTTGGCCCGGTTGCGGACACTGGCCCAGAGCGCGCCGCTGTCGTGAACGCCAGCAAAGAAGATAGTGCCCAGTACTACCCAGATAAAGGCAGGAAGCCAGCCCCAAATGACGGCAATGGCTGGGCCAACAATGGGCGCTGCGCCAGCCACGGAGGTGAAATGGTGCCCCCACAACACATAGCGATTGGTCGGGACGAAATCGACACCATCTTCATATTCGTGGGCCGGGGTTCTGAAATTCGGGTCCAGTTTGAAGATGCGATTGGCGATGAACCGGGAGTAGAATAAATAACCGGCGGCCATTCCGCCCAGCCCCAGCAGGAGCAAAATAATTGCGCTCATGGAAGTTGCCCTTGGCTCATGTTCCTGATTGGCTTTGCTCTAAAGAACCAGTCTCTCACGACTGACTCGCTGGTCAACGCGACCAAAGGCTAATATACAGTTTGTGTATGGGTGACAGCGATCAACGTTTGCCGAAAATGTGCTATGAAACAACAAGGGTAGTGCGTATGGTTGCCGGTTTGTTATGTACGGCGGGTAATGGAACTACCCGGAGGTAAAAGAATGATCAAAGTATTGGTAGTGGATGACCATGATCTGGTCAGAACCGGCATTGCGCGAATGCTGGGTGAAGTTGAAGGCATCAAGGTGGTAGGGGAGGCTTGCTCAGGGGAAGAGGCTATCCAGCAAACCCGCGAGCACTCACCGGATGTGGTTCTCATGGACATCAAGATGCCGGGCATAGGTGGCCTGGAAGCGACCCGCAAGCTGCTGAGAGTGGACGATGCTCTAAGGGTTATCGCGGTGACCATGTGTGAAGAAGAGCCTTTTCCTTCGCGCCTGATGAAAGCCGGTGCCGCAGGCTATATGACCAAGGGGGCGGATCTTGAGGAAATGGTTCGTGCCATCAAGATTGTGACCACCGGGCAGCGTTATATCAGCCCTGAAATCGCTCAGGCCATGGCCCTCAAACCTTATGTGGGCGAAGAGGCAAACCTCCTCGATATGCTGTCTGAGCGTGAACTGCAGATCATGATGATGATCGTCAACTGCCACAAGGTGCAGGATGTGGCTGACAAGCTTTGTCTCTCTCCGAAAACCGTCAACACCTATCGCTACCGTATATTCGACAAGCTGGGCGTTTCCAGCGATGTAGAAATGGCATTGCTGGCTGTCAGGCATGGCATGCTTGACGCTGTGGATCAGCCTTTGCCTGGCTAAAGTATTTCCTCCCCTCAAGGGAATGTCGCCGCGTGCACTGATATACTTGTCAGGTAACGCCGGAGACATTTCCTTGCCAGATTTCGACCCCAAACATTTTCTTGACCACTGCGCCCGTAAACCGGGTGTCTATCGCATGCTGAACGCGGACGGCGATGTCCTTTATGTCGGCAAGGCGCGTAATCTTCAGGCTCGGCTGAGCAGCTATTTCCAGAAAAATGTCGCCAGTGTGAAAACCCGTGCCCTGGTGGCACGGATTGCTGATGTGCAGACCACGGTGACAAGCAGCGAAGCGGAAGCCTTGCTGCTTGAGCAATCTTTGATCAAGAGCCTGCGCCCCCCCTATAACATCCTGCTCAGGGATGACAAAAGTTACCCCTATATTCGGCTCACAACGTCGGATCGTTACCCCCGCATCACCTTTCATCGTGGCACCCGACGCAAAGGCAGCCACTACTTCGGCCCTTACCCTAGTGGCGGGGCAGTGCGTGAAGCGATTTCACTGGTGGAAAAGGTGTTCCAGGTTCGTAACTGCAGTGACAGCTATTTTCGTAACCGTACGCGCCCCTGCCTGCAACATCAGATTCAGCGCTGTACGGCGCCTTGTGTTGGGCTGGTTTCCGAGCAGGACTACGCCCAGCAGGTCCGGCTGGCAACCGACTTTCTCGATGGCCGTAGCCGTGATGTGGTTGAGCACTTAAGCCAGAAGATGGAGCAGGCGGCAGAGTCTCTCGCTTTCGAAGAGGCCGCCCTGCTCAGGGACAAGCTGGCTGCGATCCAGGCGGTCCAGCAGAAGCAATACGCAGAAACCGGGCAGGGGGATCTGGATGTGGTTGCGGTTGAAGGTCGCCATGGCCTGGCCGTGGTGGATGTACTAATGATTCGCGGGGGGCGAATTCTGGGTCACCGTACGTTCAGTCCGCAAACACGGGGTGAAGAAGATCTTGCTGAAATCCTTGAGGCCTTTGCTGGACAGTACTATCTGGGGGACCGGGAAGACCCGGTGAATCCGCCAGAGATTTTGTTGAGTCACGAAGTAGCTGGCATGGCAACCCTGCAGCAGGCGTTAGCGACGCAGTGGAATAAAAAAGTCAGGCTGGCTACCCGGGTGCGGGGCGACAGGGCGGCCTGGTTAAACATGGCGAGAACCAATGCCTCTCAATCGCTGGCCACAGAGCTGGCGGCACGGGAGCATCTTGAGCAGCGTTTTCTTGCCCTGGAAGCTTTGCTTGGCTCAGACAAACCAGTGCGCTGGATCGAGTGTTTTGATATCAGCCATACCCAGGGTGAAAAAGCGGTAGCCTCCTGCGTGGTGTTTGATCAGCAGGGGGCAAGAAAGCCGGATTATCGCCATTTCAACGTTAGTCCTCCACAGGCAGGGGATGACTACGCCGCGCTGGAGGAAGCCATTCGCCGTCGTTATCAGCGGGTCCTGAATGAGGGTAGCCGGTTGCCAGATCTGTTGTTGATTGATGGTGGCAAGGGGCAACTGCAACGAGGCTGGGATGTGATGGGTGAGCTTGGTCTGCAGGGGCGTATGGAAGTCATGGGGATTGGCAAGGGGCCAAGTCGCCGCCCGGGGTTTGAAGTGTTGTATCTGCCGGATGGCCGGGAGCTGACACCGGGGCCTGCCCATTCGGCATTGCACCTTTTACAGCAGGTACGTGATGAAGCGCATCGCTTTGCGCTGACCGGGCACAGGGCAAGAAGAGGAAAGGCTCGCAAAACCTCATCGCTGGACGAAATTCCCGGTATCGGGCCGAAGAGGCGCAAGGCGCTACTGACGCACTTTGGTGGTCTGAAGCAGCTGCGCAACGCCTCCCTGGAAGAGCTGGCGAGAGTGCCGGGCATTAATGCGCAGATGGCCGAGACCGTTTACGACTGGTTCCACAATTAAGGTGTGCCGTGAGCGGCTGTGAGACAGACATTTTTACATCTCGAGCGGCATGACATGACAAACAAGAGCAAAATCGACCATGAGTCCCGGTCCGGTTTTCGCTATACTGTCCGCTTAACTAACGAGCGGTAGTGTTATGCAGAAGAATCACCCGGTACTGAATTTGCCCAATATCCTGACTCTGATACGAGTGGTGGCAATTCCTGTACTGGTGCTGGTCTTCTATCTGCCATTCAAGTGGAGCGGTGTTTGTGCTGCGGCGCTGTTCCTGGCTGCTGGCATCACCGACTGGCTGGATGGCTATCTGGCACGCAAGCTCAATCAGACCAGTCCGTTCGGGGCATTTCTGGATCCGGTTGCTGACAAGTTGATCGTCGGTGTGGCACTGGTGATGCTGGTTCAGGTGCACGCCACAGCCTGGTTGGCGGTGCCCGCCATGGTGATTGTTTCCAGAGAAATCACGGTCTCGGCACTGCGCGAGTGGATGGCAGAGCTGGGGCAGCGTGCGAAGGTGGCGGTCAGCCAGCTTGGCAAGATCAAGACCACCACCCAGATGACGGCGATTACCTTGTTGCTGGCGCAAAAGCCGGATTTTGATATGGCAGGCGATATCGTCATGACCCAGTGGTTGTGGCTCAGTTATGGCCTGCTGTACCTGGCGACAGGGCTGACGTTGTGGTCAATGATGTCCTATCTGCGAGCAGCGGCCCCGCAATTGCTCAAAAGTCAGTCAAAGTCCTGAAATATCAGAAAAAATACCCTGCTGCGGGTTGACACCCGGAGGGTGATGGGTAGAATTCTTTCCCGCAACGGAGCACAGTAATCGGGTGTTTCGGCAAAAAAGCGGGAATAGCTCAGTTGGTAGAGCACGACCTTGCCAAGGTCGGGGACGCGAGTTCGAATCTCGTTTCCCGCTCCAGATTCCAAAAAACCTCGGTCTGGCCGAGGTTTTTTCTTGGTACCAGTAAAAGGCGCGGTGGCAGAGTGGTTATGCAGCGGACTGCAACTCCGTGTACGCCGGTTCGATTCCGACCCGCGCCTCCAATTACCGACCCGCACGGTCACCGCCCGGGTGGCGAAATTGGTAGACGCAACGGACTTAAAATCCGTTGACCTTTGGTCGTGCGGGTTCAAGTCCCGCCCCGGGCACCATTAATTCCTCCCTTTATCTGTTTTCTGGTTATCAAAATCCAGCCAAATCAATAGGATGGTAAATCCTGTTAAGGCTGTTTATTGCCGTTCTGCCTGCCTTTCTGGTAGCCTCACACTTTAGTCTTAGCCCGTTTCTCCGGGCATCAGAACAACAAGGCCGGGAAGGCTCGAGGGGCAACAGAATGAACTGGTTTCAGAACCTGTCTGTCAGGTTGAAGATTCTGTCAGTGGCAGGTCTTGGCATTGTGCTTTTTGTGGTCTACGCGGCCTATAGCTACTACATCGCCGAAACGAACATTCACCATCTGGAACGGATTGAAGATCAGGACTTTCCTGTTCTTGAGTTGGTGAACGCGAATAACGTGGACTTCATCGCCATTGGCGAATCGTTCATTGCCGCCATTACCCAGGCAGACCCGGACCTGTTGCAGGAAGCGCTGGATCGCTCAGAAAAATTTGAGCAAAGGCTCGATCAGATTCGGCAGACGGATCCTGAGCTTTCCGAAAGTGTTGGCGAATTGAAGAAAAGCTTTGCCAACTATATTTACGCCGCCGATACCCTGGCGCGCAGCCTGATAGATGATTCCTCTGCCAGTGAAGACATTTATCAGCGCATCACTCGTGTTCGAGAGCTCCAGAACACCTATGAAACCAACCAGAAAGCATTTGAAACCCAGCGATACGAAGCGTTTCGGGAAACCCTGAACAAGAGTCGGGGGGATAATCAGGGCACCCAGAAAATTGGCTTGTTCCTTGGGCTGGTAGCATTCTCTGCATTGGCGATGATCGCACTGCGGGTAACTCGCGCCATCACCTTGCCTTTGGAAGGGGCGGTAACAGCAGCAGATAACATCGCTGATGGAAAATGGGACACCCAGATCGTCTCCACTGGCCGTGATGAGACCGGGCAGTTGCTCCATGCGATCCGGAAAATGCGGGACGCTCTGGTGCGACGGCATCAGGAAGACCGTCGTCAGGAAACGGTCAAGAATCATCTGGCCGAGCTGAACAACCGCATGCGCGGTGAACTGAGCTACGAGCAACTTGGCAATAACATGCTGAGCTTCCTGGTGCCGGTCCTTGAGGCACAGGTGGGAGCCTTTTACAGCTTTAACCCGGAGAGCCAGCGCCTGAGCCTGAGTAGCTCTTATGCCATGCAGCGCCGCAAGCATCTGGGTAATGATTTTGCATTGGGCGAATCGCTTGTAGGGCAGTGTGCGCTGGAGCGCAAGACCATCCTGCTGGAGACAGTACCCGAGGGGTATATCAGCATCAGCTCTGGCACCGGTGCCAGTGAAGCTCGCAATGTGATTGTGATGCCGGTCATTCACGAGGAAGAGCTGAAAGGCGTTCTTGAGATTGGTGCTTTCCGCCAGTTCAGTGATGATGACCTGGCCTTCCTTGAGCAGTGTTCCGATGTGATCGCTATTTCCGTCAGTAGCGCCCTGAGTCGGATGCGCCTGGCGAAAATGCTGGAGCAGACCCGTGAACAGGCGGTTGAGCTTGAGAAGCAGAAAGAAGAAATGGCTCAGGTCAACAATGACCTGGAAGAGCAGGCCATGGAACTGTCGGCCTCTGAATCTCGCCTGCAGCAACAGCAGGAAGAGCTAAAGGCCATTAACGAAGAGCTTGAGTCTCAAACCCAGGCTCTGCGAGCTTCTGAAGAAAGCCTGCAGGCGCAGCAGGAAGAACTGCGGGTGACCAATGAAGAGCTGGAAGCCCAGGCGCGACTGCTGACAGAGCAAAAAACCGAGATGGCGCAGAAGAATGATGAGCTTGAGCTTCTGCATCATGAGCTGGAAGACAAGATTCGCGAGCTTGAGATGTCTTCCAAATACAAGTCAGAGTTTCTGTCTACCATGAGTCATGAGCTGCGTACGCCGCTCAATTCCATCCTGATTCTTTCTAATGCCCTAGGTCAGAACAAGCGCGGGAATCTGGAAGACAAGCAGGTCGAGCATGCGCAGGTTATCCATTCCGCGGGCTCTGATCTGCTCAGTCTGATTAACGACATCCTCGATATTTCCAAGATCGAGGAAGGCAAAATGGATGTGGTCATCGATGATCTCTCCCCAGTGGAGTTAGGCGATCATTTCCGCAGGCACTTTGCTCATGTGGCAGAGAACCGTGGTCTCGATTTCCACGTTAACGTGGGCGAGGGTGTACCAGAGCATTTTTATACTGACCGGCAGCGGCTTGAGCAGATCATCAAGAACCTGCTTTCCAATGCGCTCAAGTTTACTGAACAGGGCTCGGTAACCCTTGCTATCGAACGTCCTGAGGCCAGTGATCCCTTGCCGCGCCACCTGACGGCCGAGAAAGCGGTCAAATTGTCGGTTACCGATACCGGCGCGGGCATTCCCGCCGAGAAACAGAAGCTGATCTTTGAGGCCTTCCAACAGGCAGATGGCACCACCAGCCGTAAATATGGTGGTACTGGCTTGGGCCTGACCATTTCCCGGGAACTGGCACGTCTTCTTGGTGGTGAAATCGGTCTCCATAGTGATGGGGAAGGTCAGGGGTCGACTTTCACGCTGTACCTGCCGGAAGGTTCTGCGGATTCACTGGATGTGGTTGAGCAATCGGGTCTCCACGAAGCCGATATTGGTTCCAATGCTGAAGCGCATACTGCGGCCATGGTGCCGGAACAGGCTGGGGACGATGATTTTGTCGTTCGCGAAAAAACGGTTCTGATCGTCGAAGATGATGAAGAATTCGCGGGCGTGCTCATGGAACTTGCAGCGGATTACGGGCTGGAAGGCCATATCTGCCACGATGGAGAGGCAGGCCTGGAATACGCCAGCCATTATCGACCCAGTGCCATTATCCTGGATATTGGCTTGCCCGGCATTGATGGCTGGGAAGTCATGGAAAAGCTGAAAGCGGACCCGCGCACCAAGGATATTCCGGTGCACTTCCTCTCCGGCCGTGATGAGCGCAAGAAAGCGCTGGATCTTGGCGCGCTTGATTTGCTTACCAAGCCGGTCAACCAGGAGGATATCCTGTCGGCATTCGCGAAGATTGAGGGGGCCATCGAGACCAATGTACGGCGCTTGCTGGTTGTGGAAGATAGCGAGATCCAGCACGAAAGTATTCGCGAGTTGTTTGACCAGAAAGGGGTGGAAATCACTGCCGCTACCAGTGGTGAAGAAGCCTTGGAGGCTCTGCGAACCACGGTCTTCGATTGCATGATTCTGGACCTGACACTGCCGGACATGAGTGGCTTTGAGCTGCTTGAAATCATCAATAACGGTGATGATTACGATAGTGTTCCCGTGGTTATCTATACCGGCAAGGACCTGACCCGGGAAGAAGAGGCCAAGCTGCGCAAGTACGCTGACCGCATTATCCTCAAGACTGAGCGGTCTCATGAGCGCCTGTTGAACGAGGCTTCCTTGTTCCTGCATTGGCTGGAATCCACATTGCCCAGCAATCGCAACGCGCCCCAGGAAACCTCCATTGAGCACCGGGACGATATCTTTGAAGGAAAGCAGTTGCTGCTGGTCGATGACGATATGCGCAACATCTATGCGCTATCTGCCCAGCTTGAAGAGCTCGGGTTTGAAATTACCATTGCCAACAACGGCAAAGAGGCGTTGGTTGCGCTGGATGAGAACCCGGCCATGGATATTGTCCTGATGGATATCATGATGCCTGAAATGGATGGCTACGAGGCGATGGGACTGATTCGTGAACAGAGCCGCTTCAAGAAGCTGCCGATGTTGGCGTTGACGGCCAAGGCCATGAAGGATGATCGGGCCAAATGTATTGACGCAGGGGCTAACGACTACTGTTCAAAGCCCATTGATATGGCCAAGCTGACATCCCTGTTGCGTGTCTGGCTGCATAAATAAGCGCCCTGGAGAAGGTAATGGCGGACTCATTTCCGATTGATGATGATGAGATCGATGTCGAAGACATCGAGATCCGCTTGTTGCTGGAGGCGATTTTCCAGATGTACGGCTATGACTTCCGGTCCTACAGCAAGGCTTCAATACGCCGCAGGATCATGCATCGCCTCGGCATGTCAGGTTTTTCCAGCATTATGGAAATGACCGACAAGGTGCTACGTGATCGCAGGTTCTTCGTTACCCTGCTTAACGATCTCACCGTCAATGTGACTGAGATGTACCGGGACCCGGAGTTTTACCGGGCGTTTCGGGAAGAGGTCATCCCTGTTCTCAAGACCTTCCCGTTCATCAAGATCTGGCACGCCGGTTGTTCTACAGGTGAAGAGATTTATTCCATGGCCATCCTTCTTGAGGAGGAGGGTCTGTATGACCGCGCCATGATCTATGCCACAGACATTGACAAGAATGTCCTTGCTGCAGCGAAGAAAGGAATTTACTCCATCGAGGCGGTCAAACAGTATGGCGATAACTATCGTCGTGCGGGGGGCAGACACTCCCTGTCTGACTATTTCACTGCGCGCTATGACAGTGTGATTATGGATCAGCGGCTGAAACGCAATATTGTGTTTGCAGACCACGATCTGGCCACCGATCAGGTATTTGGTGAAATGCACGTTATCCTGTGCAGGAATGTGCTTATTTATTTCGACCGGGCCCTGCAGGAGCGCGTCATCCGTCTGTTTGTGGACAGCCTGGATATGGGTGGTTACCTGTGTCTTGGCACCAAGGAAAGTCTGAAATTCACGGGTCAGGAAGAGGCCTTTGAAATGATTAACCCGTCGCTGAGAATCTTCCGTAAGCGACAGATTCGTCATTCCTGACGTTTGATTAGAGAAATTTGATGATTGAGCAGAAGCTGCTGTTAGTCGACGATCAACCTGCAAATCTGGTATCGCTGGAGGCGGTGCTGGAGGGGGAGGGGCGTACACTGATCAAGGCTCACTCCGGGCAGGAGGCGCTGAAGGTGTTGCTCAAGGAAGACATCGCCCTGGTATTGCTGGATGTGCAGATGCCGGGTATGGATGGCTTCGAGGTCGCAGAACTGATGCGACAGCGCAAGGACACACAGACAATCCCGATTATTTTCGTAACAGCGATCAGCAAGGAAAAGAAATACGTATTCAAGGGCTATCAGGCAGGTGCAGTAGATTATCTGTTCAAACCGCTTGATCCGCTCATCCTTAAAAGTAAAGTGGACTTCTTCCTCGGCCTGGACCGTCAGCGCCGCGAATTGCAGGAAAAGCTCAAGCAGGCGCAGGCTCATCGCGCGGCTTATGAAGCTGGCAAGGCAAGCCGCGATGGAGGTGAAGGCAGCAATTCGTGAGGGAAAACATGGGGCCAGTGAAGGCTGTTGTCATGGGTGCATCCTGGGGTGGGTTGAATGCCTACACTCAGGTTCTGGCGGCGTTGCCCGCCAGTTTTCCTGCGGCAATCCTGCTGGTTCAGCATCAACATGCCAGTTCCGAGAATCGGCTACCCTGGCTGTTGGGGCGCTATTGTGATTTGCCGGTGATTGCACCGGAAGACAAGGAGCCCATTCTGCCGGGGCATGTTTACGTAGCTCCACCGGGTTACCACATGCTGGTTGATCAGGATGAGACCATTGCTTTTTCAGTTGGCAAGCAAGTGCACTTTTCGCGGCCATCAGTAGATGAGTTGTTTTTCTCTGCCGGGGTGGTTTATGGCGACCGTTTGGCCGCAGTGATCCTCACCGGAGCCAATGACGATGGTGCGGCAGGAATAGAGTATATACACCGGCGGGGAGGCTTTACGATTGCGCAGTCTCCAGTCAGTTCGGAAGCACCAACAATGCCCGAAGCGGCAATAAAAACAGGTGCGGTTTCCAGGGTGCTTGATCTTGAAAAGATAGGCCCTTATTTGGCGGAAAGGTTGCAGGGTAGTTAATGCAATGAAGCAAAATATTTTGGTTGTGGATGACCACAAGGAAAACCTGATTGCTCTTGAGGCAATTCTGGAAGGGGATGGCCGCAACCTCGTCATGGCCCAATCTGGCAATGAAGCGTTGAATCTAGCCCTCAAGCACGATTTCGCGCTGGTGCTGCTGGATGTCCAGATGCCCGAGATGGATGGGTTCGAAGTGGCCGAGTTGATGCGCAAGAATAAAAAGACGCGCAGTATTCCTATCATTTTCGTAACTGCAATTTCCAAAGAACAGAAGTACGTATTCCGTGGCTATGAATGCGGTGCGGTTGACTATCTGTTCAAACCGATCGATCAAAAAATTCTTGAGGCAAAGGTAAGCGTGTTCCTTGAACTGGATCTGCAACGGCGGAAGCTGCAGCAGGCCGTTATCCAGATGAAGCGCCTCAAGGACGAAAACGAACGTTTGCTACATGCCCTTGGTGAGGCGCTGGTGGGTGCGGATGCCAGGGGGCAAATCACTTTTTGTAATGAAGCGGCGTGTGCCTTGATTAATCGGGATCGTGACAATCTGGTTGGTCAAGATTTATCCAGCCTGCTGTTTAACGATGATGCGGGCAAGAAGCGCTGGGAGTGGAAAGACAATCCGTTGCGACTGGCCTGCGAGAAAGGGGAGAGCTGGAAGAATGAGCACCCCCTCTATGCCGAGGATGGTAACGGGCTGGTCTCCCTGGCCCTGCGCGCCAATGCCATTACCGATGATGATGGCAACTTTAACGGCGTTGTGGTGGTGGTGCGCCAGGCGGAAGATGAAAACGATGTGCGTGATAGCCGCAAGGATCACCGTAGACACCCTCGCAAGAAACTATTTCGGGAAATGGTGGTGTTTGACCGCAGTACCGGTGGTAATGTGGGCCGCCTGATGAATCTGAGCCCGGATGGCTTCAAGCTGTTTTCCCGCCGTGATATTGAGCCCGGGCAGCGCTTGCACCTTGGGATGGTGCTGCCGGACCAGATTGCTGGCGTTAACACAATCAGCTTTGATGCCAAGTCCATCTGGTGTGAGAATCTGGATGCACCCGGCGAGTTTCAAGTTGGATTCCAGTTTGTGAACCTGAGCGGTGTGACCAAGCAAGTGATTGAAAATCTGATGGATAAGTACTGAACATGACGGATCATGCGGAACACAGCGACATTCAGGCATTAGCCCCGTATTTATTGCCTTACGGCTTTGCCCGTCGCTTTGGTGTGCTTCTGCGTGAGCGGGATGGCAACCGCGAGCTGTGCTACCGGGATGACGTTCCTGTCTCCGCGCTGGGTGAAGTGCAACGCAAAATCGGTGCCTTGCCCAAGTTGGTGGCCCTGGATGAGGCCAGCTTTACCGCTGCCATGGCCCTGGCCTACGAACAGCAGCGAGGAGCGGCTGCGGAAGCTGCAGATGACCTGGAAGGGCTGGATCTGGCCAGCCTTGCTGATTCGCTGCCGGAAACCTCGGATCTGTTGGAGCAGGAAGATGATGCGCCCATCATCCGATTGATCAATGCCCTGCTGCAGGAGGCGATTCGTGAAGATGCCTCTGACATCCATATTGAAACCTTTGAGCGCAAACTGGTTGTTCGCCTGCGGGTGGACGGCGTGTTGCGTGAAATCCTGGCCCCCAAAAGGGAATTGGCACCGTTGCTGGTTTCCCGTATCAAGGTAATGGCGAGGCTGGATATCGCTGAGAAGCGGATCCCTCAGGATGGCCGAATCTCACTGCGGATTGGCGGGCGTGACGTGGATGTGCGTGTCTCTACGATGCCTTCCAGCAATGGTGAGCGTGTGGTGCTGCGTTTGCTGGACAAGCAGGCAGGGCGCCTTGATCTGGCACACCTGGGCATGGAAGAACAGAACGACAAGATCATGCGTGAGCTGATCAGCAAGCCCCACGGCATTATTCTTGTGACTGGTCCCACTGGCTCGGGTAAAACGACCACGCTGTATGCGTCACTGACTGAGCTGAACGACAGTTCCCGCAACATCCTCACAGTGGAAGATCCCATCGAATACCAGTTGGAGGGGATTGGCCAGACCCAGGTGAACAGCAAGGTGGACATGACGTTTGCCCGTGGGCTCAGGGCCATCCTCCGGCAGGATCCTGATGTGGTCATGGTGGGGGAGATCCGGGATCTGGAAACCGCAGAAATTGCAGTGCAGGCTTCCCTGACCGGTCACTTGGTGCTCTCGACCTTGCATACCAATACCGCCGTTGGTGCGGTGACGCGTCTTCAGGATATGGGCATCGAACCGTTCCTGCTTTCCAGTTCTCTGCTGGGAGCGCTGGCGCAGCGCCTTGTGCGGGTACTTTGCGATGACTGCAAGACGCCCTATGAAGCGACTCCAGGGGAGCTTCGCATGATGGGGCTACCGGAAGACCAACCACATACCCTGTATCATCCCAATGGCTGCGAACACTGTAACAATCAGGGTTATCGTGGCCGAACGGGCATCTATGAACTGGTGCTGATTGATGAAGCCATGCGTCAGTTGATCCACGATCAGGCTGGCGAATTGGCATTGACTCGCCATGCGCGCACCATGACTGGCAGCATCCGGGAGGATGGTTGGCGCAAGGTATTGGCCGGCCAGACCAGCGTTGAAGAAGTGCTGCGCGTGACCCGCGAAGACTGACAGGATTAGCGCGCATGCCCGCATTTGAGTACCGCTCCCTCGACCATAAGGGAAAAATTCGTAAAGGGACGCTTGAGGCAGACAGCGCTCGCCAGGTTCGCCAGCAACTGCGCGAAAAGGGTTGGGTCCCGATCGAGGTCAACGAAACCCGGGACACCGATTCAGCGTCCGGGATGAACCTGTTTTCCTCATCGGGGAAGCTCAAGGGGGCAGAGCAGGCGCTGGTCACCCGTCAGCTTGCCACCTTGCTCAAGTCTGGTTTGCCGGTCGAGCAGGCGTTGTCGGCGGTGTCCAAGCAGGCTGCAAATGACCGTATAGAGCGTATTATGCTTGCCGTGAGGGCTAGGGTCCGTGAGGGCTACAGTCTCGCCAAGAGCTTTGAATCCTTCCCGCGCGCCTTCCCTGAAATGTACCGGGCCACTGTGTCAGCGGGTGAGCAGAGCGGCCACCTTGAGCAGGTATTGGAGCAGTTGGCGGACTATCTTGAAACCCGCCACGATACCGGGCGTTCCGTCGCACAGGCGATGATCTATCCCGCCTTTATCATGGTCTTCGCCTCCGTGGTTATCATGTTGATGATGACTTTCGTTGTGCCCAAACTGGTGGCGGTTTTTGAGGGCCGGAATCAGGTTTTGCCGCTGCTCACCCGAATTGTCATGACCTTGAGTGACTTTACTCGTGACTGGGGTTGGTTGTTGGTTCTGCTGGTGGTGGCTGGAGGGGTGGGCTTCTCCAGGGCAATGCAGAACCCGGGATTCCGTATGCGCGTGCATCGCCGTCTCGCCAGCATGCCGCTGGTGGGCACCATGCTTCGGGCGTCTGATAGTGCCCGGCTGGCCAGTACGCTGGGTATTCTTGGGCGCTCCGGCGTGCCCTTGGTGGATGCCCTGTTCATCGCCGCTCAAGTGGTGGGCAATCTGGCGATTCGCGAGGCAGTGAAACAGGCCGCGGTAAAGGTAAGAGAAGGGGGCGGGCTTAGTCGGGCGTTGGATGCGAGTGGCTATTTCCCCCCCATGTTGGTGCAAATGATCGCCAGTGGTGAGGCCAGTGGCGAGCTGGATCACATGCTGACTCGGGCTGCCGATTACCAGGAACGTGAGCTTACCAGCACGGTCAATACAATGGTGGGCCTGCTGGGGCCGATCATGCTGCTGGTGATGGCCGGGATGGTGGTCATGATCGTACTCTCGGTGATGATGCCGATCATGCAAATGAATAACCTGCTAGGTGGATAACATGAAAACCCTAAAACGACAAAAGGCCGTGTCCGGCTTTACCCTCCTCGAAATCATGGTGGTGGTTGCCATCATTGGATTGCTTGCTGCGGTGATCGTGCCGAACGTGATTGGTCAGGGTGAGGCAGCGAAAGTGGATCTGACCAAGGCCAATATGGGCAAGATCGTGCAGCAGCTCGATCTCTACAAGTTCAATAACGGCAGTTACCCGACCACCGAGGAAGGTTTGAATGGCCTGGTTGAGCGTCCGGCGTCTGCTCGCAAGTGGCCTGACGGCGGCTATCTGCCCAAGGTGCCGCAAGATCCCTGGAACAATGATTACATATATCTGAGCCCTGGCGTGGATGGCCCGTTTGATCTGCTCTCTCTGGGCGCAGATGGTGCCGAAGGTGGTGAGGGCAACGACGCTGACATCAACTGGCGTGACGTGCAGTAATCATGTCTGCAACGGCTCGTCAGTCAGGCTTTACACTGCTGGAAATTATGGTGGTGGTAATGCTGATCGGGCTGCTGACGGCCGTGATCGCGACACAGGGAAACTGGACGTTAAGTGAAGACGGGTTGGAAGAAGAATCCTCCCGACTACGCGACACTCTGGAATTGCTCAACGAAGAAAGCCTTTTCTCCGGGCACTTGCTGGCATTGCGTCTGCGCAGCGATGGCTGGACGCCTCTGGTTTACGACCGTGATGAGAAGGCATTCATTGCTATCGATAATACGTCTCTCAAAGGGCGAAGTCTGGGTGCAGAACTGACACTGGAATGGCAGGTGGATGTTCTTGAGGATGATGAGATCGCCCTGTCTGCCGTAGCCGAAAATCTTGTCAAAGAGGACGTCATGGCAACCCCGGAGGGGTTAAGTCAGGATGACGAGGGCGACGAGACTTCAAGGGACACAACCGAAACGAAAAAGCAGAAAGAAGACGAAGATCTTCCCCAGGTCTTTTTCTTTCCCAGTGGAGAGGTGACCCCAGTCACTCTTACGCTACTCTCCAATGACGAGCGGGCCAATAGCGAGCTCGAGGGATACCAGCGCTGGCAGATCAGTGCGTTGGGCCAAGTCACTGATCCAGACGCTGATCCAGAAGAAGAGGATGACGATCCCTTCGAGGAGGAGCAGTGAAACGCGGCGTTCGCAGCCAGGGCTTTACACTGATTGAAGTGTTGATTGCGGTGACGATTCTGGCGCTGGTAATGGTGACGCTTGGCCAGACGCTAGGGGCCAGCGCCCGAGCCTATTCCAACATCAACGAAACCCATCTCGGCTTTCTGGTGGCATCAGACAAACTGGTTGAAATGCAGGTTTATCAGCAGTGGCCGTCTACGGGGCAGTCCGATACCGAAGTAACCCGTAATGGGCGGGATTGGTGGATTGAAACCATTGTCAGCGAGGGGCCTTATCCCGATACGCGCCGTGTGGATATCAACGTAGGGTTGCTTCGGGGTGATGAGAAAGAAGGTTTGGCCTACCACTTGGCGAGTTTGATCGGGAAGCCCGCATCATGACGGCGCTTCGCTCGATCCGTGGTTTTACTCTGCTTGAGATGGTCGTCACCATCGCTATTTTCGCTTTCATCTATGTCTGGGCCGCTTCTTTTCTGAGTAGCGCCCTCAACGGACGTGAACAGCTGACGGAAAGTGCCGACAAGATGGAGCGAAGTCAGCGCGCCATTACTTTTCTGACACTGGACTTTGAGCAGCTGGTCAGCCGTCCGGTGCGTGATCCCTATGGTGACCCTCAGCCTGCGATCGTTGGGCGTGATAACTATGTAGAGTTCAGCCGTTTGGGCTGGTCGAACCCTTTTGGACTGCGCAAACGCAGCGAAATGCAGCGGGTGGTCTACACACTGGAAAACGGCGATTTGTATCGCCGTTACTGGCCGGTACTGGATACCACCGTGGCGACCGAATACCAGCAAGACATCTTGTTGAAAGAGGTGGCCCGGTTCACTGTGCGCTACCTGGACTTGACCCCACAGGGTGATTGGCAGTGGCTGGAGCTCTGGCCCGATGTGAGCATGGCTGCCCAGCCGGTCTGGACGCAACGCTTGCCAAAGAGTATCGAGATCGAGATTGAACTGGAGAACGGTGATGTCATCCATCGTTTTTATCGGACGGTGGTGAATCCGTGGGCATGAATCGTGGTCGCCAACAGGGTATGGCCCTGATTATCGTGTTGATGCTGTTTGCGATTATTTCGGTATTGATGGCCGAGGTGCTGTTTCGCCAGGACCGCTTTCTGAATCGTGCAGATAATCTGCTGCAATGGGACAAGCGCTATCAGTATGCCATGGCTGCAGAAGTGGTGGCCCAGCAGGGCCTGATTGATGATCTGCAGGATGATGTGAAGAACAACGCCCAGATCGATGATTGCGTAGAGGAGCAATGGGCGGTACAGCTGCCGCCGACTCCCTACGAAGATGCATTTCTGAGTGCCAGTGTTCAGGATCTCCAGGGCCGCTATAACCTCAACTGGTTGATCAGGGCCGATGCAGACCAGTTTGTGCGGCAGCCAGATCGTGTCGCTGAATTCAGCGGACTTCTGGAGGCCATCCTGTCGGACCAGGCCAATAGCAGTCGTTTGGCCAACGAGATGGCGGACTGGTTGGACAGTAACAATATTGTTGATGAAGTGGAGGGGGCTGAAGACCCAGAATATCGGGATCGACGGACGCCAAACATGCCGGCCGCCCACGAGAGCGAGTTACGAGCCTTGCTGGGCTTTCAGGTAGCGGATCAACCAGAAGATCCCATGTCCTGGGGGCTGCTGACCGCTTTGCCCACAGGCACCACACTTAATGTGAATACGGCACCACAACTGGTGCTGGATGCTGTGGTAGGCTCGGTGGCCGGGCCTGCAGGCGTCAAGGCGGTTCTGGACTCCCGTGCGGATGCGCCGATCACAGATATTAATGCTTTGCTAGCCATGCCGGCATTCAGTGATCTTGATCAGGATCGACGCGACCTGCTTGGGGCTCGACTGGGAGTCAGCAGCGAGTATTTCCAGGTCATGGTGGACGTGGAAGTGGATGGTCAGCTCAGCAGGCTGGTAACGCGGCTTTACCGGGGCGGTGGCAGTGATGAACAGACGGTGGTTATCAGCCGACAGGTCAGTCCGCTGCTGACGTCTCTCGAACCAGCGTGTAATCCCTTCTACAATCTGGAATAACAGAATGTAGAATAGAGGCTTGATGAGCCAACAATAATGAAAAAGGAACGGATGCAGTGTCACAAGCTCCATTGATCTATCTTTATGACATGGGTGGCTTGCCCCTGAGTGGCACCGGTCAGGTGTTGTTTCAGGCCGGTGAGGGAGCCCCAGTCGTGTCACAAAGCCTGGATGAAGCCTGTGCCTCAGCCGCGGAAAGTGGCCCATTGCGGGTTATCCTGTGTGCCTCTCTGGTTCGTCTTACCCGGGTGACGCTCAGTCGTAAACAGGCACGCCATCTTGATCGTGTGATGCCATTCCTCCTGGAAGAGCACCTTCTCGATACACCGGACCAATTGTTTTTCAGTTCTCGCAAAGGTGAGGGTGATGAGCATTTGATCACCGCCCTGGACCAAGCGTTGATCAGTAGCCTCCATGACCGGGTGACGCAAGCCGGTGGCCATCTTCAGTCCGTAGAAGTGGATGTGGAATGCCTTGCGCAGATGTTGCCTGCCGTCATCGGGTTGCCTCAGGGGCAATGCCTGCTTGCCGCTGAACGTGATGCCTATCTGGTGGTGGATGAATCCGCCCGTGACGAAGTCGAGCCGCTGTTTGGCGAAGCCCTCAACGGGGCGACCGAGCTGGCAGCTGACGGCAGCTTGTTCGACGTTTTCAGACATCATTCAGGTCAACAACTGCTGACTGGCGTATATACCCCCCGCAAGCAAGGCGGAGCCTCTGGGGCCTTGGCGGAATGGCGCCCGCTGATGATTCTTGCGGCATCAATTTTGCTGCTTGCCATCATCGGACTACGAGTTCAGGCATGGCGCTATGAGCAGGCGGCAGATGAGGCCCTTGCCAGTGCCAAAAGCCAGTATGAGCAGTTATTTCCGGGCGAAAAGGCAACCTCAGCCCTGGTGCGTCAGTTTCAGAGTCGACTTTCCCGCCTCTCAGGCGGTGGAGGAGGGGGCGGGAGTGCCTTTTTCCCCATGCTGGTTCCAGTAGCTGAGGTGCTGAAGAAAAGCGAAGTGGAGCCGAAAAGACTGCAATACGACCAGCGCCAGAACAGTCTGCTTCTGGATGTGGGTGCCAAGGATTATGCTCAACTGGAAGCTTTGCAGACTGCCTTGCGAGAGCAGGGTGCCAAGGCCTCCATCGCTAATTATCGCAATGGCGCACAGGGTGTGAATGCCAGAATCAAAGTGGAGCAGCCAGGATGAGCCTAGCCAGCTACCAGCAACAGCTTCAGCAGCGTCTGCTCCCTGCCGTTCAATGGTATCAGTCTCGCGAGCCTCGTGAGCAGCTGGTGCTGAAGATACTGGGCGCGGTCTTTATCGTGGTGCTACTGTATTGGATACTGTGGGCCCCCAGTGTTAGCGCCCGGGACCAGGCTATGCAGCGGTATGTCTCAAACATGCAGACCCTGGAATGGATTCAGGCCAATGCGAGTGCTGTGCGCGGTGCTTCCAACGGCAAGTCGCCGAGTTTGCCCCGCAACTGGGTCAGCGAGGTGAGCCGTAGTGCCAATGCGTTCGGCTTGACGCTCAAGGGCTTTACTCCGGACGGAAATGCGTCTGTCCGCATTCAGATGGAAGATCAGCCTGCCGGCCAGAGCATTCTCTGGCTGCAATCCCTGCAGGAGAAAGGGGTGCAAATCAGCAACTTGGAAATGACCCCAGGGGACAAATCAGGGACAGCCACGGTACGGGCCACCTTGCAACAATAATGATAATAACTCGATTCTTGCCCCTGCCTTTATTGCTGTTTGGGGCCCATGCAACCGCGCAGTGCCTGTTTGACCCGCTGGATCAGGGCAAGGTCATGCAGCTGCCGGCGTCACGGCTCGAAGCCGCATCTGGCATCCCTCTTGTGGACCTTTCGCTTATGCGTGTGGAGGACGGTCGGTTAGTGCCTGTGGCTTTCCAGTTTGACGAACTTGGTGAGCATGAGATGGTCTGGTTCGAAGGAGCCGGTTTTGAGCGGCTGGGCAAGCCTGATGTGCTGGATGGTGAAGACCGCTTGCTCGCCATGTTGACTGATGCCGGCCCACGACGCCCTGATGCTTTGGAACCCGCTGAAGGCGAAGTCCTGGCTGACTTGGAAGTGGCCAATGATTGCCACTTTTATCTGGTAAAAGGGAGCCCGGCCCGAAGCCAGAACCACTATGTCGCCCATGACACCACTACTGGCAGGACTCATACGGCACTCTATGAGCTCGATGTGGACCCGGAAAATGAGCTTAACTGGCGCTATCTAAGCTATCAGGGATATCAGGGTGAAGGCTCGATCATTGATACGCTGAAGATGAGAATGAGCGCAGGTGTGCTTTCCAAGTTCACCCGCATGACCCTGGATAATCACAACCTTCGACCCAAGCTTGTGGGGCATAAACTGGGGCCCATTCGCTCGGTGATGCATCTGCGTACCCGGGTTGTTCTGGCAGGGATACCAGTGATGACCATTCAGGTACAGGCCATGCGTTATGCTGCTCATTACGAGGCACATACCTACGCCAAGATTCCTGAGCTGTACCGGGCCACCCTGAAAGAGCCTGAAGTATCGGTGTCGGTGGATGGCAATAACCAGCTGGGAGCCCGGGTCTACACCCACAACTTTGCTGATAGCCCGATTACGGTAAATGGCATTAGTGATGATGGCGATTTTGCCGGTCAGGCAATCAGCATGGCGCAGAACTGGATTCTTTTTGACAGCGGAAAGGACTTCACGCTTCTTACACGCCTGACGGTCCCCCCGGAACTGATGAATGTGCCGGTGCAGCTGATTTATGAAGATGATACGGCGTTGTCGTTGGAGCCTGAGCAGTTTACCGGCCAACTTCCGAACCTGGGTTATATGCTCAAGGGCTGGCCGGATCAGCGGGAATTACGCTTTACTGTCAGTCTGTATTTTGACAGCGGCATGCGCGGTTTCGTTGCTGAGGACTATGCTGAACAGCGAGGCAATGACGTTCAGGTAACAGTGGCGGAATGAAGATAAAGACTCTGTGGCAGGGCCACAGAGTCTAACGCAAGGATAGTCTAGAAGGGCCGCTCAGGTCTCAGCGCCACGTCTTCTTCGCGAGTCAGAGGCAGCCAGACATCGCCTTTAATACTGGCATTACGTGCCAGGAAAGCTGAGTTCAGCGGAAACTGTGCAGTGAAGCCGTAAACTACCACTCCCACGCGATCTCCCGGTTTGAGCGGCTGGCTAACCGCGGCCAGCTCCTGTCGGTGAATACCTTTTTCAGTCAGTGGTGTGAGTTGCTCACTGGCCACGCGAACACGACGGCGGTTGGCATGCTGAACGCCAATCCCGACAAACATGGGCATGCTCTCTCCACTGCTGGAACCTGCCACCCGAAGGTCGATACGTGGTTTGCCAAGCAGCAGTTCATCATCACCACGAGCGATGTAGAGAGGGATGAATTTGGGGCGCCCGAAGCCGCCATTGGTCTTCAATTCCCGTAAGTCTGCACCTGGCCAGATAGCCCGAAACATGTCAGATCCGGTGTCAAAAGGCACCATAAGCCATTCAAATGCTCCTGCCAGTGGCACGGTAACTTTTTCACGTGGCAAAGAGAATTGGTTCGCGGGAGGCAGTTGTTCTTCGATGGCGAGCCCGCGGTCTTCGGTGATGTTGACACAGTATTGCGGTACCAGGCTTTCTTGCCCGCGCAGCTTTTCGTCCCACCAGCTCACGATGGTGTCGACTGTAGAGGCTTCATAGTCACCACAGTGAACCGTGTCATCGGTGTGGAAGAAGGGCAGCCCGCCGCGCATTTTCTGAATGGGCCAAGGCATGGCGTGTCCACTTTGCAGACCGATGATGCGGGCATCACGGCCGGCATTACGCCAGCAATCGTAATTCTTTTCTGCTTCCTGGAAGGAGAAGAGGGTATCGGTGAAGCCTTGAATAAAGAGGGCATCACTCTGTGGGGCCATGCCCTTGTCGCAGAAACTGGCTGGACTGCGTTCGTACATTAGCTGTGACATTTCTGAACTAATGGTGCCATCGAAGGCACTGTTCCAAGGCGAGGCGAACATTGCACCTACATCAAACCCGCTGCTAATGCCGCCTGCACCGAGTAGTACTGTGCCCCAGGCTGTACGGAACTCGCCATTGGGTGCGATGCTGTTCAGATCATGCCAGCCGGCCAGTGGCACAAGGGCCTTTAGTCTCGGTTCGGTAAAGCTGGCGAGACTCTGAAGCCCGGCACCGTATGACTCACCAATCATGCCGATGGCGGGGCTGCCGTCATCCAGGCGGGAAATACCCGGCAGATGTGCCAGTGACCAGTCAATCACCTTGCTCAGGTCTGCCACCTCATAATCCGGATCCATCATATGGACATGCCCCTGGGATTGCCCCCAGCCGCGCTGATCATAGAAGACAACCCAGTATCCGGCTTTCCAGGCAGCAATAGCCGCTTCCCCTGTCAACATGGCCTTGCCATAAATGGACATGGGGCGCTTGGCACGGAAGCCACCAAAGCCATGGGTGGCAATAATCAGGGGCGCGCTTTGGCCGGCTTGCAGTTCTGGTTGATACACCGTTGCCGCGAGCTTTTTGCCATCCTGGGTATGAATTCGGACCTGGAAGTAATCGGCTTCCTGGGCGGCGGTGGTTCGCGGGGCGTTGGTCTCGGGCAGCTTGGTAGTGGCGCAGCCCCCCAGCAACAGGATTAGTGGCAGTGCCAATCCCAACCATTTTGCGGGCGATAATGAGCGATAAACAGGGCGCTGCCTGTGGTGGTTCGGTGTTTCAATACGGGAGAGCGGTCGCATGACGCAACATCCTCTTTTATTATTCTGTTCAGTATTGAGAGGGTGAAATGACAAAACCGGCAATCAGGCGCCAGAATTCAGCCACTTTAGTGTGGTTTGGCTATGCTGTCATCTCCGTATTGCTTGCGGTGCTGAGCAGTTGGGCCTTGTACAGCACAGCCGATTATGGCTATCCGTTCTGGTATGAGCAGCTCGAAATCGGCGAACACATTCAGCAGTACGGCCCCCAGAATCGCTTTAAATCCGGCCTTGATCTATTGCCACCCGAACAGCACTGGCAGGCATTTGAGCAAATTCGGGATGCGGTGCATGACCACGGTAATGGTCTGGCTACCATTGTTTACCAACCGCCGGGGTGGTCCGCACGTACTCTATTGCACGCTGCAGAAGTCCAGCACCTGCAAGATGTGGCCAATCTTATTGATCATGGTCGGGTGCTGTTCTGGATCCTGCTGATTCTGTGGTTACCCATGGCGATGCTGGCTCGTCGGCTTGGATTGCCATCCATGCGGCGGCGTCTTGCTGCGGCTGTCATCGCTCTTGGTGCTGTGTTAGCGTGGCTGGGCATTGTCGGCCCCACCCAGGTGTTCTATCAATTCCACCTCTGGTTGTTTCCTGCGGATCATCAATGGTTCTTCTACTGGCAGGATTCCCTGATGAGCACCCTGATGAAGGCGCCGGTATTGTTTGGCGGGATCGCTGTGGTTATTACCCTGGGGGCGCTATTCCTGTTGCCGGTCTACTACGGACTGGGCTTGAGGGTAGCGGGAAAATTACACACCAAATAAGAATCGGCAATGAGCATTGAAGTACTGACGGCAGACGAGCAGGGAGCCGAAAACCTGCAGCGCTGGGCCGCCATGGGTTTGCCCGTGCCCCCAAGCTGGCGCCTGCATCGGCAGGATGTGCTGGGCGTAGAGAGCGAGGAGTTGATCCAGAAACTGCGGGCCTTGCCAAGAATGTTTGGTGAGGAGCGTTATTGGGTGCTCCAGCAAGGGCCGATGAACCCGGATTCATGCCGTGAAAGTTTGCTCAATCTCGATTCAGACAGTGCATTGGCCGCCGCGCTCTCGGCGATCTTTGGTCGCGAACAATCCCCTGAGCAGGTCATCATTCAGGCATTGCCTGGCCAACGTGCGGCTGGTGTGCTCTTCACCCGTCACCCATTGCGGCAGGATCTACCGCATGTGGTGGTAGAAGGGGTGGCCGATGGCAACAGTGAGCGCCAGCGGATCATCTTTGATGATCAAGGTCGTTTGGTGCATGCCAGCCATGAGACGGCATCATTAGCGGATACGGTTGCCCATCAACAGCTTTTGGCTCTTTACCAATCACTGAAACAGAATTTTGATCGTCCCCAGGCCGGTGAATGGGTGTATGACGGTAGCCAGATCTGGTTGTTGCAAACGCTCCCCGTAGGTTCGTTGCCGGCACCCAAGGAGGCTTGGACGCGCCGGGCAGGCACCAATCTGTTTGTGCAGGCGGAAAGTCCACTTTGGTATACCTTGGCGGCACGCTGGTTCAAGTCGTCATTTTGGGAGCCGCTGGTCCGCCAGCGGGGTTGGGAGCAGCTTGAGAAAGTGGAGCCCTACCGTCGACAGCATAGCCATATTTATACCAACTGTGCCTATTTCGCAGCCTTGCAGGATAGCCACGCCGGCGCCTTCCGGCATGTTCCACCAGCGTGGCAGAAACTGGATACTGCTCTAACCCAACAGCATTACTCCACCTATCAATCTACACGTGACGGCTTTTCTCTCGGGCTTATGAGCCGGGAAATACAAAACTGGCAGGCGCCCCAGATTACCCAGGAATCACTGTGGCATTCGTTCATGCATCTTGATGCCTTGGGTGAGCGACTCAGCAAAATTGAAGGGCGGCTATCCTACCTGGTCGTGCCGGATCTGCTCGCAACAGCGCAATCGCCGTTGCCGCTGGAGGCACTAACGACCAGCACAGAACTAGACCTGCTGAACGAGCTGGCAAGGGGAGAGCCGGTTCAGATTGATGATTTCGGGCTACGACCGGGCAGTGATCCTGTGCATGCCGCGCTGCATGAAAAACCCGCTCAGGCGCAGAGTTTGAATGCCTGTCTCAGGACGCCTCGTTCCTCTGTCGCCAACGATAAGGTCATTCCGCGCCCAGTAGAGCTGCTTCGCCGGGCGCGTGCATTGCGGGTGGCGTTGGGTAATCGTTTTCGGATCCTGCTGAGTGACATGGGGGCGTTGGCGGTCAACAAGGGCTTGATCCAGCATCCCGACGACATCTACTTCCTCTATTTCGATGAGCTGTGGCAGTTGTGGATGGGATCGCGGCTACCGGCCAGTGCAAGCCTGGAAACCATCGCCGACAGGAAGTTGCGTTATCTGGATGATAGTCTGCAGGGCGCGCCAGACTGGAAGATGGACCAAATTGGCTACGGTTTTGGTGGCGGCCAGCGTGTCAGCCCATTGTTGCGGGGGCAAACGCTTGTTTCCGGGCAGGTGGAAGGGCCAATTCGCAGGGTGAGCAGCGCTTGGACCCTGAACAGGGTAAGACCGGGCGACATTGTGGTGGTCGATCAGGTGGACTCTTCCTGGTTGCCGTGGCTGTTGCAAGCTGCCGGTATCGTTATCAGCCAACAGGACCCGGCCAATCCTGCTGCCAGTCTCGCTGTAGAGTTCGGTATCCCAGCCATTTGGGCTGCCAGTGATGTTATGCATAGTGTTCAGGATGATCTTCAAGCCGTTCTTGAAGCTGGACAGGGGACTTTGGCGCTGGAGACTGCTGCCTCTGGTGATGTGGATGACCAGGGCTTAGAGTGATAGCTTGATCTGGGTCAGAGCATCGTCCCCTGCCTGAGGGAGAATGGTGACATGGACGAAAAGCCACCTCGAACCAAAGCCAATGGATTGCCGGAGGATACCCGGCCTTTCGTTGCTCCTTGCCGGGCGATTCAGCCGTCTGCCCCCTTGCGCTGGCTGCGCAAGGGTTGGCAGGATTTCTGTGCAGCGCCTCGCGTCAGCCTGATTTACGGATTCATTATGCTGGTGATCAGCTATTTGATCACTGCAGCCGCCTGGGCGTTTGGCAATATGGGGCTGTATCTATCGCTGATTTCCGGCTTCGTGTTTCTCGGCCCGATTCTGGCACTGAATCTGTACGGCATTAGCATTCAGTTGCAGCAGGGCAAGCAGCCATCATTGAGCGAAAGCTTCCGTCAGGTACGAATCTGTATTGGCGACGCACTTACCTTCACTGTCATCATGGTGGTCGTGTTTCTGGTCTGGGCCCGTGCCGCTAATCTGATCTACATCTTTTACCCGGTGAACGAATGGCGGGTGGAGGATGTGTTGTTGTTCTTTGGTGTGGGCAGCAGTGTCGGGGCCCTGTTCTGTGCCATTGTCTTTACCGCCAGTGCGTTCTCGCTGCCCATGATCATGGACCGTGAAACAGACATGGTTACTGGCGTCATCACCAGTGCCAATGCGGTGTTGCGTAATAAACTGGCGTTGTTTGTCTGGGCCTCTTTGATCGGCATCTGCCTGCTGATCGGACTCCTCACTGCCTATGTTGGGCTGATGATATTGCTACCGGTCCTCGGCTACGCCACCTGGCATGCCTATCGGGAATCCATCGACGCGTCCGAGTGGGATGCACGGTTTGAATTGCCACCGGAAGACAGTGAATAGTTAACAGTGAATAGTTAACAGCGCGCGTGCGCGCCTTGGTCGTTTCCCTAACGCAAGAGGCCGCGTCCAGGTGCCGGGCGCGGCCTCAATGCTTGATGAACCCCAATGCGCTGAACGCGCACTGTTCACTGTTACTTGTTCACTGCTCTTCAACGTAGCCTAGCAGATGCGGCACCATCCGTTCGATTTCCTTGCGGCTCATTCCCTTGCGCGCGGCGTAATCGTCCATCTGGTCCTTGGCCAGCTTGCCGGTGCCGAAGTACTTGGCCTCTGGATGCGAGAAGTACCAGCCGGAGACGGCTGCAGCTGGCAGCATCGCGTAACTTTCAGTGATGGACATGCCTGCGTTTTTTTCCGGCTCCAGCAATTCCCACAACAATCCCTTTTCGGTGTGATCCGGACAGGCCGGGTAGCCGGGGGCAGGGCGGATACCGCGGTACTTCTCGCTGATCATGTCCTGGTTGCTGAGCGCCTCGTCGCTGGCGTAGCCCCAGTATTCCTTGCGCACCTTCTCATGCATGCGCTCGGCGAAGGCTTCGGCCAGACGATCTGCCAACGCTTTGAGCATGATGGCGGAGTAGTCATCGTGGTCGGCTTCAAAGCGGGCCACGTGCTCGTCGATGCCGATGCCGGCGGTGACGGCAAAGCCGCCCAGCCAATCAGTGAGGCCAGTTTCTTTCGGGGCGATGAAGTCGCTCAGGCAGTAGTCGGGTTTATCGTTCTTGCTGCGGTCTAGCTGCTGACGCAGGTGGTGGAGGGTCATGAAGGCCTCCTTGTCGCCCGGGTTGCGGTACAGCTCTATGTCGTCCATGTTGGAGTTGGCCGGCCAAAAACCTATTACTGCGCGGGCACTTAGCCACTTTTCTTCAACTATTTTCTCAAGCATGGCCTGGGCATCCCGATAGAGGCGGGTGGCTTCTGTGCCCACCACCTTGTCTTCCAGAATGTTGGGGAATTTGCCGGCCAGCTCCCAGGAGCGGAAGAAGGGGGTCCAGTCGATGCGCTGTACCAGATCATCCAGAGGGTAGTCGTCAAAGACCTTCAGCCCCTTCACCTTCGGCTCTGGCGGTGTGTAGCCGTTCCAGTCGGGCTGGAAGCGATGCTCACGGGCCTGCTCGATGGAGATCAGGCTACGGTCCACCTGTTGCTGCTGGCGACGCACGCGCAGGCCTTCGTAGGTGTCCTTGAGTTCCGCCACGTAGTCGGCCTTGGCGTCTTTGGAGAGCAATTTGGAGGCGACACCCACGGCGCGGGAGGCATCGGCCACGTGGACCACGGCATGTTGATAGGCCGGATCGATCTTCACCGCGGTATGAATGCGGCTGGTGGTAGCACCGCCGATCATTAGCGGCAGATCCATATCCAGACGCTGCATTTCGCTGGCTACGTGCACCATCTCATCGAGCGACGGGGTAATCAGACCGGACAGACCAATGATGTCCACATTTTCCTTTTTGGCAGTGTCGAGAATGGTCTCGCAGGGCACCATCACGCCCAGATCGATGACCTCGTAGCCGTTACACTGCAGCACCACACCGACGATATTCTTGCCGATGTCGTGCACATCGCCTTTTACCGTGGCCATGAGGATCTTGCCGTTGGACTCGTCCTGGGTGCCCAGTTCTTCCTTCTCTTTCTCCATGAAAGGCATCAGGTAGGCCACGGCTTTCTTCATGACTCGGGCAGATTTCACTACCTGGGGGAGGAACATCTTGCCTTCGCCGAACAGATCGCCGACCACGTTCATGCCGTCCATAAGAGGGCCTTCGATCACATGCAGCGGACGCTCGGCATTCTGGCGAGCCAGCTCTGTGTCGTCTTCCACATAATCGGCGATGCCCTTCACCAGGGCGTGTTCCAGGCGCTTTTCCACTGGCCATTCACGCCAGGCCAGGTCTTCCTTCTTTGTCTTTTCTGCGCCAGAACCACGGTACTTCTCGGCCAGATCCAGCAGCACCTCGGTGCTTTCCTCGTGGCGGTTAAGCACCACATCTTCCACCGCATTGCGCAGCTCTTCGGGAATATCCGAATACACCGCCAGCATGGTGGGGTTAACAATCCCCATGTCCATGCCGTTCTTGATGGCGTAGTAGAGGAAGACTGCGTGGATGGCTTCACGGACCGGGTCGTTGCCGCGGAACGAGAAGCTCACGTTGGAGACCCCGCCTGAGATCATGGCGTGGGGCAGGGTGCGCTTGATATCGGCAACCGCCTCGATGAAATCCACCGCGTAGTTGTTGTGCTCTTCGATGCCGGTAGCGATGGCAAAGATGTTGGGATCGAAGATGATGTCTTCCGGCGGAAAGCCCACTTCCTCAGTGAGCAACTTGTAGGCACGGGTACAGATTTCCACCTTGCGCTCGCGGGTCTCGGCCTGGCCCACTTCATCAAAGGCCATCACAATCACAGCCGCACCGTAGCGGCGTAGCAGGCGTGCCTGGTGCAGGAAGGGTTCTTCGCCTTCCTTCATGGAAATGGAATTCACCACGCCTTTGCCCTGGATGCACTTCAGGCCGGCTTCGATCACCTCCCACTTGGAGGAGTCGATCATGATCGGCACCTTGGCGATTTCTGGCTCGGAGGCGACCAGATTGAGGAAGCGCACCATGCACTCGGTGGATTCCAGCATGCCCTCATCCATGTTGATATCGATGATCTGGGCGCCGTTCTCTACCTGATCCCGGGCTACGTCCAGGGCAGCATCGTACTCGCCTTCCTTGATCAGACGCAGGAAGCGCTTGGAGCCGGTCACGTTGGTGCGCTCACCCACGTTCACAAACAGCGAGTCCTTGGCGATGGTGCACGGCTCCAGGCCGGACAGGCGACAGGCGACTTCGATATCGGGCAGGGCTCGAGGGGGCATTCCCTCAACGGCGTTGGCCATGGCCGCAATATGCTCCGGGGTGGTGCCGCAACAGCCACCAATAATGTTCAGGAAACCTTTCTCGGCCCAGCCTTTGATCTCTTTGGCCATGGTGGCCGCATCAAGATCGTATTCACCCATCTCGTTGGGCAAGCCTGCATTGGGGTGGGCAGACACAAAGGTCTCGGAAATACGCGACAGCTCTTCGATGTATTGGCGCAGTTCCATCGGCCCGAGGGCACAGTTAAGGCCAAAGCTGATGGGCTTGGCATGGCGCAGGGAGTTGTAGAAGGCTTCGGTAGTTTGCCCTGTGAGGGTACGGCCGGAGGCATCGGTAATGGTGCCGGAGATCATCACCGGCAGGTCGAGATTGTTCTCGTAGCAGTACTGATCGACTGCGAACACCGCCGCCTTGGCGTTAAGGGTATCGAAGATGGTTTCAATCAATACCAGATCGATGCCGCCTTCCACCAGTCCGTCCAGTGCGTCCAGGTAGGCTGCAACAAGGGCGTCGAAGGTCACATTGCGAAAGCCCGGATCGTTAACATCGGGGCTAATGCTGGCTGTGCGGTTGGTTGGGCCAAGCACCCCGGCCACATAGCGGGGTTTGTCAGGGGTGGAGGCCTCATCCGCTGCTTCCCGGGCCACCTTGGCCGCTGCTACGTTGATATCACGCGCCAGGTGCTGCATGTCGTAGTCAGCCATGGCGATGGAGGTGGCATTGAAAGAGTTGGTCTCAATGATGTCGGCACCGGCGTCCAGATACCCCTTGTGCAGCGCCTTGATGCGCTCGGGCTGGGTGATGCAAAGCAGATCGTTGTTGCCTTTCAGATCAGAGGGCCAGTCGGCGAACTGTGTGCCGCGGTAATCCTCTTCCGTGAATTTGCAGCGCTGGATCATGGTCCCCATGCCGCCATCAAGAATCAGAATGCGTTCTTGCAGCTGGGCAGTGAGTTGGGCGCGCAGGCTTGACGTCATGAAAGGCTCCGACAGGGACAGCAAATGTTGAGGGCAGGCATTATACCGGTGCCATCTCGAGATACCCAACAATCCGCAGGATAAGTGTTATAAAACGGTGATTTAGGCGGCATCTTGCTGGCCAAGAGAGGGATTAGACAGCATCATGGGGCTCCCGGGGGGAGAGAGCTCCCCTGTTTTGCCAGCATCAGGTGAAACATTTGTAAAATCAGAAGACCCAAGGCGCCTGTCTACTTGGGATTCACGCAATTCGGGGCATAATTCGCGCTCACTGGATGAGGAGTACGTTAAATGGATCAATATTTGGATCAACTTCAGACTTTCGCTAATGAAAACCTGATGCCGTATGCATGGAATATTATTGCGGCTTTGGTCATTTTCGTTATTGGTAAGTGGCTGGTATCCAAGATCGCTCATGCGGTTAATCGCATGATGGACAAGCGAATTGACGGCACGGTGGCCAAATTCGTAGGCAATATCGTACATATTATTCTGTTTGCCTTTGTCATCATCGCGGCACTGGACCAACTGGGCGTTGAGACCACGTCGCTGGTGGCCATTGTCGGTGCTGCTGGCCTGGCGGTTGGCCTTGCCCTCAAGGATTCACTGGGCAACTTTGCTGCCGGTGTCATGTTGATTCTGTTCAAGCCATTCCGCGTTGGGCACTACGTTGAAGCAGGCGGTGCTGCCGGTACGGTCAAGGAAATCAAAATCTTTGCCACCATTATGGGTACACCGGACAACAAGGTAATTACCGTTCCGAACGGTGCCATCATGGGTGGAAACATCGTCAACTATTCTGAGATGCCTACCCGCCGTGTGGATATGGTGTTCGGGGTTGCCTATGATGCCGACCTGTCGCAAGTGAAGAAGATTCTTGAGGAAGTGCTGGCAGCAGACGAGCGTGTTCTTAAAGATCCCGCTCCTGTTATCGCCGTTGGCGAGTTGGCTGATAGCTCAGTGAACTTCCTCTGCCGCCCCTGGGTGAACAGTGCGGATTACTGGCCTGTTCTGTGGGGCACCACGGAAACCGTGAAGCGCCGCTTCGATGAGGCGGGTATTGGCATTCCGTTCCCGCAGATGGATATCCATCTGGACAAGAGTGAGTAAAGGAGAGATTCATGCGCAGTAAGTATTTGGCTGCCATGCTGATTGCTGCCGGCTTGCCGGCAGTATCAGCGGCTGCTGAAGAAGCCGAAGGTGCCTCTAAGTGGACGGGGGATATCGGTGTCGGTTTGCTTTTCAAGCGAGGCAACACCAATTCTGATTCCACCAATGGCAACGTCAACATGGCGCGTGATAGCGCCAAGTGGCGTCATACCTTCAAGGCAGACGCCAACAACGAGAAGGAAGAGGATCCGGATACGGAAGAGTACACCCGTACCGACGAAAATTATTTCGCTTCCTACAAGCTCGACCGCAAGCTGGGTGAAGAATCCAGGAATTACCTGTTCAACGTGGCAACCTACAAGAAAGACAATTTCTCCGGTTACCACTACGAAGCCAGTTACGCTATCGGTCTTGGTCGTCGCTGGATTGAGTCTGACCGGCAGACTCTGGATGCTGAATTCGGTCCTGGTTACCGGGTAAAGTGTCTCGACCCACAGGATACCTACTTCAGCTGTCAGGATTCTGAAGAGGATGCGATCGCTCGTATCGGTATCAAATATGATCTGAAGGTCAGTGACAATACGGTGTTCCGTGAGGACTTCTCCACTGAAGTGGGTGAAGAGGGTGCCGACACCCGTGCAGAAACCTCTCTGACTACGGCGATCAACTCCAAGTTCTCCCTCCGTCTGCGTCATCTCCTTGAGCATGATTCTGATGCGCCCGACGGCACTAGTGAGACCGACCACACCTTCTCGGTAGGTCTGGTTTATACCCTGAAGTAAATAATTTTCAGGGATGAAAAAGCCCCGGCTCGTGAGAGACCGGGGCTTTTTTTGTGGGTTCAGCGCGGATTTACGGGAATGGGAGTGGGGTAAGCACAGGACGAAGAACCCTCCCTAAGGGTCGCTAAAGGCCCGGGGAGCATGATTCAACTGTGGGAGCGACGGTTCCGTCGCGATGCCGTGGCATCGGCCTTTCGCGGTCGCACCCAGAGGGCTCAGTCAGCGCCGGTTCTCTCGGGGATACGGGCTGGTTTGGTGTCGGCGGCCAACCCGCGATGAACAAAAAAAAGGCGCCCAAGAGGGCGCCTTTTTCTTTGGCTGATAATCAGCCTTCTTTCAACGCAGTGGTGATGTCCAGTACTGCACCCTTGCCATCGCCGAACAACATCAGAGTATTGTCCTTGGCGAACAGCGGGTTGGGCAGGCCGGCAAAACCAGAGCTCAGGGAGCGCTTGACCACAACCACAGTCTTGGCTTTGTCCACGTTCAGAATCGGCATGCCATAAATCGGGCTGCCTTTGTCTTCGCGGGCCATGGGGTTGGTTACGTCGTTGGCACCCAGAACGATAGCCACATCGGTCTGCTCGAAGGTCGGGTTGATCTGGTCCATGTCCTTGAGCTGCTCGTAGGGCACTTCAGCCTCCGCCAGCAGAACGTTCATGTGACCAGGCATACGACCGGCAACCGGGTGGATAGCGTATTCCACTTCAATGCCCATGGCTTCCATGGTGTCAGCCATATCACGCACAGCGTGCTGCGCCTGGGCCATCGCCAGACCGAAACCAGGAACAATCACTACGCGCTGAGCAGTTTCCAGCAGCATGGCGACTTCTTCTGCAGAGGTGGATTTTACCTTGCCAGCGTAGACTTCATCTTCGTCCATGGCTTCGCCAGCTTCCGCCATTACACCGAACAGAACGTTGGTGAGAGAGCGGTTCATGGCTTTACACATGATGCTGGTCAGGATCAGGCCGGATGCACCTACCAGGGAACCGGTGATGATCAGGGCGCTGTTGCCCATTACGAAACCGGCAGCAGAAGCGGCAACACCGGAGTAGGAGTTCAGCAGTGCGATAACCACAGGCATGTCAGCGCCACCAATTGGCAGTACCAGCAGCAGACCGAGCAGCATGGCGGCAGCCACCAGACCCCAGAATACGGTTTCATTGCCGGGGTTAACCACCAGGTAACCGATGCCCACCAGTGAACCAACAAACAGGATGGCGTTAACCACTTTCATGCCAGGGAAGCCCATGGGCTTGCCATCGATGAGTTCCTGCAGCTTGGCGAAAGCCACCAGGGAGCCAGTAAGGGTAACCGCACCGATCAGTACAGCAGCGCCGGTGGCGATGATGGACACGGTGTTATCGGCAGATCCACGGAAGAATTCTGCAGAAGCCACGGCAAAGGATGCACCACCACCGAAACCGTTCAGCAGGGCGATCATCTGCGGCATGGAAGTCATCTGTACCTTCTTGGCCATGATGGCACCAATCAGGCCGCCGACAACGACACCGGCGATGATGATTTCATAAGTAACGATGTGCTCGTTAAGCAGGGTCACTACAGCAGCAACACCCATACCGGCGGCAGCCAGCAGGTTGCCGCGTACAGCGGTCTTGGGCTTGGTCAGCCCCTTGATGCCGACAACAAACAGTACGGCGGCGATCAAGTAGGCGATATCGATCCAGTTCTGGGAAACGTGCATGAATTACTTCCTCTTGAACATTGCCAGCATTCGATTGGTGACCATAAAGCCGCCAATCACGTTGATGGTGGCGAGAACCACCGCGGCAAAGCCCAGCACATTGATCAGCAGGCCAGAGTCTGAACCCGCGGCAATCAGGGCACCCACCACGGTGATCCCAGAGATTGCGTTGGAGCCGGACATCAGCGGCGTGTGCAGGGTCGGCGGAACTTTGGTAATCAGTTCAACACCGAGGAAAATCGCCAGCACGAACAGAGTCAGTTGAGCTACGAAATCCATTATTTTTCCTCCTCGCTGTCAGCTTCTTCTGCTGGCGCTTCCGGTTTGGCCAGAGCAGGCAGAGAAAGCAGGTCGCGCAAACGGGCCTGAGGCACATCGCCATTGTGGCTGATCACGGTTTCGGCAACGATTTCGTCTTCGAAGTCCAGCTGCAGGTCGCCATTGTCGTCGAGCAGCAGGTTAAGGAGGTTTTCCATGTTCTTGCCAAACATCTGGCTGGCATGGAAAGCCACAGAAGAGGGAACGTTTTCCGGACCGATAATGGTGACACCGTGCTTGACCACGGTTTTGCCGGCTTCGGTCACTTCGCAGTTACCGCCACGCTCAGCGGCCAAATCCACAATGATGGAACCGGGTTTCATGGCTTTTACCATGTCTTCGGTCACCAGGATCGGGCTCTTGGCACCGGGAACGGCGGCGGTGGTGATGATCACGTCCATTTCCTTGACGACTTCGGTCATCAATTCACGCTGACGCTTGAGGAAATCTTCACCCTGAGCCTTGGCGTAACCACCAGAGCCTTCTGCTTCGCCGGTGTCCAGATCCAGTTCTACGGGCTTGGCGCCAACAGAGAGAATCTGCTCGCGGGCCGCCGGGCGTACGTCGTAGGCTTCAACGACAGCGCCGAGACGCTTGGCTGTCGCACAGGCCTGAAGACCGGCAACACCTGCACCCATGATGAAGACGCGGGATGCATTCAGCGTGCCTGCCGCGGTCATGTTCATGGGGAACATACGCTGGGATTCAGTGGCTGCCAGAAGCACACACTTATAACCGGCAATCATGGCCATGGAAGACAGTACATCCATTGCCTGGGCGCGGGTAATACGTGGTACCAGCTCCAGAGCCAGACCGGAAACCTTCTTGGCGGCCAGAGACTGGGCAAATTGCGGGTTAGCCAACGGATCGGTCATGCCGATCAGGGTCTGGCCTTCCTTCAGCTTGTCCAGGTCTTCGTTGCCGTTGGCGGTGTTGCTGCCAGGGGTCTGAACCTGAAGTACGATCTGGGAAGTGGAGAAAATCTCGTCACGATCAACAATCTTGGCGCCGGCAGCTTCAAAAGCGCTGTCCGGATAGCCGGCGATGTCGCCAGCATTACGCTCGACCTTGATCTCGACACCTTGTTTTTTCAGCAGTGCGCTGACATTGGCAGGCGTTAAAGCAACGCGCTGCTCGCCAGGGCAGATTTCTTTGGGAACACCGATAATCACCTGCGTTACCCCCGTCTGTGGTTCGCAAATAATCGACTTCCGGAGAGGAATAAAGGGCAACCCCATTCCCTGAAAGCCGCGTAAAGTAAGGCCTGCAGCTCACTGACGACATGTCAGACAAGGGTGCAGGGCCTCAGCAGGGTGATAACCATATTGCGGGTCTTCCAGCTTGGCAAATGACAAATGGTTATCGTACCGATAAGCAGGTAACAGGCTGTAGACGTGGAGTTGGGCCTTTGGGGCGTCTCCGGTGGCCTGATTTGACTGCCTAAAGAGCAGAAGAGGGGCTGCATGTGCCCCTCTTATATATGTCGTCGGCTATCGTGAAGCCGCAGCACTCACCCGTCAATCCACCGGGCTGATGGTTTTTTGGTCAACCAACAGGATGTCATCCTGCTCCTGCATGTGAATAAAGGGGTCCAGGATGGTATTGCCGCGAACCTCGGCATCAATCACATGCAGGAAGGTGTAAGCCCCGAGCAGCTTCCGGAACAGGAAGATGAACTCCTTGGGGGGAACATCGAAGTGAATCGACAGGGCGTTCTTGCCTGCTTTGTTCATGATCCTGGCAGGCAGATTGCTTTTGCCCCAGCGGTACTCGAGATTTTCATTGAGTAGTTCAGCCGGGGGCGGGAAGCGCTCTGGATCCTGAAGGACTTCCACAGCTTCGAAACACAGCGCCGAGAAATCATCGAGAAGACGACGGGGAGTGCCCCGTGCCAGGAAATCCAGGGCGTTCAGGGCCCGAATAAGGCGATCGGTGTCATGATGGTATGAGGCACGAATCATTTCACGGCCCGGCCCCAGTACTTCGTTATCGAAATCGCGGATCGCGCCAAAATCCAGTAGCACAATCTGGTCCTGCTCGGGAACCTCTCCAATCCTCAGCAAGTAATTACCGAAATTGGGGTCCGTTTGCATCTTGTTCCATTCGAATACCTCACGGCAGCACAGCTCCATGATGGCCCGGCCAATGAAGTTGCGGCGAGTCTGGGAAAGCTCAAGCACCGCAGGATCATTAACGCTGATGCCTTCTTCAAAGGTCATGCACATGATGTTGTGGCTGGAAAACTCCGGCACGATTTCCGGGACCACAAAGCGCGGGTCGTCGGCCAGAATGTGCCGGAAGTGCCGGGTGGTGTGGGCTTCGAGATCATAATCAACCTCTCGGCGCAGCATTTCCTGCACTTCGTTGAGCCACATGTTGAACTGTTCGGTAATGGGAACAAGGCGGCTCAACTTGAGAAGACGTACGAGGGCGCGCATATCCGAGTCGATAGCATCAGCCACTCCGGGGTACTGAATTTTTAGCACCAGCTGGCGGCCATCAGACTTGCGCGTTGCGCGGTGCACTTGAGCCAGAGAAGCGGCCCCAAGTGGGGTCGGGTCAATCTCCAGCTGCGACAACTTCACCTCGCCAAGCTGAAGTTGAAGGTGTTTCTCGATAGAAGACCATTCAAGCGCGGTGGTCTGACTCTCGAGGGTATGCAGGGCAGTGGTGACTTCGTCAGGTAGAAAATGCTCACCGAACAGCGCCATCATTTGGCCGATCTTGACCACCGACCCTTTAAGCTTGCCAAGCTCTTCTACCAGCTCCTGGGCCCGGGCTGAGAGAATTTCCTTACGACGCTCTTCACGTTTGTCTTTGCTGGTAAAAAACGTGCCGGCACTGGCGGTGGCATATTTGGCCCCAGCCATAAATCCGGCTTTCGCCATGGAAAAGCGACGCTCCACTGAGCCAGTTTTTACCCGTTTTACCGTTTTTCGTGTCATTGGCGAGGAAACTCCATTTGCCATCCTGAATGCCGGTGGCATTCTAGCGGGTAAACGTGACCCGGTCATTGTCCTAACCGCCGGGCTGATAGCGGCTTTACCATATAAGGTTACAAGAAATGGCAAGAACCTGGGTGTTATTGAGAGGTCTGGTGCGGGAACAGAAGCATTGGGAGGACTTCCCTTCCAAAATGCAGGCTTCAGTACCAAATGACAGAGTGATTACTCTCGATTTGCCGGGAAACGGTGAGTTTCACGATCAGCCAAGCCCGACACGGATCGGAGGCATGGTCGCCCATGCCAGAGCCCAGCTGCAGGCGCAGGGATTAAGTGGTCCCTATCATCTCGTGGCACTCTCTTTGGGCGCGATGATGGCCGTACAGTGGCTATCACAAGCGCCGAAGGAGGTGGCATTTGCGGCCTTGATCAATACCTCCGCGAGTCGTTACAGCCCGTTCTGGCACCGGCTGCGGCCGGCCAATTATCTGCGGTTACTACGTGATGGGTTGTTTACTCGCGATCGGGTCCTCAAAGAGCAGACGATTCTCGAGATAACGTCGAACCTTCATGATCGGGCTTATCTGCACCAACTGGCAGAAAAGTGGGCGGGCTATGCAGAAGAGCAGCCAGTTTCAGCCATTAACAGCCTGAGACAACTGGTAGCGGCCATGCGTTTCCGGGCGCCATCCTCGCTGCCGACCAGGGTCCCGACCCTGATCATCAGCGGAGGCGACGATCGGCTTGTTAACCCAGCCTGCTCGCGGCGCCTTGCCGAAGCGTGGCAGCTCCCCATCAAAGTGCATCCACAGGCTGGCCATGATTTGCCCCTTGATGCGCCGCAATGGCTCATCAATACGCTGATTGAAGGGGATACATAAAGCTATAAACAGTGTATTGACCCCTTGGCGATGTGCCTCTACCTTTATCTCAGAACTCGTGAGTTCTGAGATAACAACAAAGGTTGTGAGGTATGTATGGCTACTCCGCAGGAGCTTGCACGTTATCAATTGGGGCCACAGAACCCGCAGGAGCGGGTCTGGTGGGATCGCTATTCTCATGCCAACCTTGAGCGTTGGCGCAGGGTGCAGGATCCGCTGGCTGACCGTTGTGCGGCCCAGATCAAATTTACTCGTCCCTCCGGGTTGCTCAATGAAGTAGAAAGAAGGGCAAAAGAGGAGGGGGGTGACTTTCAGGCTTTCCTTGATCACTGCTATACCGTGCCGAGCTGGGTCGACTTCGACGAAATGGAGCTGGGTCGGCGCATGTATCGCCGCAATGGTGCGCTTCAGGGGCTGGTGCTGATGTGCTCCAGTCTGGTGGAAGGGTACGCCCACAACAAGCCTTCACAGGTGCTGGTAGCCACAGGGAGGCTGCAGAAAGATGTCTCCCGTCGCATCTATGAAACCGGCCAGATGTTGCACAACATTGTGGGTGATGACGGGCTGCGCCCAGGAGGCCTCGGGCACCGAACCATCATGGAGGTGCGTTTACTACACGCTGCAGTACGGCAGTTCCTGAGTGACAATCCGCGTTGGGATGTGGAGAAATACGATCTTCCTATCAATCAGGAAGATATGGCCGGCACGATTCTGGAATTCGATTTCATGGTGGTCCGGGGGCTCAAGCGGCTTGGCGTCAATATTTCCCGGCGCGAGCATGAGTCCATGCATTATTTCTGGCGCTATGGGGGGTATTTGCTGGGGGTAGACGAGGCGCTGCTGACGACGACGCTGGAAGAGCAGGAGATCATGGCGCTGCAACTGACGTCACACCTCTACGATCCGACCCCGGATAGCGAATCCCTGGCCAAGGCATTGCTCAGAGATATGTCAGGCAAGCCGCCATTCAATCTTTCCTACGATGTGTTGCTGGCATTCAGCCGCTATCTGATTGGTGACAAGGTGGCGGATGATCTGAATATCCATAGCTCGGTACCCGCAGGCTCAGCAGTACGGATCGTCAAAACGGCAATTCAGGCCGCCAGCATCAGCATACGGATGCTGCCAGATCCCGCCAAAAGGGTACTGGAGGGCCTCAATCATCGTCTCGGGCGGCGCACCCTTCAGATCGGCTTGGGTGAGAACCCGGCACGATGGGGTTTCAAATCTCTTGCCTAGACCATGATGAGGATAATGCAAAACGCCGGCTTGGAGCCGGCGTTTTGCTATCTGTCGCGGGTTGAGCTGATCAGCTTTTTCTGGCCACCTGGCTGTCGCGAATCAGATCAATCAGATCCACCAGAATTTCTCCAGTCTCGCGAACATAGGGGTCTTCGTCGATGGCTTCTTCATGACTCTCAGGGTCGAGAGCACGCTGTTCCTCGAGGTCGCGAAGGGCCTTGATGCTGGCTAGTGGCTCTTCTGCACGGGCCTTGCGGCGCTTGTTTTCAATATCCAGGCGCTGGGCATCAAAATCCTTTTGCAGGGAGGCCCGCTTGTCCATGTTCAGGGACAGCTCGGTCATCTTGCGGTTGTGGTCGAGTAGATCCCGTAAAGCCTCGACGTAAACGAATTCAGGATCCTGCTTGATGCGAAGATCATGGCGCTCACGCAGCATTGGCAGGTAGGGCACCATGTCGCTGACACGCTGGTAGTTGGCTGAATCGATCTCGTCCCATGGCATGGCGTTGGGCAGTGAGCTTTCGCCCACGTCGGCCTTGTCGATGAGTGAGGGCATATCCACGTCGGGAACAATGCCAAGGTTCTGGTTGCTGGAGCCGGATACCCGATAGAACTTGGCGTTAGTCATCTTCAATTTGCCATGATTCAGATCCAGCAGGGTCTGCACCGTACCCTTGCCATAGGTCTGGTCACCCACAATCAGGGCACGGCCATAATCCTGCATGGCACCGGCAAAAATTTCTGACGCTGAGGCGCTGTAGCGGTTGACGATCACCGCCATAGGGCCGGCATACAGCACACCGGGGAATTTGTCGGCTTCCACGCTGACACGCCCGCTGGATTCACGTACCTGAACCGTGGGGCCACGGTTAATGAACAGGCTGACCAGCTTGTTCACTTCCAGCAACGAGCCGCCACCGTTATTGCGCAGATCGATGACCAGGCCATCGATGTTTTCCTTGCGCAATTCCACCAGCAGCTTGGCCACATCGCTGGTAGTGCTGGTGTAATCCGGATCACCACGATGGAAGGCGGCGAAATCCAGGTAGAACGCGGGGATCTCGATGATGCCAAGCTTGCGGGTTTCACCATCACGCTCAATTTCAATGATGTCTTTCTTGGCCGCCTGCTCCTCGAGTACCACCTTGTTACGCACAATGGTGATGATGCGAGTGTCATGCTCGCTGTTGGTGCCAGCGGGAATAATCTCCAGGTTCACAGTGGTGCCTTTGGGGCCGCGAATCTGGTCCACTACCTCATCGAGGCGCAAGCCGATTACTGGCAGAGGAGGGGCATCCTCCTGAGAAACACCGACAATACGGTCTGCGGGCTTCAGCTGACCGCTTTTTGCGGCCGGGCCACCCGGCACCAGGCGAACCACCTTGGTGTAGCCATCTTCGTACTGCAGCACAGCACCAATCCCTTCGAGGGAACGGCTCATGCTGATATCAAAGTTTTCGGAGTTGTGCGGGGTGAAATAAGTGGTATGAGGGTCAAAGGTCTGTGTCAGCGCATTGATATAGACCTGAAAAACGTCCTCGGGGGTATTCTGTTGGATGCGTTTGAGCTGGCTCTCGTAACGACGAGTCAGGCGAGTCTGGATGTCTTCGTCTGCAGTGTCATTGAGACGCATGGTGAGCACGGCGTTCTTGAATTGACGCTCCCAGATAGCGGCAAGCGCCTCTTCATCAGCAGCCCAGTCCGCCTCTTCGCGATTAACCCGAACGCTGTCATCACCATCAAATTTTAGCTGGGAAAGATCACCATTGACCATTTCCAGCATGCTATTCAAACGATCTTCAATGCGCACCTGGAAGCGATTGAATATGGTGTAGCCTGCCTCAAGCTCGCCATCTTGCAGCTGGTCGTCCAGCAGTTTGCGGTAGCGCTCGAACTCCTTGATGTCACCGGCAACAAAATAGAGGCGGTTGGGATCAAGGTCCTTGAGATACTGATCCAGAACACGGCTGGACAGCGCGTCATTGAAGGGCAGCTTTCGGTAGTGATACTTGAGCTTGTCCGCAATTTCCTCGGCCGCATCAACTTGTTCGCTGGTTGGCTTCAGCGCCCCCTGGATTTCAGGCGAGGCACGCAGACTACCGGTGACCTGGAGAGCGCCACCCAGCAGCAGAACCGCGAGCACGACAGGAAAGGCTTTTCGGACTAATGACATGCGTTTTCTCAATGGTTTACCTTGTTTGTGACCGGGCAGCCGATGGTCATTTCCATCATGGCTATTATTATTGACCCGGCAATCTATAGGGTGTTCCCGTAAGCTGTGAACAGCAAACACCAATTATCTGATTTTCATACACTTATATGTAAACCCTAGCGCAAGGGGGAAGGTTTGCACAGACTCTTTAGCCTGTTTTTCCTCGCGGGCGTCGCTGGCGCCTGTATTCAGCTTCTGATGGGAGACATGGAGGCCCCGGGGCGATTAGTCAATGCCCTGTGGGCGGCGGCAGATCTGGCGGTGCAGGTCTCTCTGGGGTTGATCGGGGTGCTGGCCTTGTGGAGCGGACTTTTCCGGTTGGCTGAGGCCAGCAACCTGGCGGAGCGGCTGTCCGGCTGGCTGACACCTTTGTTGAGCAAATTAATGCCTGGACTTGTCCGCAACCCGAAGGCGACGGCCCCGGTGACCATGAATCTCGCTGCCAACATGCTGGGGTTGGATAATGCGGCAACCCCCTTGGGGTTAAAGGCCATGGAAGCGTTGCAGGCCAACAACCCGGCTCCCAGGGTCGCAACAGATAGCCAGATCATGTTTCTGGTGCTGAATACGTCCTCGGTTACCCTGGTGCCCGTCACGGTACTGTTGTTTCGCGCCCAGCAGGGCGCTGCTGATCCGGCTGCCGTGTATCTGCCGTTGCTGATGGCCACCACCGCCTCAACATTCGTGGGCATCTGGTTGACCAGCAAGGTGCAGAAGATCTCCCTGTTCCAGCCCCTGATCTTGTTGGTGGCAGGCCTCTGGTTGGCTCTGCTGGCAGGGTTGGGGCTGGTGGTCTGGTTGGCCCCGGCTGAGCTGGCCAACACGCTCTCCAGCCTGCTGGGCAATGGAATCCTGCTGCTGGTGCTGGCCGCTTTCTTTGTCGCAGCCTGGCGCACCCGGGTGGATAGCTATGATGTATTTGTCGAAGGCGCCAAGGAGGGCTTCACGACGGCGGTGCGGATCATTCCGTATCTGGTCGCCATGCTGGCAGCAATTGCCATGCTTCGGGCCGGCGGGGTGCTGGAACTGTTTCTGGCCGGTTTTCGTTGGCTTGCTACTGCCATGGGCATGGATACTCGGTTTGTGGAGGCGCTCCCGGTGGCGCTGATGAAGCCACTGAGTGGGTCCGGGGCGCGGGCGGCCATGATCGACGTGATGCAGACTCAAGGGGTCGATTCCCTTGCCGGGAGAATGGCCGCAGTGATGCAGGGGTCTACCGAGACCACCTTTTACGTGCTGGTCGTGTATTTCGGTAGTGTGGGGATTCGCGATTTCCGCTATGCCCTGTGGTGTGGGCTGGCCGCAGATGCTGCCGGGCTGCTCTGTGCGATCCTCATCAGCTACGCATTCTGGGGCTGAATAATCTGTCTGAAAGTCAGGTTGATCCGCCCTTTGTCTACCCTGGCACGGCGGGGCAGGGCATGCTCAAAATCCCGCTGCACTTGTGGGCTCATTAGCAGCAGAGAATTGTCCGGAAGAGCGATTTTGGCGCACTGCTTTCTGCTGCCCCTGCGTGGGCGAAAGACAAAGTCCCGAACTTCGCCAAGGCTGAGAGAGGCGATCCAGGGCTGAGGACCGAGTTCGGTCTCATCGTCACTGTGATAGCCGATGCTGTCGCTACCATCACGATAGAAATTGCCCAGCACGCTATTGAACGAATGGCCGGTGATGCTCTGCACATGCTCCAGCACGGGCAGCAACACTGGCGGCCAGCCACTGGCTGTTTCCGTCAAGCCAGAGTAGCGGTAGCTGACGCCCTCATCTCCTTCCCAGGTAGTCAGGCGCGGTGTCAGATGCTCTCGTCCATAGACCCTGACTACTGACTGACGCCAGGCAAGAGCTGAAATCAGGCTTTCATACAGCCCTTCATGCACCGCGCGGGGCAATGCCTGCCGCCATAGTGTCAGATGGGACTGGGCCGCTAATGTCACAATTTCAGGTTGGCAAGGCCGGTGAATGGCAGTCATCATCAGCAACTACTGGCTATGGATATCGAACGGATATAAGGACGCATCATGCTGCATCTTTTCAACATTGAAAACGGTGTGCTCAGAGAGAAGGATGCCTCGGCTGACGGCGCGGGCAGTCTCGAAGAAAAAGCGCTGCAGGCAAAGTGGCTGGATCTTGTTGAGCCTGAAGAACATGAGCGAGATCTTGTCCAATCCTTTTTCAAGGATGAACTCCCTACCGAGGACAAGGAAGAAATTGAGTCCTCGGCCCGTTATTTCAGCGATGAACAGGGGCTGCATGTCCACTCGTTGTTCATGTTGCAGTCCGAGGGGCGCTCCAGGACATCCACCGTTGCTTTTGTGGTACAGAATGACCGGTTGATTTCATTCCGGGATGACATCCGTATGGCCGACTTCCGCCTGATGCGGATGCGTATCCGGCGAGGCTGGGTAAAGGTTTCCCAGCCCATGGATATTCTTCTGAGTATCCTCGACCAGAAAGTGGAAAACCTGGCGGATGCCATTGAAGATGTGCACCGGGACCTGGAGCAGGTTGGCTACAGCGTTCTGGAAGAGGAAAACGGCGAGCTGGATCAGGATATCGAGCGTTTGGCGCGCCTGGAGGACACCAACGGAAAAATCCGTTTGTGTCTGATGGATACCCAGCGATCCATTTCCTTCATTCAGCGTTATGTCAGGGCTGATAAGGCCATGCGCCGTACCTGTGCGGAGATCCAGCACGATCTGGACACGCTGATGTCACACACCACATTCCTGTTCGACAAGATCAACTTCCTGATGGATGCAGCGCAGGGCTTTATCAATATCCAGCAGAACCAGATCATCAAGATATTCTCCATCGCCGCAGTGGTTTTTCTGCCGCCGACCATGATTGCCAGTATCTATGGTATGAATTTCAGGGTGATGCCCGAGCTGGGCTTTGAATTCGGGTATCCCATGGCCATCGGTCTGATGGTCCTCTCCGGCATCGCACCGTACTGGTATTTCAAGCGCAAGGGATGGCTGTGAAGAGCAATTAATAGTTAACAGTGAATAGTGAATAGTGAATAGTTAAGATCAAAGGCGAAACCCCGTGACTTCGGGGTTTTGGGTTTTCGTAACTCGTTACTCGCTTTTATGCCATCCAGCTTCGGATTCCCGGGCTTTGCCGTCCTCGGCCAGTTTGATCAGGTGGGCCAGCAGTGAAAACTCCGCAACACCGTGCAAGAACACAGGCACATCATCGTAGACTGATTTGACCAGCTGGTTCAGTGGAGAGGGGGAGTCGGTGAGATTTTCCAGCACCTTGTCTTCGCGCTTTTGACGATGGGCCAGGGTCTGGCTCAGGGCCGCCTCAGGATCCTCAATCACATCCCCGTGGCCCGGTGCCATCATGGTAATGCCGCGCCCCTGGAGCTTTCGCAGTGAAGCGAAGTAAGCCCCCATGGAGCCGGAGGGCGGGGCAATCACCACAGTGGAGCCCTGAATCAGATGATCACCGGTAAACAACAAGCCCTGTTCGGTCAGGAAGCAAAGATGGTTGCTGACATGGCCGGGGGTCTCAATGATCTCCAGATCGACTCCGCCGCAATCGATGACATCGCCATCACTGAGCAGGGTGTCCGCCTGCCAGCTCTCATCCTGAAGCCCGTCATCCGGTACAAATGGTCCGAGACAACGGGCGCCTGTGGCGGCAACGAGCGCCAACGCGCCGGGGGAATGATCACGGTGGGTATGGGTAACGATCACTTGAGTGATGGGTTTGCCCAGTTCTTCGGCGGCATGGAGCAATGCCTGAAGATGATCATGATCCGCAGGGCCGGGATCAATGACTGTGAGGCTGTCCTTGCCAAACAGATAGCTGTTGGTGCCAGGTCCGGTCATCATGCCCGGATTGCGGGCCAGCACTCGCCAGGCATGTGTGCCGATGGGGGTGGCCTGGCCTGGGATCAAGGACGCCATAACGACTCCAGGGTGTCAGGAAGGCGAATTGTGACCATTATCACGCCATCTTGCCAGCCCGTGGGGCTCAAGGGTCTGGATAAGCGAGTCTGGACACCACATCAACGTCCCATTTATCGGGGGGCGTTTCGCTGTCAGGATGTCGGGCGACCAGCGAAAAACGGTAGTCCCTGCCGGCGGGTATAAAGATAAGCAGCTGCTGTTCTTGTGTCTCAATAGGCTTGCAATTTTGTAGACCCTGTTCGCAGCTCAGCGCTTTGGTTCGCAGTGTCACGCCGGCCAGATCAAGTTCACTATCGTTAAAGAGACGGCCGCTGAAGCGCACGCCAGACTCGGAATCCGCGGTATCCGTTATTTCCAACCGGATTTGCTCAGGGGGGAGGGTGATCTGGTCATGCTTTCCGGGTTTCACTATTCCGTAAATCAGGAAGATAGCGGCAACGGTAGCCACGCTGGCGGTAATCAAAAACACCCGTTTGCCCCGTTGCCAGCTGGCAACCAGCAGGGCCACGACAGCGATAACCACCGTCAATACCAACAATAGGCGCATTTCACCTCCTCTTTTGAAGACCTGAACGGTATTGATTCATATAATCCCACAGCAACTTGTAAAGGAGAACATCATGCTGATCGTGGTATCCCCAGCCAAAACACTGGATTACGAGACCCCGTTACCGCCTCTGAAGACGACTCAACCGCGCCTTCTTGATGATAGCGAAATACTGATCGAACGGGCTCGCCAGCTGTCTCCGGCCGATGTAGGGAGCCTGATGAAAGTCAGCGACAAGATTGCTCACCTCAATGTGGAGCGTTTTGCCCAGTGGCAGCGCCCCTTCAACAAGAAAAATGCACGTCCTGCCGCGTTTGCTTTCAAGGGCGACGTCTACACCGGCCTGGAAATCGAAACGTTCACTGATAAGCAGCTTGAACGTGCCCAGAGTCATTTTCGTATGCTTTCTGGCTTATATGGTGTGCTGAGACCTCTGGATTTGATGCAGCCTTACCGCCTTGAAATGGGCACAAAGCTGGAAAATGCGCGAGGCAAGGATCTTTATGCCTTCTGGGGGCACACCATCACTGACCAGCTCAACACAGACATGAAAGCGCTGAAAACCGACGTCCTGGTCAATCTGGCATCCAATGAGTACTTCAAGTCAGTGAAGTCCAAGGACATCAACGGCCGTATCATCGAGCCGGTGTTTCAGGACGAGAAGAACGGAAAATACAAGGTAATCAGCTTCTACGCGAAGAAAGCGCGAGGGTTGATGGCGGCCTGGATTCTGAAGAAAGGCATCAAGGATCCTGCCAAGCTGGTGAACTTCGATGTGGCGGGCTATCGCTACTGTGAAAATGAATCTACGGCTGACAAGCCGGTGTTCAGAAGGGAAGAGCAGTAAGCAAGTTTCGAGTCACGAGTTTCGAGTTGCGAAATTCAAAACACGAATGGTTCCGGGTTTCGCAACTCGTTACTCGCGACTCGTCACTGCTTATTTGTCTTTGTCTTCAAACTCGCTGCGCGCGGCAAGCAGGCCGGTCTTCAGGCCATCCCAGGCCAGTTCAATGCCATCCTTGATGTCTTGCCAGGCATCTTCGGTCCGGGATTCCAGCACTTCCAGTTTGGCTTCAAGTTCCTTGCGTTCCTCTTTGAAGTCCGCCAGTTTTTCCTCTGCTTCTTCTCGCCATTCCTGACTGAGATCACTGATTCGTGCCGCCAGACGGTCGCGTTGATAGTCCCAATCTTCCAGCTTTTGGCGCAGGGATTCGATAAAGTCCTTTTTCTCAGACATCGGTTGCTTCTCCGCAATCAGGATTTCCAGGGAGTCTGGAAATCATCGGGTTTGACTACCAGCACATCGCAGCTGGCCTGGCTAATAACGGCCTCGGCGGTGGCCCCTAGCAACAGCCTTTCTGGCAAGTTGCGGTGCACGGTGCCGACAACCAGCAAGTCTAGTTCGTTATCCTTGCAGTAATGGGACAGCGTGCGGGCAACAGGGCCCTCCAACAGAATCAACTGCTCTGCCGATAGCCCTTGTCCACTGGCAAATTGTCGGAAAGCTGCTTTCTGGGATTCCTTGATGTCCTCGAGGCTGCCGCTGAATTCCGACAGGGTCTCACCCATGAGCAGAACCAGGCTGTCATCTACCGCATCCATCACATGGGTAGCGTGCAGTGTGCCGCCGAGAGCATCGCTCAGAGCCTGCGCTTCGTTGACTACCTTTACTGAAAGGGCGTCTGGGGTAGATTGCCCGGTATCAGGGTCAAGTGCTGCCAGGATGCCGGGGCGCTCGGGCCAGGGTTGCCCATGAATACACAGCACATCACAGGGGGCCTTGCGGATCAGTTGCCAGTCACGCGGGGTAAACAAATGACGCCTCAAACCAGTTTCCGCGCTGGTATGAACCACCACCACAGAAGGGGAATAGTTCAGAATAATCCCTTTCAGGGCGTCAATTTCCCGTTTCTCCCACAGCACATGAGCGCTACAAGTCATGCCATGTGCCAGTGAGGCGATACGTTGTTCCCAGGCATGACGAATCTGTGTAGTTGCAGCCTCCAGCCTTTGCTTGTCATAGCCTACAGCACGCACCATGGCAGACGAGTAACCGTTAACGGCTACCACGAGCGAAGTGTTACGGGCAGCAGCCAGCTGCTTGGCCTTCTCAAATGCAGGCTGGGGTGCTTTGAGCGTCGGGTCCAGCACCACCATCACGGGCTGTTTCACAGTGAATCCTCCAGCGCCGGGTCATGGCCACACAGCTTTCCGCGATCCAGAATTTCGACTTCCCGGCCTTCAGCCCGCAGCCAGCCGTTTTGCTGGAAGCGCGTGAAAATACGGCTGACCGTTTCAACGGCAAGGCCAAGGTAGTTGGCAATGTCGTAGCGTGACATGGGCAGGCGAAATACCCTGCTGCTCAGGCCGCGACGTTGATGACGGGCTGACAGGGAGAGCAGCAGGGACGCAACGCGATCATCTGCATTTTTCTTGCTCAACAGCATGTGCAATTCACGGTCGGCCCGAATTTCGTTGCTCATCAGACTGAAAAAGTGATGTTGCAAGGAGGGAATTTTCTGCGAGAGATTTTCGAGTTGGGCGAACGGGATCTCACACACCGTAGCGGTTTCCAGGGCCTTGGCGTTGGAAACATGGTGTGCAGTGCTGATGCCGTCCATGCCCAGCACTTCGCCAGGCAGATAGAAGCCGGTTACCTGCTCGTCGCCCTGATCACTGAGTACATAGGTTTTGATCGCGCCGGAGCGGACCGCATACACCGCTTCAAAATTATCCGAAGCACGAAACAGGTGCTCGCCACGTTTCAGGGGGCGGCCACGGTGAATGATGTTGTCCAGTTGGTCCAGCTGTGCGGGGGCAACCGCCAGGGGAAGACAAACCGGGCTGAGACTGCACTCATTGCATGAAACGTGCTGTGACACGGGAAACTCCCTAATAAAACGCTGCGTATAGGCTCTCATTAGTGTAGAGCAATTAAACCGGTGATTGCCTAGAGAATGCGGCTATATTTTACCGCTTCCTGCTGGGTAATGTACCGGTCGAACGGTTGCACCAGGGCACGGCTTACCAGTCGGCCCTGTTCGGTGATCTTCAAATGGTCTGCAGACAGGCTCACCAGCCCCTGATCCGCAAATAAATGCCAACGCTGTAACGCTTCGGCAAAGGTATCGGCAAAGCGGATTTCCCAGCGCTGTTCGAAAGCCGGAATATCAAGATTAAGATCGCAAAGCAGGCGCATGATCAGATCACGGCGCATTTGATCATCAGTGGTTAACAGATAGCCTTTCTCAATCGGGATTTCACCGTTTTCGATGCGACTCTGCCACTGCGTGATATTTTTCTCATTCTGCACGTACAGGTTGCCAATCTGGCTGATGGCGCTGACACCCATGGCCAGCAAATCGGCATCACCATGCAGGCTATAGCCCTGAAAATTGCGATGCAGAAGCCCATTATTTTGAGCTACCGCCATCTCGTCACTCTCCAGCGCAAAATGATCCATACCAATAAAGCGGTAACCCGCATCCTGGAGCATGGCGCCGGCACGGGCGTACATGCGTACCTTTTCCTCTGCGCTGGGCAATTCCGCACTGTTGATTTGTCTCTGCACCTTGAATCGGTCCGGGAGGTGCGCGTAGTTGTAGAGGGAGATTCGCTCTGGCTTCAGCGGAATGATCTTTTCCAGTGTTCGCCTCATTGAGGCCTCGGACTGTCTGGGTAGCCCGCTAATCAGATCCAGATTGATGGAACGAAAGCCAAAATCCCGCGCCCAGCGCATGGTGTCGCGAATCATTTCCCAGGATTGAATCCGGTTAACGGCAGTCTGCACATCAGTGTCCAGATCCTGAACGCCAAGGCTGACACGGTTAAAGCCCAACCCGCGCAGAAGACCCAGGCGGGATCGATCAACCGTTCGGGGGTCGATTTCGATGGCGTAGTCACCCCGGTCATCTTCGCGAAGGTTGAAATGACGAGCCATGTCGTAGACCAGCTCAGTCATTTGGGCATCACTGAGGTAAGTGGGGGTGCCGCCACCCCAGTGAATCTGGGTAACCTGGCGTCGCGGGTCAACCATGGCTGCTCGCATGCGTATCTCATGCTTCAGATGCTGCAAATACTCGCCAGCACGCGCCTTGTTGGCCGTGACAATGCGATTACAGCCACAGTAGTAACAAACCGTGCTGCAAAACGGGATGTGGAAGTACAGGGAAAGCGGGCGCCGTGCGGCGTTGCCTTCTTCAACCGCAGTGGCCAGATCCTGATGGCTTATTCCGCCATGAAAATTCGGCGCGGTGGGGTAGGAGGTATAGCGCGGGCCTGGACCACCGTATTGATGGATCAACGATTCATTCCATTCGACCACAGTGATTCCTCCTGACAAGACGGAGGAATTATGGGGCCGCCACCTTTCCGTTTTCTTGATATGGATCAATGATCATGGTGGTGGGCGTGATTTTGCTCCTCAGCAGGCGTCGACTCCATTGGGCTGCTGTGCCCGCCGTGCCCATTGTGATGGTGGACATGGCCCGTGCCGTTAGCCATTTGCCAGGCCATCAGCAGGAATGTGATTGCCAGAATCAGGGTAACCGCGACGGCGATCTTGCGGGCGACAGGGCCACGAAAACCTTGCAAGTGAGATGCGACTACGCCAGTTGTGGCAACCGGAACCACAGTGATTGCCCCAAACACCGCCATGATGACTCCGCCAGAGGCAGGGCCGCCGGAGGTCGCAGCCAGCGCCAGCGCGGTGTAAACCAGTCCACAGGGCAAAAAACCCCACAATATGCCAAGCAGCCAGGCTTTCAGGAACGAATCCAGCGGCATCAGCTTGCGGGTCAGCGGTTGCAGAGTGCGCCAGACTCCCTGACCGAATCGCTCCAGTTGTGCCAGCAGTCCACCTTTACCAGAAAGGTGCAAGGCCAGTAGCAACATCAGAATCCCGGACAACGCCAGGCCCACAGCCATCGAGGGGCCGGGCAACCAACCCAGCAAGCCCTGACCCAGGGTCCCGGCCAGTATGCCAAGCAGGGTATAGGTGGTGACACGTCCCAACCCCAGCACGGCTTGCCAGAGCCACAGGGTTTGCCCCTGACGGCGAGCCTCGGGTATCGCAAAGCTCAAGGCGCTACTGATGCCGCCGCACATACCGACACAATGAATGCTGCCGGTGGCGGCAATCAGGGCGCTGCTGGCGATTAATGCGAACCAGGAATCAGGGCTCATCGTTCTGGGACTTTTCCGTTACGGGCTTTTCTGAAGGTGACGATGGCGGCTTACGGCGTTGTTCGCGGTCATCAAAAACGACACGCCAGGACGCATTATCCAGATCCTCAAACTGATCCTTACGCAGCGCCCAGAACAGAAACGCGATGGCACCCCCCAGAAAAATCAGGGCCAGGGGGATCAGGAGGATGACAATTTCCATCGACTTATCCGTGCAGCATTAAAGGTAACCAGCAACGAGCTGGCAGACATTCCGATAGCGGCAGCCCAGGGGGGGATCCAGCCGGCCACCGCAAACGGCACCGCCAGCAGATTGTAAAGCAAAGCCCAGCTCAGGTTTTGACGTATCAGCCGCCGACATTGGCGGCCCAGGGCCGGTAGCGCCGGGATGGCATCCAGGTTGTCCTGTAATAAATATAACCCGGCGGCGCGCTGGGTGAGGCTGGTGGCATTGGCGGTGGCGACCGATACCGATGCGCTTAACATGGCATTGGCGTCGTTAATGCCGTCTCCCACGACCATCTGTGGAGCAGCCTGCTCCAGTTCGCTGATCCATTGCTGCTTTGCTTCCGGCGTCATTTCTGCGTGCCATTCCTCGATGCCGGTCTGGCTGGCCACTTTCCGTGCCGCTCCGGGGTTATCGCCAGTGGCCATGCGAGAGCGAATGCCTTGGTCAGCAAGGCAAGATACCGTGCTGGCAGATTCAGGTCGTACCGTGTCTTCCAGCCACAGGTGCAGCATGACTGCTTCATTGCAACTCAGTGCCAGACAGGTCATGCCGGCATGGCTTTTCTCAGGAGCGCCAGTCATGCTCCAGGTGAGATTATCCCGCGTGCCCCGCACGCCATTTCGGGATGCGACAACATCTGTGACTGCAGGATCACGAGGCATAGTCTGGAAGGGACGGGCCAGTGGGTGTGGGTTTTGCCACTCCAGAGCCGCAGCAATGCCGAGCAAGGTATCTTCATTAAGGCTGGCTGGCGTATTTACGGATTTACGGGTCTCCACAATGGTGAATTGCCCGGAAGTCAGTGTGCCGGTCTTGTCAAACAGCGCACCCTTGATGTTCGGCAACGCTAACAGCTGCCGTGGTGATGCGATCAGCACGCCATTCTTCAGTGCGGCCCCCAGAGTCGCAGACAGCGTGAGAGGAACCGCCAGGGCCAATGCACACGGACAGGTGACGACGAGCACAGCAAGGGTATGTTCAAAGGCCACCGCAGGGCCGGACGACCAATGCCAGGCCATCGTCGCACCTGCCAGAAGCAGAATGGCGAACGTGAACAAAGGAGCGACTTGTTGCCAGTCCCTTACCACCTCGACCCGTTCTTGCTGGGCCCGGTCCACTTGCTCGCCAATCTGTGCCATCAGGCTGGTGGCTACTGTGCTGCTGGCTTCCATCACCAGTCCGCCCTCGGCGATTCGGGTGCCAGCATGAACCCTCTCGCCTGGCCTGCGCTGGACAGGCACCGATTCACCGGTAAAGGCAGACTCATCCAGCGCGGCTTCGCCGTGAAGAATCTGGCCATCCGCAGGCACAGTATCACCTTGAATAAGCTGAAGGCGGTCGCCTTTGGCTACCTGGCGGGCACTAATCCAGACAGCATTATCGCTGTTATCAAGCCTGCGTACCGCCTGCGGAAGTGTCTCGCCAAGCTGGCGATAGCTCTCATGGATTGCCTGCCGTTGACGCTGTTCCAGCCAGCGGCTGATGAGGAGAAAGAAAACAAACATGGCAGCAGAATCGAAATAGACATGCTGCCCTCCGGTGGCCATGACAATAAGGCTGCCGGCCCAGGCCAGCGATAGGGCAAGGGCAATGGGGACATCCATGTTCAGGCGACCGTTCTTCAGCCCGAGCCAGGCTCCAGTGAAGAATGGCCAGCCTGCGTAGAACACGACAGGGGTTGCAACCACAAGGCTGGCGATGCGGAACACCCACTCATAAATGGCATCCTTGCCCTCAAAGGCGCCGATATAAAGTGCGGTGGCATACATCATCGCCTGCATCGCGCCGAGCCCCGCCAGCGCAAGCCGTCCAGTCAGTCGCCGCTGTTCCTGTTTCTGCTGCTGGCTCTGAGCTGGGTCGCCTGGAAGGGTAACGCTATAGCCAAGCCGCAGAACCCGATTAGCTACCGCTTCAGGCTTTGCAGGCCCCTTGAAATCTACCAACAGGGTCATGCCGGCCAGGTTGACAGATGCCGCCGTGACTCCGGGTTGATCACGCAACGCTTTTTCAATCAACCAGCTGCAAGCTGCACAGGTCAGCCCGCCCAGTTGCAGTTTGAGCCGCTCGCCACCGGTAATGGCAGTAATGTGTGGGGCAACCAGTTCTGGAACCTGGAACAAGGCACGGTTGAGAGCGGTACGGGTCTCATCCGGCACCGGCGCCTCGCTTTCGCGCACTGTATAGTAATCGTCGAGTCCAAGGCCGTAGATCGTTTCAATGGCTGCGGCACAGCCCGGACAGCAAGCATCGCGTGAGCCCTCTGGGGTACGAGCCTGGAACGCACCTGCAGGAGCCAGGTTGCCACAGTGCCAACAGGAAGCTGTCATGAAGCGGGAGCTTCCCCCAGCTGCAGGACGCCCTTGTCGGTCATCACGGTTTGGTAAAGTCGCCAGTGCCCGCCAGCAGACGTGACCGTCACATTGCGTCGGCCATCTTCAGGCAGCATGCCATCGCCTCGGTAGTGATTATCGTCCAGATTCACCAACTCAATGATGACATCCCGGTCAGCCAGCGTGGGGTGCCGCAGCGCGACGGTAATGCTGGCGGGCATGGGGATGGAGGCATTGGAAAGGAGTCGTGCCTGCACACTGGCACCCACCTGGGATAGCTCGAGGCCAATCCCCAGTCGCTCAGCCAGTTGTTCCTGTTCTGCCGATCGATTGATGGACTTGCCTTCCTTGTACCACTCATCGACCACCGGATCATCGGCATTGATGATGGCGATGTAGAGTGTGACCAGACCGGCAACTACTGCTGAGGCGGGCAGCAGAATCGCCAGCCACAGAAACGGATGGCGATACCAGGGCTTTTCAGCGTCCGGGTGCGATGAAACGTGACTCATGACGCTTCTCCATATCAGGGTCATCCAGGGAGCGGACCGTAAACCAGATGGTAGAGGAGGGGACTTCTACCACATAGGGATCATAGCTGACGGTCACTGGCAGATTGAGAGTCTGCCCACCTTGCAGTGTAAATTGCTTGCGGGTTTCCATGCTCAACCCTTCCGGGCCTTCAAGCAGCAATTCATAGCGCTCCGTATCCTGGCTTTTGTTGAGAATCACCAGACGGTAAATGTTCTCGATGGTGCCACTGCTGGTGGTGCGATAGAGCTGATTGCGATCACGCAGTACATCCACCTGCAAAGGGACACGTCCATACAGGCTTGCCATGAACAGGGTGCCCATCAACACTAATGCGATGCCATAACCAATCAAACGGGGGCGAATCACGCTGGAAGGCTTGTGTTCCAGTGCATTTTCTGTGGTATATCGAATCAGTCCGCGAGGTTTGTCGATGTGATCCATGACATCGTCACAGGCATCAATACAGGCTGCGCAAGTAATGCATTCATACTGAAGACCATCACGAATATCGATGCCGGTGGGGCAAACCTGCACACACAAACCGCAGTCAATGCAGTCACCGAGCGGGTTATCCGCGACAGTTTGTTTCTTCTTCGCGCCTTTGCCACGGGGCTCGCCGCGTTCCTCATCGTAGGAAACTATCAACGTGTTTCTGTCGAACATCACGCTTTGAAAACGGGCGTAGGGGCACATGTAGAGGCAAACCTGCTCCCGCATGAATCCCGCATTGCCATAGGTGGCAACGGTGAAAAAACCCACCCAGAACAGCTCCCAGCCGCCCCAGCCAAACGTAAGGATACGTGCAGAAAGATCCGTGATGGGGGAGAAGTAACCAACGAAGGTCAAGCCTGTCAGGAAGGCAAGAAGCAGCCACAACACATGCTTGCTGCCTCGGCGAAGAATCTTGCTGGCAGTCCACGGTGCCTGATCCATTTTCAGGCGGCTGTGCCGGTCGCCCTCCAGCCAATGTTCGATCCACTGAAAGAAACGGGTCCATGTGGTTTGCGGACATACATATCCGCAGTAAACGCGACCCGCCAGCACGGTAAAGAAAAATAACGCAAAGGCGGCAATGATCAATGACCAGGACAGGAACAGAAAATCCTGAGGCCAAAAGGTCATACCAAAGATACGGAATTGCCGCCCCGGCAAATCAAACAGTACCGCTTGTTGTCCATCCCAGCGAAGCCACGGGAGGATTAGATACAGTCCCATGGTGCTCAGAATGGTGATGTTGCGGATGGTCTGAAAGCGCCCGGAGATGGATTTCACCTGAATCCGTTCGCGCTTGCTGTAAAGGCTGACGGCACCGTCGGGGCTGGCGTCTTTGACCTCGATACGACGAGGATCTGACATGGCTGACCTCCATGGACTTGATATCTATCAAGTCTGCCGCAGACCAGGCTTGCTGGCACTGCGACAGATTGTCCTACCTGCGTGCGTTACTGCTGTGCAGGGTGGGAGAGGCTATACACGTAGGAGGCAATCACGTGAATGCGCTCGGGGGAAAGCAGGTTCTCGTGCGCTGGCATATTGCCACTGCGCCCCTGTTTGATGGTGTGCTCGATATCTTCGATGCGAGGACCATAGAGCCACACTGCATCCGTCAGATTCGGGGCTCCCAACATCTGGTTCCCTGAGCCATCCGGCCCGTGACAGGCTGCGCAAACCATGAATTTTGGTTTTGCCCGCTCTATTGCTGCAGCCTTCTGTGCATCCTTGGCGAGATCAGGTCGACTCAGGCTTTGCACATAGATTGCCATGTCGCGAACCGCTTCGTCGGTATTGCCAACAGCTGCCGCCATGGGTGGCATCATGCCATGGCGACCGGCGGTGATACTGGTGACGATTTGTTCGGGCTCACCACCATATAGCCAGTCGTCATCGGTCAGATTCGGGTAGCCTTTGGCACCTCGTGCATCCGAACCATGACAGATAGCACAGTTGTTGGCGAACAGCCGGCCACCCACAGCCAGTGCTTCTGGATAATTGATCAACTCCTCAATCGGCACCTGGGCATATTGCTCGAACAAGGGGCCGGTTTGACGCTCCACCAGTGCGACTTCGCTGTCGTACTGGTTACTGCTGGTCCAGCCCAGCATGCCATCGAACTTGCCCAGGCCTGGATACAATGCCAGGTATACGCAGGCAAAAATCAGGGTGCCGATAAAAAGACCCAGCCACCAGCGCGGCAGGGGTGAGTTGCGCTCAACGATGCCATCGAAGGTATGCCCGGTGGTTTCCTTCGCTGCCTCCTCGGGGGAGATGGATTTGTTCCACAGCAAGAGACCCGCGCAGCCGAGCAAGTTGAGAACAACAATTACGATAATGAACCAACTCCAGAAATCGCTCATTGCTCACCCCCTTGGTGATTGCGATCTTTTTCCAGTGCAATCTCACCCAGTTTCTCGTAATCCTGCTTTCGTCCCGGGCGATATACCCAGCCCACCATGACGATGAACGTCACGAAGAACACCAGTGTCAACAAGGCGTGGTAACTCATTGGACAACCTCCTTGCGTTCCTGGCCAAGGGATAACAGGTAGGCGACAAGAGCGTCCTCTTCTGTGGCTTCAGCCCATTCACCTTCAATTTTGGCAAGCTGCTGATTCAGATCTTCTTCGCTGTAGGGCACGCCGAACATGTCTTTGAAAACCCGCAGTTTGCGTTCAGTGTGTTTCCAGTTCACAGGCGTAGTTTCAAGCCAGGGATACGCGGGCATATTGGACTCTGGCACCACCTGACGAGGATCGCGAAGGTGCTCACGATGCCACTGCTCTGTAATCGGGCGAATACCCACACGCGCCAGATCCGGACCGGTACGCTTGGAGCCCCACAGGAATGGGTGCTCCCATACATCTTCACCAGCAACAGAATAGGGGCCAAAACGCTCGGTTTCTGCGCGCAGAGGCCGAACCATCTGGGTGTGACACACATGGCACCCTTCACGGATATAGATATCCCGACCTTCCAGTTCCAGCGCGGTATAGGGGCGCAGGGTTTCAAGTGGCTCGGTGGTGGCCTTCTGCCAGAACAGCGGCACAATTTCCGCCAGCCCCCCAAAACTCACCGCAATCAGTGTCAGCACAATCATGAGGCCGACATTCTTTTCCACTACTTCATGGGCATTGGACATGTCGTTCTCCTCAGGCTGCCTGCATCACGTTATCGTCGCCGCGGACATCGCGATCACCGCAAATGGTCTTGTAGACATTCACGGCCATCAGCACCATCCCGGCCAGGAAGATCACCCCACCCAGCAGACGGATAATGTAGAACGGCTGACGCTCAACCAGTTCCTGCACGAAGTTGTAGGTGAGGGTGCCGTCGGTATTCACCGCACGCCACATCAGGCCCTGCATGATGCCGGATACCCACATGGAGGCGATGTACAGGACAGTGCCGATGGTGCTCAACCAGAAGTGCGCATTGATCCAGCTGATGGAGTACATCTGCTTGCGATCGAACAGGCGCGGAATCATCACGTAGATAGCACCGATGGTGATCATGGCAACCCAGCCCAGCGCACCGGAATGCACGTGGCCAATAGTCCAGTCGGTGTTATGGCTCAAGGCGTTGACCGTCTTGATCGACATCATCGGGCCCTCGAAGGTGCTCATGCCATAGAAAGACAGGGCAACAATCATGAAGCGGATGATCGGATCGGTACGTAGTTTGTGCCAGGCACCAGACAGGGTCATCATCCCGTTGATCATGCCGCCCCAGCTGGGGGCCAGCAGCACAATGGAGAACACCATGCCGACAGACTGAGCCCAGTCAGGCAGGGAAGAGTAGTGCAGATGATGCGGCCCAGCCCACATGTAAACGGCAATCAAGGCCCAGAAATGCACAATGGAAAGACGATAGGAATACACCGGCCGCTGTGCCTGAACCGGGATGTAGTAGTACATCATGCCGAGGAAACCGGCGGTCAGGAAGAAGCCCACCGCGTTGTGACCGTACCACCACTGCACCATGGCATCGATAGCACCGGAATAGACGGAATAGGACTTCATGGCGGAGACCGGGATCTCCAGGTTGTTGACTACATGAAGAAGGGCAATGGCAATAATAAAGGCGCCATAGAACCAGTTAGCCACATAGATGTGTGCCTGCTTGCGTCGCGCGATGGTGGCGAAGAAAACAATGGCGTAGGCCACCCACACCAGGGTGATCAGAATATCGATGGGCCATTCCAGCTCCGCATATTCCTTGGCACTGGTGAAACCCAGCGGCAAGGAAATCGCGGCAGCCACAATCACTGCCTGCCAGCCCCAGAAGGTAAAGGCAGCGAGTTTGGGGAAAGCCAGCACGGCGTTACAGGTTCGCTGTACCACATAGTATGAGGTGCCCATCAACGCACAGCCACCAAACGCAAAAATCACCGCGTTGGTGTGCAGCGGCCGCAGGCGACCAAATGTCAGCCAAGGCACCTCAAAATTCAGGGCAGGCCAAGCCAACTGGGCGGCGATGATTACCCCCACCAGCATCCCGACGATACCCCAGACCACCGACATCACGGTGAATTGCCGGACAACCCTGTAATTGTAGGGTGGCGAAGCAACAGCGTTTTCCATGTGCGTTTCCTTCCGGTTGATTCTGCCCGCGACTCTAGCAGGCACGTCTCTCGCTCTTTTTGATACAGATCAAGGGTTTCTGTGAGCGGTTAGCGCCTTGATCATTATCTGTACCGTTCGCGACATCTGAGGCTATCGGCACTATGTGAACATAAGGCTATACTATTTAGCTATAAGCCCAATGGCGATAGTAAAGCCATGTTTTTTATATGGACATTTTGTCCCATGCCTACCGCATCACACTGGCACTGATGAGCCGGGTTATTTGTGCCACATACAAACCAGTGAATCCTGACCGCTTCCTGTAGCAATCGGATGACGTTGTCGGTAGGGAATGGACCTGAAAAAAAGACATGGCGGATGTTGGTAGAGGCGGTCAGGGTTGGAGATGACGCCGTACGGTGGCCGGTCAACCAGTCGAGCAGCAATGCTGGAAGAAGGGAAATGGCAGGAAGCCGCGCCATTATCGAGGCGACGCGCTCGTGTCGCCAGCGGATATTGGCAATAGCCACCTCCCTGGCAGCTTTGGATGTATGTTCGCTTAAAGCAGGCATAACCCATCCTTGGTAATGCCATTGATGTTGCCACAGACACTCGCACCGGGTGAAGGGCCGGTTGAATGTGGATCAATCCGCTGGAGAACTCTCTTCGCGTTGTGGTCGCAGCACCAACGCTGTCAATGCGGCCAAAAAGGTTACCGTCACGATGGCGCTGCCCAGCAGGCCAAACAACACGATCGCGCCTACGCCACGGTAAAGCTCCGTGCCCTCGCCGGGAATCAACACCAGTGGAGCCAGTCCGCACACTGTGGTGATGGTGGTCATGGCTATCGGTCGCAAACGGGTGGCAACCGCATCACTCACGGCTTTGGCAGGAGCGCAGCCTGCTCGCAGGTTTTCTGTTGATTGATGGACGATCAGGATCGGATTGTTCACTACGGTGCCCATCAGGATCAGGAAACCGAGCATGGTAATCATGTCAAAGGGCTGGCTGATACCGGCTGCATTCATCAGTGCCAGGCCCAGCAGGCCGCTGGCGATGCCCAGTGGAATGGTGGTCATGATGAGCAGGGGGGAGCCCCAGTGACGGAAAATGGCGACCAGCAACAGGTAGACCAGTAGCAAGGCGACCACATAGTTGCCACTCAGGGACTGCTGCGTGGCCTGCAGCTGGTCGCTGGCACCGGACAGGGAAATGCTGATGGTGTCAGGTATCACCCCTTGGTCACGGAGCCGCTGCACCATGGCCCGTACTTGTTCTACACCGGTTTCCAGGGCAACGGCTCGAGGAGGGATAATGCTCAGTGTCACCGTACGACGTCCGTTGACCCGGCGGACCACACTGGTGTCCACCGTCTCCTGCAGATCGGCCAGGGAAGATAGCGGTACGGTGGCCCCGATCGGTGTGTGTACCGGCAGGCCGGGGAGGGCGGTCAGGCTGGGCGCGGTACCGGATTGTTGGCTGTAAGCATAGATGTCGATCTTATCGTCACCCATGAAAAATTCATCAAGAAAAGCGCCATCGGTGAGGGCCGCCACGGTGTAGCCAAGGTCCTGGGTTGAGAACCTCACTTGTGCCGCCCTCGACCAGTCCGGACGAATTTCCACCAGCGGTTGTGCCAGCGAAAGGCTGGCAGGCTGGGACTGGATGCGAGGATTGTCGAAGACACTCTCCGCTTCCCGGTACAGGGTCCTGGCTACATCATAGATTTGCGCCAGATCTGCTCCGGCAATATCCAGGGTGACACTGCGGGTACCGCCATCATTACTGGAAATGATCGAACCCCGAGCCGCGAAGGCACGCATCCCCGGATATTGCTGGTAAACCCGGGTTAGCCCGTCCATCAATGGCTCCATGTGGGCGGGGGCCACCGGCTCAGCGATGATGCGCATGTTCTCGGCACTGACGCCCATATTGATATATTTCATGGGCGGTATTGAGAGCTCGCCGCGCTCAAACGCCTGCGGATCTGCCCCCACCAGCGGCAGCAATTGCGCCTCTACCTCCGCGGCGATCTCCATCATGGTTTCCAGGTTGTACCCCGGAGGGGCATTCATGCTGGCAAAGGTTTTCGGCTCCTCTCCCTCCGGGAGATATTCCGCCGGCGGGGTGAGAAACACCACGATGGCCGCGGCCACCAGCAGTGTTGCCAGCAGCGTGGTGCTTTGTCGCTTGCGATTGGCGGACAGCCAGGAGGCGCATTGATTGATAGCGTTCATCCAGCGGCTGTGTTGGCCGTCGTGATCAATCACTGCTGAAAAATCGAGCCGGGCAGAGAGGGTAGGGATCACTGTCATGGCCACCAGCATGGACACCAGAATCGAAGCCGATACGGCAATGGCGATGTCTGAGTAAAGCTGACCTGCTTCCTCTTGAATAAATACCACCGGCAGGAACACCAGCAAAGTGGTCATGGTGGAAGCAAATACCGCCGGCCAGACTTTCTGGATGCCGCTGATGGCCGCCTTGATGCGGTCCAGTCCCCGGCGTCATTCCATTTCGATACTTTCCAGCACCACAATGGAATTGTCCAGCGTCATACCGATGGCAAACGCGATCCCGGCCATGGAAATCACATTGATGGTTCGGCCGGCAATCAGCAGCCCGAGAAAGGCCGCAATGGTGCAGATGGGAATGCCGATAACGCCCACCGCCGTGATGCGCACTGAACGCAAAAAAAGGAACATCACCAAGGTGGCGAATGCAGCGCCGATAGCGAGGTTGGTCCAGACATTGGCCACTGAGGCTTCTACATAACGGACATCATCGGAAATCAGCGACATGGTCATGCCTGCAGGTTTCAGCACCTCCTCGCGAATCAGCTCGACCTGATCCAGCATGGCATATTTAATGTCGATCACATTGGATCCGGTCTCCCTGCGCACCGCCATTGTGATCACCGGATTACCGTTGTAGCGGGACACCTCTCGCACCGGTGAATGGTCCAGAGTTACGGACGCCACATCTTGCAGCCTGACCAGTGAATCCCCCTGACGTAAAAGGATCAGATTGTTGAGGTCCTCAAGCGTGCCAAAACGCCCCACGGTACGAAGCAGATAACGTCGTTTGCCGCTATCCAGTTCGCCACCGGATACATCCCGGTTTCGGGCCCGCAGGGCATCGCGAACATCCACAACGGTCAAACCGAACTGGGCAAGGGACTGGGCGTCCAGATGAACTTGAATTTGCCGCTGGGCACCACCGCGCATCTGCACCATGGAAACCCCTTGCACGCTTTCCATGCGCGCGCGGACTTCGTCATCGATGAAATCGCGCATCATGTCCATATCCAGCCCGCGAGGATTGCCGGGCAGGGGATAGACACTGAAATACATGAACGAATTGCTGGAAAATGAAGTGGACAGGATTTGCGGCTGATCCACAGTGTCGGGATAAGAGGGCACCTGGCTGAGGGCATTGTTGACCCGAATCAGGGCATCCGTGATATCCACACCGAACGGAAACTCCAGCTCGATCTCCGCCTCATCGCTGTGGGCGGTGGCGGTGAGGCGCCGCAGGTTGGGAAGATTACGAAGAAATTCCTCCTGTTCGATAAGAATTTCCTTCTCCACATCCTGAGGCGTTGCTCCTGGCCATTGGGTTACCACTGTGATGGTTCGCACCTCCAGATCAGGAATCATCTGGACCGGAATGCGCAGGGCAGCGAGCACTCCCAACAGGGTGATGATCAGTACGATGACTGTCATCAGGGTGCCATTGCGAACAATCTTCTCGAACATTATTGGGTCACCAGCACGGCATCACCTTCACGCAGGCTTTCATTGCCGCGTATTACCACCTGATCCCCCTGGCGCAAGCCATCGGTGACGATGACCGGATCGGACTGGCCTGGTCGTACCTTGATCTCACGGCGCTGTGCCACCAGGCCATGCTCTTCATCTTCTACCGCCAACCACACGGACACATTGCCTTGTACGTCGCGGAGCAAAGCGTCACGAGGCACCACCGGCTCTGCCTGTTGCGACTGAATGGCCAGAGAGCCGAACACTCCCATACCCGGCGTAAGTCCCTCTGCATCAATGCTGGCGCGCAAGATGAAAGTGCGAGCAGAAGGATCGCTCACCGGAACGATGGCAGAGATGGTCGCTGGAATGCCGGCCGTATCGGTTAACAGATTATTGGACGGAGCGTTTTCCTGGCGAACGGTGAGGGCGGTTTGAGAGGAAATCTGGCTGTAGTAGCGTTGTGGAACCGCAAAATCCGCATGTAACTGTCCAGTACCGACCAGATCGAACACGGGAGTGCCCGGAGTGATCCACTCGCCGACCTCTGTCAGTTTGCCGCTGATCACTCCGGAAAACGGGGCTTTCAGGGTGTGTCTCGCCAATAACGCCTGCTGCCGGCCCACGTCGGCCTGGCTGGCCGCCAAGGCGGCCTTGCCGGCTTCTACCTGTGCTTCCAGGCTGCGTACCTCGCTGGCGGCAATGCTGCGCTTGGCGATCAGGCTGCTAGCCTCGGCAAGTTGACGCTCCAGATCCGCCAGCGTCGTCTTTTACTGGTTAAAGGTAGCGAGAGCTTGCTGCAGCGCCAAACGATTCAGTTCCGGGTCCAGCTCCAGCAACACATCACCAGATTCCACACGGGAACCGATATCCACATGCAGGCGGCTCACCAAGCCAGAAACCGAGGGAGAAAGACGTGATGCCTGATCGGCGGCCAGCGTGCCGTTGATGAGCAATTCGCGCACAGGCTGCTGCATTTCAACTGCAGCGACGGACACAGGCACAGGATCGCCAGCGAAAACAAATGAAGGCAACAGACCGGTCACCAGCCAGGTCGAGCGCAAAGCACGCAGCAACATCAAAACTCCGTCAGCAATTTCGGCAGAAAGTGGAAAACCCCGTATTAGCAGCGATTAAACGGGTCATGAGCAACAGATGCAAACATGAATCGTTAATGTTTACAGGCTTTACTTGTAAGCTGATTGAAGAGACGAGAATGTGAAAACGGGATCAAAGGCTGAGGGAGCCGCTACATATAACATGGGCACCATTTAGTCTGCATAATGTATATTATGTTAAATTAAGTATTTGAGATAATTCAGTGGGTCATGCCGCGGCCAACATGGCCCCCCTCCTGTACCATCACGCCCGCCTGGCGACATATTGGCGTATACCTGTGGCTGCACGGGTGTCAAACAACACTTTTCCCACAACCCAGCCCGAGAACCAACATGCGAGTGAATATCCAGTTTCCTTACAACCCGATCTTTCACTACCGCATGGTCATCGGCAAAGACCACGAAAATATCGCCGGCCACCTCGCCCACGACAAGGTGGTCACCATCATTGGTGATTGTCGCGACGCCTGGTTTGCCAGCCTCGGCTTTCCCGGCTGTGTGGTGGATGGCATCAGTATCGTCAACTCCGACCTGATGCTGATGTATATCGCTGAAGCCTTCCATGGTGACGAACTGGATCTGGAGCTCGCCCTGGCTGATATCAATAAATACGGCGGTGACATGCTGCTGCGGGCTACCCGGCGGCAGGATGGATCTGAGGTCTTTCGTGCCAAATCGGGGTTTGTGTTTTTTGATTATTCAAAACGCAAAGTGAGCCACAGGCCTGTAGGATTCAATGCCAGCCTGGGGTTGGAAGACGCTTAATAACTGGGGGCGCGCCCTATGATGCTGTGTCTTTTTCCGCTACGGGATGGTTTCTGATCAGCACAGTATCGCCAGCAGGCTGGCTCCTACGGCCACAGGGCGCCCTCTCCTCTTCTGTGGGAGTCTGCCTGCAGACGATGGTGCGGTTTGAAATGCCTCATCGCGTGCAGGCACGCTCCCACAGCGGGGTTTGATCGGTAACCGGCTCTGATCAGTTGCGGTTTTCGTGCAGGAACCGGTAGGTGAAGTTGAGCTGAACACGGGGAACCTCCGCCCGCTCTCCTGCCTGATTGTCACGCATGCCATAGGAGGCTTCCGCACCATAGCTGAGGCGTGGCGTATGCTGGTACACCAGTGACAACGTGCCGTAGCGGGTGCGGCGCATGGCTTCATCTGGCAGGCGATCATCGGATTCAATGTCGATTTGCCCAGCGACGGAAGCCAGTGTCCAGTCTCGGGCCATCTGCCATTCGGCACCGATATAGCCTCCGGCGGTTTCCAATGCCTCCAGCCCATCAGCAAAGACATAGCCGTCCATACCTCCGTCACCGAAACCGGAAAGGTCGTTGTAATAGTGTGCGAAACCTTTGCCGCCACTGGCGCTGGCCAGAAACCGGACGCCCTCACCCAGGGCGAGGGAGCCACTGATAACCGCGCCCCCTGCCTGGGCAAATTCCTGATCGCCATTGGCGAATTCCACGCCGATCTCACGGCTTACCATCCCCAGACGGGCATGGCCCTGGGGCAGGTTTTGCTGCCAGCCGACAATTACATCCGGGCGACGGCCTGCTGCACTGGTGAGGTTTTGTGGATCGTAGATTTCACTGTTGGGGTCTTCCACTGAGACAAACAGGTTATCGCCCTGCCAACTGACACCCGTCTGACGAGCAAAGATGGCACTGTTGGGGCCCTGGGCATCCAGGCTGAGTGGCCAGGCAGCCCCATCCAGCAGCTTGGTGTAACCGTAGCCGGCCTGAAAGCCGCCACGCTTGTAGTAGAAATCACGTACCCGCAGTTCATAACTGTCGATGCTGCCGAAAAGGTCAGCCGCAAACACGACATGAGGGCCAGATTTGTCCCCTACCCGCACGCCCAGCTGGCTGTTCTTGCCATGCAATGCGAAGTTCTGTTGATCGTTGTTGCCCATGGGGATGGTGCTAGGGATGAGCAGTTCATCGAGACCGGCGTTGCGGTCGTCGTAAATGGCATCGACGCTGACTTTGCCATAAACCGCAAGACGCGGGAGGGACAGGGACCTTGCCGGTTCGCCGGCGATTTCTGCCTTGAGTGAGTCGATTTGATCTTGAAGACGACGGATTTCGGCCTGGGTATTGTCAGCCAGTGCCGGGGTGGACACGCTCGCCACCGCTAATGCCGCCATCCAGAAGGTGGATTGCACCCTGGACATTGCATTCTCCTGGTCTCTGCCGGATTACGGCAGTGTTGGGGAGCTCCGCTATCCCTGGTGTTTGGTTATAGGTTGCCTTGTGGGCGTTTTTTCATGCCTGCGGAGCGCGAAAGGCGCGCACTATAATGATGCAGGTGTATACAGGCCATGGGGCTCTGCGAACAAGGTTCAGAAGGGCTGCGGTAACCGACAAGCGGGATGCAATTACACGCACCGATTGGCAAAAGATAACGATGGAGACAATTGCTCGTCATTGTCTCACCAGGGTCCTCCTCCCTATTCTCTCGTTGCAGACTTCAACGTATCGAGAGCCTATCAATGACACAGCCCTTTGTAGCCTTCCCTTGCTCGTCAGAGCTGCGCACTGAAACCGAGAAGCTGATCATCAACCTGCATGCGGGTGTTGATGAACCCCAGAGGCAGCTCGCCATGTCCACAATTGATTTGTTGATCGAGGATCTTCTCAACGGGTTTCTCCTGAACCTGATCGAGGTACTGGAAATGAAGAACTTCATGGCCAAACTGGTACGCAGCACAGCGGGCACCATCAACAAGGCAGGCACCTCCATCGCCAGTGCTTCACTGAAGAAAATGGACAACTTGCAGTTGCGCCCTATGGGGGAACACGTGGCGGGGTTGATGCTGGATGTTGAAGTTGAAGGCGACGTTCAGCCCTGGATGGGGGTGCCGGTAACGGATGGACTCTCTACAGAGATTAAGGCGCTGTTGGCAGGCTTGCGTGGAGAAACGCCCAGTGAATACATTCCTGTAGCCATGGGCGTGCTGGACCAGCTAACAGACCAGGCTGTTGAGGTGTATATCAATGATTCTGTTCGCTTGCTTGAGGTGGGTATCGTACTGCGCAAGATGGCAGGCGCTGCGACCTCTGCTGTGAAAGGCGCGATGCGTCTGATGCTGAAGAAAACCCTGCCCGACCTGGACGACAACCAGCTACGCGCCCTTGCCGACTACATTGATCATTTGCATATCACCGATGGTGAACCGGTGAAGATAATAGAAGTGGCATGAATGTATGCCTGATGCCGGACGAAACAAAAAGGCCGGACATTAGTCCGGCCTTTTTTACGTCAAGCCTCAGGCATCCAGCATCTGGCTGCCCTACTTGCTCAAGTGTCGCATGGCCTTTTCCAGGCCTTCCAGGGTCAGCGAGAACATGTTGTGTTCCACCAGTTGCTTGATCCACTGGGTTGAGGTGGTCATCTGCCAGGCACGCTCCGGTTCCGGGTTGAGCCACACCACCTTCTCGAAGGTCTCCATGATACGCTGAAACCACACCGCGCCGGCCTCATCGTTCCAGTGCTCCACACTGCCACCCACGGAATTCACCTCGTAGGGGCTCATGGCGGCATCTCCCACGAAGATCACCTTGTAGTCACTGCCGTACTTGTGCAGCACATCCCAGGTGGACATCTTCTCGTCCCAGCGACGACGGTTATCCTTCCACACGTACTCGTAAACGAAGTTATGGAAGTAGAAGTACTCCATATGTTTGAACTCTACCCGGGCGGCAGAGAACAGCTCTTCACAGATCTTGATGAAGGGATCCATGGAGCCACCCACATCAAAGAACAGCAACACCTTGGCGCGGTTTTCCTGCTCGCGACGCATCTTGATGTCGAGCAGACCGGCATTGGCAGCGGTGGAGCGGATGGTGTCGTCCAGATCCAGTTCTTCCTGGTTGCTGGTACGGGCAAACTTGCGCAGCCGGCGCAGTGCCAGCTTGATGTTACGGGTACCCAGCTCGACGGAATCATCCAGATTGCGGAATTCCCGCTTCTCCCAGACCTTCACCGCCTTCTTGTTCCGGGAAGGGCCGGTCATGCGCACCCCTTCCGGGTTGGCACCATGGCCACCAAACGGACTGGTACCTCCGGTACCGACCCACTTGTTACCGCCCTGGTGCCTTTTTTCCTGCTCTTCCAGCCGCTTGCGCAGTTCTTCGAGAATCTTTTCCAGGCTGCCCAGCCCTTGTAGTTTCTCAAACTCTTCCTTGCTCAGGTTCTTTTCCAGTTCCTTACGCAACCACTCATCAGGAATCACCTTGCTAAGCCAGTCTGGCTCCAGCGCTTCCAACCCTTCAAAATAATTGGCGAAGGCCTGGTCGAAGCGGTCATAGAACTTCTCGTCCTTGACCATCACGGCGCGGCTGAGCATGTAGAAATCTTCCACTGAGCCGAACGCCACATGGGCGTGCAGCGCGTTGCAGAGATCCAGCAGCTCGCGCAACGTCACCGGGACCCGGTAACGTCGCAGATTTTCGAAGAAACCAATCAGCATGGAGTAATCAGCTTTCGCGACGGTTCATGAAGGCCAGCCGCTCAAGCAGCTGCACGTCGGATTCGTTTTTCACCAGGGCGCCATACAGGGGAGGAATCGCGCTCTTGGTGTCACGGTTACGAAGGATATCTTCGGGGATATCGTCGGCCATCAGCAGCTTCAGCCAGTCGATCAATTCACTGGTGGAGGGCTTCTTCTTCAGGCCTGGCACCTTGCGCAGGTCAAAGAAGATCTGCAGCGCTTCGGTGACCAGGTTCTTCTTGATTTCGGGGTAATGCACATCAACGATGGCCTGCATGGTCTCGGCATCAGGGAAGTTGATGTAGTGGAAGAAGCAGCGACGCAGGAAGGCGTCGGGCAGCTCTTTTTCGTTGTTGGAGGTGATGATCACGATGGGGCGCTGCTTGGCCTTGATCAGTTCACCGGTCTCGTAAACGAAGAATTCCATGCGATCCAGCTCCTGGAGCAGATCGTTGGGGAATTCGATGTCGGCTTTGTCGATCTCGTCGATCAGCAATACCACCTGACCTTCATGAGTGAAGGCTTCCCACAGCTTGCCTTTCTTCAGGTAGTTGGCCACGTCTTCCACACCTTCGGCACCCAGCTGGGAGTCACGCAGACGGGATACGGCGTCGTACTCATACAGTCCCTGCTGAGCCTTGGTAGTGGATTTCACGTTCCAGGAGAGCAGTGGCAGACCAAGCGATTCGGCCACCTGTTCGGCCAGCAAAGTCTTGCCGGTGCCGGGCTCACCCTTGATGAGCAGCGGGCGCTTGAGCGCGATGGCGGCATTGACAGCCATTTTTAGGTCATCAGTGGCGACGTATTGGTCAGTACCCTGAAACTGCATGAATTTCTCCACTCTTTCGTGCTATCCGATACAAGGAGGCCACTCTAACAATCCGGATTCCGGTCGCAAAGGGCTATTTGGGCCAAGGAAACAGTGATTTACGTCAGTCCTGTGCCATAATCCGCGCCATGAATCTGCTACTTCTCACACCAGAACAACAGCACGAGGGTAACCGCTGGCAGCTGACGCCCCGTCAGGCTGCCCATGTGCTTGGCGTTCTCAACGCCGTTGTGGGTCAGCAAGTCCGCGCCGGGATTCTTAATGGGGAAGTCGGCTATGCGACCATAGAGTCTATTGAAAACAAAAATGTAGGGGTTTTTTTTAAAGCAGGTTCTCATCCAGCTAATCCGCCAGGGCTATCCTTGTTGCTGGCCCTTCCCCGGCCCAAGATGCTCAAGCGAATCCTGATTGATGCCACGAGCCTGGGAATCAAGCAGATTGTGCTGATCAACAGCTGGAAGGTGGACAAAAGCTATTGGCAGACCCCAAACCTAAAGAATGAGCTACTGCACGAAAAGATGCTGCTGGGGCTGGAGCAGGCACGGGACACCGTCTTGCCGACCCTCAAGCTGGCCCCCCGTTTCCGCCCCTTTGTTGAGGATGAACTGGATGATTGGGCCGGCAACAGCCAGCGCATTCTGGCGCATCCGGGTAATTTCCCCACCATGCCTCACAGCCTGAGCGGCCCGGTGACCCTGGCCATTGGCCCGGAAGGTGGCTGGACAGACTATGAGATCGAGATGTTGCAGAAACAGGGTTTCACCTGCCACAACTTCGGCTCGCGCATATTACGGGTAGAAACCGCCCTGCCCGCCCTGGTCGGGCGCTTGATGCAACTTCCCTGAAGGCCTTGTTTTACCACAGAGATCACGGAGTTCACTGAGGAAAAACATAAACAGGGGGACGTGTAGGTGCGCCACTGGAGGCGCGAACCGAGCGACAGCGAGAAGCGAGTAACGAGTTTCGAAAGGCGAAAGGCGAAAGGCGAAAGGCGAAAGGCGAAAACAAACACCACAAGCGAACGAGGATTTTGCTCTTCGAAACTCGAAACTCGCTCCTCGTAACTAACATTCCAGCTGTTCGCGGCTCGAGCGCCGCTCCTACGGTAAGGCTCTGCAACCAAGGGACACAGAGATCACTGCTACACCAAGGTTTTCCTCAGTGAACGCTGTGATCTCTGTCGTAAATATCGCCTTTAAGATTTTTAACGACGATATGGCCCACGGCGGGCCTTGCGAGGAGGTTTGTTGCCGCGTTGATGGCGCAGACGGGCACGACCATACAGGCCGGTATATTTCTTGCCCTTGAGCTCAACCTTGTCGATCAGACCTTGAATTTGCTCGGGCTCCAGCTCCATCCAGCGGCCTTGACGCAATTGAGGTGGCAGACGCAGATCCCCGAAACTAATCCGCATCAGACGCGCCACGTCCAGATCCTGGGACTGAAACAGGCGCCGCACCTCTCGATATTTGCCACCGACCAAGGTGACCTTGTACCAGTGGTTGGCTCCCTCTTCTGCTCCGCCGGCATCGCTGATGGTTTCGAACTTGGAAACGCCGTCTTCCAGAAGCACGCCATCCAGCATGGCCTGACGTTTTTCCTGGGTCAGCTCACCCCGCACTCGCACGGCATATTCGCGAACGAACCCGTTGGAGGGATGCATGAGCCGATGAGCAAGCTCGCCGTCTGTGGTGAACAACAGCAGGCCGGTGGTGTTGATATCCAGACGGCCCACCTGAACCCAGCGCAGGCCGTTAAGCCGCGGCAGGTTATCAAAAACGGTGGCCCGACCTTCGGGATCATTTCGTGAACACACCTCGCCCGGCGGCTTGTGGTACATGATCACACGCTGGACGATGTCTTCTTCAGCCTTCACTTTAACTACTCTGCCATCCACTCTAATTAGGTCATCAGGGCCAACCCGGTCACCGAGTGTGGCGATATCGCCGTTAACGGAAACCCGGCCAGCTTCGATCCAGGTTTCCAGTTCACGGCGAGAGCCCAAGCCGGCACGGGCCAGGACTTTCTGCAGTTTTTCCGTTTCATTCATGACGGTTGGAACTATCCTCGGTATTGCCAGCCTCCGCGGCTGTCATATCTGTCAGGGTGTCTTCGGTTGGCGTTTCTTCTGCTTCCTCAGAGGAGTCATCCTGATTGGCAGCGGCATACTCTTCTGCTGTTTCGGAGGCAGGTTTGCGTCTGAACTCCTGTTCAAAGCTGGCCAACACCGCGTCCACGTTGTCCATGCTCATCAGGTCCGCTTCGTCCACATCCGGTTCCTGTTCCAGGCCCGGGAAGCTTTCCTGATCACTGGGCAGGCGAGATTCATGTTCTTCGTCCAGCAAGCCATGGCCATCTTCACCGCTGGGTGCTTCGTCGTGATCACCAGGCGCAGCATTGACCGGTGGCACATCAGTCAGTTCAAGCTCTTCGTTGACCTTGTCCAGATCCCGAATCTCGGACAGCGGTGGCAGGTCTTCCAGACTCTTCAGGTCGAAGTAATCCAGGAACTGGCGTGTGGTGGCGAACATGGCTGGGCGACCCGGTACATCCCGGTGCCCCACTACCCTTACCCAGTTTCGCTCCAGCAAGCTCTTCACGATATGGGAGCTTACGGAAACACCACGAATTTCTTCGATTTCACCACGCGTAATGGGCTGACGGTAGGCAATAAGCGCCAGCGTTTCGAGAATGGCGCGGCTGTAACGTGGCGGCTTCTCCTGCCAGAGGCGGCTTACCCACGGGCCCAGTTCCGGACGTGCCTGAAAGCGAAAACCGGAGGCCACTTCACGAAGATAAATGCCACGCTCTTCGTAGTCTTCCGCCAGGGATTCCAGCAGTTTGGCCAACTCGGGTTTGGTTGGCTGATCTTCTTCATCGAACAGCATCAACATGGCATCGCGATCCAGTGGCCCCTCGGCAACCAGAATGGCGGCTTCAATCACTTTTTTGATCTTTTCAGCGTCCACGCTTACCCCTTGGTACCATCATGGGCGTCATTCTCCGTCTCCGGCTCATCTTCCAGCTCCAGCTGAGCAAGCACGTCAGATTCTTCCATCACCAGCGTCTTGGCTTTCACATGGATTGGCGCAAAAGGCACGGTTTGCACCAACTCGATGAGGGAACCTTTCACTAGTTCAAGCACTGCCAGGAAGCTGACGACGACGCCGAGCTTGCCTTCCTCAGGATTAAACAGCTCGATGAAAGGAACAAACTCACGGCCCTTGAGCTTGTCGAGGACATTCGCCATCCGCTCACGGGTAGACAGCTTCTCTCTGGAAACCTGATGGCTCTCGAACATGTCTGCCCTGTGCATCACTTCTTTCAGGGCCAGTAGCAGTTCGCGCATATCCACATCAGGCTGAGCCTTTTCACGGCTGTATTCCGGCCGTTTGGCCGCTGCTGGAAATACATCCCGCTCCAGCCTTGGCAGCTCATCAATATCTTCAGCTGCTTTCTTGAAACGTTCATATTCCTGCAGGCGGCGAATCAGTTCAGCGCGGGGGTCTTCCCCTTCCTCATCTTCATCTTCTTTCTGCCGCGGCAGCAGCATGCGGGACTTGATCTCACCCAGCATGGCCGCCATGACCAGATATTCAGCGGCCAATTCGAAGTTCATGGCCTTCATCAGCTCCACGTACTCCATGTACTGAACTGTGATGGTGGCCACAGGCACATCCAGAATATCCAGATTCTGGCGCTTGATCAGATACAGGAGCAGATCCAGTGGCCCTTCGAAGGCTTCAAGAAAAACTTCCAGTGCGTCAGGCGGGATATACAGGTCATCAGGCAGTTTCGTGATCGCCTTGCCATACACCAGGCCGAAGGGCATCTCTGCCTGCTGGGCAGCCTGCCCGGCATGATGCGCTTCTTGTGGTGCCTGCGTTGTCGAATCTGCCGTTTCCGTCATGTCCCTGCCCCGCTTTAGCGGTAGTTCAATCCCATGCTGGCGCGCACTTCTTCCAGTGTGGCACGCGCGGCTTCTCGTGCTTCCTCACAGCCCTCGGCCACAATGGTGCGGACCAGATCCGGGTTACGCAAATGCTCTTCGGCACGTTTGCGGATCGGTTCCAGCTCTTCCTGCACGGCCTCGATAATCGGCTTTTTGCAGTCCAGGCAGCCGATCCCCGCGCTGGTGCAGCCTTCACGCACCCACTGGCGGGTCGGTTCATCGGAGTAAACCATATGGAACTGCCATACCGGGCAGTTATCCGGGTTGCCTGCATCGGTGCGGCGCACGCGGGCCGGGTCCGTCGGCATACGGCGGATCTTGCTATCTACTTCTGCCGGTTCTTCACGCATGCTGATGAAGTTGCCGTAAGATTTGGACATTTTTTGGCCATCCAGGCCGGGCATCTTGGATGCCGGCGTCAGTAGCGCCTGAGGCTCCGGCAGAATGACCTTGCCCCCGCCTTCCAAATCACCAAGCAGGCGCTCCTTGTCACCCAGAGTAATGTTCTGCTGGCTATCGACCAGTGCGCGGGCAGTTTCCAGAGCGGTCTCATCGCCTTTTTCCTGATACTGGCGACGATGACCTACATAAATTTTTGCCTGCTTCTTGCCCATTTTCTTGATCGCGGCTTCCACGGCCTCTTCAAAGCCTGGCTCACGGCCATACAGGTGGTTAAAGCGACGAGCGACTTCCCGGGTCAATTCCACATGGGCGACCTGGTCGGCCCCCACCGGCACCTGGCCGGCACGATAGGCAAGAATGTCAGCAGATTGCAGCAGCGGGTAGCCAAGGAATCCGTAGGTGCTGAGATCCTTTTCACGCAGCTTTTCTTGCTGGTCTTTGTAGGTCGGTACCCGTTCTAGCCAGGACAGTGGAGTCATCATCGACAACAACAAGTGCAACTCGGCATGCTCAGGCACTTGGCTTTGAATAAACAGGGTGGCTGAGCCCGGGTTGACGCCAGCCGCCAGCCAGTCGATGACCAGGTCCCAGGCATGCTGTTCAATCTTTTGCGGGTTTTCGTATTCCGTGGTCAGGCCATGCCAATCGGCCACAAAGAAGAAACACTCGTATTCATGCTGAAGACGCACCCAGTTCTTGAGCACGCCATGGTAATGCCCCAGATGAAGACTGCCGGTAGCACGCATGCCGGACACAACGCGCTGGGAAGAAACCACGGAACTCAAAATCCACTCCTTATGACTGAACAGCGGTGCCGCCCAAAGGCGGCACCAGCAAAGCAAGCGATTATACGGTGAACAAGGGGATCAGGGACAGCATAAAGCCACCCCTCAGGTCTCTGCTGGTGAAAAGTTGGCCAGCAGGATTAGTAAATACTGTCCAGTGGGCCGGCGCCTTCACGAATGACTTGCGGGCCGTCGCCATCCACCAACGAGATGACGGTGGTTTCCTGAACACCGCCAAAACCTCCGTCGATGACGAGATCGACCTGCCCCTGAAGGAAATCACGCACATCCTGCGGGTCGGTGAGCGGAAATTCATCATCGGGTAGATGGCAGGTAGAGGTCATTATCGGCTGGCCATGCTCGGCAAGCAGCGCTTGGCAGATCGGGTGATTTGGCACCCGGATGCCAATGGTGCGCTTCTTGGCATCCATCAGCCGTCGCGGCACCTCGGTGGTGCCGTTGAGGATGAAGGTATAAGGGCCCGGAGTGTGAGCCTTGATCAGTCGGTAGTCCGGGTTTTCGACCTTGGCGTAGGTAGCCAGTGCGGAGAGATCCTCGCAAAGCAAAGTAAACTGGTGTTTCTTGTCCAAACGGCGCAAGCGGATCAGGCGATCCAGTGCGTTCTTTTCACCGATGCAGCAGCCCAGCGCATAGGTCGTATCCGTCGGGTAGGCGATCAGCCCGCCCTTGCGGATCACTTCCACGGCCTGGCGAATCAGCCTGGGCTGTGGAGATTCCGGATGAATGTAAAGCACTTCAGTCATGCTGATCCCACCATTTCAGCCTTGCACAAGAGCAATAATTTACTTGAGAAAGAGACTTTAACCATTTGTTTTAATGCGAAAAGCTTTGCCAGACCGGCGTCGCGTCACTGGGCAAGGGTGGCAGGCGACCCAGCGCCAGCCACTTCTGTTCCGGCGAGTGAAAGTCAGACCCGGCCGACACTTTGAGATCAAAATGTCGCCAGCATTCATCAAGTAACTCCTGCTGCTGGCGCGTCAACCCAGGCATCGCCACTTCCAGGCCATCACCACCCCTTTCCTTGAAGGCGGTGAGCAGCTGGCGAAGCTTCTTGCGTGTTAGCCCGTAGCCATGAGGGTGCGCGACCACTGCCTGCCCCCCGCCTGCGTGAATTGCCTCAATCGCCTCCTCCAGGTTGCACCAGGGGGTGGCCACAAAGGCAGATTGCCCCTGTTTCAAAAAACGGTTGAAGGCATGGCGCATATTGCGCACCCGGCCTGCCTGTTCCAGATATTTGGCAAAAAGCGGTCGGCCCGGTGCGGGGCTATTGGCCAGTTCGCAGGCTCGCTCATAACTATTGGCGAGCCCTGCAGCCTTGTCCAGCCGCCGCCCAATTTCCTGAGCGCGCTTGATCCTGGCCTGCTGCTGCTCGGCCACCCTTTCACAAAGCTGCGGGGAATTCACATCCAGATCAAGCCCGAGAATGTGGTATTCACGATTGTCATGCCGAATGGACAGCTCGATGCCATTGATCAGTCGAATCCCCTGCTCTTGAGCCGCTTGATGCGCTTCAGGCAGGCCGTCGAGGGTGTCATGATCCGTCAGGGACAAACAGGTAACACCATAGTTTGCTGCACGCTTCACCAGTTCGGCAGGCGCGAGCGCACCATCTGAGGCCAGACTGTGGCTATGCAAATCGAAACATTCGGCATCCTGATCAGGCATGGAACTGGGCCCCTGTTGAGAGGTCGACAAGCTACCATATTGTGGGGTGAATTGCTGCGCTGATGTGGTTACCATCATGCGCCTGAGCCCATTTTACTTACCTGAGGTTAAATTCCCGAAGCGATGAGCAGCCCTACCGAGACCGACAGCCCCAGCGGAGCACCCGCTCAGCCAGCAAAAAAAGAGAGCTTGCTCGCCAACCTGCTGCTGAACATCATCATCCCCACCCTGATTCTCAGCAAACTGTCCAGCGATGAATACCTGGGCACCAAGTGGGCCATTGTTGTCGCCTTGGCATTCCCGTTGGGCTATGGCCTCAAGGATCTGATCAGCAACAGCAAGATCAATTTTTATTCTGCCCTTGGCATTATCAGCATCCTGCTGACTGGCGGCATTGGTCTGCTGGAGCTGGATGCGGAATACATGGCCATCAAGGAAGCGGCTATTCCCGGCATTCTGGGCTTGGCGACAGTCGGCTCGCTTTACACCCGTTGGCCCTTGGTGCGCACTTTCGTTTACAACGACAAGGTCTTTGCCACAGAGAAAATTGCCGCCGGGCTGGCATTCAAGGGCACCGAGGCTGCATTCGAACGGACGCTGACCGTCGCTTCCTGGATGATCGCCGGGTCCTTTTTTCTCTCTTCAATGCTCAATTACGGTCTGGCCAAATACATCCTTCAAAGCCCTCCTGGCACAGTGGCATTCAACGAAGAGCTGGCTAAAATGACCGCGCTGAGCTACCCGGTCATCGTGCTGCCCTCCATGATCGTTTTTGCTGCTGCCCTGTTTTACCTGATACGGCGTCTGACCAGCCTGACCGGGCTGACCTTCGAAGAGATGCTGGAACACCACAAGTAACTGATTTCCGCAAAGGACACTGCCATGCTGTATGCCATCATCAGTCAAGATGTACCCGATTCACTACCGCTGCGAAAACAGGCTCGCGCAGACCATCTTGCACGCCTGGAAACCCTGCGGGATCAGGGGCGCCTGATTCTGGCTGGCCCGCACCCCGCTCTCGATAGTGAGGAGCCCGGAGACGCCGGGTTTACCGGCTCCCTGGTGGTCGCAGAGTTTGAATCCCTTGAGGCCGCACAGACCTGGGCTGATGCCGACCCCTACATCGCTGCTGGCGTGTATGCCCAGGTAACCGTTAAGCCGTTCAAGAAGGTTTTGCCCTGATACTAACGGCTGTATTTTCGATTTTTTACAATCCAATCAGGGTCTGCCGCCTGAATTGTGACTATTGTAGCGCCGCCGCCGTGACCTCTGTTTTAGACTGCGCGGCCTGAACCAAGGAGTGACCCATGCTCACAAGAGCTATCATGCTGATGATCCTCGCCACCTGTTGGGGCAATACCTATGCTGCCGCAGCCTGGGTGGATGACAGCATCTATGTACCGATTCGCGCCGCAGCCAACCCTGGTGGCCGGATTGTTCACCGCGGCATCAAAAGTGGTACGCGCATCGAGTTTTATGGCTTTGATGGCGACTGGGCCAAAATCCGTTATGGCGATATTGAGGGCTATATCGGCAAACAGTACCTGAGCCAGTCGCCGACTGCCGAAATCCTGCTGGAGCGCGCCCGTAGTGATAGCGAAGCCGCAAAAGCCGAAGCCGCCAAACTTCGTGCCCAGCTGGCTGAAATCAAGGGCGAGCGCGATGCACTGTCTGAGCAGTCCCAGAGCCTCAAAGACTCCCTGAGCTCACGAAGCAACGAACTGGAACAGCTCCAGGAAGTTGCTTCTGATCCCATTCGCCTCGATCAAGCCAATCGTCGTCTCAACGAAGAACTGAGCCTGCTACGCTCTGAACTGGATCAAGTGAAAGGCGAGAATGTCATGCTTCGCAGCAGTAACCGCTATCGCGAATGGCTGACTGGCCTGTTGATTCTGGGCGCAGGTCTGGTGATCGGACTGGTAATGCGCTCCCGCTCTGGGCGCCGCCGCACCAGCGGTTGGGCCAACTGAGCTCAGGCATCAGTGAGCATTATGATCAGGGCGGACCAGCATATGCCGGTTTGCCCTGCTTCGCCGTCTAGTCGTAGGGTAATCCCGCCTGCAGCTCCAATCTCAGTACAATCCCGGAAATCCCTTTATAGTTCTCCTCTCGTGGCCAGAAAACATAAGGCTCGATTTCATAAAAAAACCAGGGGCGCCAGATATTCCGCCTGAATCGGACGCTGGTTCGCACAGTCTGGATAGCGGAAACCGGGGCCGTAAAACCATCAAACCCCACTGATGCTCCAACCCCGCTTTGAGCACCTAGCCTAAAATAGACGCTGGCGGATTGGTTGAAGTACCAGCCACGCTTCATTTCGTTAAATTCCTCACTTTTCTCCCATTCGCTGGCAAAGCGCACGGTCGAGCGTTCAGTGAAAGGACGATCAATCTCAAAAAGACTGTTGGCGCCAAACCCATCCGGATCTTCCCAGTAGATCTTTTCCGTAAAGCGGAAGGTGGCGAGGGAGGATATGGGCGTGGTCCAGCGATAGCGAGCACGGACGAAAGTGGTCAACTCGGAGCGAACACCCGCATCAAGGTCGATATCCATTCTTTCCGGCATATCAACAACCCAGCGGAGTGCCGCACGATAGCCGGTGTTGTTCTGCCCTACTTCTTCAGGCCGGCTATCCAGGTCGTTCCGCAGTTCATCACTGGTGTCATCATCGTTCCTGAACATCAAGCTGAGACGATGCTCGGCGTTCGGCAGTTCAGCCTTCGCTCGCACCTTTACTTCATTTTCATCGCCGTCATGTTCTTGAAAGCGGGACGCAGCAATCACCCTGAGCTGTGTGCCCGGCTGCTCTGTGTAGATTTCGTTGGGACCCGCAAAGAACCCGTCGACCCAGCGACTTGGACCACAGACTGTTCTGGACATCCAGTTGTGCGTGCGATCCACCCAACCATTGTTTCCATTGTGGTGAATGCACGGATGAGGGGGGGAATTGGTAATGATTCCCGGTTCCGGATCGGTGCTTTGTTGTGTTTCTGCATGCACCCCGGAGACCAGGCTTAACCCCGCTAATAGCCAGAATTGCTGGCAAAACATCCTGTTCATATTCACAGAATAGCCGCAGGGTAAAGCGTTCTACCAACAGTTTTTGACCGAAAACGCATGGGACTTATGAATGGTCATTGGGTAGCATTCCCAAAGGTTCCTGAATAAGACAAGACTATGAATAACTGGCATAAAATTCGTGGCGCCCTGGCCCTGCTAGGCATTGTTCTCAACACTCTCATCCTTTGCCCGGTTCTTTATTTGTTCGTGCTGTTGCGTCTGGTGCTGCGGTTCGACAAAGCACAGGTGGCGCTCTCAAAAGTGCTGGTGTTCATCGCCGAAACCTGGATTGGCATCAATAACGCCATCATTGCACTAAGCAGCCGTATTCGCTGGACCGTCAGCGGGATGGAGAGTCTCGATCGTGATCAGTGGTATCTGGTGACCTGTAACCACCAGAGCTGGGCTGACATTCTTGTGTTGCAGCGCATTTCCAACCGCCGTATCCCGTTTCTGAAGTTCTTCCTAAAACAGGAGCTCATCAAGGTCCCTGTGCTGGGGCTGGCCTGGTGGGGACTGGATTTCCCTTTCATGAAGCGCTACACAAAGGAAGAGCTGGCCAAAAATCCGGAGCTCAAGGGCAAGGATCTTGAAACCACCCGTAAAGCCTGCGAGAAATTTGCCTACTTCCCGACTTCGGTCATGAACTTCTTTGAGGGAACGCGTTTCACTCAAGCCAAGCATGACAAGCAGCAATCGCCCTATCGCTACCTGTTGAAACCCAAAGCAGGAGGCGCGGCCTTTACTCTTGGTGCCATGTCAGGCCATTTGCGAAATTTGCTGGATGTGACCATTATCTATCCCCCGGAAGCCCCTCGCTCCCTGCTCGCCTATCTTGGCGGTGCCATGAGGAATGTGGAAGTTGTTGTGACGCAGCGCGTGGTACCTGGTTGGGCTTCAGAGGGAGACTATGAGCAGGATCCGGCCTTCCGGGAAAGATTTCAGCAATGGATTGGTGAACTCTGGGAAGAAAAGGACGCATTAATTGCCTCACGACTGGAGCAACAGTAAGCGTTACTGGCTCCAATCCAGAACAGGACGCCCGGCCTCGCCGGGCCAATAACTATGTTTGGTCGATTACTAAAACCGCGCTGGCAACACACCAATCCTGATATCCGTCTCAAAGCCATTGAAAAAATGTCTGCCGCCAGTGATGCAGAAATCCTGGCCAAATTGGCCCGGGGTGACTCCAGCACCCTGGTCAGGGCTGCAGCGACCGCGTGCCTGGCCGATTTCGGGTTGCTTGACGAAATTTTCAATCAGGACGGCGCGCCTTCCGTTCGAGAAGCGGCATCCATGCGCATCATGTCACTGCTTGCCGGCACCACCCCTGACGCCCCTCCTCATGACACGCGCTTGCGCCTGGTCAGGCTGACGGAAAACCCTGAGGTGTTGGCCCATATCGCCACACATAGCCCAGACGAAGCCTGCCAGCTCGCAGCCATAGAGCGTATGAGTGGCAACCCGGCACTACTGCCGTTGGCGATTGATGGCCCCAGCGAGCCTGTCCGTGTGGCCGCCGCCCAACAAATCAGTTCACTACCCGATTTGAAGCGTCTTACCCGTGAAGGCAGAGACAAGCGTGTGGTGCGGATTGCTCGTGATGCAGCGAAAGCATTGCAGGAGCAACAGCAACGACAGGAAGCGGCCTCAGCCCGCGTTATCCAGCTGGCGGATCGTTTCGAGCAGCATGCTCGTCGTCGAGTGGATGCGCTGTACGGTCCGCGCCTTGAGCAACTGGAGCAGCAGTGGCAAGAATCAGCAGCCAGTGCCACGCCGGATCTTGCCAATCGTGTCAATCTTGCTCTCAACCGCTGCCGTACACAGCTGAAAGAATTACAGGAAGAGCACCGCAGGAAGGAACTGGCTGAAACCGCAAAAATGGAACGCAATGCGGCCTGCCGTTCGCTCTATCAGCTACTGGGCGAGGCAACCGAAGACACCTGGGACAGCCAACTGGGAGAAATGCGTTCCGCTCTGGCAACCCAGCAACGACGCTGGAATGGAGCCAGTGAACAAAGCCTGCCCAGCCAGGATGAAAGCGTTGCATTCGAGAACCTTTGTGCTGCCTTTAACAGCATGCTTAGCCTGGCGGACCGCGTTGGCGAGCATCGGGATGACCCGAAGGCACTGAAAGAGTTGGCCAGCCAGTGGCCGGCAGAATATGCACGCCCTTCCTTGCTCTCCAAACTGCTGGAAACGCCCGCCGAGCCCAAACCGTCTGAGCACAGCGCCCCGGCTTCTTCCAAAAGCAATCCTCACCGAGGCTTGCTGATTGCCCTGAAGAGAGAACTGGGCAAAGGCAACCTTCGCCATGCCAACCGGCTTTGGCATAAGGCTGAGGCCCTGCTGGCCGAGGGCAATGCTCCCCAGCTTGCCCGGGAACTTGAGAAACTCAAGGCTAGACGGGAAGAACTGAAGGATTGGCATCGCTTTGCCGCCGAGCCAAAAAAGCAGGAACTCTGTGCGCAAATGGATCAGCTCGCCAGCAGTACGCTGGACCCGCAGCAGCTGGCCAGTGCCATCCAGGCACTGCATGAAGAGTGGCGCAGCCTGATGAGTTCTGATCAGGATGAAGACCAGGCGCTCTGGGATCGCTTCAAGGCCGCTACGGACCTGGCCTACGAGCCGTGTAAAGCTCACTTTGCCGAGCAGGATGCGCAGCGCAAGGCCAATCTGGAAAAACGAATTGAGCTCTGTGCCCAACTGGACGGTTTCATCGCTGCCCAGGACTGGAACCATGTTGACTGGGAAGGTCTGTGGCAAATTCGCCAGCAAGCCCCACGGGATTGGCAGCGCTATCAGCCCGTGCGTTTTACCGATAACCGGGATGTACAGAAACGCTTTTCAGCAGCGCTGACCGCGCTGGACGAACAAATTGACGTCCATAGTGAGCAGGCTGCTAGCCAGCGCACCGCATTGATTACGCAAGTTGAGCAAATCAATCTTGAGGTTGAGGACCTGCGTGATGCCATTGCAGAGGCCCAGAAGATCCAGAAACAGTGGCGCAATACGGCCTGGCTGCCCCCCTCTCAGCATCGCCCCCTGCAGAAACGTTTCCGCAAGGCCGTAGATCAGGTATTCAAAGCGCGGGACAAGCAGAAGGAGGCGTTCAAGGCTGATCAAAATCAACGCCAGGAACGTGTCAAAGGCGAAATTGAGAGCCTGGAGCAGGCCCTTCAGGCACCTTTCTCCAGTGATAACGCCAACACGCTAAGGGAATGCCTGCATAACCTGGAAGACGCAGTGGATGGCCGTCTTGCACCTGCGCTGAATCGGCAGGTGCAGCAGTTGCGTCGCCGCGCCCAGGAGCGGCTGGCCAAGCTGAAAGACTGGCAGCAATGGCACCGTCTGCAGGAGCAGGTTTCCGCCCTTGATTCCGTTCAGGAAGTGGATGAATCTCAACTCAGTATGGCGGTAGCTTTCGAGGCCCTGGCCGGTGTGCCCTCTCCTGAACCTGAGCGGCAACGGCGGCTGGCCTGGCAGCTTGAAGCGCTGCCTTCAGCCATGAAACAGCAGGGATTCTCGGTGCTGGAGGAAATGACCAAAATGCTGGCAGCTCATTCATCGGGTATTCGCGATGCCGAGCGGCAACGTCTGCTGGCTGCCCTTGCCGTTCTGGAGCCTGGCAATGCGTAAACTGCTTCAGCGCTTTGCTCGCAGCCCGGCCGGGCTGCGATGGTTTCTGAATCTGTACGGCCCCTATCTCGGAGCCGGCGTCAGAGTTGACTACCTGGCGGAGGATTTTCGGGAGCTAAAAGTCTCCATGGGCCTGCGCTGGTATAACCGCAACTATGTGGGCACCCATTTTGGCGGCAGTCTTTATTCAATGATTGACCCGTTCTACATGCTGATGGTCATGAATGTGCTGGGGCCTGATTATGTTGTCTGGGACAAGGCGGCCAGCATTGATTTTGTCAGTCCAGGCAAAGGCCGGGTTTTTGCTCATTTCACCTTGAGCGACGAACAGATTGATGCGATCCGTGAGCACACCGCCAGTGGTGACAAGTACCTGCCTTGCTGGGAAGTGGAGATTGTCGATGCAACCGGCAACTGTGTGGCCCGGGTCAGCAAGACACTCTACATTCGCCGAAAACCCGCCTCTCACTGACCAAAGCGCCCGGTCTGCTCAAGAAAATGTAACTCTTCTCGGGTGCTTTCCCTGCCCAAAACCTGATTGCGATGCGGAAAACGGCTGAAACGGCGAATAATCTCCGCATGGTGTCGGGCGGAGGCAAGATGATTATAAACATGCCCGGCAGCGAATTCTGGCGACTCCTTGTGCAACTTCTCCAGGGTATGAATACATAGCTCCTGTAGATCCATATCCTCTGAATGCATTAACGGCATGACGAAAAAAACCTGACCGCACAGCGGGAGCCTGTTGATCATCTGTCGTGACAGGCCTTCTACTGCCAAAGTGGCAGCACGATGGTCACCTGCGAAAGCATTCGCGGTGCCACGATGAATGTGGCGAGTGAACTGATCCAGCAGCAGGATCAGCGCCAGCCGCGATTCTGGATGGCGCTCCCACTCCACCAGCTCTTGCTGCAGCGCGGCGCTCACCGCATCGCCAAAACGATGCTCGATCTCCGCATCATCCCCTTGGGTAGAGCGAAACCACTTGCGGGTCGCAGGATCGCTGGGCCAGCCACGGCTCAGGCCATCTTCGAACCAGTAATCCAGAATGCTCTCCCAGGGAGACATCAAATCAAACATGCTCGTCCGCCTTCGCCGCTTCATCGCTGCCGGCATAACAATCAGGAAGAATGGGCCCCAGTACAGATTCCGCATTGCGTAACAGTAGAGGCTGGGCTTCTATCGCAGGATGAATACCGTCCTGCTGGAAACCCCCATGCTCAAGAATACCCTCAAGAAAGAAAGGGACAAAGGGGACATCATGCTGCTGGGCAGCCAGCTGGAACTGTTGTTCGAATAGCTTGGTGTACTGGGGACCATAATTTGGCGGGATACGCATTCCAAGCAGCACCGGTGTCGCGCCGCTATCTCGTGCCAGGGTAATCATTGTCTCCAGATTACGGCGCATGGCGATTGGTGACAGGCCCCGCAGGCCATCATTCCCACCCAGCTCAATGACCACGATGTCTGGCTGGTGCGCATCAAGCAACTCAGGCAATCGAGACTTGCCCCCGGCGGTGGTTTCTCCACTTACTGACGCATTGATCACCCGCGAATTGTTGCAATAGGGCTGCAATTTCTGTTCGAACAAATGTACCCAACCCTGGGTTTTTTCCATCCCGTAGGCAGCGCTGATACTATCGCCAAGAATCAGCACAGACTGGCCACTTGCCGAACTGGCAAGCAATATCGCGGTCAAAGCTGCCACAATTCGATAACGCTGCAACATGAGTAGCCTGACAAACATGAATGACACTTCTCCGGTTTTACGCGCACATGATCTGGGTAAAGAGGTTAACGGCCCGGAAGGGAACCTGAAACTTCTGCAGAATATCACGTTCGATGTCTTCGCCGGTGACAGTGTTGCCATCACGGGCCCCTCGGGCTCAGGGAAATCCACCCTGCTCTCCCTTCTCGCCGGACTGGATGTGCCCAGCACTGGAGAGGTGCAACTCAAGGGGGAGCCCTTCAGCACCAGGAATGAGGATCTGCGCTCTCGCTTGCGTGGGCAGCATTGCGGGTTTGTCTTCCAGCAATTTCAGCTGGTCGCAGACCTCACCGCGCAGGAAAACGTCATGCTGCCTCTGGAAATCCTGGGACGCCCCTCTCCTCGGAAACTCGCCAGCCAGTGGCTGGAACAGGTTGGACTCAGCCAGCGCCAGCAGCATTACCCAGCCCAGCTGTCAGGGGGGGAGCAACAACGGGTAGCTCTGGCCCGGGCCTTTGCCGTATCTCCTGCTGTGCTGTTTGCAGACGAACCCACAGGCAGTCTGGATTACGCCAACGGGCAACATGTGGCGGATCTGCTCTTTCAACTGAATCAAGAGCAAGGTACTGCCCTGGTTCTGGTCACCCATGACCCAGCCCTTGCCGAGCGCTGCCAACGCCAATTCACCCTGAATGAGGGGCAGCTCAGTGACTAAGGCGTGGCGCTTCACTACATGGCGCTCAGCAGCATTCCGCCTGCAGGCACTGGCCATATTTATTGCAGCACTGGCCATGACCACAATGCTGGTGTTGCGAAACAGTGTTGATGATCGTTTCAACCAGCGTACCGCAGAAGCGCTGGGTGGAGACCTGATTCTGGACGGAACCCGCTTCCCGGAACCGCAGCAGCGCGAGATTCTTGAACGCTATTCTCACGCCGAAACTACCAGCTTCGCCAGTGTACTGATCCATGATGAGCAGTTCCTGCTTGCCAGTGTCCGTGCCGTTTCGGACAGCTACCCCTTATATGGTGAATTACAGATCAGCGATGGTCGCTTTTCTCCCGCTTATGCACAATCGTCCGGGCCATCCCCGGGGCGAATCTGGCTGGCGGGACAAGCGCTGGACAGGCTTACACTGGATGTCGGTGACACCATCACACTGGGTGAGCGGACGCTGCTGATCGAGAAGGTTATCGTTCAGGAACCCGATCAACAGTCTGGCTTTTACAGCATGAATCCTCGCGCCATGATTTCCATGGCGGACCTGGAAAGCACGGGTGTACTTGGTGCTGGAAGTCGCTATCACCACAACCTTCTCGTTGCGGTAAGTGACACCGACCGTGATACGCTCCAGCGCACACTTGAACCAGGACTGCGCCCGGATCAGGAGCTCGAAACCGTTGTCAGCACCGCACTTCGCGAAAGGGGACCTATCCAGCAGCTTTTCCTTTGGTCGCAATTGGCAATCATGCTGGTGGTTCTTCTTTGTGCTGCCGCAATTTTCCTCACTGCTCGCCATCGTGCAAGGCAGCAGCAGACGCTTTGTGCGGTGATGAAAACGGTTGGTGCGAACCAGCGGCAGATTGCCAATCGTTTGCTCGGAGGGGATGCCCTTGCTTTGCTATTACCCGCCATGCTCGGTGTGGGGCTCGCGTCATTAGTTGGTGCAGTGATTGCCTCGCGCCTCGATAGCGGGGTGAGCCAGTGGGCGGCGGCACTTCAGGGCCTGTTCGGGCCCGTTATCATGTGGATGGGATTTGCTGCGCCAACCCTCTGGCAACAACTTGGCCAATCTCCACTGTCCCTGCTTCGAGGGGCAGAGGAAACCGGCCCACGCGCGCCCTTGATCATTGCCCTGCTAACACCCATCCCCCTCGCCTTGCTGCTGACCGGCTCGTTGACCACTCTTTGGCCCTTGCTATTACTTACCTGCGCAGTTGCCATAGGAATGCCGGTGCTGCTCTGGCCTCTCATGATGGCAGTAGATCGTCTGCTGCGCCGTGCGCCCCTGCCTGTCAGACTGGCTTTTCGTCGCCTGAGTCGTCGCAAGGCAACATCCCTGCCTTTACTGGCAGCACTGATCATTTCCCTGTCAGTACTGTCCATGTCCATGCAGGCTGGCCGACAATTGCTCGATGATTGGCAAAGCACTCTGCCCGCACAGGCCCCCAATTACTTCGTGATCAACCTGTTTGATGATGATCTTCAGGGCTTTGCCGAGTGGCTGAAGGAGCATAACAGTGAAGCTCAGCCCCTCTATCCTGTGGTTCGCGCCCGCCTGACGGAGATCAATGGCGAGTCAGTGCGTGAGGCGGTCACCAAGGAAGAAGATCGTGCCGAACGAGCACTGAATCGTGACCTCTCGCTAACGGAAAGTAACCAGCTTCCGGATAGCAACCTGATGAAAGAGGGCCGCCTGGCAGCTCAACCGGGTGAAGTAACAGTGGAGAGCAAGCTGGCAGGCTCGCTGGGGCTTCAATTGGGTGATCGACTCACCTTTACTGGCTCGGCCACGCCGATTGTTGCCACGGTAACGGGTTTCCGTGAAGTGGACTGGGAAAGCTTTGCCCCCAACTTCTACTTCATGTTTGCCGAAGGCACGCTATCTGCCCAGAACCGAACCTGGATTACGAGTTTTTTCCTGCCGGAAAACAAAAGCGCTGAACTGAGCACGCTGGTCGCCCACTTCCCGCAAATCAGCCTGCTGGACGTCAATGCCATTCTCTCCAGTTTGCAAGACATTGTCCGTCAGGCCAGCCAAGCCGCGATGTGGGTCGGAGGGTTGTTGATGATGGCCGCCATGCTCGTGCTTGGGGCTGCCCTGCTAACCACCGCAGACCAGTTACGTCGCGACAACAGTCTGTTGGTGACATTAGGGGCAGACACCGGGCTACTGAGAAAAACCGCAGCACTGCAAGCTTTCTTCATGGCCGGTAGCGCAGCACTGTTGGCGTCACTGATACATTTACTGGCACTCTGGCCGCTGGGACAGCGACTGTTTGATGGGCAGCTCCCCCTGAGCGGCTGGATCGCCCTGCCCTGGTTCCTGCCCGTATTACTCACCGTAGCCGCCGCCGCGCTGCCTCCCATGAAAGCAGCAGAACACACCCGACAATAAACGTCGGAATATGGGGTTTGGTCGTCTTCCAGGAAGGGGAGGAAGAGCTTCCTGTTTTTGTGGGAGCGGCGGTTCCGCCGCGAAAGATGAGTGCATCGCGGCCGAACGTCCGCTCCCGCTCCTACGGATAGGCGGTGGCGCAACGGGTGGAGTTGCCCTTCGGACATTTCCACCCTACGGGACTGGAGCTGAGGCTCTGTCTTATCCCGCGCATACTTTGGAGCTTGCCTGCATGCGTAGCTCCTCAGACACCTTCGAGCTTAACGGAACAGCATTTGATTTATTGCCGGGGTTTTTCCGGCGTCAGTACCAGAAACAGCGCCAATGCCATCAGACTGGCAGCAGCCATTAACACCACCATGGGTAGCGGCGTACCGTTGTGCAAAGTGCCCAGCAAAGTCCCCACCATCCCGGCCAGCAGGAATTGCAGGGCGCCGTTAAGCCCGGTTGCGGCACCGCTGTCACGTTCAAACAAACTCAGGAAGCAGGCAATACCATTGGGCATGACCAGCGCCATCATCCCGCACACCACCATGATCAACGGGATCACCAGCCAAAGGGTCAGACTTCCAGTCAGGACCAGCCCCATCAGCACAAGCGCTGCCGCGCTCTGAATCATCAGCCCCGTGCGCATGATAGCGGCGGTGTCGTAATAACGAAGCAACACCACATTCAGGCGATTAAGCGCGAGCATGGTCACCACGTTCGCCCCAAACGCGAGGGGAAAGTGAGCGGCGCTCAGTTCGAAATAATCCATGTACAGAAACGCCGCATCGGTGATGAACGTGAACATGGCACTAAAAGAGAGCCCATTAGCGAGAATGAAGCCCATAGCCCTACGTTGCCGAATTACCCGCCCGTAAGCAGTAAACAGGCGCTTCGACAGCGGCTCCCCGCTGCTTTGCGAAGCCACTTTGGGCAACAGCAACGCCACTACCAGCGTCAACAACCCACCATAGCCTGCCAACAGGAAAAAAATACTTTCCCACCCAGCCAGATGAAGCAGGAAGGAGCCGATAGCCGGCGCCAGCAGTGGAGCCAGCAACATTACCAGTCCAATCGAGGTCAGAACCCGTGCAGCCTCCTTGCCTGAAAAATGGTCACGCACAGAGGCCGCAGCAATAACAGCGGTGGCTCCGCCGCCCAGCGCCTGCATGAAGCGCAGCAGATACAGCTGCTCCACATCCGCAGAGAATGGAATCAGCAGGCTGCCAGCGATGAATAGCAGTAGCCCCCCGTATGCCACCGGTTTGCGGCCGAGCTGATCTGATAGTGGTCCGCCAAGCCATTGCCCCGCCGCCACACCCAGCACATAAACGCTGACAGAAATTTCCACATCATGGATGGGAACCTGAAAATGACCGGACATGGTAAGCAGTGCTGGCAGGTAGGTGTCGATAGCCAGAGGCCCCAGGGCGACAAGCGATCCGAGAATAATGGCAAGTCGACCGGGGCTGACAGTTTGCATAAACAGCGTCTCACAAGGTGGGCAATAGGCCAGTTTAGCGCAGCTTAGTGCCGTCTTCATCGAAAATTGAATCTAATTCACGACAGCGTAACCAAGCGCCCGCTCGGCAAAGCGTAATCGTAAAAGGGCTCAGAAAGCGGTTGCCTCTGGATGAACAGGCTGTGACTATTAGCCCGAATCATTATGAGTGTAATGCATGCTTTCTGCGTCAACTGAACGTCTTGCCGGTGACCCAGGTCCGGTGACACGCTGCCCTGCCCGGATTCTCTCTTCGCTTAACCAATCTGAACATGACAGCCATAAGGGTGACCAATGGAGCTAGAAATCGCCTTTCAGTTGGCCATCATCACGGTTGTCGCCTTTGGCTGTCAGTGGGTTGCCTGGCGGATAAAACTGCCTGCCATTCTTCCTCTACTCCTGACAGGCCTCGCGCTTGGTCCTCTTACCGGCGTGGTTTCTCCGCAGGACCTGTTCGGGGATCTGCTTCTGCCCGGCGTATCGCTTGCGGTATCCATCATCCTCTTTGAGGGCGCAATGACGCTGCGCTTCGATGAGATACGCGGGTTGGAAAAAACCGTTCAACGGCTGGTGACCTGGGGGGCACTGATTACCTGGTCGGTGGTCACCCTGTCAGCCTGGTGGCTGCTGGAGCTACCGCTTGGCTTGGCGTTGCTGTTTGGTGCTTTGGTGGTGGTTACAGGCCCGACGGTAATCGTCCCCTTGCTGCGCAGTGTGCGTCCGGTGAGCAGTGTCTCGAGGCTGTTGCGCTGGGAAGGTATTGTGATTGACCCCATCGGGGCTATTCTCGCGGTACTCGCCTACGAGCTGGTGGTGGCAACCGGTCAGGATGGTGCCATCCTGCATTCGCTGTGGCTGTTCTTCCAGGCCATTCTGGTGGGTGGCGCCATCGGCACCTTGGTAGCACTTGGCCTCGCCGAGCTGCTTCGTCGCCATCTGATTCCCGAATATCTGCGCAGTTTCCTGGTCCTTTCCATGGTGATCGGCGAGTTCGTTCTCGCCAACGGACTCAGCGAGGAATCCGGGCTGGTTGCCGTGACCGCCACCGGGATTGTGCTGGCTAACCGCAAAGGGGTGCGTACTGACGACATTCTCCATTTCAAGGAGAACCTGTCGGTGATGCTGATCTCTGTGCTCTTTATCGTGCTGGCAGCCCGCCTGGAGATGGAAGAGCTGAGTCAGTTGAGTGCCACAGCGCTTGCTGTTCTGGTGATTATCCAGCTGGTCGCTCGCCCACTTTCCGTGCTTTTTTCTACTATGGGATCCTCGCTGAACTGGAGAGAGAAATCACTGCTGGCCTGGATCGCGCCTCGGGGTATTGTCGCGGCTGCGATTTCCGCTCTGTTCGCTGAACGCCTGCAACAGAATGGCGTTGCGGGTGCCGAAATGCTGGTGCCTCTGACGTTTATGGTGATTATCGGCACCGTCGCCCTGCAGAGCCTCACTGCCCGTCCGCTTGCCCGTTTATTGAAAGTGGCAGAGCCGGCGCCACGTGGGTTCCTGATCATTGGTGCCAACCCTGTTGCCCGCGCTATCGGTGCGGCTTTGCAGAAAAACAACTTCCCGGTCACGGTAACGGATTCGAGCTGGGAATCGATTCGCGCTGCACGGATGGAAGGCTTGGGCACGTTTTACGGCAACCCTGTCTCCCAACACGCTGACCAATATCTCGATTTGATCGGCCTTGGCAAGCTGTTGGGCCTGAGCCCCCGCCGGGAACTGAATACCATGTCCACCATGCGCTACCGGATTGAATTCGGTGAGCAGAATATCTTCAGTCTTCCCACCCAGAAGACCGAGAAAGAAGTGAAGCACGAAGTGGCGCCCGAGCACCGTGGCGCTACCCTGTTCGGTGCGGATATGACCTATGCTCGTCTCGCCAGTCTGTTGAGCCAGGGAGCGGAGATCCGTAAAACCCGGCTGACAGAAGAGTTCGATTTTGAAGCATATCGCAATGCTCCAGGGCGGCAGGTGTGGCCCTTGTTTGCCATTGATTCGCGGGATCGGGTTCAGGTTTTCACCGCTGAATCACAGCCTGAGCCGAAAGCCGGCTGGCATATGCTCGGGTTGATCAAGGAAGATACCGCCAAGGAAGAAGCAAAAGCCGAAGCCAGGGCTGAGGCAGCTGCGGAGAAGGTCGCCGCCGAGAAGGAAAAAGGCCCGGAAGAAAAAAGCAAAGATAAATAACCTGTATTTTGAAGGAGGCCGCGACCGGCCTCCTTCACTTATCCCCTGCTGGCAAAGATCACGACGCTCAACGAGAGGTTTCCAGCTCGTCCTCGCCAACCACCGCATCGATCAAACCACAGACCCGGCCGTCATCCAGATGACAATCAGGCTTGTCCTGCCAATCAGACATGGCTGAGCGCATCCGTTGGCTCAATGCCTGTAACTCGCGAATGCGGGCCTCAACATCCTCCAGGCGTTGTTCAATCAGGCTACGTACTTGCCCGCATGGGGTTTCCCCTTCCTCAGAGGCTGTCGCGAGAGACTGGATATCCGTCAGGGTGAAGCCTAACGAGCGAGCCTTGATGGCAAAACGAAGCAAGCGCAGATCTGACTGGTTGTAATGCCGGTAGCCATTGCCCGGATCCCGTTGCGGCTTCAGTAAACCAATATCTGTGTAATGGCGAACCGTCTCGGTTGTTGTGGCAGCTTGGCGGGCCAAGTCAGAAACACGCATGGTTTCACTCTCCTGTCTGGCCAATTATCCAGGGGCTGAACACGCTGGGTACGGGCCGTTGGTCTTGCAGATAATACGCATTGATCGCCCGGGAAAGTCGCTCCCGACCTATAGTCTCGGACAGTCGATCCAGAAAGTGGGTTCCTGCCGATGATGAATTCTCGTCATGCTCCATGCTGGACAGGGTGCATTGCAGCGCACTGTCCGCGAGCGCGTCACTGCCTGATGCGGTCCAGGCCTCCTGCAGATCCTTGATAATCCAGTCGCAGTGCTGATAGTAGTGCGCGTAGATACCTGTGATGCGCCATAGCCAGGGATCATCGCCCAGCTTTTGGCGTAAACCACGAAGACTGGATAGCGCCGTATCACGATCTTCCCAGGCAAACCCGCGGCGTAGAGTCCAGATGGCGGGCTCGTCGATGGGGAGTTGTGCGTTCAGCGCTTTGGATTCGCACGGTTGGCCGATGCATTGCGCCAGCCAAAGGGCTAAGAATGGCGTTCTGCTGTCAGCCAGAGCTTCCAACTCAGCAGAGCCTGGATCGCGTGACAGCATGACAAGAAACTGCTGTCCTTGTGCTGTCTTTAACCACTTCGCCTGTTTTGCCAATTCCGAGAGGTTGAGGCCGCTACCATAGTCGTAAAACTGGTCAATTGTATAATCATCACCCACGCGACCAGCAATCCGAATGAAACTGACATTTTCTGAATCCTGATCCCGGTGCTGAAGGCGCAACCGCGCAGCAAAGCGCTCACTGTCCTGATTAAAACCAGTAATAGCAAAACCCTGAAATGAGGTATCAGCCAACCAGCGATCCAACACAGCTGCTGGAAGATTGACAATATCCTGTCGCTCCAGCACAGGCCGCAGCGAACCACTACCAAGGTCCTGCCGCAATGTGGAAAGGGTATCCGTTTCCTGGGCGCTAACCAGAGGGGAAACCATAACGACCAGCAAGCTGGCCAGAATCAAGCCTGTCCGCTGCATGCAGTGGTGCTCATCCTGATAAATTGAAAGCTCAGCGTAGCATAGTGACGCGCGCGGAAAATCTGAGCGCTTCTCAAGTAAAACGGATTTAGGGCCTGTTCACAAAGGAAGGACAATGCTTGCAGGGAGCCTCTGAATAACGCCTTAGTGACAGCCCCTAGCGTGCAGGGTAACCAGTGATATGGCGGATGGAGCGATAAAGCGGTGCCAGACGGGGGTAAAGCTGTTTGTAAACCTGACGGTAGAGTTTGTCATAGAGGGGGCTAAATTCTTTTCTCGGCAAAAAGACCTTGCCCGTTCGTGTCATCCCTTCAACCGCGGCTTCGTAGTCTGGATACACTTTCATGGCCACCGCGATATTGATGGCGGCTCCCAGCCCGGAGGTCTCGCTGGTATGGGGACGCTCCGCCGGCAAACCAAAGATATCCGCTGTGACTTGCATGATGGCATCGCTTTGTGAGCCGCCGCCGGAAACCTTCAGGTGAGTGATCTTGACACCGTTACGCTTTTCCAGCCGCTCTTTGCCTTCCCGTAATGCGTAGGCGATACCTTCGATGATGGCACGATACAAATGCGCGCGGGTGTGAACGTCACCAAAACCCACAATGGCGCCTTTCGCTTCCGGTCCAGGAATACGCACTCCGGGATTCCAGAAAGGTTGCAAGGTCAGCCCCATGGCGCCGGGTGGTGTCTGCTCGAGAAATTCCTCGAAAAGGGTCTCCGGTGCCACACCCAGCTGCTCTGCCCTGTCAATTTCTTCACGGGCAAACTCGCGTTTGAACCAGTTCACCATCCAGTAACCACGCTGAACAATGATCTCGGAGTTATAACGCCCGGGTGCAGCCGCCCCATAGGCCGGTACAAAGGGGATCGGTTCGACGTAACGGGCATTGCAGGTGTTGAAGGTTGCCGTGGTGCCGTAGCTGAGGTTTCCTATCTGGGGAGCAAATGCCCCTGCACCCAGCACTTCACAGGCCTTGTCAGCGCCACTGGCAATCACAGGCAACCCTTGTGGTATGCCGGTATGCCGGCTGGCCGCAGCGCTAATGACCCCCAACGTTTCTCCTGGTGAGATCAACTCAGGCAGCTGCTCGGGCTTTAGCCGCAGGGCTTTCCATTTCAAATCATGAACCGGGGCCCACCGGCAGCGTTTGTAATCGTAGGGAATATAGCCCACTTGCGAGGCGGTACAGTCACGCAATTCGCCCGTTAGCCGGTATGTGAGATAGCCTGAAAGCAGCAAAAAGTGGGCTGTTTTTGCCCACAGCTGAGGCTCATCCTCGGCCAGCCAGTTGCATTCTGCTTTGGCCTGAAACTGGTGCAGCGTTTCACCCTGCCCCAGAAATTTTACCGGGGCAGACAGCCATAATGGCAATCTTGGCGGAGACGCAGTGCGACGTTGATCCAGCCATATGATCGCCGGGCGCAGCGGCTTTTTTCTGGCATCCAGACATACCACAGAGGCTCTCTGGGTGGTCAGGGATACGCCGATCACCCGCTCTTTGAGATCGGGAAAATCGAGCCATAGCCCTTGGCAGGCCTGCCCCAGCTCTTCCCAGAAGTAGTCCGCATCCTGCTCGGCAGCACCGGGAGCTGGAGAAATATAGGGCTCAATCTGCCGTTGCGATTTGGCTACCAGTTCGCCTTTAACGTCGAACAGCATGGCGCGGGCACTTTGCGTACCCTGATCAAGTGCCAGAAAAAGCGGCGCATCCATCAGCCTGCCTTTAACGTTTCGTGTGAGTGCTGCATGGGGACACCGTAAAACCGCTCATGAATGTGGAGGTAGCGCGTTAGTTCATCCTGCCAACGTTCATCGGTCCAGCCCAGCGCCTTCTGGATCTGTTCACGACGGGCCTTCAAGACTGCACAACCCGCATTGGGTCGGGTCAGGCCCAATCTTGTCCGTCTCAGCATCAGGTCATCCAGATGCTGTACAGATTCACGTTCAAGCAGCCAGGAAAAGAAGGCTTCATCATCCTGTTCGGCATGGAGAAAATGATCCACCGCTGAAGGCGCTCCCTCCAGCTTTTCGTACATGGCCGCTTTCGATTTTTGCCCTTTGCGGTGTTCTGCAGCGTCAATCAAGCCTGTTGCCAACAAGGCGTCCAGGGCGATCAAGCGAAAAGTCGTCAGCTTGCCGCCGCTGACCGTCACCACCCCATTGTCGCCCCAAACCGCGTGATCGCGACGTTCTTTTGAGGGATCGACACCTTTGCCCGATGCGATGACAGGCCTGACGCCCGCAATGGTGGCAAACACATCTTCACGGTTGATATTCCGACCCGGGAATTGGCTGTTGATCAGTTTCAACAGGTAATCAACCTCCTGGCTGGACGCGCTGGCCTCAATATCCATATCCTGAGGATGATCCAGGTCCGTGGTGCCCACACAGGTGACCCCTTCCCAGGGGAAGACGAAAACCGGCCTGCCATCATCAGGGTGCATGACCGTCAGGCAGTCCGAAGCAGGTAGCCGTTGCGGATCGACAAACAAATGGCTGCCCCTCAGTGGTCGAACGCGGGCCTCACTGCCGGAAAGGCGATCTGCCCAGGCGCCGGTGGCATTCACCACTTGCAACGCACGCAAGGTGCCACGGGAATCATCGCACTGATCATGAAGGTCGATGCTGAACCCTGTGTCGTCCCGTTTTACCGAAGCCACCTGCATATAGTTACAGGCAACGCCGCCAAGGCGAGCGCCCTCCAGCAAAGTGCGCATCACTAGTCGGCAATCGTCAGTCAACGCATCGGTATAACTCATTGCGCCAGTCAGACCATCAGTGTTCAGGGAAGGCGCACGCGATTTGACTTCATCCAGAGACAAGTAACGATGATCACGAATCCCGGCGAGAAAATCGTACAACCACAGTACGGCTTTCATCGGCCAGCGGCCCGGGAATACGCCTTTTCGAAGCGGGAAAAGATAGGTGGCGCGCTCTACCAGGCCTGGTAATTCCTTCAGTAGTCGTTCCCGCTCCAGCAATGAGTGCCGGGTCAGCTTTACGTCGCCCTGGGCTATATAGCGCAAGCCTCCATGCACCATTTTCGAAGAGCGACTTGAGGTGCCCCAGGCATAATCTCGCTGCTCTACCAGTAGCACCTTCAAGCCTCTACGTGCAGCCTCCAACATGACACCTGCGCCCGTAATGCCTCCGCCAATCACCAGTAGATCCCACTGCTGCTCAGCAAGCTGATGGATGTCCTGTCGTTTACCTAACATAGTCCTTTCCTGCTTATCAGAGCGTTGCTGTCTCGGAATCGTCCTGAATCAGGCAACCCGGATTGAGTTGTTTGCGGGGGTCCATGGCATGGATCAGCTCCTCAAGGATGGCCATGCCCTGCTGCCCTTTCTCGTGCTTGAGCCATGGCGCGTGATCACGCCCTACCCCGTGTTGATGGCTGATGGTGCCACCATGGGCAACAATGGCATCACCGGCGGCATTCTTGATGGCCTGCCAGCGCTGCAGTGTCTTCTCGTAGCTGTCCGAACAACGGAAAACATAGGTCGTGTAGATACTGGAACCTTGGGGATACAGATGTGACAAATGGGTAAAGACGTGTACTGCTTCGCCATTACCAGCATTGTCTCTTACTGCTTGTTCCATGGCGGTCATTGCCGGGGTCACCTGATTCCAGTTAACGGCGGTTTCAAAGGTGTCCACCACATAGCCATGTTCCCACAAGCCATGTCGTAGATACGGAGATCGAAAGCGGGATTCCTCCCATTTACGCCCCAATAGCTCCCCCACCATCACACCGCCCGCAGCACGAATACGGCGTTTACAGGCCGCCAGCGTCTGCTTCGACTGATTCTTTTCGCCTGTCACACCAAAGGTGATCATGCATTTGCGCTCACCACATCCGCGCACAGAAAGGTATCGATGCAACAGGGATACCAGTTTCTCGTGCCCTGCCAGCGTGAGATGGGTGCGTGTTTCTTCCGCATTGGAGACCCGAAGCATGGACAGGGGCAGACGGGATTGGGTCAGGCTGCGCACCAGCTCCACCGCCACATCCCAATTTGGTGCAAACGCCACCTGGAATGTCTCAAGCTCCGGTAAAGGCGTCACCCGCACCTTCACCTCCGTGATAATGCCAAGACGGCCCTCGGAGCCAAGCACGATTTCACGGATGTCCGGGCCAGCTGATGAAGCGGGAATAGCGGGAATATTCAAGGTACCGCGAGGGGTTTCCATACGGCCACCGGCAAACATTTGTTCAATACGACCGTAGCGCATGGACTGCTGTCCACTGGAACGGCTGGCTACCCACCCACCAACGGTGGACAGCTCCCATGACTGCGGGAAATGACCCAGTGTGTAGCCTTTTTCCTTTAACTGTTGCTCAAGCAATGGGCCAGGAGTGCCCGCACCAAAGGTGGCAATCTGGCTTTCACGGTCCAGATCCAGCAGGGTATTCATGCGCGCCAGAGAGAGTGTGAGCACCGGTTTGTCACCGGGCTGGGGGTTGATGTGCCCAGCCACCGATGTGCCACCGCCGTAGGGAATCAGAATGATGTTCTGCTCTGCCGCCCAGTCAAGCAGTTCGCGAACCTGCTCGGAGTTTTCTGGCTCGGCAACACCATCCGGGAAGTGACCAAAATCGCCGGATCGCATGGCCAGCCAGTCTGGCAGGCTTTGCCCGCGAGCATGCCGCACACGGATTTCAGGATCAGTCTGGATCAGGGGGTGTGCTGGCAACCGGGTGTCTGGCACGGTAGCGATTACCGTGGCAAGCTCGGCGTCCTGCAGTGGCGTGGCGCCGCCAAGGCGAGACTGCAAAAAGCGCAGCCCAGAAGACTTCAAGGGATATTCGTTGCTGCTGTCGCCCCAGCCATTCCAGCGTCGCATGGGAAATTCTCCTGATTTTTTCGCATGTTAGCGCTGAATCAGGGGCATTTCACTGGCGTAGCAGGACAGCTGATGAACTTTTTCGGACACCGCTTCAGCGACTGAGAAGCCACTTGCGCCAGCCTTTGGCGCGCACGTTTGAACGATCCTTTTCCAACTCTGCCAGCATACCCTCAATGGAGGCTGCCACTTCTTCGCGCAGCTCCCAGCATGCCGCTTTATCGTCCGAGCGCCCAGCCCAGCGTTCTGTGGGTATGGGTTTTCCGATCTGAAACCACAGCGGCTCTGGCTTGGGCAGCAAGGTCGGGCCTACTCCCTTGGCCAGCGGCATAAACAGATCCCCGTCTCGGAGCACCCGGTTTACGCGCCCGTTTCGGAGGATTCGCTTGCCGACACGGGACGCTTTGAAAGCATCCCCATCGAACAAGATGTCGTACGTGTAATCACATCCTGCAGATGCAAACGGGACAATGTCGTAACCGTGGGCAATGGCCATCCTGGCGAATCCTGTTCGCTGTTTCCAGACCAGCTTGTGTGCCTCATCCTTGCGCATGGCAACTTCACGCGCGCCGCCGGGAAAGACCAGTACATGCTGTCCACTTTCCATCAATTCACGGCAGTTTTCCGGTGTGCCGTCTACAGCACCAAAGCGGGTAAGCAGCGGCCCCCAACCCGGCACCTGAAAATGAAAGTGATCGCCCAGCGCTCTTGGATATACGCCTGTCTCACGGTACAACTCGGCCATGAACAGGGGGGAGTCAATCAGTCCGTAAAGACCATGGTTGCCCACAAAGAGAGAGGGACGTTGAGGGTTTACGTTGTCTGCCCCGCGTAATTTGGGCGCAAAATACCAGCGCTGCAGACGCAAGCGGCTGTCCAGTACTTTGAGCGGAGGGGGGGTAAACGTAGAACTTTTCACTATCAGACCTGTCTTTGTAGGAGGTATGGTTGGCAAATTAACGAGGCGGCACTTTACCAGTTTTTACACGGTCGCTATGGTTAAAACGTGCCTAAACAATTAAAAATCAAATAACTTTTACCGTCCAAGGAGTTTCCATGAAACGTTTTGCGGGTTCTCTGGTTCTTGCCAGTGCCGTCGCTTTCACCGGCTGTAGCACCATCAATCCGTATACCGGGGAAAAACAGACTTCCAAAGCCACCTCAGGTGCTGCCATCGGTGCCGTTGCTGGTGCCCTGATCGGCATCGCTACTTCAGATAGCGCCAAGGAGCGTAAAGAACGCGCCCTCAAAGGTGCCGGCATTGGTGCCGTCACAGGCGGTGGCGTGGGTTACTACATGGATGTTCAGGAAGCCAAGCTGCGCCAGAAAATGGAAGGTGCTGGCGTTTCGGTTACCCGGGATGGCGACAATATCATCCTCAATATGCCGGGCAACCTGACTTTCGATACCGATAGCAGCACCGTTAAATCCAGCTTCAGCCCTGTGCTGGATGCAGTGGCAGAGGTCCTGAAAGAGTACAAATCCACCATGATCCAGGTGGCCGGCCACACCGATAGCACTGGCGGTGACCGCTACAATCTGCTGCTTTCACAGCAGCGCGCACAGGCTGTAGCCAACCAGCTTGGTGGCTTCGGCGTCGAGCAGGTTCGTATGGATGTGGTAGGTTTCGGTGAAACCCAGCCCATCGCCAGCAATGGTACTGCCAGCGGTCGTGAGCAGAACCGTCGCGTTGAGCTGACTCTGATCCCCTATACCGAGTAACAGTTTCAGCAATACAAAAATGAAAGGCAGGCCCCGGGCCTGCCTTTTTTGCGTCTGGGTACCTGGATTAAAGCCCTCTCCCCCCTGAATTTGCTATGTTCACAAGATCCCGGATGCCTGGCGTAGAATCATGCGTGATGATGGACCCAGTGGACTCAATGAGCGAATCGTCATGCAAAAAGACTCTCAGGCCGAGCAACGTTGGCATATTCTGGTTTCCCGGCAAGCCTCAGGTTCTGCCCCTTTTTTCTATGCGGTGACCTCTACCGGTATCGTCTGTCGGCCCGGCTGTCCTTCGCGCTTGCCCAGGCAGGAAAACGTCCGTTTCTTTGATCATTGCGAAGATGCCATGAAGGCGGGTTATCGCCCTTGCAAACGCTGCCGGCCTCTTGGGAGCAGTCACCCGCATAACGGCATGGTGTTAACTGTCTGCCGCTTGATTGAAGAGGATCCCGCACAGGCGAGACTGTCCACACTCGCCTCTGCCTGCGGTTATTCTCCATCACATTTGCAGAAAACCTTCACACAAAAAATTGGCATCAGCCCGCTTGAATATGCCAAGGGCGTGCGACAGCTGAGGGCCTATCGGGAACTAGGCCAAGGCAGCTCAGTGACCGAATCCCTGTATGCTGCCGGCTACCAGTCCGCAAGCCAGTTCTACACAGAGTTCAAGGAGTTCAGCAGCCTGCCGGCAGGAAGCCACAGGCTCGCAGGTCGCGGAGAAGTGATCACTTTTGCGGCGGCGGAAACCTCCCTCGGTGTGCTATTGATCGCTGCCAGCGCTACTGGCCTGTGCTGGATTTCCCTCGGCGAGGACTTTGCACAGCAAGTCCAGGAACTCCAGGCGCACTTCGCCAACGCCCAATTCTGTCCACCGGATCCCGATTTTGTTGACTGGCTCAGTCAGGTGGTAGGTTTTCTGGATTCGCCTTGTGAGCCACTGGACCTTCCTCTGGATATTCGTGGCACCCTTTTCCAGCGGCAGGTGTGGGAGGCACTCCGGAGTATCCCGCCAGGTATGACAATGGATTACCAGGCACTGGCAGAACGAATTGGAAAACCAACGGCAGCGCGAGCAGTGGCGCGCGCCTGCGCCAGCAATGTTCTGGCCGTTGTCATTCCCTGCCATCGCATCCTGCGCAAGGACGGGGGGCTCTCAGGCTACCGATGGGGAGTGCAACGCAAAGCTCAGCTGCTGGAGCGAGAGCAGCTGCGACGGACCAAAGAGGGTTCCTCGAAGGAAAATGACTGAGCCGGTACGGATTGCATATCAACCCTGCCCATAGCGGCTACGACAATTTCTGTCAGCTCCGCGAAGACCGCCGTACCAGCCTCCATGCCAGCCAACTTAACGGGATGAGTAACACCATCACCAACAGGTAGGGCCAGCGATGATCAAGGGTGTAAAGCCCGGTACCAACCAAGGGGCCGAGGATAAAGCCCAAGGCAGGACACGCACTGGCAAGCCCGGCTACCCGCCCCTGCTCTTCATGACCGACCCGCAAGCTCGCGAGAGACATGATGGCAGGCATCCCAAAACCAAGTCCCAGACCTATCAGCAATACTGCCCCGCTCATGACCAGCTGGGCTTCAGCCATCCAGAGCACCACCGCGCCAGCGCCAATGGCAGGTACCGCCATGGCGATCAGCAGACTGGCCGGGGCTCGCAACCACTGCACGACGATGATCTGCCCAGACAGCGAAGTAATAGCGGCAGCCATCATTGTGATGCCGAGCGTACGGGCCGCAGCCTGTGGACTCATTTGAAAGTGATCCTGGAACAAGAAACCCAATGTCTGCTGAATCAGTGCAAAACTCATGAACAGCATGACCCCGGTCATTAACAAGTCACGCAACCGGGGATCAGCGTAAGCGCCTAGTCCTTTTTTCAAGGTTTGCAGCAGACTGGGGGCAGCCTTGGCCCTGATCTGGGGAGACGCAGGCAAAAAACAGGCTGTCCCAATCGCCATCAAGCCCGTCACAACGGAAACGGCGTAAAGAGGGAATACCAGCGTAATTGCGGCAAGGATGCCACCGGATACTGGCCCGATAACGGTACCAAGATTATTCGCTGCGCCAATCCGCCCCATTCCCTGGGTGCGCTGTTCTGGCGTGGTGATATCTGCCGTGTAAGCGGCTGCTGCTGCAGGGGTTGCGGCCATGATGGCCGCCTGTAGCATGCGACTGATTACCAGCCCACCGACCAGTAGCCCGCCCGTTATCCAGCCATTCAGGCCCGCATGAAAGACCAGCGCGAACAGCAAGGTCCCGAGGGAATAGCCCGTGAGACCGATAACCAGAACCGCTTTTCTGCCCATGGACTCGCTGATCGTACCCCACACCGGACTTGCCAGGGCAAACACCAGTGCCGAGCAGCTGATGATTAGCCCCACCTCCATCTCCGCCATTCCGGTTGCTCTGCCGAGGGATGGCAGCAGAGTGAAAACCAGGGTTTGACCTAACGCCGTTGCGGCAACGGCCATCAACAGAATTGAGTGTTGCAGGGTTCGCGAGTTACGCTTGCCGCTATTCATTATTGAGGAATCACCTTGTGTCACAGCCTGGCCCACTTCTGGCGGACTGGCTTTCCTGCCGCCCTTTTACGCTGGGCATGTCGTCCGGCTTTTTCGGTTTCTTCGCCCATTTCGGGGTGGTCAAAGCCCTTCATGAGCATGATATTGCTCCAGCCAGTTACACGGGCTCCAGTGCGGGTGCACTGGTCGGGGCTTGTGTCGCGGCTGGCTGCGAGCTAAACACGCTGGAACAGCAGCTGCTATCCCTTAACAAGTCCGATTTCTGGGATCCTGCGCCAGGCCTTGGTTTGCTGGCAGGCCATCACTTTCGCCGTCTGCTCAGGGGCCTGCTCCCTGTAACCGATCTTGCCGACTGCCGACTGCCAGTTGCCGTTTCTGCCTGGCATGGTCGTTCACGCCGGACTCGGGTGTTGAGAAACGGTGATGCAGTGGAAGCCATCTATGCCTCCTGCGCTGTGCCAGGTCTCTTCCAGCCGGCCAACATCGAAGGTCAGAACTACTGGGACGGAGGCATAGCGGATCGTCATGGGCTGGCCAGTACCTGGCCGGGCGAGCGGGTACTGTATCACCACCTGCAGTCCCGTTCCCCATGGCGAAGGCGACAAAGTTCAGCACTGATCCCGCCATTACGTCCCAATCTGGTGACACTAACCATCGATGGAGTGCCTCGTAGCGGGCCCAACAAACTGGATCAGGGATATCAGGCATTGTCGAAGGCATACCACAGCACACGGCTGGCCCTGGCTCAGCCCGTCACTTTGGGCGGTGTGCACGTATTTTCCAATGACGGCGAGCGCCCGGCAGCCTGACTATCAAGGCCAACCAGGCACCATCAAGTTGAGATCAGCCAACTGACCTCTTATTCATAAAGTGGCCGGGACAACTCGGCCCAATCCACCTCGCCGTCATCAACCAGATTTTCAAACTGCAGCAAACCAAGAGATTCAAAACGAGGTCGAACAGAGTCCGTCAGTAATCCGATACGTTTGAGATTCGGCATGATGCGGGTGAACAGCAGATTACGGAACTGGCCCATAATTGCGGAAGACAACACCTGCTCCCTGGCCGCTTCCACGTCCCAGCCAAAGTGCTCGAAGACTTCCGTGCTGATCAAGCGTTCGCGCATGACCACGCAAGCCTCGTAGGCAAAATGCGCACGATCTTCTCTTTCCTCATCAGAAAGACTCTTAACAAAGTCCTCCAAGTAGTTGACGCCAAAGGTTACATGGCGTGCCTCATCACGAATCACCAGATGTATTAGCTGCTTGAGGAGGGGGTCTTTCGCTGTCATTTTGAGCGTGTTGAAAGCGGCAAGCGCCAACCCTTCAATGATGATCTGCATACCAATGAACTTCAGATCCCAGCGTGGATCAGACAGGATCTTGTCGAGCAAGGTCTTCAGGTTTGGGTTGACTGGATACAGGATTCCCACTTTTTCCTGTAGATAGCGGGTAAATGCCTCAACATGGCGTGCTTCATCAAACGTCTGGCTGGCCGCATAAAGTTTGGCATCATAAGTGGGTGCACAGCTCGCAAGCTGGGAAGCAACCAACAAGGCACCCTGCTCGCCATGCATGAACTGGGCGAGCATCCAGGCCAGGTTATGCCAGCCAAAACGGAGCTTTTCATCCTCGCTAAGCGCTTCAAACGGCTCCCAGCCATTAAATGGATTGAAAGCCTCGTCCAGAGGCAGATTACTGCGAGCAAAGCTCTGGCTCCAATCCAGGTCCATGTCCGCATTCCAGTTCAGCTCCTTACCCAGTTTGTAGAGCTTGCGGATACGGCCATCCGCGGATGCATAGTCCCAGTTATAGTGCCCCGTGAGCGGCGTCTGAAAAATCTCGACCACATCTTCAACATGCTGAGGCGATAATTTGTCTTCGATATCTTCAGCGCCGGGACCATCCCAGTTGTCGTAGAAACTGATGTGTGTTGGCGGGGTGGTGACTCGGGTTATTTTCATGCAGGCACCTTTTCGCATTGTTGTGGGTATGACTCCACGCTAACCCCGAGAGAGGCCTTAGGGAATGGGTTTGTGTGACATTCCATCACACCAATGGCGCGAAATCACAATGCAGGATGTGGCGCGAAACCGGCGTCCCTCAAGGACACGATGAGAGGCTGGTGCGACTATAATGAAGGGAGCGAGCTGGCAATGCACCGACAAAGGTATTGCGCCGCAAGCGTTGCAATACCTTCATGTGGCAGAGCTCAACTATCGTTGGCATCCTCAGAGAGTAGGAAGTGAGCACGGGCAATGGTGATCGGCTCCTGGCGGTTCTTCTGCCAAGCACTGATGTGCACGTTAGCAATACGACGCCCCAGCCTGGTGACACTGCATTCCGCATAAGTGTCACGGAAATGGCCCGCTCGCAGGTAATCGATGGTGAAGTCGATAGTCTTTGGTACCCGCGGCTCGCCCATTTGCAGGAGAATAAAGATGATTGCCGCCTGCTCCATGAAACCCGCGACCGCCCCACCATGAAGAGCGGGCAGCGTGGGATTGCCTACCACATTATCATTTTTGGGCAATACGAAGGTCAGCTCATCCCCTTGGGAGATCACCTGAATTCCTAGAAAGCGGGCATAGGGAACATGATCAACCAATGCCTGGTATTCTACCTTGCCACTACGGCAGTCCTCGATCAGGGTTTTGAGTTTATTCATTGCCCTACCACCTTGCCGGCGTTATCAATTTTTAACCGGGTATAGGTTGCCAACCCCGTCGCAATGGGTTCTTCCTCGTTACCCTCCTCCCAGCTAGTCAGCCGGATAAAGGCGACATGATTTGTGAGTCGATAGCAGCTGGCCTCACAAATGACAGCTGCACCAGCCGATGGCCCTCGCAAATGGTCGAGACGAAAATCGATAGTGGGCGTAATCTCAAATGCAGGAAAGGTGCGGCATGTGACAGCCATGCCTCCCGCCTGGTCCATCATCGCGAAGATTGCTCCGCCATGCATAACCCCGGAGTCTGGATTGCCTACCAGATCCTCGCGCCAGGGTAACCGGGTGCGCACACAGTATTCTTCTGCACTAAGCACTTCCATGCCGAGTACTTTTGAGTGCCGAACCGACTCCAGAAAGCGATTGCAGATATCCAGTCGAGTGAATGTGTGGGAGCTATCTGTCACAGCGGCCAATGCCTCCTAAACAGTAAAACGGTAGCTTGTGAGGATTGTTGGTCGCCATTTGCCCTTCGATGAGGGAAATAGTGAGCAACCCGAACGAGAGATTATATACCGGTGTGCCAGGCACAATAACCGGCCTCTTGTTACTTTTTTACCGTGGAATAGTGTTTCCGCTGCTGCCTATTCTGGCCGCAAGCGCCTCAGGGAGAATCGCGTTGGCACCCCCTTCCAGACTCAAGACCGGCCTGCGGGCCGTTGGTCATATCGTTGAGCGTCGCCGCCATCCGCAACGTTTCATTCAGGTGGACAAGGCGCCTTGGGATGAAATCTATCGTGACGGCATTATGGCGGTACGGCACTACAGTCTCCCGCCCGGAGACAGCATTCCACTGAATAACGACCGTGTTGCCGTTGAACGCAAGCGGCACCGTATTCCGCTGTTGCTGATCCCGGCCCTTGGGATTCACTGTTGGACCTATGACCTGATGCCTAACCGCTCCATGGTGCTATACCTCATGGCGCGCGGCTATGATGTGTATCTTGTTGACTGGGGCAAGCCGTCCCAGGACGAACGCGGGCTGGATCTGGATACTTACGTCAACCGCTGGTTGCCAGCTGCTGTCGAGGCAGTCAGAACTCATTCAGAAGCAGAGCAAGTCAATTTGATGGGCTACTGCATGGGCGGGCTGCTCTCGCTGATGTATCTTGGCGGACACCCTGAAAACCCAGTGAGAAGCCTGATCACCATTGCCAGTCCGGTGAATTTTCACAAGAGCGGGCCATTTGGCAAAGCCATGGGACTTGCGGCCATTCCCGCCATGAAGATTCATGACTGGTTCAAGGTTCGCCTGGAGCCGCTGGACGACAAGTTGTTCCACATCCCGGCAGGCCTGCTGGCATTCGGTTTCAAGATGACCAACCCGCCAGGCGTAGTTCAGGCCTATATGGACTTGATTCGTAACCTGGCGGACCGTGAGTACGTGTCCGAGTACATGACCATGGGCCAGTGGTTTAACGAAATGGTGGACTACCCCGGTGCAGTTGTGCGGGAAGTGATTGAAAAGATGATCCTCGCCAATAGCCTGGCCAGGGGGCGAATACGGATTGGGGGGCAATCGGTGGATTTCGCGTCTATCAAACAGGATTTGCTTGCTTTTGCCGGCACAACCGATGGCATTGTCAGCCTGCGCGCTGCGCGAGAAATCATGAAATTGGTAGGTAGCCAAGACAAGCGCTTTGAGGAAGTACCTGGAGGGCATGCGGGTGTGTTTTCAGGCTCCAAAGCCCCATCCCATGCCTGGCGCATCAGTGCCGATTGGTTATCAACACGCTCAGACTGATTCCAACGTACCAACAGAATGCAGGCGAGATGGGCTCTCGCCTGCCCTTCTGTCTTAGCGGCTTTGCACCAGATCCTCTACATGCTCAGCCACCTGAGTGACATAGCGGTAAAACAGGTACGGTACCTTCTTGCTCTCTGCATCATTCATGGTGGGGACCGTGCTACGCACAAATGACCAGCGCTGACTGACAAACGCAAGCACTTCACTGGCAGTAGCGTCATCCTTGTACTTCGTCTTCAGACTGACAAGTGCGTCATCAATCTGCTTGGCCTCTTTGGCAAAATCCATGGGTTCCAGTCCTGTACCGGTAGGCAGACCCGCTGACGGAAACGCAGCCAAGGCAAGATATTCACTGGCAACCCGCTGCATGGCGACCGACAGATCAGCGATATCGAGGTAGGGGGAGCTTGCAGCGTCGGGAGTTTCGTCTGCCAGCGCCACCACCGCCAGGGTGCGGGTATTCATCTCACTCATGGCCGCATAGTCTGCGTACCCCAGTGATGCCAGAGGGTTATCCATGGCCCTGACAGCCAAATCCTGCCAGGCAGCATTCAATGCCTGAGCATTTTTTTCATTGGTCGGGTCGGCCTCAGCCTGCAATGCCGCCGTATCCTTCTCGCCCTCGGTCAGGAGGATACGCAGCGATTCACGATCTTCAGGGTTGTCACCCCGGATCGCCAACAGATGAAACCCCATTCTCGCGCGCCAGGCGTTCGCCTCGATAACAGCCAGATCCGTGGCCTTGATAGCCGCATGACCGCTTGCCGCCAATGCCAGCAAACCGCCGGTCACAGTCATCCATAACGTGTTTCTCACCCGATACCCCTTTTTCTCTCTCAATCAAAAACCCCCGCCAGAAGCGGGGGCGTATCAATCAAACTGCTAATTGGTAATGCTTATTCAACCGGCCCGAAGGTAGGTTTCTCCACTTCGGTCGACGCCAGGCTAATTGCCTGATCCATCGTTTCTACCATCTGCTTGGTATAGCGGTAGACAAGAAACGGCACCGCATTCTCGTAGAACTTGACCATGGACTCGCGAATAAACTGCCACTTGAGGCCAACCTGATTCAGTGCACGGCTCATGGCTTCATCACTGGCATGCTTGGTCTTGGCATTGGCCAGCATGGACTCAAACTGGGGGACTGCATCCTTGAATTCCAGACGACCTTCGTCAGTCCCTGCTGCCATACCACCACTGGGGTCAGCGGCCAGGTTCAGATACTCGGAGGTCATACGTTGCAGAAATGCCGCCATGGCCCGCACGTCGTCGTACTGGCCATCGGTGCCGCCTTCATACAGTTCAATTTTTTCCAGCATCAACGCCGGCACTTCATTCACATCCTGAATAGTGTAGGCATTCGTGTAGCCCTGCTCCGCCATGGTATTGGCACTGGCAGCGGCCTCAAAGATTTTCCATTCGTTGGTCAGCTCACCAACCAGTTTACGCTCCTCTCCACCTTCAGCATCAGACTCCAGGCGCTTGAGAGTCCGGCGCGCACGATCAATGGAGTCATCAAGATCCGCAGCGTAGGTGTCACCACCGGTCATGATCGTCAGCATGTGAAAATCAGAACGAACCTGCCAGAGGCCCAACTCAAATTCTTCCAGATCGGCATTGCTAATGGCTGCCATGCCGCTCATTGGAAAGATGGCGAGGGCCACAAGGCTCCCCAACAAACGCTTTGCCATCAGCTTCTCCCTTTTTTCCGTAAAATTATTCTTCACTTTATTGTTAGCTATTCGTCAATGGCTTCGATGACCAAAGTAATAGGCAAACAGTACCACAAAAAATATCGAAATGAGGAACCCGGCACAGCATTCTTTTGAACTAGTCGTTACCAACGACCCGTCGGCATCTCATAAGGAACACTTTGCATAAACCCTTCAAGCTGTTCAGGGTACTGCCAGGCAACAACCAGTAGCACAGCTGTCACGATCAAGCTCAGCACGTTGAATAGCCAATAGAGCCCACCGGCAAGGATTACCAGTATTCCGGGAGGAGGATTCGGTGTGCCAAAACGATTCACCATGCTGTCACCGTCACCTAAATAGAGATACAACATCACAGCGAGATTCAACACCGGAACCAGGCCCAGCACCGCCCACCAGCCAGACTTTCCCATGTCGTGAAAGCGACGAACCATCAATCCAACCAGATAGACGGTCAGTGCTAGCATGATCACAGCCGCCCCAGCCATTGCCGCCAGCTCAGGGATAAGGCTTCGGGACAGCAGCAGCATCAACAACACCAATAAGCCAGCTATCAGGTAAGATGTCAGTTGGTAGCAAGCAAATCGTAGGCGTCCCAAACGCTGGGTCAGACTCAATGCCGAGAGGGGCTCATAAACAATGGTCCCCCTCCCCTGATAGCCTGGACGCAGACTAGGCGCGTCGTAGTAATCATTCCCCGTCATCACCCTCTCCGGTTTTTTGTTGTAATGCCTTCCAGTCCCGATATTGGCCAATGTCACTCTGACAACGCAGCCATACAGTCGCAAGGACGCCAAGATCATCCAGCAATCCCAGAGCCACGATAGGATCAGGAATAGCATCCAGTGGCATCATGAAGTACACCAGTACACCCGCGATTGACAACAGCGTTGAAGCGGGGAGATTGGGATATCGCCCAGACGCCCAGTCATAGAGCATGCCAGCAAGCAACTTGAGCTGCCCCGCTCCTTCCCCCAGCCTGGAGGCAAACCGTTCAGAGCGTCGGCCAGCCAGCGTCGCCAGCCAACGACTGGCAGACACGGACTGCAGTATCCGCCCCGCCCGGATCAGTGCCTGGCGGCGGAAAGGATTAATGTGACAACTCCCGGAACAACGCGCGGTATTCGTCCGTCAGCTTGTGTCGCGGCTGTAAATTCACCAACGGGGTGGCGCGCTCATGGGATTCACGCATGACGACACTGGAGGACAGCTTGCTCTCCAGAATCGGAAGCCCCTCCTCTTGCAACGACGCAACCAGTTCCTGAGGGAGACGGGCACGTGGCTGGAACTGGTTGACGATGATCCCCTCCACCTTGAGTTCATCGTTGTGGTCCTCACGGGCTTCCTGAATGTTCTCCAGCAGGGTATACAGCGCTTTGCGCGAGAACGCATCACAGTCGAAGGGAATCAGTACCCGGTCTGTGGCGATCAACGCTGACAGGGTGTAGAAATTATACGCAGGCGGCGTATCTACAAAGATGGTATCGAAGTCGCGGGACAAGGTTTTCAGCAGTCCCCGGAGTTTGTAGATCTTGTGCTTGGACTCCAGCATGTGCTCAATTTCCCCCAGCTCACCATCGGAGGGCAGCACATAAAGGTTTTCAAACGGAGTGGCGTGCACGTACTCCCGGGGCTCCTTCTCCTTGAGTCGGAACGACAGGGTCTGGGCAAAGAAAGTGCCGATATTGGGCTTCGGGCCTTCACCGTGGCTGTAGGCATCCATCCCTAACAGGTACTGGCTGGCGTTGCATTGCGGATCCAGATCCACCACCAGCGTCCGGTTACCCTCCGCTGCACTGATGGCCGCCAAATTTACGGTGATACTGGATTTGCCCACGCCCCCTTTTTGGTTAAACACCACACGACGCATTCCTTGTTCTCCTTAAACAGCTCGGATGATGGCCCGGATCTGGCCGCAACAGACCGCGGACGCCCGCTGCACGGGGCAGCGAATAGATGCTGAATCATACACAGCTACCCCGCAGACTCACAGTATTCTCAAATGCCGGAGTTACTCACAGAAGCTGTGGATAACCCGCTTGATAACCTCTTGAGGACTTTCTCCAAGCCTGCACTATCCGCTTCCGGGCAAAACTGCTCAAAAAATCACCCAACCTCTCAAACTGGATTGCTTGAAAACCCAGGGCTGATCATCTCGGGCCGTTTTCAATGATCTGGTAAACATGAAGGGAAAATCTATCCCGCCACTATTGCTCCATTCAATACAGTAGCGCTAATAGTAAACACAGTGTTGATCAGGAGAAAAAAAATGATGCCCCAGCCGTTCAGCAGTGTGCCCGCCAACAGTCACCTTAAAGCCATTCCCGGCGATCGTGGTCTGCCCGTGATCGGCTACACCCTCGCGTTAATGAAGGATCCAATCCGCGTTGCTCGTCAGCGTTACCAACGCTTTGGTCCTATATCCTGGATCGGCGCCTTTGGGCTGCGCATGGTGCAAATGGTGGGGCCGGATGCCAATCAGTTTGTCATGCTGAATCGGGGGGATCTGTTCTCCAACCATGATGGCTGGGACTATTTCATCGGCAAATTTTTCCACCGGGGCATCATGTTGCTGGATTTTGAGGAACACAAATGGCATCGAAAGATCATGCAACAGGCTTTCAATCGGGATGTACTGAAAGGGTATTTGCAACGGATGGGGCCGCATATCGAAGCAGGTATAGAACCTTGGGAAAACAGTCCTGATTTCCATGTCCTCAATGCCGTAAAACAACTCACCCTGGATCTGGCCACAGATGTGTTTATGGGTTACGAACTTGGCCGGGAAGCCGACTCAATTAACAAGGCATTCATCGATACGGTACGGGCAGGTACGGCGCTGGTTCGAGCCAATGTTCCCGGTGGTCGATGGTCCAGGGGGCTCAAGGGGCGCAAGGTGCTTGAAGCTTTTTTCCGCAAGGAGCTCCCGGCAAAGCGGGCCAGCAAGGATTCCGATTTATTCAGTGTGCTATGCCACGCCACCACTGAAGACGGCCACCAGTTTTCTGATGATGATGTGGTAAACCACATGATCTTTCTTATGATGGCGGCACACGACACCTCTACTATCACGCTTTCCACCCTTTTTTACTATCTGGCCAAGCACCCCGAATGGCAGGATCGCCTTCGCGAAGAAAGTCAGGCTCTGAACAAGGTATGCATCGATTATGAAGATCTGGGCAGCCTTGAAGGTATTGGTATGGCCATGAAGGAGGCCCTTAGGCTTTGTGCTCCGGTCCCCTCTATGCCAAGACGCACCGTGCGGGATGTGGAATTCAATGGTTACCTGATTCCCAAAGGCAGTTTCATCACCATCAGCCCGTACTTCACCCATTTCATGGATGAATACTGGCCAAACCCGGAAAAATTTGACCCGGAACGATTCAGCGAAAGCAGGCGGGAAGACAAGGTCCACCCCTATGCATGGGTACCTTTTGGAGGTGGCGCCCATAAATGTATTGGCCTCCACTTTGCCGAAATGCAGGTGAAAGCCATCCTGCATCAGGTACTGCTCAACTATCGCTGGAGCGTCCCAGCTGATTATGTGATGCCGGTAGACCTGACCAGCTTGCCGGTGCCGGGGGATGGGCTGCCGGTAACACTTGAAAGGCTGTGAAAGGCTGTTGCGAGTTTCGAGTTTCGAGTTTCGAGTTTCGAAGATCCAACCCTGAAGAAGTAATGGGGGTTTGCCTTTCGAAACTCGCTTCTCGTCACTCGCTACTAACTTACTCTGTGTGCTCTGGTAAAACCGCTTTTAATCATGCGCGGATAAACTCCCCCTGCCGCATTGTCACCAGCTCTTCAGCTGCAGTCGGATGAATTCCTACGGTGGCGTCAAAGTCTGCTTTGGTTGCGCCCATTTTGATGGCAACAGCGAAGCCCTGGGTGATTTCTGCGGCGTCTTCCCCTGCGATATGCAGACCCAGCACCTTGTCTGTGCTGTCGTCCACAATCAGCTTGATCATGCTGCGAACCTGACGATCGCCCAAGGTGTAACGCATAGGCCGAAAGCTGCTTTTGAAGACACGAATGGCCCCGATTGTGGCCAAAGCCTCTTCTTGGGTCATTCCAACGGTCCCGATATTAGGATGGCTGAATACCGCAGTGGCGATGTTACGGTAATCCAGTGGGCCTGAAGGCTTTGCCTTGCCGAACAGGTGTGCTGCCAGCCACATCCCCTCAGCCAGAGCTACGGGCGTAAGCTGCAATCGATCAATGACATCACCGAGTGCATACACGCCATCGATACTGGTTTGGTAGTGTTCATCCACCTGAATGGCGCCATTCTTGCCCAGTGAAGGTGTTGCATCGGCTGAAAACAGGTTATCCAGATACGGTATCCTGCCCGTTGCATAAAATACGTCATCGAACTCAAGCTGTTCCCCTGAATTCGTGAATACCCGCTTGCGCCCCTCACTTTCTTCAATGCGATCTACGTCAGTGTTGAAACGCAGGTTTATGCCCTGCTCTGCCATCTGCTCGGCGACAAACTCACGAATGTCGCCATCAAAACCACGCAAAAACAAATCGCCGCGATAAATCTGGGTCACCTCACATCCCAGACCGTGGAGGATGCCGGCGAACTCTGTGGCAATGTAGCCTCCACCTACCACAGCTACCTGTTTTGGCAGCTCTTCGAGGTAAAACAGGTCGTCAGAAATCTTCACGTGCTCATTGCCAGGAAACGAAGGAACGAAGGGTTTCCCGCCCACTGCCAGTAAAATTTTATCGGTGGTGAGAATGTTGCCATCAACGGATACCTGCCCTGGCGCCTCAACCCGGCCATGACCTTCAAAAATGGTGACCCCGGCCTGATCGAGAATACGGCGATAAATGCCATTCAGGCGCGCAATTTCCCGGGTTTTATTCTCCCTCAGCGTCGCCCAGTCGAATTTCCAGCCGGCAATGGAATAGCCATAGTCTTCTGCTAGCGCAAACTCATCAGGAAAATGTGCGCCATAGGAGAACAGCTTTTTGGGTACACAACCCACATTGACGCAAGTGCCTCCAAAAAAACGTTTCTCAACGATAGCGACCCGTGCGCCGTGGCCAGCAGCCATTCGCGCCGCTCTGACTCCACCAGAACCGGCACCGATAACCACTAAATCAAATTCGTTTGTCACTGACTGCTCCTTTACTGCATACGCTGATCGACATTGGATGCGGAACACCCGAACTTGTTACGGGCGCACCGTCTGCCAACGGACAACTACTGGCTGTTCACTGGGACGACCAGTCTTGAGGAGCCTCTGAATAACTCCTTGCGTACTCAGCGTGGCCTGAAGCGTGCAGCTGTTGTGTCTTGTCTCGATCGTCAGGGTGGTTCCCTTTCTGAGAGGCAAGGCGCAGCAGATGTGCGCTTCAGGCCGCGCCCTCCGGGTCTTCCAGGCTGGTCCGCACTCGTTGTTGCCGTTCTTTGAAGGTAAGAGGCAACCAGCATGCCTTCAAAAGTGCGCCCCTCTGTACCTTTGCCGAGGGGGCGAACCAGCCTGAAAGACTGAGTATGCAAGGAGTTATTCCGAGGCTCCTTAGATAAATACCTGCTTCAACCGTAGGCCAGAGATGGTCCAGGGGCACGGATTCCCCATTGCTGTTGAGCATTCGCGCATGCTGCCGCTTGAGTTTGCGTGGTTCACTCACTCCACAGGAATGCGCAATGGTTTCCACCTCCTTGACCAGATTGTCATGAAAGTGCGCCACGCGCCGCGCCTTGTCTTCGGGTACCAGCCCACGCTGTAACCGCGGATTATGGGTTGTGACACCGGTTGGGCAAGTGTTTCGATTGCACTGCAGCGCCTGAATACAACCGAGGGCAAACATGTAGCCCCGTGCGGAGACACAAAAATCCGCCCCTACGGCGATGGCCCACGCCACCATGCTGGGATTGATCAGCTTACCGGAAGCAATGATGCGGATGCGATCAGACAAGCCATAACCGTCACGCAAATCCACCACCTGGGGCAGTGATTCCGCCAGATATAACCCCACATCATCCATCAGCGACATTGGCGCAGCACCAGTGCCCCCATCCCCGCTATCTACCGTAATAAAGTCAGGCGCAGACTCCAGGCCCCGCTCATGAATGGCAAGAAACAAATCCTCCAGCCAGCGGGAGTCCCCCAGGACAAACTTGATTCCTGTTGGTTTTCCAGTCACATCCCGAACCTTGTGGATCAGATCAAGCAGAGAATCCGCATCATGAACATCCGGCTGGCCATTCGGGCTAATGGAGGCCTGCCCCGCCGGAATACCGCGAATCGCCGCGATCTCATCGGTCACTTTGCCTGCGGGCAGAATGCCTCCTTTGCCGGGCTTTGCACCCTGACTCAGTTTGATTTCAAACATTTTGACTTGCTGGTGGGCAGCAGCCTGACGCAGCCTTTCATCATCCAGATTGCCTTCCGAGTCCCGAACGCCATAACGGGCAGTGCCTATCTGGAAAACGATGTCACAGCCCCCTTCAAGATGGTAAGGGGACAGACCACCCTCCCCGGTATTCATCCAGCAATTGGCCATGGCGGCCCCCCGCGACAAGGCCTGCACGGCGGGTCGAGATAATGCACCGAAGCTCATGCCAGACACATTGAAAACGCTACGAGCCACATAGGGCTGTTCACAGTGCGGCCCCACCATGATTGGCAAGGTTTCTGCCGCATTTTTGGCCAAGGTGGGATAGGGGCAGTTCATGAAAACGACCCTGCCAGCGCCAATCTGCTTGGTGGAGCCAAACGCCGAGGTATTACTCAAATCCTTCGCCGCCCGATACACCCAGCTGCGTTGCGCACGGTTAAAGGGCAGCTCTTCCCTGTCCATGGCGAAGAAATATTGGCGGAAGAACTCCCCCATATGCTCAAAGAAATAACGGAAACGGCCCACCAGGGGAAAATTGCGGCGGATAGCATGCTTTTTCTGGATGAATCGGTCCTGTATCCAGAGCAATAATCCCACCAGGGTCAGCAACAGGACCAACACCAGAAATCCCAGTTCCAACCAGGCAATAATGGCCCCAAGCCAGGGTTGCAGTGATTCCGGAAACATACCCTCTCCTTGTTTTCACTCGTGCAGGCCTTGGGCCTGACCGAAACAGGTTGTATGATGGCAGACCGTCTGTGCAAAACATAATGCCCTCTTATCGGGCAAATCTCGGCTCTGACCGCAGCACAGACTAGCATTGAGGGGAATCGTCGCCATCCTCCGGCGGCGAAAAGACAGAATAAAAGGCAGGCGCAAGCTGCCACTTATAATTGGGTACGGGAATCATGAACAAGCGCGCTATGCTGGCGCTGTTGGTCAGCGGCATTGTCGGCTTCACAGGCTCTGTGTCTGCAGGCGATATTTATAAATATCGTGCTGCTGACGGCACCATCCTGTTTACCGATCAGCCCCAGGAACGAGTGGGTCGCGACCACACCCTGCTGTCTATCCGCAAAGGCTGGAGCTACACTCCCCGGACTCTCAGCGAGGCAGAGCGGGATCGCTATGATGCGGTGATCTCCCTCGCAGCCACTCGTTACAATGTTGAGCCTGCCCTGATCAAGGCCGTCATTCATGCGGAGTCCCTCTTCGACCCTCTCGCTGTTTCCCGAGTGGGAGCACAAGGGCTGATGCAATTAATGCCTGAAACCGCCAACTACCTCAAAGTCAGCAATCCGTTTGACGCCCGCCAGAATATCCTCGGCGGCACCCAGTTCATCGCCTACCTGAAGGGCAAGTTCAACAAGCTTGACGACATTCTCGCTGCCTATAATGCGGGCGAAGGCAATGTCCGCCGCTACGGCGGCATCCCGCCCTTCAAAGAAACCCAAGCGTACGTTCGCAAGGTCAAGCAACTACAGCAGCGTTACACTGCCCATTTTGTCGCCAGCATGGGCGATGAAAAAGTCTACGCATCCCGGTAATCCCTTTCTTCCGGGTCAGCCCACTTGGTAGTCTGTCTGGCGGATAATCGCGGCGGAACCGCCGCTCCCACAAAAAATGGTTCATCGCGAATTAGCGGGAAAGGCGATATCCAGCCCGACGCCTGACGCAAAACCCGGCTCCAAAGCCAGTACGGTGCATGCACCCTCCCACAAAAGAGAAGGAGCCTCCTGTTTTGTGGGAGCGGCGGTTCCGCCGCGAAAAGATGCGCGAATCACGGCCATACCCGCAGGGCATAAATGTAGCTTCTGTTGCCCGAACCTGAACCCTCCCCATCAGCCAGGACAGGACACAACAACGCCCCGCTTCGGGTCTCACGCGCGCAAAGAGTGATCCAGTGGACTAGGCTTCAACCCCTAACCAGGGGCCGTCATAATCAATCCGATACTGCTCAAGGCGATAGCTGGCGGTGAGACACTGCCCTGTGCGGAGAGAGAACTCCATTCCATGGCCCGGGCAGCGTAGCTGGCTGCCAGAAACAGTGCATCGATCAAGCGGAAAATCAGCGTGAGGACAACGGCGCTGCACCAACCAGGTCTGCCCGTCCTCGTGGATCAGCAATAATTCATCACGCCCTACCCTGACCGGCATACGCAGACCATCATATAGATCCATGGTTCGCACCAGACGATGAAACATATCCCACCCTCGACGCATCATTCATTGTGGCAGCCTGCCAGCGAAGTAAGAATGCCAGAGGCAGGCCGTACAAAGGCCCATAACGTAAAAAGCCCGCTAAGCGGGCTTTTTACTGTGCGATGAAGCACAAGGTCGGTCAAGCAGGACTTACTCGCCGTGCTCTCCAGCCAGGTAGAACCAGGTATCAAGCACAGAATCCGGGTTCAAAGACACAGAGGAGATCCCCTGCTCCATGAGCCACTGGGCCAGATCCGGATGATCAGACGGGCCCTGACCACAGATACCGATGTACTTGCCTTGGGCGTTACAGGCATCAATGGCCATTTTCAGTAGCTTCTTCACCGCCGGGTCACGCTCATCGAACAGGTGGCTGACGATACCGGAATCACGGTCCAGGCCCAGGGTCAGCTGGGTCAGATCGTTGGAACCGATAGAGAAGCCATCGAAGTTCTGCAGGAACTCATCTGCCAGCAGAGCATTGGTGGGCAGTTCACACATCATGATGACGCGCAGATCGTTCTCGCCACGCTTGAGGCCGTTTTTACCCAGCAGATCAATCACCTGCTCTGCTTCACCCACGGTACGCACGAAGGGCACCATGAGTTCTACATTGGTGAAGCCCATCACATCGCGCACCTTCTTCATGGCGCGGCATTCAAGCTCGAAGCAGTCGCGGAAGTTCTCGCTGATGTAGCGGCTGGCACCACGGAAGCCCAGCATGGGGTTTTCTTCTTCCGGCTCGTAATGCTTGCCACCGATCAGGTTGGCGTACTCGTTGGACTTGAAGTCAGACAGACGAACGATCACCTTCTCCGGGTAGAACGCAGCGGCCAGGGTAGATACCCCCTCCACGAGTTTCTCCACATAGAAGTCTACCGGGTCGCCATAGCCGGCAATGCGCTTGTCGATATTCTGGCGGATATCAGCCGGCATAGTCTCGTAGTTCAACAGCGCTTTCGGGTGAACACCGATCATGCGGTTGATGATGAATTCAAGACGGGCCAGACCCACGCCCTGGTTTGGCAGGCCAGCGAAATCAAAGGCCCGATCAGGGTTGCCCACGTTCATCATGATCTTGAACGGCAGCTTCGGCATGGACTCGATGGAGTTACGCTGGATATCGAAGTCCAGCTGACCTTCATAGATCTTGCCGGTGTCGCCTTCGGCACAGGATGCCGTTACATCCATACCATCCTTGAGAACCTCGGTAGCGTCGCCACAGCCCACAATGGCCGGAACGCCCAGCTCACGAGCGATGATGGCAGCGTGACAGGTACGACCACCACGATTAGTCACGATCGCGGCAGCACGCTTCATCACCGGCTCCCAGTCAGGGTCGGTCATGTCGGTTACCAGCACGTCACCGGGTTGAACCTTTTCCATTTCCTTGATGCTATGCACCACGCGAACGGTGCCAGCGCCAATACGCTGACCAATCGAGCGGCCTTCAACCAGAACCTTGCCGGTTTGCTTGAGCAGATAACGCTCCATGACGTTGGCGTCAGACCGGCTCTTCACGGTTTCAGGACGAGCCTGCACGATATACAACTTGCCATCGTCACCATCCAGCGCCCACTCGATATCCATGGGCATGCCGTAATGCTTTTCAATCTCGATCGCTTGCTGTGCCAGGTTTTCCACCTGTTCATCAGTCAGACAGAAACCCATGCGCTCTTCACGATCCACATCGACGATCTGCACGGACTTGCCGGCAGATGCTTCGGCGCCGTAGATCATCTTCTGCATCTTGCTGCCCAGATTACGGCGCAACACAGCTGGCTTGTTGTTCAGCAGAGTATTCTTGTGGACATAGAATTCGTCAGGGTTCACCGCACCCTGCACCACCATTTCACCCAGGCCATAAGAGGCGGTGATGAAGACCACATCCTTGAAGCCAGATTCGGTATCCATGGAGAACATGACGCCGGCAGCGCCGGTTTCAGAGCGCACCATGCGCTGGATACCAGCAGACAGAGCCACCAATTTGTGGTCAAAACCCTGGTGAACCCGGTAGCTGATAGCACGATCATTGAACAGGGAAGCAAACACTTCCTTAACGGCGACCATCACGCTGTCGATGCCACGGATATTCAGGAAGGTTTCCTGCTGACCGGCAAAAGAGGCATCGGGCAGATCTTCTGCAGTGGCAGAAGAACGCACCGCTACCGGCAACTCGGCGTTACCTTCACCAATCTGCTCGTAGGCTTCACGGATGGCCGCTTCCAGCGCAGGCTGGAACGGAGCATCGATCACCCACTGACGGATTTCCTGGCCGGTCTTGGCCAGCGCAACCACGTCCTCAACGTCCAGCGCAGACAGTGCATCATTGATACGCTGGGTCAGGTTGTTGTGCTCGAGGAACTCACGGAAGGCTTCAGCAGTGGTCGCGAAGCCGCCGGGAACGGAGACACCCGCTGCCGACAGATTGCTGATCATTTCACCCAGGGAGGCATTCTTGCCACCAACGTGTTCTACGTCGTCTTTCCCCAGATCCTGAAACCAGACTACATATTCCGCCAAGGTCGTCTCCTTAAATACATTTATACCGGGTAAATCCTGATGGCACGGAAGCCACCGAATCTGCACTGCCACAGGGCCTGGAGCCCGATTCTGGCTTGCTACACGGCGCTCCCCGGCGTTGCCGGATCAAATCGAGCCGACATTCTACTCAAAACCGTCACGCTTTGCCTGCCCTTCACGCGAAAATGCGCCCGACTTTCGGCCTTCTATTGCATATTAAGAAGGACTTGCCGCGACAGGCACCGTATCCCTTTGAAATTGCTGGGTTAATGGTCAGGTAACGGAAGGTCGCGGAGTGTAAAGGCATTCCCGGCTGTCAGCAATGATCTATGCGCGCCAAGCCCTGTGAGCATTGAAGCGAACTAACCCACCCCGCCACCCCCGTATTGTCACTTCTCAACCAGACCCCCAGCTCCCACAGGACCTGACGAGAATGGCGCTTACTTAAGCGTTAAGTACAGCCGCATACAGTTGGAGCCTCTTTGCAAGCAAGCTACGCTGTAGGGCGGAAATGGGCGTCAGCCCATCTCCGCCAACGGTCCAGGCAACGGCGGAGATCGGCTCACGCCGATTTCCGCCCTACGAAAACCGCGCTGTCCAGTTGGAAATGGTGATTGTCGCCGGTTAAGTAAGTGCCATTCGGACCTGACCTTGCAAGTAAGGGCCACTTTAGCTTCGAGCCATGAACCCGGCACAACTTGGCAAAGATTGCCAAAGTTGGCCAATATTGATTCAATTGAAGGCCAGTCATGATGCTGTCCATGGAGCCTGTGATCTCTGCGGAAGCACGCAGCCAAAACATCCAGAATCGCGACTTTTAATGAACAGCGTTAAAGATTAGGAGCAGACCATGTCAACGATGAACGTCTCTCTCCCCGAAGCCATGAAAAAATGGGTTGAGCAACAGTCGGCAACGGGCCGCTATAGCAATAGCAGTGATTATATCCGCGACCTGATTCGCCAGGATCAGGAGAAGAAGGCCAAGATCGCCCGACTACAAGAGCTCGTCTCCGAGGGTCTGAATAGCGGAACGGGTTCACGCAGCATGTCAGAGCTCAAAGACCAAGCCATTGCCCTGTCACGCCAAGAGCCCAAATGAGCTATCTGCTAAGCCGCAAAGCTGAAGAGGACATCATTCGCATTTTCCTCACCGGCAGCGAATGCTTTGACAGGGCGCAGGCAGAGCGATATCACCAGCAGCTTGAGCATGTGTTTCAGTTCCTGGCCAGTAATCCGGAGGCTGCGCCAGAAAGGCAAGAAATTACCCCGGCAATCCGGATTCACCCCGTCGGCAGCCACATCGTGATCTATCAGGTAATGGATGCCGGCGGCATTTTCATTATCAGAGTACGACACAAACATGAGGATTGGCTTGCTGATGACATCTAGTATAGCTTCGCGTTAGCCGCGAATTGATACACGGCACGCCTTTCCTCAAGATAGAAACCAGACAAACATTCACAACAAGAAGACGCCAAACCATGACCCGAACAGCCTTCTATCTCTCCGACGGCACCGGCATCACCGCAGAAACCCTGGGCCACAGCATGCTCAGCCAGTTTGGTGACATCCAATTTCTGCAGGTCACCCTGCCCTTTGTCCAGTCCGATGCGCAAACCCGTGAAGCTGTCGAGAAGATCAACAAGGCCTGCGAGCAAGATGGTGCCAAGCCCATCGTGTTCTCTACCCTGGTCAACAGTGAACACCGGGAAATCCTGCATGGCTGCCAGGGCATGGTGCTGGACCTGTTCGGCGCCTTCCTGAACCCGCTGGAGGCGGAACTGGGCATGCGCTCCAGCCACAAGGTGAACCAGAGCCACGCCATCCGCGATGCCGATTCGTACCGCATCCGCATCAACGCCGTACACTTCGCGCTGGACAATGACGATGGCGCCCGCACCCGTCACTACGACCAGGCGGACATCATCCTGATTGGCGTCTCCCGCTCAGGGAAAACCCCGACCAGCCTCTACCTGGCGCTGCAGTTCGGCCTGTTCACAGCCAACTACCCGCTCACCGAAGACGACTTCGACGACCTGCGCCTGCCCAAGGCACTGCAGGAGCACAAAGACAAACTGTTCGGCCTCACCATCAACGCCGAACGCCTCAGCGCCATCCGCAGCGAGCGAAAAGCCAACAGCAAATACGCGTCACTGCGTCAGTGCGATATGGAACTGCGGGCGCTGGAAGCCATGTACAACAAGCACAATATTCCGTACCTGGATGCAACCGAGCTGTCGATCGAGGAGATCAGTACGCGGGTGCTGGCGATGAAGGGATTGAAGCGGCGGCTGCAGTGAACGGTTCATTGCGGATCAGAAGGAAACCCTGCTAACCAGCCCCACTCTGGCGACCGTCGAATACCTGTAAAGCCGTTTGGGCTGCGCATGGGTGTTTGTCGATAGCTTAAAACGTTTCGCTCTCTGGCAGCGCAGTGGAAGCAGCACACAGAAGGAAAGGAATCAATAATCCAGCTGGAGCGAATTTCAACGCGAAAGGCCAGTCCCCCACAGCAGGTCAACAAACCAGAAATGGGGGCCCTGGCCAAAATAATCTAAAGGCTATCAACAGAACCGTGCTGAACCCCAGCAATTGCGGTACGAGGGTTCAAGACCAATGATGTCGCCGTCTCTGGCAGCAGAACTGCCAAGGATATTAGCCATCAGCGTGGTCGTAGCTTGATCGATATTTAATGTAAAAGCATCCGGGGAGTACATGCTCCAGCCGGTTAACATAGCTGTTGTATAGCCAGGATAACGCACGGCTTCCTTCTGGAAAGACAGGCCAAAATCGTCTGAAGTTACATCAATCTGATGCACATTAGTCACATTGTATGGCAATTGGTAGTTATTCAGGTCAGTGTGGATTTCCCCATCGCCCTTGCTATTGATGATGGATTGGTTTGTGGCCTCGTTAGGGTCGTAAATACGTAAACCCTGAGCAAGCTGGCGCTTGATCTGGTCAGCGATACCACCGCGCAGTAAAGGCAATAAGGTTGGGCCAAACACGCCAACCAAAACGCCAGCATCCGTGTCAGCCAGCGTCAGCGGGTTACTTCCCACAGAAGTAGAGCCATCATTGTTTCCATAAACGATCGAGTTAATGACACCTGCCAAGTTAACGCCGCTAACCAGGGCCTGGTTTTCCCGGTTGCCCGAAAGCTCAACAGCATTACCATTGCGTATCACATCCTGATAATTAACCAATGCTTCCTGGAAACGAATGCTAGCAATACCGATATCGAGAATCATATCATCGCCAAGATTGAGATACCCGCCAGAAGGTGCAGGCAGGCCTGCTCGAGAACACCCGAAAATACCACAATCAGCGCCAGGCGACCCCCAGCTGCTGGCACCAGAATTGTTCATGCCCGAGGTGTTAGCACCAGGCGCAACACAGGGCCTGTCCGCATACGCACAGGTCACCGCCACATTATTAGCACCCCGCATGGCCAAATTAAGCTGGCCACTCATGCGCCCGCTAAAGGTATTCAGGGAGCCGAAACTCAACGGACCACTAACCTCCTCGCCCCCCATTCGGATGCCCACAACTTCACGCAATGTCTTGGTATGATCGTTCTTGATGGCAAACTGAAAGAAAGGACGCTGGATAGAAAAGTCCTTCATCTGGTTCTGGTCGCCAATGACGTCTGGTACAGCACCAGATATTTGATTACTCCCCGCCTGGGGGTTAAGGCTAATACAATTTCCAGCTGCATTGGCAATACAGCCCAGCGAGAAATTATCAATATCCAGGTCACAACCCACACCGTTCACACCGCCACAACCCAGCTGCAACTTTTCAATGTTCAGGTTAAGGTCGAGCATGACATCAAGGCCAGCAGTGTAAAATGTCATACCTGAAGAGCCACCGGCGCCGCCGTCACCAACTAACTTATTCATTTGAATTAATGCCTGCCCTGTAACAAGGGAAAGCTGGGAATCCTCCATCTCCACCATCGCAGAAACAGGAATGGAAAAACACATAACAATGAGTGCAAACAGAGACTCAAGGAGAGGTTTAAGCAGCGTTTTTTTCATTAGCATGAGTTTTGTTATTTTCATTTTCAGCACCGATATCCTTGAACCGCCGCTACGGGTTCTGTTGCTCAAGTGTTACAGATGTATATATCCTGGCCGCAGGGATTATCATTGACCCAAGATCTTTGCCGCCAAACTCTAGTTGCCCAATCATCAAGGGATCACCCTCTCCCCCTGCAGCACATGACGTACCGCTACGATTTCCTGGCTTGCACGCCAGCGAGCCGACGTTCATGTTGGTTTCGATACGAAGTTTCGGGCGTCCCTCTTCCGTGGCACTGAGAAGATTAATCGTCCCGCCTCCGCCGACAAGAATTGACTCGGCGGGAATTTCGATGTCACCTCTTATGTCGGCAAGCCGAACATCTACATCAAGCTTATTAAGATTAGGCTCAGCAAAAGAAATATAGGTGCCATCATCGTGACCTGCGATTTCACGGCCAGAAATATCATTCAACCTGGTGAAACTCAGGAAACCACCGAAGTTAATAGCATCACCGCTGAAGCTTGGGAAAAGTTTGAAAAAGAAATCATCCATCTCCAGGTTCAAGTCAATATAACTGCCATACACCGGGGACTCCATTTTCGGCACGTCACCACCACCAAACATCCCACGCAGCTGTATACGTGTTTCGTTAGAGGAAAGATTAAGACCATCACCAAGTGATAAACCCACCCCCATATCGTTGGTGGCAAATAACAAGTCAGCTCCCATCAAACCAATCGCCAAGCCATCAGCTGTCGGGTTTAATGGATCGTGATACGGGGTTTCAAAATCCGTATCACCGATCATTAGGTGGGTACCATTTTCCCAGCGCATCCGGTCCGGGCGGCCATTAGCATCCGCCCCGCCCTCTGTCTGGATTGCCACCAGGGCATCCATGGTGAATCCCGGGGAGTTACGGCTTGTACCATTGCCAGACTGGGGATACAGATACCAATTTGTGCTCAGGTCACCCAGCGTATAGATCAGAGCCCAGCCTTCATCGACATTGTTGGCGGCTGAAACGCCATCTCGATACACAACCTTGGACGAATAGGCATGAAGCCCCCACTCACGGTTTATGATGGCCAGGCCTGTGTCTGAGGGTGCAATTTCGAGCAGTTCTGTTGGCAGCACGCCCCCAGTAGAGCTGGTACAACTTGAAGGGCTGCTGCCGTAAGAATTCGCTCCACCAAAGCAAAGTCCGCCGACGCTTTGATGACTCGCTGACACCGTATCCAGTGTGAGATAACCAAATTCAAGATCCTTTCGAACCTGACCAAGCGAAGCAGGCATACTGACAGGCTGTGTAAACTCAAGATATGTCTGGCCCTGGTTTCCGGTGCTCTCTTGCCGGGCCTCACCAATCACAAACTGAAAATTATCGGCCAGATCGAAGCCCAGGGAAGCTGTCAGGCCCTGAGTGAAGGCGCCACTCCCCGGGAGCCAGGTTCCCTGCGGAAGCAGCTGTAAATCAAAGTTATCAATACCCCCGCGCCAACCGAACAAAAGCATGGGGATGGACTGCGCGTTAAACTGGAAGGCCGAACCTGAAACATTCGCATAAATATCGAAAGTGAGATTAAGGTCGGTTCTGGAACCCGGGGCGCTACTGACGACGATGCCATCATTGTTTACACCCACGGTGCCCTGATGCATGTCAAACAGAAAACCAAGATTATCCAGCTGTACTTCTGCACTTCCTGGTGGCCCCATTCTATAGAATAGGCGCCCAGGCTCACCTAGAGCCCAGGTGTTGGGATCCGGGCTGGCATTATTAATATCGCCAACATTGACAATGACTCTTGCCTGATCTGTTGAAGTGTTAGCAAAACCTCCATCACCGAAAACGGCAAAACGGCCACCCGCATCCAATGCAACAGCGCCAAAGGAGCGCGTGGTATCCGTTACTGACAGGCTGTCCATTTGCAGGCGCATACGATTCCAGGTAGCGTCAATGCCCAGGCCCGGCCTGTCATCCGCTGTATCCGTGGTACCAAGATCGTTTGTGTATGCATCAATGGCTAAAGAAAATTCCAAAGCCTGGCTGGCTGCTGTACCGTCCAGGTCGATAGGCTTGATAATAAATTGACTCGAATCCAGATCAGTGCCGCCGATAATAATGTGATTCTGAAGTGAGTCAGAGTTTCCATCCACTTGCCCGTTATCGACCTCCCAGCGAATCTGCTCTGCAGTAATCGCGCCGGTTTGCGGAACCTCCAATCCAATGGTTACACCATCACGCCCCTGTACTGTGCTCAGTTCTTGCTCGGAAAGTGGCTCCAGAGCGTGAACACTCAGCGGACATAACAGTACGGTTGCGATAACAGAAAACCGCAGATTATTTTTTTTCATTATCTTTGAGCACATAAATCCACCCAAGAAACAGCCATGCCAGGCTTAGAATCCATAAAGGTAAAAATCACCGCCAAATGAAATATTCGCCTGATGGCCGGCGTTATCTGCAATGTTCAGGCCCATGAAAGAACCGCGATCCGTGCCTTCCCAGCCATTAGTGTTTGGTGCCAAGGCATTTGGCTCCACGGCTAAGCCTTCAAAGAAAAGCCCAAAACGAACATTGCCGAAGTTTTCTCCGTTGGTGCCTACCGGATAACTGAGGCGCAGGCCAGCCATAGCGGCAATTGTGGGCGCTTCGCCATCGCAGCCGCCGGCAGCACCAGTTAACAAACAGGATCCATCAACGTCTTCGAATTTTTCTGGATTAAATAAGCTGGTATTACTTGCTCCACCTGAATCACCAAGAATGGATGCATCAAGGGCAATACGGGTCAGATCAATAGAGGCGTGGCCATTTTTGAAGACAAGCCATTCGTCTTCTCGATTTTTCAACTGAACTGCGAACCGGCAGTTCATGTTGTTCAGGCTTGTTCCGCCATTTGGGGTGGCGCAATCAGAAACAGCGGCGCCATCAAGGTTGGGGTGGCTGTTGTAGTAATACTGCAAGCTCAGAAGAATGCCTTTCTGACCAGTGATATCGCCCATCTCAGCATCAGCCATTGGCTCCAGTGCCGAAACGAACGGAGAATGCAGGCATGAACCCAGCAAAACAGCAATCCAAAGCTGAGTGTTAAATTTCCCCTTAAGCAAGGCGACATGCTCTTTGCGAGTTATTTTTTTCATTAGCTGCCCCCCGCACCAAGGGTGGTTATTCTAAGATGCTGAATGCGCATCCCCTCAACTCTTGAAATCCCCAAATTGGTAACCTGACTGCCAGGAGTCGCACTAGGGTTAACAAAATAAATCCCGTTATTTGTTGCGGTGGCAGAAGGTAGCCCCACTCCAGTTGAGATATTGACACTGGTAAAATCACCCCAGCGGACGTACCCCTGGGTGTCCTCATTTGGATTAAGGATGCTGTCATCGGTGTCTAAAGCGCAGTTGGCGGGAGCTGGATTGCTGGCACTTCCACAATAAAAATGATTGTAGATGCTGGAAATATTCGGGATGCTGGAGAGCTCAATGACAAAGTCCCCGGTTGCCGTATTACTGCCATCTCGGACCGCATCCAGGGTGATTGCCTGATAGTGAAGTGTGCCCAGAGGCAAAAATGCATCAACGTTCTTGAAATACAACCCTTCGTTGTCGTCAAAATCTGGAACGTTATGCAGGGTATCGGTTATATAGCTACCCAAGGAGCTGTTTTTTTGCCTGACAGAAAATCGAAAATCACCAGAGATTGCACTCTGGTAAGTAATCCCCAATGTCGGCTCAGTGCCATATGAGGTTTGCATAAGACGAAGAATTGCCGGCTTCCCGTCCGCCGTTGTCGGCTTGCCATGGATAATCGTTTGGCTCTGCAAGAACTCTGCCCCGCCCGAACCACAGCCTGCCGTTGATTTGTTACAAGCGCCGATTGCACTGCTGTTTAGAGTGCTGCCGCTTCCATAGTCCAATCCGTTGCCGTTCCTGTTGACTTCCAGCTCCCCCCAGAAGCTCCATCGCCAGTTATCGGTATTGCTTGGGCCTATCAGCTCAAGGATGGTAGGCATCTCTGTTGCAGAGGTTAGATTTGTTGCGGTTGTCCCCTGATAAATCCAGCCTGGGTATTGGAATACACGGAGAACATAGGGGTCATACACCGATGCCATTGCACCAATGCCATAAGCATTACCTGTTTGGCCAAGAGAAATGTTGTTTCCATTCCCCTGGGGGCAGGCCAGGAAAGTATTACCGTAGGTGGTACTGCCGGCGCATGCACCCGTGCCTCCGTTCAAACTGGCGTACCAATCCGTACCACCCACCTGGCTGCCATTTGTCATGGAAAGACCGTAGTAACGAGCATCCCCTCGCTGCCAACCCGCCAAGGCGGCGGGACTTGTTGGGCCGAGATTCGTCCCTGTCAACTCGATAAAACTTTCCGGCGCGAAGCGCATGCTGAAGTTATCCAGCGCAAAGGCGAAGCCCGCCCCCTGTACATCAGACAGGGAGTCATCGCTTATTTCGGTTAGCGCTTGTAGCTGGGGGGCACCCAGGGCTATGGCAGCTGCCAGGAGCAGCCTTGCAGGAAACAGATTGCGGCGCACTGTGACCTCTTCATTATTTTTATTCGCCTGGCAGGAAATGTTCCCGCATGGCGTTTTTTGTCATGTTTCGTGACAAGACTACACAGAGGCCTCAACCATGGCAACACTTGTTAACATTGCCACCGACAAATGGCTTTATTTAAAACCCTTTATATTCAGCGCGTTATAAGTTTCATGTTGATTTGCAGGGATTATGCGCACGGACGTACTCTTATTCATTTTGGGACATGCGTTACCGTGATACACATTGCCGCATATTTAGTATCCCATTGATTTGATTGAACATATCCATAGATGGGCATGATGTATACGGCCAAAAAACCTTCGGCAGCTGCTCAAAGAGCAGAATCGGTGGGCGTTTACTGCAAAAGAATGGCGGAGATCGGCGTTCGCCGAATTCCGCCCTACACGATGTTTCTTGTGACTGGTTTAGTAGCGACCAACCGGATGCGGCCCTGCTGTAGGAGCTCCACTTGAGGGACGAAGATTTTTGTCTTTTCTGCCCGGGAAAAAACCCGGGGCCTTTCGGACCCGTCTGCAGCCGTTCGTCCCTCTAGTGGGACTCCTACAGCGGGCTTAGTGATTTAGCAAGGGGGTTACTGCTGCGGCGAAACGGGTGAAATCTTCAAGCTGGCGAGTGGCGATGGCGTAGACAATGCGCCAGTCCAGCACATCGTAGTTATGCACCGCCATGTTTCTAAAGCCGACGGAGCGCTTCAGGTTATCGCGCAGCTCAGGCTCGATGAGCTTCAAATCTGCAAGACGGTCGAATGTCTCACCCATGGTGTTTGGAGGGAGCGTCTCGTAGTCCAGTAGCACATGAGCCGCAATATCGACACATAACTGAACTGCACGGCTAAGGTTTAACACCAGAATGTCCTGAATGTCCGGATCGGTTTCCAGTGTGGCGATGCTATCCGGACGTTTTTGTTCGACCCGGTTGATGCAGCGTCTGAGGGATTCCAGTTTTCGCTCGACGATCAGCGAATCCATTGCTGCCTCCGCTCAGACAGCAAACGACGGACTATCGGCAGGAAATCTTCACAGTTGTAAATATGCCGTTGCACCAGTTCTACGTGCTGACTATGAGAGCCTTTGAGGCGCCTGCCATCTCTAAGAATTTCTCCTAACAGCGGCTCACCTGCACGCCTCAAGTCAATCAAATCCACAGGCCGACCGGTGAGACTGGCGAGGTCGCCGACCATGGCAGCCTTTCTCTCCGGTGACAGCTCCGTCTTTGTGCTGACCGCCACATCCAGGTCACTGTGCAGATTCGCCCTACCGGTTGCGATCGAGCCGAACACATAGGCCAAGCAGACATCGGGGTCTCCCTGTAGATAGTCACGAATGCTTTCCATGGTCGCGGACATAGTGGCCTACTGGGTTCTGGTTGGGCTACAGCCTATGTAGCCGATAATAAACCAGAAAGCATAAAGATGAGAGTCTGAGTGCAACCATTGGGTTCGGCTCGCTGAAGAAACCCCAGTTATTCGCTACGTTCACGCCTTCGGGGGAGCCATTCTGGCGTTTCTTCGCTTTGCCTGGTGAGGTGCGAATTTTTGATTTGTCTGCCCGAGTTAAATCCGGGGCTTGCGGATCCGCCTGCGGCGGTTCGTCCCTCTAGTGGGACTCCTACAGGGGTGGCGATTTTCGGTGGTGTGGATGCGGAGGGGAAAGGGAAAGCGCTTCCGGCATGAAAGACGGAGAACCGCGTTTGCCGGTTTCCGCCCTGCCCTTTCTTGGTGACTGTTTTAGAAGCATTAATCAGGGATGCGCACGCAGCCTTCCATCATCATACGGGTACAAACCAGCATCACCTTCTTCAATCTGCTAGCGGATTGCTGGACAGGCGTGCCTTGACGATGAACACCCAGGGACGCTCACAAAGTGACATGAAGAGATCCGGCGCAGATATTTTACCCTGTGGCCACTTGTGCGAACGCAAATATTGATGCACATTGACATCAATAATGATGTAATCAGGATATTTCAATGCGTACTACCGTGACGATTGAAGACGATCTTTATCAAAAGGCCCTGGCGATGGCAGGACCGGATGTGAGTAAGGCTGATCTGTTTCGTGAAGCTATGCGGACTTATGTGCGGGTTCAAGCCGCGAAACGTTTGGCGTCGTTAGGTGGGGCCACGCCTGATATGCAAGACATCCCTCGCCGTCATTCTCACATTGAACGTAGTGATGATGCATGAGTGTTTTGGTTGACACCTCAGTTTGGGTTGCACACTTCAAACATACCAACGAAGCACTCTCCATATTGCTTTCAAATGACCAAGTGTTGACCCACTCGTTTATCCTTGCCGAAATTGCTTGTGGCACACCGCCTGCGCCACGAAATCGCACGCTTTCCGACTTGTCTTTGCTGGGCCATGCCAATGAAGCAAGCCTCGATGAGGTGATGCGCTTTATTGAGCATGAGAAGCTCTATGGGCTGGGTTGCGGCCTGGTAGATATCGCCCTGCTTGCCTCTACGCTGATCACTCCCGGCTGCCGGTTGTGGACACGGGACAAGCGGTTGGCGACATTGGCCGACAGGTTTGGGGTTGTTTATCCCTGCGTAAAATAATCGTTTGCAGGTGCTTCGCTGGAGACACGGTCTGAGCCAGGCCGCCAGCCCTTCGCCTGCAAGCAGCCACCCACAGCAACAGCCACTTGAGCCAAGGCGACTACCAACAAGCAAAGCCTAGTGGGAGGGTAATGCTGTTCGTTTAAGCGTTAGTCCGGTACAGCAACTTCACCGGAAAAAAAGGCCGCTATCGTAGGAGCCTCGCTTGAGAGGCGAATCCGAGCCTTGGCGAGGAAACTCCATCGCAGGTTCGCGGCTCAAGCGCCGCTCCTACAGCAGCCTCAAAGGCTTAAGTGAACAGCATTGATGGGGGAGCTTTCGCATTGGAACCACTGCTCCTGCTTAACCAGGAGTGGCGGCAGGAATGGCGGAGATTGGCTGACGCCAATTCCGCCCTACCCGTTCTTTTGACGTTACTTAGAAGCAGTCGCCGGGGATGCGGACGTTGCCTTCCATCAGCACACGGGCGCTGCGGCTCATGCTGGCTTTGGTGGCGGTCCACTGGCCATCTTCCTGCTTGGCACCAGCGCCGACACGGAGGGTGCCGGAGGGGTGGCCGAAGGTGACGCTGTCACGCTCGCCGCCGCCGGCAGCCAGGTTCACCAGGGTGCCTGGTACGGCTGAGGCGCTGGCGATGGCGACCGCTGCGGTGCCCATCATGGCGTGGTGCAGCTTGCCCATGGACAAGGCGCGCACCAGCAGGTCGATATCCCCTTCGCCAATCTGCTTGCCGCTGGACGCCGCGTAGGCTTTCGGCTTGGCGACGAAGGCCACTTTCGGGGTGTGCTGGCGGGCTTCCGCTTCTTCGATGTTCTCAATCAGGCCCATGCGCTTGGCGCCGTAGGCACGGATGGTCTCGAACATGGCCAGGGCTTCCTTGTTTTCGTTGATGTCCCCCTGCAGTTCGGTACCGGTGTAGCCGATATCTTCTGCGTTCACGAAAACAGTAGGAATGCCGGCATTGATCATGGTGGCCGGGAAGGTGCCCACTCCGGGGACTTCCAGCTCATCGACCACATTACCGGTGGGGAACATGGCGCCCTCCCCGTCTGCCGGGTCCATGAAGTCCACTTGCACTTCCGCCGCCGGGAAGGTCACGCCGTCCAGTTCGAAGTCGCCGGTTTCCTGTACTTCACCATTGGTGATGGGCACGTGGGCGACGATGGTTTTTTCGATATTGACCTGCCAGATGCGGACTACGGCGATGCCGTTTTCCGGGATGCGATCAGCAGCGACCAGGCCGTTGCTGATAGCGAAGGAGCCAACGGCTGCGGTCAGGTTGCCGCAGTTGCCGCTCCAGTCCACGAACGGCTTGTCGATGGAGACCTGACCGAACAGGTAATCCACGTCGTGATCCGCTTTTTCGCTTTTAGCCAGGATCACAGTCTTGCTGGTGCTGGAGGTAGCGCCGCCCATACCGTCGGTTTGCTTGCCGTAGGGATCGGGGCTGCCGATCACGCGCAGCAGGATCTTGTCACGGGCTTCGCCGGGTACCTGGGCCACTTCAGGCAGGTCTTTCAGGCTGAAAAATACGCCCTTGCTTGTGCCGCCACGCATGTAGGTAGCGGGGATTTTAATCTGTGGTGCGTGAGCCATGGTATTGCTCCTTTAAAAAAACCCCGGCGGTGGTACCGGCGGGGTTGGAATTACTAGAGGGCTTCTGTGGGAACTTGCCTGCAAATAAAAGATCGCCTGCAGGCAGGCTCCTACTGAAAGGTCATTCCGGATCGGCGGAGATGGGCTGACGCCCATTTCCGCCCTACGGATTTCCTTAGCCCGCTTCCGCCATGAACTCTTTGGCGAATTTCTGCAGGATGCCGCCGTTGGTGTACACGGAGACTTCTTCCGCGGTATCCAGACGAGACAGCATCGGTACGCGTTCCACATCACCGTTCTGGCGAGTGATCACCAGGGTCATGGTGCCGCGCGGCGCCAGTTCACCTTCCACGTCGTAGATCTCGGTACCGTCCAGCTTCAGGGTCTTGCGGGTGGTGCCTTCCTCGAACTGCAGGGGCATTACCCCCATGCCGATCAGGTTGGTACGGTGAATGCGCTCGAAACCCTCAGCGGCAATCACTTCCACACCGGCAAGGGCAACGCCCTTGGCAGCCCAGTCACGGGAAGAACCCTGACCATAGTCGGCGCCGGCCACGATGATCAGCGGCTGCTTGCGCTCCATGTAGGTCTCGATGGCTTCCCACATGCGCATCTGCTGGCCTTCCGGCTCGACGCGGGCCAGGGAACCCTGGATCACTTCACCGTTCTCGTCGCGGCACATCTCGTTGAACAGTTTCGGGTTCGCGAGAGTGGCGCGCTGGGCCGTCAGGTGATCACCACGGTGGGTCGCGTAGGAATTGAAGTCTTCCTGCGGCAGGCCCATCTTGTCCAGGTAGGCACCGGCTGCGCTATCCAGCAGGATAGCGTTGGACGGAGACAGGTGATCGGTGGTGATGTTGTCAGGCAGGATCGCCAGCGGGCGCATGCCCTTCATCTCACGCTGACCAGCCATGTTGCCTTCCCAGTACGGAGGACGACGGATGTAGGTGGACTGCGGACGCCAGTCGTACAGCGGGCTGGCTGCGCGCTCACCGTCACCCTTCTTCTCGAACATGGGGATGTAGGTCTTGCGGAACTGCTCCGGCTTCACCGCAGACTTGACGATGGCATCGATCTCTTCGTCGGAAGGCCAGATGTCCTTCAGGTAGATCGGGTTGCCGTCCTGATCCTTGCCCAGCGCATCTTTTTCGATATCGAAGCGCATGGTACCGGCGATGGCGTAGGCCACGACCAGCGGCGGAGACGCCAGGAACGCCTGCTTGGCGTAGGGGTGGATACGGCCGTCGAAGTTACGGTTACCAGACAGTACGGCGGTAGCGTACAGGTCACGCTCGATCACTTCTTTCTGAATAACCGGATCCAGGGCGCCAGACATACCGTTACAGGTAGTACAGGCGAAGGCCACCACGTCGAAGCCCAGTTGCTGCAGCTCAGGCAGCAGGCCGGATTCTTCCAGGTACATTTTTACGGTCTTGGAACCGGGTGCCAGGGAGCTCTTCACCCACGGCTTGCGCACCAGACCCAGCTTGTTGGCGTTACGGGCCAGCAGGCCGGCGCCGATGATGTTGCGCGGGTTGGAGGTGTTGGTACAGCTGGTAATAGCCGCAATGATCACCGCGCCATCGGGCATCAAGCCCTCCTCTTCTTCCCACTCCTTGGCAATGCCACGGCTACCCAGTTCGGATACCGGCAGCAGTGCGTGCGGGTTGGAGGGGCCAGCCAGGTTACGCTCTACCTTGGACAGATCGAAGTGAAGGACACGCTCGTATTCGGCACCTTTCAGGCTGTCTGCCCACAGGCCGGTTTCCTTGGCGAACTTCTCTACCAGGGCGACCTGCTCGTCTTCACGGCCGGTCAGCTTCAGGTAGTCGATGGTCTGGCCATCGATGAAGAACATGCCAGCGGTAGCACCGTATTCCGGGGTCATGTTGGCGATGGTGGCACGGTCACCCACGGACAGGCTGTCGGCGCCTTCACCGTAGAATTCCAGGTAGGCGCCAACCACGCGCTCCTTACGCAGGAACTCGGTCAGGGACAGTACCAAGTCGGTACCGGTGATGCCCGGCTTCAGCTTGCCAGTCAGTTCCACACCGACAATGTCGGGCAGACGCATCATGGATGGATTGCCCAGCATCACGTTCTCGGCTTCAAGACCACCTACCCCCACGGAGATCACGCCCAGGGCGTCAACCATGGGCGTGTGGCTATCGGTGCCCACACAGGTGTCCGGGAAGGCCACGCCGTCACGTACCTGAACGACCGGAGACATCTTCTCCAGATTGATCTGGTGCATGATGCCGTTACCCGGCGGGATCACGTCCACGTTGTCGAACGCAGTCTTGGTCCAGTTGATGAAGTGGAAACGGTCCGCGTTGCGGCGCTCTTCCACGTCACGGTTTTTCTGGAACGCGTCTTTTTCAAAACCCGGGTGCTCTACCGCCAGGGAGTGATCCACGATCAGCTGGGTCGGAACTACCGGGTTCACTTTGGAGGGGTCACCGCCGGCTTCGGCGATGGCGTCACGCAGACCGGCCAGGTCGACCAGTGCGGTCTGGCCCAGAATGTCGTGACACACCACGCGCGCCGGGTACCACGGAAAATCCATGGTGCGCTGACGCTCGATCAGCTGCTTCAGGGAATCAGTCAGATCCGCCGGGTTGCAGCGACGCACCAGCTGCTCAGCCAGGATGCGCGAGGTGAACGGGAGTTTGTCATAGGCCCCAGGCTGGATGGCGTCGACAGCCGCACGGGTGTCGAAGTAGTCCAGCTGGGTGCCGGGAAGCTGCTTGCGATATTCAGTATTCATAGCCTGGGACTCTTTTGAATGTGCTTTCAGGATGAGCCTGGGATTAGATGAAACTGTGGGAGTCTGCCTGCAGACGAAAGATTTCGCTTGCAGGCAAGCTCCCACAAAAGGCTATCAGCCTCGTTCTGCGATCGGGTTAACCTTGCGCAGATCTTCACCGGTGTACTCGGCGCTCGGACGGATGATGCGGTTGTCTGCACGCTGCTCCATCACGTGGCCGGCCCAGCCAGTCAGGCGGCTCATCACGAAAATCGGGGTGAACAGCTTGGTCGGGATACCCATGAAGTGGTAAGCAGACGCGTGGAAGAAATCAGCGTTACAGAACAGCTTCTTCTCGCGCCACATGACTTCTTCACAACGTACGGAAACCGGGTACAGCACGGTGTCGCCCACGTCGGCGGCCAGCTTCTCGGACCATTCCTTGATGATGGCGTTACGCGGATCGGAAGTGCTGTAGATCGCGTGACCGAAGCCCATGATCTTTTCCTTGCGCTCCAGCATGCCCATCATTTCCTGCTCGGCGTGATCGGCAGAAGTGAACTTCTCGATCATGTCCATGGCAGCTTCGTTGGCGCCACCGTGCAGCGGACCACGCAGGGTGCCGATAGCACCGGTGATGCAGCTGTGGATGTCGGACAGAGTGGAAGCACACACGCGAGCGGTGAAGGTGGAAGCGTTGAACTCGTGCTCTGCGTACAGGATCAGAGACACGTTCATTACCCGCTCGTGCAGCTCGTTGGGCTTTTCGCCACGCAGCATGTGCAGGAAGTGGGCGCCGATGGACTCGTCGTCAGTGTTTTCTTCAACACGCACGCCATCGTGGCTGAAACGGTACCAGTAGCAGATGATGGACGGGAAGCAGGCCAGCATGCGGTCGATGGCTTCTTCCTGGGTCGGGAAAGCGCCCATTACGGTGGTGTCTTCCTGCTCCAGGTTACCCAGCATGGAACAACCGGTACGGATCACGTCCATGGGGTGGGCGTCAGCCGGGATGCGCTCGAGCACTTCTTTCAGCGGCTGGGGCAGACTACGCAGACCTTTCAGCTTGGTCTTGTAGGCATCCAGTTCTGCCTGAGTGGGCAGCGCGCCCTTCAGGATCAGGTGTGCCACTTCTTCGAATTCGCAGTTTTCAGCGAGATCCTTTACGTCATAACCACGGTAGGTCAGACCGGAACCGGATACGCCCACGGTGGACAGTGCGGTTTTACCTGCTACCTGGCCACGCAGACCCGCGCCGCCGAGTTTTTTGCCTTCTGCCATTGTTCATCTCCTGGTTAATCTGTTTACAACAATGTCTTGATCACCGTAGGGCGGAAATCGTTAACACCGACCTCCTCCGTCCTTTCTCTGGCGGAGATGGGCTGACGCCCATTTCCGCCCTACGATGTTGAATCTTTCATCTCTGTTGTGGGAGCTTGCTTGCAAGCGAATGATTCGCCTGCAAGCAGCCTCCCACAATGAGGTGCTTGCTCAGCCCTTGTTCTGGGCGAACAGCGCGTCCAGTTTCTGCTCGTAATCGTGGTAGTTGAGGAAATCGTACAGCTCCATACGTGTCTGCATGATGTCCACCACGTCTTTCTGGTGACCGTTTTCGCGGATGCTCTGGTACACCTGCAGGGCCGCCTTGTTCATGGCACGGAAAGCGCTTAGCGGGTACAGAACCATGTCTGCACCGGCTTCAGCCAGCTCTTCACGGGTGAACAGCGGCGTGGCACCGAACTCGGTGATGTTGGCCAGCAGCGGTACATCGCCCAGACCTTCCTTGAACGCCTTGTAGTCTTCCAGGGTGTGTACGGCTTCCGCGAAGATGCCGTCAGCACCGGCTTCGATGCACGCCTTGGCACGTTCTACCGCAGAGTCCAGACCTTCCATCTGGAACGCATCGGTACGGGCGATGATGAAGAAGTCGTCGTCGGTCTTGCCATCAACAGCGGCCTTCACACGGTCAACCATTTCAGCCTGGGTCACGATTTCCTTGTTGGGACGGTGACCACAACGCTTCTGGGCAACCTGATCTTCCAGGTGCACGGCGCCCGCGCCAGCCTTGATCATTTCCTTCACGGTGCGGGAGATGTTGAACGCCCCACCCCAGCCGGTATCGATGTCCACCAACAGCGGGGTTTCTACGGCACTGGAGATACGACGCACGTCTTCCAGCACGTCATTCATGCTGGTCATACCCAGGTCAGGCATGCCGTAGCTGGCGTTGGCCACGCCACCACCAGACAGGTAGATAGCACGGTAGCCGGTCTGCTCGGCCATCATTGCCGCGTAGGCGTTGATGGTACCCATGATTTGAAGAGGCTTTTCTTCCGCAAGCGCTTTACGGAAGCGGGCGCCGGCGGTCAGGTTTGCTGACATGGCGTTCTCCTATTGGTCCGATTTCAGGTTTTCCGCCTTGTGGGCGGCGTATTGGGTTTCGATATTCTTGCGGGCACTGCTGATATGACGGCGCATCAAGAGCTCCGCCATCTCGCCATCACGAGACTCGATGGCCTCGAGAATGCGGCGATGTTCGTTAAGGGCTTTTTGCGGGCGATTGGCCACGGTACTGAACTGATAGCGATACATACGTACCAGATGGTAAAGCTCACCAATCAGCATCTGGCTGAGGGTGGCATTGTGGCTGCCCTGGATGATGCGGTAGTGAAAGTCCAAGTCGCCTTCGCGCTGGAAATAGGCGGTGTCCTCTCGCAGGTCTTGCTGCTGCTCATGCTGATCGAGCACATCCAGCAAGCCGCGTACTTCCGCCTTGGTCATGCACTCGGCCGCCAAACGAGCAGCCATGCCCTCGAGGGCTTCACGGACGTGATAAATTTCGATCAAGTCATCGAAACTGAGGGATGCCACGCGAGTTCCTACGTGAGCAACGCGCTCAAGCAGCTTGCGGGATTCCAGGCGACGAATCGCTTCGCGAAGGGGGCCACGGCTTACCCCGTAGCGGGTAGCAAGTTCAGTTTCACTAACCTTGGAGCCGGGAGGAATCTCTCCACGCACAATATCGTCCTGTAACCGGGCGAATACCCGATCAGCCAGGGTTCGTGCCTGGTTTTGCGATAAAGAGTCTGGAGAGGCAGCAGACATAAGTTAGCCCGATTGTTGACAATCTCTACAACCGGGCAGGACTCTACGCCCCTATACGGGATGTTTCAAGGGGCATTGTTGACAATGATTGGCTTGTGAGTGAGCAAAACAGCAACAGGCCCTTCACCGCAGCCCCCTCCTCCGCCTGTGGTGGCTGTGGCAGACTGTAATTTTTCCACATCCTCTGGCTAGAGCTTGGAACAGATCCTACTGCGATTGCCCATCATGGCTCAGCGCATCGCGACGGAACCGTCGCTCCCACAGAAAACCGCACGCACGTCAGGAAATTCCCACCTATGGGAGCGGGCGCTCGACCACGATAATGCGCTTCAATCATACCCGGACACATCGCGGTCGAGCCGCCGCTCCCACGGGGGGATCTATGGGCTTGTGGGAAGGTGCTTGCGCGCGAAAAGATTGGCTAGAGGGATGATCTTTTCAAAAAGAAAGATTTCCCCTGGAGAAACACTGTCGCTCTACAAAAGAATTGTTTCCGGAGCAGCAGCGCGACGACATCGTCGCGCCAATGCAACGCTTTAAAAAGTCAAGCGGGAATTTCGACCTAGTTTAAGGACTCGCCAATGGATCACATTGGGGATCCCCAGGCAAACCAGCAAAGAACTGGACTGCGCCTCTTTGAAGAGCAAAGAAAAGCGCCTGTTTCTCCTCTTCCAGATCAGCAAAGGTTGCATCAGGACCCTCCGCCTCAATCCACTCATCCCGTTTGATAAACGGAAGATAATCATCAATCCAGGCAGCTCTCACTTTATTATCAAAGGCGGTTGAATCATTGGGCCCACCGGTACGATAAAGGGGATAGCAACCGTCACCAGCAAGGTCCATATCGACACGACCAAAAATTGAGGTGCCAAAATTCGACGCATTTGGATCCGCTACATTTTCGGCCCCAGGATTAAGCATAATAGTGAGGTTGGCACTTCTCGGGCTTTCAATCGTCCGGCTAACAAACCCTACCTCCCACATATCACAGGAGCCTATCGGGCCTGCTGTAACCAAGCCAAAGCTGTCGCCCCCGGGAAGGTCTGCTGAAACCTCAAGGCAAAACTCTGTAGTTTGATAGTAGTCTTCTCTTGGCATTTCCTGCTCAACGGGATCAATAATTTGTGCGGGGTAATTGAAAGCCGTGCCAGAGCCTGCTTCCTGCTCGCGATTATCAATGGATGTGCAGGCACTACCCATTGCATCAATATCTTCTTGCAGACAGGCACGCATTAGCCTGACTGTAAAAGGACCGTTTTGTGACAATTCAGTCACGAAGCTCTCGTCAGGCAACACTTGCGGAACGGTTAACACTTCTACCGTTAGCGGAAGATCCACCGGATCACTCGACAATATGTCACCACTAACAGCCCCCTCTTCCTGAGACTGCAGCGTTTCAGAAGGGTATGCCAATTTAATATCGGTATTGTCTCCCTGGGCATTAGGAGGGAGATAATTATTATAAACCCGCTTATTGAGGAAGCGCCCCTTGATATCCATATCGACATCAAGTCCAGCGCCGGCCGGCTCAACGGAAAGAATCTGAGCATTTGCAAAGAACAAAACATCATCGACATGGGTAGATTCAGAAAACGAGACAAAAGATTCCCGCGTTTCAAACTCGCTGTCATTCACTCGCTCACGACGAATGGCTCTTCCCAGTCCCAGCACGCGACCATTAGGCAACACAAGTGGAGGCTCGGAGGTTACCTCTTGGCCTTCGACTATCCTCTTCAAATACGGCAAACGCATATCCGTAGGCACAAAAGACTCGTCACCTGTATCGCAATAGAAGGCGGACAGCTGACTCAGGCAAGTATCGAATCGGTAGTTACCAGCGAAAGAGTATCCTTTTGCGTTAATCACGCTAGCCAGAGGGCCATTAGGATCAGGGTCAAGCAGCGCAATCCCATTGGGTACTGCATTATGGACATCATTAAAGTAATCGTCCCACGCGATTAAAAAAGCAGGATAATCAGAGCTGGCAAACGTTTGCTGTAATCCTTGAACGACAGTTTTTTCCATCGCGTTGGCAATGTCATGAGCCTGATCTGGAATCTCGATAACATTAGGAGTCGCGTTATTAGAATCGAGCCCTTGAAGGAAGGCCGCAACATTTCGCACTTGGGTGTTTGAGTCGGCCACGACACGCCGTGGAGACTCGACGATATCGGAAATGCTGATGTCGTAGCTTGCTGCTGCACTTTGACCTTGCGCGATTTTCATACGTCCCAGTGAGAAGAATTTCCCTTCACTTACAGAGTCCCCTTGATTCAGGGCACTACCAATGAAGAACTCGATAGACGGAGAATTTGCAGGGCAAAGAGCAGCATAGGGGGGAACCGTTATTTCCCCTCCTCCTGTGGCAGATGATATTTTTTCATTCTCAGACGTAAAGAAATTTACATTGCTGTTTTCGCAGCGGTATCCGAGATTAACGAAGCTGTAATCCACTAGCTCAATCAGGACATCACCCCGGGACACCGGGCTACACGCACCTCCAGCAGGGCACCCAGCCACCGTAGCATCTGAGAAATCCTCACCACCATTACAGCCCGCCAAAGCGAACGCGACAGCCGTTAACGCAAACAAAACACGCATATTCAATTCCTGTGATGCTGCAGAGACGAAATCAATGGCCTTTAATAACCAGTTCGCCCTGCGTCACTTTTAGTAATCCGTCAGTACCAGGCTGACTTTCAAAATAAGGAAGAAAAACAACCAGATACTGTTGACCTGTTTCCCGCTCAAGGGTTCCTTGCAGGTAGCCGTAGCGATACCAGGTTTCCGGGTATTTACGACTGAACGGTTGATCCACCAGCATTACCGGCACGCCCTGAGCATCCAGTAACAATACTTCCGCGGCCAGATACCCTTCACCTTTCACGAAAGCATTGAGGGTCACACCGCGCAGCTTGTCATCCATTCGGTAAGCGTGTACCCGGTAGGCGTTCTCTCCCACCATGGTTTCGCTGCCACCATCGAAACTGACCAGCCGCTCATCACCCGCTTCCAGCGGTTTTGCCGTTTCAAGCAGGTGACTACAACAATCCGCCCGAATCGCCCGATAGGTTTCCATGAAACCATCGGTGGTGAGCGCCTGAAAATTGTCCGGTGCCGCTTTGGCGGCAGCCCACTCGGCCCCCATATTAATTTCACGGCTGACCAGCTGGCCGGTCTCGTCTACATAGGTGACAAAACGCTGGTTTTCACGTTCAGCCAGCTCTTGATCAATCTCTCCACTCGGTCGGTAGTCCTCAAGACTATCCTCCCCCATCGCTCTAGGTACTGCAGCTGGTTTCGGATTGGAGGTAGCCTCTGCCTGTTCGGATGGCGGCTCGGGAGTCTTTTCAGCGGGACGCTCCAACGTCACCAGATTGCCTTGGGCGTCGGTATACACATACAGGCCGCTGGCGCTGTCACCCGTGGGCATCGCGCTCTGGCACCCTGCCAGAGCGACCAGAGCCAATGCAAGGAGATGTCGCATCAAAATTTCGTTCTGAACGCCAAACCGATCATGGTGACCTTGGCCTCTGTCTTGATATCAAGGCCAGCATAGGGGTTATAGACGACATTATTAATACCTGTGCAGTTTGCTGCACAGCTGGTATTTGCCGGAATTTCGTCTTTACTGTGCAGCATGCCAATACCCAGATCGATATCGGTATCCTTATCCCACTTGTAGCCCAACCCGAGGCTGTAATAGCGGGCCTCGTTGATCGGCACCATGGGGCTACGACGATCTTCAGGAATGGCGGAGGCACGAGGCTCATAGCCCGCCCGAAGTTGAATACGTCCAGTCAGGTCATACGCAGCACCAAAGGCCAGGTTCCAAGTGGACTGAAAATTTAGCGGATAACTCAGACGTGTAGGGGTTGAACCCGGGGAAAACAATCTGGCCAAGCTCAACACTGCGGAGCTGCGATCAAAAACGATATTAAACGCATCCCACTCTTTGTAATCCGCCCAGACCGCATCCACGTTGAACTGCAAACGCTCTGTTGGCTTGATCTTGATCCCCGTCTGGAAGGTTGCCGGCATGGTGAGATCCATGCTCACCCGCCCTACTTCCTCCTCTTCCACATAGGATGGAATACCCAATACTGCAAGCGCCAGCGCACCGGTAGCAGAACCGCCAATGCCGTTAATTGTCTCACGGGCCCCATTGGAATAGGTGATCTTGTAGTCGCCTTTCATGTGAGTCTTGGCCGGAGAACGCCAGGTTGCCCCCCACGCGAAGCGCTCGCTGGGTTCCCACAAAATGCCGAGATTGTATGAGGGACTGAAACGTTGATCCATGGAGACATCGAGCGACGCCAGGTTTTTGAAAGGCCCCAGCCCTTCTTCAGGGCGACAAATACCGAACAGGATCAAATCCAGCGCAATATTGGATTCCCCCTCAAACGGCGCACAAATGCTCTCATCAAGAACACGTGCAAAACCAAGCAATTCGTTGGGAGCGCGGAAGTCCTGCTCCAGAGCAATCGCCTGGTAACTCATACCAATAGAGGCACCGATATAGAGTTCATCGTTAACCTTGTAACCAATAGAAGGAGACAGGTATGTGATCCGCTCCAGGGCAACACGCTCCCCCATGTAGTTCCCCACATCATCTTCGTCACGGTAAAAACCTGCCGCTAACGGAAGATAAGTTGCCGTGGCAAAAGTGAACTTGGAGCCTGCAGGTCGGATAGAAAATGCAGGCAAAGGGCCCGCAATCAGGGGGCCAGGAGGGAGATCAACAGTATCATTCAGGAAAGGCACATAGAGGGAAATACCCTCAACGGTGCTTGTCGCCGTTTTGAAGCTACGGCAGTAATCTACCCCATCATCAGGCACATCGTTACAGACAATGGGATCATCGGAGAATCCAAATACGTTGTAGCCTGGAGGAGCTGAGAACTCCGATTCCAGAGAAAAGTCTGCCCCGACAAACTGAAGATCCATGCGCCGGCCATCAAGTTTGGCCAGGCCCGCCGGGTTGAAGTGAATCGCAGAAATCCCAGGCGGATCTGCCGTCACCGCATGGCCCATACTCATGGCTTTCACATCGATAGCGATGTTGTTGGCAAGTTGCGCGTCAGCCAGCCCTGCCACCATTCCGACAGCAGCCACACCGAGCCTCAATCCCAGCCTTTTATCATTATTCTTCATGGCTCACCCCATCCAACTGCAGTTGCGGCTTAGGCACCGGGTTTCAGGCCGGAGAAATCAATCGGCATGGAAATACCAAGCAGCACATCAGGGGAATCTTCAGTCAGACCAAAACCGAAGCTGAGGTTGATAATGCGGTTACTGGATGTACGCAAACCCAACGAGGTATTCACTACACTGGAAGTGGAATCTTCTGAGCTCGCCGTATAATTTTCAAAAACAAAGTCGGTCTCAAAGTTGTACGATTGTTGGTAGCTGGCGCTGAGCGACACTTCATAAGACAAGGAATAGGCCAAGCCCATTGAGAAATTCAAACTATCCCCAGGATGAACGTCAGTTAGAATCGCGCTCCCTCGCACTTGATTAAGCCCACTCACATCAAACGCATAGGTGTAGCCTAAAGAGCCGAAAAGCACGACAGGGTCGATCACCTTGCTGACACTCACACCAGCACCCAGAGAGTAGTAACCAGAGCCGCTAGAGACCTCTTCCCGAACGTTCAGCTCATAGGGGCTATCGCCGGTCGGCGTCACAAAAGTGGTGTAAAGCGTGGTATTCATCGCCCCCGGCCGCACAGGGAAAGGCTGGTAGCGCAAACCGAAAGAGACATCCCCAAGCGCGGCCTGAGAGATATCTTGCTGGGTATCGTACTTGTAAGACACGGGAAGACGGGTATTGAAGGTCAGATTGTTCCAGATACCGTAATCCAGCGACAAGGAAGAAGAGAAAGAGTGCTGGGCATCCTGCTCGATACGGAAACGACTGATGCCCCCCGTATTCTCATCAATAGCGATATCGATACGGTCATCCCGGTAATAGCTATAGTTACCGGAGAAGTTCAATGACATCTGGCCACTTGGCAACAGTGAATACTGCTTCTCCGCTGCCTGGAAAACCTCCTCAAGATTCTTTTCCTGAGTGACGTCATCCTCTTGGGTCTGCAGGGCTTCGCGAGCTTCGTCAACACTTTCTGCCGCCCAGGCAACATGCTGCGCCAACAAGAGTGCAGCCGCTACGGCCACCTTCCCAGACATCATCTTCATGCAAGCCTTCCTTTATTCTGTTTGTTATTTGCCACTGCAGGCTGTTATTTACGGTAATAGGTGCGGGTGGGCACATTGATGACACGCTGGCTGCCATCTTCTTCAGTCACCAACACTCGCTGCAAGGTACTGGCCTTGTCCGCCCAATTCTCAATGGGTGCGGTAAACACCGGAAACACTTCAAATGCCCAACGGTTGATGGTGCGCTCATCCAGAAGTCGCAGATCATAGTCCGTCAGCTGGAGACCATCCTGGGGCTCAAACCCGTTCGGGAAGACAATAAAGAGCACGTTCTGATCCCAGATCTCCAGGAACTTGGATTCAGTGAAACTGATATTGCCCAGCGCCGGGTCTGCCACATAGATATGGCCATCTTGATACTTCTTCAGCACCACGAAGTGCTTGAAGCCCCCGTAAGCGATGGGAACGATGGCCGGGTGATCAAGGGTGCGAATATCATCGATCTCGGCCCGAAAACCACCGCTTGGATGCCCCAAAGCGGTCGCCAAACGTTTCATGTCCAGCAGCGAGAAGCCCCGTCGCTCCACAATCTTGTCCGTCTCACCAAAGCGCAACAGCCCTTCCATGATCTGGCGCTCCTGGAATTGACGACCAAGATACTGATTTAACACCGTTGTCAGGGCAGCCGAACCACAGGAATAGTCATACGCCTGGCGCACTACATTGTGATAGCGGAACTCGGATACCGGCTTCTCAACCACAATACCGCGGTCTCTGAGCGGGTAAGGTTGGGTCGGGTGCTCATAGTAGATCTCCCCTTTCTTCGGGGGGTCGATCACCACGGACTCGTTGGCGGCAAAGTAGATAAGCGCCACACCCAGCATGGAAGTCAGCATGTAATGGCATCCAGCGTTATTGTTATTGTCTGTTTCTTATATGGTGACACATGTTAACTAGGTCACCCTGTACAGGCAACCACCGCAACTCGCTTTCTCGCAGCCAGCCCAGGTCTAACGGGCCAGTAGAGATGCGCCCAAACCATTCATTAAAATCAAACAGTTAGCCGCCGCTTTTTATTCTGATACGACCCTAAATCGACAAATCGTAACCGTAACGCTCCGCTGCCTCCTCGAAATGGTGCAATACCGGAGCCATCCATTGTGCATAGTTTCGCCAGCGCTCCTTGGAGCTGCTGTAGATTTTTTGGGTTACGCCCTGGTAGCTGGGTGTCGCCAGGGTACCGCGCTGGCGAGCATGTTCATCGTAGCGCGTGACTGCGTCATTCCACTCCAAGCCGAGAAAGTTGATGACTTTGGCTGCTTCGCCATCAAGGTCTTCAATTAAATCTTCATAGCGAATCGCATGAACACGATCCCTGAGATCAAAAACCTTCTCATATTGCCAGAGCAGACTCATCACATTTCGGTAAAAGCTGGCAGCAGCACCTAGATCAAGGAAGTTGGCCATAGCATCATTCATCTGAAATGACTGCATATAAGCACTCAGCACGCAATCACAGGGGTGGCGAAGGGCCACAATGAATTTAGCATTGGGAAAAATCTTCAGGATTAGCCCCATGTCCACGGTATTCAGCGGCATCTTGTCGATTAACAGATTGGAACGGTTGTACTTCATTTTTTCATCGACCACCTTGTAGTAGGCGTCACGCAGCTCCACCACCTGCTTCTCATTGATCCGGCTTAGATAATCAAAAGAGGCCAACCACTGCTGCTTCCAATTATCAGTTGTTTTAAGCGCCCCATCCATATTGGCTTTGGCGTTCATCCATGCTCCCGACTGACGAAGAACGGCTGCCATGGTGGGTTGCTCTTCAAGAGCCTGAACATCCGGGTGCGCATCCAGCACCTGCTCAAGAAGTGTCGTGCCAGAGCGAGGAAAACCAATCAAAAAAACTGGCGGATGATCCGTGGGCGTAATTTCCTCCCAGCCTGACACCCATTCAGGGGTAAAAAGCGTCCTGAAAACTTCTACACGGCGACGAAGACTATTCTCACTGATCATTCTGGAATCGAGTGATGCACGCAGGTCGTTACCCGACTTGATTGCCCGAAACGCATCATCGTATGACTTAAGGGCATCTTGCGCTTTACCCAAAAACTTCCAGCAAGCCGCTGCAAATCTGTCATGCGGCGCTTTGGGCAACCAGCCAGAAAGGCAATCGACAACACCTTGGTAATCCTTCATTTGAAGCAAAATGGTTGCCTTCAGGTACCAGTAACGAGAATGTTCATCAACCGAAATCAACTTGGGGATTTCTTCGAGGGAGACCAGAGCCTTATCTGGCTGAAAAAGGCGCTCAAGCACTTCCGCATTCGCCAAAAAATATTCTGGCGTTGCTTCCTGCGCATATTTTTTGACCCTCTTGAGAACGATACGAGCCTCACTCCACTGGGCACCGGCATGGAGAATCTTGTATCGCAGCTCCCAACTACGGGAATCTTTTGGCCATCCTTTAAGGATCAGATCAACAAGTTCAGCCCCCGCACCGAGATCGCCAATTTGGACAGCAGCATCCACCGCCCGGTTAAGTGCTGAAAAGTCCGTTACCCCTCGCTGTGCGCACTGCTTAAGCACTGATAGCGCCTGATCGTAACGACCAGAATTACACAGCTGTTCGGTAACAGGACGAATTTGTTGAAGACCGATTTGCATGCTCATGGCACCGAATTAAACAGGATTGGGATTTTCAGGACAAAAAAAATGTGCCCTAGCTTTCGCCGGGGCACATTTTGTTGAAGCGGTCAGCTCTAATTAGTGACCGGAGATGCTTACAGTGGTGCCATTCAGGTTCAGGCCGGTGATATAAACGTTACCAATCGGATTGGTACCAGCAGTACCCATACCAACTCCCATCAGGGCAATATCAGAGCCTCCTGCTGTGGCAATACTCAGAGAGAGACCAGTTGGAGTAATACTTGCAGTGGTGCCAGTCAAATCCATGCCGCCGATCAGAACGTTATCAGCGAACAGGGAGCCACCGCCAGCGGCAGAGGAATCGTTCAGAGTAAAGTTAGTGATTACAATATCGCCAATGGCACCAGACAGGGACAGGAAGTTAGCAGCATCCGGACCCAGCTGAATATCCATACCCAAGTTGTTCAGGGTGATATCACCCAAAGACACTACGTTGGTAATGGTACCTGCTTTGGCAGCAGTTACACGGGCCAAGCCATCAACTGCAACACGCTCGCCATTGGTAGCATCAGAACCACTAACACCGATATTCAGGTTGGACAAGGTCAGGTTAGGCAGATCAATACCAATAACCAGAGCGCCACCAACACCATTTGTGCCAGCCGCAGAAGCGGCATCAATGTCAATGTCAATCTGACCATTGATGTTCACACCTTGAACAGCAATAAAACCTGCATTTGCGCCTGCAGTACCGATAGCTGCGTGACCATCGGTATCTTCGATGAACAGGTCAGTAGTAACGTTGGTGGTGATGCTCATGCTGATACCGTCCTGACCAGTTACGCTGGACAGTGCTTCATCTTGCATCGGCTCCAGAGCCAGGGCGCTCATGGGAGCGGCGGCTACGGCGGCGGCGAGAGCGAGTTTCTTAAAACCCATGGTTGTTCTCCTCGTGTGCACAACGTGTGTTTTTGTAATCTTTATATGCGCCCCGTTTCTCGAGAGCACACATGTACGTTAACACATCAGTTACAAAAGCCAATGCAACAGTTACAAAGAGATTCACATTAAGGATTATCCTCTAACCATATGTTTTTTAAATGCTTTTGAAATTAACGAAACAAGAATTAGCTTCTGTCTCATTGCAACATTCCCTGAATCGCGCTCCAAATGTTACCCGTCGTAACACGGTTGGGTAGTTTGTCTGTTACCGGTACACTAGCCCTCCCTATTTTGACGACGCGCCATGACTTTCAGCTGCCTTTTTACCCTGAACGGCCAGACTGTAGCTCTACCCGAGCCCGTGCAGACACTTTCCATCACGAATATTGGGGATGCTCCGCGTCTTGTTGCAGACATCGGAGCACGCCTCAACAGGGATTGTGTTTTTGCTGCAGGGGTCATCCCCTATGAGATGAATCCTTTCTCGCAGGGCACAGGTATCCCGTTAGTCGTTCACCTCTATGATGCGGCCCCCACTCCTTTCCCTGATGGCCTGGTCGGCTGCAGCGAAGCAAGCACATTTCAACTTGAGCAGCCCTTTACACCGGACATCAGCAAAGCAGCGTATCTCGCAAAGCTGAATCGTATAAAAGAATATCTGGCAGCTGGCGATTGCTATCAGGTAAATCTCGCGCAGCGGTTTTCCACATACTTCAGTGGCGATCCCTTGCTGGGCTGGCTTGGATTGCAAACTGACCACCCTGCCCCACACAGCTGCTATTTTGATACCGGTACGGCAACTGTCTTTGGAGTGTCACCTGAACGTTTTCTTTCTATCGCAGGAAAGCGTGTGGTGACCGAGCCTATCAAAGGCTCTCGGCCTCGAGGTAATTCTGATGCTGAAGACATGGCTTTTGCTGAAGAATTACTACTCAACCCTAAAGACCGGGCAGAAAACCTGATGATTGTGGATTTGTTGCGCAATGATCTCGGTGCTGTCTGCCAGCCGGGAACAGTCAACGCCGATCGGTTATTCGAGTTGCGCCGGTTCAGTAATGTTCAACACCTGGTCAGCACCGTGACAGGCCTTCTACGGGAGGATATTTCTCCGTTGGAAGCTCTCATCAGTGCCTTTCCGGGCGGTTCCATTACGGGGGCTCCCAAGAAGCGCGCCATGGAAATCATTGATGAACTGGAACCTGTGCCCCGCGGCGCTTACTGCGGCAGCTTTTTCTGGATGGATAATCACGGGAATCTCGACAGCAATATCCTGATTCGCACACTTCAAACCGAGGGGAACAAGCTTTACTGCCATGGTGGCGGCGGCATTGTGTTCGATTCTGATCCTGAAGCGGAATATGAGGAAAGCCGCTTTAAGGTAGAAAAGCTGATGGGGTCGTTGGAACAACGGTTTTTGTAACCTGCTCTGTGGGGCACAGCTTGAGCCAGAACCCAAGCTGTAGGAGGGTGCTTGCACGCGAAGTCTCTGGTTCTGATCACTTACCCAAGACACAAAAAAGCCGCACCCAAGGCTGGGCGCGGCTTTTTGATATTGGTCCGACAGGCTTCGCTCACGTTATGGGTGAAACCTGCTCTATGCAGCTTGTTTTACAGCGGAATATCCCGTGGGCTTGCCTTGACGATTTCCTTTTTCAGGTCTTCGTAGCTGTGCACTGCAGGAAACTGCGGGAATTCGGCAATCACGTTGTCCGGCGCATGGAACAGGATGCCCTGCTCGGCTTCGGCCAGCATAGTGGTGTCGTTGTAGGAATCACCCGCAGAAATACAGTGATAGTTCAGGCTGTGGAAAGCCTTAATGGACATGCGCTTGGGGTCTTTCTGGCGCAGTTTGTAGTCGGTGATCTTGCCGTTTTCGTCCACTTCCAGGCGGTGACAGAACAGGGTCGGCCAGCCCAGCTTCTTCATCAAGGGCTTGGCAAACTCGTAGAAGGTGTCCGAGAGGATGATCAGCTGGAAATTTTCGCGGGCCCAGTCGACAAATTCCTTGGCTCCGTCGAGGGGCTCAAGAGTATCGATGACTTCCTGGATATCGGGCAGGCCGTAACCATGCTCATCCAGAATGCGCAGACGCATCTGCATCAGTTCATCGTAATCCGGGATATCCCGGGTGGTAGCACGAAGCTCTTCGATTCCAGTCTTTTCAGCGAAGTTGATCCAGATTTCCGGGATCAGGACCCCTTCCAGGTCCAGACACAGCAATTCCACGGTATTCCCCTATGGGTTGATCAGGCGCGCACAATGTAGCCGCCGGCCCAGTAGAAATCAATTGGCGTGGGTAAAGGCGGGGTTTTACCACAGGGGACACCGAGGAAAACACTCAACTGGCTGGAGGGAGAGACTCCCACTCGAACTGGGAGCCTTGACAGTGAACGGAGCCCACTTGGTCAGGACGGTCATTGGGCGGTACATGTCTGTAGATGCGGCACAGAGCAACCGAATAAGCCAGGGTTTTACTCAGTGATCTCTGTGCCCTCTGTGGTAGAAACGGCTTCAACGAATCGGCAGCTCGATATCCGCGAACAGCGCCTCCCGCTCCTCGCGGTTTGAGGCCTTGATGGCTGCCTCAACGCGATCATGGGTCAGGTGAGGCGCGAAGGCCTCAAGGAAGTCGTACATGAAGCCGCGAAGGAAGGTGCCCTTGCGGAATCCAATACGGGTGGTACTGGACTCGAACAAGTGACCCGCATCCAGAGCCACCAAACCTTTGTCTTCAACAGGATCCACAGCCATGTGAGCAATAATCCCAACTCCCATCCCCAGCTTCACATAGGTCTTGATGACATCTGCATCTGCCGCGGTGAACACCACTTTAGGCTCGAGCCCCTTGTCCACGAATGCATCATCGAGCTTGCTGCGGCCAGTGAAACCAAACACGTATGTAACGATGGGATATTCGGCCAGGGCCTCCAGGGTAAGCGGGCTAACCTGGGTAAGCGGATGGCCCTCCGGGACAACCACCGTCCTATTCCAGCGGTAGCAAGGCATCATGATGAGGTCAGAAAACAGATCCAGCGCCTCAGTAGCGATGGCGAAATCCACACTGCCGTTTGCCGCCATCTCAGAGATCTGCATGGGCGTACCCTGATGCATGTGCAGGGAAACGTCAGGAAAACGCTGGGTAAACTGATTGATAACGGGAGGCAAAGCGTACCGGGCCTGGGTGTGGGTAGTGGCGATACTCAGTTCACCACGTGACTCATCCCTGAACTCCTGCGCCACACGACGAATGGACTCGGTTTGCTGAAGAATTTCACCAGCAATCCTGAGGATGGCCTGCCCAGCAGGGGTAATGTGAGTCAAATGCTTGCCACTGCGGGCAAAGACCTCCACCCCCAACTCATCTTCCAGCATACGAATCTGCTTGCTGATTCCCGGCTGAGAGGTATATAGCGCGGCCGCAGTAGCAGACACATTGAGATCGTGCCGCGCCACTTCCCAGATATAGCGTAGTTGCTGCAGTTTCATCCTTGCCTCCGCACGCTGTCGGGCTAGTGGTTACGAGTGGTTATAAGAATATAAGTAATTATACAGCAAAAGCATAGGAAGCCTTGCAGGTAGTTACTTATCGCCGCCGGACGCCACGTTGGAAATGCCATGAGGTACATGTCCGGCTGCCACGTGCTCTGCAGCGGACTCGCAGTGACCTTGCTGATCATCAAAAAACATATCGGCACCAAATGCCCGCAGAAAATCCCCTTTAGGCAGCCCACCCAGGAAAAGGCTCTCATCCAGTCGAACGTCCCATTCTCTGAGAGTCCGCACGACACGCTCATGGGCCGGAGCGCTTCTGGCCGTCACCAAAGCCGTGCGAATCGGGCATTCATCATGGGGAAAGCTGTTCTGCAGTTGATGCAGGGCCGCGAGGAAAGGCTTGAACGGCCCGCCGTTCATGGGAGTCCGCGCAGCACGTTTCTCATTCTCGGTAAATGCTGCCAAACCTGCACTCTGAAAAATCTGTTCGGACTCATCAGAAAAAAGCACTGCATCACCATCAAATGCCACACGCAGCACGCCATCTTCTCGTTGGCAGCTGCCACCGGAAAGGATGGTGGCCGCCGCATAGCCGGCTTCGAGCACCTGACGCACATCATCAGGGTCAGTAGACAAAAACAGATGAGCCCCAAAGGCGGACACGTACCGGTAGGGGCTTTCCCCACCGGCAAAAGCCGCCCGGGTAATAGGTAGCCCATAATGTTCTATGGAATTAAAGACCCTCAGCCCGGTATCAGAACTGTTGCGTGACAACAGGATCACTTCCACCCTGCCCTCACCACCTTGCAGTTCGTTGATGGCAAGCAGCTTCTTTACCAGAGGAAAGGCATCCCCCTGCTTAAGCACATCTTCTTCGTGCTCTATCTGGTAATCCTGAAACGCATCCAGCCCTTGCTCTACATAGACTTTATGGCTGTCAGACAGATCGAAAAGCGCACGTGAACTAATGGCAACAACAAGCTTGCCGTCAAACGACACAGGCATGATTTATCTCATCCATCCAGGTTGCAGCCAGTATCCTGCTGTGAGATTCAAAGCGCAATGCAGGGAGAATGGATACATCTTGACTCCGTTCTGTCCGACACAAATTGATCAATGGTTGTTCACATCATATATGTGGCATAAAGTTGCAACAGCGTTGTCTTCAACGCTACGCCAAGCTGTTTCATACCATCCGAAGGGGAAAGGGAGTCGTCCATGGCTGCTAACAAGGTTAAAGATACCGTTGAGGAACTTCAGGCGCAGATCCGCAAGTTGGCTGAGCGCTTTGATAAAGAACGTGAGAAGCAAATCGGTCAGCTGGAAAAACAGCTGGAAAAAGCGCGCGATCGTCTCAACAAGGAAATGGAGCGTCGCCGCGAGTACCTGAGCAAGTTCGAGAGCCTGCAAACCGAATACCGCGAGAAGGCCACCGCCACCGTTAAGCGTCAGCTGGACCGCGCCCGCAAAGCCGCTGACGATGCCCGCAAGCAGGTAGACGACTCCGAAACCCGCAAGCGCATTCTCGAAACCGAGGTCAAGGTACTGAAGGCCACCGCCAAGCAGGCTCACAGCCTGGCTCGCGTCATTGGTCAGTACGAGAAAGACCTGGAGAAGCGCGCCAAGGAAATAGAGAAAAAGGTCTCCCCCAAGAAAGCTGCGGTGAAGAAAGCACCTGCCAAGAAAAAGGCGGCTGCGAAAAAGGCCCCAGCCAAGAAGAAAGCTGCCGCCAAGAAGGCGCCAGCCAAGAAAAAAGCGGTAGCCAAGAAGAAGGCCGCCGCGAAGAAGGCTCCAGCACCTAAAGCAAGCTAAGCCTTCGTTCCGGTTAAACAAAAAGCCCCGACCTCTCAGTCGGGGCTTTTTTGTTTTGCCCCTGCCAGTGAAACCGCCATGGCTGCGTCAGCGGTGCCCGACAGGCACAGCCTTGGCGAGCTGGTACCTGTGGGAGCGGCGGCTCCGCCGCGAGGTTTCGAGGCTAACTGGCAAGTCGGTGCTGCGAACTGCCTGCGAGACCTGAGCCTGTTAACAAGCCCTAAGAGGCACGCTGGGGCAAAACCTCTTCCATCCCCGCCAGATAGCGAATCTGGTGCTGATCAGACTCACCCGCCACTTCTTTCAAGGTCTGGTAGGTACGGAGCCCCAGTCGATAGGCCTGCCCTGCCCGTTGGCAGCTCACTACCTCAGCATCCACCTGGCGGAGGATCATGGCCGGGGTGTAGAGGTCAACTTTGATTCGGGTACCCGGAGACAGGCGCATTGGGGAGGTCACGCCGATACCGTAGCGGTTGTAATCCAGCGCTTTCGCCCTGGTCACATATCGCCAGCCTCCAATAAAACGATGTTTGAATACGTCCACTCGCATCTGGGTGTTGATGCGGGCCAACTTGCGCCGGTTGGCTCCACGGGATTCTCTGCTGTCCATATCGTGTCCGCGTATTTGGTATCTGGCAACGCCATCCTGGCGCTGAATTAACAGGAGCCTTTCGGACCCAAGTCCGACAGACTCCCCGGCAATGACATCACAACGCCATAAGTTACAAATATTAACACAGCATCCCGACTGCGGCAGCGCATTCTATCGTTTCAGCCGGGCATCTCAGTCTTGATTCTGACACTGGCCAGATAAAGACACCGTGTTATCATCGAGCCACTTTATTCTTCCAGATCAGGAATCAAAGGGACGTGACAGCTAACAGCACATTCGGACTAATGCCTTCCCTGGCTGGAGCGGCGTTGCTGTGCACTTCCTCCGTCTTCGCCGATTCCCCTCGCGATGCAGAATCCACGCCCGGCGCCACATTCCCGTTGGCCTTGCCGGAGGTGGAAGCCAGCTACCGTGTTGTGGTCAATGGCATCCCTGTCGGGCTCAACGCCACCATCCGCCTGACCCGGGACTCCGAACACTATCAACTGCATTTCAAGGCACAGAATCGCCTCTTCCGTCATGAGGAAACTGCCCTCTTTGACTGGAGTAACTGTGTTGCCAAACCCCATCACTATCAGCATGAAAGTGTCGGCTTCGGCATCCAGCGTGGAGGCGAAATTGATTTCGACTGGGATACCCAGACCGCCAAAGGCAGTAAGGCGGTCTATCCCCTGGCACGTAACGCACTGGATGCACTGAGTGTCGCCATGGTTTCTCGCTGCCATATGGCCAAAGCGGATCAGTCCTTTAGCTTTGATGTGGCGGAACCCGATGGCATGACCAAGTATCAATACCGCGCGCTGGATAACGAAACGATCAAGACCCCCGCAGGTGAATGGCTGGCATCTGGCCTTGAGCGGGACTACGAGGAGCGCGGCCGCAAGTCCCGTTTCTGGGCAGCCCCTTCACTGGAATACTTCATGATCCGCATGGATCATCAGGAAAACCCTTTCGTACGCGGCCGTATTGAACTGACCGAATTCCGTTATTTGAGCGACGAGGATAGCCGTAATCCCGAACGCCAGGCTGGCAGCACGGTTTCCAGCCGCTGAGCACAGCTTTCCAGTCGCTCCTTGTACTCAGCCTCGAGTTGCCAGCGATAGCTATCCTGCTGGTGCCGAACCCGCGGCGTGAGCGCCGCACGTGCCTCCCCTCGGTCAAACTGCCGACAGGTCTCGGCGAATTGATGAAAATCCGACAAGTCCACTTTCGGCGAAATACTTTCTGGCAAGGTATCCAGCAGGGCACTGATACGAATTGCCGCTTCACTTAATTCCACTTGTTGCTGAGCCATGGCGAGGGTGAGTACCTCAAGACTATCCAGCACGCCAGCGTGTTGCTGACGAATTGCCTGTTGCTGTCTTCGCGCTGTCCACAACCGCCACAGAATCAAACCAAGCACGGTACCAATTATCAGGCCGAGCAAAGCCGCCAGAACAATCTGCCAGGCAAGAGACATGTTTTCTCCAAAGGGGGTTGAGATAAGGTTTGAAAAAACCCGAAACCAGTACCATTGTAGCCCTCAGATACGTTCAGTTCATCCTGCGGAGAAGCTGCTTGACGCCCACGTTGCCCGATTGGCTGGCACCCCTTGCCCATCACCTTGAGCCCTGGCTGCCCGCCTTGACGGCTACCGGCATTTTGATGGCGCTGGCATCCATGGTCGCCATTCCACTGTTAATCGCCCGGATGCCTGCTGACTATTTTACCGGCGACTATCACCCAACCGCTCGTCGCACCCCATTGGGGTGGCTACTATGGTGCCTGCGGAACCTCCTCGCCCTGCTGTTGCTGATAGCCGGCATCCTCATGCTGGTGCTACCCGGCCAGGGGTTGCTGACCATACTCATTGCCATTATGGCCAGTACATTTCCGGGGAAATACCGCCTTGAACGCGCTATCATGCGCCGCCCCGGAGTCTTCCGGGCAGCCAACTGGATTCGTCGTAAATACCGGCGAACACCACTCCAACATCCAGATGGAATAGCTGAGGACATGATTCATGGTGATTAACAGCGCCGCCATTCGCTGGCACGGGGATTTCCTCGAACTACTGGACCAGCGCCTGCTGCCCACCGAGATTGTCTGGCTTCCCGTGCGCAATAGTCAGGATGCAGCCACGGCCATTCGTGACATGGTGGTACGCGGGGCGCCAGCCATTGGCATCACCGCTGCCTACGGCCTTGCCCTGGAAGCTGCCCGCATGGAGCAGCGGGCCAGCATGTCAGCTCTGGCTGGAGCCGTTGAGACGCTGGCGGCCAGCCGCCCCACAGCGGTGAACCTGTTCTGGGCACTGGATCGACTGCAAGCGACTGGCGGCTCCCTTGAGGGCGCAGAGCTTGTGCAAGCTCTGACCCAGGATGCCGAGGCCATTCATCAAGAAGATATCGCTGCCAACCACGCACTGGGAGACTTCGGCGCATCCCTGCTGCCCCAGGACGCTACTGTGTACACCCACTGCAATACCGGTGCATTAGCCACCGGAGGCCATGGCACCGCATTGGGCATCATCAGGAGCGCGTGGCAAAAGCAGCAGCTGCGCGGTGTCTATGCGGGGGAAACCCGCCCCTGGTTACAAGGCAGCCGGCTGACCAGCTGGGAACTGGCTAACGATGGTATTCCCGTTACCCTGGTGGCCGACAGCACGGCTGGCCAGCTTATGGCTCAGGGAAAAGTCCAGGCGGTTATCGTTGGCGCAGACCGAATCACTGCCAATGGTGATACCGCCAACAAGATTGGCACCTACAATCTGGCCGTACTGGCCAAGCACCACGGCATTCCTTTTATTGTTGCGGCCCCCGTATCCACCCTTGACCCGGCCTTGCCCGATGGCTCACATATTGTGATTGAGGAGCGGGATGGCAGCGAGGTACGCCAGATTCAGGGTAAAGTTGTGGCCCCCAGCGAGGTGGCAGTTTACAACCCCGCCTTTGACGTAACGCCAGGCGAGCTAATTACCGCGATCGTCACCGAACGCGGCGTTATCGAAGCACCCACCACCGAGAAAGTATTGGCCCATCTGCGACAGCAGTGAAGCGGAGAGCACCATGATCGAACGCCCCTATTCCACCGCCGATTTCCGCGAGGCCAGCCGCGCATTGGCCGCCATTGGACAACGCATCTACGGCAATGGCTGGTCACCGGCCACCAGCAGCAATTATTCCGTACGACTCAATGAGCATTACGCCGCCGTCACCCAGTCCGGCAAAGACAAAGGGCTGCTGCGGGAAACCGATATCATGGCGGTGGATATGCAGGGACAAGCGGCCAGCGCAGGCAAACCCTCCGCAGAAACCCTTCTCCATACGCAGCTGTATCGTCGTTTTCCCAAGGTGGGCTCGGTACTTCACACCCATAGCCATGCCAGCACGGTACTCACCATGCATTGGCCGGCCAACAGCATTACGCTGGATGGCTATGAACTTCTCAAGGCCCTTGATGGCTTTACCACCCATGAAAGCCGCCTGGTGATTCCTGTCTTCGACAATACTCAGGATATTGCCGCCCTGGCAGAAGCGGTGGATGCCGCCATGGAGGATGGTGATGCCAGCCATGCCTATCTCATTCGTGGTCACGGCCTGTACACCTGGGCGGCAGATTTGCCCGCCTGTTACCGTCAACTTGAAGCCTTGGAGGTTCTGCTCGCCATCGAGCTGGATCGCCGTCGCCTGAGTGGAGTCTAGACAATGAGTGAAATGAAAGTCTTCAGCGCGGATGCCCCCGACGCCCCCGAGCAACACCTCACCGACAAGCAGGCCATGGCCAAGGTACTTGCCACAGCCGGTGTCCGCTATGAACAGTGGCAAGCCTCAGCGGCCCTCTCTGAGCAGCCTTCACAGGATGAAGTCATTGCTGCCTACAAGGCGGATATTGACAGGTTGATGGAATCGGAAGGCTACCAGACGGTGGATGTGGTCAGCATGGTGCCGGATCACCCTGACAAAGCGGTTTTTCGCCAGAAGTTTCTCGACGAGCATCGTCACAGCGAAGACGAAGTACGCTTTTTTGTGGAGGGCCAAGGCTTGTTCACCTTGCACATCGGCGACAAGGTTTACGAGGTCCTGTGCACCAAGGGCGATCTGATCAGCGTCCCCGCCAACACCCCGCACTGGTTCGATATGGGCTCACAGCCGCGATTTGTTGCCATTCGTCTGTTCAATAATACGGAAGGCTGGGTGGCGAACTTTACCGGCAGCGACATCGCCAGCCGTTTCTCGCGCCTGGACTAGGGAGCCTCTGTGCCCTTCAGGCTATGCCTGCAAGTGATAAACCAATAGACGCGAGTTTCGAGTTTCGAGTTTCGAGTTTCGAGTTTCGAAGAGCAAAACCTGTCACAGCCTGAAGGAAAAGTGATTTCAGGTTTTCGTTACTCGAAACTCGTACCTCGCTACCGGCATTTCATCGCTCTCTACCCACGTAACAGCAGTGACGGACAGGATCATGATCAAGGCAATCATCACTGATATCGAAGGCACCACCAGCAGCATTTCCTTTGTCAAGGAAGTGTTGTTCCCCTACGCCGCCCAGGCCTTCCCGGGCTTTCTTGCCGCACAGTGGGATGATCAGGCCGTTCGCGAACAAGTGCGCGCCGCAGAGGCGGAAAGCGGACAAACACTGGAAACTCCAGAACAAGCCAGCGCTCTGTTCCAGCAATGGATCTCCGAAGACCGCAAAGCCACTCCCCTCAAATCACTGCAGGGAATGATCTGGAAACACGGTTATCAGAATGGTGACTATACTGCTCACCTCTATGCCGACACAGCAAACGCCTTACAAAACTGGAAACAACAAGGGCTGGATCTGTATGTCTATTCCTCTGGCTCCATCCCTGCCCAGAAACTGTTCTTTGGGTATAGCGATGGCGGCGATCTGACAAACCTGTTCAGCGGTTACTTTGACACGACCTCAGGCCATAAGCAGGCAGCACAGAGCTATCGTAATATCCAGAATGCCATCGGCCTGCCCGCTGAGAATCTGCTGTTCTTGTCCGATATAGAAGCCGAACTGGACGCTGCCGCTGAGGCAGGCTTCAACACCATCCGGGTGGACCGTGAAGGCAGCCAAGGCAGCAGCAAACACCCGGTCGTGACCAGCTTCGACGAGATCAGGCTGCCTCAGTAAGCCCTTCCAATTTTGAAAGCTTCTATGCCGGGAAGCAGCCCAGGATGAAGTGGCGGGGACACCACAACACCTGAGCCTTCTGAAAGGACTTTCGCGGTCGTACCAGTGGGAGCGGCGGTTCCGCCGCGATATGTCGACTCTTCATGAGAGGCCATTTCCCTCTCGGGGCATACCCATAGGCCATGCTATTTGGGGTTACGGCAGGAAAGCACAACAAACTTGCTGTTGCTCCCCACTACCTCAACTTCCACGAACAAGCGCCCCAACACCTTGTGATAACCCAGGTGGCGATTGCCGATGACCCGCAACTCTCCTCCCTCTGCCAACCGCTTGCTGGCCTGCCTGAATAATCGACGCGCTACATGGTCTCCCACCGTATGACCATCATGAAACGGGGGATTCAGCAGGATACAGTCAAACCGCATCTCCAGGCCTTCAAGGCCGTCGCCGTGGTGAAATACCACGTTTGCATCCGGCTGGCAGGTCTCCACATTGTGGCGGGCACTTTGCAACGCCAACCAGGATTCATCGCAGAACGTCACATGAGCGTCCGGGATTTTCTCCAGCATCGCCAGCCCGATAACGCCGTTACCACAGCCTAGATCCACCACCCGCGCTGCAGGTGCAAGAGTTTCTGGCAGATGCTCCAGGAAACAACGAGCGCCAATATCCAGCTGCTGCTGAGAAAACACCCCGGCATCAACCCGCAACGGCCCCAATGGAGAATCCACCGAAGTTGGATAAGGTGATTCAGTCAGCTCCTTGCCTGGTGCTGTTGCGCTGAAAAGGCGAGCCTTTTTCCATCCATATTCGGCCCGACCGTTTCCCAGGTATTTTTCCATCAAGGGCACCAGCTGCCTGGGAAGATGCTTGTCCATCCCACTGAGCCATACCGGGGTTCCTTCAACCAGCTGCGCGCTAAGCCAGGCGAGTTGGGATTCCAACAGGGCAAGCGATTTGGGAACCCGCATGATCACTTGGGCAGGCGCAGAGGACAGGCTTTCTCCTGGCCAGCAATGGGGGATTGTGGAGAGGCCATTTTCGACAGCATTCTTGCCAATATTGTGATACGCCAGCCAGGAATCGCCGCTGGTCAGCACCGTTCCGCGCTGCGCAGCAGCCAGAGCAAGGGCTCCGTGGCTATCGTTGATCACCAGGGTCTCATCAGCCTCCCCGCCACGTTCATTAAGGGTATTGAGGAGATATCGGTCTGCATTGTCCCAGGCCTGAAGCGTCTCATTCCGGCGGCGCGGCCAGCGGTACAGGGTCAGGCTTCCCCAGGGGTGTGTCAGTTCATGCATGCCGGAAACTCCGGTGTCCGGGTACGAGGGAGGCGCATTCTGCCTTCAGATGAGCCGGTTGGCCATATTATCGACAAACAGCAGCCGAGAGCCTATTTAGGTATGGCATTTTCAGATTTCGCTGCTAGAATGCGCCAGCACTAGATCCGGAATATAGCTCAGCCTGGTAGAGCACTACGTTCGGGACGTAGGGGTCGCAGGTTCGAATCCTGCTATTCCGACCAATTGAAAAGGCCGCTCAAATGAGCGGCCTTTTTTATGTCGCTATTCATCCCCTATGCCAGTCTCGGATTGAGGGTATAGGTGCCTGTAAGACTAGCAGAATCCAGTGCATGAGCCTTGATCAGCTCCGCCAACCCGGCGCCGCTGAAATCCTCTCCAACCGGCAATTTTTCCACATCCAGCGCATAAACCGTAAAGATATAACGGTGAATGATGCTGTCATTCCAGGGCGGACACGGGCCGTCATAGCCAAAGTAATCCCCGCCCATATCGGCATCACCGGCAAACCAGCCGGTATAGTCATTTTTACCATGACGAAGGTTGTTACCTGCATCTGGACCGGGCTTGCCACGGGGGGTAATGCCGCTACAGTAAGCCCCCTCTTCCACACTGCTTTGATCCACCGGGATATCAAACAGCGTCCAGTGATAAAAATCCACGCGCGGCAGGGATTCAGGGACTTCCCGTCCCTCCTGATTCACATCATCCCCAGCACTGGGCACATCAGGATCATGCACCACCACCGCAAAAGAGCGCGTGCCTTCTGGTGCACCAGTCCATGCCAGGTGAGGATTAAGATTCTCGGACAAGGCAACGTGATTTTCCGGGTCGATCACCGCAAACGCATACCGGGTATCAATGGCTTGCTGGTCGGTCAGACTGCTGCTGACTAGCTGCATGGGATGACTCCTGTGAGGGCCTGTTAACACTACCGGGATGGCTCCTGCTGAATGCATTTTTTCGTCCAGTAGTGTCAGCCGGTGTGTGGTGTAGTCATTCTACATTAACAACGGCTGGCTCTGCTGGGCGGAAAAAGGGATCAGCCCTCCGGGTTGAGCCCCAAAAGCCGCCACTCGTCGTTATTCGTCATTCATTTGGAGAAACCAACCATCACTCCTCATGCCTAGATTGGCGGCTTTGGGGGCTCAACAGGTGCCATCCCGGTAGTGTTAACAGGCCCTGACGCAATAGAGAGCTCATAACACCGATTTAGTCTGACATTTTCAAGGGCAAGAAAACGGGAACAGTGACAAGGATGTATATGTTGGCCGGCCATTCGCGTCCAACTGACTTTCATAGAGCCACAAAGTATCGACCGCGAGGAGCCATTCCCCGGTCTTTGTCGGCTGGGCATGGCCGGGTTTCGCAAGTGTGATGTGTGGACGAAACCGGCGGGATTCCCGCTCAAAACCGAGCCCTGCCAGCCGCTCATTCAATTGCTGATGCAAATGGGATAAGGCTGCGCTCGGCTCGCCGGTCAGCGCAAGGAACGGGCCTTCACTGGCAGGGAACGGCTCGCACTGGGTGAAATACATTGCAAAGGGCGAGCTCTGCTGCGCCAATTGCGCCAGCTCGGAATTCAGCAGTTCCAGCTGCTCAGGGCGACAGTTGCCCAGAAATGCCAGGGTCATGTGCAAATTACGGACTGGAGTCGCAGCGGGCAATCCGTTCGCAAGCACAGCACTTGTACTGGCAAGCTCCCCGGTGACAGGTACCCCGATAAAACAGCGCATTCTGACCTCCTAAACCGTGATTCACGCCTGGGAAACCGCCAAATGGCGATGATCCAGCCCCGAACAGCCCTTCGCATCACAGGCATGGCTTCAAAACCCCGACACCGGTAGAATTGCGCCCCCACTACCTGACACCCAGCCCGCCAGCGACCACGTTAGCCAACCGAGAGGTGCATTATGTCCGGCAACAAATCCGGTAAAGTCGGTTTCATCAGCCTGGGATGCCCCAAGGCCCTGGTGGACTCAGAACGCATTCTCACCCAGCTACGCACCGAAGGCTATCAGGTGACCCCCAGCTATGACGATGCCGATGTGGTGGTCGTTAATACCTGCGGATTCATTGATGACGCCAAGGCAGAATCGCTGGATGCCATCGGCGAAGCATTGAACGAAAACGGCAAGGTGATCGTCACCGGCTGCATGGGCGTAGAGGAAGACACCATCCGCAAGGTGCACCCCTCTGTGCTTTCCGTCAGTGGTCCCCAGCAGTATGAGCAGGTTGTGAGTGCGGTGCATGAAGTCATTCCGCCCAGCCAGGACCACGACCCCTTCCTGGATCTGGTGCCCCCGCAGGGTATCAAGCTGACACCCCGTCACTATGCGTATCTGAAGATTTCAGAGGGCTGCAACCATAAGTGCAGCTTCTGCATTATCCCATCCATGCGTGGCAAGCTGGATTCCCGCCCCATCGGCGATGTGCTCGATGAGGCGGATCGCCTGGTGAAAGCTGGAGTTCAGGAACTGTTGGTTATCAGCCAGGACACCAGCGCCTACGGCGTGGATCGCAAATACCAGACCGGTTTCTGGCAGGGTATGCCGGTAAAAACCCGCATGCTGGAAATGTGTCAGGCGCTTGGCCAAATGGGTGCGTGGGTGCGGCTGCACTATGTGTACCCCTACCCTCATGTAGACGACATCATCCCGATGATGGCCGAGGGCCATATCCTTCCTTACCTGGATATCCCGTTCCAGCACGCCAGCCAATCGGTCCTGAAAGCCATGAAACGCCCCGCTCATGCAGAAAATACGCTTGAGCGAATCCGCCGCTGGCGCGAAATCTGCCCGGATATCACGCTACGCAGCACGTTCATCACGGGCTTCCCCGGTGAAACCGATGACGATTTCGAAATGCTTCTGGACTGGCTGGAGGAAGCACAGCTGGATCGGGTGGGCTGTTTCACCTATTCCCCGGTAGACGGTGCCCCTGCCAACGCCCTGCCCGACCCGGTGGACCCGGACATTGCTGAAGAGCGCCGCGAGCGCTTCATGAACGTGCAGGCCCGCATCAGCGCGGACAAGCTGCAAAAGAAGATCGGCAAGACGCTCGAAGTATTGGTGGATGAAGTGGACGAGGAAGGCGCTATCGCCCGGTCCAAAGCCGATGCACCCGAGATTGACGGTCTCGTTTACCTGAACGGCGAAACCGATCTCAAGCCGGGCCAGCGATTGCAGGTAAAAATTGAGCATGCCGATGAGCATGATCTCTGGGGTACTCCGGTACCGGGTAATGCCTGACGCGTGAATGACCAACCGCTAAAAGGCGCCTTGCTGCTGGTTCTGGGCGAAGGTCTGCTGGCCATCATGGCCGCCATGATCAAGAATCTCTCCGATCACCTTGATACCGAGGTGATCGTGTTTGCCCGTAACCTCTTCGGGCTGTTGTTTCTGTTACCTATCATCATGCATCGAGGTGGCTTCGGTCAGCTCAAAACTGCCAATCTGCATCTTCACCTGATCCGTGCTTTTACTGGCGTTTCAGCCATGTTCTGTTTCTTCTATACCATTGGCCATATCGCTCTGGCAGAAGCGGTACTGGTAAAGATGACGGTTCCGTTCTTCCTTCCCGTGGTGGGCTGGTTATGGTTGAGAGAAACCATCCGCACTCGCACCTGGGTGGCGATTCTGGTGGGGTTCGTAGGTGTGGCTATCATCATGAGGGCCGGCACCGGCAGCATTGATCCTGTCATGTGGGTAGCATTGGCCGGCGCCGCCATCATGAGCATTGCCAAAGTCAGCATTCGGCGCATGGCCGTCACTGAACCGGCCCAACGAGTGGTGTTCTATTTTGCTTTATTTGCCTCGTTGTTCTCCGCGATTCCTCTACTCTGGGTAGACACCCTCCCCAGCGGTACCGATTACCTTTGGCTGATGGGGATCGGGCTGGTTGCCACCGGCGGCCAGTTTGCCATGACCAATGCCTACCAGATGGCCAGCCCTGGACAGGTCGGTGTCTACAACTATTCAGCAGTTGTCTGGGCCGCCCTGCTCGGCTGGATGTTCTGGGGTGAAACGCTGGTGATCACTACCATTCTGGGTACCCTGTTGATTGTGGCCGCCGGGGTCTGGAATTTGAAAGGCAAGAAGTGACAGCCCTCCCCGATGTTTTGCCGTAAATTGGCGCATCTGGCACCCTGAAGCTCATTACAATACCTTCTCAAAATTGCCTGCACACCGATGGATCGAGTCGCGCTTATGAGATTTTCATACCGTTTAATCGTCAGCTTGCTGGCCTCCCTGTCGCTGATTGCCCTTAGTGGCTGCGAAAACCCGGCTCAACAGGCCTATGAGTTTGGCCTGAATCTGGAAAAATCACGGGCGGGATTAACTCAACAGCAGACAGTCACACCAGACGGCATAGAATGGTCACTGCTCACCTCTGAGGGCAACGTGGACAAACCAGTGGTGCTTCTGATTCATGGGTTTGGCGCTGACGCCAGCAACTGGCTGCGTTTTGCTGGTGACCTGGAAGATGAATTCTACTTTGTGGTTCCCGATTTGCCTGGCCACGGCAAAACTACCCGCGACATTGATCTGGACTATCGCATGGCCTCACAGGCCAAGCGATTGCTGGCGCTGATGGACACACTGGGAATTGAGCAGTTCCACGTGGCAGGCAATTCCATGGGGGGAGCCATCACTCTTGAAATGGCCAGCCAGGCCCCTGAACGTGTTAAATCCATGGGACTGATCGACTCAGCCGGCCTGACACGGCAAACACCGGAATTTCGCAAGCTACTGGACAATGCGGAAGACAATCCATTGATCCCCTCCAGCCCGGATGAATTCAACACCACTCTGGAATGGGCAATGGAAGATCCGCCCTACATGCCAGATTTCTTCATCGATATCATGGGCCAGGAGAAAGCAGACAATGCCCCTGTCGCAGAAGCCATCTTTGCGCAGCTGAATGATGACCCGGGCATGAACCTGGAAGGTAGCGGAAAACTACAAGCGCTTACCACCCCGGCCTTGATCGTGTGGGGCCAGAAAGACCGCTTGTTGGGCGTCGACAATGTAAATGTCTTCCTGGAAGCGCTTCCCAACGCCCGCTCCGCGATTCTCGATAACATCGGTCATTTACCAATGACCGAAGCCCCCGGGAAAACAGCTGATCTGTTCCGCACCTTCTGGCTGGAAACTGGCAACCCACAATCCTGAGGCCTTGTGGGCTATTCAGGCTCCACCTGCCTGGCGGCACCCGTTCGCTGCTCAGGTGGAGTCCAGTCAAACGGCACGTCATAGCTCATCAGGAAACCTCCCAGAGTAATCAGCACCCGAGAGATACCGATGTACGAATCCGGGATGGAGATTCTCTCTTCCCTGAAGCGCTCCATCAGCTCCCCCATCGCCGCAACCGGTCCCTGCTGGCGCATCTGATCGGTCAGCACAAATAGAGCAAGTGCTTTCAAGGTCTCCGGTGACCCTCCTTTAAAACCCGCCTGAACGAAAAGCTCACCAATATCAACCTGACCCTCAAAGCCCATGATGCCGTAAAGCAGCCGGGAGTAACGGCGAACCTCATCCGGGGTGAGGATACCGATGGCCCCAAAATCAAGAATGACCACTTGTCCCTGGTCGTTGACCAGGAAATTGCCTGGGTGAGGATCGGCCTGATAAATCCCAAAGCGGGTCACTTGCTGGAGATAACTGGTCAGCAGCACCCCCAACAGATCGGCAGCCTGATCACGATGATCATCCAGGTAATCTCTCAAGCGTGTTTCCCCTTCCCAGCTGGTCACGAGAATTCGCTCACTACTCAGGGGCTTGATCAATTCGGGAATACGAATACGGGGCGCATGCGGTTGGCGAGCAAAACGCAACATGTTGGCGGCCTCGTTCCGAAAATCCAGTTCGATGGCCGTCATCGTCAACAGTTGCTCCACTGCCTGGCGCAGATCAAACTCACGAAACCGGGGAGCGGCAATCGCAGACAGCGCGCGAAACACTTTCGCATCCTGCAGAAACAGGCGTTGCACCTTGGGCAGTCTGACCTTGATCGCCACCTCCTGGCCATCGATCAGGCGCGCCCTGTGAACCTGCGCAATAGAGGCCACCGCAACCGGTTCCTCCTGAATCCAGAGAAAACGCTCACGCCAATTCTTGCCCCAGGCGCGGGCCAGTACCTTTGTGACAGCGGTGAAGGGCACCGGCTGGGCATCATTTTGTAGCTGTTGGAAGGCCTCGATATATTCGCGGGGTAATACATCCGGGCGGCAACTGAAAAACTGGGCAGCCTTGACCCAAAAGCCCCCATTACGTCGACATAGACGGGTGAGAATCTCAGCCCCACGGTGATGGGTTTCAGAGCGGTCACGGGCCCCTGACGCCGCATACAACGCAATCAACTGACTGATAGCAGTCGCTGCACGCAGGTAACGCGAGCGCCCTGCTGCAATGCCAGATAGCCCAATGACTCCCTCTTTAATCATGAATGACTACCCAGCCCTTCTTCATTCCAGTTGCTCGCATTATGCCAATCTGTCAATTCACTTTCTGGACTTGAATCGCACCGGGCCTGGCCTTAGTGTTTCAGACTTTTACAGCAGTGAGCGATTATGTCAGCTTCAGGGTTAGTTATAAGGGCTGGAGAGCCACATACCATTCGCACCCGTGGCATCACCCTGTTGCGCTCCGGCCACCGGGAAATTCGCCGGCTCAAGCGCGCCAACCACACCCCTTCCATTCATGGCAACAAAGTCTGGAATTCCAGCTTCCTGATCATGGATCACCTTACCCGGCAAAAAGTCCAGGCGGACCAGCACCTTCTGGATATCGGTTGTGGCTGGGGCCCGCTTTCGATCTTTGCTGCCAAGCGCTTTGGCTGTACCGTCACTGCGGTCGATGCCGATGAAGACGTCTTTCCCTATCTGGATTTGCATGCCCAGATCAACAAGGTTGAGATCCAGCAAAAGCAGGCACGATTTGAAAAGCTCACACAGAGCATGCTCAGCGATGTGAATATCATGGCCGGGGCAGATATCTGCTTCTGGGACGAATTGACCCCCGTACTGTTCAAGCTGATCCGCCGTGGCCTGAAAGCCGGGGTCAAAGAGATCATTATCGCCGATCCGGGCCGTAGTCCGTTTTATGCGCTGGCAGAGCGTTGTGAAAAGGCCGGACTGAATTCGCGGGTGGTAGAACGTCGCACCAAGACGCCCAAGGTATTGAGCGCCGATCTTCTGATTATCAACAATTGAAATTCATCCTAATGACACCATGTTGTTTCCATGAACATTGGAAGTAACGCCATGACCGACGACAACCAAACCACCGAAACCATCCAGCAGGGCCTGCCGGCCCTGCCCGACCAGCTCAAACCTCAGCGTATTTACCTGATTCCTGTACGCCACCGGCCATTCATGCCAGGACTGGTTCAACCGGTGATGCTGGACAAGGAGACCTGGACGCAAACCCTTGAGCGAGTCAGCCAGACCCCCCATCAATCTCTGGGATTGGTCTATGTGGGCGACAAGGATCCCGACACCATTCAGGCTGAGGATATGCCGGATTACGGCTGTCTGGTAAAAGTCCACGCTCTGAACGAAGAAAATGATCATTTTCAGCTGGTGGCTCAAGGGGCTGCCCGCTTCAGGGTTGAAGGCTGGCTGAATCGAAAGCGTCCGTTCATGGCCGAAGTCAGCTACCCCCAGCCAGAGCAGGAATCCGATGAGACCATCCGCGCCTACGGCATGGCCATCATCAATACCATTAAAGAACTGCTGCCCCTCAATCCGCTTTATAACGAAGGGTTGCGGCACTACCTGCAAAACTTTTCCCCCACCGAACCATCACCTCTCACCGATTTCGCTGCCGCACTGACCAGCGCTAGCGGTGATGAGCTGCAGGCGATTCTGGAAACCGTGCCACTGCGTCCGCGCATGGAAAAAGTGCTGACGCTGGTCAAAAAAGAGCTGGAAGTCGCCCGGCTGCAGAGCGAAATCACCGAAGAGGTAAACGAGAAGGTCAGCAAACATCAGCGCGAGTTCTTCCTGCGTGAGCAGCTTAAAATCATTCAGCGTGAGCTGGGCCTGAGCAAAGATGACAAGACGGCTGAGGCTGACGAGTTCCGTGCACGCATGCAGGCATTGTCCCCGCCAGAGGCAGTCAGCAAACGCTTTGACGATGAACTACACAAGCTGTCCATGCTGGAAACCGGCTCGCCCGAATATGCGGTCACCCGCAATTATCTGGATTGGCTGACCACCGTGCCCTGGGGCCAGTACAGCACAGACAATCTGGATCTCAGGCACGCCAAAACCGTGCTGGAAACCCATCACAGCGGCCTTGATGATGTGAAAGACCGCATTGTGGAGTTTCTCGCCGTTGGCGCACTGCGAGGCGAAGTCAAAGGCTCCATTATTCTGCTGGTTGGCCCTCCTGGTGTGGGTAAAACCAGCATAGGCAAATCCATCGCCGAGGCGCTGGGTCGAAAGTTTTATCGATTCAGTCTGGGCGGCATGCGCGATGAGGCTGAGATCAAGGGTCACCGTCGTACCTATATCGGCGCCATGCCCGGCAAGCTCGTGCAAGCCCTTAAAGAAGCCGGCACAGCCAACCCTGTGATCATGCTGGATGAAATCGACAAACTGGGACAATCCTTCCAGGGCGACCCCGCCTCTGCCCTGCTGGAAGTACTTGATCCTGAGCAGAATCAGGATTTCCTGGATCACTATCTTGATGAACGCCTGGATCTCAGCCATGCCCTGTTCGTCTGCACGGCCAATACCCTGGACAGCATCCCCGGCCCCTTGCTGGACCGGATGGAAGTCATACGTCTGTCCGGCTACATCACAGAAGAAAAGGTGCAGATTGCCCGTCAACACTTGTGGCCCCGCGCTCTGGAGCGGGCGGGCGTAAAATCTGCCCAGCTCAAGATCAGCGATAGCGCCTTGCGACAGCTTGTTGAGGGCTACGCCCGTGAAGCTGGCGTGCGCAATCTTGAAAAACAGCTGAACAAGATCATCCGTAAAGCCGCCGTGCAGCTACTGGATGGCACAGGCAAGATCAGCATCAGCGGCAAAAATCTCACCGATTTTCTCGGTCAGCCCTACTTTCAGACGGAAAAGACCCAGCGTGGAATCGGCGTGGTCACTGGTCTTGCATGGACCAGCATGGGCGGTGCGACACTATCGGTAGAAGCCAGCCTGGTACATAGCCGCCAGCGGGGTTTTAAACTGACCGGGCAACTGGGCGATGTGATGAAAGAATCCGCCGAGATCGCCTACAGCTATGTGGCCAGCCACCTCCGTGATTTTGGCCTTGCCGACGACATTCTTGATAACGCTTTTATTCATCTTCATGTCCCTGAAGGGGCAACACCCAAGGATGGCCCGAGCGCAGGCATCACCATGGCATCCGCCCTGCTGTCACTGTTGATGAAAAAGCGACTGCCAAGGAAGGTGGCCATGACGGGTGAACTGACCCTGACTGGTCAGGTACTGGCGGTGGGAGGCATTCGTGAAAAAGTCATCGCGGCCCGGCGCGTGGGTGTCCGGGAATTGATACTACCGGGAGCCTGCCAGCGCGACTTTGATGAATTACCCGAGTATCTGAAGGATGGACTGACCGTTCATTTTGCCGAACAGTACAACGATGTCTTTGGCATTCTCTGGGGTTAATGCTTCCATGTCTGGCAACGACAATGCTTCCTATTACATCGTGCCCACTTGCCATGAGCGGGTGGGCATTGTGTATCAGGATGCCGATGTCCTGCTCATCAACAAACCTGCATACTTGCTAAGCGTTCCCGGCCGAGCGCCAGAGAACAAGGACTGCGCCATTACCCGTCTGCAACAACAGTTCGAAGATATCCGCCTGGTTCATCGGCTGGATCTGGATACCTCAGGCATCATGGTGTTTGCACTCAGCCGTGAAGGACAAAGCAGACTGAGTCGTCTCTTCCAGCTGCGCACCGTCAAGAAGCGTTATCAGGCAGTGGTGCATGGCATCGTGGAACAAAATGAAGGCAGCATTGAGTTGCCTCTGATCGCGGACTGGCCCAACCGCCCGCTGCAGAAAGTGTGCTACGAAAACGGCAAACACGCCCTGACCCACTATCAGGTTCTGGAAAGAGATGAATGGCGTAACCGCACCCGTGTAGCGTTGAGCCCGGTCACCGGCCGCAGCCATCAACTGCGTATCCACTGCCGCGAACTGGGCCACCCCATCATCGGCTGCGACATGTACGCCCCACCGGAAGTAGAAGCCCTCAGCCCCCGGCTGCTACTGCATGCCGAATGGTTAGGCTTCAACCACCCCATCACCGGACTATGGAGCGAATTCACCTCGCCCTGCCCGTTCTAGCCAGGTCAGTAATCGTCACGCCTTGGCACAACCCAACGCGCTTCGCACAATTCGTCCCTCAAGCACGACTTCTACAGCAGTCATTACCGCAGTGATGGTTTTGAATTTGGGTTTTAGCTATTAACTATTCACTGTTAACTATTAACTGCTCTTTCACTCCCACTCATCACCATAATCATGCAGCAACTCCTCCCCTGCCTTGATCTTCTTCAAGGCCACCACCGTCAGGTCATCGTAATAGGCCACATTGGGCTTTTTGCCATGATTGATAAATTTCAGGTCACACTGAACCTGATATTTTTCCTTGCCGTCATCATCAATCCACAATACATGGGGGCCTTCACCCTTGGTACGCCGGGCCTTGCATAAGCCGAGCTCCGTCCCCTTGGCAATTGGCTGGGCTGCAAACAGGCCTCGTCCATGCAGTTCACTTTCCCGGACCTCGATGAGGTCGTCACGCAGATAAGGCTTGGGCATTTTTCAATGTTCCTGTTTATTGTCGCTCTGGCATTTTGCCAGAGAATGTCACAGTCTTCAGGGAATCACTTTTTTATGACAGGGATACGTTTGTGAATCTAATGCATACCGGCAAAGACCTGCTGCGCATGAACGAACTGGCCACCATCCTGTTTCGCTATGGTTTTGCTGATGTGATACGCCGTCTTGGCTTGTCTACACCTATTGAGCAGGCCGGCAAGCTGGTGCGCAGCCCGGTAAAGGGCGACATGCTGCGCATGGGCACGGCAGAACGGCTTCGTCATGCCATGGAAGAGATGGGGCCGACCTATGTCAAACTGGGCCAGGTACTGGCCACCCGCGTCGACCTGTTCCCCATGGACTGGATCAACGAATTCGAGAAGTTGCAGGATCAGGCGACAGCCATTCCCTTTGATGAACTCACCCCGCAGGTTGAAGCTGCCTTGGGCAAGCCCATCTCTGCGCTGTTTGCTCGCGTAGACCCTGAGCCGATTGGGGTCGCTTCGATTGGCCAGGTACACAGCGCGATCACCCGCCGTGGGCAAAAAGTGGTTCTCAAAATCCAGAAGCCCGGTATCCGCGACAAAATCGAGTCTGATTTACGGCTACTGGATCAACTGGCCAAGCTGGCCTCAGACAACTCTGTGGAACTGCGTCGCTACCGCCCGGTTGAACTGGTGCGGGAATTCCGGCGCTCCTTGCTCCGTGAGCTGGATTTCACCATCGAAGCCCGCAACGCAGACCGCATCCGCAAGAACATGCGTTCGCTGAAGTGGCTGTCCATCCCACGCGTACACTGGGAGTTGTCTTCCGCGACGCTGCAGGTGCAGGATCTGGTGCAAGGCATCCCCGCCAGGGCCGTTACCCAACTGGAAGAAGCCGGTCTGGATCGCAAGCTGGTAGCGCGGCGAGGCGCCCTGGCCGCGTGGAAGATGGTGCTTGAAGATGGTTTTTTTCACGCCGATCCTCATCCCGGCAACTTCATCATCCTGCAGAGCAATCGCATTGCCATGCTGGATTTCGGCATGGTGGGCAAACTCAGTCACAATCGTCGTGAACAGATTCTTCAACTCACCCGCTCTGTCGTGCTTCGAGAAGCTGAACAGTGCGCTGGCGTGTTGACGCAGTGGTCCGATGGTCAACCGATCAAATTCGATCAGCTGGTGTCAGATGTGGAAGACATCATCAGCCAATATCACGGCGTCGCGCTGGCAGAGCTGGATATTACGGCGCTGCTGGTTGATGTGACCGCCATGGTGCGCAACCACAATCTGGTGCTGCCCAGTGACATCGCCCTGCTGATCAAGGCGATCATTACACTGGAAGGTTTTGGCAGAATGCTGAATCCGGATTTTGACCTGATGACGGAAGCGGAACCTTTGCTCAAGCGCATGATCCGCACCCGTTATTCGCCTGTAAGACTGGCGAAAAGCCTGAGCCTGCGGGCACTGGACGTTGTCGACAAAGTGTACGCCCCGCCGTCCGTCCCGGGACAAGGGCCTCAACAGGATAGCGGCATCGACCCGCGACACCTGGAACGGCTGGTCTCCCGGCTTGAGCGAAGCCAGTATCGGCAGGTGCAGGCATTGATAGTAGTTGCAGGCTTTATCAGCGGCAGTATCCTGTTGGCCGGAAAGGTAGCCCCAGCCCCCTGGGGGGTGTCTCTGTTAGGGTTGCTGGTATTTTTGGGTAGTGCCGGCTGGGCCAGCTGGCTGATGTTTATTTCCAGGCGCTTCCTGAGGGAGTGGGAGTAATTGAATGAAATATAAAGGAAAAATTCTGGTGACGGTAATGGTCGGCATGCTGACCGCCTGCGCGACCTCTCCGCTGGGCCGCAACCAGTTTTTGCTGATGCCAGAAGATCAGATGAATGAAATGGGTGCTACAGCGTACGCACAGATCAAGCAAGAGACTCCCGTCAGCGGCAATCAGAGTCAGGCGGCCTACGTACGCTGTGTGGCCAATGCCATCACCACCACCCTGCCTGAAAAGCAGTCCTGGGAAGTGAATCTGTTCGAGGATAACGCAGCCAACGCCTTCGCCCTGCCGGGAGGCAAAATCGGGGTAAACACCGGACTTTTGAAGGTCGCCAAGAACCAGTCCCAGTTGGCCACCGTTATTGGCCATGAAATCGGCCATGTTCAGGCGCAACATTCCAACGAGCGCATGTCGCTTGAATACGCTACCCAGAATGGCCTGGGACTGATTGGCGCCATCGCAGGCCAGGATACCGCTGTGAAGCAAGGAATCTTTGCCGCTTTGGGGCTGGGTGCCGAGTATGGTGTTTCCCTTCCTTTCAGCCGCAAGCATGAGGCAGAAGCTGACATCATTGGTCTTCAGCTGATGGCCAAGGCGGGTTTTGACCCCCGTGAAAGCATCAACCTGTGGGTTAACATGGCTGCTGCCAATGGCGGCGAACCGCCAGAATTCATGTCTACCCACCCCTCCAACGAAACCCGTATCAACGGCCTTCAGTCAAAGCTGCCGGAAGTGATGCCGTTGTATAACAAGGCCAAGGCTGCGGGACGCAATCCGAGCTGCGGGTAAAAACCCGCTATGAGCTTTTAGCTACGAGCTACGAGCTACGAGAAAAACCCTAAAACAAAAAAACGCAGCCTCAACAGCTGCGTTTTTTGTTTTTACTGGTAGCTCGAAGCTCGTAGCTCGCGGCTGCCTTTAACTGTAGTACGCATTGTCCGTTACGGTGTGGTCTGTCTTGTCACGCACTCCGGTTAACTCCGGGATGCGCTCCTTCAGCGTTTTTTCCACCCCATCCCGCAGAGTGACATCGACCACCGAACAACCCTGACAACCGCCTCCGAACTCCAGAACGGCAACCATGTCCTCAGTCAGTTCCAGTAGCTGCACGCTGCCGCCATGGCTGGCCAGATTGGGGTTGATCTCGGCATAAAGCACGTAATTGATCTTTTCCTCGATGGAAGCATCGTCGCTGATGTCCGGCACACGCGACTTTGGCGCACGGAAAGTCAGCTGCCCACCCATGCTGTCCTTCTTGTAATCAATAACCGCATCTTCCAGATAACGAACACTCTTGCCCTCGATCCAGGCATGAAACCCTTCAAAGTCGAGGCGCATATCATCCGCTTCCTGCTCACCTTCCGGGCAGTAAGCCATGCAGCACTCAGCATGGGGAGTGCCGGGGCGCTCTACAAAAATACGCACACCGATACCGTCCTGGTCCTGCTTGCCAAGCAAATCACGCAGGTATTCCTGGGCGGGTTCCGTAATCTTGATCAACTGCTCTGACATTAGCCTTCCTGATCCGGGTTTCTGACAGTCCTCGGGGCTTCAAGCCACCGGACTATTCCGACTATTTTAGTCAGGTACTCCGCAGTTGCAAATGATCCAGTGCCCTATTTACGGTCAGGCTGTAAGTCCTCGGTTGGGAGGCGTAGAATATGCGCCTCTCCAAAGCCGTGTTGGCAGCCAAGGGGCCATAATGACCGAGCCAAGCGATAGCGAAAAGCAGGACAAGCCTTCTCTGTTCCAGACGATCCAGAGCATTCTGGCCGCCTTGTTTGGCGTACAGAGTGGCAAGAACCGCGAACGAGACTTCACCAAGGGTGATGCCGGTAACTACATCGGTGTCTATGTGATTCTGGTGATCGCACTGGTGATCGGTATGGTCATTACCGTCAACATGGTATTGGATGCCGCAGCCAAGTAAATTTGCGCATTTTTTAAGCGCCCCAGGTTATAGAGATATGCCAAGATATTTCTTTTAACTATAAGGGCGCTTTGCTAGAGTGCCGCACTGCCTATAGTAAGGCACTCCTTACTTATTGAATTCTCAAGCATTAAGGACGGTATACGGTCCCATGTACGTTTATCAGGAACATGATCAGCGATTGCTGGAAGAACGGGTGGCACAGTATCGTGACCAGACCCGCCGTTATCTTGCTGGCGAACTGAGCGAAGATGAGTTTCTTGCTCTGCGTCTGCAAAACGGTCTCTACGTTCAACGCTATGCGCCCATGATGCGCATTGCCGTTCCTTATGGCTTGCTGTCCAGCGCCCAGCTGCGCCGCCTGGCTCACATCACCCGCACCTATGACAAGGGTTTCTGCCATGTAAGCACCCGGCAGAACATCCAGCTCAACTGGCCGGCGCTGGAAGACGTGCCCGATATCCTGGCTGAACTGGCCGAAGTGCAGATGCATGGTATCCAGACCAGCGGTAACTGTATTCGTAACACCACCACCGATGAACTGGCTGGTGTGAACCCCAAAGAGATTGAAGATCCACGCCCCTGGTGCGAAATCATTCGCCAGTGGTCTACCTTCAATCCTGAGTTCGCTTACCTTCCGCGCAAGTTCAAGATTGCCGTCAACGCCGTACCGGATGAAGATCCGGCCATTATTGGTGTTCACGATATCGGTGTGCAGATCGTCCATAACGACGCAGGCGAAACCGGCTTTGAAGTCTGGGCAGGTGGCGGCCTGGGCCGTACTCCCATGACCGGTGCCGTGATTGGCGAGTTTGTTCCCTGGCAGCATCTGCTTTCCTATCTGGAAGCGATCCTGCGTGTGTACAACAAGTACGGCAACCGGGACAACAAGTACAAGGCCCGCATCAAGATCCTGGTAAAAGCACTGGGTGCTGATAAATACCGTGAGCTGGTTGCAGAAGAGTTCGCCGAGCTGAAAGATGGCCCCATGACCCTCACCGACGAAGAGGTTCAGCGCATCAAGCAGTGCTTCACTGCACCGGCCTACAACAGCAGCGCCGACAACAGCGAGCTGGAAGCGCAGCTGGCCGATAACAAGGCCTTTAACCGCTGGTATCACACCAACACCCACGCCCACAAAGAGGCTGGCTATCGTGCAGTCACCCTCACCCTGAAGAAGACATCTCGGGTGCCGGGCGATATTACTCATGATCAGCTGGACGCGGTCGCAGATCTTGCCGACCAGTACAGCTTTGGCGAGATCCGTAACAGCCACCAGCAGAACATGGTGCTGGCGGACGTCGCCAACAGCGATCTGTTCACCCTGTGGCAGAAGCTGGATGCCCTGGGCTTCGCCACCCCGAACCTGGGTCTGCTCACCGACATGGTCTGCTGCCCCGGCGGTGACCTGTGTGCGCTGGCCAATGCCAAGTCCATCCCGATTGCAGAATCCATTCAGCATCGTTTCTCTGATCTGGACTACCTGCATGACCTGGGCACGCTGGATCTGAATATTTCCGGCTGCATGAACGCCTGTGGCCACCACCACATTGGCCATATCGGCATTCTGGGCGTGGACAAGAAAGGTAAAGAGTTCTACCAGATCACCCTGGGTGGTCGTGGTGATCAATTCACCCGCGTAGGCGAGAAACTGGGGCCGTCATTTGAGGCTGATGAAGTCACTGATGTGATTCAGAAGATCATCGACCTCTACGTGGAAAAGCGCCACGAGAACGAACCCTTTATTGATACTTACGAACGCATTGGTATGGACACGTTCAAGGAGCGCATCTATGGATAAGGTCATCATTGATGGTGCCATCGTGGACAACCTGTGGCGGCGTCTGGAAGGCGAATCTCTGGAGAATGCCCTGCCTGAAGGCAAAATCATTGTCCCTCTCGCCTACTGGCAAGCCAATCGTGACACCCTCATCGCTCGTGGCGAGGTAGCGGTGTGGCTCGCGCCGGGTGAAGAGCCCCGTGATCTGGAAGACGATCTGCAGCAACTGCCTCTGATCGCGATCCACTTCCCTGCCTTCAAGGATGGCCGTGGTTACTCTTATGCTCGAGAGCTGCGCACACGTTATGGCTTCAAGGGCGAGATCCGTGCTACCGGTGATGTGCTACGAGACCAGCTGTTTTATCTGCAGCGCTGCGGATTCAATGCCTTTGAGATCCGTTCGGATCGCAGCATTGAAGATGCCCTGGCAGGCCTGAAGGATTTCACCGTCAGCTATCAGGGTGACGTGATGGACCCGCGACCGATTTACCGTCGCGCCTGATCCGGCTGCCACTGCCCCTCTGAAAACGCCGCTGCTAAAACCAGCGGCGTTTTCGCATCCAGATCACCACGCCAAGCGCAATCACACTCATGCCGGCACAGAACCACCAAAACGCCTTTTCGTTTTCCACGCCCGGCAGGCCACCCACATTGATACCAAACAAGCCGGTGAGAAAACCCAGCGGCAAGAAAAGTGCAGAGATGATTGCCAGCAGATACATGCGGTCATTAATCGCCTCATTCTGCACCGCGAAGACCTCTTCCTGAAGCAGGGTGGCATGTTCCCGTGCGGCATCCAGGTCCTCTACCAGCCGCAACAAACGATCCGAGGCTTCACGAATCTGCAGCACGTCTGCATCGGTAAACATGCGATCCGTCTGCAACTTGCTCAGCGCCTCACGTTGCGGCGCCAGATAACGACGCAGCGTGATGGCCCGGCGCCTAAGCAGACTGAGCTGCGCTGTCAGTGAAGCTGTTGGTGAGGCCTCCAGCTGCTCGGCACAGCTCTCCACTTCTGTCTCCAGGTTTTCAATCACATCCTCCATGCGCCAGGTGAGCTCATCCACCAGCCGAGCAACGAGGGCGGTGCTTGAGTGTACGCCCTCTCCCTGGAGCAGGTCGGTCTCTACAGTCTCTACCGTCAACAGCGTGCGCTTCTGGGTACTGATCACCCCGTTCGGCCCCAACCACAGCCGCAAGGCAATCATATCTTCGGGGCGTGCCCCTGGTTGCAAATTCACGCCCCGCAAGTAAACCAGCAAGCCTCCCGCCACCTCGGATGCTCTAGGGCGTGTTTCTGAAGCAGTCAAAGCCTCAATGACCCGCTCGGGAACCTTGTTGGCGTGCATCCACGCAGTGCTTTGCTGCTGGGTATAATCCAGGTGCACCCAATGCGTGCGCTCCGACTGCAACTCATCCCCTGAACCAAAGGGAGTACAACCACCCTGACCATCAAGGTAACAGGCAATCTTGAACCAATGTTCTTTGTCCATTCGGTGTCCTTACTCTGGCAACGCTGCCAGCTCTGATAATGAATCAATCGTAGCCCTGAAATCCAGCGCTTACAGAGGGAGGAAACTTGTCGAGGAAGCAGAACCCGGCAGTGATCCTTGCCGCCTTGCATGCACCGGGTTTCAGTCCTGAGCACTCAGGGTTTTATTGAGCTGAGTTTCAGCGTCATTACCTGTTAGGTTTTCCTCAAATGCTGAGGGTCTCTTATGGGATCGGGGATTTCGCGGTCGAACGCCCGCTCCCACAAAGCACGGTGCGGTCTTCTGTGGGAGCGGGCGTTCGACCGCGATGATGCGCGTAGCTCACTTCAATGATGTAAGCGAGACAATCCTCACGACAGAACGATTAAGCCAGCTTGGGGTGAGCAGAGACAAAGCATAAAAGCCAATAAACTGCTTTATGTGGTGACTCGAAGGAAGTTTAGAATGAATGCGGAACGGGCATAAAAACAGGGAGAGTGCGCGCGACCAAGCCGCGCGCGCTCCATCAGGGCAGGCGAACCACTACGCGGCCTCTTACGCCGCCTTTAAGAATGCGGGCCACCCAATCGTTGACTTCTTCAAGCCCGATTTCAGCAGCTTCCAGCTTGCTCATGCCGCCCGGGATCCACTCATCAGCAAGCAATTGCCACATCTGTTGTTTGATCTCGACGGGCAGCTCAACACTATCGACCCCAAGCAGATTGATACCGCGAAGAATGAACGGGAACACCGTCATATTCAGTTCCGGGGAGCCGGCAAGGCCACAGCAGGCCACACTGCCACCATACTTGACGCTTTTCAGGGCGGTAGTCAGTGCATCACCGCCCACGCAATCGACAGCACCCGCCCATTGCTCCTTGAGCATGGGTTTGCCGGCATTCTCGAGGAAAGTGGCACGGTCGATCACTTGAGCAGCGCCGAGCGTCTTGAGCCATTCAACGGCATCTTCCTTGCCTGATACCGCAACGACCTCAAAACCCAGCTTTGCGAGAATGGCCACACTGACGCTACCGACACCGCCGGTGGCGCCAGTAACCAGTACCGGCCCCTGATCAGGATTGACGCCAGTATCCAGTAAAGACTCGACACACAACGCCGCCGTCAGTCCTGCGGTACCCAGCACCATGGCATCACGGGGGGCCATGCCCTCCGGCAAGGGGACCAGCCATTCGGCGGGCACCCGAATATACTGTGCATAGCCGCCATCGGTGTTCATACCAAGATCATATCCGGTACAGATAACCGCATCCCCTACGGAAAACGGTCCGTCCCCCGCTTCCTCAACCACCCCCACAGCATCAATGCCAGGGGTGTGTGGAAACTTGCGAGTGACACCCTTGTTGCCGGTGGCGGACAAAGCATCTTTATAGTTCAGTGAAGACCACTGCACACGAACCAATACACCCTCGTTGCCGAGCTCAGACAACTCACGCTCAATCAAATCCGTTTGGTAGCCACCATCCGTTTCACGGGTCTGTAGTGCCTGGAAGGTCATAGGTCTTCTCCTGTGCCAAGAGCGAATCAGTGAATCTGGCGCTGACTGCCTCGATGCCAGAGGCGCTCGATAACGCGTTGCAGGGTTGTCTCCATCGAGAAACCCAGGCGCTCACCCAGCTTGCGCTTCACTTCCCAGTTAACCTGGTAGAGGGTGACAGTATCCTTGCGCTGTTGCAGTAGCTCGTCGCTGGTCATGATCTCGTCTACCAGGCCCATCTCTTTTGCCTGGATGCCGAACCAGTGCTCACCAGTGGCCACCTTGTCCAGATCCAATCCGCGACGATTCTCACGAACAAAGTCTTTGAACAGCTGATGGGTGTCTTCCAGCTCTTCCTGGAATTTAGCGCGGCCTTTTTCGGTGTTTTCACCGAGCATGGTCAGGGTACGCTTGTACTCCCCCGCCGTCATCAGCTCTACATCGATATCGTTCTTTTTCAACAAACGATGGAAATTGGGAATCTGCGCGACCACGCCAATGGATCCGATGATAGAAAATGGTGCAGCAACGATACGGTCTGCGATACAGGCCATCATATAGCCACCGCTGGCAGCCACACGGTCAACGGCGACAGTCAGCTTGATGCCACTGTTACGAATGCGGCGCAGCTGAGAAGCAGCCAGACCATAGCTATGGACCAGACCACCGGGGCTTTCCAGGCGCACCAGTACTTCATCGTTCTGGTTGGCCACTTGCAGGATGGCACTGATTTCACGGCGCAGGGTTTCTACGTCACTGGCTTGCACATCACCATCAAAATCAAGCACAAACAGTCGCGGTGGCACTTTATCTTCGGTACCCGCCTTTTTCTTTTGCTTGGCTTCCCGTTTTTCCTGCTTCTGTTTCTCTTTATGCGCTTTCTTGCGCTGAGCTTCAGGCAGAATCTCCGCCTCCAGCGCATCCTTCAGGTCATCAAATTCGTCGTTGAGATGGCGAACCTTGAGCTCCCCATCCTGCTCGCCCTTGTGACGCCCACGGGACGCCGTGGCCGCAATACCACCAATAATGAACAACATGGCCACCACCAGTGTGGCCACTTTGGCGAGAAACATGCCGTACTCAGAAAGAAACGCTATCACGGTATACCTGCTTGAATTGAAAGATCGTTGCCTGCCCGGCAGGCAGAATTCGGAAGATTCTACCTAAGCAAGGCGGCTGGGGATACTTGAGGGAGAGCCAATCAATGGTGATTGGCCCGGTGTGAAATCAGTTCCAGCCGGAAATGGCTTGCTGAGCGCTTCCATTCATGGGGCGAGCGACCAGCCCCGTTTGTCCAGCGGTGACTTCAAAAAGGGCACCATCCGCCATTGGCAAATAAGCCGCACTACCATAACGGGCATCGATGATCAGGCTCCAGCCATCCTTCGCCATTTTCCACACATCAAAGCCAACAGGATCACGGTGCAGGCTGTATACGGTGCGATCCAGGGAGCGCTCGTCTTCCAGTGCGTAGTAGCGCCCCGAAATCCGGTCAAGCTGGTAACCCGGCTTGAGGCCCAGCAAGGCAAACGGCACTTTCCATTTCAGAATGCGGGCGTCCAGTTGCCACTGGTCTCCTTTCAACCGGAAATCCTCCGCTACACCATCAGTTCGAGTCACGGTGGCGATAAAAGACTGTTCGCCGGACTGACGGAAGCTGACCGTGGCAACAGGGACTTCCTGCGCATACTCACGATAACCATAAATATTGAGCGCAAACACGCTCAGGTAAACTGCCATACCCACCAGCAGCAAACCTCCTGTCCCCTTCAGCCATTGCAACAACCATTTCTGCCGTAACAGAATCCAGGCTCCCGCCAGAACAAAGAACAGGCTAAAGGCAAAGAGAATTAATGGGGCAAGGGTGTAGTTCATGGTTATTCCTTGGATTCCAGTCCAGCAATCCAGCTGTCAATCAGGGTACGTGCAATGCTCCCTCGGGGCGGGATCATTGGTAAGTCTCGATAATGGAACCAGTCAGCAGCCACGATTTCATCATCATCAATCACAATCTCACCACCGGCATAGTCAGCATGAAATGCCAGCATCAGAGAATGAGGAAACGGCCAGGACTGACTACCCAAATAGGTAAGTTTGCCAACCTCAACACCGGTTTCTTCGCGCACTTCGCGCACCAACGCCTGCTCAGCACTTTCCCCGGCTTCCATAAAGCCCGCAAGGCAGGAAAACATGCCGTTTGGGAATCGGGTCGATCTGCCCAGCAAGGCTCTCTCTCCGTTCGTGACCAGGGTAATGACACAAGGCGTGATGCGCGGGTACTGGGTATATCCACACTGCTCGCATTGCATACAGAGCTCTTTGCCATGGGCATGAGTGGGGCACCCGCAGCGGCTACAAAAACGATGGTTTTTCTGCCAACTCAGGAACTGAAGCGCCCTGCTGAACATGCTAAAGCCGGCTTCATTCAGGTCCCCTGCCAGCATGTGGCGCTGAGCAACCGACTGAAGGCTGCCATCATCCAGTTCATGGCGAGCCAATTCACAGACATAGCACGGCTCACCATCAAGCCAACCAAGAAAATGATAATCAGGGTGCTGACGCAGCAGGAACGCCGGCAATACGGGAATACGCATATCCTGATCGAGCAAGATGTTCTGCTCGTGGATCACATAGCAGCGGCCGTGCTCCGCATCACCCTGCTCTGGACGGGACAGGTCTATCATCATGCGACCTTGTTAACCGGATAGCCCAGGGCCTTCATGCTCTCTTCCGCCACTTCCAGCACACCATCACCAATGGGCTTCTGTTCTTCCATGCTTTCCAGGTAGTAATCCACACCGGTCAGAGCATCAGCGAGCGTTTCCATATTTTCCCGGGTGGGATTTTCCGGGCCTTCGATGAGCTGCTTGACGATATATTTATGGCAAGACTCGGTAACACCTTTCGCACGCTCAAGATCCAGGAACATCAGCCCGCCAGCGATGGATGCGAAGGTGCCAGGCAGGTTCGACAAATGCATGGCGTCCCAGTTGTTGTCCATGAACGAGCTGATGGAACGCTTGGCCAGTGCCAGCCCCGCTCGGCATTCGCCGACCACAGTCATTCGTGCGTCATCCAGTTGATACAGGGATATGGCCGAATTGGACGCTGCACGGTGCACGTCATCTTCCGGTGCCAGGCTTCGCTCCAGGTTGGCAGCCACATTTTCGATGGTCAGCAAATCATCCACCAGCGCATGAAAATCTTCACTTTCCACACTCTGATCTGCGCTCCACTTGGCGACCAACACGCCACGCTGCTTGATCGCAGCTGCCTCGTCATCTTTACCAATCATGGAAAGCGTGCTGCCCAATCGCTGCAAGCTTTCCCCCACTTGCTGATAATTGGTATCCGCCACGCCCTGAGAGGCCATATCCAGGCTGTGCTTCAACTCTCCGATTTCATCGCGCATGGCGCTAGCGACAGAGCGAATAACAGAACCGCTCGCTCCTGTCATCAACGACAGTTCGCGCTGCAGTTCTTCATCAGAAATACTGTTTTTGAGTGAGTAGGCAGTCTTGATCTCATCGACCACCCCACTCTGCAGCTGACTGAGGGAAACCAGATACAGGCTCTCCTTCACCAGCAAAAGTGGCGCTTCCGCATCGAATGCCTGTTCGCCACCGTAAACCAGATTTTTCAGCTGGCGGTCATATTGCGAGAACAGCGCCTTGCGTGCGGGAGTGATTGCCATATCGTCGCTGAACATGGCGGTGAGTACACCTTGTGCCACCCACAGGAAACGGCTCATGCCGCAGGGTCCAGCGGCCTTGTCCAAGCGGGCAAGCGCACGGCCCATCAACTTCAAATTAGGTTTGGCGCTCTCTTCCCGGAGAATGCCCAATAGACCGACCTGGTACATGTGGCGCAAACGGCGCGCCAGCCCCGGCAGCTCAGAGCGACTCAACTCACTGACTTTGGCCGCCGGGGTACGCGGCACTGACAGGTCAGCACTGAAAAAATGGCTTTCCTGAATCAGGGGTTTGCCGTTGGCGCGGCGAAGATCATTCAACCCGCCGATCAACAGCGCCGGGAGCGTCCGATTCTTGAGCTGAACGTAATCGAAATATCGCGTAAGCAACACAATCGCGTTACCCAGGGCCTGCACCCGGGCGTCGGACACCTTTTCCCGCAGCTCCCTTGCAGCCAGCCCCATTTCCTCGCTCATTAGCGCAGCAGCAGGCAATTCAACTACCTGGCAGATGCCCCGCAATTGCTGGAAAGAGTCTGCGATATAGGTCAATTCTTCCTGGAGGCTGTGATTCTCGGAAAACACTTCCAGGCGATTTTCCGCCTCTGTAAGAGTGCTATCGATCGCTTCCTTGAGAAACGTCAGGGAGGTGGTATTTGTTATGGCAACCATGGACTCTCCGCAAGCACCAAACTGTTATTATCATCAGATCGTTTTTCCGGCGGCACATTAATAGAGGCCACGAACGCCACCATAAACGCCAAACCCGCTAACCACCGGACATCCATCCCTCCCTTCCAAAGGGTGAATGCATGGCACAACGATTGTAAAACAAGATGCACCAACTTTGGCACGGGATTAAACAATGCGTCAACTTTCATTGGTAAACAACTGATTTATCGGATTTTTGTTAACCTTAACACACTCTCGCGGGGCAACCAGATAACGCTCTCCTTACCCCCAACCTGCCACCCTCTCAATACGACCTTGATCTAGGACAATATGTCCCACTTTTGCACTGTACTGGGGCAGATCAACTCCTTATCATTGCGCCGCCTCCTTCTCTATACACCCGACGTCAGCAGGTAATGATGATGCCCGCGTCCTTTGGCCGTGCCTTCTTGCAGAACTTTCTCGGCCAGGCTCCCGCCTGGTACAAGTACACCATCATGAGTTTTCTGGTGATCAACCCCCTGGTCGCCTTCACTTTGGGGCCGGTAGCTGCCGGTTGGTTGCTGCTTGCCGAGTTCATCTTCACCCTGGCGATGGCGCTCAAGTGCTACCCGCTACAGCCCGGTGGTTTGCTGGCCATCGAGGCGGTTCTGATTGGGTTGACCTCTCCAGACACGGTACTGCACAAGGTGGAGGGCAACCTGGAAGTCATGCTGCTGCTTATTTTTATGGTGGCCGGCATTTTCTTTCTCAAGGATCTGCTGCTGTTCATGTTTACCCGCATCCTGCTGGGGGTGAAATCCAAGGTCCGCCTGAGTCTGCTGTTCTGTATCGCAGCTGCCGTGCTCTCTGCCTTCCTGGATGCGCTGACCGTGACCGCAGTAGTGATTGCGGTCTGCACCGGTTTTTATGGTATCTACCACAAGGTTGCTTCCGGCAAGACATTCCAGCAAAAGCATGACCATGGTGATGACACCACCGTAGAAGACCTGCACCGTGAAGATCTGCGCCGATTCCGCTCTTTTCTGCGCAGCCTGCTCATGCACGCTGCTGTGGGTACCGCGCTGGGGGGAGTCTGTACGCTGGTGGGCGAGCCCCAGAACCTGCTGATTGCCAACAAAGCCGGCTGGGAGTTCGGTGAGTTTTTCCTGCGCATGGCCCCCATTACCCTACCCGTTCTGGTAGCAGGCTTGCTCACCTGTGTCTTGCTGGAAATCAGTGGCAGCTTTGGTTACGGGGAAGACATTCCAGAGAAAGTCCGCGGTATCATGCGCCAGTACGCCCTGGAGCAGGATCGCAAACGCACCCCGCAAAACCGTGCGGCCCTGGTTATTCAGGCGCTCACCGCCGTGTGGCTGGTGGTTGGCCTTGCTACCCATGCTGCGTCAGTGGGTCTGGTTGGCCTTACCGTAATCATTCTTGCTACCTCATTTACCGGCATCATCGAAGAGCATCGCTTGGGTGCGGCCTTTGAAGAAGCTCTGCCGTTTACCGCCCTGCTCACCGTGTTCTTCGCCGTAGTAGCTGTAATTGCAGATCAGCAACTGTTTGCGCCAGTGATCGAATATGTACTGAGCCTGGAAAAATCGATACAGGGTCCCGCCTTCTATGTGGCCAATGGTGTGCTCTCTGCGGTTTCCGATAACGTCTTTGTGGCCACGGTTTACGTCGATGAAGTCGGCCAGGCTCTCCTCAAGGGCGAGATCAACCGGGACACCTTTGATCTACTGGCTGTTGCCATTAACACAGGCACCAATATTCCGTCCGTGGCCACGCCCAACGGCCAGGCGGCATTCCTGTTCCTGCTGACGTCTGCCCTGGCACCGCTGGTCAGGTTGTCCTATGGCCGCATGGTGGTCATGGCGCTGCCTTACACCATTGTCATGTCCATTACCGGCCTGATCATGAGCGCCACCGTGCTGGAACCTGCCACCGACGCCATGTATGAGAAGGGCTGGATCAGCCACCACTCCGCCAGCGAGTACACAGATAAGCCGGAGCAAGGGCATTAGATTTAACGCGGCACGCTTCACGCAACATGCTGCACGACCATAACAAAAAGGCCGCACCCTCAGGAGCGGCCTTTTTGTTTATGGGAGGAACTGCCCACTTGAGGGACGAGCCACGCGCAGCGAGGCGACCGGCAGCGGGTAGATTGCAGTTCAGTGCAGTTCGCCTCGCTCCATTTTTTCCCACAAGGTCGGTTCGCCGTTGCTGCTGCCAATAGCACTCATCTTGTCTTTGTGACGGCTCACTTCAGCCTCGGAAGCTCTCACCACCTTCAACGCTGTACGGCCAGCATCAAGACGTCTAATCGCTTCCGCCACTGCAGCCCCTCCCTGATCGGACGCATCACTGCCACCCAGAGAAAGCCTCGTCTGCCCGCCAGTCATGGCCAGATAGACATCTGCGAGGATCTCGGCATCAAGCAAGGCGCCGTGTAACTCACGATGGCCGTTTTCCACATCGTAGCGGCGACACAACGCATCAAGGTTGTTCTTCTGGCCGGGATGTTTCTGGCGGGCCATCACCAGCGTATCAAGTACACCGCAACGCTGCTCGATGGTGCCGAAGGATGTCCCCAGCCGCTTCAACTCATGGTTCAGGAAGCCTACATCGAAGGGGGCGTTATGGATAACCAGTTCAGCGCCATCAACAAAAGCAAGAAACTGGTCAACCACCTTGTCAAAGGTGGGCTTGTCAGCGAGGAATTCGGTGGAGATCCCGTGAACAGCCAAAGCGCCTTCATCAATCTCTCTCTCAGGATTGAGATAGAGATGAAGGTTATTACCGGTAATGCGGCGACTGATCACTTCCACACAACCGATTTCGATCACCCGATGTCCGTCGTTGGGCTCAAGGCCGGTTGTTTCCGTATCCAATACCACCTGACGCATCACGCGATCCCTTTCTGTTTATTCATTTCATCAATCCCTTTGTTGGCGAGCTCATCAGCCCGCTCATTGCCGGGGTGGCCGCTATGGCCCTTTACCCACTGCCACTCTATCTCGTGGGGCGCAGCAGCGGCATCCAGCCTCTGCCATAGATCCACATTTTTGACTGGCTGCTTCGAGGCAGTCTTCCAACCGCGCTTTTTCCAGTTCGCCATCCACTGGGTGATGCCGTCCATGACATAGCGAGAGTCCGTGGTCAGCACCACCTTGCACGGCGTGCGTAGCGCTTCCAACCCGGCAATGGCGGCCATCAGCTCCATGCGGTTATTGGTCGTTTCAGGCTCGCCGCCATGCAGCTCTTTCTGTTTGTCACCGTAACGAAGCAGTACCCCCCAGCCTCCCGGGCCCGGGTTGCCCTTACAGGCACCATCGGTGTACATCACGACTTGTTTTAACTGTTCCAAAAATTCAGGACTCCCGATTTTGTTGGCCCCAACGTGCGACAGGCACCGGCACCACCGTGTTACGCGGCACCTTGCGCTGCCGGGATGGCAGCGGCTTAACCACGCCGGCTCGTTTGCGGGCAACCAGCAGGTAGGTTCCACCATGGCGCGGCCATAGCATGCTACCCAGCCACTCAAACAACCGCATGCGTTGCCGGCCCTGCGATCCAAACGGGATAGTATAAAAGCCGCTGGCCATCCCATCGACCTCAAATCCAAGTACCTGCAGCCAATCTGTGACGCGATTTGGCCGGAAGAAACGCCCGGCCCAGCCTGGACGATGACGCCAGAGGAACCATCGGGCAATGCCCATCATGCTCAGGGGGTGAAAGCCGACGATGGCGATCTTGCCACCCGGTGCAATGGAGCGGCATGCTTCTCTGAGGACCTGATGCGGAGCACCCGCGAAGTCGAGCACATGGTGTAGCAACAGCACATCCACACTGCTTTTTGCCAATGGCAGGCTATCCAGGCGGCTCTGTACGGTTACACCTGGGAAACCTGCCGGCCCGAGAGACATCTTCCAGCGCAAGGGGCAGTCTTCCATGAGGCCCTGCTCACGGCTGCTATAAACGGCCACCGCTCGTTGGCCCACCTGCCTGCGCATCCATTCCTCAAGCATGGTACGCTCTGCATCCAGCAAGGCCTGACCCGGCTCGCTTTCCAGCCATGCATCAAAGTGCTTTTCCTGATCATGATTCCCCGTATTGAACGAGATCCGGTTGAGTGGCGGCAGCTGCATCAGCACAATACCTCTTAGGCTTATTTCAGGAGCGTAACACGTCATGTTAGCCAGCCCCATCGCCATCCCGGCATTTAACGACAACTATATTTGGGCGATCTGCCATGAAGGCCAGTGCGCGGTGGTCGACCCGGGCGATGCGGCACCCGTAGAGCGATTTCTGGAGGAAAAAGGGCTCAATCTGGCGGCAATCCTGATCACTCATCATCATCCAGATCACGTGGGAGGTATCAATGCACTGATTGCTGACCGCCAAATCCCGGTCTATGGGCCGGCCAGGGAGACCATTCCCGGCATGACCTGCCCGCTCGAAGACAACCAGCAAATCACCGTCGATGCATTGGGTATCAGCCTGACGGTGCTCGACGTGCCAGGTCATACCCTCGGTCACATCGCTTATCACGATGCCGACAATGGCTGGTTGTTCTGCGGCGACACCTTGTTTGCCGGGGGCTGCGGCAGGCTATTTGAGGGAACCCCATCACAAATGCACGCATCCCTGCACCGCCTGGCAGAACTCCCGGCACAAACCCAAGTCTACTGTGCCCACGAATACACACTGGCAAATCTGACGTTTGCCATTGCCGTGACCCCTGATGATCAACGGGTTCAGGCACGCTTTGCCGCAGTCACAACAGCGAGAGAACAAGGTCACATTACTCTGCCGACCACCGTCGCCGAGGAGTGCCATACCAACCCATTCTTGCGAACCGCAGAACCCGCCATACAGGCTGCCTGCGAATCCAGGGAACCCGGCAGCGCCAATGACGATGTGCAATACTTTGCATCCTTGCGTCGCTGGAAAGATAACTTCTAGCGTTTTCAGCTTGCTGGCTGCGGATTCTATTCTCTAAACTAAACGAAAATATTTGCTGTACTCATTGATATGAAAAGACTTTTACCCGTGGCCATTCTGGTCAGTCTGGGCGTTTTGTCCGGCTGTGCCACCCACCGCTCAGTGGATGAACTCCCCCCCATGCCGGCCGCAGAGCCGTCCGTGGATGACATGGATTTGGCCAACGGCATGGACGAACCCGCACCCGTTGAGACTGCCCCGGTTGCTGCCACTGACAACGAAGACCTCTGGATACGCCTGCGAGCGGGTTACGGTCTCGATCTGAGCGTGGAAAATGACCGTATTCGTGTACAGCGAGACTGGTACGCTCGACACCCCAAATACTTCCAGCGTGTCACCACACGCTCCGAGCGCTACCTGCACTACATCGTTGAACAGGCAGAACAACGGGACATGCCCCTTGAACTTGCCCTGCTGCCCATCGTGGAAAGCGCCTTTGACCCCTTCGCCTACTCCCATGGCCGCGCTGCAGGCCCCTGGCAGTTCATCCCCTCTACGGGTGACTATTTCGGTCTCCACCGGACCTGGTGGGAAGATCAGCGCCGCGATGTGATGAAATCCACCAACGCGGCACTGGATTATCTGCAAAAGCTGGCCAACCGTTTCGATGGCGACTGGTTGCTCGCCCTCGCCTCCTATAATGCAGGCGGCGGTACAGTATCGCGCGCCATTCGCAAGAATGAAGAAGCCGGCAAACCCACCGATTTCTGGAACCTGAAGCTGCCCCGGGAAACCACCGCCTACGTCCCCAAGCTGATCGCCATCGCCCAGATCGTCAAGGACCCGGAAGCCTACAACGTCCCGTTGCAACCTATTCGCAACGAACCCTACTTCGCGCAGGTGAATACTGGAGGCCAGATCGATCTGGCCCAGGCGGCCAAACTGGCCGATATTTCCATCGAAGAACTGTACCTGCTCAACCCCTCCTATAACCGTTGGGCCACCTCTCCAGATGGCCCTCATAACCTGCTGGTGCCGGTAGACAGAGCCGAAGCATTCAGCACAGCCCTGGCCGAGCTGCCTGCAGATCAGCGCATGCAGTGGGCGCGCTATGAAATCCGTCCGGGCGACAACCTGGGCGCTATTGCCCGCCGCTACCGCACCACCCCTGAGGTGCTGCGCAGCATCAACCACCTCAAAAACAACACCATCATTGCCGGGCGCACTCTGCTGATACCCGGCCCTGCGGCAGGCAAGGATACCTATACCCTGAGCGCGGAGTCCCGGCTCGCAGACAACCAGAATCGCCAGCGTGACGGCCGCCAGAAATTGAGCCACACCGTTCGTTCCGGCGATACGCTGTGGGAGATTTCCCGTCAGTACAAGGTGGGCGTGAAAGAGCTGGCCCGCTGGAACAACATGGCACCCGGTGACAGCCTCAAGATTGGCCAGACCCTGGCGGTCTGGACCAAAGGCAGCAGCGCCACAGCAACTGCCGCCACCAGCCGCAGCGACAGCAATATGGTTCGCCAGGTGCGCTACTCCGTTCGCAACGGAGATTCCTTGTATGCCATTGCAGACCGCTTTAATGTATCGGTTAACGACATTCGCAGCTGGAACAGCAAAGTAGCCAGCAAACGATACATTCAACCCGGGCAACGGCTGACACTCTACGTTGATATTCACCAATCCTACTAAGACCTTATTAGCCTCCCTGTTCTGCCTGTGCTTCAGCATCGTTCCGCTGGCACAGGCGGAAGAGTCCGACATCACTCGCAGCCATGGCTATCACCCCTTCGGTGACCTGAAGTATCCCGCTGACTTCCAGCACTTCGACTACGTTAACCCCAATGCCCCCAAGGGCGGCAGCATTACCCTGTTTGGCAACGGCACCTTTGATAGCCTCAACCCCTATATTCTGAAAGGCATCAGCCCCTCGGACACGCCCGGCATCCAGATGTATGGCGTCACAGAAATTGCCGATAGCCTGTTGATGGGCAATCAGCCCCATAATCCTCTTGGTGATGAAGCCGGCGCTGCCTACGGGCTGATTGCAGACTGGATCGAATACCCTGAGGACCGCAGCTGGTGTATTTTCCACCTTCGTGACCAGGCTCGCTTTCATGATGGCGAACCGATTCGCGCGGATGATGTGGTCTTTTCTTTCGAGATACTCAACAGCAAGGGGCATCCTGAGTACAGCCTGCGCCTGTCAGATGTAAAAAGCGTGGAGGCGCTGGATGCCCAGACCGTCAAGTTTACGTTCACAGAAGGCCGCCGGGATTTGCCGCTGGTGGTGGGAGCCATCCCGATTTTACCGAAACACTATTGGCAATCTCATGATTTTGAACGCACCACGCTGGAAGCCCCGGTTTCAAGTGGCCCCTATCGCATCAGCCATATACAGGGCGGCAAACAGGTTACCTTTGAGCGAGTAAAAGACTACTGGGCAAAAGACCTGCCGGTTAACCGTGGCCGGTATAATTTCGACAACGTCATTTTCGAGTTTTTCCGCGATGCCGATGTGGGCTTTGAAGCCTTCAAAAGCGGCGGCTACGATCTGCATTACACCTACAGCTCCAAGCGATGGGCCACCGGCTTTGATTTTGCCGCACTCAGAGACGGCAGGGTTAATAAGGCCGAGATCCCTCACCAGATCCCCAGACCCGTACAGGCCTTTTTCCTCAATAGCCGACGTCCTCCCTTCAATGACGCCAAAGTTCGCCAGGCAGTAAGCCTGCTTTTTGATTTTGAATGGTCAAACCGCAACCTGTTCGCCGATGCCTATACCCGCACCGTCAGCTGGTTCCCCAATAGTCCATACAGCGCAACCGTTCCTGCCAGCGATGACGAAAAGGCTCTGCTGGCCAGTTTTAACTCACAGCTCCCTTCTGACTATTTTTCTGCCAGCATTACCCCGCCCGTCAACGATGGCAGCGGCCAGATTCGCAACCGCATGCGCGAGGCCCTGACACTGCTTAAAGAAAGCGGCTGGCAGCTAAAAGACAACAAGTTGGTGGATAAAAAGGGAACCGCGCTGAAATTCACCGTACTCAATTACCACAATCCAGGCATTTACCGCATCCTGGCGCCCTGGTTCCGCAACCTGGAACGCCTGGGCATCGAAGCCGAATATCGCGAAGTAGACCCCGCTGCCTATAAAGAAAAACTGGATAATTTCGAATACGATGCAGTGATGTTTGTCCTGCCTATTCGGGACTACCCCGGCCCGGAATTAAAGGACTATTTCCTTTCTTCCAGTTCTGGTGTTTCTGGTAGCCGAAACCTGGCAGGCATCGATGATCCCATTGTCGATTTTCTGGTGAAGCGTGCACTGGCCGCAAACAATGAAGCGGCGTACACCTTGGCATTACACGCCCTGGATCGCCGTTTGCGCTACCAGCATTACGGGGTACTGAACTATCATATCCGCCATCACAGAATTGCCTGGTGGGACAAGTTCGACCGTCCAGAGGAACCAATCCCCTTCGGATTCGGTCTGGACACATGGTGGACGAAAAAATAACAAGGAGTCGATATGGCCAATCACGGCACCATTCACACACGAATGCTGCGTGGGCTGATCATTGGCCTGTGCCTTTGCACAGGCCTGGCAGATGCCGCTATCAACAAGGGTCATGCCATCGCCATGCATGGCGAGCCCCTCTACCCCGCTGACTTCAAACACTTCCGGTATACCAATCCGGAGGCGCCTAAAGGCGGCAGCCTACGGCTCCATGTGGTCGGTAGCTTCGATAGCCTGAACCCCTTTGTGCCGAAAGGTCGCCCCGCTGCCGGCATGGGGGCCACAGATAATTCGCACCTGTACGACTCGCTGACCGTACGCGGCGAGGATGAGCCATTTACGCAGTACGGTCTACTGGCCAAAACTATCGAGTGGCCTGAGGACCGCAGCTGGGTGCGTTATCATCTAAACGATAAGGCCACCTTTTCAGACGGCCATCCGGTCCGTGCTGAAGATGTGGCCTGGACCTTTAAAACCCTGCTGGACAAAGGGCATCCTTTTTACAGCTTTTACTACGCAGAAGTAAAAGAAGTGGAAGTGAACGATCCCCTTACAGTGACGTTTCGTTTCGACAAGGATAGCGTCAACAAAGAGCTCCCCCTGATTATCGGCCAGCTACCAATCTTGCCCAAACATATCTGGGCAGATAAGGAATTCGAGAAGGCAGGCATGACTATCCCGGTTGGCTCTGGGCCATACCGGGTTGCCAGCGCCGATCCTGGCAAGAAGATTGTCTATCAGCGTCGGGATGACTACTGGGCAAAAGACTTGCCGGTGATGAAAGGCCGCAACAATTTCGACACCATCAGCTACGATTACTACCTTGATGCCAATGTGGCCCTTGAAGCCTTCAAAGGCGGTAATTACGACTGGCGCAACGAAAACAACTCAAAAGAATGGGCCACCTCCTACAAAGGACCGGCTTTTAGTAAAGGGATCATCAAGACCGAGTCGGTCACTCATCATAATCCCTGGGGCGCTCAAGGTTTCCTGTTCAACTTGCGCAAACCTCTTTTCGAAGACATTGTGCTTCGCAAGGCCATCGGCTTTGCCTTCGACTTTGAATGGTCAAACAACAATCTTTTCTACGGGCAATACAAGCGCAACCGTAGCTACTTCGAAAACTCGGACATGGCCGCTACAGGACTCCCCTCTGAAGCGGAACTTGCCCTGCTGGAACCGTTTCGGGAGCAACTGCCCGCCGCCGTATTCGACAAGGAATATCAGCCACCGAAGAGCGATGGTTCAGGTCGGCCACGAGAAAACCTGCGTGAAGCGCAGCAATTACTGAAAGCTGCGGGGTACCAATTCCGGGATGGCAACCTGTTCTCCCCTGCAGGCAAGCCGGTGACTTTCGAAATCATGCTTGGCTCCCCTGCTTTCGAGCGAATTGTCCTGCCGTTTTCGCGTAACCTGAAAGCCTTGGGAATTACCGCCAAGGTTGTGACTATCGACTCTGCCCAATATGTGGAGCGCATCCGCAATTTCGAGTTTGATATGGTGGTTGGACGAATCGGCCAATCCAGTTCCCCCGGCAATGAGCAGAAAGAATACTGGAGCAGCGAAGCCGCCAAGCATCCTGGCAGCCGAAATACGATTGGCATCCAGAACCCGGTAGTGGATGCGCTGGTCGACAAGATCATTGCCGCACCCGACCGTGAGGCACTGATCAACAGCTGCAAAGCGCTGGACCGGGTACTGCAGTGGAACTACTACAGCGTACTGAACTGGTATACGGATCAACATCGCATCGCCTACCAATCACGCTTGCGCCACCCGGATTTCGGCAAATACGTGGGCGGGGATACCTCTCTTGATACCTGGTGGGACAGCACAGCCAAATGAAGCTTTATATCGGCAAACGCCTGTTGCTGGTGATCCCCACTCTGCTCGGCATTCTACTGCTCAATTTTGCCATTATCCAAGCCGCGCCAGGGGGACCTGTTGAAAAAACCCTGGCAGAACTTCAAGGCATAGGCACTGGTGGAACGGGAAGCAGTTTTGCTGGCGGCAGCGCCGACACAATGACAGGTGGGGATTACCAAAGTGCCAAAGGAATGCCTCCTGAACTGGTAGAGCGCATCAAGAAGATGTACGGCTTCGACAAGCCTGCCCATGAGCGTTTCTGGCTAATGCTGAAAAATTATTTCACCGGTAATTTCGGTGAATCCTACTATCGGGACCGTTCAGTAACAGAACTGATCATTGAACGTCTTCCCGTATCGATCTCCCTCGGGCTGTGGAGCACCATGATTGCCTATCTGGTGTCCATTCCTCTTGGCATTCGCAAAGCAGTACAGGATGGTAGCCGCTTCGATGTATGGAGCAGTACCGCTATCATTATCGGTTTCGCCATCCCCAGCTTCCTGCTTGGCTTGTTACTGATTGTCGTGTTTGCCGGTGGTTCTTATTTTGAGTTGTTTCCGCTACGCGGACTCACTTCGGACAACTTTGAAGAGATGAGCATGTTAGGCAAAATTGGCGATTACCTATGGCATATTACTCTGCCCACCATCGCTATCGTAGCCGGCAACTTTGCAGCCCTGACGATGCTGACTAAAAACTCATTCATGGATGAAATCCGCAAACAGTATGTACAGACAGCGCGCGCCAAGGGATTAACTGAGAAACAAGTGCTCTATGGTCACGTTTTCCGTAATGCCATGCTTATCATCATTGCCGGTTTCCCCGCTGCTTTTATTAGTATGTTCTTTACCGGTGTGATGCTGATTGAATACATTTTCTCCCTTGATGGCATTGGTCTGCTCGGTTTCGAGGCCGTGATCAGCCGTGATTACCCGGTGGTTTTTGGCACCCTGTTTATCTTCACCTTGATTGGCCTGGTGATGAAGTTGGTCAGCGACCTCACCTACATGTTGGTAGATCCCCGCATTGATTTCGAGCGGAGGGATCACTGATGAGATTCTCCCTCCTTCCTGAGCAATTCAGGAACAACCCTGTGTGGGCCAGACAGTGGCGAGCATTCCGTAGCAACCGTCGCGGTTACTGGTCCCTTTGGATTTTCCTGGTTCTGTTTACCATCAGCCTCGGTGCAGAACTTGTAGCCAACGAAAAACCACTGCTTGTCAGCTATGATGGCGATTTTTTTGTGCCGGTGCTTAATACTTATCCAGAAACTGCCTTTGGCGGTTTCTTCGAGTCTGAAGCTAACTACCGGGACCCAGTGGTTGCTGATTTGATCAATGAAAAAGGTTGGATGGTCTGGCCGCCCATTCGCTTCAGTCATAACACCATCAATTATGATCTAGATGTCCCTTCCCCTGCCCCGCCTTCGGCGGAAAACTGGCTGGGGACCGACGACCAGGGTCGTGACATCCTCGCCGGCCTTCTCTACGGTTTTCGTATCTCAGTGTTATTTGGACTAATTTTAACTTTGCTATCAAGCATTGTTGGCATCATGGTCGGTGCCGTTCAGGGTTATTACGGCGGCAAACTGGATCTTTTCGGACAGCGTTTTATCGAGATCTGGTCTAGCATGCCGCAACTCTACCTGATTATTATCATTTCCAGCTTTATAGTGCCCAGTTTCTGGACCCTGCTGGTGATCATGTTGCTGTTTTCCTGGATGGCGCTTGTCGATCTTGTGCGCGCAGAATTCCTGCGCTGCCGCAATATGGACTATGTTCGTTCAGCCAAAGCAATGGGGGTACGTTCACCAGTAATCATGTTCCGCCATATGCTCCCCAACGCTATGGTCGCAACACTTACGTTTCTGCCGTTCATTCTTAACGGTTCTGTGGTGACCCTCACCTCTCTTGATTTCATCGGCTTCGGGCTCCCGCCAGATGCGCCGTCCCTGGGCCGCCTTGTCGGCCAGGGTAAAGCCAATCTTCATGCTCCCTGGATCGGTATCAGCGTGTTCGCCACCCTGACCATCATGTTGACGCTGCTGGTCTATATTGGTGAAGCCATCCGTGATGCCTTCGACACAAGGAAGTTCCTGCAATGAGTCTGCTCAGTGTTCGCGGGTTGACCATTCGTTTTGCTGGTCAGGCTGCCGTCGACAACATGGATCTGGATCTGGAGCCCGGGCGTATGCTGGCCCTGGTAGGCGAATCCGGCTCAGGAAAATCACTGACCGCCTTGTCCTTTCTGGATTTATTGCCTGATGCGGCACAATGGTCTGCGAGCAGCATGACCCTGGACGGCGAAAACCTTCTCAACCTTAACGAGCAGCAGAAGCGGGGCCTGCGTGGCGGTCGCATCGGCATGATTTTCCAGGAGCCACTCACCGCCCTGAACCCACTGCATAACGTGGAAAAGCAGATCACCGAAGGTCTGTTCATTCATCAGGGTATGAGTCAGACCCGGGCAAGAGAACGCTGCAAAGCGTTACTGCGGCAGGTGGAACTACCGGATACCGCAGATATGCTGCAACGCTATCCTCATCAGCTCAGCGGTGGCCAACGGCAGCGGGTCATGATTGCCATGGCATTGGCCAATGATCCGCAAATTCTGATTGCTGACGAACCCACCACCGCGCTGGATGTCACCGTGCAGGAAACCATCCTCACGCTGATCAAGCGCCTGCAAAGCGATCTGGGCCTGTCGATCCTGCTCATAAGCCATGACCTGGGCGTGGTCAGTCGTTTTGCTGACGACATCATCGTCATGCATCAAGGAAAACGAGTTGAAGCCGGTGCCACTGAGCATGTTCTGGCCAATCCGCAGGAAGACTACACACGACACCTGCTGGACTCCGAACCCAGCGGCAGAATGCCTCCCCTGGCGACAGATAGCCCGGTGCTGCTGCAGGCCGACAACATTGAAGTCGCTTTCAAGGGCAAACGTACACGTCTTTTTGAAGCCCCTCCGCTGTTTCGAGCGGTCGATAGAATCAGCCTTTCTCTCCACAAGGGAGAAACACTGGGGATTGTGGGTGAATCTGGCTCCGGGAAATCCACATTGGCACTGGCCCTGCTGCGCCTGATTGGCAGTAAAGGCAGTATCTCACTTGACGGTGAGCAGCTGGACAACCTCAGCCAAGGTGCATTGCGCCCTTGGCGACGGCGCATGCAGGTAGTCTTCCAGGACCCTTTTGGGAGCCTGAACCCGCGTATGACCGTTGGCCAAATCATTGCGGAAGGCCTGGCTGTGCATGAGCCTTCCCTAGCCCGTACCGAGCGGGAAAGTCGTGCAGCGGCGCTGCTTGAAGAAGTCGGATTATCAGCAGAAACCCGCTATCGCTACCCCCACGAATTCTCGGGGGGCCAGCGCCAGCGCATTGCTATCGCAAGGGCATTGATCCTTCAGCCTGACTTACTGATCCTTGACGAACCGACATCCGCCCTGGATCGCAGCGTTCAATACCAGATTCTGGAGTTGCTGAAAGCACTTCAGGAACGGCATGGCCTTAGTTACCTGTTCATTAGCCACGATCTCAAGGTGATCCGTGCCATTTGCCACCGGGTCATGGTCATGAAAGATGGGAAAGTGGTGGAGCAAGGCAGTGTGGACTCTATCTTCGGCTCACCAGAGCAAGCCTACACACAGAAACTGATTGCTGCGGCCCTTGCCTGATCATGTCGGGCGAGGAAACACACCGTTGCATTTGAGTTTGCACAGGATCACGTCAGGAACCGAGAAATTGCCTATACTTGGCCGCAAACGGCCCCTGACCAGATACACCGGGAAACCATTACACGATTCGAGGGACAATCATGGGATTTCTTGCAGGTAAACGCTATCTGATCGTTGGCATTGCCAGCGACCGCTCCATCGCGACAGGCATCGCCGAAGCCATGCACCGCGAAGGCGCCGAACTGGCCTTCACCTACCAGAACGACAAGCTGAAAAGCCGGGTAGAAAAAGCGGCAGATCGTTATGGCAGCAGCGCGGAGTTCTGCTTCCCCTGTGATGTGACCAATGATGACGAGATCAAAGCCGTTTTCGCCGGCCTGAGCCAGAAATGGGATGGCCTGGACGGCATCATTCATGCGGTTGGCTTTGCTCCTGCCCACGAGCTTGACGGCAACTTCGTGGACGTGGCTACCCGTGAGGGCTTCAAGATCGCCCACGATATCTCCAGCTACAGCTTTGTGGCGTTGGCACAGGCGGGTCACGAGATGATGAAAGGTCGTAACGCCGCCCTGCTGACCTTGAGCTACCATGCTGCTCGCCAGTCCGTGCCGAACTACAACGTGATGGGGCTTGCCAAGGCCAGCCTGGAGGCTTCTGTTCGTTACCTGGCTGCCAGCATGGGACCGGAGGGTATCCGCGTGAACGGCATCTCCGCCGGTCCGATTCGCACCCTCGCTGCTTCCGGCATCAAGAAATTCCGCTCCATGCTGGACTACAACGCAGCCAAGGCACCGCTGCGTCGTAACGTGACCATTGAAGAAGTAGGCAATACCGCAGCCTTTCTGTGCTCGGATCTGGCCTCCGGTATCACCGGCGAGATCACCTACGTGGATGCAGGTGCCAGCACGGTTTCCATGCCGTTTGAGCTGGAAGCTGAGTAACAGTAGCACCAGGGCCAGCGGGTCAAGCGCCCCACCCAGGCCAAAACAATAAGCCCGCCGCAGAAACTGCGCGGGCTTATTGTTTTGGCTCATCGCAGGTTAGCGGGAATGCAGGTTTGCCAGACTTCGGACGCTGACGCCAAACCAACCGTATCCCCTGTGAGAGCCAGCGTTTGCTGTGCCATCCGGGACCTCTTGCGGTTTCGTCTCCTGTGGGAGCGGGCGTTCGACCGCGAAAAGGCCGATGCCGGGGGCATCGCGACTGAACCGTCGCTCCCACAGTTGAATCATGGCCCTTGGCCTTTAGCGACCTTTAGGCAGGGTTCTGCGTCCTGTGCTTATCCCACCCTCTCACTCCCGCTAATCTGCGAACAAAAAAAAGCCCACCTTTTCGTGGGCTTTTCTTTCAAGCTGACAAGCTCGCCAAACTTACTGGGCATCACCTGCGTTTGGGCTCAGACGGGATGGGAAAAGCTCAACATCCCCCTCTTCCCTCAGCATGGCAACCACCTGCCGGAAGTTACGCTGACCTTCCACATTACCAAGCTCACGCAGGGCAACGGTCTGTTGCGCTTCACTAAGTGGCTCCGCATTACCATCCTCTACACGGGTGATCTGATACGCGACCAGTGAACCGTTACCGGTACGGGTGAGGATAACTTCACCAGTTCCACCATCAGCCGGACGAGGCTGTGCAAAAGCGCCATTTACCACCTCCATGGAAGGCTCCGCACCACCACGTTGCAAGCCACCCTGTTCTTCCACCTCGGCTTCGAACAGTGCAGCAACCGCATCCAGATCACTGCCTTCCGCAATGCTGGCTTCAGCCTGCTGGAACAGGGTTTGCACCTTGTCAGCAGCCATGTCGCCTTTCAGACGCTCACGAATGGCAAAAGTCACTTCTTCAAGTGGCATGGGCTCGGCAGGCTTTTCTTCAGCAATCCGCACCGCCAGATATTGCCCCTGGCCGCCCTCGATCAGCTCACTATTGTGGCCCTCACGCCGAACTTCTTCGGTGCTCAATGCCTGCAATACCTGCGGATTTGCCAACGGCGCGGGCAAGGAAGACAGTTGCACCCAATCCGTCGTTTGCACCTCAGCGTTCACCTCTTCTGCCGGCGTTTGCAGATCGCCATGCTCGTAAAGGGAATCTTCCAGTGCCGCTACATCTTCCGCCAGGAGCGCTTCTGCTCGTGCCTGTTCCAAATCAGAACGAATCTGACTTGCCAGCTGCGACAACGGGGCCATTTCACGTTTTTCCGCTACGTCAGTCACCTTGATCAGGTGAACTCCGGAGTCAGTAATCACCGGCGCTGACACCACATCGGGCTGCAGGTCTGCGATCGCCTCATCCATTTCCTCCGGCAACGCACCTTTGGACACTACGCCAAGGTCACCGCCCGCATCCGCAGAGCCAGGATCATCGGAGTACTTGGCTGCGGCATCGGCAAAGCTCATACCGCCCTCAATCGCTGCAGCCGCTTCAGCGGCACGCTGCTGGGCTTCTTCAAGATCACGATCACCGTCAACCGCAATCATGATGTGAGCAACGTGACGTGCCGTATTGCCTGCCGAATCCTCCATGATCGCCTTGCGAACCTCATATTCGGCAGCAACGTCCTCGTCGGTGACGGTGACCTTGTCGGCATAGTCACTGGGGCTCAGGACCACATAGGCAATGCGAAACTCTTCAGGGCGCATGAACTCGTCCTGATTGTCAGCGTAATAAGCCTGCACCTCTTCGTCAGAAACCGTAAAGGTCTGGCGCAATGCATTCAGATCCAGCTGGACATAACGGATGTCGCGCACCTGCTCACCGAGTCGACGCTGTTCGTTAAGCTCCGCAGGCAGCGCAAAATCCGTTGCCATGAAGCCAGCCCGAAACTGCTCCTTGACCATGTCCTGACGCATGCCCCGGATATAACCCTGCGGGCTCATGCCGCGCATGCGCAGTTCACGCTCAAAACGGTCACGGGAGAAATTGCCGTTTTCCTGGAATAGCTCAACACCGGTTATCTCTCGACCAACCTGCTCTTCGCTATAGACCAGGCCAGCCTTTTCAGCGGCACTGAGGATCAATTGTTCGTCTACCAGGCCATCCAGCACCATTTCAGGGCGCACAAAGGAATCAAGCATGGCCGGGTTAATGTTGGGGCTTTGCTGGCGCAGCATGTCACGGACACGCTCAACCCGTTGATTTACCTGATTACGGGTAATGCTGGTGCCTTCCACCTCTGCCACCGTATCGCCGCCGCCACCGCCAACGAAATAGCCGTAAAAACCGGAAATCACGAAGGGAAGGATGATCAGGGCAAGCAGGACCTTGCCCACGGGACCGCGGACAAAACGTCTGAACTCCTGCATGAAACAACTCCGTAAGGATACTTTCGAGAATCAATATTGTTATTGGGACTTGGTGCTGTAGCAACCGTTCCCTTAAACGGAAAAAAGCGCAACCGCGAACGGCTGCGCTTTCTCAAACTGGCGGAGCGGACGGGACTCGAACCCGCGACCCCCGGCGTGACAGGCCGGTATTCTAACCAGCTGAACTACCGCTCCTGCAAACAGTTTAGTTCACCGCGTCTTTCAGCGCCTTGCCGGCCTTGAAGCCCGGTACCTTGGCAGCTTTGATCTGGATGGTCTGGCCAGTCTGCGGGTTACGACCTTCACGAGCAGCACGCTCTTTCACAGCGAAAGTACCGAAGCCAACCAGAGAAACGCTGTCGCCGTTTTTCAGGGCGCCAGTTACCGCTTCCAAAGTAGCGTCCAAAGCACGACCAGCGTCAGCTTTGGAAATGTCCGCGCTAGCGGCAATCGCATCAATCAACTCTGACTTATTCACAAAGTTCCCCTTTCTGTTTTTTCCCGGTTTTATGGTCGAGGCGGATGCACTCTCCTAAGCGAAGCCGACTTTATACCAATGGGTATAGGGGCCGTCAAGGAAGGAAAAATGCAATCTCACCCAAGTTTTAAAAAGTTGAAAAACCAAACAGATCAATACGTTAAATTACTTTAAATATGATCTGTCAGTGTGTACTGGGTCGTTTATTACCTTCCTGGTTTTTCTCTTCTGACAGCGCCAAGTCTTCATCCTGTTCCGCTTGTGACAGCGGGCTGGGTTGATGAGTCAACGCTACATCAAGCACCTGGTCAATCCATTTTACCGGCTTGATCTCCAAAGATGCCTTGATATTGTCCGGAATCTCTTTGAGGTCCCGTTCATTTTCTTCTGGAATAAGCACCGTCTTGATCCCACCACGGTGGGCTGCAAGCAGCTTTTCCTTTAGGCCACCAATCGGTAGCACCTGACCGCGAAGGGTAATTTCGCCAGTCATGGCCACGTCAGCACGGACCGGGATCCCCGTCAGCACTGACACCATTGCCGTACACATACCAATACCCGCACTGGGGCCATCTTTTGGTGTTGCGCCTTCCGGCACATGCATGTGTAGATCATTTCGCTCCAATGAACGGCGGCGTATGCCAAGGCTTCCCGCCCGGCTTTTCACCACTGTCCACGCGGCCTGGATGGATTCCTGCATCACATCACCCAGAGAGCCGGTAGAGATTACCCGCCCCTTGCCGGGAGTGGAAACACTTTCAATCGTCAGCAACTCCCCGCCGACGGACGTCCAGGCCAGGCCAGTCACCTGACCGACCTGATCTTTATCTTCCGCACGACCGAAGCTGAATTTACGCACACCAAGGTAGTGCTCAACCTGCTCTTCAGTCAGCTTGATGGTATCCGTGGTGCCAGCCAGCAAATTTTCTTTCACCACCTTGCGGCAGATCTTGCTGATTTCACGCTCGAGACCACGCACACCGGCTTCGCGGGTGTAATGACGAACGATATAGCGCATTACCTCAACACTGATTTCCAGTTCGTCTTTTTTCAGACCATTGTTGCGGATCTGCTTGGGAACCAGATATTGCTGCGCAATGTTGACCTTTTCGTCCTCGGTATAGCCGGGGATACGAATCACTTCCATCCGGTCCAGCAACGGCCCGGGGATATTCATGGAATTGGAAGTACAGATAAACAACGTCTCGGAGAGGTTGTAATCCACTTCCAGATAATGGTCGCTAAAGGTGTCGTTCTGCTCTGGGTCCAGCACTTCCAGCAAGGCAGACGCCGGATCGCCACGGTTATCCATGCCCATCTTGTCGACTTCGTCGAGCAGGAACAACGGGTTGCGAACCCCAACCTTGGAAAGCTTCTGGATTACCTTGCCCGGCATGGAGCCAATGTAGGTACGGCGATGACCGCGTATCTCGGCCTCGTCACGCACACCACCCAGCGCCATCCGTACGAACTTGCGGTTGGTGGCCTTGGCGATGGACTGGCCCAGTGATGTTTTACCAACACCCGGGGGGCCTACCAGACACAGAACCGGACCCTTCACCTTTCCAACCCGGCTTTGTACTGCGAGGAACTCCAGGATGCGGTCCTTCACCTCTTCCAGCCCGTAGTGATCACTGTCCAGCACTTCCTTGGCATTCACAAGGTCATGCTTCACACGGCTGCGCTTTTTCCATGGCACCGAGGTCATCCAGTCGAGATAGCCACGTACCACTGTGGCTTCCGCAGACATGGGAGACATCATCTTGAGCTTGTTGAATTCACTCTGGGCCTTGTCGCGGGCTTCCTTGGGCATGCCCACGCTATCCAGTTTCTTTTCCAGCTCGTCCAGGTCATTACCGGTTTCGTCCAGATCGCCCAGTTCTTTCTGGATCGCCTTCATCTGTTCGTTTAGGTAATACTCGCGCTGGCTTTTTTCCATCTGCTTTTTGACGCGACCACGGATGCGCTTTTCCACTTTCAGCACATCAATGTCGGATTCCATCAGCGCGATCAGATGCTCGACACGCTCCTGCACGTCAACCATTTCCAGCACATCCTGCTTTTCTTCCAGTTTCAACTGGAGGTGTGCTGCAATGGTGTCAGCCAGCCGGCTGACTTCATCAATGGACGAAACGGAACCAGTGACTTCCGGAGCTACCTTTTTGGAGAGCTTCACATAGTCTTCAAACTGGGCAAGCAATGACTTGGACAAGGCGTCTTGTTCTGCCTCATCGGGCAAGCCCTCTTCCAGTTCTCGCACATCCGCAACGGCTCCCTCATCACCAAAATCGGCCTTGATCAGGTGAGCACGCTGCCCGCCCTCTACCAGCACCTTGACGGTGCCGTCAGGCAGCTTGAGCAGCTGAAGAATCGTAGAAACGGTTCCCACGCGATAGATTTCATCTACACCGGGATCATCGTCGGAGGCATTGCGCTGGGCAACCAGCATGATTTGTTTGTCTGCCGCCATGGCAGCTTCGAGGGCCGCGATGGATTTCTCCCGCCCAACAAACAGGGGGATCACCATGTGCGGGTACACCACCACATCACGCAGTGGTAACAGCGGAATATCTTTCAGCACGTATTGCCTCTAATAACCAGGGTGGCGCCGCTTAGTCCGGCGCCACTTTGGAAGACTGCTCACTGTTTTCATAGATCAACAGCGGGTCGGATTCGCCTTTGATGGTCGGGCTGTCGATAACCACTTTGGCCACGCCATCCATTGAAGGCACCTGGTACATGGTGTCCAAGAGCACGCTCTCCAGAATCGAGCGCAGACCACGAGCACCCGTCTTGCGGACCATTGCCTTGTTGGCGACCGCACGCAAGGCGTCTTCACGGAAATCCAGTTCCACGCCTTCCATTTCGAACAGGCGCGCGTACTGTTTGGTCAACGCATTGCGTGGCTCGGTGAGAATCTGAACCAATGCATCTTCACTCAATTCTTCCAGAGTGGCGATAACCGGCAGACGACCAATGAATTCAGGAATCAGGCCATACTTGACCAGATCCTCTGGCTCTACATCGACCAGCAGCTCACCCAGGTTGCGGGTGTCGTCCTTGCTCTTCACTTCTGCTGAGAAGCCAATGCCACCTTTCTCGGAACGGTCGCGAATCACCTTGTCGAGACCAGCGAAAGCACCGCCACAGATGAACAGCATGTTGGAGGTATCCACCTGCAGGAATTCCTGCTGGGGATGCTTGCGGCCCCCCTGGGGCGGCACGGAAGCCACAGTACCTTCGATCAGTTTCAGCAGAGCCTGCTGCACACCCTCGCCGCTCACATCACGAGTGATGGAGGGGTTGTCTGACTTACGGGAAATCTTGTCGATTTCATCGATGTAAACAATACCGCGCTGGGCCTTGTCCACATCGTAGTCACATTTCTGCAGCAGTTTCTGGATAATGTTTTCAACATCCTCACCCACGTAACCCGCTTCGGTCAGCGTGGTCGCATCTGCGATGGTAAAAGGAACATTGAGAAGACGGGCCAGGGTCTCGGCCAGCAGGGTTTTACCACTACCGGTGGGACCAATAAGCAAAATATTGCTCTTGCCTAGCTCAACCTCATCACGGCCTTTACCGCTGCTGCGCAACCGCTTGTAGTGGTTATAGACCGCGACGGCCAAAACCTTCTTGGCGCGCTCCTGGCCAATCACATACTCATCCAGGGTTGCCTTGATTTCGTCAGGCTTGGGCAGTCGCTCGCCGCCGGTATCAGCAGCGTCTTCCTGCACTTCCTCGCGGATAATGTCATTACACAGATCCACGCACTCATCGCAGATAAAGACCGAGGGACCCGCAATCAGCTTGCGAACCTCATGCTGGCTTTTGCCGCAAAATGAGCAGTACAGCAGCTTGCCGTCGTCGCTCTTGCCAGTGGAATCGGTCATCGAATTGCCTCTAAACCTGTGTATTGGGTATCGGGTTCTCTTTGAAGATGCAGGGAGACCGGGGGTTTTTCAAGTCCGCCGGGCCTCTCTGCCCCTCCGTTAGGACACTTTTTATACGAACGTTACGGAACTACACCGGACGCTGCTGTAAAACAGCATCAATGATGCCGTATTCCTGGGCTTCATCCGCGCCCATGAAGTTGTCACGGTCGGTGTCTTTTTCCAGACGCTCCAGTGGCTGGCCGGTGTGATGCGCCAACAGACTGTTAAGCTGCCCTTTAATCTTGAGGATTTCCTTGGCGTGGATCTCGATATCGGAAGCCTGGCCCTGGAAACCACCCAGCGGCTGGTGAATCATCACCCTGGCATTCGGCAGCGCATAACGCTTGCCTGCTGCACCCGCAGCCAACAGGAAGGCACCCATGCTGGCAGCCTGCCCCACACACATGGTGGACACGTTGGGCTTGATGAATTGCATGGTGTCATAGATAGACATACCTGCAGTCACAGACCCACCGGGGCTGTTGATATACAAGTGAATATCCTTGTCCGGGTTTTCGGACTCCAGGAACAGCAACTGCGCCACGATCAGGTTGGCCATGTGGTCTTCCACCTGGCCCACCATGAAGATCACCCGCTCTTTCAGCAGGCGAGAATAAATATCAAACGAACGTTCACCACGGGCAGTCTGTTCAACTACCATCGGAACCAGTCCCAGATTGGTGGGATCCTTGATCAGCTGGTTCATTTCCGGGGTCATGGACTGGATACGGCTCAAGTCGATCATGCAGCGCTTTCCTTCTCGTCGATCGTCCGCGGACGCTCTTGTTTATATGAGTGCGGGCGGTATTTCGCCGCCGCTACGGCCCTCTCCTGATGCTGCTATGGGGCCCAATCAGGCGCAAAACAAGGCGTTCAGGAAAAATAACTCTTCCAGCATCTTATGACGGCACCAGAGGGGCGTCTATAAAAGTGGGCATGGGAGGAGTTCAAGTGCGCAATTCTTGGCCAAATTGTGCATTTATAGGTCAATTCAGGCAGAAAACCGTGCAAAAACGGTGTCTGAAGAGTGAAAAAATGGCTCGATTGGGGGGCTAAACAGGGATCAGGGTCAGTAACGAGTGCCGAGTTTCGAGTTGCGAAAGGCAAAAACAGGCCAGCCCATGCTTTGATTCTCGCTTCTCGCTTCTCGCTTCTCGCTCGTAGCTGATTTTCCACCGCGCAGCAGCACAAAAAAAGGGGCCCGAAGGCCCCTTTTTTGTGCTGCAAAGCTTCCGGATCAGGCTTCAGCCTGCTCGCGGGGCTTCACGGCGTCCTGGTAGGACATGGTCTTTTCTTCTACCTTGGCGCTGGACAGCACCAGGTCAACCACCTGCTCTTCCAGTACCGCGCCTTCGATCTGCTGCAGCTGCTGGGGGTTACCGTACACCCAGTTCACTACTTCTTCCGGCTTCTCATACTGTTCGGCAATCTCTTCAACACGGGCTTTAACCTTGTCAGCGTCAGCCTTCAGCTCGTTCTGATCAAGAATCGCACGGATGATCAGGCCCAGGCGCACAGAACGTTGTGCCTGCTCTGTGAACAGATCGTCAGGCAGGATGGACGCGTCAAACTGCTGACCACCACCGAACTGCTGAACCATTTGCTGACGCATGCGCTGTACTTCCTGGCCAACCAGAGCAGCCGGCAGGTCAAACTGGTGCAACTCGCCCAGACCTTCCATTACCTGCTCTTTCACCTTGCCGGTAATGGCGTTTTTCAGCTCACGCTCCATGTTCTTGCGCACTTCAGCCTTGAACTTGGCTTCGTCACCGTCGTCAACACCAAAGCCTTTCATGAACTCGGCGTCCACTTCTGGGAGCTGCTTGCCTTCTACCTTGTTGACCTTGATCTGGAAAACCACGGCCTGACCTTTCAACTCTTCGGAGTGATACTCTTCCGGGAAGGTCACATTGATGTCTTTCTCTTCGCCAGCCTTCATGCCAACGATGCCATCTTCGAAGCCCGGGATCATCTGACCGGAGCCCAGCTCCAGGTTCTGACCTTCCGCGGTGCCACCCTCAAAGGCTTCATCGCCTTTCAGGCCCTTGTAATTGATGTTTACGCGATCGCCTTCAGCAGCAGCACGGTCCACTTCTTCGAACTGGGCACGCTGCTGACGCAGGGTTTCGATCATGGTGTCCACGTCTTCGTCAGACACTTCAGCTACCGGCTTCTCTACAGCAACACCGTCGAAAGCGGCCAGCTCAACTTCCGGATAAACCTCGAAAGTAGCAACGAATTCCAGGTCCTTGCCCGCTTCGTTGGTGGTCGCTTCAAAGCCCGGCATACCGGCCGGTTGCAGTTTTTCCTGCTCCACAGCTTCAATGAAGGCTTCACGCATAACGTCAGCCAGCACTTCGTTACGCACGGCGCTACCGAAGCGACGCTTTACTTCACCCATTGGCACTTTGCCCGGGCGGAAACCGTCCAAACGGATATTCTTTTTGGCTTCCTGCAGTTTGCTTTCTACTGCAGAGTCCACCTTCTCCGCCGGAACACCCACCGTCAGACGGCGCTCAAGACCTGAAGTCGTTTCAACAGAAACCTGCATAACATCCTCTTTAAAAAGACTTTTTGCTGCTCGCCGCCGACATGAATGCGTGACGACCTGAATTCCAAGGGCGCAGATTATAATCAAACCCGCCCGGAATGCCTACATAACCCGGCGGTTTAGCGCGCGGATCTGCAGGCCACATACGAAAAAGCCTCCGGGGAGTCCCCGGAGGCTTTTTCGGTACTGCGTATGGGGTGACTGAGGGGATTTGAACCCCCGACCACCGGAGTCACAATCCGGGGCTCTACCAACTGAGCTACAGTCACCATAAACTTGTCGCTTTCCCTGCCTGGCACGCCTGGCAGGACTCGAACCTGCAACCGACGGCTTAGAAGGCCGTTGCTCTATCCGGTTGAGCTACAGGCGCATTGCAGGTTCTGCTCAAACTGATGGTCGGGGTGGAGGGATTCGAACCCCCGACATCCTGCTCCCAAAGCAGGCGCGCTACCAGGCTGCGCTACACCCCGTTTATCAGTCACGCTAACAGTGCTTGAAAGCGAGGCGCGCATAATACTCGGCACCCCGGTAAGCGTCAACGTAATCGGGAACAAAAAAATCCCTAACGCACAGATTTTAAACAACTTGCGCGGATAAACATGATTTTCGACTGCACTACTTTTTTTGCGCCGATGGAGCGCCCGTGCGAAAATCCCGCGCCCTGACAAACCACTATCTTTACGCAGAGAGAGACTCCATGACCGCCCAGATTCTCGATGGCAAGGCCCTGGCCCAGCAGTTCGAAGAAGAAATGCGCCAACGGGTTGAGGCCCTGAAAGCCAAGGCCAACGGCCGCACCCCTATTCTGGCCACCATCCTGGTGGGTGCCGACCCGGCTTCTGCCACCTACGTAAAGATGAAGGGCAATGCCTGTCGCCGCGTAGGCATGGAGTCTGAAGCCATCGAAATGGCTGAAAGCACCACGACTGAACAACTATTGGCCAAGATCGATGAACTGAACAACAACCCGGACGTGCACGGTATCCTGCTGCAGCACCCGGTTCCCGCCCAGATTGATGAGCGCGCCTGTTTTGATGCCATCAGCCTGGAAAAGGATGTGGACGGTGTGACCTGCCTGGGCTTTGGTCGCATGAGCATGGGTGAAGCAGCCTACGGTTGCGCGACCCCGAAAGGCATCATGCGCCTGCTGGAACACTACAAGGTAGAGATGGAAGGCAAGCATGCCGTGGTTGTCGGGCGCAGTGCCATCCTTGGCAAGCCCATGGCCATGATGCTGCTGGAAGCCAACGCTACCGTAACCATCTGTCATAGCCGCACCCAAAATCTGGCGGATCTGGTGAAACAGGCGGATATCGTAGTGGGGGCAGTGGGCAAACCGGAATTCATCAAGGCAGACTGGATCAAGGATGGCGCGGTGGTCGTGGATGCAGGCTACCACCCGGAAAAATGTGGCGATATCGAACTGGGCCCGCTGGTCGACCGTGTCGCAGCCTACACCCCGGTCCCCGGCGGTGTCGGCCCCATGACCATCAACACCCTGATTTTCCAGACCCTGCAGTCTGGCGAGAAAGCACTGGGCTAAATCCCGCCCTTAAAAAAGCCGCGACCAGCCCATGCTGCTCGCGGCTTTTTTGTAGGCCACAATGTGGGAGTTTGCTTGCAAACGAAGCTTTACCAACCTCGACCAAACCCTCTTCACTTGCAAGCAAGTCCCCACAGAAGATGAAAACCATTACCACAAAAAAGGCCGCACCCAACATCCGGGCGCGGCCTCTCTGTTTTCAGTCAACCACTACGGACAACCGCGCAGCTATTAACTATTCACTGTTAACTATTCACTGCTCTTTTAGCTGTCTTTGGGCCACGACTCCCTGAGCCCTACCGTCTGGTTAAACACCAGTTTGTCTTCACTGCTGCTTTTGTCCACACAGAAATAGCCTTCGCGCTCGAACTGATAGCGAATTTCAGCCAGCACGCCACGCAGACCGGGCTCCACCCAGCAACCACTCAGCACTTTCAGGGATTCCGGGTTAATGTTGTCCTGAAAGCTCTGCCCTTCTTCTACCTTACCCGGGTTCGGCACAGTGAACAGGCGATCATACAGGCGCACTTCACAGGGCAATCCCTTACTGGCACTTACCCAGTGGATCACGCCACGCAGTTTGCCCTGCCCCTCATCATTTTCCGGGTTCTTGCCAAGGGTATCCGGATCATAGCTGCAGCGAATTTCCACGATCTCGCCGCTGGCATCTTTCACCACATCGGTAGCGCGCACCACATAGCCATAACGCAGACGCACCCGGTCACCCAACACCAGTCGTTTGAACTTCTTGTTGGCTTCTTCGCGGAAGTCTTCCTTGTCGATGTAGACCTCACGAGTCATGGGAACCTGACGAGTGCCCATGGTCTCGTTTTGCGGGTGTACCGGCGCGGTAAGGGACTCTTCCTTGCCCTCTTCCCAATTTTCGATCACCAGCTTGAGGGGATTCATCACACACATGGCACGGGGAGCATGCTGATTCAGGTCATCCCGGATAGCTGCCTCCAGCATGGCCATGTCGACCACCGAATCAGCACGGCTCACGCCTACGGATTCACAGAAATGACGGATGGAGGCCGGAGTGTACCCGCGGCGACGCAGGCCTGAAATGGTCGGCATGCGCGGATCATCCCAACCGTCTACATGGCCTTCGTCCACCAGCTGCTTGAGCTTGCGCTTGCTGGTCACGGTGTAGTTCAGGTTGAGACGGGCAAACTCGTACTGGCGCGGGCTGGCTGCAACGGAGGTATTCTCCACCACCCAGTCATAGAAGGGGCGGTGATCCTCGAATTCCAGGGTACACAAGCTGTGGGTGATGCCTTCAATAGCATCAGACAACGGGTGGGTGAAATCGTACATGGGATAAATCACCCACTTGTCACCCGTCTGGTGATGTACCTTCTTGCGAATCCGGTAAAGAATCGGATCGCGCAGGTTGATGTTGGGGCTCTGCATGTCGATTTTGGCACGCAAAACAGCCTCGCCCTCTTCCATCTGGTTGTCGCGCATCTTCTCAAACAGCGCAAGGTTCTCCTCGACACTGCGATCACGGTAAGGGCTTTCCTTCCCGGGAGTCGTGAAGTTGCCACGGTATTCGGCAATCTGCTCCGGGCTCAGGCTATCCACATAAGCCAGGCCTTTTTCGATCAGCTCTACCGCCAACTCATAGAGGCGATCGAAATAGTTGCTGGCGAAACGCACCTCGCCCGCCCACTCGAAGCCAAGCCATTCCACATCCCGCTTGATGGACTGGATGTACTCGTCCTCTTCCTTTTCCGGGTTGGTGTCATCAAAGCGCAGGTTGCAGGCGCCCTGATAGCTCTCGGCAATGCCGAAATTCAGACAAATGGACTTGGCGTGGCCAATATGCAGGTAGCCATTGGGCTCCGGCGGGAAACGGGTGACAACTTGACCGTCATTTTTACCTTCTGAAAGGTCGCGGTCGATGATCTGTCTGATAAAATTGCTGGGCGCTTTGGTTTCGCTCATTGCCTTCGCCGGATACAGTGAAAATAAAGGTGCGCTAGTGTACAGTGCAGCCCCCTTCAGTCAAAGACTCCGGGCCTGCACATCGGCAATTTCCGCCATGGCTTACAAGCTCGACCAGTGGAGAAATACCCAATGAAAGTGGTGCTGAATACAACCTACGGCAAAATCACCCTGCAACTGGACGCAGAAAAAGCGCCTGTTACCACCGAAAACTTTGTGCAATACGTCAAGGACGGCCATTTTGACGGCACCATCTTCCACCGCGTGATCAGCAACTTCATGATCCAGGGCGGCGGTTTCACCGAAGATATGCAGCAGAAACCCACCCGCGCACCGATCCAGAATGAGGCCGGCAATGGCCTGTCCAACAAGGTTGGCTCCATCGCCATGGCGCGTACCCCGGATCCGCACTCTGCGTCTGCCCAGTTCTTCATCAATGTGGCCGATAACCACTTTCTGGACAAAGAACGCAGCCAGGACGGCTGGGGTTATGCCGTATTCGGTGCCGTTTCCGATGGCATGGAAGTGGTCGAGAAGATCCGTGCAGTGGCCACCGGCAACTCCGGCTTCCATCAGGACGTACCGGTTGAGCCGGTGCTGATCGAATCTGCCGAGCTGATCGAGGAGTAAGCCCATGCGCCTTGCTGTTGCCCTGATCATCCTTCTCCCTGGTCTTTTGCTGGCCAATCCGCTGGTCCGTATGGAAACCAGTGCCGGACCAATCACCGTGGAGCTTTACGAAGACAAAGCACCGGTTACCGTTAGCAACTTCCTCAAGTATGTAGATGGTGGGTTCTATGATGGCACCCTGTTTCACCGTGTGATTCAGGGTTTCATGATTCAGGGCGGCGGCTTTGACAAGGACGGGCAACGCAAGGCCACACAGGCCCCGATTCAAAACGAAGCAGACAATGGCCTGAGCAACCGCCGCGGCACGCTGGCCATGGCCCGCACCGGCGATCCCCACTCTGCTACTGCGCAGTTCTTTATCAACCTGGTAGATAACCGCAATCTGGATTTCACCGGCAAAAATCAGCGCGGATGGGGTTACGCCGTGTTTGGCAAGGTGACTGATGGGATGAATGTAGTAGACAGCATTGCTCGTGAACGGACCACCAGCCAGCGTCTTAGCGGCATGATGGCCCGTGACGTACCGGCAAATCCGGTGCTGATTCTCAAGGCTTACCGCCTGACCGATGAGCAGGATGATCAGTAACGACCATGGCTTACTCCCTGTTTATCTCCGACCTGCATCTTGACCCTGAGCGCCCGGAACATTTGGATGCCCTCAAGGCGCTACTGGAAAAACACGCGGGTCAGACCGATGCACTGTATGTGCTCGGCGACCTGTTCGAAGCCTGGATTGGCGACGATGACGACACCCCGTTCAACAGGGCAGCCATCGAGGCCTTCCGCCAGTTTGCGGACAGCGGCAGCAAACTGTTCTTCATGCATGGCAACCGTGATTTTCTACTTGGTGAGGAGTTCGCGCTTGCTTGTGGCGGCACCCTGCTGGACGAAGGTACCGTGGTAGATCTGTACGGGACCCCGGTCCAGCTTATGCATGGCGACAGCCTGTGCACGCTGGACACCGAGTACCAGCAGTTCCGCGCCATGGCTCGCAGCCCCCAGTGGCAACAGGGCATGTTGTCGCAGCCACTGGAACAGCGCCGCATGATTGCTCAAGGGATGCGCATGCAAAGCCAGGGCAACAACGCCAACAAGGCTGAGAACATCATGGACGTCACCCCGGAGGAAGTAGTCAAAACCATGGAAGCCGCCGGCGTCCAGCACCTGATTCACGGCCACACCCACCGCCCCGATGTCCACGACATCCCCCTCGCCACCGGCACCGGCAAACGTTGGGTGCTGGGAGATTGGGGAAAGCTTGGGTGGCAAATTGTGGCGGATAGTGAGCTTGGGTTGCGGTTGGAGAGCTTTGCGATCAGTGAATAGTGAATAGTTAACAGTGAACAGCTGCGCGAGCAGCGCCTTTGGTGATGTTCAAAGCAATGAGGCCGCGCCCAGAGTATGGGCGCGGCCTCATGCGTTTAAGATAAAAATGCCCTGATCCGCGACGCTGTTAACTATTCACTGTTAACTATTCACTGTTAACTGTTCACTGCCTTGGTACGCCGGAATGAAACCGAAACTCCTCATCCGGCGTCTCGATCAAGTCCTGCTCGGCGCTTTTGAAGAACGCCACCCGCTCCTCGATGGATTCGCCAGCATATTGTTCAGCCAGACGCAGATAGTCTTCGTAATGGCGGGATTCGCTTTTTAGCAGGTAGCGGTAGTAGCGTCCCAACTCTTCATCCACATGGGGCGCAAGGGCCGCGAAGCGTTCACAGCTTCTGGCTTCGATCAGGGCACCGACGATGAGCGTATCCACCAGCCTTCCCGGCTCCGTGGTACGCACATGTTTGCGCAAACCCTGTGCATAGCGGGCCGGCGAAAGGTGATCATAAGTGACTCCGCGCTCCCGCATGATCTGGATCACCTGCTCAAAATGCAGCAGCTCTTCCCGTGCCAACTGACTGAGTGCATCCAGCAGATCCGGCCGGTCCACGTAACGGAACATCAGGTTCAACGCGGTACTCGCCGCCTTTTTTTCACAATGAGCGTGATCAATCAGCAGGATATCCGGGTGCCGAAGTGCCCAATCAATCCAGGACTGCGGGGTCGGACAGGGAAGAAACTGCTGAATGTGGGATATATCGTGCATGGCATCCTCAAGGTCGGCGCGCATTATAGCGGCCCCCGACCTGATCATCATCCCGGAACTTTTGTGCTTTTCTGCGTCTCGCATCTGGCGTCCAGCTTCAGGCACCTTATACTCTCCCGCCATGGGAAGAAGAAGTAATCCACGCATTCAAACCGTCAAGGGACGCGCGGCTGTTTTCATGCTGCGGTTGATTGGCTGCCTGCCATTTGTTGTTAACCGCTGGCTGGCCACCTTTATTGGCCATCTTGTCGCAGCCTTTCCTTCAGAAGCCCGCCGGGTTTCCGAAATCAATCTTGGGCTTTGCTATCCCGAATTATCTCCTGTCGAACGCCGACGTCTGGCACGCCAATCACTGGTGGAAAGCATCAAGAACACCTTCGAAATCGCTCTGTTCTGGTCTCGCCCCAACAGCGGCATGCAGCGCATTCAGTCTGTAGATGGAGGAGAAGCTCTCCAGGCCGCAGTCGATGCAGGCCAACCAGTGATGATCCTGGCCCCGCATCTGGGCTGCTGGGAGGTTCTCAATTTCTGGCTTGCCGATCACTATGATCTGCATGTGATGTTTGCCCCCTCAGGACTGCCAGAAGTAGACAACCTGGTGCGCGAGGGGCGCGAACATTTCGGTTCTACCATGTACCCCACCACAGCACGCGGCGTAGCCGGCCTGGTGCGGGCCATGCGCAAGGGAGCCATGACGGCCATTCTTCCCGATCAGGTTCCAGATCGACGCAGTGGACGCCATGCAGACTTCTACGGCCATTCCGCTTACACCGGCACACTCGCCTGTAAGCTGATCCAGCAGACGGGGGCTCGCCCCTTCATGGCCTGGGCCCAACGCCTGCCTGGCACACAGGGCTTTGAGCTTCGCTTCCGCCCTGCCGAGGAGTCCATCGCAGATGCGGACCTAGACGCCTCACTGAGCGCGCTGAATCGTTCTATCGAGGCCCTCATCAATGAAGGCCCAGAGCAATACCTGTGGAGCTACAAGCGATTTCGCCGCCCTCCTGAAGGCAAACGTGCCCCATATTGAGTTGGCAGAAACTTACCGCAAGTGATTATGAGTATTCACCTGATGAATGACCGTGGCCCTCGTTTCGCTTAACAGTTGATACCGAATCCGCTATACTCCGCGCGCAATTCCAACCCCCAGTTACACCCTAAAAGGCTGATTTCCAAAAGAATTCAGCAGGATTCGTAACAGAAAGCCGAGTAAGAGGGAAACGCTGTGCTAGAAGCCTATCGCAAACACGTAGAAGAGCGCGCCGCCGAAGGTGTGCCGCCCAAGCCGTTGAACGAGCAGCAGGTCGCCGACCTGGTTGAGCTGCTGAAGAACCCGCCGGCTGGCGAAGAAGATTTCATTCAGGACCTGTTCGTTAACCGCGTTCCGCCGGGCGTGGATCAGGCTGCTTATGTTAAAGCTGCATTCCTGACCGCTATCGTGAAAGGCGAAGCCAGTTCTCCCCTGATCAGCAAGACCCGCGCTATTGAGCTGCTGGGCACCATGCAGGGTGGCTACAACGTAGCTCCGCTGATCGCTGCTCTGGACGACGCCGAGCTGGCCGAAGTGGCCGCCGAGCAACTGAAAAGCACCCTGCTGGTATTCGATGCCTTCCACGATGTGGAAGACAAGATGAAAGCCGGCAACGCCAAGGCCAAGGAAGTGATCGAGTCCTGGGCTGAAGGCGAGTGGTTCACCAAGCGCCCTGATCTGGCAGAGAAAATGTCTCTGACCGTGTTCAAGGTAACCGGCGAAACCAACACCGATGACCTGTCCCCCGCCCAGGACGCCTGGAGCCGCCCGGACATCCCGCTGCACGGCAACGCCATGCTGAAAAACGCCCGTGACGGCATCTTCCCTGAGAAAGACGGCGAAATCGGTCCGCTGAAGCAGATGGAAGAACTGAAAGCCAAAGGCCTGCCCGTTGCCTACGTGGGTGACGTTGTGGGTACCGGTTCTTCCCGTAAGTCTGCTACCAACTCTGTGCTGTGGCACTTCGGTGATGACATCCCGTTCGTACCGAACAAGCGTGCTGGTGGTGTGTGTATCGGTGGCAAGATTGCTCCGATCTTCTTCAACACCATGGAAGATTCCGGCGCCCTGCCCTTCGAGTGCGACGTTTCCAAAATGGAAACCGGCGACCAGATCGACGTTTACCCGTTCGCGGGCAAGGTTGAGAAGAACGGCGAAGTGATCGCTGAATTCGATCTGCGTTCCCAGGTACTGCTGGACGAAGTTCGCGCTGGTGGCCGTATCAACCTGATCATTGGCCGTGGCCTGACCACCAAGGCGCGCGAAGCGCTGGGTCTGGATCCGTCTGAACTGTTCCGCAAGCCGGAGCAGCCCGGTGATTCCAACAAGGGCTACACCCTGGCCCAGAAAATGGTCGGTAAGGCCTGTGGCATGGAAGGCGTGCGCGCCGGCATGTACTGCGAGCCGAAGATGACCACCGTAGGTTCCCAGGACACCACCGGTCCGATGACCCGTGACGAACTGAAAGACCTGGCCTGTCTGGGCTTCCAGGCTGACCTGGTGATGCAGTCCTTCTGTCACACCGCCGCTTACCCCAAGCCGGTTGACGTGGAAACCCAGCACACCCTGCCCGACTTCATCATGAACCGTGGCGGTGTTTCCCTGCGTCCGGGCGACGGTATCATCCACTCCTGGCTGAACCGCATGCTGCTGCCTGATACCGTCGGTACCGGTGGTGACTCCCACACCCGTTTCCCCATGGGCATCTCCTTCCCGGCCGGTTCCGGTCTGGTCGCGTTTGCCGCCGCCACCGGCGTTATGCCGCTGGATATGCCGGAATCCGTACTGGTTCGCTTCAAGGGCAAGCGCCAGCCAGGCATCACCCTGCGTGACCTGGTACACGCCATTCCGCTGCAGGCCATCAAGGAAGGTCACCTGACCGTCGCCAAAGCTGGCAAGGTCAACGTGTTCTCCGGTCGCATCCTGGAAATCGAAGGTCTGGAAGAGCTGACCGTAGAGCAGGCGTTCGAACTGTCTGACGCCTCTGCGGAGCGTTCTGCTGCCGGTTGTACCATCACCCTGTCCGAAGACAGCGTGGCCGAGTACCTGAAGTCCAACATCACCATGCTGAAGTGGATGATCGCCAACGGTTACGGCGATGCCCGTACCATCGAGCGTCGTATCCAGGGCATGGAAGAGTGGCTGGCCAACCCGAGCCTGATGCGTGCCGACGCCGATGCCGAGTACCACACCGTCATCGAAATCGACATGGACCAGATCAAAGAGCCGGTACTGTGCTGCCCGAACGACCCGGACGATGCCAAAACCCTGTCCGAGGTGGCTGGCGCCAAGATCGACGAAGTGTTCATCGGTTCCTGCATGACCAACATCGGTCACTTCCGTGCTGCCGGTAAACTGCTGCAGAAAGTGGAAAGCGGCACCATGCCGACCCGTCTGTGGATCGCTCCGCCGACCAAGATGGATCAGCACCAGCTGACCGAAGAAGGCTACTACAACATCTTCGGCAGCGCCGGTGCGCGTACCGAGATGCCGGGCTGCTCCCTGTGTATGGGTAACCAGGCTCGCATCGCGCCGAAGTCCACTGCGGTATCCACCTCCACCCGTAACTTCCCGAACCGTCTGGGTCAGGGTGCGGATGTGTACCTGGCGTCTGCCGAACTGGCGTCTGTGGCGTCCATTCTGGGCAAGCTGCCGACCCCTGCAGAGTACATGGAATACGCGAACACCATCGACTCCATGTCCTCTGAAATCTACCGCTACCTGAGCTTCGACAAACTGCCGGAGTACCAGGAAGTGGCAGACAGCGTGAAGATCCCGGTTGCCCAGTCTGTTTAAGACCCGGTAATCGCTTCACCACAAAAAAGCCCGGCTTATGCCGGGCTTTTTTGTGGGCCACCCTGCGGCAGCTGCGCGCGTCATGCGACCTGCCAGGATCATCGCTTCGAGTATCGAGTTTCGAGTTTCGAGTTTCGAGTTTCGAGTTTCGAGTTTCGAAGAGCAAAACCCTCGTTGCTTCCGCTCTCAAGCATTATTCATGACACCTGGGGACCTTCACTGCAAGCGAATTTAGCGCCTGACCACCCCGCCATGTTTATTCTGGTTTTGCCTTTCGAAACTCGTTACTCGAAACTCGCTATCACCGTACTACGCTTCCAATGCCGCCAATGCACTCCTCAACCGCTCTGGAATCGGCACCGGTCTTCCCGTTTCCCGGTTCACAAATACGTGCACCACAAACCCGGTGGCCTTGGCCAAGCCGCTTTCGCCGAACAGTGCCAAGCCGTAACGCACAGAGCTGCTGCCCAACTTGTCCACCTTCATGCCGATCACCAGCTTGTCCGGGTAAGCCGCCGCTTCCAGATAATCACAGCCAGAGCTGACCACATAGGCAATATGCTCTCCCTCGTGAATATCCAACCCCCCCTCATCAATCAGATAACGATTAATGGTGGAATCGAAGTAGCTGTAATACACCACGTTGTTGATGTGACCGTAGATATCGTTGTCACGCCAGCGGGTATCTACCGGACACAGGTAGCCATATTCCTCACGCTCAGGGCGCGGGGCTTTCTTGCTCATATTCTCACCCTTTAAAACACTGCCTTATAGATGGCCAACGCATCGGCCTCTGTCACTTCACGGGGGTTGTTGACCAGCAAACGCTGCTGCAGCATGGCATCGGAGGCCAGAGTTTCGAGACTGTCTTCAGTAACGCCAGCCTCTCTCAGACGGGTAGGCAGCCCCACCTCTTCAATCAGCTTTTCCAACGCGGCAATCAGCACCCCTGCCCCATCCTCGTGATCGGCAAAAGGACGATCACTCAGAATCGGTGCCAGCTGGGCATAGAGCGGCGCAGCGTCACGGACGTTAAAGCGCAGCACCTCCGGCAGCACCAGGGAGTTACTCAACCCATGGGGGATATGGAAGTGACCGCCCAATGGATAGGCCAGTGCATGTACCGCCGCCACCGGGGCATTGGCAAACGCCTGACCTGCCATCATGGCACCCAGAAGGCAGGCTTCTCGGGCTGCGAGATTACCCCCTTCTTTCACCGCGTCCACCAGATTGTCCCCCAGCAAACGCAGGGCTTCTCTGGCCAGCATGTCGGAGTAAGGGTTTTTCTTGTGTGCACTAGTGTAGGCCTCAATGGCATGGACCATGGCGTCCACACCGGTGGCGGCAGTCACATGAGGCGGCAGTCGCAGTGTCAGTTCAGCATCAAGCACAGCCAGATCCGGCAAAAGTGAAGGTGCGACCACTCCTGCCTTGGTGGTTTCGCCGGTGGTCACAATGGCCACAGGAGTAACCTCAGAGCCGGTACCTGCGGTTGTTGGCACCTGTATCAATGGCAATCTTGGGCCCGTGGCCAAACCGACACCGTAAATATCCGTTAACGCCTGTGTCGCCCGGGGATGGGCCAGCAAGGCGACCAATTTGGCCACGTCCATGGAGGAGCCTCCACCAAAGCCGATCACCAGATCCGCCCCTGCCTCACGGGCCTGGTCTGCTGCCTCGATCACAATACGATCGGCCGGGTCAGCGCTAACATGATCGTAAATGCTCAACGGCATCCCGGCGCTTTGAAAACTCTCTTCTACCGGCCCTAACAAGGGCGTGCTGCGAATGCCTGGATCCGTCACCAGCATGACGTGACTGGCTCCCAATTCCTGACACAGCTGCGGAAGCCTTGCCGCCGCCCCCGCTTCTACCAGCACACGGTGAGTGGTGGCAAATTCGAAACCTGACATGGTGTAGTCTCCAAGGTCTTTTACCCTTGGATGCTACCACAGCGCAGGGAGACAATTGACGCCATACGGGATGCCTTTTGAGACAAAGACAGAGGAGAAAACAGAAGCGGGTATTGAGTGTCGAGTTACGAAAAGCGATACCCGAAACCTTTGAAAGCATTATTTACCACAGAGGTCACAGAGATCACCGAGAAAGGACCATGGGGTTTCTCTATGGGCGCTGTGGTGAAAGGGTTTTGATCCGGGCTTAGCTACTGACGAGCACAAGAACGACGCTAAAGCCGCGCGCTTGCATGAATCTTGCCCTGCTTGCCGTTAAATGTAATGCACAAAAAACGCGCCCGAAGGCGCGTTGTTCTGTTGGATCAAAAAGCAATCAGACGATGAAGTAGTTACTGGCGTTCTCGTTAATCTGGTCACTGACATACTTCGCCAAGGCATGCACCGTCCATTGGATCGGCGCACTCATGGACTCAGGAATGAGGCTCGAATCCGCCACGAACAGACCAGGTGTATCATGTAATTCCCCGCTGGGAGACACGACAGACTGATAAGGGTCCGTGCCCATCCGGCAAGTGCCATGGGGCGAGAAGCTGTTGGAGCGGAAGGTATACAGACCTTTGATTCCGTAATCGACCTTGTCCATCTTCGCATCCAGCTCAAATACTGAATCCGCTTCCAGACTCTGGAAAGTCGGCAGGAAGACTTTTTCCGCACCAGCCGAGAAGAAAATTCTTGCGGCCAGCGTAGCCGACGCTTTCATGTTCTCGAACTCTTCACGACTGGGATTGAAGTGAATGGTCTTGTCACCGGTGTAGGCATCACCATCCCACTGGACATAGCCCTTGCCGAGATCCTTACTGAACGCATTCACCCCGGCGTAGTACTTATAGTCCTTCATGAAATTGATGTGAGCCTTGCCCGCCTTCATGTCTCCCTGGGCAAGGAGCGATTCCGGCTCTGCCAGACCAGAGAAGATGGTATAGCCATCCGTATGCGTGAACTCATCCACCTGCACACCCACCAGAGCACCGCGGAAGCCATACAAGGGCTCCTTGAACTTGCCCAACACCTGAGTGAATGGCTGAATGGCCAGATTTCGACCCAGCTGACCACTGCGATCAGGAATTTGACTGCGTTGCAAAATCAGCGGCGTGTGGATGGCCCCGGCGGCCATCACCACCATGTCCGCATCCACATGCATATCTGCCACATGAGCACCGCTGTCTGGATCTACCACACGGGCTTCAAGCCCTCGGGCACGGCCATCACGGGTTTTGACCCTGATCACCTCGGTATCCGAGAAAACACGCGCGCCGTAGGCTGTCGCCCAAGGTAGATGGGTAACCAGAGAGCTCATTTTTCTGTCAGAGGGACAGCCCGCCAGACAGTGTCCGGTCAAGGCACACTGCTTCACGTTCCGCTGGGCCGGCTTCCACGAGAATTTCATTTTCTCGCAGCCCTGAATCACCTTGTGGGCACAGGCATTAATCTCATGAGCTTCGTTGGTATGGATCTGAAGCTCATCCGCCACCTTGTCGAGATAAGGACGGAATTTCTCTGCCGACAACGCATCAAGCCCATATTTCTCTGCCCAGCCATCGAGAATGGCATCACCAGGCTCTTCCATTACACAGGCGCCCACAACGGTTGATCCGCCTACACAGGCACCCTGAATGAAGATAATGTCAGCAGTGGTATTCACCTGACCTACCTGATCTTGGTAGATCTTGGTCATGGTATCGCCAAGATGCTCAGTAAACTCGGAGCTGGGATAGTAACGGCCAGACTCCAGCACCAGCACATCGCGACCGGCTTTGGCCATTTCATAAGCCACCATGGAACCTGCGGCACCAGACCCCACCACAACCACATCGGTTTTCAGGGTAAAGCGTTTGCCAAGACTCGGGTCCAGGGCCACGTCTTTTGCCTGGGTGACCGGCACCCCATCTCTTGGTACACGAACAAAAGCCATAATTCCCCCTATCAGGCTCTCGGCAGCGGCGCATTGCCGAGGCGACGAACACCCCAGGTTTCAGTCACAGGGCCGTGGTATTCCAGGCCCGGCCAGGTGCGGGAGTCGCGCCAGTAATTCAACGCAATCAAGGCCTTGAGAGTGGTCATTAAACCTCGTTCGAAGAACGCGCCTTCCTGCATGGCGTTGACATAATCCAACGCCTTGTCGTCCGGGAGGGAGGTGAACTTTCTGAATTTGAAGCTCACCATGGGACGATTATTGAACACCCAGATACCCAAACCCAGAAGATCACGGGTCTGCTCTGGCATACGCTGAGCCATCATGTCGATATTTTTGACGGTGGGAACCACGGAGGTGCTTGATGGAAGCCCGAATTGCTCGGCGGGCAACATCACCTCAGTCAGCCGGGTGATGACATCAATCTCATCTGGCTGAAGGCTATAGTATTCGAGGGTTTCAGGGGCATCCTTACGCCCAAACAGGCTGGCACAGCCGCTACTCAACGCAGCACTGGCAAGCACGGTAGTACGCAGGAAACCTCGGCGGCTGAGCGGTTCAAGCCCCGCCAGATAGCCGGGCAAAGGCGCACGGTTTTTATCCTTCATTACCCCTCTCCTGGGCAGGCCAGTCGTGGCCCTTGTTGTTATTGGTGGAGATTTCAGACCGAGTCTATAACAAACCGTAACAAACACCAAAGCTAACGGTGGCAGCGGTGACGTAAAAGCCGGTCTGCGGGGTAACCAGGTTCACCCACCAGCGGTGAACCTGGCTGCGTCTAAGCCATCTGCCGTGCGATGCGGGTTGCCAGTGCATACACCGTAATCTGCGGGTTCACGATGATCGAAGTTGGCAACAGGCTGGCGTCTGCCACATACAGCCCGGCGACATCATGGGTCTCGCCATTGGCCTTCACTACGCTCTGCAGGGGATCCGCGCCCATCCGACAAGTCCCCTGGGGGTGATAACTGACCATCCGAAGGTGCTGTGGCGCGTTCTCGAGGGAATCGACCTGATCATCGATATCGTCTTCAGAACGAATAATCCGCCGGTCACTGGCTGGCACATAGACTTCCGTCGCCCCTGAGGCTAGATGGAGTCTAGCGGCTGCCTTGATAGCTCGCTTCATTGAGGGGAAGTCCGCCTCACTAAGCTGGTAGTCAATCTGCTTGCGCTCGCCATCCCAGGAGATCGTTCCCACATTGTGATCATGGATCAGTGTTACCAGCCCAGCCAGGTCTCTGGCATTGGCCATGTATTCCATGAAGGGCTCCCCTGTGCCCGGCTCGGCCAGCATGGTCATTTCCACTATCCCGAAGCCGCCATCCTCGAGGATGAATCCCCCCTTGTCGGGATGCATGAATTCATCGATGTGAACCCCCAGCAATGCCCCTCGCCAGGGGTAGATGGGCTGAGGATAGCGGGCAGCAACCAGCAGTGAGGGGTGACAGGCGAAATTTTTGCCGACCTGGCCAGAACGATTGGCCAGACCGCTTTTCAGAAGCAGCACAGGCGTTTGCACTGCCCCGGCAGCCAGAACGACTCGCGGAGCCCGGACTGTCAGGGACGCCACCACGATCCCATCCTGGCCAGTGACCACAGCCTCTACGCCACTGGCTCTCCCTCCTTCTGTGAGCACTTTCTCCACTCGAGTATCCGCATAGATCTCTGCACCGTAGGCTTGGGCCCAAGGGAGATAGGTCACCAGCATGGATTGCTTGCGCTCTGTCTTGCAGCCTGACAGACAATGTCCGGTGAGCCCGCACTGGCGGATATTCCTGCGCAGGGGCTTGGTAGACCAGCCGAGTTTTCGGGCACCTTCGCGAATCACCTGGCCATGGCGGGCAATCTCATGCTCGCCATTGTCGTGGACGGAAAGATTACGCTCTACTTCATCAAAATAAGGGCCAAGTTCAGCTTCCGTCAGTTCAGACAACCCGAAATCACGCTGCCAGTCCTGCAGGATAAAATCCGGGGTACGGAAGCAGACGCACCCATTCACAACGGTCGAGCCGCCCACGCAGGCCCCTTGCAACACCAGCAAATCACCGCTGCTATTGGCCTGACCACCATGATCCTGGTAGAGCGTTTGCAGGCTATCCGTAAAGTCTTCAGTAAAGGCTTTGGAGGGCACATAAGGGCCCGCTTCGAGAATGATGACCCGCTTTCCCTGGCGGGCGAGTTCGTAGGCGGCGACAGCACCCCCAGCGCCTGAACCCACTACCACCACATCCGCTTCAAGGGTTATTTGGCTATCAGTCACATCAGTGGCCTGATGAACCTCAAGACCGGAGGCTTTCATGATCGGGCTACTCATACTGTCGTCTCCTGAGCGCTCACTTCCAAAGGCCCAGGCAGTGGGGCATTACCCAGATAGGAAAGCCCCCACTTGTCACTCACCGGCCCATCAAACTCAACCGGTTGCCAGGTCTGTGGATCCTGCCAATAGGCGCTATATACCAACTGCTTGAGCACCGTAGCCAAAGTACGCTGCAATACTCCGCCCTCCCCCCAACGATCCAGCATCTGTCGCGCTTCAGGGAGTTCCAGGTCCACAAACCGGCAACCGTGGGTGAACACCGCAATATTATCGAGCAGGCCGAGCCCGGCCCCGAGTTCCTTGCGGGTCACGGGGTCAAGGTAGTTGAGGGTTCGTTGAATATTCTGGACAACAGGGATGGCGGCACTATCCACCAACGCCGTACCGGCAACGGGCAAGAGCACCTCTCGTGCCCTGTCAAAGAGATGAAATTCGTCATCGGACAAATCAGCAGCCCAGCCAGGCCGCGAAACCGCATCTCGCGGGGACCGGCGCAATAGCGCGAAGCCTCCTGCGGCCACTGCCGCCACCGTCGCAACGCTTCCCAGCCCCCATTTGAGAAACTGCCGCCGGGCCAAACCCTGTTGCCAGACTCGCTGAATCTGTCGTGCCTGTGACTGGCTGTTCATCGCCATTCCTTACCCTGAAAACGTGCTATTCAAGCTAAAGAAAAGCCCAGATGAATACAATATGTTTACCGGACAGCCAAACTTGACCGGACAGTACAGTACAAAGCGACGATCAATGTTTGGGTGGAGGCTCCACCGGCACTCTCGGACCCACCGCCACCGGATCAAGGTGAATGATGACATCCGCCCCGGGAAACGCCTGCTTGATGCCGCTTTCGATACTGTCGGCAAGATCATGGGCGACCCGTAGAGTGAGGTTTTGATCCATGTCCAAATGCAACTGGATAAAACAAGTGCGACCACTTTGCCGGGTTCGCAGGTCATGGAATCCAAGTGCATCAGGGTGTGAGGCAACGATGGCTCCAATGCGGTTTCGCACGTCTGCGGGCATTTCTCGATCCAGCAGCAGTTGGCTGGATTCAGAGGCGATATGCCAGGCACTACGCAGGATAAACAGGGCAATCAATAGGCCGACAGCTCCATCCAGCCACAACCAACCAAAGCTGCTCACCGCCAACACAGCGATGATCCCCACATTGACGGCCAGATCCGACAAGTAATGCAGAGAATCTGCCTCAATGGCAGTTGAACCTGTCTGCTTGACCACATAACGCTGAATCATCAGCAGGCCAAAGGTCAGTGCAATGGAAACCACCATCACGCCAATCCCCACCATACTTGCTTCGATAGGCGTCGGGTCCATGAGCTTCAGCACGGATTGGTGAATCAGGAAGATGGAGGAACCGGCGATGAAAATTGCCTGCCCCAGCCCGGCGAGGGCCTCTGCCTTGCCATGGCCAAAACGATGCTCTTCGTCTGCAGGCACCAGTGAATAGCGAATCGCCACAAAGTTGATCAGGGAAGCCAGCGAATCCATCACTGAATCCACCAGCGAAGCGAGCATGCTGACCGAGCCTGTCATCAGCCAGGCCACCGTCTTCGCTGCTATCAGTATCAACGCCGTCGCCACGGACGACAGGGCCGCTATCAACAGCAGGCGATGTTCTCGGTTACTGCCGTCACTCATCAGACAGACTCATATCAGGATTACTGTTTGGGCAGGTATTGCATGGGATCGACAGGCTTACCGTCACGGCGCACCTCAAAATGCAGCTGGGTACGATACGTTCCGGACGCTCCCATAGTGGCGATTTTCTGCCCGGCCTTCACCACATCGCCTTCTTTGACAAGCATCGAATCATTATGGGCGTAAGCACTTAACCAGCGTTCATTATGTTTGAGAATCAGCAGATTGCCATAGCCGGTTAAGCCGCTTCCGCGATAGACCACACGACCATCAGCGGCCGCCACCACGGGACTGTTCTGCCGACCGCTAATGGCAATCCCCTTACGCCCCGTGGAAGAAGATGAAAAACGCTCAACTACCGTCCCGCTGGCTGGCCAGCGCCAGGTTACAGGACCAACCGTTTTGGCACCGCCGGAGGATGTTGAAGGCTTGCTCGTCACGGGTTTGCTTGCCGGCTTGCTCGGTACTGGCCTGGCTTCCGGTTTGCTTGAAGTAGAAGATGTAGTGGCAGGCTTCGGCTTACTGGCCGGCTTCGTCGTGTCTGACTTCAGCGCCAGCGAGATTCGCTGGCCAGGGTAAATGGTATAGGGCGCAGGAATATTATTGGCGGCCCCCAACTCACGATAATCCCAACCGTAACGCCAGGCGATAGAGTACAGGGTCTCCCCTTCCCTGACATGATGCGTTCCGGAGGTGACTTTCCGTTGTCGGGTATCCTGCCCGTAAATATCCACCACCGGGGCCAGGCTGGCACTGCAGCCACTCATCAGCACGAGAAAGACCGTCGCCACCATCGTGCGAATCAGTTCTGTCATTTTCCTGCTGTGATTGCTGATACGAATCGTCCTCAAACGCCGCTGAAGGAATCAGTCTTGCCGGGAAGTCATGGCATCATTATGCACAGGAGCCAACCGATGCAGTAGCCAGACCAAAGCGATAGCGGTGAGCGCGGTAGCGATGGCAAACAAGGTCTGGGCATTTTCCCCTGTCGTGGCCGCATAACCGGCAGGACTGAACCATTGGTCTTGCAACCCGGAAGCATCCGCGACACGCCAAGGCCAGAGTTTCACCAGCGACCCAGCCATAAAGCCGGCCAGCAACGCCATGACGGTGTCGTGATAACGATGCAGGGTCCATTTCAAAATATGCACGAAGCTCAACAGGCCAATCGCACACCCGGACATGAACGCCAACAAGAGGGGCAACTGCAAGCTTTTAACAGCTTCCAGCACCGGCTGATACATGCCCAGTAAAAGAAGGATAAAACTTCCGGAAATGCCGGGCAGAATCATGGCACAGATCGCCAGCATACCGCTGAGAAAGAAAACCAGTGCACTGCCACCACCGGACAAGCCTGGGGCCAGGCCAATCATCACCGCGATCACGGTGCCGGCAAGCAGTGCCAATCCCTGAACCAGCCCCCTCTTCTGCAAGGGAGCCAACACCAGAAAAATACTCGCCAGAATCAGTCCGCTGAAAAATGCCCACACGGGAACGGGGTGGTTTTCGAGCAACCAGGTGATCAGGCGTGCCAGCAACGCGATGCTGGTGAAAATACCCGTCAGCAGGGTTAACAAAAAGGTCAGGTTCGCCTGTTGCCAAAAAGCCGCAAAACCTTCACGACGCCAGACACCCAACAAACGCGGGGTAAAACCACCGAGCGTATCGATCAGCTCTTCATAGATACCGGTAATCAATGCCAAAGTGCCGCCGGACACCCCCGGCACCACGTCCGCCGCGCCCATGGCCATACCACGAAAGAAAATACCGGGTTGAATCATTGATTGTCCTCATACACCAAGCCATACAGCTGGCATGATTTCGGGTTTGTTATTCTCGAGCGAGTTTCAAGTTTCGAAAAGCAAAAACGAAAAACCACAAAATGGAATAGGTTTTCGCTTCTCGCTTTCAGGTTTTCGCAACTCGTACCTCGTAACTCGCTTTTACCGCATCACCCCGCGCTGGAATGGCACAAACCGCACCGCATCCAGCGACTGGGTATGGAACTCATCACCTTCACGATCGACGACCGTCAGGATCTGCTTTCGATCATCCCCTACCGGCATGACCAGACGACCACCATCGGCCAGTTGTTCCAGCAGGTCATCCGGGATATCCGGGCGCGCGCAGGCCGCCAGGATGCCATCAAACGGAGCCTCGCTTTTCCAGCCAAAGCCACCATCGGCATGCTTCAACTGCACCTTGGCCAGTCCCAGGCGCAAAAGTCGTTTTCTCGCCTGCTCCTGTAAGGGTCGGATGCGTTCCACGGAATAAAGTTCATCGCAGAAGGGAGCCAATACGGCCGTCTGGTAGCCACAGCCTGTGCCAATCTCCAGCACCTTTCCTCGACGTCCAGCATCCATCAGCAGTTCGGTCATGCGTGCCACCACCCAGGGCTGGGAGATGGTTTGACCATGACCAATAGGCAAGGCGGTATCGTCATAGGCCTGATGGGCCAGGGCTTCTTCGATGAAAAAATGACGTGGTGTGTTGCGGATCGTATCCAGCACCCGGTCATCCTCAATGCCAGTCTCACGCAAGCGCTGCACCAGACGATCCCGAGTCCGCGCAGAGGTCATGCCGATGCCGCTGAGTTGGATATCCATGTTGTAGTTCGTTCTCTATGCAGAAGGCTCCGGTGAGCGCACCAGTTCTGCCATGACTGTTGTTGCAAACGCACCTGCGGGCAGCCTGAATGCCACCTGCAGGGTGTTTTCCCCTTCCTGATCCTGCTGTAAGGACCACTGCAAGTCCTGTACCGGTAACCGGGTAGCGCGGCGAATTTCATCCACCCCTTCCCGACATAACCCGTCAATAACGGCCTGACTCGGCGCCAGAATCTGCTGTTCCAACTGCCGACAAGGGCCAGATGATGCCATGCCCGCAACGCCCGGCATAGGGGCTGTGGGGTGGACTTCGCCGCTGATAACCCGTGCCGCAGCTTCAGCGTCATCATCTGCCATAAACAAACCGCGACTTCCCTCCGGCTGCAGGATGTCACCCGCCAGAACCCGGTTCCAGACTCCCCGGCTCACCCGCTCGGCCAGTACCTGATTGAACAGATCGCTACGTACCGCAGACAGCCAGATACTGCGAAGCGCTTTCTTTCGTGGTGCTTCGCCGCCCATGAGCCACTCTTTGCCTCGCACAAGGTTGCCGGCACCACGGCCAAAACGTTGCTCACCGAAATAGTTGGGAATCCCTTGGGCTGCAATCGCGTCCAGCCGTGCTTCCAGTAAATCCGCATCACCGCAGAAGTGCGTGGCCCGGATCACGAAGCGATTGGCACGGTGGGTACCACGATTCAGCTTGCGACGGTGTCGCAGGGCCTGCATCAGGTGAACGCCTTCCGGCCAGTCGAAATCCGGGTCCACCTTGCCGGGCAGATGCAGACTGAACCACTGACGGGTCACTGCATGCTTGTCCTTCAGACCGCTATAACCCACTGAAAGGCGGTGAATGCCTGCGGCTTTGGCCAACCACATGGCCACATCCTCAGTGTTCCAGCCGGTTTTTTCGATCTCCAGCCACAGATGCTCACCCTCACCCTCCGGGGTCACATGCATGCATTCGAAAACCTGGAAGTCTTCCGGGCAAGCCTTGAGCGAAGCCTCGGCCACCGGGCCACCATGGGCATGGGGCAAACTCATACGGATTCCAGCAGCACCGCCGCCTGAACGGCAATGCCTTCATTACGTCCAGTGAAACCGAGCTTTTCCGTGGTGGTGGCTTTTACCGAGATTTGCGCGACCTGACACCCCAGCAGTTCGGCGATCCGCTCACGCATAACGAGAATGTGCGGGGCCAGCTTGGGGGCCTGACAGATAAGGGTCAGATCTGCATTGCCCAGCTGCCAGCCAGCTGCAGTTATGTCCTGATAGATGGCTTGCAGCAGTTTGCCGGAATCGGCCCCTTTCCACTGAGGGTCGGTATCCGGAAAATAGTGGCCAATGTCGCCAAGTGCCAACGCACCCAACAAGGCATCAGACAGTGCATGCAGGGCCACATCGCCATCGGAATGAGCCTTGAGGCCATGGGTATGGGGAATGGCCACCCCGCACAGCATCACATGATCACCGTCATCAAAGGCATGAACATCAAAGCCCTGACCAATCCGTATCGCCATCACAGCCCTCCCTGCTCTTCGAATTGTCGGGCCAGATAGAAACGGGCCAGTGGCAGATCCTCCGGTACCGTTATCTTGATATTGTCGCTGTGCCCGGCCACCAATGCAGGACGCCAGCCCTGCCGCTCCATGGCGGATGCCTCATCGGTGACGGCAGCAAGGTCACCACTTAGCGCCTCATAGAGGGCAGCAGCAGGGAATAGTTGTGGCGTTAGCGCACGCCAGACGAACTCACGATCCAATGTCTTCTCAATGCGCTGATCAGCGCCGGCCTGCTTGATGGTATCCACCACTGGCAGGCCAAGAATGGCACCCTGCTCCGTTGTGGCTGCCAACAAGCTCTGGATATCGGAGAGGCGAACCAATGGCCGGGCCATATCATGCACCAGTACCCAGGCATCTTCACCGCCATCCATCAGCACCTGGGCAACCGCATTGCGAACCGAGTCAGCACGACTTTCACCACCAGTAACCGCATGAATACGGCGATGGGTCGCCACCGGCAACGTTGGCCACCAGGGATCATCGGCGGACACCGCCACCACCACGCTTTCGATAGGCGCAAAAGAAAGCAAGCGCTGCAGGGTATGTTCGGTAATGGTTTTGCCAGCCAGTGTCAGGTACTGCTTGGGAATACCTGCTTTCATTCGCTGGCCGACACCAGCTGCTGGCACAACGGCATAAAGAGGACCACGGATTACCGGATTCACTCGGTACTCCCTGGTTGTTCGAGGATCAGAAAAAAGGTTTCACCCTTGCGGATCATACCCAAATCCTTGCGAGCGATTTCTTCCACCGCTTCGGTACCCTGTTTCAGGTCTTTAACGTCAGCAGCCATCAGGCGATTGCGCTCTGCCAGCTTGGCATTGGCTTGCTTTAGTTCAGCAACATCGTCCTTGAGACTGGCCACGTGCCGAACACTGCCTTCACCGAACCACAGACGCGCCTGTAGCCCCAGAAACACCAGGGCCAGCACAGCGAAAACCACCTGACGAGCGGGTGACAGCTTGAGTGCTGCCCGCTTGCCCTCCAGTGGTGACGCCTTGCTGGCCCGGGTGTCGCTCATCAGGGATTAGCCGAGGAACTTGAACTCTTTGCGGCCATGGTAGGCAACGCGACCCAGCTCCTGCTCGATGCGGATCAGGCGGTTGTACTTGGCCACACGGTCGGAACGGCACAGGGAACCGGTCTTGATCTGCCCAGCAGCGGTAGCGACAGCCAGATCAGCAATGGTGCTGTCTGCGGTTTCACCGCTACGATGAGAGATCACCGCGGTGTAGCCAGCATCCTTGGCCATCTTGATGGCTTCCAGGGTTTCGGTCAGGGAACCGATCTGGTTGAACTTGATCAGGATGGAGTTAGCCACACCTTCATCGATCCCCTTCTTGAGGATCTTGGTGTTGGTCACGAACAGATCGTCGCCCACCAGCTGTACCTTGTTGCCCAGCTTCTCGGTAAGGATCTTCCAACCTTCCCAGTCAGACTCGTCCATACCATCTTCGATGGAGATGATCGGGTAACGGTCGCACAGCTCTGCCAGGTAATCGGCAAACTCGGCGGAAGTCATGCTGCGGCCCTCACCGGCCAGCACGTACTTGCCATCCTTGTAGAATTCGCTGGAGGCACAGTCGAGCGCCAGAGTCACGTCTTCGCCTGCCTTGTAGCCAGCAATTTCGATGGCTTCCATGATGGCTTCCAAAGCCGCTTCATTGCTGGGCAGGTCAGGTGCGAAACCACCTTCATCTCCCACAGCGGTGTTCAGACCACGCTTCTTCAGAACGCCTTTCAGGGCGTGGAAGATTTCCGCGCCGTAGCGAATCGCTTCTGCCACGGTGGAGGCACCCACCGGCTGCACCATGAACTCCTGGATGTCCACGTTGTTATCAGCGTGCTCACCGCCGTTGATGATGTTCATCATCGGTACCGGCAGAGAGTATTCGTTGTCATCGTCCTGCAGATCGGAGATGTACTCGTACAGGGGCTTGCCCTGATCAGCTGCAGCGGCCTTGGCTACCGCCAGAGACACCGCCAGAATCGCGTTGGCGCCCAGCTTGCCTTTGTTCTCGGTACCGTCGGCGTCGATCATGGCCTGGTCGATGCCTCTCTGATCAGAGGCTTCTTTACCGATCAGCAGTTCACGAATCTCGGAGTTCACGTTCCCCACGGCCTTGGTAACGCCTTTGCCCAGGTAACGGCTCTTGTCGCCATCACGCAGCTCCAACGCTTCACGGGAACCGGTTGAGGCACCGCTGGGAGCGCAGGCACTGCCGGTTGCGCCAGACTCGAGAATCACATCGGCTTCGATGGTGGGGTTGCCGCGGGAATCCAGAATTTCGCGGGCTTTGATGTCAACGATCTTGGACATGACAGTCAATCTCTCTTAATCAGTGGTTTTCGAAGGCAGGCAGTGCCTTGACGGTATTATCCAGGGTTTGCATCTGGGCAAGGAATGGCTCCAGACGGTCCAGACGCAGGGCGCAGGGGCCATCGCATTTGGCATTATCCGGGTCAGGATGGGCTTCAAGGAACAGTCCGGCAATGCCCTGACTGATCCCGGCACGGCCCAATTCAGCCACCTGTGCACGGCGACCATCGGCGCTATCGGCGCGACCACCCGGCTTCTGCAGCGCATGGGTCACATCGAAGAACACCGGGTAGTTGAATTTTTTCATGATGCCGAAGCCGAGCATGTCCACTACCAGGTTGTTGTAACCAAAGCTGGAGCCACGCTCACACAGAATCAGCTGATCGTTTCCGGCATCCTCACACTTGTGCAGTATGTGTCCCATTTCGTGGGGGGCCAGGAACTGGGGCTTCTTGATATTGATGATGGCATTGGTCTTCGCCATCGCTACCACCAAATCCGTCTGCCGCGCCAGGAAGGCAGGCAGTTGAATGATGTCGCATACTTCAGCCACCGGTGCCGCCTGGTAGGGCTCATGCACATCAGTGATCACCGGACAGTTGAAGGTCTTCTTCACTTCTTCGAAGATTTTCAGCCCTTCCTCCATCCCCGGCCCGCGATAGGAGTTCAGGGAGGAACGGTTGGCCTTGTCAAAGCTGGCCTTGAACACCCATGGGATGTTCAGCTTGGCAGTCACCTCGGCGTAGGCCTCGGCCACTTGCATGGCCATATCCCGGGATTCCAACACATTCATGCCGCCAAACAGCGCCATTGGCTTGTCGTTACCAAATTCCAGTTCGCCGAGGCGAATCACTTTCTGATCACTCACAGGGCACTGCTCCTTGTGTGCGTTTATTGCGCAGCCTTGTGCAACAGGGCTGCTGCCACATAACCCTTGAACAGCCCGTGGCCGTCACGAGGCGTGGAAGTAAATTCCGGGTGGAACTGACAGGCCACAAACCACGGATGGTCTGCCACCTCGATCACTTCTACCAACTCGCCATCAACAGAACGGCCAACAATTTTGAGGCCTGCCTCTTCCAAAGCCGGCAGGTAATTGTTGTTCACTTCATAACGGTGACGATGACGTTCAACAATACGTGTTGCGCCATAACATTCGGCAGCGCGACTACCGGCTTCCAACACACACTCCTGGCCGCCAAGACGCATGGTGCCGCCCAGATCGGATTCAGCAGAGCGCTGTTCCTTGCGGCCGTCTTCCGTGGTCCATTCGGTAATCAAGCCGACCACAGGGTCCGGGGTCCCAGGTTTCAGCTCGGAAGAATGCGCCTGCTGGATGCCGGCCACATCGCGGGCATATTCGATCACTGCCAGCTGCATGCCCAGGCAGATGCCCAGATAAGGCACCTTGTTTTCACGGGCAAAGCGAATCGCTGCAATCTTGCCTTCGGTACCCCGGTCGCCGAAACCACCAGGCACCAGAATCGCATCCAGATTCTCCAGCACTGCTGTGCCGTCACGTTCAATATCTTCCGCATCCAGATACAGGATGTTGACCTTGGCACGGTTACTGATACCCGCGTGGATCAGGGCTTCGTTGAGAGACTTGTAGGCATCGGCCAACTCGATGTACTTGCCCACCATTCCCACGGTCACTTCCGCTTCCGGGTTCAGCTGGGCTTCAACTACACGATCCCACTCGCTCAGATCCGGTTCAGGCAAATCCAGCCCAAACTTCTCGACCACAATGGCATCCAGACCCTGCTCGTGCATGCCGCGGGGCACCTGGTAAATGGTCTTGCAGTCCGGTGACGAAATCACCGCACGGGCTTCCACGTTGGTGAACAGGGCGATTTTTTCACGGGCGCTCTGCGGAATCGGGTCATCTGCGCGGCAAACCAGAATATCCGGCTGCAAACCAATGGAACGCAGTTCTTTCACTGAGTGCTGGGTGGGCTTGGTCTTGATTTCACCAGCCGTAGCGATATAGGGCACCAGCGTCAGATGGACCAGCAAGGACTGGCTGGAACCCAGCTCCACACGCATCTGGCGCGCGGCTTCCAGGAACGGCAGGGATTCAATATCACCTGCGGTACCACCGATTTCCACGATGGCAACATCAGCATCCCCTGCCCCTTCACGAATCTTGAGCTTGATCTCGTCAGTGATATGCGGGATCACCTGAACGGTAGCTCCCAGGTATTCGCCACGGCGCTCTTTGTCCAGCACGTCCTGATAGACACGGCCAGTGGTAAAGCTGTTGCGACGGCTCAGGCGAGTACGAATAAAACGCTCGTAGTGACCCAGATCCAGATCGGTCTCAGCGCCATCTTCGGTCACAAACACCTCACCGTGCTGGTAAGGGCTCATGGTGCCCGGATCCACATTGATGTAGGGATCCATTTTGATCAGGGTGACTTTGAGGCCGCGGGCCTCCAGCAAGGTGGCCAGAGAAGCAGAGGTAATCCCCTTACCCAGGGAAGACACCACACCGCCAGTGACAAAGATGAAACGTGACATGCACTCACCAGATTGCTTGGGAACTGCTGGTACCACCTCAGCTAAGAGAGAGAAACCGCTGATTCCCTTATGGATTAGTAGCGCGCCATCAAGTGTGAACCGGCCCCAATAAAAAAAACACCCTGCTCATGACATCACGGGCAAGGGTTGCTCTTTGATCGGGTTGGCCAGCTACGCAAGTGATGGATGAACACCTGAAATTTCAGGGGCTTGCGCTACATCAGGACGGGAGAAAATATTAACAGAAGCGGTCGCCCGCCTCAATCGGGAATCTGCATCTTGAAGGAATAATTTACTGTCCGGGAGCCGCACACTCCGACCACCGCCAGGGATTCAGTGCCGGGAATCCATGCACTGAGCCAGCACCTCTGAAAATGGAGCCTCCTCCATGGAGCCAAATGCAGAATGGCGGGCCAGTCGCGCACGGCTGGCCTTGGGGCTGGAGATGCCACACAGGAAACGGGCCAGCTGACGAGGCGTGGACAAGGCGGCATGCTCCTCTTTTTGCACTGAACGGATCACTGACGGATCCACATCCCTGCGCGCTCTGGCTGGCATACTGGCAACCAGTCCCTGGCAAGCGCTGCATTGGCCGCATGGCTCAGCCAGTGATTCACCGAAATAAGCGACCAAGGCCTGCTGATAACAAGGACTTTGTTGTGCCCATTCCGTCACCTGTTGGAGACGGTCGATGTCACGCTGCTCACGAAGCTGAAACTGGGACTGTAATCTGGCGATCAATTCCTGGCTCGACGCAGGCATAGCCACTTTGCGAAAAGCCTGGCGCACCCCCGCCACCTGCAATTCCACCATGCCCTGCTGCTCCAGATAATTCAGCGCGTTGAGGATTCTCATCCTTTCCACCTGCAATTCACGAGCCGCCTCAATAGGCTTCAAGGTAAGCCAGGTTCTGCCCTTTTTACCTGATGAGAAAAGCGCTTCCAGAAAATCGGCTCGCTGTGAATCAAAATGGGCCAGCACCTGCTCCTGAGGAATGATAAAGCCCACTTTGTATTCAGTGTAAAACGGTGCCGTTGCCCGGATAACCCCCTCCAGTTCCAAATAGGTGAGCAGCGTATTGATCACCAGAGGACGCACGTCAAATTGCCCGGACAGTTCATGCACCGATACATCGAACTGATCCGGCTGGCTCAGCAACCCGTTAATCAACCCCGACAGGGATTCATCATCGGGGGTATCGCCATAGGTAAAGTTTTCCAGCACCGTCAAATCATCTAGGCTGGCCAACAACGTGCAATGGGCGCGTTCGCCATCCCGTCCTGCCCGACCAATTTCCTGCATGTAATTTTCCAACGACTTGGGCAAGTTGTAGTGGTAGATAGCTCGGATGTCGGATTTGTCGATCCCCATGCCAAAAGCAATGGTGGCAACCACCACGTCCACCGCACCGGACATGAAGGCTTCCTGTACCTGATGACGCCTGTCGTCTTTCAACCCGGCATGATAGGCCTGCGCGGAGACACCCTTGCGCTTCAGAAAAGCGGCCACTTGCTCCGCGGTTTTCTGCAGGGTCACGTATACAATAGATGCCCCCGTGGAGGCAGAAATAATCTGACGATACAGCTGGTCGTTACGCTCCTCAGCGGCACAAGGCATGACACCAATCAGCAGATTCGGCCGAAAGAATCCGGTTTGCACATGATCCGCCTGGGCAATGGCAAAGCTGCTGCGAATCTGTTCAGCCACCTGCGGGGTTGCCGTGGCTGTCAGGGCCAGCACTCTGCCCACCTTCAGTTCATCGGCCAGTCGAGCCAGCTTGAGATAATCGGGCCGGAAGTTATGCCCCCATTCAGAGACACAGTGGGCTTCATCGACTGCCATCATGCTGATATTCAGGCGCTTGAGCCGCGCCAGAAAACGCTCGTTAGCCAGCCTTTCCGGTGCCACATACAACAGCTTGATGCTCCCCGTCTCCAGCCCCTGATAGATTCGCTTCAGTTCATCCCCGTCCACACTGGAGTCCAACCGGGCTGCCGGAATATTCAGGGCATTGAGCTGATCCACCTGATCTTTCATCAACGCGATCAGCGGCGATACGACCAGGGTTAATCCCTCCAGCATCAATGCTGGCAGCTGGTAACAGAGGCTTTTTCCTCCCCCAGTGGGAAACACCGCCAGGGCTGAACGTCCGGACAACAGCGTTTCGATAACCTGCTGCTGGCCAGGGCGGAACGCCCTGAGCCCGAAGGTTTCCTGTAAACGCTGTTGCATGACTTCCAACATGACATTCCTCTGCTTCTGGGGGAGTGAGGGAGGGGCGGCCCAGAACACCGGCCTACAACTGCCCTTTTGGCCAGTGCCTGTATACGATGCGAAGTGTGGCAGAGCGGAGAGGAGAAGACGAGGGTCTGAGAGCGTATTTTGATGTCAGTCATGACTGACACAAGTTGCTCATGAATCCTTAACAACAGGTGTGCCCAATCGGCAGAGAAAGCACCACTCTTTATACTGGCTACACTGCCTACATTGTGGGAATCAAAAACCAGGCCTCGCAATCCTCCAACGCCAGACCGTCTGCCAGCCCCACCAGGGGCACTGACACCAACTGATCATCGCGATAGAGCAATGGCCATTGGCGGCGCTGCCACGGCGGCACGCCTGCAGATCGCCATAGCTCCTTCACCTGCTGATGCATGCCATGTCGATGAAGCTTACAGCTGCCGGTCACCCCGCGTAGCACCAGATCGCCAGGAGGGCGCCATAACGGCACAGCCCCGTCGCTATTTTCTCGACTCCAGCGCCAGTTAGGTAGTGATGGGGGGGCTGCTCCCTGAGGCCAGCATTCAGGCCCGGCCCAGGGCGCAAAACCGGTTCGGCGAGAAAGATACAAAGCCCCGCGATACAGTCGGGCGGCCCAGTCACCCCACTCTACTCGTGCCTGGCTATCCGCTGCGGCGAATTGCACTGCCAGCAACTCGGCCAGCACGGCCTGACTGGGAGCAGTGGCGCCCTGCTGCTGAAGCCACCAACGAACCAGATTGCGCTGGCGAGCCTCAGAGAAACGATGGAGGGGTTCCAGTGGTAGTACCAGCCCCTCCACCCCAATCTCAGAAGCATCACCAACGGCAATGTCTTCCAACAAGCTTGCAGCTTCAGACATGTGATCGGCAGCTCTGGCCAAGGTGGCGTCCACTCCCTTCCAGTGCTCTCTCAGCAGCGGAACGACACGATGGCGCAGGAAATTACGCCGCAGACTTTCATCCTCGTTACTGGGGTCATCCCGCCACGGAATAGACGCTTCAAGCGCCCATTCCGTCAAAGTAGCCTGATCCAGAGCCAGCATTGGCCGCCAGATATCCACCCCATCCCTAACCACAAGAGACCGCATGGCAGACAACCCCTGTACGCCAGCCCCACGGAGCAGCCGTAACAACAGGGTTTCCGCCTGATCCGAACGATGATGGGCTGTGATCAGGGTAGCTCCCAGCGCTTTCGCCAGCGGCAATAGTGCCCCATAGCGGGCATCTCTCGCACCGGCTTCGAGGCCTTCGTCCCGGCTCACCTGAACCTGCTCCAGAATGAAGGGCACCGCATGACTCTCTGCCAGCGATTCGCAGAATCGAGACCAGCTTTGGCTCTCGGAATGAAGCTGATGGTCCACATGGACCACAGACAGACGCGGGCCAAGACCGGCCCGCATCAGAAGATGCAATAGCAGAGAGGAATCCAGCCCGCCACTCAATGCCAGCAGCAAGGGACCATCTGGTGCCTGTTCTGCCAGCTCACGGCAAAACCCGGCAGGCTCAGTCATGATCAGCTGTCAGCAGACTCGGTGGTGAAATTCCCATAGCTCATCAGGCGCTCATAGCGACGCTCCAGCAACGCCTCAGTGTCCATGGCTTTGAGAATGCCCAACTGCTTGACGAAGGATTTGCGGATGGCATCTGCGGCCATATCGTAATCCCGATGAGCGCCACCCAATGGCTCTTTGATCACCTGGTCAACGATACCAAGCTCATGGAGTCGCCCTGCGGTGAGCCCCATGGCTTCCGCCGCATCCGGTGCCTTGTCGGCACTGCGCCAGAGAATGGAGGCACAACCTTCCGGCGAAATCACGGAATAGGTAGAGAACTCCAGCATCTGCAAGTGATCGCAGACGCCGATTGCCAGTGCGCCGCCGGAGCCACCCTCACCGATAACGGTGGCGATAATCGGGATTTTCAGTTGGGACATGACACGCAGGTTGCGCGCGATGGCTTCTGATTGGCCGCGCTCTTCCGCATCGATGCCAGGGAAAGCACCGGGGGTATCGATAAAGGTCAGGATAGGCATCTTGAAGCGCTCTGCCATTTCCATCAGGCGCAGGGCTTTGCGATACCCTTCCGGTTTCGGCATACCGAAGTTGCGACGCACCTTCTCTTTCACCTCGCGACCTTTCTGATGGCCAATCACCATCACTGGCTGGTCGTCCAGGCGAGTCACCCCGCCAACAATGGCCGGATCATCAGCGAAGGCACGGTCGCCGTGCAGCTCATCAAAGTCAGCAAAGATACGCTTGATGTAATCCAGCATGTAAGGGCGCCGGGGGTGACGGGAAAGCTGGGAGATCTGCCAGGAGGAGAGGTTTTTGAAGATCGATTCAGTGAGGCTGATGCTCTTTTCCTGCAGCTTGCCCACTTCCTCGGAAATATTGACCTCACTGCCACTGCCCACCAGGCGCAATTCCTCGATCTTCGCTTCCAGTTCTGCGATAGGTTGTTCAAATTCGAGGAAATTCGGGTTCATAGCTGAGCCTGTGTATTCAATGAGTCATGGCAGGACCCTTTCCTCAGGTCCACACCCTATATATGCCGCCCAAGTGTAGCGGGAACCGGATGAAAAGGTCGAGAAAAGCCGCCGTGATGAAGGTTGCAAACTGTTTCAACATGAGACGCTGCAAGCAACATGCTTTATGCAACACGCAAAAGACCCGCTTTCTGGTGCCTCAATGCCTGACCTGCAGCTGCCATCAAATCCGCCATGGCGGAGATGGCCATTCACCCATTTTCGCCCTACGTAAAGCTCGGGAGCCTACAGGTAATTTGCGTGTTGCATGCCACGTGACGCGTGTCGCGGCCGGCACAGGAGGCAATCAATACTCTACCCGCACCGAATCGTCGCCGAACTGCACCCGCAACTCCTCCACCAAGGAGTCATGAGGGCTGACTTTCCATGCGTCACCCAGCCAGAGGCTGGCCGCCGCGACCTGATGATCCAGATCCAGCAATACTGGCGTGGTTCCCCCTTGATAAGGTGACAGGGTTTGCTGCAAACGCTCAGGCAGGGCGTCCTGGACCGTAACCGCCAGACGCAAGCGCCTGGCGAAAGTCTCCCGAGCCTGTCGCATGTCCATCACTTCATCTGCGATCAGGTTGAAACCACCAGTATATTCGTCGTTTCGCACTCCACCCTTGAAGATCAGCAAGGCATCCTTCTGCACCAAATCACCGAACTGGGCAAACGTCTTGCCGAAGACGGACACCTCCAGCCGGCCGGTCTTGTCATCAAGGGTTACAAAAGCCATGCGTTCACCACTACGCTTGCTACGGGTGATGCGCAGAGCCACGACCAAACCCGCAACCATGGCTGCTTCGCCTTTCGCGGTCGGCTGCAAGGCGTTCAGCCGTGATGACACAAACTGGCGCACTTCGCCTTCGTACTGATCGATGGGGTGACCGGTCAGGAACAACCCCAGGGTATCCCGCTCTCCGTTGAGGCGCGTGTCGTCGCTCCAGTTCCGCGCCAGTTTCCACTCCACCGCCGTTGCCGGGGAATCATCCACCGCGCCAAACATATCCATGATGCCAGCCGCTTCGTTACGGGCATCCTGATCGGCTGCCGCAATGGCATCCGGCAACGTCGCCAGGATAGACGCGCGGTCATGGAAGCTATCGCCCTGCCCGTTCGGGGTTGGACCCAGCTTGTCCAGCACACCGGCACGCACCATGGCTTCCAGGGAGCGACGGTTAATTTTTTTCAGATCAATACGGCGACAGAAATCGAACAGATCCTTGAACTCACCATTGCCATCGTCACGGGCCGAAACGATCGCATCAATTGGCCCTTCACCCAGCCCTTTGATCGCACCCAGTCCATACACGATGTCGCCTTCCACATTCACCGTGAAGCGGTAACCACAGGAGTTCACATCCGGCGGCAATACCTTCAGGCCCATGGTCTTGCACTCATCGATAAAGGTCACCACCTTATCGGTGTTCTGCATATCCGCAGAGATGGTGGCGGCCATGAACTCGGCCGGGTAATGCACCTTCAGCCAGGCCGTCTGGTAGGCAACCAGCGCATAGGCCGCAGAGTGAGATTTGTTGAAGCCGTAGCCGGCGAATTTTTCCACCAGGTCGAAGATCTTCATGGCCAGGTCCGGGTCAACGCCCTGCCCCTTGGCACCTTCCTCAAAGATCGCCCGCTGCTTGGCCATTTCTTCGGGTTTCTTTTTACCCATGGCCCGGCGCAGCATATCCGCACCACCCAGCGTATAGCCAGCCAGCACCTGGGCGATCTGCATCACCTGCTCCTGATAGAGGATAACCCCGTAGGACGGCTTCAGGATCGGCTCCAGCCACTCATGCTGGTACTGAGGATCGGGGTAAGCCAGCGGTTCGCGGCCGTGCTTACGATTCACAAAGTTATCTACCATGCCCGATTCCAGCGGCCCTGGACGGTACAGGGCCACCAGCGCGATGATGTCTTCGAACACGTCAGGCTTGAGCTTCTTGATCAGCTCCTTCATGCCCTGACTTTCCAGCTGGAATACCGCAGTGGTATCGCCCCGCTTTAGCAGCTCAAAACTACCGCTATCATCGAGAGGAATGTGGTCGATGACGAGGTCATCCAGACCTTCACGATGGCGTTTAACATTCGCCGCCTTCACCGCCCAGTCGATGATCGTCAGGGTCTTCAGTCCGAGGAAGTCAAACTTCACCAGACCGGCAGCCTCCACATCATCCTTGTCGTACTGGGTCACCAGGTTTGTGCCATCTTCTTCACAATACAGTGGCGCGAAGTCGGTGAGCTTGCCTGGCGCAATCACCACGCCCCCAGCGTGCTTGCCCACGTTTCGGGTCAGGCCTTCCAGCTTGCGGGCCATGTCCCAGATCTCGTTGGCGGATTCCTTGTCCGAGTTTTCGTCGCTTTCCAGAAACTCGCGCAGGGTCTCTTCCTGCTCCAGCGCTTTCTCAAGGGTCATGCCCGGCACACCGGGAATCATCTTGGAGAGTCGGTCTGCCAGGCCATAGGGCTTGCCTTGCACCCGCGCCACATCGCGCACCACCGCCTTGGCGGCCATGGTACCGAAGGTAATGATCTGGCTTACCGCATCGCGGCCATATTTATCGGCCGTGTAGTTGATCACCCGATCCCGTTTTTCCATGCAGAAGTCCACATCGAAGTCAGGCATGGAGACCCGTTCCGGGTTAAGAAAACGTTCGAACAGCAGGTCGTAACCAATCGGATCGAGATCAGTGATCTTCAATGCATAGGCCACCAGAGAGCCAGCACCAGAACCCCGCCCCGGCCCTACTGGCACCTGGTTGTCCTTGCCCCACTGAATAAAGTCGGCAACGATCAGGAAGTAACCGGGAAAGCCCATCTGATTGATGATATCCAGCTCAAACTTGAGTCGGTCATCGTAGGGTTTTCGTTTTTCCGGGTACTCAGGGTCCTTGTCGTCGAGCAACACCTTGAGGCGCTCTTCCAGGCCCTCCCGGGATACCTGCTCGAAATACTCTTCAATGGTCATCCCTTCCGGGATCGGGAAATCCGGCAGGAAGTTTTCCCCAAGACGAATATCCAACGTGCAGCGCCGGGCAATTTCGACGGTGTTTTCCAGCGCCTCGGGAAGATCCGAGAACAATTCGACCATTTCCTCTTCGGTCTTCAGGTATTGCTGCTCGGAGTATTTTTTGGGTCGTCGCGGGTCATCCAGAGTATTGCCATCATGAATACACACCCGTGCTTCATGGGCTTCAAAATCTTCACTGCGGATAAAGCGCACATCGTTGGTGGCAACCAGTGGCAGTTGCAGTTGTGCAGCCAGCGCCACAGACGCATGCAGACAATCTTCATCACCTGGGCGAGAGGTGCGCTGGACCTCAAGATAAAAACGGTCGCCATAAATGGAGGCCAGCCAACCTGCCAACTGTTCAGCAAGATCATTTTTCTCGGCCAGCAATAACTGACCGATCTCGCCATGGCTGGCGGCAGACAGCACAATCAAGCCTTCGTTGAGTTCAGCCAGCCATTCTGGCTTGATCAACGCACGGCCACGATCCTGATTGGTCTGCCAGGCACGACTGATCAACAGCGTCAGGTTCTGGTAGCCGGCTTCGTTCTGAACCAGAAACGACAAACGGGCAGGCTCTTCCAGATGAGTGGACTGCACCCACAGGTCCGCACCCATGATCGGCTTGACCCCGGCCCCCATGGCCGATTTGTAGAATTTGATCAGGGCAAACAGGTTCGAGTCGTCGGTAACCGCCACTGCCGGTATTGACTTCTCAACACAGCTTTTGATGAGTTCTTTAACCCGCACTACCCCGTCTGACAGGGAGTAGTCAGTGTGCAATCGCAGGTGAACAAAACGCGGTTGGCTCAAAACAACTTACCTTGTGCTATTGCGGCAGACACCGGACCAAAGGAGCGACGATGCTCGGCCAGGGCGCCATGTTCATTCAGGGCCGCCAGATGAATCTTGGTAGGGTAACCCTTGTGGCGGTCAAAACCGTACTGGGGATATTGCTCGTGAAGCTGCTGCATTTCACGATCACGGGCCACCTTGGCCAGAATCGACGCTGCCGAAATGGCCGGCACCCTGCCATCGCCTTTCACCACAGCCTCAGCCGGACAATGCAGCCCCGGCACCCGATTACCGTCTATCAGGACAGCGTGAGCGTCAAGGGACAACGCCTGCACTGCTCGCTGCATGGCGAGCATAGTGGCGTGGAGGATATTCAGTTCATCAATTTCGGCCGGCTCAGCACGCCCCAGCGCCCAGCATAGCGCCTTGGACTTGATCTCATCTTCCAGCAGCAAGCGCTTCTTTTCGGTGAGTTTCTTGGAGTCAGCAAGGCCTGTGATTGGCTGGTCGGGATCGAGAATCACTGCGGCGGTCACAACCGCCCCCACCAGAGGGCCACGACCCACTTCATCCACCCCCGCCACCCGCATACCAGGTGACCAGCTGAAACGGGACGGGATGAAGGGGTCTGCTAAACCATACTCGGCAAAGGGATCCATCTCAGCGCTCCAGCAGCTGGCTTACCGCGTCAGCGGCTTTCTCACTGGCTCCACCACGCAACTGCTCATGCACTGCCTGAAAACGGGAAACCAGCGCCTGGGCTTGAGCCGGGTTATCCAGCCAGCGATTCACCTCGGCAACAATGGCATCACAGGTCAGATCATCCTGAATCAGTTCAGGCACCATCGCTTCGCGGCACAACAAATTCGGCAACGACACAAATTCACTCTTCACCAACCGGCGGGCAATGGCATAGGTCACCTTGCCAACCCGGTAGCCCACCACCATGGGCTTGCCTACCAGCAAGCCTTCCAGGGTAGCGGTACCAGAGGACATCAAAATGACGTCCGCCGCCGCCATTACCGTACGGCTTTCTCCATCCACCAGGGTGACGGGCAAATCCGGGGCCTGCTCAAGGAGAGTCTCGATCTGTTCGCGCCGGGCCGCATTGGCAGCAGGAATGACAAACCGCAGCGCTGGGCGGCTTGCATTGAGAGCCACCATGGCATCAAGGAAAACCGGCATCAATTGTCCGACTTCACCGCCGCGGCTACCGGGAAGCACGGCAAGCAAAGTGTCATCGGAGCGCAGTCCCAGCGCCTTTCTGGCTGCCGGGGTATCGGTTTGTAGCGGTACGCGGTCTGCCAGCGGATGCCCCACAAACGCGACAGGCACTTGATGGTCTTCATAGAAGCGCGCTTCAAATGGCAGCAAGCACAGCATCAGATCGATGCTTTTCTTGATTCCCTTGATCCGACCCTGACGCCAGGCCCATACCGAAGGGCTGACATAGTGCACAGTCTTCAGGCCACGCTCATGAAGACGGCGAGCAATCGGCAGAGTGAAATCCGGCGAGTCGATACCGATCACCACATCTGGCTGCTGCTCCAACAGGAAACGGACCAGTTGCTTGCGCAACCGCAGCAACTCGGGAAGATGGGCAAGCACCTCGGTAATTCCCATTACCGAGAGCTTTTCCATGGGGAATAGACTATCGAGCCCGGCAGCAGCCATCTCGCTCCCCCCCACACCGATAAAACGGGCACCGGGGTAACGAGCCTGCAGCGACTGCATCAGGCCTGCACCGAGAATATCGCCGGACGCTTCACCGGCGATCAGGGCAATCAGCGGAGCGTCCTTGCGAAACTCCATATCAGCGTGTGATGCCGCGCTCGGAGGCCTTGAGGGAATCGATCAGAATCTGCAGCTCATCGCTGGCTGGCATGGCCTCCAGCTCCACCAGCGCCTGTTCGAGGGTCAACCCCTGGCGATAGATCAGCTTGTAGGCATTACGCAGATTGGCAATGACTTCCTTGGACCAGCCGCGACGCTTCATGCCTTCGAAGTTCATACTGCGGGCCTGAGCCGGGTTGCCGGACACCATCACATAGGCGGGAATATCCTTGAGCACCAGGGAGCAGCCTGAAGTCATGGCATAAGAGCCAATTTTGCAGAACTGGTGCACCCCGGTCATCCCCCCCAGAATCACGCCATTACCCACATGAGCATGGCCCGCAACGGAGGCATTGTTGGCAAAGATACAGTCGTCGCCGATCATGCAATCGTGGGCCACATGTACATAGGCCATCAACAGATTACGGCTACCAATTTTAGTCAGGGAGTTATCCTGAATGGTGCCCCGGTGAATCGTCACCGATTCACGGATGATGTTGTCATCACCAATTTCCAGGCGGGTGGGCTCACCCTTGTACTTCTTGTCCTGGCACTCTTCGCCAACAGAAGCAAACTGGAAGATGCGATTATTCTTGCCAATGGTTGTCGGTCCATTAACAACCACATGGGGACCAATCACGGTACCGGCACCGATTTTCACATCGGGGCCGATAATGGAATAAGGGCCGACCTGCACGTCCTCTGCAAGCTCAGCGGCCGGATCAATAATGGCGGTCGGATGAATCATGTAATTATCACTTGTTCTTGGTGTCAGTCGGGCCAGTATACGTTAGTCCGCAACTTGATCCGACCGTTAGTTTTCCCGCCGCAAACCGCAATCAGCTTCTGTGCTCAGCAACCAGCATTTCGGTGCTGGCGACAATTTTGCCATCGACTCGGGCTTCACAGGAAAACTTGAGAATATTGCGCTTGGTGGTCACATGCTCAGCAAACAGGTGCAGAGTATCACCCGGCAAAACCTGGCGCTTGAAGCGAGTCTTGTCGGTACCCACCAGCAAGTAATTGAAACCATCTGCCGGCTTTTTGTTTTCGGTGACGAAACCCAGAATACCCGCGGCCTGAGCCATGGCTTCAATGATAAGAACCCCCGGCATGATCGGCTCATGTGGAAAATGGCCATTGAAGAACGGCTCATTGATCGTCACGTTCTTGATCGCTTCTACACGCTTGCCAGGCTCCAGCTCCAGCACACGGTCAACCAGCAAAAAAGGGTAACGGTGGGGCAGGTATTCCCTGACCTCTAGGATATCCATCATCGTTGTGTTCCACACAGGCAGGGCCGCAATCTGCGGCCGTTAATCACTCAAACGTTCCAGTTTGCGCACGCGGCGGGCAAGCTCGTCCAGCTTGCGGTAACGCGCCACGTTTTTCCGGTAGCGGGTCTGTTCATCTGCTGGCAACGCAGAGCCATAGGTGCCTGGCTGGGTAATAGAGCTGGACACCAGCGTCATGCCCAACACCTGCACCTTGTCACAAATCTCGATGTGACCAGCCACTCCAACCGCCCCCCCTAACATACAGTAGGAGCCGACCTTGGAAGACCCGGCAATACCGACCTTTCCTGCCAGCGCAGTATGGTCGCCAATGACTACGTTATGGGCGATCTGAATCTGGTTATCCAGAATTGCACCATTGCCAATGATGGTGTCGTCAATTGCACCCCGATCAATCGTGGTTCCTGCGCCGATTTCCACATCAGCACCGATTTTGACACCACCCACCTGATGCACCTTGGTCCACCCTGCCCCGTTGAAGGCAAAGCCGAACCCATCCGCACCGAGCACACTGTTGGCGTGTATGATAGTGCGCGGACCCAAGGTGACACCATGGTAAATTGTAACATTTGGCCAGATACGACACTGCTCACCAATAATTGAGCCTGCGCCGATGACCACATTGGCCATGATCACAGCGCCATCGCCTACTTGGGCATCTGCCTCAATGACCACATTCGGGCCAATGCTGGCGGTGGCCGGAATCGAGACCGAAGCATCGACAACCGCAGACGGATGAACGCCCGGCTGTGCCTGCGGAGCCACATCAAAGAGCGCACTTGCCTTGGCGAAAGCCAGATAAGGGTCTTTGACAATCAACGCAGCTACCGGGCAAAACGCCTTCTGGTCTTCCTGCAGCAACACCACCGCAGCACGAGTCTGCTCCAGGTAATTGCGATAACGGGGATTCGCCAGAAAAGTCATCTGGGTCCCGGTGGCTGACTGGATAGTACCCATGCCATCCACGGGCTGATCAGGGTCGCCGACCAGCTCCGCGTTCAGGATTTGGGCAAGTTCTCCGAGAGTATGCATTACTTCATCTTGTTCAGTTGCTGGCTCACGGCTTCAGTAACATCAACAGCGCTGTCACCTACATACACGGCAGCCTGGGCATTGATCACCAGATCCAGTTTCTTTTCCTTGGCAACCACTTCGATAGCCTGCTGGAACTTGGGACCCATTTCTTCCATAACTTCACGCTCGGTAGCCTGGGCACGACCCTGGAGCTTGCGTTGCAGACTCTGAATTTCCAGCATTTTTTGCTGGCCACGGGTCTTCATCTCTTCCTGCTGGTCAGGAGACATGGTCATGGCTTCTTTCTGCATTTTGGCCTGCAGTTCCTGCACTTCCATACCCAGCTTGTTGAGCTTTTCTTCATCCGGACCCAGTTCTTTCTCAAGCGCGGACATCTTGCTTTTCACCGCCGTGGTTTCCTGCAGCGCCTTGAGCGGGTAAACAATCCCGATGCTGGTTTCAGCAATTGCCAGGGCAGGAAAAAGCAAAACGGCAGCGAGTAGGCATTTTTTCATCATTATTAAACTCCTAGAAAGTCTGTCCCAAAGAAAATTGAAATACTTCAGTGTCATCGCCGGACTGATCATTCAGTGCCTTGGCGAGGTTAAAGCTGAGCGGGCCAATAGCCGTCAACCAGCTCAGGCCAATACCGGCAGAGGTGCGGATATCCTGGGGTTCAAAGTCCGCAAAAATATCATCACGCTCTGTCTCGAATACGTTACCCGCATCCACAAACAGGAAGGTACGAACGCTTCGTGATTCCGGAGCAAACGGGGTTGGGAAGATCAGTTCAAGACTGGCCTCCGTCAACAGGTTGCCCCCAATCGGATCCGGGTCCGGATCCACGGTGCCATTCAGGAAATAGCTGAGACCTTCCGAGCGAGGCCCAAGTGAGCGGGACTCATAGCCGCGCACGGAACCAATACCGCCAGAGTAGTAGTTCTCGAAAAACGGCAACACTTCATCATCGCCGTAGCCATCACCGTAGGCCACATCGCTGCGCATGCGCAAGGTCCAGCGGCGACTGATCGGGAAGTATTTCTGCCCTGTCCAGTTGGCACGATAGAAACCGTAATCCGAACCGGGCACGGCCACCTCAAGGCCCAAGGTGCTGGACCAGCCGCGATCCGGAAAAATACCACGGTTAAGTGTGCTGGTGGACAAGGACGCATTCAGTTTGTATTCGTCAAACTTGTTGCCTTCCTTGACCAGGAAGTTATAGATATCCACCGCGACAAAGTCACCGGTAGTGATATCCGTGCGTTCATAGGTACCGCCAAAACTCAGACGGGAATATTCCGAGATCGGATACCCGAAAGTCACCGAGCCACCAAGGCGATCCGCGGCATAGGACGCCACCGAGGTTTCGTCATAATCGATTTCCGAAAAGAACAGGCTGAAACCACGGCTCACACCATCCAAGGTGTAGTACGGGTTGTAATGCGAGAAGCTATAGGAATCTCGCACATCAGAACGACTCAACGCAAAGGACACCCGGTTACCACTGCCGCGCCAGTTGTTCTGTGTCACGTTGGCACCAAAAATGAAACCAGAAGCGTCGGAGTAGCCCACATTGGCACCGATGGAACCAGACGGTTGCTCTTCGACCTTGAATTCAACGTCTACCAGATCATCAGAGTTGGGCACTCGTGGAGTGTCAGCTTCGACGACACTGAAGTAACCCAGACGCTGCAGACGCTGCCGGGAAAGGTCCACCAGCGAGGTGTTGGCAGGGGCATTTTCGAATTGTCTCAGCTCACGGCGTACAACTTCATCGGTTGTCTTTGCATTCCCCGAGAAGTTGATCCGGCGCACATACACCTTTCTTCCGGGCTCTACATAGAAAGTCACATCAACCGTATTGTTCTCGTCATCAGCGTTATGATCCTGGCCACGCACCTCGGCAAAGGTATAGCCCTCGTTCCCCAGGCGGCGCTTGATCAGATCATTGGTATAAGTCATCAGTTGCTGGCTGAACACCTGCCCCTTCTTGACGATCAGCAACGGCTTCAGCTGATCCTCACCGACCACCAAATCACCGGCCAGCTTGACGTTGTTCACCGTGTATTGCTCGCCTTCAGCCACATTGACAGTAATGAACACGCTGCGACGGTCAGGGCTGACGGAGACTTGGGTAGATTCGATGGAGAAATTGATATAACCGCGATCCAGATAATAAGAGCGCAACCGCTCCAGATCACCGCTGAGTTTTTCCCGGGAATATTTATCGTCGCCTTTGATGAACGACCAGAAACCGGTGGAGTGCAGCTCAAAATCCTTGAGCAGCTCCTCATCATCAAACAGTTGGTTACCCACTACATTGATGTCGCGGATACGGGCGGCCTTGCCCTCATAAATCTCAATCTTCAGGGCAACACGGTTGCGGGGCAACGGGATCGATTCGGTCTTGATGCTGGCGCCATAACGACCCTGGCTGACATATTGTCGCTCAAGCTCACCGGCAATGGCTTCCAGAGTCGAGCGCTGAAAGACCTCTCCCTCGGCCAACCCCGCTTCGGTCAGCCCCTTGCGCAGGTTGTCTTCATCGATGGACTTGTTACCTGACAATTCGATACGGGCAATACTGGGCCGTTCCGCAACCACCACGACGAGATCATCACCATCCCGGCCCAGCTGAACATCCTCGAAGTTGCCCGAGGCAAACAGGGTCTGTACAGCTCGCACCACATTGTCTCGAGTGACTGTGTCACCCGCCTGGATGGGCAGTTCAGAATAAACTCGCTCAACCGGAAGACGTTGCAGGCCCTCTACCCGGATATCGTGAACCTTGAATGGCAAGTTGCCATTGGCGTTGGCCAGAGTCGCTGCTACCAGGCAGGTTATGGCCAGCCAGCCTTTGCAAAGGCGGCGGGTTGTGTCCCCAAATCTCATGAAAACTGCTTCACCAAGTCGTTATAGATCGCTAACAGCATGAAGCTGACCACCAGTGTCAGCCCAACTCCTTGAGCGGCCAGAAGAAAGCGCTCAGGTAAACTGCGACCGCGAATCATTTCAATGATTCCAAAGAAAATCCAGCCGCCGTCCAACATGGGAACCGGCAGAAGATTGATAATCCCTAGCGTAATGCTCAGATAAGCCAGCAAAGCCAGAAAACTCGCCAGCCCGAATGCTGCACTCTGCCCTGCCACTTCAGCAATCGTTATTGGCCCGCCAATGTTATCCAGTGCCAGTTTGCCGGTGAACAACTTCACCAGGCCTGACCAAATAACATTGATCTGCTCCACAAAACGCTCGCCAGCCGCCGAGACAGCCTCTACAGGCCCATAGTGGTACTGATAGCGCTCGCCCTTGAAGGCAGCCAGGACACCGATGCGACCGATGTTCTTGCCCTCCTCAACCACTGATTGAGGGGTGAGGGCAAGTTCGACCCGCTGCCCGTCACGCAGTACGGATAGTGCCAGCTCTTTACCGGCAGAGGCCATGATCGGTTCCTGCCAGCTATCCCAACCCAAGACAGGAGAACCATTCAGGGCCAGCAGCTGATCACCAGGCTCAACCCCGCCATGGTCCGCGGCGCTGTCATCGACAACTTCCAGCACTTCCAGTCCACGATTGAGCCCGAGCACCTTGAGAGGAGACTGATCCAGATCGTCCGACCAGGGAGAGATATCCAGCATGCGGGTCTGGCGCTCACCGCCGATTGTCACCACAGTGATCGCCAGCGGCTGCTCTTCGCCCAAATGCATGATCAGCTCGTTATAGACCGGTTTCCAGCTCGGGATCTCTTTATCACCGATCGCTACAACCCTGTCGCCGGCCTGAAAGCCCGCCTGCTCGGCAACGCTGCCAGGGCTTGCTGGCCCCAGTACAGCCTGCTGATCACTCTCGCCATAGCTGAACAGCACAACCCAGTAGATCAACAAAGCGAGAATAAAATTGAATACCGGGCCTGCGGCATAGGTCACCACCCGCTGCCAGGCTGGCTTGGAGGAGAATTCCCCTGGGTGGCCCTCGGCAGTCTCATCTTCGCGGGCATCCAGCGGTTTAACGTAGCCACCCAACGGCACCGCACTGATGGTCCACACGGTGCCCTTCTTGTCCTTGAAGTGAAGCAGCTTGGGGCCGAAGCCCACAGAGAAGGTCAGCACGCGAACGCCGAAAGCGCGCATGGCGAGAAAGTGGCCCCACTCATGGAAGGCCACAATAATGATGATGGTGACGACAAAAGCCAGAACCGTCAGCATCCACGCTCCTTGATCAGGCGGCAGGCCAGTTCCCTCGCCTGCCGATCGATATTCATGACGGCCTCCACATCAGCACACACCGGTGCCTGCTGCTTGGCCAGGGTTTGTTCCACCACTGCCGGGATCCCCATAAAGTCGAGACTTCCCGCCAAAAAGGCGGCGACCGCTTCCTCATTGGCCGCATTGAGCACCGCCGTGGCAGTGCCCCCCGTCTCCATGGCCGCTCGAGCCAGTGCCAGGCACGGGAAACGCGTGGTATCCGGCAGCTCGAAATTCAGACCCGCCAAGCGGGAAAAATCAAGCCGCTGGGCACCCGATTCTACGCGCTCCGGCCAGGAAAGGCCGCAGGCGATTGGGGTGCGCATGTCCGGTGTCCCCATCTGGGCCAGTACTGAACCATCCTGGTACGCCACCATGGAATGCACCACACTTTGCGGGTGCACGACCACATCGATCTTGGCTGGAGGCACATCAAAGAGCCAGCACGCCTCAATAAACTCCAGCCCCTTGTTCATCAAGGTAGCGGAATCCACTGAAATTTTTGGCCCCATATCCCAGTTTGGATGTTTCACCGCCTGAGCGGGTGTCACCTGCTTCAATTGTTCCGCACTGAACTCCCGGAAAGGGCCACCAGAAGCCGTCAGCAGCAGCCGCTCCACCCCGGCATTGACGCCCTCCGGCGGCAAACACTGGAAGATCGCATTGTGCTCGGAGTCCAGCGGCAACAAAGTGGCTCCGCTATCGCGAACCGCATCCATGAACAGGGCCCCGGTAACGACCAGCGCCTCCTTGTTAGCCAGCAGAACACGCTTGCCCGCTTTTACCGCAGCCAAGGTGGGATGCACTCCTGCCGCACCGACAATGGCAGCCACCACTGTGTCAGCTTGCTCATGTTCGGCCAGTCTGGCCAATGCAGTATCGCCCGCCAGCACTTCAGTTTCCGACCCGGCAGAACGCAGATGGTTCCTCAGCTTTTCCGCTGCAGCCTCATCGGTCAACGCTGCATAGCGAGCCCCGGTAGCGAGGCATTGCTCGGCAAGGCGCTCCCAGCGAGTGCTGGCAGTCAGGGCAAAAATTTCATAACGGTCCGGGTGACGCGCTACCACGTCCAGCGTCTGCTGGCCGATGCTGCCCGTTGCACCCAGGACCGTAATGCGCTGTGTCACAGGCTGCCCCCGGGCAGGCCGAACCAGTTAAAGCCGGCAAGCGCGATCGGCATGGCTGCGGTAACACTGTCGATCCGGTCCAGCATGCCGCCATGCCCAGGCAGGATGGTACCGCTATCCTTGAAGCCACGCTGACGCTTGACCATGCTTTCAAAAAGATCACCCAATGCGGAAGACAACACCGTCATCAAGGCCACCGCCATCAGGGGCAGCAAGGCAGCATCCAGTTGACCGGAAGCATAGACAGCGGCGACAACCAGCAAGGACAGCAGAACACCGCCGATCAGTCCTTCGATGGTCTTTCCCGGGCTTACCAGCGGTGCAAGCTTGTGCTTACCCAGCGCACGGCCGGCAAAGTATGCACCGGTATCTGCAGCCCATACCCACAAGAGGATAAACAGCAGCGCCAACGGCCCTGTCAGGCCCAACGCTCCCTGATCCTGCAACTGCACCACTGCCGCCCAGGAAGGGACCAGTAGCAACAGCCCTACCACCGCCATAACCCAGGGGCGATACCATAATTTGGCATTGCCGGGGTAGCCCACCACCAGAACCAGAGCCAGCAGCCACCAGACCGGTATCGCATTCAACAACCAGGCGGGCTGATATATCTCAGCCAGCGCCATCGTCGCGGCCAAAACCACTGTCCACAGCAAACGTACCTTCTGGGTAACGGTCCCCATCATGGCAGCCCATTCCCAGCCTGCCAGCAGGAAAAACACGCCCGCCACCAGGGCAAACGGCAGTCGATCGAGGCCAAACATGGCCCCCAATACGATGGGCAGCAGCACCAGCGCGGTAATCACCCGCAACTTGAGCATTGTTATTCTCCTTTCAGACTGGCCACTTCCTCTCCGGAGCGGCCAAATCGACGCTGTCTGCCTGCGTAATCCTGCAGTGCGTCATCAAAAGCTTTGGCGTCAAAATCAGGCCATAACAAAGGCGAGAAACAGAACTCGCTATAGGCCAACTGCCAAAGCAGAAAATTACTGATACGTTGGTCCCCGCCAGTTCGGATCAGAAGATCCGGCGGCGGCAGATCCGACATGGCGATATGGGGAGCCAGCATTTCCGGGGTGACCTGATCCGGCTGCAAGCGACCTTCTGCAACCTTCTCAGCCAGGCGCCGTGCCGCATTGGCGATATCCCACTGACCACCGTAGTTCACCGCAATCACAACAGTCATTCGGGTATTGGCGGCCGTCAGCGCTTCCGCCTCAGCCATACCGGTTTGCAGATCCTCCGAGAAGGCAGAGCGATCACCAATGAAGCGTATACTTACCGCTTTGGAGTGCAGTTCCTCTACCCTGCCCCCCAGCGCCTTGAGAAACAGCGCCATCAGGTGAGCCACCTCTTCCGGAGGCCGGCGCCAGTTCTCGGAACTGAACGCAAACAGGGTCAGCACTTCGACGCCACGAGTCGCAGCCTGGCGAATGATCGTCTGAACCGCCTGTTCACCCGCCCGATGCCCATCCTCGCCCGGCAAGCCTCGCTTGCGCGCCCAGCGGTTATTGCCATCCATGATGATCGCCACATGGCGTGGCAGGCTTCCCTGATGGGAATCGATATCCGGGGCACTGGATTGAGGTTGGTCACTGGACATAAAACTTCCGCCAATAACAAAAGCGGGCTGCTTCACAGCCCGCCAAGTCGAATTTGAAACTGAGACCGAATCAGACGGTCATCAGCTCCTCTTCCTTTTCTTTGAGAACCTTCTCCACTTCAGCCACCATCTTGTCGGTCAGCTGCTGGACCAGTTCTTCGCCGCGACGGGATTCGTCTTCGGAGATTTCCTTCTCCTTGAGGAGCTCTTTCAGGTCGCTATTGGCATCCCGGCGGATATTGCGGATGGACACTCGCGCCTGTTCGGCTTCACCACGCACGACCTTGACCAAATCCCGACGAGTCTCTTCGGTCAGCGGCGGCAGCGGCAGGCGAATCAGGTTACCGGATGTGGAAGGATTCAGGCCCAGATCCGAGGTCATGATCGCTTTTTCGATTTGCGGAATCAGACTCTTGTCGAACGGAGAAATGGTCAGTGTCCGGCCTTCTTCTACAGAGATGTTCCCCAGCTGCTTGAGCGGAGTATCAGAGCCGTAGTAATCCACCGTCACATTGTCCAGCAGGCTCGGGTGGGCACGGCCTGTGCGGATGCGCTTCATGGCAGTATCCAGCGCCGCCAGACTCTTCTTCATGCGGGATTCCGCATCGTCACGAATATCGTCAATCACCGGTATTTCCTCACCATCTTTTCGGGTGCGCTTACTGCGCAGCCTCTACCAGGGTGCCTTCATTACCGCCCAGCATAAGGTTGAGCAGCGCACCCTTCTTGTTCATATCAAATACACGCAAGGGCATGTTGTGATCGCGCACCAGGCAAATTGCCGTCAGGTCCATCACGCCCAGTTTTTTATCCAGCACTTCGTCGTAGGTCAAGGTGTCATACTTGACTGCATCCGGGTTCTTTTCCGGATCATCATTGTACACGCCGTCCACCTTGGTGGCCTTCAACACCACGTCCGCATTGATTTCGATACCACGCAAACATGCTGCTGAGTCTGTAGTGAAAAACGGGTTACCGGTTCCCGCACAGAAAATCACCACTTCACCATTCTTGAGGTGACGATTGGCATTACGGTGATCATAGTGCTCCACCACGCCACTCATGGGAATCGCAGACATCAAACGGGTACGGATGTTGGAACGCTCCAGCGCATCACGCAAAGCCAGACCGTTCATCACGGTCGCCAGCATACCCATGTGATCACCCGCCACCCGGTCCAGACCTGCGCTCTGCAGGGCTGCGCCGCGGAACAGGTTTCCGCCGCCAACCACCAGGCCAACCTGCACACCAATACCGACCAGCTGACCGATTTCCAGGGAAATCGCGTCCAATACCTTGGGGTCGATACCAAATCCTTCGTCACCTGCCAACGCCTCACCGCTCAGCTTGAGCAGAATACGGTTATAGCGCGGCGAGCGCTCCTTGTTCGTTGGCATGTCCAAGTCTCCGCCACTCATGAATACCCGCCATTATTCAGTTGGTTGCCGTTTCCGGTTTGCACATCCTGCCGGGGCCTGTTCACAGTACCGCCAAGCACGATGGTTGCAAGCACTTTCCTCTTTTCGCCAGCCCGCACGCGGCTGACAGGCGAAAAAAACGCCCTGCTGGCAGGCCAGCAAGGCGCTCTTTTCTCATCGACAGGCAGCCTTAGCCTTTCGCCGCAGCTTGAACCTCAGCAGCGAAGTCGACTTCTTCTTTCTCAATACCTTCGCCAACAACCAGACGCTCGAAAGCGACGATCTCAGCACCGGCAGCCTTAACCAGGGCACCGACAGTAGTATTGGGATCCTTCACGAAGGGCTGATCCAGCAGGCTCACTTCCTTCAGGAACTTGTTGATACGACCGCCGAGCATTTTCTCAACGATCTCAGCCGGCTTGCCTTCCATATCAGGCTGGGCGCGGATGATTTCTTTCTCTTTTTCCAGAACTTCAGCCGGAACCTGGTCACCGCTAACCACCATCGGGTTAACAGCAGCCACGTGCATGGCCACGTCTTTACCCAGCTCGGCATCGCCGCCTTTCAGGGCGACCAGCACACCGATCTTGCCACCGTGAACGTAAGCACCGATGGCACCTTCGGCTTCCAGCTTGGCAGCACGACGGATCTGGATATTCTCACCGATTTTCTGAACCAGCGCCTGACGCGCTTCTTCAACGGTAGAACCGTCTTCCAGTTTCAGTTCGGCGATCTTGGCAGCATCGGTTTCACCGGCAGCCAGAGCAGCAGCAGCGACTTTGTCAGCGAAGCCGAGGAAGTTGTCGTCACGGGCTACGAAATCGGTTTCGGAGTTGATTTCAACCATAACGGCAACAGTGTTGTCGCCATTGGTAGCAACAACCGCAGCACCTTCAGCAGCAGTACGACCGGCTTTCTTGGCCGCTTTGGCCTGACCGGACTTACGCATTTCGTCGATGGCCAGTTCGATATCACCATCGGCTTCCACCAGCGCCTTCTTGCATTCCATCATGCCAAGACCGGTACGCTCGCGAAGTTCCTTAACCATTGCAGCAGTTACAGCAGCCATGATTATCCTCTCAAAACGGTTGGTTTCGGTAACACGGGCAGGCTTGCGCCTGCCCGAGCAGATCAGCCTTCGGCGCTCTCGCCTTCAGCTTCGCCTTCTACCTCGACGAATTCACTCTCACCACCGGTCTGGTTCTGAGCATACTGCTTGCCTTCCAGAATGGTGTCGGCTGCCGCTTTCACGTACAGCTGGATAGCGCGGATCGCGTCGTCGTTACCCGGGATCACGTAATCAACGCCGTCCGGGTTGGAGTTGGTATCAACAACGGCTACAACCGGGATGCCCAGCTTGCGGGCTTCCTGCAGCGCGATGTCTTCGTGATCCACATCGATCACGAACAGGGCATCAGGCAAACCGCCCATGTCCTTGATACCGCCGATGGAGCGCTCAAGCTTCTCCATCTCACGCTTGCGCATCAGCGCTTCTTTTTTGGTCAGCTTGTCGAAGGTACCGTCCTGGGATTGAGCTTCCAGGTCACGGAACCGCTTGATGGACTGACGGATGGTTTTCCAGTTGGTGAGCATACCGCCCAACCAACGGTGATCAACGTAGGGCATGCCTGCACGCATGGCTTCATCACGAACAGCCTTCTGAGCGGCGCGCTTGGTGCCCACGAACAGAATCTTGTTGTTGCTGGCAGCCAGCTTGTTCAGGAACGCCATGGCGTCATTGAACAGAGGCAGGGTCTTTTCCAGGTTGATGATGTGAATCTTGTTACGGGCGCCAAAGATGTAGGTGTTCATCTTCGGGTTCCAGTAACGGGTCTGGTGGCCGAAGTGCACGCCGGCCTTCAGCATATCGCGCATAGTTACGCTAGACATTGGTTTTACTCCACTTTGGGTTAGGCCTCCACGCCCCCGCATAAGCCCAACCCGTACCACCTTATATAAGGAGTAAAGGCACCCAGGGTTATGTGACGGGGCATGTGTGATTTCCTTCCCCTGCTTCGACGGTTACAATGCAGCACCATTGCCGCAGAGCAGACCGAGAGCGGGAAAGCGCGCGCTTTATACCACAGCACCCCGCCTCAGGCAACGAAAAGCTGCCATTTTTACTGTTTTGTCTCGGCACACTAAACAGCCAACTCACTGAAATAGCAGGAGTTTCCTCGAATCTCATGAATGCCGTCATCAAGACCCCCGAACAGATCGCCAAAATGCGCGAGGCCGGCAAACTGGCCGCCGAAGTCCTCGAAATGATCGGCGAGTACGTCAAGCCCGGGGTCACCACCGAGGAGCTGGATCGGATCTGTCACGATCATATCGTCAATCGGCAACATGCCATTCCGGCCTGCCTGGGCTACCGTGGATTTCCCAAGTCTATCTGCACCTCAGTCAATCATGTGGTCTGCCACGGCATTCCCTCTGACAGCAAGGCATTGAAAAAAGGCGATATCGTCAATATCGATGTCACCGTTATCAAGGACGGCTGGCACGGTGACACTTCCAAGATGTTCTTTGTGGGTGAACCCTCAGTGCTGGCCAAGCGACTGGTGGAAACCACCCGTGAATGCATGATGGCAGGCATCAAAATGGTGAAACCCGGGGTCAAGCTGGGCGACATCGGCCACCGTATCCAGAAGATGGCTGAAGGCGAACGCTTCTCCGTAGTTCGCGAATATTGTGGCCACGGCATCGGCGAGGGCTTTCATGAAGAGCCCCAGGTATTGCATTACGGCAAACCTGATACCGGTCTGGAATTGCAGGAAGGCATGGTGTTCACCATCGAACCAATGATCAACGCCGGCAAGGCTGCCAACAAGCTGCTTCCTGACGGCTGGACCGTGGTGACCAAGGATCGCAAGCTGTCCGCCCAGTGGGAGCACACCATCGCTGTCACTGCCGATGGCTATGAAGTGCTGACCGCACGCAACGAAGAAAACGACCTGTACTGATACTTTCTGCCGATGGCTGGCGCGCGTCCTGCATGAGGCTGGACGCCCGCTGTTCATCAGCCTTACCGCCACAGGATCATAATGCAGCTCACCCCCGTGCTTACCCAGCAAGCCCTCCTCGATGCCATGCAGGAGAGCCCTCAGCCCGGCCAGTATGCCCGCCAGTACCTGGAGCAAGGCCAGCAGCGCCTGAACCAGGCATTCGAAAGCACCGACATCACTGATCTGGTCCATGCCCGTGCCGCCCTGGTAGATCAGGTCATGATCGCGGCCTGGAGCCTGTTTGGCCTGGCCGACCAGGCCGACACCGCGTTGGTCGCGGTGGGAGGCTATGGACGCGGTGAACTGCATCCCTGCTCCGATGTGGATCTGCTGATGTTGCTGGCTGATAACAGCGATGCCAGCGTTTTTGATCGGCTTGAGCGCTTTGTGGCCTTTTTGTGGGATATCGGCCTTGAGATCGGCCATGCGGTTCGCACCCTTGACGAATGTGTTGATCTGGCACGGGAAGACATCACCGTTGCCACCAACATCATGGAAGCCCGCACCCTGGCGGGAGATGATGGACTTCGGATCAGACTGGAAGAACGTACCGGCCCTGAGCAGATGTGGGACTCCGCAGCGTTCTTTGCTGCCAAATGGGAAGAACAGGTAGGCCGCCACAAACGCTTTAATGACACCGAGTACAACCTGGAACCCGACCTCAAGAATGCGCCAGGCGGCTTGCGTGATGTACAGATGATCGCCTGGGTCGCCAAGCGCCATTTCAATGCCGACAGCCTGGAATCACTGGTGGATGTGGGGTTTCTCACCAAGGAAGAATACTCGGTGCTGCGCAAGTGCCTGGATTACCTGTGGGAGGTACGCTGGCAACTTCATACCCTGACCGGCCGCAATGAAAACCGCCTGCTGTTTGATCACCAACGCCAGCTGGCCTCACGGCTGGGCCACGAAGATTCCAGCGCCAATCTGGCGGTAGAAGTCTTCATGAAGGGCTTCTACCGGGTCGCCCTGGCAATGTCCGTACTCAATGAAATGCTGTTACAGCTATTTGATGAAGCCATCCTGCGCAGCGATGAGCCGGAACAGGTACGGCCATTGAATCGCCGTTTCCAGGTCCGCAACGAATATCTGGAAATCACCCATCCCGAGGTCTTCAGCGAGCACCCCTCTGCCCTGCTGGAAACCTTCGTGCTGATGGCCCAGAACCCGGACCTCAAGGGCATCCGCGCCACCACCATTCGCGCGCTGATTTACAACCGCCGCCAGATTGATGATGCCTTCCGGGCTGATCCCAAGAATACCGCCCTGTTCATGCAGCTGCTGCGCAGCCCCAATGCGCTATTCACCCAGCTCCGGCGCATGAAACGCTACAGCATTCTCGGCCGTTACCTGCCGGAATTCGGTGCCATCATCGGCATGATGCAGTACGACCTGTTCCACATTTATACCGTGGACGCTCACACCCTGCTGGTGATCAAGCACATGCGCCGGCTGCGCTATGAAGACATGCGCGACGAATACCCGCTGGCCACCGAAGTGTTCTATCGCCTGCCCAAGCCCGAACTGCTCTACACCGCCGGGCTTTACCACGACATCGCCAAAGGGCGTGGCGGCGACCACTCGGCCCTCGGCGAAGTGGACGCGCTCAATTTCTGCCAGCGACATGGCCTTAGCGCCTGGGATGGCAAGCTGGTGGCCTGGCTGGTGAAAAATCACCTGGTAATGAGTGTCACCGCCCAACGCAAAGACATCTCCGATCCTGATGTGGTTTACGAGTTTGCCCGCAAGGTAGGCGATCTGGTACACCTCGATTATCTGTATGTGCTGACCGTGGCTGACATCAATGCCACCAACCCTACTCTGTGGAACTCCTGGCGAGCCTCCCTGCTGCGTCAGCTTTACACCGAGACCAAGCGAGCCCTGCGCCGTGGCCTCAACAATCCGGTGGACAAACAAGACTGGATCGACGAAACCCGGGAATCCGCTCTGAAGCTGCTCACTGGCCAGGATCACGATGCCGCCAAAATCGAAGCGCTGTGGGCCAATATCGGCGATGAATACTTCCTGCGGGAGACCCCGCGTGACATTGCCTGGCATACCGAAGCCATGCTGGATCGTGAAAACCCCAATGATCCGCTGGTGCTGATTGGCGAAACCAGCCAGACCTCCATTGCCGGCGGCTCGCAGATCTTTATCTACACCCCGGACACTCGCAACTTGTTCAGCGCCACGGTGAATGCCCTCGACACCCTTGGGCTGACCATCATGGATGCCCGCATTATCACCAGTGTGGATGGTTTCAGCCTGGATACCTACATCGTGCTGGATGAACAGGGCACCCCGATTGGTGACGACTGGGCACGTATCGAGCAGATCCGCAAAACGCTGACCGAGACCCTCAAACACCCGGACCGGTTCTCCACCACGGTGAGCCGTCGCATGCCCCGCCGCAACAAGCATTTTGATGTCCCCACCCAGGTGGTGATTAGCAACGATATCGTCAATGACCGTACCGCCGTGGACATCCAGACGCTGGATCGGCCGGGCCTACTGGCGCATATCGGCCGTATCTTTATGCGCTTCGAATTGCTGGTACAGAATGCCCGCATTGCCACTCTGGGCGAACGCGCGGAAGACGTCTTCTTCATTACCGACCTCGACGGAGAACCGGTTTCTGACCCTGCCCTGTGCCAGGAGCTACAAGAAACTCTCACCCGCGAACTCGACGACAAGAACAACGGAAACAACTAACCCATGAATCCAGATCTGGAACGGCTGCACCCCTACCCGTTTGAGAAACTCAAAGCCCTGTTCGGCGACTTGCCAGCCTCTGACAAGTCGCCTATTGCCCTGTCCATTGGCGAACCCAAACACCCGTCACCGGATTTTGTTCAGCAGGTGATCAAGGACAACACCGCACGGCTGTCCAATTACCCAACCACTGCGGGTATTCCCGAATTGAGCGAGGCGATCGGCCAGTGGTTGACGCGCCGTTTCCACCTGCAAAGCATGGATGCCAGCAGTCAGGTACTGCCGGTTAACGGCACCCGTGAGGCCCTGTTTGCGTTTACCCAGGCGGTGATTGACCGTCAGCGCCAACCCTTGGTGCTGATGCCCAACCCCTTCTACCAGATCTACGAAGGCGCCACTCTGTTGGCCGGCGGTGAGCCCGTGTACCTGCCCTGCACCGACAGCACCGGCCTGCAACCGGATTTCGATGCGGTAAGCGAGGACACCTGGATTCGCACCCAGCTGTTGTTTATCTGCACGCCTGGCAACCCCACCGGCGCCACCCTCAGCAAGTCCCAGCTCAAGGCCCTGATCCAGCTGGCTGACAAGTATGATTTCGTGATTGCCTCAGACGAGTGTTACTCGGAGATTTACCGGGACAAACCGCCGGCAGGCCTGCTGGAAGCCTGTGCGGAAATGGGTCGCCATGATTATCGCCGTTGCGTGGTGTTCCATTCCTTGTCCAAACGCTCCAACCTGCCGGGTCTGCGCTCCGGATTTGTCGCCGGAGACAGCGAAGTACTGAAACGCTTTCTGCGCTATCGCACCTATCATGGCTGCGCCATGCCCATTCATCATCAGCTGGCCAGCATTGCCGCCTGGAACGATGAGGCACACGTTGAAGCCAACCGCGCCCTGTATCGTGAAAAGTTTGATGCGGTGCTGGACATTCTCGGCGGCCCCCTTAAGGTATCCGCCCCGGCAGCCGGCTTCTATTTATGGCCGAAAACGCCGATCAGCGACGAAGAGTTCGCCAAGCGCCTGCAAGCTGAACAGAATGTGACTGTCCTGCCAGGCCGCTATCTGTCGCGCACTGTTGGCGGCAAGAACCCCGGACAGAACCGGATTCGTATGGCGCTGGTGGCACCGCTGGAAGAGTGTATTGAAGGTGCCAAGCGCATCAAGGCGTTGCTGGATACGTTATAGAAAGTCGCAAGTTACAAGTTTCAAGTTGCAACGCGCCCTGACGAGTTTGCGATCTGAAACGCTCAATGCAGCGATCAAACCACTGGTGAATCGCGGAGATGCGCACAGGGCTTCCCACTGACAGATCCCGCGCCTTGAAACTTGCATCGTAGGCGTCTGTTATCGCGCCAACAGCGACGCTCCTACGGAAAGGTTTGGAAAGGAAGAAACATGGAACTGACCATCTTCGGTATCAAGAACTGCGATACCATGAAGAAAGCCATGAAATGGCTGGATGAAAACGGTGTGGCCTATCACTTCCATGATTACAAGAAGGAAGGCGTGCCAGAGGCTTCCCTGAAGCAATGGCTGGATGCGCTGGGCTGGGAAACCGTCATCAACAAGCGTGGCACCACCTGGCGCAAGCTGGATGATGACACCAAAGACACCATGGATGCCGACAAGGCGGTAACCGTGGCGCTGGATAATCCGTCCATCATCAAGCGGCCGATTCTGCAGAACGACAAGATTCTCACCGCCGGTTTCAAGGCCGACGAGTGGCAAGCACTTTTGAAATAAGCGCCCTGCGCAACCGATTTACAGAGAGGACCTCATGAGCAACTATTTCGCCATCGCACTGGGCTGCGGCACCAAGAACCGCAACGACAACTGGCTGGAAGTGTATTATCCGGATCCGGCCATCAATCCGGACGACAAGCTGGTGGAAGTCATCCGTGAGGAACTGGGTTATGAAGGTGGCAACGCGGCCATCGAACTGACCCACCGTCAGGTTCAGCACATCGCCCGCGAATGGCGCGAAGCCGGCTTCGAGCATGAAGCCAGCTATGCGGTAGCGTTCCAGGAGTCCGGCAGCCCGGTGGTACTGACCGTGCTGGAAACCGATGCCGAGCCCGCCTCTACCCCAGAAGCCTACCTGAAGCTGCACCTGATCTCCCATCGTCTTGTGAAGCCCCATGGCGTGAACCTGTCAGGCATCTTCCCGCTGCTACCCAACGTGGCCTGGACCAACGAAGGCGCGGTAGATCTGGAAGAACTGCAGGAGCGTCAGCTGATGGCGCGCCTGAGCGGCAAGGTGCTGTCCGTGAATAGCGTGGACAAGTTCCCGAAGATGACCGATTACGTAGTTCCGGCTGGCGTGCGCATTGCCGACACCTCCCGTGTCCGTCTGGGTGCCTACGTAGGCGAAGGCACCACCATCATGCACGAAGGCTTCATCAACTTTAACGCCGGCACCGAAGGTCCGGGCATGATCGAAGGCCGCATCTCTGCCGGCGTATTCGTGGGCAAGGGCTCCGACATCGGCGGTGGCGCGTCCACCATGGGCACTCTGTCCGGTGGCGGCAACATGGTCATCTCCCTCGGCGAAGGCTGCCTGCTGGGTGCCAACGCCGGCACCGGCATCCCGCTGGGCGATCGCTGCACCATCGAAGCCGGTCTCTACATCACCGCTGGCTCCAAGGTGCAGTTGATGGACGACAAGGGCGAGATCGTGGAAACCGTCAAGGCCCGCGACCTGGCCGGCCAGTCCGACCTGCTGTTCCGCCGCAACACCACCAACGGTGCCGTGCAATGCCTTACCAACAAGAGCGCCATTGCACTGAACGAAGAACTGCATAAGCACAACTAATGCAACACGCGGTACGCTTCACGCAACACGCCGGCGTTCCCGCGGATTGATACGCAGAAGCATCTAACAGGCATTGAGCGGCGGGTTTCGAGTAACGAGTTTCGAAGATCAAAACCGGTTTTGACCTTCGCAACTCGAAACTCGTTACTCGCTTCTCGCCCCGGTCCGAAAGACGTCAGCTCCGATACTGGAAACCCTATGTCCCGCACCCTCGACTACACCAAGGAACTCATCCGCCGCGCCTCCGTCACGCCTGAAGACGAAGGCTGTCAGGAATGGATGATTGAAAAACTGGAAGCGCTTGGCTTTGAGTGTGAAACCCTGTGGTTTGAGGAAGTGCGCAATCTGTGGGCACGGCGAGGCAATGCTGCGCCCGTGTTTGCCTTTGCCGGTCACACTGACGTGGTGCCCACCGGGGATGTGTCGGCCTGGAAGTACGATCCGTTTACTCCCACCGAGGAAGGCGATCTGCTTTACGGTCGCGGCACCGCCGACATGAAAGGTTCCATTGCCGCCATGATGGTGGCCATTGAGGACTTCGTCACGGCCAACCCTGACCATACCGGTAGCCTGGCACTGCTAATCACTGCCGACGAAGAAGGCCCGTCCGTGAACGGTACCGTCAAGGTGGTGGAAGCCCTGCAGGCGCGCAACGAGCACATCGACTACTGCCTGGTGGGGGAACCCTCTTCCACCGACACCGTGGGCGACGTGATCAAGAATGGTCGGCGTGGCTCACTGGGGGCACGACTGGTCGTCAAGGGGATTCAGGGGCATGTGGCCTACCCGCATCTGGCCCGTAATCCGGTCCATGATGCAGCCCCCGCACTGGCGGAACTGGCCGCAGCGGAGTGGGATCAGGGCAACGAGTTCTTCCCCGCCACCAGCTTCCAGATTTCCAACATCAACGCGGGCACCGGCGCCACCAATGTGATCCCCGGCACCTGCGAAGTCATTTTCAACTTCCGTTTTTCCACCGAGCTCACCGACACCATCCTGCGCGAACGCACCGAGGCGATTCTGGACAAGCACGGCTTGGACTACGACCTGACCTGGACCCTTTCCGGCCAGCCGTTTCTCACCGACCGCGGTGCGCTGGTGAATGCCGCCGTGGATGCCATCCGCGACGTCACTGGCCGCGACACCGAGCTGTCCACCGCCGGCGGCACCAGCGACGGCCGCTTCATCGCGCCAACAGGTAGCCAGGTAGTGGAACTCGGTCCCATCAATGCCACGATTCACAAGGTGGACGAACACACCAGCATCAGCGAGCTGGAAACGCTCACCAGGATCTATACGCGCCTGCTGGAAAATCTGATGGGATCGTGATGCCTGATGCAAAAAGGCCCACCCGTAACCGGGCGGGCCTTTTTGCATTGGTAAAACCCTAGCTATACCCCGCTGTAGGAGCTTGCCTGCAAGCGATCCGAGCCTGGGCGAGATATGAGTTTCGAGTTGCGAGTACCGAGTTTCGAAAGGCAAAACCTCAAACCTCGTGCCCGGTTGTTGTTTTTTGATTTTCGAAACTCGGTACTCGCAACTCGCCTCTGGTATCCCTACCTCGCCAAGGCTCACCCCTACAGCAGTACGTCGCGCCTACAGCCCCCCGCCAATATCCGCTACCATGTCTGAAAGTATCATCGCCGGGGACGACAATGTGGCTGCATGAAATTCCGGTTGGTGGGTTACTGGTCAGTCCCATGGTGCTGTTTGTATTGGTAGCGCTGGCCTGTACCGCTGCCAGCTGGCTGCTGTTACGTCAGCTGGGCTGGCATCGGGCCATCTGGAAAGGCCCCTGGTTTTATCTTTCTCTTTTTGTCTGCTACCTGGCCCTGACTCTGGGCTTGATGAGCTGAGAGCCTGTTTATGATCCATACGCAACCGCGTTGCCGCTGTAAATGGCGCCAGGCAAGGCGTGAACCGCAGGGCCTGACGGGTCAAGCTCAAGGTTCACAACACAGCATGGCGCCATTTACAGCGGCAACCCGAAGGGCCGGGCCCATTCTTTTCAGGTGGAGCAGGTGGAGAGTGCCGCCAGCCCGCGATTTCGTTTGCTTATGTAAAATGACTACACGTCACAACCGCAATCACGACCTGACGCAAAAAATTGACTCCGGCGCGGCTGCGTATAGATCGTAAACAGGCTCTGAGGACTACGGACACCATGTCTCAACCCCTTCGCATTCTTGTTACTGTAGTGGTCGTGGTGCTAGCCATCATCGCCGGCAACTGGATATGGAATTACTACCTCTATGCCCCCTGGACACGGGACGGCAAGGTACGCGCCCAGATCATCACCGTGTCACCGGACGTGTCGGGTTGGGTTTCCGCTCTGCCGGTCGCCGATAACCAGACCGTTAGCAAAGACACGCTGCTGCTGCGCATTGACCCACTGCGCTATCAGGCTGCTGTTTCGCAAGCCCGGGCGCAGCTGGATATCGCCCGGACGCGACTGGCCATGGCCGAAGTCAGGCGGGAGAAAAGCAGTGGTGATGCGCAGCGACAAGCTGCACTGGAGGTCAAACTTGCCAGCGCCGATCTGGACATGACTCGCGCCAAACTGGCTGCAGCGGAACTGGATCTGGAGCGTACCGAAGTGCGAGCGCCAGCCGATGGTACCGTGGTCAATCTGACCCTCCAGCAGGGTAACTTTGCCGACCGGGGCAAGCCGCTGCTGTCCATGGTCAAAGCCGGCAGCTTCTACGTCACGGGTTACTTCGAGGAAACCAAGCTGCCATTGGTACACATCGGCCAGCGCGCCTCCGTAGTATTGATGAACGGTGCCCACACGCTGCAAGGCAAGGTCACCAGCGTGGGCCAGGCCATCGCCAACGCCAACACCCGCACAGATCAACAGTTACTCCCGGAAGTGCAGCAGACCTTCAACTGGGTACGACTGGCCCAGAGGATCCCGGTTCATATCGAACTGGACAGCATTCCTGACGACATTGTTCTGGCCGCCGGCATGACTGCCACAGTTCGCCTGCATGACGATTAACCCGAGGCTGGCAACGGTACTGACCCCGGACAAACGTTCGGTGATCTTTGCCTGCAAAGGGATTCTCAGCATGGCGCTGGCGCTGTTCCTCGCCATGCAGCTGCAACTGGAGCGCCCTTACTGGGCGCTCATCTCTGCGGTATTTCTGCAGATACGTCCGGAAACCGGGCTGGTGATAGAAAAGGGCTTGTGTCAGATCGGCGGGACCCTGGTTGGTGGTGCGCTCGGCCTGCTGATTCTGGCCTGGCTGCTGCCCTACCCGATACTTGCCATTGCCGCCCTGACATTATGGATAGGTCTCAATGCGGGGGCGTCAGCCTGGGTACGTCAGGCCAACTTCATCTACGGCTTTGCCATGGCGGGTGTGACCGCCACTCTGATTGTGGTGATCCCCATCGCCAACCCCCATGCCACTTCCAGCATCGGTATTTTCCATGTCGCCACGGCCCGCGTCAGTGAAATCATTCTGGGGGCAGTCTGTGCCACTCTGGTCAGCAATTTATTCTGGCCAGCCCGTGTGGAAGGACTACTACGCAGTCATGCCCGCAACGCGCTCAACCAGACCCTCGCGTATCTTGAGCTTGAGTTGGATCTCAGTGGCACCCATGACCGCCGCCATCAACAGGTTGATGGCCTGCTACAGGATATCTTTGCACTCAGTGACGATAGCTCAGCGGTTGCCTACGAAGGAAGCCAGGGGCCAGGCCGAGCCAGAGCCGCCATCCTGATTTGCCACAAGACTCTGTCGCTGGTGGCACGCATCCGTGTCATCGGCCGGCTGATGCGTTACCACGATGATCTGATGACCGATGAGATGCGCAAGTTGCTGGTGGTATTGCGCACCTCGTTTACCGCCATGCGAGAGACTCACTCGGCAGAGCAGGCGATGACAGAAGCCCAGGCCCTTCGCCGTTACCTGAAAATAGCACGCCAGGAACAAGCCGAAGACGCCCCAGCACTACAGCGCCGGCTGTTCCTCGTGGCCCGCAATCTGACAAACGACCTGATTCTGGCATTGGAGGCCAATCGGGCACTGTATTCTGCTGAAGATACCCAGCTGCGCGCCCCAACCCTGAAGCCCTATCGGGATTGGCAGGTTGCGGCGGCGGTCGGACTGCGCAGTGCCCTGGTTTTCCTGCTCGCCAGCATTCTCTGGATTGGCACCGCCAGCCCGATGGCCATCATGCTGATGATCATGCCAGTCATTTTCACTATTACCTTTGCCCGCCTGCCCCAGCCGGATTTGGTACTCAAACGCGCCACTCTGAGCTCGGCCCTCGCAGGCCCGGTCAGCCTGTTCCTGGCACTGCCGTTGCTATCGATGGCCAATCACAGCTTTTTGCTGTTGATCCTGGCTCTCAGCGGTCCGATCTTTATCGCCCTGCTTGCCATCAGCCGGAGAGAGACGCTTCCTTATGGGCTCGGCTTTTGTACCCCCTTTATTATTCTGGTTCAGCCCGGCACCCAGATGGATTTCGATATCGCCCGCGTAGCCAGCAATGCACTGGCCATTACACTCGGAATCTTTCTTGCCTTTCTGATGTTTCGACTGATCACACCGCCAAATGGGCCGGGGCTCCGCCGACGCCTGGTACGCGATACGGCCATTGATCTGCACACCTTGCTGGGCCAACCCGCCAATCTTCGCGAGGAGTGGCTGAATTCCAGAATGGCGGATCGACTGCGCTGGCTCACCGTATGTGACAAGGCATTACCGGCATCCCGCCGACATTACACTGACTTGGGCCTGACCGGGCTCAACCTGGGGCAAGTGTCTCTGTGGATACACAGCCGCATTCCTGCGCAACCGTCACCCGCCCTCCAGTCTGCAGCGGCTGACTGGCAACATGCCCTGGCGACCGCCTATCAATTATCGGCTTTCGGCAAAACCGACCAGCACTTCAAGCAGGCCAGCGACACCCTGCTGGCTGCGATGGCAAACACGCCATCCATTACTCATCGTCAGCAGCAGCAGATTGCGGGTGCCCTGGAGCGCATTAATCTGACCTTCCCCCGACTCGCTGAACGGTTGGCTCCGGACTGGCAACCTGATGACATGGCAACATCATCGAGCCCTACCGTCTGAACACCACATGCCAGCAAAGTGATTGCAGACGGGGGCGTGGGCCACCTACCGGGCCATTGTGGGAGCGGCGGTTCCGCCGCGATGCGCCGGGCCGCCTGAGACGCCGTTTCGCGGTCGCCCCCACAGGCCATAGCAAACGCGCTGACACGAAAACCGTTGTAAGCCTTGCTGCCGGAACGGGAAAAACGGCCCATACAGCCCTAGCCATAGTGTCTACTCTATGGTTTTCTAGACAACCCTCGGAGTCTAATCCCCCCTGCGGGTCGCAATGCGCGGCCCGACGTAATGGAGCACTTGCCATGACCGCTCAGGAACAAATCCAGACGGGTGTCGTCGTCGACACCAACCCTGCCACCGGCACTGCTGTGGCAGAGGTAAAAGAAACGGATCTCTCAACCCTTCCGGACATCTTTGCAAAGGCCCGTGAGGCACAGGCCATCTGGGCGGCCAAATCGTTCCGCGAACGCGCTCGCCACATCCAGCTGATGCGCGAATACATCGTTGACCGGGCCGATGATCTGGCCCGCACGGTGAGTGAAAGCAACGGCAAAACCTTGACCGATGCCCTCGCCACCGAAGTGCTGCCCTGTGCGCTGGCCTGTAAGTGGTATGCCAAAAACGCCGAGAAGCATCTCAAGGAAAAAAACCGCCCCGGCGGCAGCATCCTGTTCTTCAACAAACGCACACACATGCTGCGGGTACCGTTGGGAGTAGTGGGCATCATCAGCCCCTGGAACTACCCGCTCTCCATTCCGTTTGGCGAGATTGTCATGGGCCTGATGGCGGGTAACGCCATCATTCTCAAAGTCGCAGCTGCAACACCGGCCGTTGGCCGCGCCATCGAAAACATTATCGCCGCTGGCGAATTGCCTGAAGGCCTGTTCCACCATGTGGTGGGCTCAGGCTCCAAAGTCGCCACCGGCATGTTTGAGAATGGCGTTAACAAACTGTTCTTTACTGGCAGCGTGCCCGCCGGCAAGACCTTGATGGCTCAGGCTGCAGAAACCCTGACTCCGGTGTCACTGGAGCTGGGTGGCAACGATCCCATGATCGTACTCGAAGACGCTGACCTTGAGCGTGCCACCAACGGGGCGGCCTGGGCTGGCTTCCAGAACGCCGGGCAAAGCTGCGGCGGCGTGGAGCGTATCTATGTGGTAGATGCGGTTTACGATGAGTTTGTAAACCTGCTTTCCCGCAAGACCCGCCAGCTGCGCCACGGTGTGGGCTGCAAGGGTTTTGATGTGGACATCGGTAGTCTGACCACCGCAGGTCAGTTACGCACCGTACAACAACATGTGGAAGACGCCCTGTCCAAAGGCGCGCGTATCGAAGCGCAATCCCGCCCGGTGGGTGATGTGGAAAACGGTTTCTTCTTCCCTGCCACGGTGCTGACGCAAGTCACCGACGATATGCTCACCGTATGCGACGAGACCTTTGGTCCGGTTGTAGCGGTACAGCGCGTTGCCAACGAAGAAGAAGCGATCCAGAAGGCCAACGCCTCCCATCTGGCGCTAACCTCCTCCGTGTGGACCCGGGACAACAAACGCGGCCGTGCCATTGGCGCCCGCCTGCAATCGGGTGTGACCACCGTGAACGATCACCTCTACAGCCACGGCCTGTCTGAGACCCCCTGGGGAGGCTGGAAGGAATCAGGCATCGGCCGCACCCACGGCCCGGAAGGGCTGGAAGAAATGACCCAGGCCAAGGCGGTAAACTGGGACATCCTGCCCTCCAAGCGCAACATCTTCTGGTACCCCTTCGACGAGGCCACCTACAACGGCATCAAGAACGCCTTGCACTTTGTGTTCCCGAAAGGGATTGGCCAGCTGCTCAGCGCATCCTTGAAGCTCACACCTTTCCTGGTGAAGAAGATGTTCACCCGCTGGAAAACCTGAAGGGCAGTTAACAGTGAATAGTGCGCGGGCCTCGCTCGCGTTTACTGATAGACAAGAGGCCGCGCCCAAGCATTGAGCGCGGCCTCTTGCGTTGTAGATTTGGGCTAAATTACTTCTGGTCGCTGGGTTCTTCGTCGTTGGCGGCATCCAGCCAGATGAACAGGGCGAAACAGCCGGCAAAAACAAAAATGCCGCCGATTACGCCAAGGCTGGCAATTACCATTGGGTCGGTATACATGGCTGGCTCTCCTTTAGGCTGGTTTTTCCAGCATAGGCTTGCCGGCAAGCAGTGTCATGACCTACATCAAGATCAAGCAATTTAGGCGTAATTTCGCCTGCAGGCGGGCTCCCAGGATTCAAGCCGCAAGCGCAAAAACAGAGAGGCCGCGCCCAATGGCTGGGCGCGGCCTCTTGCGTTAAAGCTGGCACGAGACAATCCCGCGCACTGTTCACTATTAACTATTCACTGTTAACTGATCCCATCTAGCCAATCCTGAGTCGGCACATACCACCAGGAACTCATCACCGGCCGTGAAAACTCAAGCAGTCGATCCTTGATCGTGTCATCCGCGATCCCGTACATGCGGCGCAGCAGATAATCATGCCGGTCAAGTTCACAGGCAAAGGCTACAAAGTACAGACCATGCTCGGAGGTATCACCAAACGGAACGGAACGCCGCCACATCTTCTGGGGCACACCATCACGATCCACATCCGTGCGTCCTACGTGGGAATCGGCAGGCATCTTGTCCTCGTCGAACTCCACCGCATCTGCCTTGGTCCGACCAAACACATTCTCCTGCTCTTCCACAGGTAACGCATTGAACGCTTTAAGATTGTGAACCCATTTCTGGGTCAGCAACCAACTCCCTCCCGCGCCAGGGTGCGAGTCAGGGATAAAGGTAGCCAGTTCCGCCTTTTCACCAGTGGGGTTACCGATGCCATCCACAAAGCCCGTCATGTCACGCATATCGTGATAGACAAAACCATTCAGCTCCAGCTGCAGGGCCAGATCATCCCCTACCGCATCGCGCACCTGCATGGAGGTATCAAACACGTCACTGCGGCTCTTGCCCTGTACCCAGACCCAAAGATCTCCCTGAGTTGCTGGCACATGGCCTTCCAGCGAGAAAGGCGGAAATGAGAAGCGATTATCCAGCCGCGACCACAGATTAGGCCCGAAGGCGAGCATCACCGGTGTACCCGCCTGCTTGAGGACATTGACGCGATGAACCAGATCCCTCACCGCGGTATCTGAGAGGCCACTGGTCAGGCTGAATTCGAAAAAGAGGTGATACTGGAAACTGCGGTCGAAAATGCCCGCCTGCGGTGTCGACACCTGGCACTCCTTATGTTTTTTGGTCCTTGGGTGTTGCCTGATCCCTTTAGCAAGTCTAGCAACTCCGGCCATCAATGACTCCGGATTATCCTGCAAAAACTCCCCTCTGGACAGAAAGGGATGGTTTCAGAGCCAGAGCTCTGCTGCGTTTTGAAACAAATTGAAATATCCGATGGTGTCCCACCAACGGAGCATCCGATAAGATTGGCACACATTAGTTAACTGACAATTGATATGAACCCTTGGTTTGGACTGGATCGTCTGGCTTTTGTCCTGATCCGCATTTTTCTCCGGTTGTGCACACGTGCAAACGCACTCCCCGCCGACCCCGCCGAATTGCAGCTGGCTCCGAATACGCCGGTGGTCTATGTGCTGCGGGATCGTTCAGCTTCTGACGCTGCAGCGGCGGATCAATCTGCCCGCCAGCTGGGGCTATCTTCTGCGCTGGGAGGGCTGACACTGGGCAAAACCCGGCTCAGACATAGCTACTTCCAGCTATACCGTCGTCAGTTCAGCAACCGACGTCAAAGCGCCCCCATCTCCCCTCCCCGGCTGGAGAAAATGGTAGCCGCGCTGCGGGAAAATCCCGGGGCAGACGTTCAACTGGTACCGGTCTCCGTGTTCTGGGGCCGTCGCCCGGAGAAAGAAAGCTCTTTCTGGCGTCTGCTGTTTTCCGATAACTGGTCCCCCGCAGGCTTCATCAAGAAATTCTTCATCATTATCACCCAGGGCCGTCAGCTCTATGTGAAATTCAACCAGCCCATGTCCCTGCGTACTCTGGTAGACCAGTGCGAGACGGATGAACAGGCGGTTCGCAAGGCATCACGTATTCTCCGCGTGCACTTCCGCCGGCAGCGCGAAGCGGCCATCGGCCCGGATCTGTCGCACCGCCGCACCTTGGCAAATACCGTGGTGGAGGCGCCTTCGGTGCAGGAAACTATCCGCGAAGAAGCCAAGCGCCAGGAAACCAGCCCGGAAAAGCTGGAAGCCAAGGCTCGCAACTATGTGATGGAGATCGCGGCAGACTACTCCCATACCGTCATCCGGTTTCTGGAATTGTTCCTGAACTGGGTATGGAACCGGCTGTATGGCGGGCTGCGTGTCTACAACATGGACAACCTCACCAAGGTCGCCGAAGACCATGAGGTAATTTATGTACCCTGCCATCGCAGCCATATCGATTACCTGTTGCTGTCTTTTCTGGTCTATCGCAACGGTCTGGTGCCGCCCCATATTGCAGCCGGGATCAACCTGAACCTGCCTGTCGTTGGTACCATCCTGCGACGTGGTGGCGCCTTCTTCATGCGCCGCAGCTTCCGTGACAATCCGCTTTATGCCAGCGTGTTCAGTGAATACCTGCACACCATCACCGCCCGCGGCTTTTCCATCGAATACTTCGTGGAAGGCGGTCGCAGCCGCAGTGGCCGGATGCTCAGGCCTCGCACCGGCATGCTTGCCATGACCCTGCGCAGTTTTCTCCGTGATTCCCGCAAACCCATCGCCTTCGTACCGGTGTACATTGGCTATGAAAAAGTGATCGAGTCAGGCTCTTATATCGGTGAGCTGCATGGCGAGAAAAAGCAGAAGGAATCGGTTGGCGGGTTGATGAAATCCCTGGCGGTGTTGCGCAGCTACTTCGGTCAGGTTCATGTGAATTTCGGCGAACCGATCAAACTGGTGGACTTCCTCGATCAGCACCATGGTAACTGGCGACAGGAACCCACCGTGGGCGTTGAAACTCCGCCCTGGTTCAAGCATGTGGTCGATGAGTTGGGGCAACAGGTGGTTGAGTCCATCAATGCTGCTGCGGTAGCCAATCCAATTAACCTGCTTAGCCTGGCACTGCTGGCATCGCCCAAACACACCATGGATATTGCCCAGCTGCGTGAGCAGCTGGGGCTGTATATTGCCTTGCTCAAACAGGCGCCTTACAGCCGCTGTGCGGCTATCGCCAATGAGGATGCACAAGCCCTGATTGATTACGGTTTGGAGAACGATTTCCTCGACCGCATTCAGCACAAACTGGGTGACGTGGTCACGACTGACGAGAAAACGGCCCTGCAGATGGCCTATGTCCGCAACAACAGCGTTCACCTGTTTATTCTGCCGGGGCTGATCTGCTCATTGGTGATGAATGCCCGAGCCATTCCGCGGGCGACCCTGCAAGGCATGGTGCAACTCCTCTACCCCTTCCTGCGCAATGAGTATTTCCTGCACTGGGAAGAAGGCGAAGAGCTGGCCAATGCAGTGGATGCCATGCTTGCGGTTCTGGAAGAACGGGAGCTGATCAGCCGCGAAGGTGACAACCTGATGGGTGCCCCGGTCCATACCCATGAAGCTGATATGCTTGAACATCTGGGTCAGACCGTCATGCCATCACTGGAGCGCTACTACCTGACCATTCGCCTTCTGGTGCAGTACGGATCTGGCATGCTCAACGCTGAGCAGCTTGGCGAGCTGGCTCACCAGACCGCTCAGCGGCTGTCACTTCTGTACGAGTTCAATTCACCGGAATTCTTCGACAAGGTGGTACTCAAGAACTTTATCAGCCAGCTGTTCAGCACCGGGCTGGTCACCACCGACGGCGCTGGCGCGCTGGTTTTCGACCACAAACTGGAATCCCTGGACGACGAAGCCAACCGGATTCTTAGCCCGGATATCAGTGATGCAATTCAACGGGTTACCCGGGTAGCCAGTCAAATCTGAAGATCAGACAAGAGAACCGCCCTCCCCTGTGGGAGCGGCGGTCCCGCCGCAATGTGTCAAGGTCACTCTGAAACGCCGCTTGGCGGTCGAACCCACTGGGCATAGCAAAACAAGGCCGGCTCTCAAACCACCGCCAACCGGCGCTCATTTGATCTTTCTCAGAACTGATAAAGCACCGCGAGGCCGTAGTTAAAGCTTTCCAAATCGAGCTCCAGGCCTTCTGCAAACGGGACAGATACCCCTTTCAGATAAGCTTTATCCTCCGTCGTCACCGAACCCGCATTGGTATAGGAGATGGAGAGGTCTGCACTGAAGTTGTCCGTTAGCCAGTACATCACGCCGCCGCCCAGCTTGAATGCCCAATCCGTATCATCACTGTCAGCAATCGTGGCGCTGGTGGTGGGGATGGAACTACTGACACCCTCAAAACGATTCACGGCAAGGCCAATGCCTCCTCCCATGTAGGGATCAAACTTTCCGGCGCCGCGGATATCCTTGAAGTGAAAGTAGCCATTTACCAGAAAAATGCGGCTGTAGACCTCTGCGGAAATCTCGCCTGTCACAGAATTGACCCGTGAGTAGGTAACCCTGTCGGTATCCTCACTGGCCAATCCCATATCCAGAGCCAACTCAGCACGAAAGTGAGGATTGACGAAATAGCCTGCGCTAAATAACACCTGGTCCGCAGCACCTGGATCATAGTTGCTTAGAGAAATCTCGGGATACCCCTCATGCTTGATAGACATATCCTGGCTACGAAAGTCTGAATAGCCGTATCCAACACGGACAAATGGTCCGGCAAAAACTGACCCGGAAAGCGCCAACAGGACGCACAAAAACGCAAAATGCTTCATTTCCCACTCCTTGAGAAAGTGACCCAGTTAACAAAGTGAAGCCCCAAGCAAACTATGGGGAAAGCGGGGGAAGCCTGAACATTACCCGGCAGAGGGTTTTTGGAATTGAGACCACCTACCCCAGAGGGTAGACATCAAAGCGGACAGCCTTACCCTTTTGGCTAAAGCCTGGCGCACGCCCAGCAAGGTAGGGAGCCTTGGCCGGCCGCTTAACAACAATACGGTGGGGAGACAGGGCCCAGGCCCATTCCATCATGGCCTGCTCCTCTTCAAGGGAAGGGTAATCATTGATCCATTGCAGCCAGAGAAGATCTTTCTTCACCGCGGCGCTTTTTTCCCGGGAGGGAAACATGGGATCAAGGTACACCGCATGGAGAGCGCTATCCTGTAAATCCCGACTATCCTGACATGGCAGCAAGGTCATCTGCTCAGCCAGTGCAGCAGGCGCACGAGCAAGTCCGTCAGCCAACAGGGCATGAATCAGTGGGGAGCGCTCAATCAGGGTAACCTGAAAGCCCGCCTGCGCCATCAGCGCCGCGTCACGGCCAAGGCCCGCCGTTGCATCGACCACGCGATGGCGGTCTTCACGGGGTTTACCAAGCGCCTTGACCAGCCGTTCATGGCGAACCCGATCATGATCTAGACGATAGCCCTGCTTGCCGTGGCTAAAATCCACCGACAGGGGCGTTTCCTTGCCGCCAGGAACCCACAGGCTCAAGTGCCCCTGGTGGTATCCCATCACCAGTTTGAGGCCTGCTTCTTTGGCTGCGTCTTCGCTCTCAACGCTCACCCCGGGCAAACCCGCAGGGCAATCGTTCAGCAAGCCGACGTCAATCGCCATGCTTCAGGCCAGCCACACCAGCAAGGCAATCCCCAGTGCCAGGCGATATACCACAAAGGGCAACATCCCTACCCGCTCAAGCAGACGGATGAAGAAAACAATGGTCAGGTAGGCAGTGACCGCACTCACCGCTGCACCAAGTGCCATCAAGCCCCAATCCACGGGAACCTGAAGTTCGATGAGATCTTTGGTTTTCAGAAGCCCCGCCCCCAGGATCACCGGTATGGAAAGCAGAAACGAAAATCGGGCAGCCTCCTCGCGACGAAATCCCAATGCCAGAGCCGCTGTTATGGTAATGCCGCTCCGTGAAGTCCCGGGTATCAAGGCCAGAGCCTGGGCAAAGCCAATCAATAGCGCCCCCGCAATGCCCAGCTGGGTCAATGGCTTCGACCGGGTTCCGTAGACATCGGCGAGCCATAACAGCCCACCGAACACGAGTGTGGTAACGGCAATAACCAGCGCGGAACGCAGCTCCCGCTCAATCCAGTCATCACCGAGAAATCCAAACACGACGGCCGGGATAGTGGCCAAGACCACCAGCAAACCCAGCCGCAAATCTTCATTCATTTTCTGCTGGGCCACTGCCTGCCCGGCCCCACCCAGCATCGCGCCGATATCACGGCGGTAATACGCCATCACTGCCAGCAACGTGCCAAGGTGCACAGCCACATCAAAGGCCAGTCCCTGATCAGGCCAGCCCAGCACTTCGGAAGGCAAAATCAAATGGGCCGAGCTGGAGATCGGCAAAAATTCGGTGAGTCCCTGAATCAACGCCAGAATCAGCGCCTGAAACCAGTCCATGGAGAGTCCTTACTGCGGTAAATGGTGATGGTGATGGCTAAGCCCTAAGCCTCAGAGGCAGTCACCTGATAACCCTTGATAAATTCCGCCGGCATGCGTCTCGGCTTGCCAGAATCCAGCGCGACACACACCCACTGAGTACGCCCACGCAACAGCGTCACGCCATCCGACTCACGAATAATCTGGTAGCGACGGGTAATACTGATACGCTCATCATTGTTCACAATCCAGGTGCCAATGATCAGCTTTTCACCCTCAAAGGCCGGCGCCAGATAGTCCACCTCGGTGCGACGAGCCACCATTGCACGGTTGAGCTTCTGATACAGATCCCAGCCTAATCCGAGCACTGTAGTGTGATCCCAGGCAATCTGCTCCATGAAACGCAGGTATTCGGTATTGTTGACGTGCCCCATCACATCGATAGCTTCAGCGGGCACAACAAATTCCAGTACATGGACGTTGGGTAAATCCCAGTTCATCGCACAGCTCCCTGAATCACTTGATCGCGCAGATAAACAGGCTGGGCCTGTTCAGCGCTTACCGCTTCTCCGCGCTGGTAAGCCGATAATGCCAGCCTTGCTACTGCCTGCGCATGGGGGTGAGCGTCGGGCAAACAGGCGCTTGCGTCATAGGCAGTGGTCAGGGCGTCCTGATACACCAAGCCCGAGCCTGCGATACACCATTTACCCTCCAGTACGGGTAGCGCATCAGGCTTGAACAAGCCATCCGGCTGGACCGTCTCTATCTGGTCGCCAGCAAACTGATAAGCCCCCATGTACAACTCGCCCATGCGCGCATCAAAGCAGGCAATAACCCGAGAAGCATCCCCCTCTCCGGCTACGCCCAACGCGCAGGCTGCCAGCGTTGAAACGCCAACCACCGGCAGATCAGAGGAGAACGCCAACCCCTGAGCCACCGCAGCGGCAACACGAACACCCGTAAAGGCGCCTGGACCATGCCCGAAAGCGATGCAGTCCATCTGTTTTAAAGAAAGTCCCGCCTCCGCCAACATGGATTCCACCATCGGCAGTGCCAGCTCTGTCTGTTTACGCGGGGCGATCTCGAAGTGCTCCCGAACCTGCTGACCTGCTGGCAGGCTGTCATCCAGCAAGGCGACAGAGCAGGATTCACCGGCGGTTTCCAACGCGAGAATTTTTGTCATGCCTGACCTAATGTTTTTTCTGAACCCGAGGCAGAAGCCACTGAGGATGGTGCTTGCTGCCCCTGTTGAGCCAGGTAAGCAAAGAAACGTTGCACCACATCCAGTTTCCGCGTGCGAGTCATGTTGGGCAGACTGTTCACAAACAGCTTGCCATAACTTTTTGTCAGCAACCGGGGATCCGCCACCACCAGCAACCCGGTATCCTGGGGATCACGAATCAGCCGCCCTGCTCCCTGGCGCAGAGCCAGTACCGCTTGAGGCAACTGGTAATCGCGGAATGCATTGCCGCCATTACGGTTGATGTGCTCAATGCGGGCTGCTGCTACCGGATCACCTGGCGAACCGAAAGGCAGCTTGTCGATGATGACACAGCTCAACGCCTCACCACGCACATCAATACCTTCCCAAAAGCTGCTGGTGCCCAACAGCACCGCATTGCCTTTGTCACGGAAGCTGTCCAATAGTTCACGTCGACCGGACTCCCCTTGCACCAACAGGGGAAAATCCACGGCGGTACGTAGAATGACTGCCGCCTCACGCAATGCCCGATGGCTGGTGAACAGGAAGAAAGTCCGCCCTCCCGCCGCATTGATCACTGGCACCATGGCTTCAGTCAGTGCACGGGTATAGTCGGGATCATTGGGCTGCGGCAGGCCATCAGGCGCGTAAAATACCGCCTGTTTTTTGAAATCGAAGGGGCTCTCCAGCCGCAGGGTGTCAGCGGTATCCAGCCCCAGTCGTTTCTGGATATGCTCAAAACGCCCCCCCACAGAAAGCGTGGCAGACGTCAGAATCCAGCTACAGGGGTTACGTTCGCGCTGTGCACGCAGCTGTGCTGAGACGGATAAAGGGGTGCTGTGCAGCACCACCGTTCGTTTGAAGGTCTCGAACCAGTAAACCCGGTTGGGCTGATCCCCCTTCAGGTAGGCTGCCAGGCAATCCACATGCTCACTGGCCCGCCGTGAGCAAGCTTCCATCCCCCGACTTGCCTTGCCCAGTGGACCGAGAAAAACATCCAGCTGGCGCAAGGCTTCCAGCAGATCCTCACCGGCCTGCATCACCGCCTCGTTTTCGCACACCTCGGACCAGGGCGCACGGCGCTCCATTTCACCCAGACTCAGACGAAAATCCAGACAGCCCTTTTCCACGCTGGCGATCAATTGGTTGAGCATGGCCAGATCTGCCGTGGTCTGACCAGCTTCTGACAAACTGTCGCGGCCCAGCTCCTGAACCTGACGCGTGCTGAGCGTATCTCCGAAAAACGCGGCGGCGATCTCCGGCAGCTGATGGGCCTCATCGAAAATCACTGTGTTGGCACTGGGTAGCAATTCCATCCCCGCGCCACTTCCGCGCAGGGCGGCATCGGCAAAAAAGAGATGGTGGTTCACGACCACCAGATCCGCTTCCTGAGCTTCCTTGCGCGCATTCATCAGCGGGCATTCCTGATAACTGGGGCAATCCGTCCCCAGGCAGTTATCAGCGGTGCTGGTCACCCAGGGCCAGATAGGCGCATCTTCGGGCAGCTGTTGCAGCTCGGCGATATCCCCAGTGCGGGTTTTACGCGCCCAGTGGGCCACAATCTGCATCTGCTCCACGGTTTCCCGGGTCAGAAAGCGAGCCTCTTCTTGGTGCAGCTCCAATCGATAGGGGCAGAGATAGTTGGCGCGGCCCTTTAGCAGCGCAACTTTGCGCGGCAAGCCAAGCGCCTTGCGCACCAACGGAAGATCCTTGAAAAAAAGCTGATCCTGAAGACTTTTGGTCCCCGTCGATACCAGCGTTGGCCCCTCCGAAAGCAAGGCGGGCACCAGATAGGCCAGGGTCTTGCCTGTACCGGTTTCCGCTTCCACCATCAGCGTACCACCACTGCGAATGGACTTTTCGACCGCCTCAGCCATCTGCAGCTGCGGCTCCCGGGGCTGATAGCCCGGCAACAGCGGCGCAAAACGCGTCAAATCGGTAAGATGGGAACGAGCACTCGTCACAAACAATCCTGAATCAGTATTCGCCATTATTCAGCGGCGCGGGAAGCATAGCCCATTCATTGTTGGAACCCAACGAAAGTGGCACAGATGAACGACTATACCCTGATCATTCTGGCAGGCGGAAAAGGCTCAAGGATGGGCGGCGCAGACAAAGGGCTGATACCGCTCAACGGAAAGCCTTTGATTGCCCATCTGGTCGAGCACTTGCAACCTCGTCCCGAGCGCATTGTTATCAGCGCCAACCGCAACCAGGAAATCTATCGCCGCTGGGCCGATCAAGTGGTCAACGACCAGCGCCCGGATTACCCCGGCCCCATGGCAGGGCTGGAAGCGGCACTGTCAGCCGCATCGGGCCTGTGTGTCTGCCTGCCTTGCGATCTGGTGCAACCTCCCGCCAGCCTGATCAGCGATCTGCTGCACAAGTCGGCTACCGAGCATGTCGCCGTGGCACGGGACCCCATTCGCCGCCAGCCGTTGTGCCTGGCCCTGCACGCCGAGCAATGGCGCGACAAGCTGGGTCACTACCTGAACGACGGCGGGCGTAGCGCGTACGGATGGCTGGAACAGGTGCCGGTGCAAGAGGTTGCGGTGGCTACACCGATCCAGAACCTGAACCACGCCGAGCACCTGGCGTCTGATGCTTGATGTAAGTGACGAGTTTCGAGAAGCGGGTTTCGAAAGGCCAAACCATTCACATGTAACAGGTTTTTAGGGTTTAGATTTTCGAAACTCGTCACTCGAGACTCGCAACTCAGTTCCCCACCGTAGCCCAGCTCTTCTGTTTCTGCCCGCGCACAAAAAAGCCCGCGCGGCGAACCGGGCAGGCTTTTTTGTCAGCAGACAGTTGAAGCGTTGGGCCTCAACCGTCCAGCATCAGGCGTGAAACAATCAGGCAGTCAGTTCCTGGATCTGCTTCATCAGGGCAACCTGATCAGCGGACGGCTGTGCAGTTTGCAGCACCATCAGCTTGCTCATGTCGCCTTCAATGCGGATCTGGCCGCTCATGAAGCCCTGCATACCTGCAGACTGGTCACCTTCGATGAAGATGCGCTTGGCCAGATCGGCCGGCAGGATCATGGTGGTGCCTGCATCAGCGTGATGGCCTTCTTCGATCATGCCGGCAACCAGGGCCAGCTGCTTGTCGCCACCATCAGCAGAAACAGTGATATTGATAACCAGATCCGCGAGACCGGCAGGCACTTCAACGTCGCCAGCTGCGTCACGCACTTCTTTTACCTTGGCAAACCACTCGTCAGACAGAAATTCCAGGCTCATTATTTTCTCTCCTAAATATCGTTATGGCTTCGACGCCTCCTCGCAGGCGGCCAGGCGGCCAATTCAAACGAGCGTTCGAAACTTACCCGTACCTTATACAAAGCCCCAGAGGCTGGCAATAGTGCCAGGCAGGTCGCTCCGGGACAAAAAACCCGGCACGAGGCCGGGTCTTTGCAAATGCCTTACTCGACGTGATTACAGGTCGTAACCACGCTCTTCATGCAGAGCAATATCCAGCCCCTGGGTTTCTTCGTCGCCATCCACGCGCAGCGGCGCGAACAGACTGATCAGCTTGAGCAGCCCCCAGGTCACGATAGCGGTATACACGAAGGTGGAAACTACACCCAGCGCCTGCACACCCAGCTGGTCCAGCATAGTGTACCCCTCCTTTGCAAAACCGTAACCGGAGAACAAACCCAGCTCGGTGGAGGCAAAAATACCCGCAAACAGGGTACCCAGAATGCCGCCCACGCCGTGAACCGGGAACACATCCAGGGAATCATCAATGTGTAGCTTGTGTTTGATGAAGATCACCGCGTAGAAACAGATCACACCGGCAGACAGACCAATCACCAACGCCGCTGCAGGCCCGACAAAACCGGATGCCGGGGTGATGGTACCCAAGCCTGCCACCATGCCGGTAGCAATGCCCAACGCCGAAGGCTTGCCGAATTTTTTCCACTCCATGGTGATCCAGGCCAACGAGCCAGCGGCAGCAGAGATATGTGTTACCAGCATGGCCATGGCCGCATCACCATTGGCAGCCAGCGCAGAACCACCATTAAAGCCGAACCAGCCCACCCACAGCATGCCGGCACCGGTTACTGTCATGGTCATGTTATGCGGCATCATGCCCTGGGTCGGGAATCCCTTACGGTTACCCAACACCAGCGCAGCGACCAGCGCGGCGACACCTGCGGTGATATGCACCACAATACCGCCAGCAAAGTCATACACACCCATCTCGGCGAGCCAGCCACCGCCCCACACCCAGTGACATACCGGGATATACACCGCCAGCAACCACAAGATAGAGAAAGCCAGCATGGGGCCAAAGCGCATGCGCTCGGCGAAGGCACCCACAATCAGTGCCGGGGTAATGATGGCAAAGGTCATCTGGAACAGACCATGCAGACTCTTCGGCAGGGTACCTTCCAGGGTTTCCCGGGTAATCCCGTCAAAGAACACATGCTGCAGCCCGCCAATCCAGGCATTCATGCTGCCGCCATCGGAAAAGGCCAGTGAATAACCGGCAATCAGCCATACCAGTGACACCGCACAGGTGATGGCAAAACACTGCATGAGTACGGAAAGCACATTTTTGCTTCGTACCAGGCCACCATAGAACAGGCTCAACCCTGGCAGGGTCATGAACAGCACCAACGCCGTGGCAGTGAGAATCCAGGCACTGTCACCGGTATCCAACCCATCCGCCAGCGCCAACGAAGGCAACATCAACAAAACAGCAAGCAACTTCTTCATGACTATCCTCTTAAATAGCTTCCGGGCCGGTTTCACCGGTGCGAATACGGATCACTTGTTCCAGATCGCTGACAAAAATCTTCCCATCACCGATCTTGCCGGTTCCCGCCGCGTTCATGATCGCTTCGATGGCCTGATCCAGCTGGTCTTCCCGCACCGCCAGCTCCATCTTTATCTTGGGAACAAAGTCCACAACGTATTCGGCCCCGCGATACAACTCGGTGTGCCCTTTCTGGCGGCCAAAGCCTTTCACCTCAGTAATCGTCAGGCCCTGTACCCCAATCTGGGCCAGCGCATCGCGCACTTCATCTGCCTTGAACGGCTTGATCACCGCAGTCAGCATTTTCATGGTTGTCTCCTGGTCCTCAAAAATCGCACCAACACAAAGCCGTGCCGGCAAATCTGCACCGGTTGAGTGCATACAAGAATTGGGCCAGATAGCTTGTCTTTTTATTTCAGTTACTTAGGTGCATATAGCACCGATAGCGCACCACCATGATGCAATGATAGAGACCCAGGGCACTGTTTTGCACCACATGGAGGCCTTAAATGGCTCGAAACGGAGACCATTCTGGTGCCGTAGGCTCTTTCAGCCTTCGGCAACGAAGCCTCCTCGCACCACATCAATGCAGAATCTGATTGCCCGGACACAAAAAAGGCACCCTGGGGGTGCCTCTTCAATCGCAAGTTATGCCAATCAGTAGAGATAATTAAACATCTTGCGGCGGTATTCACTGGCCAGTGGATCACCTTTTGGCAAGCACTCAAATACTTCCAGCAACGCGCTTCGGGCAACGCCGTCCTTGTAGTCACGGTGATCACGCAATAATACCAGCAAGGACTCCAACCCCTCCCGGAATTGGCCTGCCGCCGCCGCCTGTAACCCATGGGCATAGAGATCTTCGGCAGTGGGGGCTTGGCTGATACGCGCTTCCAGATCCTTCAGGCTCTGCCCTGCCCCTTCCAGTTTTTCCAATAACGCGAACCGGGCGCGAAACGGTCTCAGCGGCTCGGCATCCTCGGTGACTTCCGCCAATACCGATTGCGCCTCGTCCAGCTGCCCCTGGCCCAACAGGTACTCCACCAACAGTGCACGAATGGCATGTTTCTCCGGCGTCTGTAGCAATGTCTGGCGAAGGGCCGCCTCTGCCTGCTCCCCGTGGCCGGCCTCCATGGCCATGCGCACCTGCTCGATAAAACCTTCTTCCTGCTGGGCCTGAGCCGCTTCCGGGTCGACGATGGGGGCAAGCCATTGGCGCAGGCTCTCTTCGGTCTGGGGTCCTTCCAACTCATTGGCAAGCTGCCCCTGATAGACCAGCTTCAGGCTTGGCAATGCCTGCAAACCAAACTGGCTAACCAGCATTTGTTGCTCATCGGCATTCACCGTGGCCAGCAACACCTTGCCTTGATATTCATTGACCAGCCGTTCAAGTAGCTGTGCCATTTGCACGGAAGGCTGACTCCGGCTTGACCAGAAGCTGACCAGAACCGGGATTTGCCGGGATTGCTCCAGCACTTGCTGAATATTCTGCTCGGTCACTTCGATGATGTAGCTATTCGGTTGCACAGATGCACTCCTGACGCTTTTGTCTTTGCGCGCAATTGTAAGCCATGCAGTGAACAAAATCCGACGTTGTCTTGTCGCAATCCTATTACCCCCCACTTGCGTCGGAGGATGTGCAAGCCATCACCATCACGGGTTAGACTGATCTGGTGTCCGTTTGCAGCCCTGTGCCCCAGGTTTCACGCAAACTGCATGGGCGCTGAGTACGCTGGACTGAACTCATTATCGGCAAAGGAGACCGCCATGCTTAGCCTTCTGGCTATTGTAGTGTTGATTGCCACCCTGATGACCTTGTTTTACCAGCAGGTCAGCCGCGGAATTGGCAGCATTGTGTTTGTGATCGTCTGGCTTCTGAGTGGCTTCCTCGCCCCCTGGCTGGTAGGCCTGTTTCCACTGGTACTGCTCGCCGCCGGTGTCACGCTGCTAAACCATGTAGACCTTCGCCAGAAGTTCATCACCCGCCCGGTGTATCAGGCTCTCGGGAAAGTCATGCCCGCCATTGGCGATACCGAGCGGGAAGCGATCGAAGCCGGTACCACCTGGTTTGAAGCCGATCTGTTTTCCGGTCGGCCGGACTGGGAAAACTTCTCCCATATTCACTTCTCTACGCTCACCAATGAAGAGCAATCATTTATTGATAATGAAGTTCAGCAACTTTGTGACATGCTGGATGAGTGGAAGATCTTTCACGATCTCAAGGATCTGCCCCCGGAAGTCTGGGACTTCCTCAAACATAAAGGCTTCTTCAGCCTGATCATCCCGAAAGAGTATGGCGGCAAGGCCTTCAGCCCCTATGCGCAAAGCCGCATCATGAGCAAGATTGCGACTCGTTCACTGACCGCAGCGGTCACCGCCATGGTACCTAACTCTCTTGGCCCCGGTGAGCTATTAGCCGAGTACGGTACCGATGAGCAGAAAGACCGTTGGCTACCCGGCCTGGCCAAGGGCGATGAAATCCCTTGCTTCGGCCTGACCGGACCGGAAGCGGGCTCCGATGCCGGTGCGATCCCGGACACCGGTGTGATTTGCAAGGGCAAGATTGACGGCAAGGAAGTGCTTGGCATGCGCCTCAACTTCGCCAAACGCTGGATTACCCTGGCGCCAGTGGCCACCGTGGTAGGCCTCGCCTTCAAACTGTACGACCCGGATCATCTACTGGGCGAGAAAGAAGAGCTCGGCATCACCTGCGCCCTGATTCCCGCCGATACCAAGGGCGTGGAGATTGGTCGCCGCCATTATCCCGGCTCTCCTTTCATGAACGGCCCCATCAATGGCAAGGATGTATTCGTGTCCCTTGATGCCATCATCGGTGGCCCTGATATGGCCGGCAAGGGCTGGCGCATGCTGATCGAGTGTCTGGGTGCCGGCCGTGGCGTCTCGCTGCCCGCCCTGGCCACCGCCAGTGGTGAAATGGGTTACCGCATGACGGGAGCGTTCGGGCGGATTCGTCGCCAGTTCAATACTTCAGTGGGGGATTTCGAAGGCGTTCAGGAGGCCTCTGCAGAGGTCGCCGCCATTGCCTATACCCTGGAGGCCTATCGTCATCTGGTGACTCGCTCACTGGAAGATGGCGCACCCTCCGTCGTCACCGCCATGGCTAAATATCATTCCACAGAAATGATGCGCGAGCTGATTAACCACGGCATGGACATCGCCGGTGGCCGGGGCATCCAGCTCGGCCCGCGTAATTTCCTGGCACTGCCCTACCAGTCCACCCCCATTGCCATCACGGTGGAAGGGGCCAACATTCTCACCCGCTCCCTGATGATCTTCGGGCAAGGTGCCATGCGCTGTCATCCCTATCTGTATGACGAGCTGCAAGCCATTCAGGCCGAAGACAAGGACAAAGGCCTGCAAGATTTTGATGCCCTGTTCTTCACCCATGCGGGGCATACCCTTGGTAATGTCAGCAGCGCCATCTTCCAGGCCCTGACTGGCCCTTACCTCTCAGATGCGCCGGCTAATGCTGATGCCTTCAGCGCACCCTGGTACCGGCTCGTCAATCGCTATAGTGCAGTGCTGGCCAGCACTGCAGATATGGCACTGGCACTATTGGGTGGCGACTTGAAGCGACGCGAGCTGTTATCTGCGCGCCTTGGCGATGTGCATAGCCAGTTGCTGATCGCCTGCGCCATTCTCAAGTATCACGCCACCCTGCCCCGCGACGAGGCCAACGACGCCCACGCCAGCTACGCGCTGCGCCGAGCGTTCAGCCGCGCCCACGACGCACTGGAAGCCTTCTACCGCAACTTCGGGTTTTATGGCATTGGGCATCTGCTCAAGGGTCTGTTCTTCCCATTCGGACGCCCCTGCAAAGCTCAAGCGCCCAGCGATGACCAGATTCGCAAGCTTGGAGAGATGATCATGGAACCCAGCTCGGTTCGCGATGCGCTAGCGGAACCGGCCTATATTTCCCAGGATCCCGAAGATGCTATCGGCCGCGTGGAAGCCACCTACAACAAGCTGTTGGAGGTAGAGCCCGCCTGGCTGGCCTTCCTGAAAGCTGATGGAAAAGGCCAGCTGGAAGGCACGAGCGTACTCGACAAGCTCAAGGACGCCGCTACCAAGGGCATTATCAGCGAGTCCCAGGTGAATGCGGTTAACGAGTACGACGCCATGCGCTACGACTGCCTGCTGACCGACGCGTTCGACAAGAACCTGAAGAAGGTCAAGGTGCATGCTGAGAGACCGGTGATGTAGCCCCGATTATGGCGGGGCACGTCAGTGCTCCGCCTGATTTTTCTACCCATCAGTTTCGAGCGACGAGAAGCGAGTTTCGAAGAGCAAAATCCCAACCCCCTCAGCTCACAGGCCCTCGCTCTTCGATACTCGTCCCTCGCCACTGAATAGCTCAAAATTCAATCAACGAACAACTCAACAAAAATCACGGCGGCTATTTTTTAGTCAAAAACTGACTTTTCCGGCAGTTGAATCATCGTCACACCCTGTACATGAAGATTTAACATTTTTATCACCCATTTGGCGCTTTCCCGCGCCGCGCCTTTGGTCTACGCTTTGCCAGAATTCTGCCCCTCCGGGTTTTACCCGCGCTCATAGCGCCTCGCCCCAGCTACACAGGTCAGGAATGACAGCAGTCGTCGAAGAAAAATCAGTTCTCGAATTCAAGGGCCGCATGTTGATGATGACGGTTCTGCAGCTCAATACCCTGGATGCCGCCCAGCTGCACCAGGAAATCAGCCAGCGTCTGGATGACGCCGCAGAATGGTTACAGCAAGCCCCAGTGGTGATCGATCTTCCTGAAACACTGACACTGGAAACGGCCGACTTGATGCCTGCTGTAGACACCCTGCGCAACCTGGGCGTCAATCTGGTGGCCCTGGCCCGCAACGATCATATCGATGAGGCGACGGCATCCCTGGTAGGACTGGGAACACTGAGCCTGAGCGGAGGACGGGATATCCCCCGTCGCGTGGACGCACCGCGGCAGGAAACCCCGAAGCAAGAAACCACCAAGGCACCCGACAGCAGCGAAACGCTGGTCGTGGAACAGCCGGTCCGCTCCGGCCAACAGGTCTACAGCCGTGGCGATATGATTGTTTTGGCTCCGGTCAGTACCGGTGCAGAACTCATGGCGGAAGGCAACATTCACGTTTACAGCAACCTGCGCGGCCGAGCCATGGCTGGCGTCAGGGGCGATACCAGCGCCCGGATCTTTTGTCAGCAGCTCAACGCCGAGCTGGTGTCGATTGCCGGGCATTATCGGGTGGCAGAAGATCTACCCGATGCACACCGAAATCAGCCTGTGCACCTGTCCCTGCAGGGCGAGGCGATGCATTTTACCGCGCTGAAATAGCGTTCAGGGACTGAGACGGCAAGGAGAAATAGCGTGACAAAGATCGTGGTCGTGACATCCGGCAAGGGTGGCGTCGGCAAAACCACTACCAGTGCAGCACTGGCTACTGGGCTTGCCTTGCGCGGTTTTAAAACCACTGTGATTGATTTTGATGTGGGCCTGCGCAACCTGGATTTGATCATGGGTTGCGAACGCCGGGTCGTGTACGACCTGGTGAACGTGATCAATGGCGATGCCAACATCAAGCAAGCCCTGATCAAGGACAAGAAGGTGGACAATCTGTTCATCCTTCCTGCCTCACAAACCCGCGACAAGGATGCCCTGACCCAGGAAGGCGTGGAAGCGGTCTTCAACGCACTGCGTGATGACCTGCAGATGGACTACATCATCTGTGACAGCCCGGCCGGTATCGAGAAAGGTGCACTGATGGCTGCCTATTTCGCAGATGAGGCCGTGGTAGTGACCAACCCGGAAGTCTCCAGTGTGCGCGATTCTGACCGCATGATCGGCATCCTGGCCAGCAAGACCCGCCACGCCGAACAAGGCAATGGTGATATTCCGGCACGCCTGCTGCTGACTCGCTACTCCGCAGAGCGAGTGGAAAAAGGCGAAATGCTGTCGGTAGAAGATGTTCAGGAAATCCTGGCCATCGAATTGCTGGGCGTGATCCCGGAGTCCCAGGCAGTCTTGAATGCCAGTAACGCCGGTAGCCCGGTGATTCTCGACACCGATTCTGATGCCGGCCAGGCATACAGCGACGCGGTAGCGCGCTTCCTGGGCGACCAGATCCCGCATCGTTTCATCACCGTGAACAAGAAAGGTCTGCTGGGCCGTCTGTTTGGAGGCTAAGGAATGAGCATCTTCAGTTATCTGCTGCCCAAAAAGCAGTCTACAGCCTCTGTTGCCAAGGAAAGGCTGCAAATCATCGTGGCACGGGAACGCTCCACCCGCGGTGGACCTGACTATCTGCCGCAACTGCAGGAAGAGCTGCTGCAGGTGGTGCGCAAATACGTACCGGTTGATCAGGATGCAGTGAACATCCAGCTGGACCGGGAGTCCGGCTGCGAAATTCTGGAATTGAATATCACCCTGCCAGAAGGCGCTCAGTGAGTTGCTGCCAGACTCAGTGAAGTGAAAAAGCGAACCGTATGGTTCGCTTTTTTTATGGCGCATCGCCGGAGAGAGGCTTCCCACGCTGGGCAGTAATCACTGTGGAAGCGACCGTTCCGTCGCGATGGAATTTATCCTCCCCTGATTTTTGACATACTCATTTTTATGCATCCGCATGCCGTTCAGTCTGTTTTTCTGACCACATAGAACTCCCCCGCAAATACACGTATAAAATTCAGGCAGTTTTTTTGCGCCACTGCGGAGACCGGATTATTCTCCTTGTAGACGGTGCTTTACACGCCTCACTCACCGTTACCCGCTGCCAATAGCAGCCCTAAAGATAATAAAAACAGATTATTCTGCGCCGCGTCCGGACAACTCGCCGGGCACGGCAGGAGCTCAGGGAGAAATCTTGGCAAACGGAATTGCTGTGACCAGGATGCTGATGGCGAGCCAGTTGATCGGGCTGGTTCTGCCTTTGCTCGCCTTGGCTCAAGACCCACTGGAACTGCACGACCCCGTCCCCAACATTGAACTCGGCCCCTATATCGAAAGCTGGTGTGACGGTAACGCCACATCCACCCTGGATGATGCGCGCCACCAGCCATATCAGCCTCTTGAGCGTGCCCGAATCAACTTTGGCTACCGTCAGGATGCTTGCTGGTTCCGGGTTCGCCTGGACAATACCGATACGGTGGAACTCCCGCTGTGGGCTCAGGTGGATTATGGGGTCCTCGACAATGTGGATTTCTTCCTGGTAGACCAGAGGGGCGTGCACTCCTGGGCCATGGGCGACACCCTGCCCTTCAATAGCCGCCCTGTTCGTCTTCGCAGCTTTACCCTTCCCTTTACGCTCCCTGCTGAAAGCAGTGTCACTCTGTACCTGAGAGTACACACCATTAGCAGCGCCATGACCGTGCCGTTGAGTCTCAGTGGACGTGATGATTTCATCGAGCAGCAAAGCAGCCATGAATGGCTGATGGGCGGTTTCTACGGCATAGGCATCGGTCTGTTCTTCTATCACTTGGTGCTGTGGTTGGGCGGGAAAGAGCGCAGCAGTCGTTTTTATGTCATGCACGTTGCCTGCTCGACACTCTACATAGCCTGTCTGCAAGGCGTCGCACATCGACTGTGGTTTGCAGACATGGTGCTGCCACAGTCGGCCAATCATCTATTCGGCTATTTGACCCTGCTCTCGGGTCTGCTGTTTGCCCGCGATTTCTTGCGCACCAAACAATGGCGCTGGCTGGACCGATTGCTACTCGGTGCCGTTGCTGTTCATACCATCATCATCGTTGTCATGCTGGTCACGCCGGTCGGCACTATTGCCTCATTGCAGGGGGGCGTCGCCCTGCTGACGCTGGTGCTGCTGATACTGATCGGTGCTTACAGCCTTTATCGGGGACGCGCCGAAGCAAGAATCTTCCTGTTCGGCTGGGGCATGTTTCTTCTCGCTGTCGCGTTACTGTCTCTGGGAGCCTATGGCGTTATCACCCTTCCCGGCATCATGAACATTATCGGTGTACAGCTGGGCCTGGTTCTCCAGCAAGTGCTATTGTCGTTCGGACTGGCCTACCGCTTACGGACCCTGAAGAAGGAAACCCTGCAGCGCCAACAGGAAATCGCTCGCGCCAAGGCCGAGAACGACGCGAAAAGTGATTTTCTCGCCAAAATGAGCCACGAAATTCGCACCCCAATGAATGCGGTGCTCGGGCTCGCCGAGCTCATGCGTGGTACACGTCTGGACGCCACCCAGCGCAACTACGTGGACACGATCCACAGCGCTGGCAACAGCCTGCTGAATGTCATCAACGATATTCTTGATTTCTCCAAAGTCAGTTCCGGAAAGCTTGAACTGGAGGTAAGCAGCTTCAATCTCCATACCCTGCTGGAAGATTGCCTGATGATCTTCCACGCCAACGCGGAGCAAAAGGACATCAGACTGGTCAGCGACTGGCGGGCCAATCTGCCGGAATGGGTAAAAGGGGATCAGACGCGGTTGCGACAGATTCTGCTGAACCTGCTCTCCAATGCGATCAAATTTACCGAGCACGGTACCGTCACATTACGTGCGGAGGCTGGTCGTACCCGAGATCCAGAAGTATTACTGCTGCATTGTCAGGTTGAGGATCAGGGCATAGGGATGAGTAACCAGGAAGTCGGCATGCTGTTCCAATCCTTCCAGCAAGCCGACAGCTCTACCTCCCGCAAGTACGGCGGGACCGGCCTTGGCCTGGCGATTTCCCGGCAACTCGCCGAACTCATGCAAGGCCGCCTGGAGGCCCAAAGTGAACCAGGTAAAGGCTCCACCTTTACCTTAACCATCCCGTTGCAGCGCAGTGCAATGAATCAGGCCCGGCGCGAACCACCAGCAGACCAGGACACGGAATCCCTGCATGTGCTAGTGGTGGAAGACAATGCTGTCAACCAGATGGTGATCGGTGCATTGCTCAAGAAACTGGCCATCAAAACCACACTGACCAGTAGCGGTGCTGAAGCCCTGGCCCTGCTGGAAGACCCTGACAGGCAACCCGACCTGATCCTGATGGATTGTGAAATGCCAAACATGGACGGATACCAGACGACCCGTCTGATCCGGGAGCTTGAACAGCGCGAGAAACGTGACCGGATTCCTATCCTCGCTCTGACCGCCCACGCTTCCACTGAGCATCGTGAACGCTGCTTCGCCAGCGGTATGGATGATCATGTCTCCAAACCCGTGACACTGGATCTTCTCAGACGCAAATTGCGCGAATGGGCATAGACCTCGTCTGTACAACACCGATGTTTACCCGTTGGGTAAAACCTGCCATTCAGGGTCTTCGAACTCCCCCACGACACTCACCGATACCACGCGAGCATGACGTGCGAGAATAGCCCGGACCTTCTCGCTGCGAGCATCATCCTTGGCATCCCGATGCGCCTTGCTTTGCCAGTGGGCAATCGCCAGAACCGTATCCGGATAACCAATTTTCCGGTGCAGATAAGTCCCCTGGGCCCCTGCCGATTCCTGAATGATTCGACTGGCCTCAAGCCATCCCTGAGCATATTCCTCTACGGTAAAGCCTGGCTTCATTGTCACTTCGAAAATGTACTTCATCCAGCCTCCTCGCCCTGACGGTAGAATCTGGCCAGCAGCCGATAAAGATCAGGCCAGTCATGCTGTAATGCTTGCGGCGCCTCAAAGAATGCCTCACTACACACCGCAAAGAATTCACCGGGGCCGGTGAGCGCATAGGCATCCACAGGCATCGGGCGGTGTTGCTGATAATCCTGCTGCAATTCTTCATAAGCCTGACTCAAGGTGTCATGCCACTGCCGCGGGCTCATTCCCTGATGCAAAGGGGGCGCACCATTGGCACCCTGATGGCGCATGTCCAGTTTGTGCGACATCTCATGAATCACCACATTGCTGGCACCACCCGCCTGGGTAACCGCTTCCCAGGACAATATGACCGGCCCCTGGTGCCAGGCCTCTCCTGAAAGCACCGGGCCACGAGCATGTACTACACCATCGCCAGTGCGATGCGGGCGATTCGGGATAAAGGCGCCTTCATAGAGAATCACGGTGTACCAACCGTCATACCAGTTGAGACCGAGATTGAGGATGGGTACACAGGCCATGGTCGCCACTTTCAGGCACATGGCATCGTTGATCACAAAGTCGCCGCCCGGGGCAATGCTTTTACGGGCGAGGAAGCGAAACGACAAATTCATCAGCGCTTCCCGTTGTGCTCCCTGATAGCGCGCCATCACCGGCCAGTCTGAGACCGCAGACTCCCATTGCGCCTGGGTGTAGCCCATCTTTTTTACGCGGCGGGCATCCCGCCAATTACGCCAGCTTTCGAGCATGAGCCTCCTCAGGACCTTGAAAACACCCCGCAATATCAGCAACACAGAGCATGGCGACATTCGCCATTTTTATGGCGCTCAGAGAATCCTGCCACCATGACAGGTCATGCTACCATCCGATCCCCACCCTCATGGAAGCGCCGTTCGTGTCACTCAGCCAAGCAAACAAAGCCGATGCCCTGTTGCTGGTAGTGACATTACTGGCCGCTATCAGCTGGATGTTTTCCCGCGAAGCGGTCCTCGCCATGCCTCCATTGCTATTCATGTCACTGCGTTTTCTGCTCGCTGCCTTCTTTCTGGCGCTGGTAGCATTTCCCCAGCTAGCCCGGTTGAACCGCGAACAGCTTTGGCGATGCGCCCGTGTCGGGCTGGTCTTCGGCATCGCCATGAGTTTCTGGGTATTGGGATTGGCATTTGCCAGCCACGTGGGAGAAGGTGCCTTCCTGACCAGCCTTGGCGTAGTACTGGTGCCCGTGATCGCCCGGCTGTTCTTTGCCGAAGCCGTGCCGGGCAGTACCTGGTTGGCCCTGCCTGTAGCGGTGGCGGGTCTGGCTTTGTTGTCGCTGGAGCAAGGCCTGCATCTGGAAGCCGGCCAGCTGCTGTTCATCATTGCCGCGGCCATCTTTGCTCTCTATTTCAATCTCAATACCCGCGCGGCCAATACACTGGCCATCCGGGGAGCCAATGGTGAAACCGTAGAACAACCCCGCATTCCTGCCCTGGCCCTGACCACTGTCGTCCTCTGCGTAGTCGGCGTGGTGACCGGGACACTCTCGCTATTGTTCGAGGAATGGCAAAGTGCCCTTGTGCAGATGTCTGGCCGGCTGGTTATGTGGATTGTTCTGAGTGCCACGGTAGGCACTGCCCTGCGGTTTCTGGTTCAGACCTATGCCCAAAGTCTGTCACTGCAGAGCCACGGCGTAGTGATCATGGTACTGGAACCCATGTGGACAGCATTGATGGCTGCTGCCTGGTTTGGCGAGAGCATGAGCCTCCTTCAGGTCTGCGGCTGTGGGCTGATTTTCCTCTCCTTGCTGGTTAACCGCTGGAGAGCGGTGCGTAAGCTGATACGGCTCATATAACCGCATTACCCCTCCCCTAAGCTTATTTCATCAGCATCAAACAGCTGGCACCGCTATTGGTGCCAGCCTGTTCACAGTCTCGCCCCCACCCAGGTACCAATATTCAAGAAGGTGTACATGTCAGGCCGAACTGTGTGATCCAGTTCCTTTTCTCTGCATCAACATGGCGCACCATCACACCCATCAAAACCACAATAAAAATGTCGAGCCATGGACGCGAACAGACTGCCAGTGAAAAGCCTGATGATTGCCCTGCTGATCAGCGCAGGCGGATACAGCCACGGGACCACTTGCCAGGAAGGCGACCGAAATTCGGTCACACTGCAAAGTGCTGATCAAAACCTGGTCAGCCTGCTGGATCAGCCCGCTGTAGATCAACAAGCTCCAGTACTGCTGCAGTACAACACCACCACCGAAGGCATCAATAAACCGATCCTTGGCAATTACGCCCGCTTGCGCCTGGCCGCTCTGGCCCTGCAGGACGGCGATACCGCCTTTGCCCGCCAACAGCTGACCCAGATCGAACAGAACAGTCCAGCAGCCGTGGATGCGGCGCTTTTGCTGGCAGAAAGTTATCGCAAGGATGGTGATGGAGAGCGTGCACGCGCCTGGTTTCTGCGCATTGCCGCTCGCTTCCCGGGCAATCCGCGAGCGGTATCCGGCCTGGTGTTGGCCGGTGATGACTGGCGTAAGCAAGGAGCAACGGCCCAGGCACTGCCGGTCTATAACCTGGCACTCACCAAGGCCACCGAGAACATGAAAGCGCTCAACGAGCTGGAGAACAACCCGGATCGCCTGTACCGCGCCCTCACTAACAGCGTGGCGGGGAATAGCACCACCGTTATGGATCAACTGGTACTGGCTCTGGTTCGGGATAGCGACAGTAATGTGCTGGATTCCACCCGCCAGTTGATCGGAGCAAAAAACCAGCTGCGGTGTTTGCAAGCCGCTGAAAAAACACTCGATGCCGCTATCGAGCATGCCTCGGCCCGCGATCTCTCCAATGGCGCCTTCCGCCGTGCTGCTGAGATCGAGAAGAAAGCCACCGAACAGGAAATTGCAGATCTGGAGCGCGTTCTGGCTAACGCCCCGAAGATGGCGGAGTTACAACAGCGGCTGGATGACGCCAGGGAAAGACTTTCACGCCTGGATAGCCGGCTGGCCTCGCTTGGTTCAACCGCGCTACCACCGGAACTACAGCAGCGTAAGCAACAGATGGAAGCGGACAAGATGGCTCTGGACAAGTCTATCCAGGCAGCCAGAGACCAGGTCAGATCCGCACTTCAGGCCGAGCTTCCTGTGCTGAAGCGTTACTACCGTAATCTGGCAGGGGAAGCGCAACTGGGCATCGCCCAGTTGCTGCAAAACAGTGAAGGACGTACTCAATCATCCCTTGTGGGATACAAGTAACGCGCCCACTTTCTCTACATACTTCTGCTTGGCGGCATCCGCATCCATACCCTTTAGCTTTGCCCAGGCATCGTATTTGGCTCGCTTGACCATATCCAGCATGCCGGGGCGCTTACCGCTCACATCCCCTTCGCTGCCCTGCTTGAAGTGCGCATAGAGAAACAACAAGTCGTCGTTGGAGGGTTTGCGATCCAGGGTTTGGACATCCTGTTGTGCCTGTTCGAAACGTGCGGTGTCAGTCATTGTTATTCCTGTCCTGTAGCACAGTGATGGGCAAGCCTGCCCGGTTGCAAGAAATAGTGCGCGGTGTCCCGATGAGAATCAACACCAGGGAGCCTTTGAATCACTCCCTGGGGGATCGTCAGGACGAAACCCGCTCGCGAAAAGGGGCTGACAATAGTTCAGGGTGGCGCGGAACAATGTCGACCAGCATATCCACCATGGTCTGTAAATCGGCCTCCATGTCCCCGGTGGGCATGACACTACCGACCACCCTCACCTGCCGGCGTCGGTAGCAGAACCCCAATACCACGATGGGAATCCCCTGGGCCTCTGCAATCCGGTAGAAACCGGTCTTCCAGCGCTCCGCACCTTTACGAGTCCCTTCCGGGGCAATACCCAGCCAGCACGGCTCCTGTTGCATCGCCTGAGCCGTCTGCTCGACCAAATCCCTGGCGTTGTCGCGATTCACCGGAATCCCTCCCAGCCAGTACATCAACCTGCCCAGCCGGCCCTCAAACAGGGTGTGTTTGCCCATAAATCGAACATAGACCCGCAGCGCCTGAATAGCACTTAGCCCAATCACTCCATCAATGTTTGAAGTATGTGGAGCGACAGCCAACACTGCCCGGTCCACATTGGGCAAGGTGCCCACAATCCGCCACCCCATGAGAGACAGGATCAGGCGACCGAGCCCGGCCAGAAACCAATGGCCCCGGCGTGGCACCGCCGGCGCAATGGTCTGCAGCGTGATGGCGGGAAGTTCCTGTTTCATGCAAATACCGTAAATGTCTGGCGACTCAAGGCGACCGCCTTGCCCTCAGCGTCCCAGATGGTGGCGCTACTTTGCCCGTAGCCATCCTGACACTGCTCTGTTCGAACCTGATATTGCCACAACGTCTCCGGGCTTCGGGTTGCCGGATCGTCAAGCAGCTCCATCGTCCAGGTCAACGAACTGGCTGGTGCAGGGGCCTTGAGCATAGACAACACCGACGGAGGCCAGGTATCAACCAAGGCGATCAAGGCGGCGGTGCCCATGTTGGCCGGGGGGACCCGGAATCCCATATATCCGGAAAAATTGGCCTCTTCACTGCCACAGAACGGAGGCATGCCAGAGGCATAACGCATATCGAAATGCGCAAGAAAATCTGGCGTAAGCCCCTTAACCACTGGCATTGCCTGACTTTGCGCCGCTGCTTTCATCGGTGGAACGACAGGGGCTGCCACATACACTGTAGATTCACGGGCACTACCGAAGCTGGCCAGCATGGCGGCAACGACCTGTCCCTCCTGTCGAGCAGTCACCATGGCTTGCATCACAGACTTTCCTTCCCGAAACACCTCACTGCTCAATGCCACCGGTCCCGGAGCGGCAGGCGCGACAAAAGACAGCGAAAAACTGCGCAAGACACGTCCTGCCGCAACCGACTTTTCCAGGTGATCGTACAGCACAGCGCCCACTAGCCCGCCAAACAGGGCTCTGCCCTGCCCCCAGCCTTCCGGCAATACGCCATTCCCTTTGCCATCAACTGAGGCAAGGACTTCATCAAATGTCATATCTCTGTCCATCCGCTTTCTTTGCGGGGATTAATAGCATTGCGCTTGGCAAGGTGAAACCCGCAATCAGGACAAACCCACCGCCATCTGCGACGTAACGTCAGATCAGGGTGATTTTGCCATGCGCAACTCCCCGCTAAACGGTAGCATAGGCGCCAATTTTCCCGTTTCGCCAGTTGGAGAAAAGAATGACCTGGTTGAAATCTCGCCGCTTGCAGTACCTTTTGGCCATTACCGCCCTGTTTTTCGGGCTGATGGTGATACTGCGTGCAGGTTTTTATTTCGGCTTTTCCGAAGTCCCCAACACTCCCGATGTGGATCAAGGGGCGGTACTCAGTGCTCTCGGGGTTGGGCTACGCTTTGACCTGCGCCTGGCGCTACTGATGATGCTCCCCCTGGCGGCACTTGCCTACCTGCCGCGTTTCAACCTGTTGACCAGCGGCCTGATGCGCTTTCTGGCGCACGCTTACCAGCTGGTTGCGCTGACTCTGCTGGGGCTGACTTATATCTTTGACTTCGGCCACTACGCTTACCTCGGCGAACGGCTGAATGTGACGGCGTTACGTTTCCTGCAAGACACCAGGGATTCCACCTTGATGGTGTGGGAAAGCTATCCAGTGATCTGGATCTTGTTGGGGTTGATCCTCAGCGTGGCACTCTGCCTTTGGCTGGCACGCGTTGCTGAGCGCAAGCTGCTGCAACGTAGCGCGGCAGGCATCAGTGGCGTACAAGCGACAGTGGGGTTCCTGGTCTGTTTTGCACTGTTCTTCTTCGCCATTCTGGGCCGGGTGACCAACATCAACCTGGCCAACCCCATCCCAATGCGCTGGAGCGAGGCCTTTATTTCCGGCGACAGAGCCATTGGTGCGCTGGGGCTTAACCCGGTTCTGTACTTCCGCGATACGCTGCTGATTCCCGTCTCGCCTTACAACAAGGAAGTCGTAACCGACTACTACCCGCTGATGGCAGAGCATCTGGGCATTCCTGAAACACAGCGCGGCAACCTCAATTATGTCCGCACGGTGGAGATTCAGGAACACAAACTGGATACGACACGCCCACCCAATGTGGTCTTTGTGATGCTCGAATCACTCGGTGCCAGCCGTGTCAGCAGCTACGGTTTACCCATTGAGAGCACCCCGAATCTGGATGCCCTGGGTCGCGAAGGCTGGCGCTTCGAAAACTTCTATGTGCCTGTTACCGGGACCGCAAAAACTATCTGGGCAACCTTTACCGGTATCCCCGATGTCGCTCCCACCGAAAGTGCCAGCCGCAATCCCCTGACCAGTCACCAACGTATGGTCTTGAATGAGTTCAAGGATTACAAGAAGTTCTATTTCATTGGTGGCAACGCGGGCTGGGCTAATCTGGATGGTCTGGTTCAGCAAAGTATTGATGGTCTGGAGCTGCATCAGGAAGGCGATTGGCAATCCCCGAATGTGGACGTCTGGGGGATTTCCGATCTGGATCTGTTCCGGGAGTCCAATCAGATTCTCAATGACCTGCCCAATGACCAGCCGTTCTTTGCCTTTATCCAGACGGCAGGAAACCATCGCCCCTTCACTATTCCAGAGAATAACGGTGACTTCCAGGCTCGTACCGACCTGTCGGATGAGCAACTGGCTGAGTATGGTTTCCGCAGTGCCGCCCAGTTCAATGCGGTACGGCTGCTGGATTACAACGTGGGCGAATACATGAAATGGGCGCGGGAAAGTGACTATTTCGATAACACGATTTTTGTGTTCTTCGGCGATCATAACAATCGCATTACCACGATCCCCCACATGGCACCGGCCATGGAGCAGCTGGGCCTGGAAAGCAACCATGTGCCCCACATCCTCTATGCGCCTCGCTACCTGCAACCCCGAGTGATCGACCAAGCGGTAGGGCTCATTGATGTGATGCCGACGGTGGCAGGTCTTGTGGGACTGAACTATCGCAACACGACTCTTGGAAGGGACTTCCAGATTCCTGCCCCGGAAGGAGATCGCGCCAGTTTCGTGGTCCTGCTGGAAGGCCCTAACCCTGTCTACGGCATGGTGACGAAAGATTTTCTGGTACGCATGGATGACGATGGCAGCAACGCCACCCTCCATGATCTGCACAGTGATACACCCAAAGAGAATGTGGCGTCACAACATCCCGAAGTCTTCGAACGACTCTTCAATCTGGCCCGCGGCGAGTATGAAACCGCACGCTATATGATGTACGACAACGTGGATGATTGAGGCGACGCCACGCTCAACACGCTTCATGCAACAGGCAAACCGGAACCTCGTCGATGGGCGAGGCTCCGGTGCTGGCGAGAAAACCGTTTCGGGTTTCGAGAAACGAGTTTCGAAAATCAAAAACTGAAACCCAGCCCTCTAAGCAAGGTTTTTTCCTTTCGCAACTCGAAACTCGCGTCTCGAAACGCTATTGCTTACCCTGGCTCGATTCGCTTGCAGGGATACTCTGAGAGCGCCTACAGACGCGCAAGGCTTTCGCTTGTCGGATGAAGCCTGTTGCGGACGGCGTCTGTTATTCCCACTCCACGTCCGGCAATTGAGCAAAGGCCTCTCTCAACCCTTGGGACCAGGCTTCACCCAAGGCGCGAAAGTTGCTGTCTTCGTTGGTCACATCGTGGTGGTTGGACAGGTCAAAACTACCTGATTTGTAGATCAGCACATCCAGAGGCAGCCCCACCGACAAATTGGAACGGATCGTCGAATCCAGACTGATCAAGGCACATTTCGCCGCATCCTTGAGCGGCAGCTGATAATCCACCACCCTGTCAAGAATGGGCTTTCCGTATTTGATTTCACCAATCTGAAAGTAAGGGGTATCCGGCGTACTCTCTATGAAGTTGCCTTCCGGGTAGATTTGAAACAGACGATGGCGCTCGCCATGGAGCTGGCCGCCAACAATAAAGCTGCTGCCAAAATCCACATTGCCCTGACTTTGTCCCGCGTCTCGACGTATCACTTCACGGCAAGTACTGCCAACGATAGTCGCCACCTCATACATGGACCGGGCCCCGAACAGATTGGGCTGATCGCTATTAAGACGCATGTTGAGCAGACTGATCACGCTCTGCGTCGTTGCCAGGTTACCCGCGCTGAGGATGACGATAGAACGCTCGCCATCAATCATGAACTTGTGCAATTTACGAAAGGTCGCAATCTGATCCACCCCCGCATTGGTGCGAGAGTCCGCAGCAAATACCAATCCCTTTTCCAGGGACATGGCCACGCAATAAGTCATGCTTGTTCGCTCCGATCAAGTTCCCAGCCAGTCACTGCATGCGTTCTGATGCGGCCTGGTTGACCAGTGCCACTGCCTCCAGAGACTCGACTCCACCGCCGAAGCGTACACCACGGACCGGACAGGCATCCATATAATCCATGCCAACGGCCAGTTTGAGATGATGACGGGGCTGACAGGTCTGATTGGTCACGTCGAAGGTTTTCCAGCTGTCCCCCTGCCAGACTTCTGCCCAGGCGTGGCTGGCCACATGCTCAGAGTCCTTGCTGTACAAATAGCCACTCACGTAGCGAGCAGGCATGCCCAGTGCCCTGCAGCAAGCCAGGAACACATGGGTATGGTCCTGGCAAACCCCTTTACCCAGTTTCCAGGCCTCCCGCGCATTACTGGCCACGCTGGTCACGCCCGGCGTGAACGGCATGCCCTCAAGAATGGATTCACTCAACCGCTCAAGCCGCAGGCATTCTTCTTGTCCATCATGGCGATGCGCCAGCTCAAGCAGCGATTCATTGCACTCGGTTAAAAAGGTGGGCCGGGTAAACACCAAAGGAGACAGGCGATGATCGCAGTCCTCACCATCCTCATCGGTAATTTCCACCACCCCTTTTACCGTCAGCGCGATCTGTTGATGTGGCTTGTCCAGCGTCAATACATGAAGAATGTTGTTATACCCATCGGAGCCTTCATCAGCATGCTCGGGAAGATCCAGCTGCCAACTCAATACCCTTTGCCTGGCAGAGGGCCTGGGCGTGAGACGAAGATACTGCGTGCTGTGCTTTACCCGTTCTGAATAACGGTATTCCGTACTGTGTTGGATAGACAGTTTCATACCAGCTCCAGATATTCACTTTGAATGGTATCCGCCAGCTCATTGACCCGGCGCAGGAAGTCGGTCAAATAATCGTGCAGCCCGATATCGACGATATGATTCATGTCCCCGTACTGCAGCCTGGCAAGCTGTACCGCTGCCAGCCGCTTTGATTCGAGACCGGCGTTTCCTTCAATAGAAGGCAGTAATTCACACAGCATTTGCAGGCAGGAAAGCAGTGAGCGAGGCACTTCAGGACGCAGAATCAGCAACTCCGCTACCCGCTCAGCATTAATGGTTTCACTGAACATTTCGCGGAAGGCTTCATAAGCGCCTACCGAGCGCAACAACGCATGCCAACGGTAATAATCCAGCGTGGTGTTGGATTCCTGCTGCCCTTCCCGATGTTTTACATCGAGAATTCGTGCGGTGTTATCCGCCCGTTCAATGAAGGTGCCCAATCGCAGAAAGCGAAAAGTATCACTGCGCATCAAGGTGCCATAGGTAGCCCCGCGGAACAGATGCGAGCGGTTCTTGACCCATTCAAAGAACGCAGTTTCACCATAGGCCTGCAATCCCATCTGCCGAATGTCTTTCAGCTCCAGCCAGGTGCTGTTCACGCTTTCCCACATTTCCGCGGTGATCTTGCCGCGAACCGCATGGGCGCTGGCTCTGGCCTGGCGGAGGCAGGAATAAATACTGGCGGGACTATCCGCATCAAGCGTGAAGAAGAACAACACGTTCTGAATGGTGACTTTCCCATACCGTGAACCGTAGTGATCCCCTGTCCCGGTGATCGCTAACGGCGCGGCGATTTCCGCCTGAGTATCTACCGCAAAACGAATCAGCGAGAGATTCCAGACCACATCCAGCATCCGCGCCGTATTCTCTGCACGCTCAAAGTAGCGGGATAGCCAATAAAGGTCGGAAGCAGTGCGACTCAGCATCAGGTCTCCTCCCCGCCTTCCAGTACCCAGGTATCCTTAGTGCCGCCCCCCTGAGAAGAATTCACCACCAACGAGCCCGACTTCATGGCCACCCGCGTCAGCCCACCGGGCACCACCCGTGTCTCATTGCCGCTGAGAACAAAGGGGCGCAAATCAATGTGACGCGGCGCAATCCCTTCTTCCACAAAGATCGGACAGGTCGACAGGGACAACGTCGGTTGAGCAATATAGTTTTCCGGGTCAGCCAATAGCCGGTCACGGAACAACTCCACCTCCGCCTGGCTGGCTGCAGGACCTACCAGCATCCCGTAGCCACCCGCGCCATGGACTTCCTTGACCACCAACTCGGGCAACCTCTCTAACACTTCTTTCAGATCATCCGGCTTGCGGCACTGCCAGGTAGGCACATTGTTCAGGATCGGCTCTTCATCCAGATAGAAACGAATCATGTCCGGCACATAAGGATAAATAGACTTGTCATCCCCCACCCCGGTGCCCACCGCATTTGCCAGCACCACATTGCCCTGCCGGTATACAGAGAGCAGGCCGGGGACTCCCAGCATGGAATCGGAACGAAACGCGAGCGGGTCAAGAAAATCATCATCGATTCGCCGATAAATAACATCCACCCGCTGTGGCCCTGCGGTGGTGCGCATATAGACAAAGCCGTCTTTGACAAAAAGATCCGCGCCCTCCACCAACTCAATCCCCATTTGCTGAGCTAGAAAGGCATGTTCAAAATAAGCGCTGTTGAACTGTCCAGGGGTCAGTAGCACCACTGTCGGATGACTATACGAGGCACTCTGTTGCAGTGTTTCCAAAAGAAGAGTCGGATAGTGTTCGACCGGCGCCACCGTCTGCTCCGCAAATAATTCCGGAAACAACCGCATCATCATGCGCCGGTTTTCAATCATGTAACTCACGCCGGAGGGCGTGCGTAAATTGTCCTCCAGCACATACCAGTCCCCTTCTCCATCACGGATCAGGTCCACGCCACTAATGTGCGAGTACACCTGGTTGTGCAGGTCCACGTCCTGCATACAAGGTTGGTACTGGCTGTTACCAAAGATCTGTTCGGCAGGTATCCGACCATCACGGATGATGTTCTGGTCGTGATAGATATCATGAAGAAAAAGGTTCAGGGCGTTAACGCGCTGGATAGCGCCGCGTTCAAGCAGATCCCATTCGCTGGCGGGAATCACTCGTGGCAAGGTATCGAAAGGAATCAGCCGTTCAGTGCCGCTATCCTCGCCATACACATTGAATGTAATGCCCACCCTGTGAAACTGAAGCTCCGCTTCCTTGCGTTTGCGTTGCAGCAAGCCGCGATCCTGTCGCAGCAACCAATCGTGATAACTCGTGTAGTGAGGCCGTGCCCCACCGCCCGGCGCTATCATCTCATCGAAACCGGACACCGCCGGCAACTTTAATGACCGCATGGCGTATTCCTTGGTCCTGAAGCACACTACAGGCGTGCCCCTTCAGCACTTCTCCTTAAGCACCACAGCAAGTCCTGTGCCAGAATGGGCATACCTTAAGAGCGCTTTTTGAGGGACTTAGCGGGGGAAAGATCCAAAACAGGGCACAGCAAAGCCCATGGTGCAAATAGCGCCCAATTTCGGGCGGACCGAAGGAGGCGTTGCTGCCGCTGTTAAGCGGCCGAGGACGCGTTTTGCTGTTACGCAGCTGCTTTTGAGGCAGGCAGTTGCTCAGCGACTTCCCTGGCCGAGCCCTGCTCTTAACTCACGGAATAGATACCGGTGACGCTTACCGGTGCCTGCCCATCACCGCACCAGCAAGCTTTACCACCCACGCTCCAGGCAACAACCGGGTAAGGCCTGTCATTAGCTGGTATATCGCGCCTGGCACGACCACGGGCTTTCCCTTGGCCAGAGCTTGCAGTCCGGCGCGAGCCACAGGGCCTACCGGCATCATGGCTTTTTCAAGGGTCGGATCCATCTGCCCGCGGGCCTTGGCGGAAAACTCTGTGCGGGTGCCACCGGGACTCAAGGTAGTCACCGTAATGCCTGAAGGTTTCAGTTCCTCATGCAGCGCCCTGCCCAATGTTTGCACAAAGGCTTTGCTTGCCGCATACACGGCCATCCCGGGAATCGGAAACCAGGCGGAAACGGAACTCACGTTGAGAATCCAGCCCTCGCCTCGCACCGCCATGGGTGCGGCGAAAAGACGGGTCAACGCCAGCAGGGCACGGTCATTCACATCCACCATGCCCAGTTGTTCATCCGGCGTCATTTCCAGCATCGGCTTCTGAAAACCAAAGCCGGCATTATTGATCAAGATATCTACCTGCCTTCCCAGAGCGGCTACCTGATCGAAAATCCTGACGGGGGCTTGCAGCTCAGCAAGATCCACAGTGATCACATCCACCGTCACGGCAGACAATTCCGATTTCAAGGCCAGCATTCGCTCCGTGCGTCGTGCGACTAGAATCAGATGGCAGCCCTGCTCTGCCAACTGACGGGCCATTTCCTCGCCAATGCCACTGGAGGCGCCGGTAATAAGGGCGGTTTTTCCTGAAAACATGCATCCTCCATTTTTCTGTGGGAACGCGGCCCTGAAGCGGTGAGCGTAGCGAATAACGTGTCTGCACGCGATCCGGGCACTGGCGAGGAGAAAAAATTTCGAGTTGCGAGGAGCCAGTTTCGACAATCAAACACGACGGGAGGCCATTCTTTTGCGACCTGCCGAGCCCGGAAAAGTCTGATCGCCCTGCGGTCGATTCCGTGCTTCGCACGGTTCGTCCCTCAAGTGGAACTCCTACAGCAGCTTCGTAGAAATCCCGGCATATGGGGGAACCTTTCTGCCTTTCTTAATTAATCCAATCAGCATAGCTCGTAGCTAAAAACAAAAAACCCGGCACAAGGCCGGGTTTTTTGTTGAGGCAGATAGCGCGCTGTTTTTACAGCTTGCCGTCCAGCTCCGGTACTGCGTCGAACAGGTCGGCAACCAGACCGTAATCCGCCACCTGGAAGATCGGGGCTTCTTCGTCCTTGTTGATTGCAACGATGACCTTGGAGTCTTTCATGCCGGCCAAATGCTGGATGGCACCGGAGATGCCCACAGCAACGTACAGGTTCGGGGCAACGATCTTGCCAGTCTGACCCACCTGCATGTCGTTCGGTACGAAGCCTGCATCAACGGCAGCACGGGATGCACCCACGCCAGCGCCCAGCTTGTCAGCCAGCTTGTACAGGATTTCGAAGTTCTCGCCGTTACCCATGCCACGACCACCGGAGATCACGATCTCGGCAGAAGTCAGCTCAGGACGGTCAGACTTGGCCAGCTCTTCACCAACGAAGGAAGAAGTGCCAGCGTTCTTGGCAACGTCCAGAGCTTCAACGGCAGCAGAGCCACCTTCAGCGGCAACGCCATCGAAAGAAGTACCACGCACGGTGATCACTTTCTTGGCATCGGAGCTCTTCACGGTAGCAATAGCGTTACCGGCGTAGATCGGACGCTTGAAGGTATCCGCGTCGATCACTTCAGAGATCTCGGAAACCTGAGCCACGTCCAGCAGAGCTGCAGTGCGCGGAGCAAAGTTCTTGCCAGTAGTGGTGGCAGCAGCCAGAACGTGGGTGTAATCGGCAGCGACTTCAGCAACCAGATCACCTACGTTCTCAGCCAGCTGATGCTCGTAGGCATCGTTGTCTGCGCACAGTACTTTGGAAACGCCATCAATCTTGGCAGCTTCTTCAGCAACAGCGCCACAGCCTTTACCGGCAACCAGTACGGTGATGTCGCCACCAATAGCCTTGGCAGCAGCAACGACGCTCAGGGTGACCTTGTTGAGCGCGGCGTTATCGTGTTCGGCGTAAACTAGTACACTCATCAGATCACCTTCGCTTCGTTCTTCAGTTTCTCAACCAGCTCGTCTACGGAGCCAACGATGATGCCAGCCTGACGCTCAGCCGGTGCTTCAACGCTAACGGTGGTCACACGCGGAGTCAGGTCAACGCCCAGATCAGCAGCGGTCTTGGTGTCCAGCGGCTTCTTCTTGGCTTTCATGATGTTCGGCAGAGACGCGTAGCGCGGCTCGTTCAGACGCAGGTCAGTGGTCACCACGGCCGGCAGGGTCAGCTCAACAGTCTGCAGACCACCGTCGATTTCACGGGTCACTTTCACTTTGCCATCAGCAACATTCACTTCGGAAGCGAAGGTACCTTGCGGCATGCCAGTCAGAGCAGCCAGCATCTGGCCGGTCTGGTTGTTATCGCCGTCGATAGCCTGCTTGCCCAGAATAACCAGCTCAGGCTTCTCTTCATCAACGATAGCTTTCAGCGCCTTGGCAATGCCCAGCGGCTGAACGTCTTCGTCAGTTTCTACCAGGATGGAGCGGTCAGCGCCCAGAGCCATGGCAGTACGCAGCTGTTCCTGAGCGGTCTTGGGACCGATGGAAACGGCAACGATTTCGGTAACCACACCCTTTTCTTTCAGGCGCACCGCTTCTTCTACAGCGATTTCACAAAAGGGATTCATGGCCATTTTAACATTGGCGAGATCAACACCAGTGTTGTCAGCCTTCACGCGAACCTTGACGTTGTAATCAACGACCCGCTTGATGGGTACAAGAACCTTCATAGGATCCTCGGAATGTTCCATTGGGTGACTTGTAGAAGGAGGCGACATGACGCCGTTGCCGGGTCCACCCCCGCGAAAGAGCCGCTATCTTGAACGCTCGGCCACAGCAGGTCAATAGGCCGAAAATCTGTAAGCAGATGATTTTGCTGCAAATAGGTCAGGTGGAAATGGGTTTATTTGTGACTTCCCGGTCGGCCATATTGTTGAAAATCAAGCATCTAGCAAGAGATAATCCAAACACTTGTTTGAAAACGGCTCTGATCAGGGCGCCGCTGCGCAACAGCTGCTTCCTTATACAGGTACCCATCCTGACACTCCGTCAGGGCAACAGGGTCAATCAGAGACTCCCAGGCAGTGGTGCGGATACTGCTATCTCTATATACTCCGCGCCACCCCAAGGCTGGCCACGGTCGGCTGCTGAGAAAGCTTTTCTGGGTTGAAGGGCGTTAATCCCTTCAGAATAGCTTTCTCAGTGGCTTCCGGGCCGAAACGCAATCCGATAGCGAGGAGAAGGCTGTGGAACGCGAATCTATGGAAGTCGACGTAGTCATCGTCGGCGCCGGTCCTTCCGGTCTGGCAACTGCTTGCCGTCTGGGCCAGATCGCCCAGGAAACCGGTCAGGAAATCAGTGTTGTTGTGGTAGAGAAAGGCTCCGAAGTCGGCGCCCATATCCTCTCTGGTGCTGTTCTTGAACCACGTGCCCTGAACGAACTGTTCCCCAACTGGGAAGAGATGGGCGCACCTGTGAACACCAAGGTCACCGGCGACGAGATCTACTACCTTACTGGCCCTGAAAAGGCACAAAAGGTTCCAAACCTGTTCGTACCCAAGACCATGCACAACGAAGGGAACTACATCATTTCCCTGGGTAACCTGTGCCGCTGGCTGGGTGAGCAAGCCGAAGGCCTCGGCATCGAGATCTTCCCGGGCTTTGCTGCCAACGAGATCCTCTACAACGAAGACGGTTCCGTGAAAGGGATCGCTACCGGTGATTTCGGCATCGGCCACGATGGCGAAAAGAAAGACAGCTACATGCCTGGCATGGAGCTGCACGCCAAGTACACCATCTTCTCTGAAGGCTGCCGTGGTCAGCTCGGCAAAGAGCTGATGGAAAAGTACAGCCTGCGTGAAGGTACCGATCCGCAGCATTACGGTATCGGCATCAAGGAACTGTGGGACATCGACCCGGCCAAGCATCAGGAAGGCCTGGTGGTACACACCGCTGGCTGGCCGCTAAGCGAGTCCGGCTCCCCGGGTGGTGCTTTCCTGTACCACATTGAGAACAACCAGGTTGCCCTGGGTCTGATCACCGATCTGGCCTACTCCAACCCGCACGTCTCTCCGTTCGATGAGATGCAGCGCTGGAAGACCAACCCGGAAATCAAAAAGCACCTGGAAGGCGGCAAGCGTGTTTCCTACGGTGCCCGTGCTATCGCCAAGGGCGGCCTGCAGTCCCTGCCGAAGATGACCTTCCCGGGTGGTCTGCTGGTAGGCTGTAACGCCGGCACCCTGAACTTCGCCAAGATCAAGGGCACCCACACTGCCATGAAGTCCGGCATGATTGCTGCCGAAATTCTGGCGGAAGCCCTGAAAGGCGGCCGTGGCAGCGACGAGCTGACCGAATATAAAGAAGCCTTCGACAAGAGCTGGGTCTACGAAGAACTGCACGCACAGCGCAACTTCGGCCCTGCCCAGCACAAGTTCGGCAACTTCATCGGTTCTGCGTTTGCCTTCGTGGACATCAACCTGTTCAACGGCAAGCTGCCGATCACCATGCACGACACCACCCCGGATCATGACACCCTGAAGCCGGCGGACCAGTGCAAGAAGATTGATTATCCGAAGCCGGACGGCAAGATCACCTTCGCCAAGCTGGACAGCGTATTCCTGTCCAATACCAACCACGAAGAAGATCAGCCCTGTCACCTGACGCTGAAAGACCCGAACGTACCGCTGCAGGTCAACCTGCCCAAGTGGGACGAGCCGGCCCAGCGTTATTGCCCGGCTGGCGTGTACGAAGTGGTCGAGGACGAGAACACTGGCGACAAGCGTTTCCAGATCAACGCCCAGAACTGCGTACACTGCAAGACCTGTGACATTAAAGACCCCACCCAGAACATCAACTGGGTGGCTCCGGAAGGTACCGGTGGCCCGAATTACCCGAACATGTAATTCGCCACGACCTTCGTGTCACTGAAAAAGGCGCCTTCGGGCGCCTTTTTTGTGTGGTTCGGTTACACCCCCATCGTTGCCTGCCCTCTCCCCCTTGCCTCCGACTCCTTCCGGCAGGCGCTTTGAGCCAATAAATCACCCTGATTGGTATATTTGTCGACAAAAATACAAATAAATCACCTGCGTCTACCCATTAAACTTCGCCGAAAAACCGCATAAAACGCAGGAAAAACCAGCAAAAACATCACAAAACACAGAGAAATAACCCCCACCCACCAAGCAGATACATAAGATTGTATTTGTATCATTGTGTGATGAAACCGTCCCCGATAGCATCCCAATCAAACGAGCGTATGACCGATCTGATCGGCCTTCGAGGAATAAAAATATGAACGCACAAGCCTCTCCTCTCCAGAATAAACCCCGGCTAGAGCATCAGTGGCCCGAGCCACTGAACGCCAAGCAACTGGATCAGAAATACCCGGGCATTCTCGACCTGACCGTTTTTTTATCCGCCGGTGCCAATATCATCATGCAGCTGGCCAATCCGGCGGTCGGCCATGGGGTGGCCGAGAGTCGAGTCACAAGCGGCTCCATCATGCATCGCCCACTGAAACGCACACGCACTACCTTTACTTATTTAGCGGTTGCCATGATGGGAAGCACAGAAGAAAAACTGGCGTACCGTCGTGCAGTCAATGGTTCTCACAAGCATGTGCATTCCACCAAAGATTCAGCGGTTGAATACAATGCTTTCGATCCGGATCTGCAAATGTGGGTGGCGGCTTGTCTGTACTGGGGGTTTGTCGATACCTATCAGAAAGTTCACCGCCCACTCACCCGCAAAGAGCAGGAAGATTTCTACAGAATGGCGCGCCCACTGGGAACCACGCTACAGGTTCGTCAGGACATGTGGCCTGAAGACCTGGATGCTTTTGATGAATACTGGCAACAGGGCATTCAGAAACTGCACATCGATGACACCGTTCACGAGTTTCTGATGATTATTGCCGATCTGAAATTCCTGACCCCGGTCAGCCAGTTTCTGTTTGGACGGTTCAACCGCTTTGTGACCACCGGTTTTCTTCCTCCGGAGGTACGTGAAAAGATGCGCCTTGACTGGGATGAGGAGCGCCAGCGCAAATTCGACAAAACCGTGCGTTTCTTCGGCAAGCTGATGAAGGTTATACCCCGTCCGATTCGCCAATTGGCATACACGACACCGCTGCGAGACTTCCGCCGGCGCCTGGCCAAGGGTCAGCCGCTGGTCTGATCAGCAATGGTTCGCACTTCATGCTCTGTCAGCGCCCGGTATTCACCGGGCGCTAACGTTTTATCCAGCACCACATTCCCCACCGCCAGCCGGTGCAAGGTTTTCACCTTGTTGCCCCGTTGCGCAAACATGCGTCGAATCTGGTGATAGCGCCCTTCCTGTAGCCAGACGTCAGCCGCCCTCGGACTACGAATATCCAGACGGGCCGGCCGGGTTACCAGGCCTTCAAATTCAAAGCGCATCCCTGCCGCAAAGGCTTCCACGTCATCGCTACCCAGTGGTGCTTCCAGTGAAACGCGATAGTGTTTCCAGACCCCGGTTTCAGGCTGACTAAGGCTCTGTGACCAACTACCGTCGTTGGTCAGGATCACCAATCCGGTACTATTGAAATCCAGCCTGCCGGCCAAATGTAGCCCCTCTCGCCATTCCTCAGAGACCAGATCGAGGACGGTGGTATGCCTCGCATCAGAGGTTGCACTTACCACCCCCTGGGGCTTGTTCAGCATCAGATAAATCGGGGTCTGGCCATGCAGCTTTTGCCCTTTGAAACTCACCACATCAAAAGGCCCCACCACCCGCTGCCGATCTTTTTCCACTTCCCCATTCACCTGCACCAACCCTGCCGCCAACGGCGCACGCAAACTGGAACGGCTGGTTTGTAATTTTTCGCTCAGCAAGCGGTCAAGACGGAAGTAACGGGTAGTCATGAGGATGAAGACGAAGATTGGCGATAGCGACTTTCCTGGCGCAACAGCCTGCTACTGCCGATCCAGGCAATCGGAAGCCCATAGAGCACAACGGTAAGAGCCAGGCCTTCCAGCCAGTCCCACCCCGGCAGGAAATTACCAAGCATCAACAATCCTGCCAGCAACAAAACGGAAAGACAGAACCCCAGCGGTGACCGATGACCAAGACGACTCAGCAGGGTATTCACTACGGTACCCCACACCAGCGTCACCACAACCGACACCAAAGCACTGGCAAGCAAGAAGACAAGCCACACCAGCCAATCTGAAACGCCATGTTTGCCGACCAACAGCATCACCGCGAGAAACACCAGGCTGTAACCTGCCGCCACATAAAGCGCCGACAGGGCACCGACGCGGGCGAGATTGGGTTTCTCGACCGGTTGCTTTCCAGCGGTCAGGGTTTGCGGCGCATCGTAGATTTCATTCATTATTTGAAACCGTGATTGATGAATCGCCAAGGCCCATTCAGGTACATATCGCGCCCTGTCCGAGGTTTCATATCAGCTTCGGACTGCCCCGCAACGTCCATACAGCAAGCGCGGCCGTTACGATCTCCAGCAACAAATACAGCATCATGTAGCCATTGGGCGAACCGTCCAGAACCATGCCGACGATCCGCCCCCCTGCCATTCCAGCCATCAGAAACACCACCCCGAGCGTCCCTGCGCGCAGCGTTTCCGTTCGCATAGACAGCACAGCCAGCAACAACCCGACACCCAACGACAGCCCGCCATAGGTTGCCCTCAGATCAATCCAGGCAGATGAGGCCACCGGTATCTCGCCGACGACCTGTTGCATCAACAGCCCCGGGACAAAGACAAACCCCACTCCGTATGCCAAAAACACCAGAGCCACGATCCGAACCAGCCACGCTTGCATAGGCTTCTCCCTGAACCAGACTGGCGACAACACTGCCGCCGCATCATTCCTACTATGAATCAGGTTAGTGAAACATCAAAGGTCGCAAAGTCGCGCTTGGGCAGGTTCGCATCATCGCGGTCACGCACTCGCCAGGCATCCACTTTCAGGCTAACGCCTCCCGCAGTGTTTCGCTGGAAGGCAGCCGTCATGAAGTGTTCAGTAGTACGGTCTCTTGGGTAGGCGGACAGCAACCAGCCATTGCGCACACTCACTGCACTCGCATCAGAACACTGCACCGGCGCAGATGACCAGCCAGAAGGACGCACTGAAGCATGCGGGAATGGGCCGGGTTGCAACTCAGGGGTAGATGTAGCAACCCCATCCAGGAAGGTCAGGTTAGACAACGGTGAGGCAATCACTTCAACCAGCTTGCCGCCATTGGGTCCCAGCGAGGTAGTCGCGATCCGGCCGAAATGCACATCCCCACTCATCACCACAATGTCATGGCCGGAGTGCCCCAACGCTTCAAGCAGCCGGGAATATTGCCCCCGATAACTCAGCAGGTTTCGTTCCAGAGGATTGGGTGCCACGATCAAAGGCTGAGGAATCACCAGTACTCCCGGACCCTTTAACCCCCGCGCCCAATTCGTCAGTTTTTTGAAATCAGCATCAGGGAGAAAGCGCTCATCGTCCCGATAGGAACGAAGATCCGCCATACAGAATGACAGCTCATCAATACTGAAGGTCTCAACCCGTGGGCTTTGCTGGATACGGCGCACCCCATCCTCGGAGGCCTTGGTCCATGTCTGGCGAACATCATCAATCTTCAATGCCAACAAGGTGGGAATAAGGGAATCGTAGAAGGGGTAATCGTTCCAGTATTCATGATCATCCGGCAACATCCAGGTGGCACCACGACTGAGAATACTGCCCAGCAATTGCCAATGCTGGGCATAATCATCGGCCACTCGCTCACGAATTTCGCTGCGTACAAAAGACAGGGAGTCAAAACCAATATCCAGATACACCTGGTCCCCGGTCAGGAAAGTCACATGGGGACGGGCGTATTGAGGCCCTCTCTCATACAGTGCACGGTAGGAACCCGCCGCCTGCCCACCGTCACGGTGCGCATAAAAACAGCTGCCGAGCGCCACAGTGAAGGGGCGCTCTCCCGCCACGGGCAAGCTGGCAGGCAACGTATCAAATTGCCCATGCCGCAGCACCTGCCACTCCTCAATATCACGGTAGATAGAATCTGTTCGGCGGATAAATTCCACTTCGTAGTGAGTACCGGGCTCAAGATCCTCGAACTCAACAGTGGTGTAAAAGCGCTGATAGACGTAACGGAAGGGACGCTGCCAATCCTTGCTAACGATATCCTTGCGGATACGTGTACCGTCCGGATGAATCAGCTCGACACAAGCCTGCTCCGGTTTCCTCAACGTATGGAACAGTGTCCCAACCCACACCTTTGCCGTGGTTTGTGAAACCCGCAGCACCGCCAGGGACCACATCCCCTTACTGGTATTCAAACTCAATGTCATTCCCCACCTCTTCCCTGAAACGAACTTCATTTTTTATGTTTTATCCGGGAACAAGATTGCCCTGATCCCCAACAAGCTACAAGCAACCGCTTGCAGGTTTGAAGGAAACAGATATCACCGCCTGGGCACACAACCTTAAGGCATGCGCTTTGCCAACTTTCTACTACCCCCCGTAGGAACCTGCCTGCAGGCGATCCTAGCCTCGACGATGCAAAAAGAGGCGAGTTTCGAAAGGCCAAAACTTCTCTTCTTCAGTAGGTTCAAGATTTTCGCGACTCGTTACTCGTTACTCGCTTCTCAAGAAGCTATACCTCGCCCAGGCTCCTAAGATGGAGAGTATTGGCCGCAGAGCGACATAAAAAAGGGGCCGAAGCCCCTTGATATGTACCACTGTATTTTCTCAACAACACTCAGGCAGTAACCGCTTCTTTCTCGGTTTCTTCTACATGAACGAATTCATAATCGGTACTGCGCACCTGCCGGGTCTTCAGCCAGTAACGCCAGGTAGAACCGGGCCACAGCGCAAAGTTCTTGCCGTCTTCCTGCTGGTACCAGCTGGTACAGCCTGAGGTCCAGGTGGTGCCCTGCAGGCGGCGCTGCACATCGTCATTGAACGCCTGCTGTGCTGCGGGTTTCACATCCAGGTAATCCGCGCCTTCCGCCTTCAGCAGTTTCATGCACTGGATGATGTAATTCACCTGACACTCGATCATGAAAACGATGGAGTTATGTCCCAGCCCGGTGTTGGGGCCCACCAACATGTACAGGTTGGGATACCCACTCACGGTCATGCCGTAGTAGGCCTCGGAAGAGTCCGCCCAATCCTTGTGCAGGTCCCTGCCCGGTAGACCGGTCAGAGGGAAATCTTTCATGTAGATGCGGGGATCAACAACGAATCCCGTGCCCAGAATAATACAGTCGGCTTCGTGCTCTACACCATCGTCCGTGATCACACTATTAGCTTTGACTTCACGAATCCCTGCGGTCACCAGTTCCACATTCTTGCGGTTGAACATGGGGTACCACTTGTTGGAAATCAGTACCCGCTTGCAGCCAAAGGCATAATCCGGAGTGAGTTTTTCTACCAACGCCTTGTCTTTTACCTGGAAGCGAATGAACTGTTTGCACAGGGTGCCAAGAAACTGGGCGGCACGGGTGCTTGATGCCGGGGCCACACGGGATTCGTTGCTCCAGTACAAACGTGCGCGATGCAGCTTTCGCCAACCGGGGAACCGTGCAAACAGACGCTGCTGTATCGCCGGATAACCCCGTTCATCACGAGGAATCACCCAGGCGGCTGAGCGCTGGAACACCGACAGTTTTTTCACTTTCGGCGCAATCTCAGGACAATACTGAATGGCGCTGCCGCCTGTCCCGATGGAGATGACTTTCTTGCCCACCAGATCATAGCCATGATCCCATTCAGCGGAATGCATGACCTTGCCCTTGAATCGCTTCAAGCCCTTGATGTCGGGTTTGTTCGGCACATGCAATGGGCCTGACGCCAGCACAAAGTGTCGGCATACCACCGTGCTGCCCGCGCCGGTGCGCACGGTCCATTTGCCTGTATCTGCGTCGAAATGGGCTTCATTCACTTCTTCCTCAAAACGGATGAATCGACGCAGGTTATATTTCTCTACCGTATCGAGAATATAGTTTTCAATCTCGTCACGGGGGGCATAGCGTTTGCTCCAGTCCGCCTTGCCATTGAAGGAAAACGAGTAGAGATGCGACTGTACGTCGCAGGCCGCACCGGGATAACCATTAAAGTACCAGGCTCCACCCACTTCTTTCGCTTTTTCGAGAATCACAAAGTCCTCGTTGCCGGCTTCCAGCATCTTGATCGCCATACACAGACCACCAAAGCCTGCCCCGACAATGGCCGTTTCCTTATTGATCGTTTTGGTGCTGATTTTCACTTTGCTGTTCATGAGTTACCCCTTGCTCAAGCCGCCTTGGCCTGATTCACATCAAAATTGGCGACTTCCTCAACCAAGGCATCGGCCATAGCCAGGAAATGCCGGTTATCATGCATCCATGGATGAAAGCCGGGACGGAAGAAATCCAGCCAGTCGGGTAGCGCTCTGCGCAACACACCGGGCCGGCCCAGGGTCAGATTCAGCACCTTGCCCCACCCTTTCAGGTTCAGCAGGCCACCGCCTTTTGCCACCATGACGGTGTAGAAAGGCACATAGAGGCTCCAGAAAAGCAGGTTGGCCAACACAAAAGCACCAACCCGCAGCCCATAGGCCTGAATGCCTTTACCCATCACCTGCTCATAGGCATCAAAACAGACCGCTTTGTGCTCGGTTTCTTCGATGGCATGCCAGCGCCAAACGGCGGAGAAATGCGGGTCTACATCCTCCAGCAACCCGTCATTGCGGAGTAACACATCGCCCAGCACGGCGGTGAGGTGTTCCAGCGCTACCGTGGCCGCCAACTGAAAGGATCTGGGCGCTTTCTTGACCAGCTCCAGCAGCTTCACCACCAGGCTATCCATGGCTTCAATCGGCATACCCGCCGCCACCAGCGCATCGTTATATTCCTCGTGCTCGCGGGTGTGGAAACCCTCCTGCCCGATAAAAGCGGAGATCTGTTCCTTGAGATCGTCGCCCACAATCTCCTTGCGATAATTACGCACGCTTTGAATGAAGAACCGCTCCCCCGCCGGGAAGAAAATAGAGAGGGTGTTGAAGAATTGGGTAACGTGCAGCCCTGCCGGGTTCCAGCTGATGGCCTTGTCTTTGGGTAGGCCGAACTTGAGGTTTCGGCGGATGGGATCAACCTGAATTGTCATTATCATGCCCCTTCGCAAAATCGGTATGACCCGATCCTAGAGCGGCATTAGTGACACCATCAATAGTTACATTCGGCAATGTAACGGTTTGTTGATCCAGATCAATCTGGTGCAAGCAGCTTGCTCAAATACCCTGATAAACCAACCGCTAAACGCTTGGTCATTGACCGGATAACGGCAGCCTGACATCGTCATCTCACATCTCAATGCAGAGGAAAACAACAAGATGCGTTTGATTGGATTACTGATCGCCCTGCTGGCAGTAGGCTGGCTGGTCATGACCCAACTGCAAAGCACGTCCCCGGCGGCAGTGACTACCGTTGATCAAAGCGGCGATACCACCACCATCCAGGCCCCACAGAATGCGCAACAGTTGAAAACGTTCGAGGCACAGGTGAATAGCCTGGCAGAGCAGCAGAATAGCAAAAGCCAGGAAGCACTCGATCAGATCCAGTAGAGATCTGATCGTCGCTTCCACATTGGCTCAAGGCAAAACTGCCGGCGTTCTACTCCGCCCCAAACTGGGCAAAAAGCTCTTCGCCGGTAAGATTGCGGGTTTTTTCAGCGAACGAGTAATAGCCTGGCTTGCTGTCGATAAAAACCTGTTCAGCAAACTGCCAATCGTCTTCACCGTCCAGCATGCCCACCGGTATCGCATAGAACCCTCCCTCTTTCAGGCGGTAAAACAGGTGTGTACCACACTGCTTGCAAAAGCCCCGCTCCGCCCAGTCCGATGAGGGGTAAACCCCCACACTGTCATCGCCTTGGATACTCACTTCGCCACAGTCCACCACCATCAAAGGGCCGCCACCCCACTTTCTGCACATGTCACAATGGCAAGCGCCAACATGTGCACTTTGGGGTTTGGCCGTCAGGCTGACATGACCGCACAGGCAACGGCCGCTCACGATTGAACGTTGACTCATGATGATGCACCTCCATGGCAATAGAACAATGAGGATAGCCTGCCCCAGGCTGCGCTGACGTGTCGGCAGATCACATTGTTCAGCGTGAGGGGGACCGCGATCGAATCAGGGCAACGCTCTCAGTCTGAGCTGAGGCAACTCGCCCCTTCATTGCATTGCGGCGTCAGGCGCTGGAGCGTACCGATAGTGCCCGGTCAGCCGATAATCGAACAACATGTCCTCATGCTGCGGCCCGGCACCAATGTTATGGACGATGCCAGGATTACCGCTTCCGGCAAATACGGTGTCCGTCACGATGCCGATATGTGGCAAATTGCCAGGCAGCATCCAGGTGACCAGATCACCGGGCAGATAGTCTTCGGGATCGTCAGTAACCGGCAGCGACATTCCGTGACGAGTGAAGAAGGTCTGCAGGTTGGGCACCCGACGGTGGTCGATATTACGGTCGGTGCGGGTCAGGCCCCAGATGCGTCGGGAAGGATACGCATCAAAGTGGGCGGCCATGTCCTCGTGCACCAGCACTTGCAGATCAATACCCAATGTCCGATAGGAACGAATCACCACGTCAGTACAGACGCCAATATTCGCAGGCACATCACCGTTCGGATACGCCAGCCGGTAATAGGCTCCGTTGTAAGTCACATTATGCCGGGTACGCTCCATGGCGGCAGCCACCAGCTTGCTATCGAAGCCCTCGGCCCAGCTGCCAGGGCTGGCCAACAGCAACACGATCATGCCGAAACACAGCCGGCCCCATTCCTTGATCATGTATCCGTCTCTCTCATGTTGGTTCCCGTTATGCAGCGAGCGATTCCCGATAGCATTCCAGAATGCGAGCCTTGCGTTGCGCATCCGTGGCATCCGCTTCCAGTAGCGGCACCATCCAATCGCAACCCGCCAAGACACAGTGCCGCCGCCAGTCGCTGAAGCTGTCCAGATTCTCCACCGCCAGGGCAACGGAACCGCCCCGCTCTGCAAATCCGCCACCAATACTCTCTCCCAGCACTACCCAGGCACCATCACAAAACGGTTTTATCCCCACAGAATAAACGTGGTGACGGCTATCCTGCTCGGTGGGTGCCTGGTTAGTCATGGCCACGGTCAGCAGCCCGTGGGACAGCTCTTCCGCACTGACACAAGCCGACCACTCCAGCAGGGCCGGAATATCCAGCGACGCTTCCTGCGCCCAGACATTCTGGTCATCCCACATCAGGGTCTTGTCGACGGGTTGCCACTGCAAACCGGACGGCGTCACATCGCAGGCACTGAGTTTGGTGGGAAAAGCCAGAAACCACAGCGGTGTCTCTGCTACACGGGTACCAGGAAACTGACGCAGGCTGCCATCATCGAATTCGATAATCAGTTTGAACTGTTCCAGCGGCACCACCCGCTTGATGCTCAGCCCCATACTTCTCTCCTTCTCCCTTCCACCCTTTCGTTACTGGCTGGCGGCAAGAAAGACAATGTACAGGCAGCAACCCATTCCCACCGCATACACAGCAGAGCGCCACCAGGCCAGATTGGCGATATAGAGAATCGGATGCAGGACCCGCGCGACCAGATACAAGAACGCCACACCATCAAGCCGGTTCAGATCCAGCCCTGAGGCATAGGCGATAAAACACACCATGGTAAAGACAATCAGCGCTTCCCAGGCATTGGCTTGCGCGGCCTGCGTTCTCGCACCCGCGCCTTCCAGAGCCGCCTGCTGCTGGCGAGGATGATGGTTGTCAAAGCGCTTGAATTGCTTGATGCGGAAATACACGCCCGCCCAGGCGAGGAGGATGGGCAGGAAGGAAATGGCGAAGAGGACATAGAGGATAGTTTGCATGGAGCGGTCCTTTAATGAGCACAGCAAACATCGTAACTGGATCGGCGTTAACGCGCTGTGCGCGGTTTGTTTATCAAGAGGAATTCCTACAATCCGATACCTGGATTGCAGGAACACCTCAGGAAGAGCAAAGCCGATACCTTTCGCTACAACTTCTCGGCAATCAAATAAGCATGCAGTTCTGGATACTGATCAAACTCCAAATGCTTCAGGGCGCATCCAAGTTCACCCAACAGCTGCACAAACCCCTTTGTTCCCAGTGAGGAGTAATACATCTCCGGCCCCATAAAGGCATCCCGATGATCCCCTGGTTCATCTGTACCCCCGAACGAAAAGATCAGCACTCCACCTTTGGCAAGGCTGGTCACCAACCGGGTGATGACATTTTTCTGTTCGGCAAGCGGCACATGCCAGATGCTGTCCCAGGCCGAAATAAACGTATACTCGTTGGGGCGCTGCCACTGGCAAATATCTTCATGATGAAAAGCCACCTCTGGATGGCGCTGCCGGGCCAGCTGCAACATCTTTTCAGAGATATCCAGCCCTTCCGGCTGAAAACCTTCTTCCTTCATGAGATCGATAAAGCGACCGGTACAACCGCAGCCCACATCCAGCGCCCTACCTTTGTGGCTAACAAATTGCATCGCTCGGCGGTGCTGTTCAATACCATTTTGACGATTGAACTTGTCGCTTTCCCACAGGCGGGTAATCGTGTCGTATTTCCTGCCGGTTTCGATCGGTTTCACTGTGACTCAGTCCTGCTTCTTCCAGGCAAGGTTGTACAAATCCTCGCGTCGATCCCTCAGGTTGGTCACCGACCCTTCCCGATGCAGCAACTTGAGTTTTTCCAGGTCCACATCCGCAAACATCAGCATTTCAGTATTGGGCACCGACTCACTGATGATGGCATCGTGGGGGAAGTAGAAATCACTGGGTGAAAACACCGACGACTGGGCGTACTGAATGTCCACCGCATCCACCCTGGGCAGGTTGCCTACGGAACCGGCAATCGCCACATAGCATTCGTTTTCGATGGCACGGGCCTGAGCGCAATGGCGCACGCGCAGGTAGCCATTTTTGGTATCGGTCCAGAATGGCACGAAGAGGATGTCCATCTTGTCCTCTGCCAGAATGCGGCCCAGCTCAGGGAACTCCACGTCATAGCAGATCAGGATGCCCACGCGTCCCGCATCAGTTTCAAATACCTGCAGCTTGTTACCACCCTGAATAACCCAGTCACGACGCTCATGAGGGGTAATGTGGATCTTGTATTGAGATTCCACCGAGCCATCACGACGCATCAGGTAAGCCACGTTATAGACCTTGTCATCATCCTCGATCACTGGCATGGAGCCACCAACGATATTGATGTTGTAACTTACCGCCATGTCGGCCAGTGCATCGCGCACTTCATTGGTGAAACTGGCCAGGAAGCGCACTGCTTCCACCGAATTCAGTTCCGGGCGCAAGCCCATCAGTGGCGCGCTGAAGAATTCCGGTAGTACGGCAAAATCGGCACGATAATCGGATAGCGCGTCGATAAAGAACTCCACCTGGTTGAGCAAGTCCTGCACATCCCGCGCCTCACGCATTCGACGCTGTACCACCCCAACTCGCACCACCGTACGGCGCGGCCATTCGGTATCTTCATCTTCCGGTTCGTAAAGAATGTTGTCCCATTCGAGCAGGGTTGCATAGCCGTGGGAGTCTTCATCTTCCGGGAGATAGGCTTTCATCAAACGCTTTACATCGAAGCCGTTTGATAGCTGAAACGACAGGATGGGGTCATAGATGGCCCGGGCTTCCACCTGCTCGATGTATTCGGTGACCTCCATCTGATCCGCATAATTGGTGTAGCCAGGTAACCGGCCGCCAGCAAGGATGGCTCGCAGATTTTCTTCCCGACACAGTTCCTTGCGCGCTTCGTAAAGGCGCCGACCGAGACGGTAGCCGCGGTACTCCTTGTCCACGAACACATCGAGCCCATACAGTGCGTCGCCCTTCTTGTTATGGGAGCGCACCTTGTCATCGGTGATCAGGTCTTCATAACGATGGGGATTGGAGAAGCGGTCGTACTTCACCTTGATAGTCAGCGCTGTGGCCACCAGTTCGCCGTTGTCTTCAATGACGAGCTGCCCTTCGGGAAAAATGCGGATCAGGGTGCGAATGGTGTCTTCCGGCCAGGCCCCGCCGATGTCGTGGTAAACCTGATCCATCAGTTTGGCCAGCGCGGGGTAGTCATCATCCGTCAGCGTGCGAAGACGAAGGCGGGTTGTTTCTTCTGCCATAACAGCTCCCTAGTTGCGTTCAGTGGTCCTGCTTCACGCATTCAGCGGTGGAAACGGAATCAGCCAGCTCATGGCCCGATTCTGCAATGCATCAGATCCGCTCGGATAGAGGGCAACGCCATCCGGACGAATAAATAGTACTCCTCCTTCATTCAAGCCCACGTAACCGGACTGGTGCTCGCGCACATAACCGCAATTTTCATTCCATTGCGGTTGCAGTGAAGGTGGAATGCTTTCGTAGCCAATGACACCATTGGCCAAGGGGTCGTCGATGGCAATGCGGTCACGGTAGAGACCAACCGCGTCTTCCCCTACCAGCAACACCATACCCTGATGAAAATGCAGCAGGGTGACAGTGCCACGGCCGTTGAGTGTCAGATTTTCCTGGCGATCAATAATGGTATCCATGAAGACGAGCTCGAGAACAAATAAATGGCTGAAAACATTGTAATACTTACCGGCGCGGGAATCTCGGCGGAATCCGGCATCAAGACCTTCCGCGCCTCCGACGGGCTGTGGGAAAACCACCGTGTGGAAGATGTGGCTACCCCGGAAGCCTTTTTCCGCAACCCCCTGCTGGTGCAGAATTTCTACAACCAGCGCCGCGACCAGCTGCAGACACCGGCCATCCAGCCCAATGCGGCGCATCAGGCGCTGGCAAAACTGGAAGCCGCCTACCCCAAAGGCAATGTGCTGGTGGTGACGCAGAACATTGATGATCTGCACGAACGGGCTGGCAGCCGGCAGCTGATTCACATGCACGGTGAGATCCTGAAGGGTCGCTGCCAGACCAGCGGCGGCCTGGTGCAGATTGACCACGATCTGACCCCGACGCTGCCCTGCCCACTGTGCGGCAAGCAGGGCTGCCTGCGCCCCCATGTGGTGTGGTTCGGAGAAATGCCCCTGCAGATGGAGACCATCTACCGGGCACTGGCCCATTGCGACCGATTCATCAGCATTGGTACCAGTGGCAACGTTTACCCGGCGGCAGGCTTTGTGGAAGAAGCCAATCGCCACGGGGCACACACGATTGAGCTGAACCTGGAGCCATCACAGCGCCTCACCGCCTTCGCGGAGCACCGCCATGGCCTGGCAACGGAGCTGGTGCCTGACTATGTAGAGGAGCTGATTGGGCTTTTGTAGGGGCAAGTTGCAAGTTTCAAGTTACAAGGCGCGGTGAGACCAGGTGTGAGCTTCCGAGGCCATGCCCGCGCTTAATCGCCGGGTAATTTTATCCATACCCTATTTCCGCGTGTTGACGAGCGAACCAAGGATAACGCGCGGGCAGTGCCTGGGACGCCTGCGACGGCACAGCCCGCGCCTTGTAACTTGCAACTTGAAACTTGCAACTCCACCCATAATCCTCAGCTATCCCGGCAACAGCTCCGCCCGTATTTCTATACCCGCCCGTTTCCGCTAGACTCCTGAACCTCTATATATAAGGAGTGCCCGCTTTTGCAGCCCGCCACAGAACGGGTCGGGGGCTCCCGCAACGACAGGTAGTTAAGACCATCATGACCGATAAACAGGTAGACGATCTCAATATCGCTTCCCAGGAACTGCTGATCACGCCGAATGCATTGAAAGAAGAGCTGCCGCTCTCCGCCAATGCCCGTCAGACTGTGATTGAAGGGCGCGAGACCATTCGCAACATCCTCGACCGCAAGGACCACCGCCTGTTCGTGGTGATTGGCCCCTGCTCCATCCATGACACCAAGGCTGCCATGGAATACGCCCAGAAGCTGAAAACGCTGGCCGAGGAAGTGAAAGACACCATCTACCTGGTGCTGCGTGTCTATTTCGAAAAGCCGCGTACCACCACCGGCTGGAAGGGGCTGATCAACGACCCCTACATGAATGACTCCTTCAAGGTACAGGATGGTCTGCACATTGCCCGTCAGCTGCTGCTGGACGTGGCCGAGCTGGGCCTGCCGGCGGCTACCGAGGCGCTGGACCCCACCACCCCCCAGTACCTGCAGGACCTGATTTCCTGGAATGCCATTGGCGCCCGTACCACTGAGAGCCAGACCCACCGTGAGATGTCTTCCGGTCTGTCCAGCCCGGTGGGCTTCAAGAATGGCACCGACGGCAGCCTGGATGTGGCTGTGAATGCCATGCTGAGCGTACAGTCCCCACACCGCTTCCTGGGTATCGACCCGGAAGGCCGCGTGGCCCTGACAACCACCAAGGGCAACCAGTACGGGCACGTGGTGCTGCGTGGCGGTGGCGGCAAGCCGAATTATGATTCCGTCTCTGTGGCGCTGGCCGAGAAAGCACTGGAGAAAGCCGGTGTTTCTACCAACATCATGGTGGACTGCTCCCACGCCAACTCCAACAAGGATCCGGGTCTGCAGCCGCTGGTGATGGAAAACATCGCCAACCAGATTCTGGAAGGCAACCAGTCCATTGTCGGCTTGATGGTGGAATCTCACCTGAAATTCGGTAACCAGAAGATCCCGGCTAATCTGGATGATCTGGAATACGGCGTGTCCATCACTGATGGCTGTATCGCGTGGGACACCACCGAAAAAGCCATCCGCGACATGGCAGACAAGCTGCGTGACGTGCTGCCCAAGCGTAATAGCTAAAACGCCCGCGGCGCCTTGAAAAAGCCCGGCCTTTGCGCCGGGCTTTTTTGTGGTTCATCGCGGTTTAGCGGGAATGGTTGAGGAAAAAAACAGGACGCAGAGTCCTGCGTAAAGGCCATGGGGACAAGCTCCAACTGTGGGAGCGGTGGTTCCACCGCGATGCCTCGGCATCGGTCTTTTCGCGGTCGAACGCCCGCTCCCACAAGGGGGAGACGGCAAAAGCTTTCGGATTGGGAATGCCCACTGTGGGAGCGACGGTTCCGTCGCGATGCTCCGGCATCGGTCTTTCGCGGTCGAACGACCGCTCCCACAGAGGGAGACGGCAGTGTCCTTAAAACGGCACAAAAAAGCCCGGCATAAAGCCGGGCTTTTCATTCTGGCTAGGCAGCAGTGTTACAACAGACCACCCAGTAGAGTATCGAACAGGTCGGTCAGCGGGTTGTCTTCCGCATCCACGCCGCTCGCTTCCTCCAGCAGGCAACCCAGCCCCAGGGTAAGGGACAAGTCGCCCTCATCGTTGGTACCGCTCAGCAGAGAACACTCCTCAGACAGCGGGATATCCAGGAACTCCACCGCATCCAGCGACTCGATGAAACAGGCGGTTGGATCCACGCTACCGGTAGCCGAGGTATTTGGGCAAACCTGCTCGGTGAGCGGGTTCGGCTCGCTCAGCGGGCCCAGCAGTTCTTCGAGAGCGGCAAGACCTGCGCCGGCTTCCGTCAGACAATCAAGTGGAGTGGTCGGACCAATTTCGCCATTGGCCACTTCCGGGCAAAATTGCTCGAGAACCGGGGCGAGCGGATTTTCATCACCACCAGGCAGCTCACCGAAACCGCCTGCGGCTTCCATGAAGCAGGCAGCCGGATCAATCGGGCTGTTGGCTGCCGCTTCCGGGCACAAGGTCTCTGTCAGCGGATTGGGCCCCAGAAGCAGCTCCTCCACATTGCCAAAGTTCTCGCCCGCTTCAGTCAGACAGTCAATAGGCGTGGTAGGGCCAAGATCTGCACCAGAAGTTACCGGGCAGAACTGTGCCAGTACCGGCTCCAGCGGGTTGCCATCAGCCCCCGGCAGACCACCGCCACCCGGAGCGAAACCACCAGCCGCTTCCATAAAGCAGGCGGCAGGATCAATCGGGCTGTTGGCTGCCGCTTCCGGACACAGTTGCTCGGTCAGCGGGTTGGAACCCAGCAGCAGGTCCTGCACGTCACCAAAGTTACCGCCGGCCTCGGTCAGACAGTCGATCGGTGTGGTCGGGCCAAGATCTGCTTGAGCAGTTTCAGGGCAGAA
>NZ_ARXV01000002.1 GCF_000756665.1 Alcanivorax nanhaiticus | reverse complement strand
AAGGAGTTATTCAGAGACTCCCTGTTGCTTGCTATCCAGGCACACTGCCTGAATGTCGCCGTGTGGTAATTCTGAAGGATGATGGTTCAGTGCCGCGACATGCAGGACGCTCCGGGTTGGCCAGAGCATGGCTCGCAGCAGCAGCCCGGCACTATTGTCTTTGCGATAGAACGCATCATCCCCCCAGCCGAACTCGAAATAATGGGGAGCATCAAAATGGGAAGACAGGAACATCAGGGAAGGGGACAGGTGTTCAGCGGGGAATGCCACGCCGGTGTGCCAGCGATGGCGAATCACCAGTATGGTGGTGGCATCACTCTCGGCCTGTGCTGAGAGCGGTAACCAAAAGCAAATCAGGAGCGACAATAACCGTGGCATAACCCAGTGTAGCAACTCCCGGATTCGCGAATCACTTCCTGGATATGACAGGCCTGCGGATGTTCTGTTAAGCGGGGGCATGGATGATGGATATAGATAACCCAAACCTGAAGGAATCTGGATTTGAAAACAGGAGAGCGCAATGAAAGTCATGCGGATTATGGCGAACACCCGAACCGGTGATCCGGAGAAAGTCGACGCTTTTTATGGCGGGATTCTGGGGCTGGAAATGCTGATGGATCATGGCTGGTTCCGTACCTATGGGTCGGATGAAACCATGCGGGTACAGGTCAGTTTTGGTTCTCAGGGTGGATCGGATACCGAGGTCCCGGACCTGTCTATTGAAGTGGATGATCTGAGCGAAGCCCTGGCGCGTTTTCAGCAGGCAGGAGTGGAGATTCTCTATGGGCCGGTGGACGAGCCCTGGGGCGTCAGGCGTTTCTTTGTGCATGACCCCTTTGGCAAGCTGCTCAACATTCTGCAGCATTTGTGAACCCGGTGGGGGTGGGGTGACAGTGCAGGTGTCGCAGAGTACGCCTTTATCCGGTGGCTAAGGTACAATCGGCTCTCTTTCCATCGTGACAGTACCGCAAGGCGCAAGACAACCTGGTATGACGCTCTCATCGCCCATTGGCATTTTCGACTCCGGCATTGGTGGCCTGTCTGTGGCTCGTGCGGTCCGTGAGCGTTTGCCTGGCGAAGATATTCTTTATGTCGCCGATTCACGCCATGCCCCCTATGGCGACAAGTCAGATGCCTTTATCCGTGATCGCATGCATATGATCACCGATTTTCTGCTGGCACAGGGTGCCAAGGCGGTGGTGGTGGCGTGTAATACCGCCACCACGGCGGCCATTGCCGAGCTGCGAGAGGCGTTCTCGGTACCCATCATTGGCGTGGAGCCCGGGGTGAAGCCGGCTGTAGAGGCTACTCGCACCGGGGTGGTTGGCGTATTGGCGACACCGCGCACCTTGCAGACCCATTCCTTTGAAAAGCTGGCGGCGCGTTTCAGTACGGATGTCACGTTGTTGGTACAACCCTGTCCGCAGCTGGTTCGCCAGATTGAAGCGCTGGACTTTGATGGGGATGAGACCAGGGCGTTGCTGCGTGAGTACTTGGCTCCGTTATTGTCTGAAGGTGCCGATACCATTGTTTTGGGGTGTACTCACTACAACTATCTGGCCGAGCAAATCGCGGCAGCTGCTGGACGGGATATCACGATTATCAGCACCGAGGACGCCGTGGCCCGAGAGGTTGGCCGACGGCTTGATATGGCTTCCTTGCTGGCCGCCCGAGAAAACGGCGGCCAGGGCAAATTTTTCACCAGCGGCGATACCGGGTTGTTCCGCCGTCAGCTGGATTGCCTCTGGGGAGAGAGTGCAGTGCTGGACCTTTTCGAAGAATAAATCGGCCCCCTGTCGAAATCCTGCCTCAAGATTCGATTACTGGGTGATAGCAAAGCCGTTTTGTCCACTTCACTCTCAGGAGAGCCAAGATGTCCCGTATGCTTTTTGTCAATTTGCCGGTGGCAGATCTACCCGCCTCAATGGCGTTCTATGCTGCGTTGGGCTTTGAAAATAATCCGCAATTTACCGATGAGACAGCCGCGTGCATGGTCTGGAGCGAAGCGATTTATGTGATGCTGCTGACGCACGAAAAATGGCGGACTTTTACTGACAGACCGATTCCTCCCTCTCATTCCAGTGAAGTGATGCTGGCGCTGTCTCATGAAAGCCGTGACATTGTGGATGCGGTAAATGAGGCGGCGGCACGGCATGGCGGCAGTGCGGATATCAATCCCCGGCAGGATCTGGGTTTCATGTATAGCCGCAGCCTGGCGGACCCGGATGGCCATGTCTGGGAGATGATGTGGATGGATATGTCTGCCATGGAGAACAGCTAACCACACAGCAATAAAAAAGCCCCGCATTGCGGGGCTTTTCATGATCAGGTCTGGATCAGACCTCGAACACGTCGTTCAGTTTCTTCGCCACCGGCACCAGCTTGAGCTTGGCAAACTGCGGCAGGCCGTCTTTGTATGGAGGGTAGGACTCACCACCGATCAGCGGCAACAGATACTCGCGTGCGGAGGGGGTGATGCCGAAGCCATCCTTGCTGATGAACTTGCGCGGCATGGCCTTTTCCACGTTGGCCACTTTCTTCAGCGGCGCTTCGCCGATGGTCCAGCTGTATTTCTTGGTCTTCTTGCGCTCGACGGTGGGCATCACCGCGTTCTTGCCGGCGACAGCGAATTCCACGGCAGCACGGCCTACGGCATAGGCCTGCTCCATGTCGGTGGCAGAACCGATGTGGCGGGCGGCACGCTGGAGGTAATCACTTACCGCCCAGTGATACTTGTAACCCAGCTCGTCTTTCACCATCTGGGCAATCACCGGGGCAACGCCACCCAGCTGCTTGTGACCGAAGGCATCGGTGGTGCCAGCGTCCGCCAGGAAGGTGCCGTCTTCGTAACGGGCGCCTTCGGATACCACGATCACACAGTAACCCACCTTCTTCACAGTGGCCTCGACCTTCTTCATGAAGGCCGCCTTGTCGAAGGCGATCTCCGGGAACAGGATCAGGTGCGGGGCGTCGTCAGCTTCTTCCTTGGCAAGGCCTGCGGCGGCAGCAATCCAGCCAGCGTGACGGCCCATCACTTCCATCACGAACACCTTGGTGGAGGTGGCGCACATGCTGGCAACGTCCAAAGCTGCTTCGCGGCAGCTCACGGCGGTGTACTTGGCGACAGAACCGAAGCCCGGAGACACATCGGTGAAGGGCAGGTCGTTGTCCACGGTCTTGGGCACGTGGATGGCCTGGATCGGGTAGCCCATTTTCTCGGACAGCTGGGATACCTTCAGGCAGGTGTCGGCGGAGTCGCCGCCACCGTTATAGAAGAAGTAACCGATGTTGTGGGCCTTGAACACCTCGATCAGGCGCTCGTATTCGCGCTGGGAGGTTTTCAGATCCTTGAGCTTGTAGCGGCAGGAGCCGAAGGCGCCACCGGGGGTGTACTTGAGCGCTTCGATGGCGCTTTTGCTTTCCTTGCTGGTGTCGATCAGTTCTTCGGTGAGGGCACCGATGATGCCGTTACGGCCAGCATAGACCTTGCCGATGACATCCTTGTTCGCGCGGGCGGCTTCGATCACGCCGGCCGCGGAGGCATTGATGACAGCGGTAACACCGCCGGACTGAGCGTAGAAAGCGTTTTTACGCGCCATGTGACAGACCCCTTGATTCGATTTGTGGGCATTCTAGCGAAGGCGGGGCGGAAACACACCCGATGTTGTCGGACGACACAGGAGCAAGTTGCAAGTTTCAAGATTCAAGGCGCGTCTTGCGTTACGAGTACCCCACCGTTGTTCCCCGCGTTCAAACACCTGGCGCGGCGGGAGACTTCCCGGCTAACCACTACGCCTGCATCGCGTTGAAACTTGCAACTTGTCACTTGCTCCTCTCTTGCCTTTCCCTCCCGCTCTGGAAGAATAGCCCCCCATGAAAGCATTGATGACCCTGTTCTGGCGGCTGGCGATTTTTCGGGCCGGGCCAGAGGATACGCCTTATTCCCCCGCCATTCTGGCGCTTGTGATGATGATCTGGACCGGTTTACAGCTGGTAGTCGGACTGGCCCAGAGCAATTTGCCGGCTGCGCTGCTGTTGGGAAGCCAGTGGCTGGCGCTGACGATTCTGCTGATGGGCACCCTAGTGCTGTTGTCCTTCAAGGGGCTTGCCGGCCGATGGCTGCAGACCGCTACTGCACTGGTGGGTGTCGATGTGGTGCTGTCCATTGTGAATCTGCCGTTGCTGGGTGTGGGAGTGTTGCTTGGCGGCGCTACCGGGGGGCTTGAGGTGTTCTATCTGTTGCTGATCAGCTGGCAACTGGCTGCCCAGGCATTTATCTTTCACCGCGCTCTCAATGTGGGCCCCTTTCTTGGTCTGGCAATTTCGATGATGTTGCTGGTAGTTAGTTACGGCACTGTTGTGACGGTGTTGCCTGAGGTGATCGTCCCGGCTGGGTAGCCCAAGACTGCTCTGGTGCAGAGGCGGGGCAGGTTCCCAAGTCGGTAAGTCCAGTTACGGGAAGCGAGTTTCAAGTCGCGAAAACCTGAAACATGAAGGTAGGTCGCGCTCGGGTTTTGCCTTTCGCAACTCGTTACTCGTACCTCGAAATAGCTTTCAATACCGTGTCAGATACTGAATCACCATCGCCGCGGCAGCGGTGCGGTTCTCTACTCCCAGCTTGCGGAAGATCTGTTCCAGGTGCTTGTTCACCGTGCGTGGGCTCAGTTCCAGGATCTGGGCAATTTCCCGGTTGGTCTTGCCGTGGGCAATCCACACTAGCACCTGGGCTTCGCGTTGGGTCACATGCAGGGAGTTCTTGAGCAGTTCCAACTCTGCATCACTGTCCACGTGCAACAGGCGGAACAGATGCTCACCAGCTTCTGACTGTCCCAGATAACGGAGTTGAAGATTGCCCGGAAGTTGGTTCAGTTGCTGGCCGGGGTCAGGCTGGTGGCGGAGCCACTGCCCGACCTGTTCGGAAAGCTGTCCACGCCCGACACCGGTTTTTTCCAGCAGCTGGTCTACCTGGGGGGTACCCCAGCGCCATTGACCAAGTTCATCCGTGGAAAAACTGCTCTGACCGAGTCGATCCAGGGCGGTATGGGCGCTTTGCGTCATGCGTGCGTTATTCAGGTGCACACGGATACGGGCGATCAATTCGTTTGGCCGCACAGGTTTGGTGACATAATCCACGCCGCCGGCTTCCAGGCCGCGCACCACATCTGTGCTCTCGGTCAGGCCGGTCATGAAGATCACCGGTACCGACGACAGCACCGGGTTCTGTTTGAGGCGGCGGCAGGTTTCGAACCCATCCAGGTTCGGCATGATGGCATCCATGAGAATCAGGTCGGGGGTCATTTTCTCGGCAATCCCCAGCGCTTGTTGACCTTCCAGCGCCACCAGTGCGGTTAGCCCTGCCTGATCCAGAGCCTGATGAATCATGCCAAGGGAATCCGGAGAGTCGTCCACGACCAGAATCAAATCCTTGCGTTGTTGGGCAGCGTTCATGCGGCAGTCTCCAGCAGGCGGATCACCGCCTGAAAATCAAACAGGGTCAATCGGGAATCCAGATCAACGGCGAGGGAAGCGGGAAGCAGCCCCTTCGCCTTGGCGTCATCAAGCCGTTCGCGCAGGGCGCTGAGGTGGCCAATTTCCGCTAGCGCCAGCAGTTCATCGCGGAGCGACTGATCCAGGGGGGGCGCCGGCTCTTCGGCGATGGGGATCCGTTTTGGCGGAGCGCTGTTCTGGTGTAACCAGGTCAGGCTCAGTTGCCGAGCCAGGCAGTCCACCAGCGCATTCAGCTTGAAGGGCTTGGTCAGGTAATCGTTGTGAAGGCCATCCGGAATATCCGGCTGGTTTTCCCTGGCGTTGCCTGAGAGCATGACGACCGGCCCCCGGTATCCCTGGCGGCGAATATGCTGAGCGGTTTCCCAGCCGTTCATTCCCGGCATGGAAATATCCATCAGGATCAGATCGGGATAGATATGCCGCGCCATCTGCATGCCGGTTTCCCCATCCGGAGCTTCATTGATGATGAATCCCAGCGGCGTCAGCAGGTCACTGATCAGGCCGCGATGGGAGGGGTCGTCATCGATGACCAGCAGGCTCTTGCGTTCGCCGGTATAGCCAATCACCGGGGTACGTTCATGATGAACAGGATCGGGGCCGGTAAGGCGCGATAGCATCACCGACAGGCGGAACTCGCTGCCCAGGCCAGGCGTGCTGCTGACCTGGATGTCGCCTCCCATGATGTCGGCCAGCAACTTGGTAATGGTGAGTCCGAGTCCTGTGCCATGGACACTGGGAATGCCGGGCTTCCTTACCCGTTCGAACGGCCGGAAGATGCGTTGCAGATCTTCCTCATCAATGCCCACGCCGGTATCTGCAATACTGAATTCCGCGACCTGGTTGCGATAGCGGAAGGTAAGAATGACCTGGCCTTCGCGGGTAAACTTGATGGCGTTGGAGAGCAGGTTGATGAGAATCTGGCGCAGTCGTTTTTCATCGGTGGTGACCCAGTTGGGGATGGGGGTCTTGCTGCGGAATTCGAATCCGATGCCTTTGTCTGCGGCCTGCAGCTGGAACATGGTGACCAGTTCATCAATCAGCTCAGGCACACACACCTGATTGCGATACAGCTCAAGGCGTCCGGCTTCGATTTTGGAGATTTCCAGCAGTCCTTCAATCAGATCCGACAGATGCTCAGTGCTGCGGCGTATTGCCCCGATAGCATCGCGCCGGTTCTCCGGAATGGTCGGGTCTTGCTCCAGCAGCTGGGCATAACCGAAGGCGGCATTGAGTGGTGAGCGCAGCTCGTGGCTGAGGCCGGTGAGATAACGGCTCTTCGCCTGGTTGGCGGCTTCCGCCAGTTCCTTGGCTTTTTGCAGTTCCCGGTCGGTCTTTTCGTGGGCCTTGATCTCTTCCATCAGCATGCGGGTTTGGCGGCGACTTTCTTCCTGGGCGACCACACGGCTTTCATGAGCCAGTACAAACAACCAGGCAATCACACCGCTAATAATGATCAATATGGCGAATACCTTGGTCAGGGTATCGGCCATGAGGGTCTGAACAAGGTGATCGCTGACCGGGATCTGGTAGTAAACCAGTGCGAGGAAGCCGCTCATGATGAGGGTGATGGTCATCAGCAGTCCCAGGAAATGGCCTAGCCGTGAGCGCAGCTGATTGATGAGTGGAGTGGGCAGGAAGCCGCCCACCCACACCATCATCTGCTCTGAAACGCGTGCATTGGTTTTACAGCTGTCATTGCAGCGCGCATCCAGTGAACAGCACAGCGAACAGATCGGACCGTTGTAGGCGGGGCAGAAGGCCATGTCTTCGCGGTCGAAGGTGTGTTCGCAAATACAGCAGGCGTGGCCTTCCAGCTCCCGGGTGGAATCCGGCGTGCGGGCAATGTAGTAGCGACTGCGCGTCAGTATTGCCAGCAAGGGGGTGGTAATGAAGGTGCTGGCCAGCGCGATGAACGAGGCAAGGGCATGCACCGTTTCTCCCCACAGGCCGGTCATGGCACTGAGGCCAATACCAGTGGCAATCAGCATGGAGCCAAAGCCAACCGGGTTCAGGTCATAGAGGTAGGCGCGCTTGAATTCGATGTGTTTCGGGCTCAACCCCAGCGGCTTGTTGATCACCAGATCCGCCACCAATGCACCCATCCAGCCCACGGCCACCATGGCATAACTGCCGAGAATGGATTCGAAGGCCCGGTAGATGCCGATCTCCATCAGCACCAGGGCGATCACCACATTGAACACCAGCCAGACCACCCGCCCGGGGTGGCTGTGGGTGAGCCGGGAGAAGAAGTTGGACCAGGCAATAGAGCCGGCATAGGCGTTGGTCACGTTGATCTTGAGCTGCGACAGGATCACGAAGACCCCCGCCAGTGCCAGCAGCATGGTGGGGTTGGTGGTGATGTGACTAAAGGCCACCAGGTACATGTGCATGGGTTCCTGGGCCTGCTCCAGGGGCAGGCCATGGTAGAACGCCAACACCGCGAGGAATGAACCGGCCAGCACTTTCAGGGCGCCAATGACGGTCCACCCCGGGCCGCCGCACAACAGTGCCAGCCACCACCGGAACCGTTTGCCTTTATTCGCTTCGGGCATGAAGCGCAGGAAGTCCACTTGTTCGCCAATCTGCGCTACCAGCGAGAACAGCACCGTGGCCCCGGCACCAAACATGATCAGGTTGAAATCACCGGTCTTGTTGTTGAGTCCCTCGAAGGAGGCCCAGCGGGGCAGGGTGGAAGGGTCTTGCAGCAGAATGAAGACAAAGGGAAGCAACTGAAGAAACACCCATACCGGCTGGGTCCACAGCTGGAAGCGGGTGAGGGTGGTAATGCCATGGATCACCAGGGGAATGGCCACCAGAGAGCTGACCAGATAGCCGATGGTGGGCGGTATTCCGAACAGGATTTCCAGTGCCATGGCCATGATGGCAGCTTCCAGCGCGAAGAAAATGAAGGTGAACGAGGCATAGATCAGTGAGGTGAGAGTGGAGCCGAGATAGCCGAACCCTGCTCCGCGGGTGAGGAGATCGATATCCACACCATAGCGGGCAGCGTAGTAACTCACCGGCAGACCGAGCAGAAAAATGACCGCCATCACAGCCACACAGGCGGCGACCGCATTGGTGAAGCCATAGTTCAGAGTAATGGCTCCGCCGATGGCTTCCAGTGCCAGAAAGGTCACTGCACCGACGGCAGTGCCCGCTACCCGACCGGCAGACCAGCGTCGTGCACCCTTGCCGGTGAAGCGCAGGGCGAAGTCTTCCAGGGTCTGGTTGGCAACCCACTGGTTATAGCTTCTGCGTACCCGGAATATGCGCTGCTCTATGGCCATGTCAGTACCGTTGTCGGCAGCGGAAATCCCTGTCGCGGATGCCGTGGGGAATATCATCCGGGCGACCTTGCCCGGCAAGTCCCTGAAGAATATGAACTTTGTTCATCTCTGTTTTGTAATGCATATATCGTGCCCGCCTGTATACGCGCATCAGGGTAAGAGGCTTTGCAATGGGCGGGTATGCGTCAAATGACGTAGTGCGATGGCGCAATCACCGAATGGGAGGAAAAGGGGCAGATTCACATACTCGTTGGCGAGGGACACATCGTGCTTCCCGTGAATTTCGCTGATGAGGGGTAAACCATGAAATTGAGCAAAACCCAAACGTCCACGGTAAACCATGAAATTGAGCAAACCCCAAACGCCCCCCCGCCGGTCGTCCTGGACGCGCCGGCACCTGCTGGGGGGCTTGATGGCCCTGCCGGCGCTGTTCGCCTTGTCCAGCAATGCGCTGGCAAGTGAGGTCAACACCACCGGGCTGGCGGTCACCGATGACACCGTGAAGGTGGGCATCCTGCACTCCATCACCGGCACCATGGCCATCAGTGAGACCGGTTCGGTACAGGCCGAGAAGCTGGCCATCGAGCAGATCAATGCTTCTGGCGGTGTGCTCGGTCGCCAGATCGAGTACATCCAGGAAGATGGTGCCAGTGACTGGCCTACCTTCGCCGAGAAATCCCGCAAGCTGCTGGTGAACGACAAGGTGGCCGCAGTATTCGGTTGCTGGACCTCCGCTTCCCGTAAGGCGGTACTGCCGGTGTTTGAGCAGTACAACGGCATGCTCTATTACCCGACCTTCTATGAGGGCCTTGAGCAGTCTCCCAATGTGATCTACACCGGTCAGGAAGCGACCCAGCAGATTCTGGCGAGCATCGACTGGCTGGCCAAGGAGAAGGGCGCCAAGACCTTCTACCTGCTCGGCTCTGACTACATCTGGCCGCGTACCTCCAACAAGATTGCCCGCAAGCACATCGACAAGCTGGGTCTGAAAGTGGTGGGCGAAGAGTACTACCCGCTGGGGCACACCCAGTTCAACTCCGTGATCAACAAGATCAAGCTGAAGAAGCCTGATGTGATCTTTGCTTCTGTAGTGGGTGGTTCCAACGTGGCCTTCTACAAGCAGATGAAAGCGGCGGGTGTGGATCTCACCAAAGAGAAGCCACTGCTGATGACCATCTCCGTGACCGAGGATGAAATCCTAGGTATTGGCGGTGAGAACGTGGAAGGTGCCTACGCTTCCATGAAGTACTTCCAGAGCCTGACCAACTCCAACAACGAAGCCTTCGTGAAAGCGTTCAAGGAACGCTGGGGCGATGACATCGTGATTGGTGACGTGACCCAGGCTGCCTATCTCGGCCCCTGGCTGTGGAAGGCTGCGGTAGAAAAAGCCGGCTCTTTCGATATCGAAAAAGTCCAGGCCGCTTCTCCCGGCATCGAGCTGACCACTGCGCCTGAGGGCTATGTGCGCATCCACGAGAACCATCACCTGTGGTCCAAGGCGCGTATTGGCCAGGCTCAGACCGATGGTCAGTACAAGGTGATCTACGAAACCGAAGAGCTGATGGAACCGGACCCGTTCCCGGAAGGCTACCAGTAAGCACTTGCGTTAACCGGTGCCCAGCTTGATAGGGCACCGGCTTTTCCTTCAACGAATTCTTTTCTGTCTTGCCGACTTTCCTGATCGCAGTAAGCCAATCACTGTTTGGGAGTACCTGCCATGTTCGCTGACTATTCCATGCCGGAGCTGATGTCCATCTTCGCCATGCAGGGGTTTGCCGGCCTGTCGCTGTTTTCCATCTTCGTACTGATGGCGCTGGGGCTGGCGATTATTTTTGGGCAAATGGGCGTGATCAACATGGCCCATGGTGAGTTCATGATTCTGGGTGCCTACACCACGTATCTGACTGCCCAGGTGTTTGAAAGTGTCATGCCCGGTTTATACGGGGGTTATTTCTTTGTGGCCATGATCCTGGCCTTTGTTGTCACCTTTGCACTGGGGGCATTGGTGGAATGGTTGATGATACGGCATCTCTATCATCGGCCGCTGGATACCTTGCTGGCCACCTGGGGCCTGAGCCTGATTCTGCAACAGACCTACCGCAGTGTGTTTGGTGCCCGTGAAGTGGGTGTCAGCCTGCCGGACTGGATGATGGGCTCCATTGCCGTGACCGACCTGGTGGAAATTCCCATCAATGGTCTGTTCGTGATGGTGTTGTCGCTGCTGATCGCCTTCGCCGTTTACCTGTTGATGTTCCGTTCCGGTTGGGGCCGTCAGGTCCGCGCCGTCGTGCAAAACCGTCCCATGGCCGAAGCGGTGGGTATCGACAGTGGCCGGGTTGACCGGGTCACCTTTGCGCTGGGTTGCGGTATTGCCGGCGTGGCAGGCAGTGCTTTCACCATGATCGGTTCCACCGGTCCGACTTCCGGACAGCTGTATATCGTGGATACCTTCCTGGTGGTGGTGTTCGGTGGCGCCCAGAGTCTGCTCGGCACCATTGCCTCTGCCTTCACCATTTCCCAGGCCCAGTCCACCATGGAGTTCTTCCTGAGTGGTTCCATGGCCAAGGTTCTGACCCTGCTGTTTGTGGTCGGCATTCTGATGCTGCGCCCGCAAGGCCTGTTTGCCCTGAAAGTGCGTCGCTAGGAGGCTGCCATGAAAGCGAATCTTTTCTTCGAATGGTTGAAGTCCCGCGAGGGCATCTACTATCTGCTGCTGGCCTTGCTGCTGGTGGTGGTCTTCCCGCTGGCGCTGGATTCCTTCCGCCTCAACATGGTCGGCAAATACCTGACCTATGCCTTCGCGGCGCTGGGGCTGGTGTTGTGCTGGGGGCGCAGTGGCATCCTCAGTCTGGGGCAGGGGATCTTCTTTGGTCTGGGTGGTTACTGCATGGCCATGTTCCTCAAGCTGGAAGCGTCCAGTCCGGAGAACACCGCCATTCAGTCTACGCCGGGGATCCCTGACTTCATGGACTGGAACCAGCTCACCGCGCTGCCTTGGTTCTGGGAACCCTTCCACAGCTTCTCCTTCACCCTGATTGCGGTGCTGGCGGTGCCGGCCTTGTTGGCCTTCATCATCGCGGTGGCCATGTTCAAGCGTCGAGTGGGTGGCGTGTACTTTGCCATTATCACCCAGGCTATTGCTGCCATCCTGACCATCCTGATCATCGGTCAGCAGGGCTTCACCGGGGGCGTTAACGGGATTACCGATCTGCGTACCCTGATGGGCTGGGATATCCGTACCGATGAAGCCAAGACCCTGTTGTACTTTGTCTGTGTGGGCATGTTGTTTGTCTGCCTGATCGTGGGCGCCTGGGTAATGCGCAGCAAGCTCGGCCGCATTCTGCTGGCCATGCGTGACCAGGAAGACCGGGTGCGTTTCTCCGGTTATGACGTGGCGTCCTTCAAGATCTTCGTGTTCTGCCTGGCGGCCATGTTTGCCGGTATCGGTGGTGCCATGTTCACCCTGCAGGTGGGCTTCATGTCTCCCTCGTTCGTGGGCATCGTGCCTTCCATCGAGATGGTGATCCTGTGTGCGGTGGGTGGCCGGAACTCCTTGCTGGGTGCCATCTACGGTGCGCTGATCGTGAATGCCGCCAAGACCTTCTTCTCTGAATCCTTCCCGGAACTGTGGCTGTACGGCCTGGGCGTGTTGTTCATCGCCGTGGTGCTGGCTTTCCCGGATGGTCTGGCGGGTCTCTATCGCCGCTATGTGATGCCGCTGGAAAGCAAGCTGCCGGCAATGCTGCGTCGCAGTGCCAGCACCGCACCAACCTTGCCTGTGGAGGAAGCGAAATGAGCCCGAGTAAACAAGATTTCATTCTGGCCGTAGAAGGCCTGACGGTGTCCTTCGATGGTTTCAAGGCGGTCAACGATCTGTCGCTGTATCTGGAGCCGAAAGAGATCCGCGTCATCATCGGCCCTAACGGTGCCGGCAAGACCACGGTACTGGATCTGATCTGCGGCAAGACCAAGGCTACTGAAGGCTCCATCAAGTTTCAGGGCAAGGAGCTGACCAAGATGAGCGAGCACGGCATTGTCCGTGCCGGGGTCGGGCGAAAGTTTCAGAACCCGTCGATCTATGAAGATCTCACCGTGTTTGAAAACCTGGAAGTCTCCTATCCCGCGGGTCGCTCAGTGATTGGTGCACTGGCTTTCAAACGCGATGCAGAGGTGATCAAGGCGGTGGAGGAAGTGGCGGAAACCATCTTTCTCACCGAGATGCTTCATCAGGAAGCGGCGCTGCTCAGCCATGGCCAGAAGCAGTGGCTGGAGATTGGCATGTTGCTGATCCAGAAGCCGGACTTGCTGATGCTGGATGAGCCGGTGGCGGGCATGTCCGTGGCGGAGCGGAAAAAAACCGCAGAGCTGCTGCGGGTGATTACCGAGAACCACACCGTGCTGGTGATCGAGCATGACATGCAGTTTGTCGGTGATATCGCCGATCGGGTCACGGTGATGCATCAGGGCAAGGTGTTGTCCGAAGGTTCCATTGATCACGTCAAACAGGATCCGAAAGTCATCGAAGTCTATCTGGGACACTGACGCTTAGGCGAGGTACTGAATATGTTGAACGTATCGAATCTGCAGGTGGCTTACGGCCAGAGCACCATCATCAGCGACATGAATCTGAGCATCGCGGAGAACGAAATTGTGGCGGTGGTGGGGCGCAACGGCATGGGCAAGACCACGCTGATGAAATCCCTGATCGGGATGGAAAAAATGCGCGGCGGCAAAGCCGAGCTGGATGGCCAGGATCTTTCCTCCCTGAAAAGTTTTCAGCGGGTCAAGGCGGGGCTGGGTTTTGTGCCCCAGGGGCGAATGATCTTTCCGACCCTGACGGTAAAGGAAAATATTGAAACCGGCCTGGCGGCAGTGGGGGAAAAGAAAGTGCCGGAGGATCTGTATGAACTGTTCCCGGTATTGAAGGAAATGCAGAACCGCCGTGGCGGTAATCTGTCCGGTGGCCAGCAACAGCAGCTGGCCATCGCCCGCGCCCTGGCGACCCGGCCCAAGGTGTTGCTGCTCGATGAGCCCACCGAAGGGATCCAGCCTTCCATCATCAAGGACATGGCTAAGACTCTGAAACGCATCCGTGACGAGCGCGGGTTGTCCATTGTGGTATCCGAGCAGGTGCTGAGTTTCGTGATGGATGTGGCTGACCGGATTCTGGTGATCGAGAAAGGCAAGATCGTCCACGAAGAAAGCGGCGACGATGTGAACCAGGAAAAGATTGCTGCCTACCTGGCGGTGTAATTCCTCAACCGTAGAAAGGAGAGAGAACCATGCGACACGGGGATATTTCCAGCAGTCACGATACGGTGGGTGTTGCGGTAGTTAACTACAAGATGCCGAGGCTGCATAGCAAAGCCGAGGTGCTCGACAACGCCCGCAAGATTGCCGACATGATCAAGGGTATGAAGCAAGGGCTGCCGGGCATGGATCTGGTGGTGTTTCCGGAATACAGCACCATGGGCATCATGTACGACCCGGATGAAATGATGGAGACCGCCGCCACGGTGCCCGGGGATGAAACCGCCATCTTTTCGGCGGCCTGCCGTGAAGCCAACACCTGGGGGGTATTTTCCCTCACCGGTGAGCGCCATGAAGAACATCCCGCCAAGGCGCCCTACAACACCCTGGTGTTGATCAACAATGAAGGCGAGATCGTCCAGAAATACCGCAAGTGCATTCCTTGGTGTCCTATCGAAGGTTGGTATCCCGGTGACACCACCTATGTCACCGAAGGCCCCAAGGGGCTGAAGATCAGCCTGATCATCTGCGACGACGGCAACTACCCGGAAATCTGGCGGGACTGCGCCATGAAAGGTGCCGAGCTGATCGTCCGTTGCCAGGGTTACATGTATCCGGCGAAAGAGCAGCAGGTGATGATGGCCAAGTCCATGGCCTGGGCCAATAACTGTTATGTGGCGGTGGCAAATGCCACCGGTTTTGATGGCGTGTACTCCTACTTCGGCCACTCCGCGCTGATCGGTTTTGACGGCCGCACGCTGGGGGAATGTGGCGAAGAGGATATGGGTGTGCAGTATGCACAACTGTCCGTGAGCCAGATCCGCGATGCCCGCGCCAATGATCAATCCCAGAACCACTTGTTCAAACTGCTGCACCGTGGCTACACCGGTATGCATGCTTCCGGTGATGGCGACAAGGGCGTGGCAGATTGTCCGTTCGACTTCTATCGCACCTGGGTGATGGATGCGCAGAAAGCGCAGGAAAATGTGGAAGCCATGACGCGTTCTACTGTTGGAGTGGCGGAATGTCCGGTGGGTGAGTTGCCCGTGGAGGGCAAAGAGAAAACGGCAGGTGGCTGATGCCCTTCATCAATGAGCAGCTGATGACGAACAAGGAGGTGGCAGATCGGCAGCGCTGGTCTGTCGACCCCGGTCGCCAGAGCCGTTTCCTGTTCGACCCGGCTGACGTCATGGCTCGCCTGCGGGCGCGCATCGTCGGCCAGGCTCATGTGCTGGATAGCATCGACAACATGCTGCAGGTGCTCAAGGCGGATATCGGTGCAGCGGACCGTCCGTTAACCGTGCAGCTGTTTGTCGGGCCTACCGGTGTCGGAAAGACGGAAACCGTCAGACTGCTGGCGGAGGCGATTCATGGTAGTGCGGATGCGGTGTGCCGCATCGACATGAGTACCCTGGCCCAGGAGCACTATGCGGCCTCGCTGACGGGCGCACCGCCTGGCTATGTGGGCAGCAAGGAAGGGCAGACCCTGTTCGATGTGGATGCCATTACCGGCAGCTTCAGCAAACCCGGCATCGTGCTGTTCGATGAACTGGAGAAGGCCAGCCCGGAAGTGGTGCGGGCCCTGTTGAATGTGCTTGAACGGGGGCGCTTGAGATTAAGTGCGGGCAACCGGGAAATTGATTTTCGTAATAGTCTGATCTTTATGACCAGCAATGTGGGTGCCGCTCAAGTTTCCCGACTGAGTCGGCAGCAGCAGCGACGCTGGTGGAGCTGGGGCAACGCCCGGCAGCAAATCCACGATGTGGTTGATCAGGCCCTGCATCAACGCTTTGATCCTGAGTTCCTTAACCGTATCGATAACATTATTACCTTCAATCCCCTCGCCAAGGACTTGAGCGAACAGCTTCTCGATATCGAGCTGGATCGACTTAACCGTCGACTGCAAAAGCGAAAGGCGCTACTGAGCCTGGGAGAGGGCGCGCGCCGTCATCTTTGCCGTCCGCTTGATGCCCGCTTCGGTGCCCGTGAGATGGCACGGCGGGTACGCAATGAACTCTCGCCCCCGTTGGCGAGGGTGATGCTGGATTACCCCAAAGCCGATACGTTTGAAGCGCGAATGGAGGGTGGTGCGCTTATCGTGATTCCGGTGTAGACCGCCAATCTGCCAAGGCACAAAAAAGCCCGCCCGGTTTTCCTGGCGGGCTTTTTTTGTGTCAGGCATTTCCACACCGGGTGCGATTCAATACGTCAAATGACGTACCCCGAGTGGGACATGGGCGAATGGTGAGAGGTGGATCTTTTTCCGATAGTGAACTGGCAACGACGGGAATACCGCGATGAAGGTAAATCCCAGTGGTCAAACCGGAGGAGAGCTCACCATGGCTGAAACGATTATCAAGATTGACCTGAACCAATCGCCTTACGAAAACGAAAACATCCATAACCGCTGGCACCCGGATATTCCCATGGCCAAGATGGTCAAGCCGGGTGACGATTTTATCCTCGAATGCCATGACTGGACCGGAGGCCAGATCAAGAATGATGACTGCGCCGACGACGTGCGCGATGTGGATCTCTCCCAAGTCCATTTCCTGACCGGCCCGGTGGGCGTGGAAGGGGCTGAGCCTGGTGATCTGCTGGTGGTGGACATTCTCGATATTGGCACCTTTGAAGAAAGCCAGTGGGGCTTCAACGGCTTCTTCTCCAAGCAGAACGGCGGTGGCTTCCTGACCGAACACTTCCCGGAAGCACAGAAGTCCATCTGGGATTTCAATGGCATGTTCACCAAGTCCCGTCATATTCCCAATGTGGAATTTGCCGGTCTGATTCACCCCGGCCTGATCGGCTGCCTGCCTTCCAAGGATATGCTGGATGAGTGGAACAGCCGTGAGAAAGAACTTTACGACACCGAGCCTGACCGTGTGCCGGGCCTGGCCAACCTGCCTTACGCCGACACTGCCCACATGGGCAAGTTGTCTGGCGATGCCAAGGCCAAGGCCGCGGCGGAAGGCGCCCGTACCGTGCCACCCCGTGAGCATGGCGGTAACTGTGATATCAAGGATCTCTCCCGCGGTTCCCAGGTGTACTTCCCGGTCTATGTGAAAGATGCCGGTTTGTCCGTGGGCGACCTGCACTTCAGTCAGGGTGACGGCGAGATTACCTTCTGTGGCGCTATCGAAATGGCCGGCTGGATTCACCTGCGGGTGAACATCATCAAGGGCGGAATGGAGAAGTACGGCATCAAGAACCCCATCTTCAAGCCCAGCCCCATGGCGCCCAAGTATGACGACTACCTGATCTTTGAAGGTATCTCCGTGGATGAGCAGGGCAAGCAGCACTACCTGGATGTGCATGTGGCCTATCGTCAGGCCTGTCTGAATGCCATCGAGTATCTGAAGAAGTTTGGTTACACCGGTGCTCAGGCCTACGCCTTGCTCGGTTGTGCGCCGGTGCAGGGGCATATCAGTGGCGTCGTTGATGTACCCAATGCCTGTGCCACCCTGTGGCTACCCACGGATATCTTCGACTTCGATATCAAGCCGGGGATGGACGGGCCGCAGCATAGCGTCGCCGGCAGCACCGACGTTCCGCTATCAAAAGACAAATAAGCAAGAGAGGAGCTGATCATGCCGCTTTATGATTACAAATGTTCCGAGCACGGCCTGTTCCACGATCTGGTGCCGATGCAGGCCTCTGGGGAATGTGCCCCCTGTCCCACCTGCGGTGCGCTCTCCGCCCGGGTGATCATGGTGGCGCCGGAGCTGCTGGATATGGCACCGGAACGGCGCCAGGCCTTTGAACGGAATGAGAAGGCAGCCCACGAGCCTCGTCATGGCAACAAGCACTCAGAGAAAGAGCAGGGCTGCTGTCATCACAAGCGCAAATCCAAGCTGTTCTACACCGCGGAAGGCAACAAGATGTTCCCGTCGGCACGGCCCTGGATGATCAGCCATTGATTGCTATTGATCTACGGCAGTAAGGCGTCAACGGCGACGCCTTAACCTTCCCTTGCGGGCAACTGGATGTTGCCCGTTTTTTTCTGCTTTGCGCTTCTTGCAATATGCCAAAAGTTCCTTGAGCTAGCGATCTTTCAGAAACGAGCTGGCCGTGAAACCCTTGAGCCTCTATGGAGAAGACTGGATGCGTTCCAGGGCCGATATGCGCTGTTGCTCTGCTTCGTTGAAAAGCGTGCTACGCAATTGCTCAAGCTGTTGTTGTTGATCTTGATCAGATAAACCCGACATCTGGATTTTTTGGCGCTGCTGCTGATAGTCATCTACTTTCCGCTTCCAGTTATTCCGTTGCCGGGACAGCTGTTGTAATCGCAATGCTGCGGCATCCCCAAACTGTTCCTGATGCAGGGCAAAGAGATCGGTTTCGTCGCCACCGGATTCAATAAGGGCTTGTTCGCTCTTCTGCAGAGTTCGCAGCTGGTGTTGTTGCTGATATTGCCTTGCGAGATGTTCTGGTTGAGTTTGCCGCAGGGTGGTCAGGGCCAGCTCTTTTTCCTGATCGCTCAGTTCAGAGGCAAGAATATCGTGACGCTGGAGACTGTACTGATCATAGCGATCTTCATCGGCAAAAAAGCTGGAAGCGTGGTCGGCCCCCAGGATGTCGTCGCGCAAACGCTGCCGTCGTTGCAGCTGATCGCGAATGTTGCTGTCATTGGTGGCGGCAAAATCACCGCTGGAAAATGCTCGTAAATAATGCTGGTAGCTATCATGTAGCGTAGTCAGTTCGCGTGCTGCGGTTTCTCCTGCGGTACCGGAGGCCCACTGCTGCAGCAACGAGCGAATCTGTTGTTCTGGAATTTCACCGGAGAGGGAGAGGAAATAATCCAGGATAGCCTTGCTGTTGCTATCAACGATCAAATGTCCTTGCCTGTCTATATTGAGCTTTGCAGGAACCTGGGTGTCAGCCAGCGATGTGGTTGCCAATATCCTGTTAACGGAGATGGTTGACGCTTCATCTTGTGCACTTTCCTGAACCACTCTTTGGGAACCGGTAGTGGGCGAACGTCCTTCTCTGATCTCGTCTGACTCTGGATATGAAAGCGAAGATGTAGCTGAGTCAGGCTTTTTTAATTCAATGATGATGGCAACCAGCGAGATCAACACTATGCTGGATAAAGCCAGATATTTTTTCATGGCCAACTCCTGTATCAGGCGGGGCGATACCCCGCCTGATGTTTTTTACAGACCAGCGTTTTTCAGACGGTTGGCATGATTGCGATACAAGGTCTTGGGGTCGGTTTCCCAACCCAGTAACCCGAATAGCTGACGTATAGCGTCGGCATGATTGTGGTTGTAGTTATGACGAATCGGCTTGCCCAGATACATGCCACAGACGGGCAGTACGCCATCGTGCTGTTCATCATCAAAGGCCAGCTTGGTGACACTCACCAGCAGGCTGTCAAAGGGATCCAGCAGGTTGGTTTGCACGCCATCGCCACCCCAGGACCAGTAGCGGACGCCGTTGACGTTGTGTGTTCCTTCCCGGCCACAGGCCGTGGTCGGCATGGCTTGCGGATAGCGCTGATTGAATTCAGCCATCCCCTGGGTGGTAGAGTCGGCAAGCACGGCAGAGGCTGACTGGTTGAGCGGGTTTGGGCCACCGGAGGCGGCTTCCCACAGACCGGCAAAGGCAAAGGTAATGGCATCGCCAAGGCCTTCGACGATGCCGCCTTCCGGCATAATACCGCGAATCACATCAGCGACTGGAGTGCCGCGGTTTTCGCCATGTACGGAAGTGACAGAAGCGACAAGCTCCGGCCTGACGGCTGCCACGTAGCGTGCGGTGGGGGCACCCTGAGAATGGGCGATGATATTGACCTTTTGTGCGCCGCTGACGGCAAGATAATTTTCAATTTGTTGAATGAGTTCTTCGCCGCGATATTCGTTGCTCTGCATCCCGCTCACATTACTTTCGTAGACGTCGGCACCGTAGTCTCTCAACTCGTCAGCGATGCCATAAAAGTAATCAATCCCGGCAATCTCATCGAAGGCGATGATGCCGCCAACCATCACTATGGGGTAACGGGTTTCTGCGTAGTGTTTGTCTTTGCCAAACCACCAGGCACTGGCCGGGTTGCTGGCTATGAATATCAACAGGGCTGTGATCAGCCGGTTCCTTTTGCTTGTCATGGTGACTCTCCGTCGTTGTTGTTTTCTGTGTGGCCGGCGCCGGGCCATTTTTTTGTCGACGGGAACACTCTAAAAAAGATGTCTGGTAGCAAACTTGTAAGAAACCGTGTAGGTATACATATTGTTCTGCTCTGTGCCTGATTTTGTGATGCATCGCACGCTGCGTGAGAAAAACAATAATGAATCACTCAGAAACGCTGCCTACAACGCTGTATCTGTGGCCTCAACGCACCCTCTTTCTGGGTTACATTGGGCCGCTCGCTCCGCTGAATATTGGTGCTCACACACTTTTGGTGGGTGTCGATCAGGGAATTCCGGTCACCGTGGGTGATCGGACTATAGTGTCCGACAGGTTGCTGATTCCTGCCGGTACCAGCTTTACTGCCTCGTCGAACGGTGGGCGAATTGGTTGTTGTTTTCTGGACCCGATGGGCAGGGACTTCCGTTTTCACAAGAGCCGTATGCGGGAGGAAGAAGCGGGCCTGTTTGTGGCCGATATCGAGGGTGACCTGCAACACCAGATCCTGGCGCAGCTACACGATCAGCAGGCCGGTGCGGCGCAGGCGTATAGCAAGCTTGCAGGGGTGTTGTTCCCGGCAGGCGATGAAGTGGTTGCGGATTTTCGCGCTGATGAGCGGATCGCCGAGGTGATTTCCCGCATTCGCAGTGATCCTTCCGATAACGTGTCCAACAACACGCTTGCGGATGCGGTGGGATTGTCGGGCGACCGTCTACAGCGACTGTTCAAGGAAGTGACCGGTGTGCCTATTCGCCGTTACCGACTCTGGCACCGACTCTTTGTGACATCCTCCATGATGGCGCTGGGAAGCAGCCTGACGGATGCCGCCCTCGCGGCCGGGTTTTCCGACTCGTCGCATCTCACGCATGCTTTCAAGAGTATGTTGGGGATGAGTCCTTCAACGGTGCTGCGTCGTTCCCAGCAAATCCGGATTCTGGTGGGCCAGGGTGAGGGCTTCACCTGAGGTCGGCTTCCCGCTATGGTGCAGGGGTTTATTCACTTGGCAGTCAGGCATCCATGCATATTCATATTCTCGGCATCTGTGGCACATTCATGGGCTCGCTGGCCCAGTTGGCTAAAGCTCAGGGCCACCGGGTCACGGGCAGTGATCTGAACGTTTATCCCCCCATGAGTGACCAGCTGGAAGCCGCGGGCATTGAACTGATCCAGGGTTATGACGCGGAGCAGCTGGAACCGGCACCGGATCTGGTGGTGATCGGCAATGCGCTTAGCCGAGGCAATCCGGCGGTGGAAGCGGTACTGGACAAGGGGCTGGCGTATACCTCTGGAGCTCAGTTGCTGGAAGAGGTGGTGCTGCCCGGTCGATGGGTGTTGGCGGTGGCAGGAACCCATGGCAAGACCACCACCAGCTCCATGCTGGCATGGATTCTTGAACATGCCGGCTTGAATCCCGGTTATTTGATTGGTGGTGTACCTGGCAACTTTGGTGTCTCGGCTCGTCTTGGTGAGACACCGTTCTTTGTGGTGGAAGCGGACGAATACGACACCGCCTTCTTCGACAAGCGCAGCAAGTTTGTACACTACCGGCCGCGCACCGTGATTCTGAATAATCTGGAATTCGACCACGCGGATATCTTCGCCGACCTGGCCGCTATCCAGACCCAATTTCATCATTTGATTCGTACCGTGCCCTCCACTGGCCGATTGATCCTGCCGGAAGGCGAAGCCGCTCTGGAAGAAACCCTGGAGAAGGGTTGCTGGAGTGAAGTGGAGCGTTTCGGTGAAGAGACGATGCTGGGCTATCGGCTCGACAAGGAAGATGGCTCAAGCTTTACCGTGCTGGAAAACGGAAAGCCGGTGGCGCAGGTGAACTGGGGCCAGACCGGCCGCCACAGTGTTAACAACGGCATGGCTGCGCTTCTGGCCGCGCGCCATGTGGGTGTTACCCTGCCTGATGGGGCTGCAGCACTGTGCGAGTTCGAAGGCGTAAAACGTCGCATGGAATTGCGTGGCGAAGTGGGTGGTGTGCGTGTCTACGATGACTTTGCCCATCACCCAACCGCTATCGCTACTACGCTTGATGGGTTGCGTCGCAAAGTGGGCGAAGGCCGCATCCTGGCGATCATTGAACCGCGCTCCAATACCATGCGCATGGGCAGCCACAAAGCCGCCTTGGCTGGCAGCATCGTGTCTGCCGATGAAGTGATCTGGTATCAACCACCGGGACTGGACTGGTCACTGGATTCGGTGCTGGAAGCATCCTCCGTACCGTCGTCAGTCAGCGAGTCCCTGGACGACATCATTGCCCGCGTGGTGGCTCACAAAGGCGAATCGCTGGATGTGGTGGTGATGAGCAATGGTGGCTTTGGCGGTATTCATCAGAAGTTGCTGGATGCGTTGGCGGGGTAAACGCCTCACGCTTCACGCAACACGCATCAACACGGGATGGCTTGCTGTGTACTGGCAGGCCGTGCCCGCGTTTCAATGACCTCTACCTCTGATCTGTGTCAGTTTTCCAGTCGGGCAGGGGTTGGAGTTGAAAGTTCAAAGTTTAAAGTTGAAAGGCGCGGGGTAGCATAGGCGGAACCTTCAACGTCGTACCCGCGCACAAACTCTTGATCGCGGCGATGGTCTTTCAGTCAATGTTGGCCTGTGTCGCGCTTTTGAACTTTTAACTTTGAACTGCTTTTGAGGGCTTGCCATGTTCTGGTCCGTGTTCTGGGCGTCTGCGCATTATCTGGGTATTCTGGTGTTGTTCGGCTGCGTTTACGGCATGCTGCTGTTCTGGCGGACGCAGATCAATGAGTACAATTTCCGTACCCTGTTGTGGCTGCATGTGGCGTATTGGGTGTCATTGCTGGTGGTGCTGGTCAGCGGGCTGGCACGGGCCGGATGGACGGAGAAGGGCATGGTTTTTTATATGGCCAATCCCTGGTTTCACGCCAAGGTGACTGTGTTTGTGCTGATAATTCTGCTCAGTCTCTACCCGGTCAAGCTCATGCGCGCCTGGCGCAGGACGGCGGACGGGGAGGCGGTGCCACCGGTTTCCTTTGCACTTCAGAAGAGCCTGCGACGGACTCTGGTGGCAGAAATTCATCTGATATCATTGATGCCAATCCTGGGTGCTTTGATGGCTCGCGGTGTAGGAATGTAATCATGGGCAAACGTGTCACACTGGCGTTTACCGGGGCCTCTGGTGCGCCTTACGGGTTACGACTGTTGCAGTGCTTGCTACAGGCAGACTGTGAAGTGTTCGTGATTCTGTCCAAGGCGGCGCGAATCGTGATTGGCACGGAAACCGAACTGTCTCTGCCTGCCGGCACGGGCAAGTCCGAACAGGCCTTGCGTGACTGGGTTGGTACCGACAAAGGGACGCTGGTGGTGTGCGGTCTGGAGCAATGGACGGCACCGGTGGCGTCGGGCAGTGGCGCTCCTGCGGCCATGGTGGTGTGCCCCTGCTCCACTGGGACCCTGTCGGCTATTGCTAGCGGCGCCAGCGATAACTTGATCGAGCGTGCGGCTGACGTGGCCATCAAGGAAGGCCGAAAACTGATCCTGGTCCCGCGAGAAACCCCGTTCTCCGCCATTCATCTGGAAAACATGCTCAAGCTCTCCCGCCTCGGCGTCACCATCATGCCAGCGGCGCCAGGGTTTTATCACCAGCCTGAAAGCGTTTCCGATCTGGTGGATTTTATGGTGGCGCGGTTGCTGGATCATCTGGGTATCGAGCAGACGCTGATGAAGCGGTGGGGGGAATAGACAATAGCTACGAGCTACGAGCTACGAGCTACGAGCTACGAGCTACGAGCTACGAGCTACGAGCTACGAGCTACGAGCTACGAGCTACGAGCTACGAGCTACGAGCTACGAGCTACGAGCTACGAGCTACGAGCTACGAGCTACGAGCTACGAGCTACGAGCTACGAGCTACGAGCTACGAGCTACGAGCTACGAGCTACGAGCTACGAGCTACGAGCTACGAGCTACGAGCTACGAGCTACGAGCTACGAGCTACGAGCTACGAGCTACGAGCTACGAGCTACGAGCTACGCTCGATTGGATAGGGCGATTCTGAAAAGTTCCCCGGCGGTGCTGCACTTTTTCGAAGCCGCCGTAGGAGCGGCGCTTGAGCCGCGAACCGCGTGTTAACGCGGAATCGACCGCAGGGCGGCTGGGCAATCCTGAGCTCGACTGGTCTTTGAAAATAATTATCTTCGGTCGCCTCGCTGCACTTGCTGGCAAGCTCCCGGGGCTTTTCGGCCTGATATTGTCGGTTCTCCTCGCAGCTGAAAGCTCGTAGCTCGCAGCTGCTTTTCACCCCACCAGCAAATGCCCTACCAACCCCAAGGCAAACCCGGCAACGGCTCCCTGTGACGGTGCCCAGGCCCGCTTGAGCGGAACCTGTGGGGCGATGTCCTGGAAGATCAGGTAGAGAATGCCGCCGCTGGCAAACAACATGATGCCCCCGAGGATGACCGGCATGTCTACCAGTATGGCAAAGCCAAGCCAGGCGCTGAGTGGACCCAGCAGGGATAGGGCGGCAAAAGCCAGAATGATCTTGCCGGGCGCTAGCCCGCCACCGCCACGAATCTCCCGATAGGCGTTGAAGCCTTCAGGAAGGTTCTGTAACCCGATCAGGAACGCCAGCAGATACGCTTGCCCTCCGCCAACTGCCAGAGCCGCGCCAAGCGCAATGGCTTCGGGTACAAAGTCGAGCAGCATAGCCAGCAGCTGTGACATGGCCCCTCCCCGTGCCGCCAGGGCGCGGTCGATGATCATGAAGACGAGACCGCCTCCCACAAACATGACGGTGGCGGAAAAGGGGGAGTGATGTTTGGCTCCTTCCGGTACCAACACCAGCGCCACAGCGGCAAGCAATGCTCCGCCCCCAAATGCGATGACGGTGTGGCGAACCTCCTGGCGAAGCCAGTCCCGTGCAATAAGGGGTTTGACGGCGAGTAGTGCGCCTATCGCCATGCTTAACCCGGCGGCCAGGCTCAACAGTAGAGCAAGATAAAGTGGGTTCATCCCGTGTCCTTGTCTTGTGGGAGACGTAGGGAGCCTCTGAATAACTCCTTGCGTACTCAGCGTGACCTGAAGGGTGCAGCTGCTGTGTTTTGTCTCGATGGTCAGGGTGGCTCCCTTTCCGAGAGGCAAAGCGCAGAAGATGGGCCCTTCAGGTCGCGCCCTCCGGGTCTTTCAGGCTGATCCACACTCGTTGTTGCCGTTCTTTGAAGGTAAGAGGCTCGACAGGCAACCAGAATGCCTTCAAAAGTGCGCCCCGCTTTACCTTTTGGCCCTAGAGGGGGTGAATCGGCCTGAAAGACTGAGCATGCAAGGAGTTATTCAGAGGCTCCCTAGCAGGGGTTGCCCCGCCTGTCTCTTGAAAATACGGACAGGCGGGAGAGGGATCAACTGTTGTTCAGGCTGTAATCTACCGGCACGGTGATGCTGACGGGGATCGTTTTCAGCTCGCGGGGCGGAGCTTCAAAGCGCAGACGGGACAGGAGCTCCAGAGTGGCGCGATCGAGAATACGGCTGCCGGAGCTGTCGGTCAGCGCTACCTGTTCCGCACGGCCATTGGCGTTGATGGCAAAGCTGATCTTCACCGTGCCTTCCTGACGACGCATGCGGGCGCGGTGCGGGTACTGCTTGTTGTCTTCGATTGTGTTGCGCACCTTGGCCAGATAGCGCTTCAGCAGCGTGTCGTTATTACCACTCAGGTCTGCGCCTTTGCCTGGATCGCCGGCTATGCCTTTGGCGCCCTGCTGCTGGCTCTGGGATGCTGTCTGCTGTGTGGTTTCCAGTGGCTGCTCTGTGGGAGCCGTTTCCTGTGTCACCACTTCCTCTACCGGCTCGGGTTTCGGCTCTGGCTTGGGCTCGGGCTTTTTCACCACAGGCTTGGGTTTGGGCGTGGGTTTGACCTTGGGCTTTGGCTTTGGCTTCGGTTTGGGCTGTGGCGCCGGCTGTGGCGCAACGGTCGGTGTCGGGGCCGGTGGCGCAGACAGGTTAATGGCGATTTCGGTAACGCCGGGTTGGGCAGGGCGTCCACCTGCCAAGGTCAGGGCTCCAACGGTAACCAGGACGCTGGCATGGACAACGATAGACAGGCCCCAGGCCATCAAGGTTCGTTTGTTCATGGTTGGCTCTCGTCCCCGTTACTACCTGGATCCGCTTGTGTTACCAGACGCACCTGTTCCACACCCATGGCCTGAAGAATTTCCAGTCGCTGGCGAAGTGATGCCATGGAAATACTGGCGTCGGCCAGCAGGCGAACTTCCGCATCCTTCATCAGGGTGCCTGTGTCCTCGTCGGCAACGGTAGGCAGACCGTTAATGAGTTCTGCCAGAGCCGCCTCATTCAGCGGTGACTTGCCGTCTTCGGTGAACCATTGCCCATCGGATTTGAGAACCAGCAGCAGTTTTTCACGGGCTTCCTTGCCATTCGCCACCTGGCTCACCGGTGTCTCTACCGCCACCACGGGTCGTTTCGCTAACTGGCCGGCCAGCATAAAGAAGATCAGCAGCAAGAACACCACGTTGATCAGTGGTAGCACTGGTTCCAGCGGCGGCCGGCGGCTGGAGTTTTCCATGATCATCATGGCAACAGCTCCAGTTGTACGTCACGGGCCCCTGCCGCCTTAATGTCGTCCACTGCACGCAGGGCCTGCTGCAGGGTGGCATCCGGGCTTACGGTTACCCATACCTTCTGGTTTTTTCTTTCCAGACGGTCGGCGATGGCGGCCGGAGTAAAGCTCACGCCGTTCAGCATCAAAGCGCCATCAGCTTTCACTTCCACCACCAGCCATTCGTCCTGTTGCTCGCTGCTGCTGTCTGCCGGCTGCACATTCACCGGCAGATCGTTGAACTGCCCAAAACGGGTGGCCAACATAAAGAACACCAGCAGGATAAATACCACATCAATCAGTGGTGTCAGGCTGATGAACGGTGCGCGATGGTGTTCGGCTTCAATATGCATGCGATACCGCCGGCTCGCTGCTGTCGTCTACCGGTTCGGGGTCTGTTTTGAGGTTGCGAACCACTTTCAGGCGGGAAAGACGGTCCTGCATTTTTTCTCGGCACTGCTCAATATTACGATCAGCCCAGTGGAATGCCGCCAATGTGGGGATGGCCACAGTGAGACCCGCTGCGGTGGTGAGCAGTGCTTCCCAGATACCACCGGAAAGGATCGACGGGTCTACCTGAGAACCTGCTGTTTCCAGTGCCTGGAAGGCGCCAATCATACCGAATACGGTACCGAGCAGGCCCAGCAATGGGGCGATGGCGCTGATCACTTCCAGCACCCGCAGACCGCCGCGCAGATCGTCCAGGGAAGTGCGTGCCAGGCGCAGGCTTTCTTCCTGCCAGGCGGCTTCGTCCAGATTGCGGTTCTTCCAGCATTGCCAGATCACCCGGTCTACCGGCGAAGACAATTTGCCGGGTTTGCCTGGTTGTTGTCCTTTACGCAGGGCGTCAAGCAGCTGATCCGCCTGGCGGGTGTTGCCGGGGCGAATACGGGCGAAGTGCAGAATCTTTGAGATTAGTGTTGCCAGGGCAACCACCGAGAGCAGGGCCAGTACCCACATGGTGATGCCGCCGCTGACAAACCATTCCGGCAGCTGCAGAGTAAGAGGGGGCATGGCAAAACTCCTGTCGGATACCTGTGTAGATCATCTGATGATTTAAACGCGCCAGACTTTGCGTGAACCGAATGACAGTGATGTGTCAGGGGGTGCGATGGGCTCAAGGTTCCCATCGGGGGCAAAGTAGCCTGAATACGGTTCGCGATATTAGGCTTGGGGCGGCCTAAATGCAAGTCATTCCTATTCGCAGTAAGACAATCTGATCAGAAGGGTAGCTTAGCGATGCTTCGTTTTGTGGGCGCGGCAGGAATGCCGCGCCCCGAGGGTGTTGGGGCTACTTGCTTAGCAGTCGGTAATTCAGATTGCTTTCGATAATATTGCCATCCTGGTCAAGCTGCTCAACCGCGTTGACTGCATCACGCAGGTACTGGCGTTTGGCGTCCGGAGTTTCCGGATTGATGATGTACAGATCCATTTGACGGTCATTATGGATGCGGTTCTCCAGCGCCCAGTCTCCACGTTCAACGGCTGTCAGGCCAACCTTGGAGCCCTGCAGATATTCTTCGCGCAACTGGAATCGGGTTGGTGCATCGAACTGGTCGCGATACAGGGTGAGCGTGGTACGAATGCCAGAGCAATCTGCACAGGGCAACATGCCACTGTAAACGGCTTTCTGTGCGGTAGGATTGATTACCACTGGCTCTTCATCAACCGGTTGCTGGGATTGGCAGCCGGCCAAAACGGCGGCGGCAAGACCTGCAATCAATGCTTTCTTCATTTTTTCACTCCCTCGAATGGTCCCGACATTGTAATCCTTGGAGTCCTTGCTGCGACAAAGGTTCGTGAGTTTTAACCCTTTTTAGCAATCCCTGATGGCGGAATTAGGCTGTGGGTATGAGATTGCTGACAATGCTCAATCAATGCCTGGAGAGGGCGATCTTGATAAGACTGCTCGCCATGGCGCGAGTGCTTAAGAAGCGAAAGGTAGTGGTTCAGGGCCATCACACCGACAAAAACCAGCAAGAAGTACAACAATATCATTGTCGCTGCATCCTCAGTACGTTGCAGCAAGACTAGAAGGGCTGCTGGGCGGACGCTGTAGCCACTTTGTTATGGCTTGTTATGTTCCTGTTTCTTGTCCCTTTGGACATGAAAAATCACAGAAAGCGGGAGTTGTGATTGGGGGTCCAGCGGTTCTTCAATGCGGACGATCTTGCCATGTTGTTGTAGCAGGTCGAGCCAGCCGGCCATTGGGCGGAAATACCATGGGGGAGCCTCTCCCAGCGCCTGCCCCTGCTCATCGAGACCTTGCCATTGACTGTCCCGCCAGCCTTCCCGGTAGTCTCCCTGACAGGCGCTGAGTGGGTGGAGGGTCTGAATCAGCAGGTAGCCGGTGGGGGCAGTCAGATCATCAAGTGTAGCAAGCAGAGATCGAACGGAGTCGTCGCCGAAGAGGGAGAAGTTGCATACCGCCAGATCAAACTGCTGCCCGGCGAGAGGTCCGGGCAGTGCTGCGTATTCCAGACAGTAATATTGGCTGCGGGGATCCTGCTGCCGGGCATTCTCAATCAGGCTGCTCACGGCATCCGTGGCGGTGATGGTAATGCCGCGTGCTGCCAGTCTCCGGGCCAGCCAGCCTTCTCCGCAGCCCAGGTCAAGAACCGTGGCGGGCTGATAATCAAGAATAGCCTGCTCAATGGCTGGGTTGGTAATAGCGCGGCTTGCCAGGCGGTTGTGCGTAATCAGTTGCCGCCAGTGGTCAGCACTTTGCTGCCAACACGCCAGTACCTTGTGTTCGGGATCTGGCGCGTTGTCGGCAGGCGAGTGTGTCACGGTTTAGCTCATCGGAGTGAGTGGGCCAGCAGTTTCGACTGCACGCTGGTATGCCGGGCGAGCCTCCATTTGCTCCAGGAAGCGTTTGATGCCCGGTAGTGTATTAATGTCAGCGCGGGCACTGGCCGCCTGCAAGGGAAAACTCATCATGATGTCGGCGCAGCCGGGCTGTTCGCCGGTAAACCAGTTGTGCTCAGACAGATGTTTGTCGATCACTTCAAGCTGGGTCTGTAGCTGAGGGTTGATATAGCCTCCGATTACCTTGCCGCTGATGCCTTTGGCTACCGGTTTCACGAAGAAGGGCATCGGTGAGCGCGGGATATGACTAAAGATCAGCTTCATCACCAGCAGCGGCATCAGCGAGCCCTCTGCGTAGTGCAGCCAATAGCGCTCTTGTTGCCAACGGGGGCTATTGGCCGGGATTACCCAGTCTGGCGAGCCGTAGCGATTGGCAAGGTATTCGATAATGGCACCGGATTCGGCAATCACGTTGTCCCCATCGGTAATGACCGGAGACTTGCCGAGCGGGTGGATCTCACGGAGTTCAGCAGGGGCAAGCATGGTCTTGCTGTCGCGCTTGTAGTGCTTGATGCGGTATTCCACGCCCAGCTCTTCCAGCATCCAGACGATGCGAAGGGAACGGGAGTTTTCCAGGTGATGGACAGTGATCATGGTGACAAATCCGGATTCGCGTAAGGGAGGTGCTCTGCTGCGGCTATCTGTTATTGATTGCTCGCAGCAGTGTTGCACAAACCATCCAGCAAAGCATGGACGTCATGAACGGAGGGTGAGCGACTACTGATTGGATGCGGTATGAATGGGTTGCAGACGAGCGGCGAGGTGAACCTGCTCGATGATCTCATCCAGTACCGGTTCGGTTTTCCAGGCCCGCAGGTCATTTACCATGGCAACGACGACCCAGGTGGTGTTGTTTTCATCCCGGGTGTAGCCGGCGATGGAACGCACATCCTTCAGCGATCCGGTTTTGATATGGCCCATGCCTGCCATGTCGGCGTGGCCGAGGCGGCGGCGCATGGTGCCATCCATCGCCACCAGCGGCAGTGAGGCGATAAGTTCGGCGGAGAAACGGCTGGCCCAGGCGTGCTCCAGCAACTCGCCCATCTGGCGGGCGGAAATGCGTTCGCTGCGTGATAGTCCAGAGCCGTTTTCGAAGACCAGATTGGTGTTGTCGATCCCTTTGTCGGTCATCCATTCACGAATGGTGCGGTCTGCCGCAGCCAGGTCATCGGCGTCATCCGGTGTACGGAACTTGGCGCCCAGCGTCAGATAAAGCTGGCGCACCATTACATTGTTACTCCACTTGTTGATATCCCGCACCATGGTGACCAGATCATGGGAGGAGGTGGTTGCCAATAACTGGGAGCTCTTGTCACGGGGGCGCAGGCCTTCGCGAATTTGTCCGGTGAGGGTGCCCCCCAGTTGTTGCCAGAGGCCCACCAGCAGCGCGCCGGTGTAGTCGGCCTGGTCCAGAATGGACAGGTAACTGGAGGTGGAGCAGCCCTCCGGCAGTACTCCCGTAAGGGTGATTTTCGTCAGCCCATTTTCTGTGACCGAGGGGGTGTAATCGAACTGGAAACGCCGTGGGCAGGCCCCATACTTGCGAACCACAATCTGGTTATCCAGTTCCACGCCCGCCAGTTGCGGTTCCATCCAGCTGTGAACACCTCGTTGATCTGCCCGTGAGCGAATGCGCAGCACATTGAGATTGGTGAGCAGGCCGTTGGGTTCCACCAGAAAGGGCGCGTTGGGATTGCCTCCATCGTCATCAAAATCGGCAATGCCATTGGGCAGATTGAATACGCTGCCGTCCAGTACCAGGTCACCCTGAATGTGGTCGATGCCCATGGAACGCAACTCCCTGAGCAGTAGCCAAAGCCGCTCCTCGGTGAGTTTCGGGTCGCCACTCCCGGCGTAATACAAATTGCCTTGAAGGGTATCGCCTTCAATGGTGCCGTCGGTGTAGAGGCGAGTGTGCCACTGGTAGGTGGGGCCAAGCAGTTCCAGGGCGGCGTAGGTGGTAACCACCTTCATGATCGAGCCTGGGTTGAAGGGTTGGTCAGCGTTCAGAAAGTGTGCTTCACCCGGGCCGTTGAGAGGCACGGCCGCCAGTGCCAGATTCTGTTCATCCAGGCGCAGTTTCTGGGCGGTGCTGAGCACCGTTTTCATGATCGGGTTTGGCGACTCGGCGAGACTGGTTTCGCTGAGTAAAAGTGCAGCCAGCAACATCATGGCAAGGCCAAGTTGCTTGTGTAATGTCGTCACCCGGACTACGAGCGGCAGCATAGAAATACCCCTGAAACGGATGTCACTTCGACGAAAGGACAGCTTGTTGTTGTTACAGACACCGTTCCGGAAAGTCAGCAGGCATGCAGCAGCAGGAACGGCAACGACTGGATTAGACTACCGCAAACCTTGTGGCGGGTCAGTGTGCCAGTCGATGCATAATTGTAAATTTCGCAGCACGGCAGTGCTGGATTCCAGGGTTACGCGGGTTTGTGAATGCCCACATCGACACCCTTGTGCTGCAGGTCGGCATGGTAGGAGCTGCGAACCATCGGGCCAGATGCCACCGAGATGAAACCCAATTCCTCGGCGATGCGCGCATATTCACGGAATTCGTCGGGGTGGACGAAACGTTCAACGGGGGCATGGTGTTTGCTGGGCTGCAAGTATTGACCAATGGTAATCATGTCTACGTCATGGGCGCGAAGGTCGCGGATGGTAGCAATTACCTGATCGAAGGTTTCACCCAACCCGACCATGATGCCGCTTTTGGTGCTGACGTCTGGACGACGCGATTTGTATTGCTTGAGCAGGTCGAGGGAGTGTTGGTAGCGGGCACCGGGGCGGATGTGTTTGTACAGGTCCGGTACGGTTTCGATGTTGTGGTTGAAGACATCCGGCGCGGTGGCTTCCAGTATATCCAGTGCGGTGTCCATGCACGGACGGAAGTCCGGTGTCAGGATTTCGATGGTGGTGTCCGGGGTGCGGCTGCGTACCTGGCGAATACATTCGGCAAAGTGTTCAGCGCCACCGTCGGCCAGATCATCCCTGTCTACAGAGGTGATCACCACATAGCTCAATTCCAGGTTTTCCACGGACTCTGCCAGATGCACGGGCTCTTCCGGGTCAAGCGCATTGGGACGGCCAAAACCCACGTCACAGAAGGCACAGCGGCGAGTACAGATGTCGCCCATGATCATGAAGGTGGCGGTACCCCCGCCGAAGCATTCCGGCAGGTTGGGGCAGGCGGCTTCTTCACACACGGTATGCAGCTTCTGCTTGCGCAACAGGGTCTTGATGCGCTGGATTTCCCCATTGGCAGGCACCCGTACACGAATCCAGTCCGGTTTGCGCTGGTAGCCCCCTTCCTCATTGACCAGAGGAATGGTGCGCACCTTGTCTGCGCCACGCAGTTTGTCGCCGATCTGAACCTTGCGTTTGGCCTGTGTCTGCTCGCTCATGGAGTGCCTGTATTGATTGCCTGTGTCCTGGCTGAAGATCAGTCAGAGGTAGTGGAGTCAGGGTTATTGTACCAGTCCGGGGCTGGCGCTGTCCGTGCTGTCAGCCCCAGACGTTTGGCTAAAACGGTCACCAGCTGTTGCTCCATGTCTTCACGGGTCAGATGGATGCCCAGGGCTTCCAGGGTGGTCATGGGTTGCCCCACGTGGCCACAGGGGTTGATCCGCTGCCAGGGGGAAAGGTTCATATCCCGGTTGATCGCCAGACCGTGGTAGGTGGCCCCACGCCGAATGCGAAGCCCCAGAGAGGCGATCTTGGCGCCCTGCACATAGACGCCGGGGGCATCGTCACGGCTGGCAGCCTGAATACCCAGATCGGCCAGAAACTCGATAATGCTTTCCTCGATGGCGGTGACCATTCCGCGGCTGCCCAGCCCCAGTCGTTTGATGTCCAGCATCAGGTAAATCACGGTCTGGCCGGGGCCGTGGTAGGTCACCTGGCCACCCCGGTCGGTTTTGACCACAGGGATGTCGCCGGCATTGAGCACATGCTCGGGCTTGCCGGCCTGGCCGAGGGTAAAGACGGGAGGATGTTCCAGCACCCATAACTCGTCTGGCGTGTCCGGTGTGCGCTGGTCGGTAAGATCACGCATGGCCTGCCAGCAGGGGGCGTAGTCCACATGGGGGAAGTAACGGATCAGGGCTTCTTTCATGGGCAAAGAGTATAAGGCTTGCCGCGACTGTCGGGCTATGCGTTGGCGGGCGAAGTGATAAAAAAAGCCCGGTGGGGGGACCGGGCTTAAGGCAGACCCCTCTCGGGGTAACAACAGTCAATCAGATTCATACTGATCAGATCAGGCGGTTTCCTGTTTTCTGGTTCACCAGATGCAGGTTTAATTCCCGGACGCTGATGCCATATTCAATGCCATCGTCATCGTGCAGGTTGATAGTGTTGAAGGCATCGAAATGCACCGGTGTGCCATTCACGCGCTGGAGAATCGCGGGGCTGCGTGGCATGGCGGGAATAATGGTTTTGTCTGGGCGAAGATGATCAGTATTGGCGACGGGCTCTGCGGTAGGCGCGGTGCTGAGGCCAACCAGTATCATGAGAGTTCCAATCAAACCCAGTAATGAAAGTACTTTCATGTGAAGCCCCCGAACATTGTTGTTATTGGGGCTAAGCTAAACGGACGGAAGGTCGAATCCAATGCATGGTTGGTGGGGCTTCGGTGTCGGGCTGTGACGCCGGGTTACTATGTGTAAGAGCGGTATGAAAAGTACAGAACAGCAAAAAAATATGCCATGCGCTCCCTGGGGATGCCGGAGGCTTAAACCGGAACTGTCCCGGCTTTTGGCGTTAGCGTCCGGCGTCGTAGCTTAAATCGTCATCTTCACATGTGGGCATTCGTTCAGAGCCTTGTAGATGGCTTCTACCTGGCCCCGGTTGCGCATCACTACCTGTGCGGTGAATGAGATGAAGGTGCCTTTGCTGCTGGGTTTGCTGGTGAGATGAGTATCCGCCTCGAAATCGTCCAGGTGGGTCGAAAGGATTTCGACCAGGGCTTCTTCGAGAGGGGCGTCTGCGGACCCCATGACTTTTAGCTGCATGGCGTGGGGAAATTCCCACAGGTGTTCCTGAATAGCCATGAGGTTACTCCTGATCCTGGCCGCACAGGCGGCGCTTGAAGTTGACGTAGTGGCGAGCCACTTTTTTCCACACTTGTCCAGGTTTGCCATCGCCCACCGGGGCGTTGTTGAGCTGGATAATGGGCACAATTTCCTTGGTCGAGCTGGTGACCCAGATTTCATCCGCCTGTCGTAGCTGGTTTTCCGGGATTTCCCGCTCTTCAATGGGGATATGGTGGCTACGACACAGTTCCACAACCAGGTCACGGGTAATTCCGCCGAGAATGGCATGGCTTTTGGGCGGCGTGATGATGGTGTCGGCGATGACCACAAAGACATTGCTGGCTGAGCCTTCGGTAACGAAACCATCTCGCAGCAGGATTGCTTCACTGGCCCCTGCTTCCACCGCCTGCTGGCGGAGCAGGCTGTTGGGGAGTAGCGAGATCGACTTGATATCACAGCGTGCCCAACGGATGTCGTCCAGGGTAATGGCCTTTGAGCCTGAGGCTGTGTCCGGGCTGTCGGCGGCAGGAATGGCGATGGCACCGGTCATCATGAAGACGGTGGGTGCTACTGGCGGGTTTGGAAAGGCATGATCCCGTTTTTCCGTGGCCCCGCGGCTGATCTGCAGGTACACCGAAAGGTTTCCGCCACCGTTGCGCTCGATGAGTGTCTCGCAGAGGTGACGCCACTCTTCACGACTATGGGGGTTGTGGATAGCGATTTCAGCAAGAGAGCGTTCCAGTCGAATCAGGTGCTCATCGAAACGAAACAGTACACCGTTATAGGCCGGGATGACTTCATAGATGCCATCGGCAAACAGGAATCCCCGGTCCATGGGTGAAATGTGTGCTTCCTGTGGGGCCATGAAGGCGCCATTGAGGTAGACCTGTGACATGGGCTGTCCCGGTGTAGGAAAGGGAGGCCGTCCTCTCTGTGTGGTGCGGCCTCCGGCGCTGGGTCAGGTTTAGAATAACCCGGTGAAGAACATCAGGATATGGTGCCAGATCTTGGTCAGGAAGCCGGCTTCTTCGATGGTTTCGAGTGCGACCAGGGGTTTTTCTACCAGCAGCTCATTGTTCATCCGAACGATGACTTTGCCGTACTGTTGGCCCTCGGCAATGGGGGCCTGCAGCTGCGGGTTGACGGTGACTTCCGCTTTCAGGTTCTCGTGGCTTTCCTTTGGGATAGTCAGCACCAGGTCCTCAGCCAGACCCAGGCGAACTTCACGTTTCTCTCCCATCCACAGTTCAGCTGTGTCGAGGATATCGCCAGCGCTGTAGGCCTTGTAGGTTTCGAAGAAACGGAATCCATAGGTCAGCAGCTTCTGGGATTCCCGAGCTCGTGCACTTTCTGAATCTGTGCCCATGACCACAGCAATCAGGCGCATGTCGCCATCTTTCGCAGAAGAAACCAGGCAATATCCTGCTTCTTCGGTGTGGCCGGTTTTCAGACCATCCACCCGGGCGTCGCGCCACAGCAGCAGGTTGCGGTTCTGCTGCGTGATGCCGTTGTAGGTAAATTCTTTTTGGGCGTAGGTGTCGTAGTGCTCGGGGAAGTCACGCACGATGGCGCGGGCCAGGGTGGCCATGTCCTTGGCAGTGGTGAAATGGTTTTCCGCCGGCCAGCCGGTAGCGTTCATGAAGTGGGTGCTGTGCATGCCCAGGCGGCGAGAGTGCTGGTTCATCAAATCAGCGAAGGCGTCTTCGGAGCCAGCCACGAATTCGGCCATGGCGACGCTGGCGTCATTACCGGACTGGATGATGATTCCTTTCAGAAGATCACCCACGCTAACGCGGGTCCCTTCCTTGATAAACATCTTTGAGCCGCCCATGCGCCATGCCTTGACGCTGACAGGGGCCATGTCGTCTTCGGACAGATTCCCTTTCTGCAGCTCCGCCTCGGCAATGTAGGCCGTCATCATTTTGGTCAGGCTGGCGGGCGGCAGACGCTGCTCGGCATTGTGTTCCACGATAACGTGGCCACTGGCAGCATCCATCAGCAGGTAGCCGCGCGCATCAATCTGGGGAGCGCGGGGAACCATGCTGGCGTTAGCCTGCAGGGTGATCAGGGCACCGAAAAAAGCAAAGAAAACAAAAAAAGAGCTGCGTAATGACTGGGGGCGCATGGTGGTCTGCCTGTAGTTCCTTGTCTGCCTGACAAAATGAATAGTTATGGGCCGGTTGGCAGGGGTTTGACATGAGAATGACAAAAAGATCCCTGCGTATCGCAATGTTCTACGTTAACCGTAACGGCCCTGTGACGACATGATGGCCGCATTTTAGGGGTTGGATGCCAGAATTTGTACCGCGGACTGAAGCTTGTCCGACGATGCGTCATGTTGGCCTGCAAGTCACGGGGCAACCGGCATGGGGCGGTCAAAACCCGCATCAGCAACCTGTTGGCGCATCTGTTGGCGACTCAGATCATCCTGATAAGGGCCAAGCCAGACCCGAAACAGGGGCTGCTGCTCTCGGATCTCGGCTTCCAGACCCAGCTGCTCACGCAGGGACTGGCGCAGGCGTTCAGCGCTGCTTCGGTCCTGAAAAGCGCCCGCCTGCAGGTAGAGGCGTTGGGCGGAAGAGGGGGTGCTGGCGGTATTGGGAGGAGGGCTGTCTACAGCCGCTCGGACGGCAGTTGGCACGGTGCTGCCGGGTGTTTTCTCGTCATTGGCGCTCAGCGCTTCTACCCGGACCCTGCCGGTGCCCGCTTGATCAATCCCCAGGCGAACGGCGGCCGCCCAAGACAAATCGATGATGCGATTGTCGTGGAAGGGGCCGCGATCATTGACGCGAACCACCAGATTCTTGCCATTATCCAGATTGGTGACGCGTACATAGGTGGGTAGCGGCAGGCTGCGGTGAGCTGCGGTGAACTGGTACATGTCAAAGGCTTCACCACTGGATGTCCTGTGGCCATGGAATTTCTGGCCGTACCAGGATGCATTACCCTCAGCGATATACCCTTTGGCATCCGGGAGCACATGATAGGTTTTGCCCCAGACGCTGTAGCTCTCCATGTTGCCGTATTTACTGCGCGGCTCTTGTTTTGGCACCGGCTCGGGCAGGGCTGACACATCGCGATGCTGATGTGGGGCTGTATCCTGCTGCAGGCTGTAACGATCAGACCCAGGGGCTCCATTGGGGTCCTTCTGGGTACCCGTGGGGGGCGGGGCTGTCACGCAGGCGCCAAGGAAGGCACTTGCGGTTGCCAGTATGGCAAGGCGTTTCATTGCGTGTTCTCCAGCGCAGCGGCTAACTGTCGTGACAGTTGTAACACGGCCATGGCGTAGAGACGACTATGGTTGTAGCGCGTGATGGTATAGAAATTGTCAGTGGCCAACCAAAACTCGGCGCCGTCGGTACCCTGCAGATCCAACAGGGCGACACGGGTGCTGTCCGGCAGATCGAAGCAGAACTCACTGGTAATGGCTGCCTGGCAACTCAATGGGGTGACACCTGCCGCCTGGGCCGTGGCGAGAGTGAAGCTGGGTTGGTATCCCTTCTTGGCCAGCGCCTGGTAGCCAGAACCGGTGAGTTGAGCCCGTGCTGCCACAGGCAAACCGGGCTTCCATTTATGTTCACTGAAATAGTTGGCGACCGAGCCGATGGCGTCTACCGGGTTGTTGACCAGATCGGTGACGCCGTCGTTGTCGAAGTCCACCGCATAGGCCTGATAGCTGGTAGGGATAAACTGGCCGAAGCCCATGGCTCCGGCATAGGAGCCAGTGATGGTCTCGGCATCAATGTGCGCCTGCTGCTCCAGTTCAAACAAGGCTTTCAGTTGCTTGCTGAAGAACTTGCCCCGCGGCGGATAATCAAAGCCCAGAGTGGCGAGCGCATCGACCACCCGGTATGTGCCCATGTGCTGTCCATAACGGGTTTCCACACCAATGATGGCGAGTATGATCTCCCGCGGTACACCGTAGGTTTGTTCAGCGCGGCTCAGAGTGTCGGCATGCTCATGGGCGAATTCCACCCCTTTCTGTACCCGGCTCTCCTGAAGGAAAATCTTTTGGTAGGTCGCCCAGGTGTGTGTCTTTTCGGCTGGCCTGGCGATGGACTCGAGAATTTTCGGCTGACACTCGGCGCTACCCAGTACGGTGCGAATGCGCTGTTCATCCAGGCCTTGTTTTACCAGATCAGCGATCATGGTTTTGGCCGCAGGACGCTCAAGATAAGCGCCATTTTCCGGGCAGGTATGCTCCAGTTCGGCTTGGGCCGTGAGGGCAGCAAGGGAAAGCAGGGTGCCAATAAATCCGTGATGAATACGCCGCAAAGCCGCTACTCCTGTTTGTTTTCTTTTGGCGCAGCCTCTCCCGCATGTTGCGTGAAGCGTGCTGCAGTTGCTCAATAACTAATCAGGCGTCGATGGGTCTGAATCGACATTAACATTCCGAAGCTGGCCAGCAGTGTCACAATAGAGGTGCCGCCGTAGCTCACTAGTGGCAGCGGAACACCGACTACGGGTAACAGCCCGGTCACCATGCCCATGTTGACGAAAACGTAGATAAAGAACGTCATGATCAGGCTGGAGCCCAGTAGCCTTGAGAAGGTGTCCTGTGCTTGCCAGCTGATAAAAAATCCGCGCCCGACAATGACCAGATACATGATCAGCAGGATGCAGACACCAACAAGACCGAATTCTTCGCTGAGCACTGCCAGAATGAAATCGGTTGAGGACTCAGGCAAAAAATCGAGCCGTGACTGAGTGCCATCCAGCCAACCTTTGCCGTCGATGCCGCCAGAGCCGATCGCTGTCTTGGACTGGATAATGTTCCATCCAGTTCCCCGTGGATCGGCTTCCGGGTTCAAAAAAGTGTCTACCCGATTGCGCTGGTAGTCATGCATCACGAAGAAATACATCAGCGGTGCGGCGGTAACAACGACGATCACTGCCACGGCGATCAGCCGCCAGGACAGTCCAGCCATAAACAGGACGACCAGGCCGCTGGCTGCAATCAGAATGGCGGTACCCAGATCTGGCTGAAGGCCAATCAGCATGGCGGGCAGGCCCAGCAGGATCAACGCGCCTATCACGTCTAGCAGTTTGGGCGGTAGCGTGCGTTCGCTGAAGAACCAGGCCACCATGGCCGGCACGGCCAGCTTCATGACTTCAGACGGCTGAAAGCGGCCGAGACCGGGGATGGAAAGCCAGCGCTGCGCCCCTTTGGCCTCGGTGCCTGCCACCAGTACCAGCACCAGTAGTATCAGGCCAATGGTATAAATGACGGGTGCCCAGAAGCGGTAACTGCGGGGAGGGAACTGGGCCAGCACAAACATGGCGGCAAGGCCTGCGCCAAAGCGAATACATTGGCGAACGACCAGTTCCATGCTCTCGCCACCGGCACTGTAGAGCACTGTCAGGCCACCCAGCATCAGCATTAGCAGGCTGGCCAGTAGCGGGGCGTCCAGATGCAGACGCTCAGCCAGGCCGGGAGAGAGCGAGGCGCCACCCTGGCCTGGCATTTGCCGAAAAAATTCGCGCTGGCTCATGGGCTCTCCTCGCCGCTGGTTTCATCACTGTCGGGCGATGGGGGCGCTGCTGTTTCAGATTTCGCTGCAAAAACCGCCGGAACGTTCAGGTTGCCGTCCTTGTCCAGCAGCCAGGCATCCATGACTTCCCGTGCAACCGGGCCAGCGGTGGAGCCGCCATGGCGACCATTTTCTACCAGTACCGCTACTGCTATCGCCGGATTGTCGGCAGGGGCAAAGGAGACCATCAGGGCGTGGTCGAGCATTCGCTCGGCGATTTCGTCTTCGTTATAGGTTTCATCCTGGCCTACGGAGAAGACCTGGGCGGTGCCGGACTTGGCGGCGATTGGGTATTGGGCGTTGACTGCCATGACTCGTGCTGTGCCTTTGGGGCCGGTCACGTCCACCATGGCGTTGGTCATCTTTTCCCAGTTGCTTTCATCCTGAAGCACCAGATCGCTGCGCTCTATCGCCTGTTGTTCTCCCGCCAGCGTCGGGATGACTTGCTTGCCGTGATTGGCAGTAATGGCGGTGGCGGTGGCGAGTTGCAGAGGGGTTGCCAGGACAAAACCCTGTCCGATACTGGCGTTGATGGTGTCGCCGTGGAACCAGGGGCGGTTGCGGAAGGCCTTTTTCCATTGCTTGGATGGCATCAGGCCCTGAGATTCGTTGTCCAGATCAATGCCCGTGACTTGTCCGATGGAAAACTGGTTCATGTAGTCGTGCATCCTGTCGATGCCCAGCTTGAAACCCATGTCGTAAAAATAGGTATCACAGGATTGCACGACGGCCAGATGCAAATCGACGCGGCCATGGCCCCAGCGTTTCCAGTCGCGGTAACGGTGGGGGTCGTTTTCCAGCTGGTAGAAACCGGGATCACGAATGCTGCGTTGCCAGTTGGTGACGCCGGCATCCAGGCCAGCGAGCCCGAGCATGGGCTTGATGGTGGAGCCCGGCGGGTAGCGTCCCTGCAGGGCCCGGTTGAACAGGGGGTTATCGTGATCGTTACGGTAGGCGGAGTAATCCTTGTGTGAGATACCCGTCACGAACAGGTTGGGATTGAAACCCGGACGGCTGACAAACGCCAGTACACTGCCATCGCGGGGATCAATGGCGACTACCGCGCCGCGGCGGTCCCCCAGGGCATCATAGGCGGCCTGTTGCACCCGCATAGACAAGCGCAGGGTCAGGTCCTGGCCGGGAACCGGTGGTTGTTCTTCCAGTACGCGCAGGATGCGGCCACGGGCATTGGTTTCCACTTGTCGATAGCCCACTTCACCATGCAGGCGATCTTCGTAAAAGCGCTCGATGCCGGTGCGACCATAAAAGTGGGTGCCGGCATAATCCCGTTGCTGATCCAAGGTCATGTTATCCAGATCCTGGGCGTTGATCCGGTTCACGTACCCGATCACATGGGAAAACAGAATGTCATGGGGGTAGTGACGGACCGGGTCGGCGGAAATGCGCAGCCCTGGCAGGCGGTGCTGGTTGACCACCAGGCGGGCAATTTCCTCTTCGGTCAAGCGGCCGCGCAAGGGTACGGGTTCCCATGGGCGACGGGCGGAGCGGCGACGTTTGTCGAACCGCTCCCGGTCCCCTTCGTCCAGTTCTACCAGCTTGGCAACTTCGGTGAGCAGAGCGTCCAGATCCCGAGTCTGTTCGATGATCACTTCCAGTGAAAAGTCGGGCCGGTTTTCGGCGAGGATAACGCCATCGCGGTCAGTGATGAGCCCCCTTGGCGGAGACATCGCCTGGGTTTGCACCCGGTTGTTATCACTGAGGGTGGTGTAGCGGCTGTGCTCGATGACTTGCAGCCAGACCATGCGACTGATCAGAACGCCGGTGAGCAACAGCACCAGAAAGACGCCCACGACCAGTCGCACGCCAAAGATGCGCTGTTCATGGTGATGGTCTTTGAGGGTTAAAGGTCGACGCATGTTGGCGTTAGCGCACACTCAATAAAGGTCAGCGATGATAGGGGTGCCCGGTCAGCAGCGTCCAGCCACGATAGAGCTGCTCGGCCAACAATACCCGCACCAGTGGATGCGGCAGGGTCAGCTTGGAAAGGCTCCAGCGTTCATGGGCACTGGCAGACAGTTCGGCGCAAAGCCCATCGGGGCCACCGACCAGAATAACCAGATCTTGTCCCAGATCCTTCAGTTCACCCAGTTTACGGCTGAGTGACGGGGTGTCCAGTGCGCGGCCCAGTACTTCCAATGCCACCACCTTGGCACCGGGGTACTTTTCCAGTCGCTTGCGGATCGCCTCGGCTTCACTGCGAATCTGGCTGGCGGTATCGCCCTTGCTGCGTTTGGGCATGGGGATTTCTTCCAGTTCCAGGCGCATGTCTGGTGGCATGCGTTTCTGGTATTCGGAAAAACCTTCGGTGACCCACACAGGCATGCGGGTGCCCACTGCCAGCAGAAAGATGCGCATGGGTCAGGCGTCTTTATCCTGATTGCGGTCGGGGTGATGATCCGGGTTTTGCCACAGACGCTCCAGATCGTAGAATTCGCGGGTGGCGGGTAGCATCACATGCACAATCACATCACCCAGATCCACCAGAATCCATTCCCCCGAGTCCTCCCCCTCGCTACCAATCGGCGGTTGTTCAGCCTTCTTGGCGGCATCGATTACATTGTCTGCCAGGGCTTTCACATGACGGTTGGAGGTGCCGCTGGCGATCACCATATGATCGGCCATGCTGGTCATGTCGCGCACGTCCAGTTCAGTGATTTTCTGGGCTTTCAGTTCTTCCAGGGCGTTGATGACCAGGGACAGAAGCGGGGTGTCTGCGCTCATGGTGCCTCGTGATTGGTTGATGAATTCAGTGTTGCCACATTATACAGGTGCTGGCGGCGAATATGAGCGCTGACGGCGGGATCCAGTGCCGGACAGTCGCCTTTTTTTTCCAGCGCCTCGCGGATGGCGGTGGCAGAGACATCCAGAAAGGGACGTTTGAGCATTAATCGAAGCCCAAAAGGCTGCCGCATCAATTGCTCTGCATCACTCTCCGGGAAGGCTGCCTGAACCTGGTCCGGTGCCAGTGCACAGTCTGGTCTCGGCACGACGGCCAGATGGCAAAGGGTGGTGTAATCCTGCCATTGATGCCAGAGATGGAGAGAGTTGAAGCTGTCTGCCCCAATCATGAACACCAGGGGTCTGCCGGGGTTCTGCTGCCGAAAATGGCGCAGGGTATTGAGGCTATAGCTGGGGCCGTCCTGGCGTAATTCCCAGTCATCCACCACGAGTTCCGGGTAGCGCTTGCATGCCAGCCGCAGCATGGCCAGCCGCTGTTCGCCATCAGCCATGGGCTGGGGGCGATGGGGTGGCACTGCGTTGGGCAGCAGGTGCACCGGGGCGCCGTGCAGCACCTTCGACACAGCTCGTGCGGCACTGATATGCGCACGGTGCACCGGGTCAAAGGTACCGCCAAAGAGGACGAGGGGCGCCTGCGGGCTCAGCTTGCGAGGTCCAACCTCAAGCATCAGGCTTTACTGCCTAATGTGTCCATCACCCAGCACCACCCATTTCTGGCTGGTCAGGCCTTCCAGGCCTACCGGGCCGCGGGCATGGATCTTGTCGGTGGATATACCGATCTCAGCACCCAGGCCGTACTCAAACCCATCAGCGAAACGGGTGGAGGCGTTCACCATGACCGAGCTGGAGTCCACTTCGGTCAGGAACTGGCGGGCGCGAGTATAGTTCTCGGTGATAATGGCTTCGGTATGGCCAGAGCTGTAGCGATTGATGTGCTCAATCGCTTCGTCCATATCCTTGACGATCCTGACCGCCAGGATCGGAGCCAGATATTCTTCGCTCCAATCGGTTTCAGTGGCTTCGCTCATGCCTTCTATCAGGCTGCGAGCCTGCTCACAGCCGCGCAACTCTACCCCGGCGTCCTGATAGCGGGCGGCTAGCTGAGGGAGTACCTGTGCGGCAATGGCATTGCCCACCAGCAGCGTCTCGGTGGTGTTACAGGTGCCATAGCGCTGGGTCTTGGCGTTGTAGGCCACCTCAATGGCCTTGTTGATGTCGGCCTGATCATCAATATAGGTGTGGCAGTTGCCATCCAGGTGTTTGATCACGGGCACCCGGGCATCATTGCTGATGCGCTCAATCAGACCCTTGCCGCCCCGGGGCACGATCACATCCACATATTCGGGGTGGCTGATCAGCTCGCCCACGGCTGCGCGATCAGTGGTTTCCACTACCTGCACGGCGGTATCCGGCAGGCCAGCATCTCGCAGGCCAATGCGAATACACTCGGCAATGGCCTGATTGGCATTAATCGCTTCGGAGCCACCACGGAGAATCGCCGCATTGCCGGATTTCAGGCACAGGGCGGCGGCGTCGATGGTCACGTTGGGCCGGGATTCATAGATGATGCCAATGACGCCCAGCGGTACCCGCATTTTGCCCACCTGGATGCCGGAAGGACGATAGGCCAGGTCGGTGATGGTGCCTACCGGGTCTGCCAGGCTGATAATCTGCTCCAAGCCTTCCACCATGCCATCAAAGCGGGCAGGGGTCAGTTCCAGGCGGTCAAGCAGGGCGGCGTCCAGACCGTTATTGCGGCCGTTGTCCAGGTCCTGCTGGTTGGCTTGCAGAATTGCACTGCGATGGCTGCGCAGGGCGCTGGCGATTGCTGCCAGGGCCTTGTCCTTGTCTCCGGAGCTGGCGCGGGCCATGGCCCGGGATGCCTGGCGAGCTTGCTCGCCCAGGCGCTGCATGTATTGCTGGATATCCATAGCGTCACAAACTGAAAGAGGTAAAGAGCGGCATTATAGCGATAACTGGTGCTTTACGCTTGCACACAAATGGTGAAGAATTGAAATCCTTTGCTACACAAACGGTGCCAAGTTGTTGTTTTCTGGCACGATTGTGCCAGTTTGGCACAGAAAAATGGTAGCGCACAAGCGCGTGAACTTGGCGTGCAATCAGGACTGCCAGAGCCTTTGAGGGCCAGAGGCTGCCTGATATTACGGTAGTTATACCGGTGCCCCCCAGAGATCAGATAAAGAGATCAAGTGATGGGCACCAAACAACAAGAACAAGATACGGAGCCAGCCAATGGGAATCCATTACGAGGAATATACCCGCGCCTCCATCAAGGCAGAACCCTTGCAGATGTGGGTAGGGAAATGGCGAATCGATTACCTGGCGTTTGCGCATCCCGGCAATGCCCACAAGCCGCCTCTATTGGTCGTTGGTGGAGCCTTCCAGAATTTTACTTCCTACAAATACTGCGTCGAGCGTATCTACGAGGATTTCCCGGTCATCCTTGTCGATTTGCCTTCTCTCGGTAACAACACCCAGATCGCTCCCGATTTGAGTATGGAGGACCTGGCTGACCTGCTTTATGAGTTTTCCTGTCGCTCCGGCCTTTCCACGGTGCATCTGATGGGGTTGTCATTGGGGTCAGCCATTGCCAGTACTTTTGCCTACAAGTATCCCGATGCCACCGGCAAGCTGATTGTGGCTGGTATTGTCACCCGCCCGCGCAAGAGCTGGCGCATGCTGGTGGATGAGTCCAAGCGTGTGCTGGGTGAAGGACGCATGGATGAATTCAGCCAGGCTGTGGTGCTGTATCTGGTGAACTACAACCGCATCAAGGAAACCGGCATCACTCCGACCGCCAGAAAACTGTTCTATCGGCAAATGAAAAAGTTGTCCGAGAACGAGCAGGAGCGGTATGTGATTAACGGGAGCCGGTTGCTGTCCGTGGAAGGGCTGCTGGGCTATCCGGAATGCGACACTCTGGTGACCACGGGCGAGTTCGACAGCTTTACCCTGCCGTGGGAGAACGCTTCTTTTGCCGAGAAGTGTCCCAATGCCCAGTTTGTGCTGATCAAAGGCGCGGATCACCTGCCCCAGCTGGAAAAGCGTGAGGTGTCTCTGGATCTGTTCTCCACCTTCCTGCGTGGTGAATCCATCGAAAATGTCGAGGGCACCCGATACTTCCGCAAAGGAGAATCAAAAAATCTGGATCGCCGACGCGCCGAGCGCCTGATTCCATGCAACAGCCGTGGTTATGTCACCAGTGAATCTCGTATTGGTGATCAGTATCGTTTCAACAAGCCGGTGAAAGTGGTCGACATCAACTTCTTTGGTTGTCTGATCAAGCTGGATGATCCAGGCTTCTCGATGGCGGACCATGCCAGGGATTGCACCCTGTACCTGGAAAACCCGGAGCTGAAACTGGATTTGCTGGTGTTTGACTATGACGACCAAGGCTATCTGCGTTGCTTGTTCAAGCACGGCAATATTGCCTTGGCGGAGAAATTCACCGAATTGCTGAAAGACAACCAGTACTTTCTGAGCCCGAAAAATGACGGCAAAGTGCACCGGATCTATGGCTGATCCTAAAGGCAGTTAACAGCTAAAAGCTAAAAGAAAGATCCAGACCAAAAAGGCTGCGCCCGGGATTCGGGCGCGGCCTTTTTGGTTCCGACTAAGTGAAAAAACCGCTCGCGCGCTGTTCACTATTAACTGTTAACTATTCACTGCTCTTAACCGCTTCCATGATCCGCACCATAGGGTTGCCCCGGGTTTTGGGGATGGGGAGCTGGTCGTAATAGTTAGCCGGGTTGTGAATTTTCAGGTCGTCGAAACCCAGTGTTTTAAAGTGGCTGATGGCTTCGTCGTCGGCGTGAAAGTGGAAGCCGACCTGGCTGCGCGATACCGCACCGAGCATATTGCCGAGCACTTTCAGGGTGCGGTAGAAGGGCATGCCGCGATAGAGGGGATAGTTGTCGGTGAGGTAGGTGCCCTGAGGAAAGGCTTGCAGGGCGATGGCCAGTTTTTTCCAGAATTCTGAAATGACGTCCAGCGGGAAGTAATTCACCAGCCCTTCGGTAATCACCACCACGGGTTTGCTGTGGTCCAACTGGTCGAGCACATGTGCCAGGCTCAGTTCGCCGTCTTCGGCGAAAATATTGATAGGCATCACCCGGTGACGTTCACTGAGCACATCATGTTCCTGCAGCAACTGTTGCTTGCGATGCGCCATATCGGGAAGGTCGGTTTCCAGATAAGTCAGCTGCGGATACTGCTGGCAGAAACGATGTCCCCGTGGCGACAGGCCGCAGGCAATCTCTACGACTTGAGTCACGCCTGCTTCGATCAGCTGGTGCAGGCGGTGATCAATTAGGTGATGCCGCTGCAGCAGAAAGGTGCGGATGTTGCCGCCGACAATATGTCGCCCGACAAACTCGAAGGGTGCCAGCGCCCCATACAGGAAGGCTCCACCGCGAGTGTGGAAAAACGGGGCGGAGATGCCGTCACGGGTCCAGACATGGCCGGTGTACAGGGCAGTGAAACTGATGGAGGACGTATCGCGGGGTTCGCTCATTGTTGTTCTGCTGCTGTTGATCGTGGTCTGACAGGCTAGCAGAGATTGGCGATCCGGTGAGGGCTATTTGGGCCAAATGAGCAGAACTGGTGAGTCTCATTTCTTGGCTTGCAGGAAAATCAGTTCCGAGTTTCGAAAGGCAAACCTCAAACCTCGTCGTGCCTGGTTGTTGTTCTTTGATTTTCGAAACTCGCTTCTGGAATTCTTGCCTCGCCAAGGCTCGGATTGCCTGCAGGCAGGCTATTGCGGGTAGTAGCGAGTGTTTACCAAGGCATCATGGGTGCAGCGGCATAGCTACCTTTCCATGCTTCTCGGCAGCGGCTTGCCCGCGAGGCGCAGGGCCAGGTTGGTGATGTGTTGCCAGGGGTCGCCCTTGGACATGCCTTTGACACACTGATCGGCACGGATAGCGCTGGCCTGGGCGGCGCGGATTTGTTGCGGGTTGAGGCGTTGTGCCTGGGCCTGCATGGCGCGTGCGCGTTGTGGCGGCAGACGTGGTGGTGGGCCGCCGGCAATCATGCCGTCGAGCATGCGAATATCGCGGCTGAGCGCCCACAGCAGAACGGGGGGCTCAACCCCTTCTGCGCGCAGGGTTTGAATGATGTGCATGACCCGATGGGCATCGCCCTGGGCGGTGGCCTCAGTGAGATCGAACGGAGAGTAGCGGCTGGAATCGCCCACTGCCTGCTGTACATCTTCCGGGGAGACCTGACCGTTTTCCACCAGCAGGGACAGCTTGTCGACTTCCTGGGCGGCGGCCAGCAGGTTGCCTTCACTACGTTCGATGAGCAGCGCCATGGCATCGTCGCTGGCGTGCAGGCCACGGCTGGCTAGTCGGTCCTGTAACCAGTTGCGCAGGTTGTTGCCTTCCACCGGCCACACTTCAATGATGGCGCCGATCTCGTCCAGGGCCTTTACCCAGGCGCTGTTCCAGTCCTTGCGACGATCCAGCTTGGAGCAATTAATCAGCAGCAGGGTGTCGGGGGAGGGGGCTGCGAACAGTTCACGCAGGATCTCGCTGCCATTTTTATCGGGACGTTTGCCATTGAGCACCAGCTCGAGAATTCGGCGACCACCGAACAGGCTCATGCTCTGGGCTTCGTTGCGCAGGGCGTTCCAGTCGATCCCTGTGTCTGAGGAAAAACGGTGGCGCTCGTCGAAGCCCTGGTCACGGGCAGCCCGACGCAGGTCATCAAGCAATTCCTGTTGCTGCAGGGGTTCATCACCGGCGATCAGATAGGCCGGTTTCAGATCTGCTGACAAGTGCTTGCCGAGTTGCTCCGGGCGCAGACGCATGTCAGTAGGGCTCCCAGCGCTGCGAGGCGGTGGCGATCTGGTTGATCAGGCGAATGGTCATGTCCTCATAGAGGTCATCACGCACCAAGTCTTCCTCATCGGAGGAGGCGGTGGCGTTTTCCGGGTACCAGGGCAGGGTACGAATGGCGCGCAACCTGGCCGGGGTGGTGAGCAGGGCCCCGGTTTTGCGATCCTGGATATGCCAGTAGAGCGTGTAGCGGAGTTCAATTTCTGCCTGGCGGCCCTGGGCATCCACAGCAGAGGTTCGCCGCATCCAGTCTTCGTCATCCACGATCAGCAGGTAGGGCGACTCGCCGTGCGTGAGTACACCCTGTTTTTCCAGCTGGGCTTCAAGAGTGTAATGCAGCTTGGTGCTGGCACCCTTGATAGTGAGGGTTTCCAGATTCGGCTGGTTGGTGACGCCGCGTAGCTGCCAACCACAGGCGCTGATCAGCAGAGTCAGAAACAGGGCGGTGATACCGGCAGCAGCCTTCATGAACATCTCCGTGAACACTGGTGGCGGAGATCGGCTAGCGCCGATTTCCGCCCTAGGTTAGTTGGCAACGATGTTGACCAGTTTGCCTGGTACCACAATGACCTTGCGGATGGTCTTGCCTTCAGTGAATTTCTGCACGTTGGGCTCGTCCTTGGCAAGGGCTTCCACTGCATCCTTGTCCGCATTGGCGGGCACGGTCAGCTTGGCGCGCACTTTGCCGTTCACCTGTACCACCAGCTCGATGCTGTCTTTCACCAGGGCGCTTTCGTCTACGCTCGGCCAGCCGGCTGTGAGTACAGTGTCATCATGACCCAATGCTTGCCACAGGGCATGAGCCGCATGGGGGATGATTGGGGCAAGCAGCAGTACGGCGGCTTCCAGGGCTTCGTGTTTAACGGCGCCATCGGCTTCGCTCTTCCCTTCGAAGCGGCTGACTTCGTTGATCAGCTCCATCACCGCGGCGATGGCGGTGTTGAAGGTGTGGCGGCGACCGAAATCATCGCTGACTTTCTGGATGGTTTCGTGAGTCTTGCGGCGCAGGGCCTTGGCGTTGTCATCGACTGCATCCACGTTCAGCGCACCAGGCAGACCGCCTTCCACATGCTCGGCAACCTGACGCCACAGGCGCTTGATAAAGCGCGATGCGCCCTCTACACCGGAGTCGTTCCATTCCAGGGACTGCTCCGGGGGCGCGGCGAACATGATGAACAGGCGCACGGTATCGGCACCGTATTGCTCGATCATTTCCTGCGGGTCCACGGTGTTGCCCTTGGACTTGGACATCTTGGCACCGTCTTTCAGTACCATGCCCTGACACAGCAGTTGCTTGAACGGCTCGTCAGAACTCACCAGGCCGGTATCACGCAGCAGCTTGTGGAAGAAGCGGGAATAGAGCAGGTGCAGAATAGCGTGCTCGATACCGCCTACGTATTGGTCGACCGGCAGCCAGTAGTTGGCGGCGTCCGGGTCCAGCATGGCCTGATCGTTCTGCGGGCAGCAGTAACGGGCGTAGTACCAGCTGGACTCCATAAAGGTGTCGAAGGTGTCGGTTTCACGCAAAGCAGGCTGACCATTGAATGTGGTCTTGGCCCACTCCGGGTCGGCCTTGATGGGGCTGTTGACGCCATCCATTTCCACGTCGGTGGGCAGTACCACCGGCAGCTGGTCGGCAGGTGTCGGGTGCAGCTGGCCGTCTTCGGTTTCCACCATGGGAATGGGGGCGCCCCAGTAACGCTGACGGGAGACCCCCCAGTCGCGCAGGCGGTAGTTCACTTTTTTCTCGCCCAGGTTGCGCTCCTTCAGCCAGGCAGCGATGGCATCGAAGGCTTCGGCGGAGGTTAGCCCCGTGAACTGTCCAGAATTAACAAGAACGCCTTTGTCGTCGTACCAAACCTTCCATTCGGTTGGTTCAAACGCGTACTTTTTTGCAATGCGCTCCAGCTGTTCTTTGCCTTTCTCGGTTGCATCAGCCATCTCCTGACGCATATCTACATATTCAATAACCTGGGTGATGGGCAGGCCATACTTCTGCGCAAATTCAAAGTCGCGCTGGTCGTGAGCGGGCACCGCCATCACGGCACCTGTGCCATAACCCATCAGTACGAAATTGGCGATCCACACTGGCACCTGCTCACCGCTGATGGGGTGAGTAGCGTACAAGCCGGTGAAGATACCTTTCTTTTCCATGGTGGCCATATCGGCTTCAGCCACCTTGGTGTGCTGGCACTCGTCCACGAAGTCAGCCACTTCATGATTGGCAGCGGCCGCTTTTTGGGCCAACGGGTGTCCAGCTGCTACGGCTACGTAGCTTACGCCCATCAGGGTATCCGGGCGGGTGGTGTAGACGCGCAGGGGCGCTTCACCCTCGATGGCAAAGTCCAGTTCCACCCCTTCGGAGCGACCGATCCAGTTGCGTTGCATGGTCTTGACCTGCTCCGGCCAGCCATCCAGTTGATCCAGATCGTTGAGCAGCTCTTCGGCATAGTCCGTGATCTTGATAAACCACTGGGGGATGTTCTTTTGTTCCACCGGTGTGTCGCAGCGCCAGCAGCAGCCTTCGATCACCTGCTCATTGGCCAGCACGGTCATGTCATGGGGGCACCAGTTCACGGTGGACTGCTTGCGGTATACCAGGCCTTTCTCGTAGAGCTTGGTAAAGAACCACTGCTCCCAGCGATAGTATTCCGGGGTGCAGGTGGCCAGTTCACGGTCCCAGTCGTAGCCGAAGCCCAAGCGCTTGAGCTGGCCCTTCATGTAGTCGATATTTTCGAAGGTCCACTTGGCCGGAGCCACCTTGTTCTTGATGGCGGCGTTCTCGGCGGGCAGGCCGAAAGCATCCCAGCCCATGGGCTGCAGAACGTTTTTGCCCTGCATGCGCTGGTAGCGGCTGATCACATCGCCGATGCTGTAATTACGCACATGCCCCATGTGTAGGCGGCCAGACGGGTAGGGGAACATGCTCAGGCAATAGAACTTTTCCTTGCCGGCCTCTTCGGTGACCTTGAAGCTTTGGTTATCCTCCCAGTACTGCTGGGCTTGGGCTTCGATCTGATCGGGGCGATACTGTGCGTCCATCGGGTCTCTTTCTGATCACAAAAACAACTGGAAATGGGGTGCGGAACCTTTGAATGGCTCAGAGGCCAGATAGTCCAAGGGTTACCGGCAAAGGAGACATAGGATACATGAGCTCGGCACGGATTTCTCAATGCTCTGAGGGTATTTGTCGGACTGAAAGCCGGGGGATGCATTCATGGCGCTGACCTGGCTGGCATTGATGGTGCTGGTTGGGGCGACCTTGCCGGCCATTGTCAGGGGGTTGCTGCCACCGATGCCCAGGCGCATTTCAGGTGTGACCCCCCAGGCCGTGGTGGTACTGGGGGCTGGGCGGCGGCAGCGTAACGGGGAGTTTTCCCTGACAACTCGTGGCCTGCGGCGGCTTGAGTTGGCCGCTCGATTGGCCCATGAGCATGGCCTGCCGTTGGTGGTCAGCGGAGGCCTGAAGCTTCAGGGCCAAGGGGATGAAGCGCCCTCGGAAGCGGATTTGATGGTCGAGCAAGTCCGTCGCCGTTGGTCAAACCTGACGGTGCTCAAGGAAAGCGACAGCCGCAATACCTGGGAAAATGCAGTGAACACGGCGGTTCTGCTGGCGCAACATCATGTGGATGAAGTCATTCTGGTGAGTGACCGCTCGCACCTGCCCCGAGCTCTGCTGTGCTTTCAGAGTCAGGGCATTCTTGCCCAGGCCGCCTGGCAGAAACGCCTGCCTAAGCAGGCCTGGCGTCCGTCCGCTGGCGCGTTATCCCTGTTGCCGGAAATCTGGTACGAGTGGCTGGCGCTGGTGTGGTATCACCTGCGGTATCTTTAGTTACGAGTAGCGAGTACCGAGTTTCGAAAATCGATTGCGGTTTTGCCTTTCGAAACTCGCTTCTCGTAACTCGAAACTTTTTCCTCACCAAGGCTCGGATCGCCTTCAGGCAGGCTCCTACACCAGCGGCTCGGAGTGGCCCCTAGCCGCGACGCTGATCCAGCCGCCCCACAAGACCACTCAGATCGTAACCGGCGTCGGCTGCGGTGTTGAGGATGGTGTTGTTGTCCAGTTCATCTGCCTGACTCAGGGCCCACAGGGTGGTGCAGCGGGTGCCGGTGCGGCAGAAGGCGAGTACTGGAGTGTCGGCCAGAGACACGATGGCATCAAAACCGTCGATGTCGGTTTCACTGATATTGCTGCCGACCACCGGCTGATGTGCATATTCCAGTCCGGCGGCCTCGGCGGCAGCGGCCATCTCTGCGCTGCTGGGCTGATCCTCTGACTCCCCGTCCGGGCGGTTGTTGATCACCATTTTGAAGCCCGCTTTGGCCAGTTCGGCCATGTCCCCAGGTTGCAGTTGTGCGGCAACAAACAAATCGTCAGTCAATTTCTTGGTGGTTGTCATGAGGGCTCCTCGTCAGTGTGACATCAGCTTACCGGGCTATCTTTGCCTTGCAAGTCATGGCGCTTTTTTTCAAGGCATTCCGGGGCAAGGTCTTCAATGGCCTGAAAGTGAGTCAGATAAATATTACCGGTCAGGAGCTCAGGGATGTTCGCCCGCTTCAGCTGATCCATCACCGGCCCCTTGATCTCGGAAAAGTGCAGTGTGACACCGGCATCGCTGAGTCGCTGGTTAAGGCTCAGCAGACCGTCGACGGCGCTGGCATCCAGATGGTTGATGGCCGCCCCGTTGAGAATGACATGATCGATTTGCGGACGCTGCAGCGCGGCGTCGTAGATCTGGTCTTCCAGGCGACGGATATTGGCGAAATAGAGCGCCTCATCAATGCGCAGGCTGAGGATGGTCGGGGAAACTCGCACCTCATGTCGTTGCACATTACGGAAGTGCTCTGTGCCGGGAACCTGGCCGATCTCGGCCACATGGGGTTGGTTGGTGCGGTACAGGTACAGCGCCAGCGAACTGATCACCCCGGCCATGACACCGGCTTCCACGCCCACGCCCAGTACCCCGAGAATGGTGATGAGCATGGCGGTAAAATCCAGCCTGGAAAAATGCCAGGTGTGTTTGAGGGTGCCGAGATCCACCAGTGACAATACGGCCACCACGATGGTTGCCGCCAGGGTGGCCTTGGGCAGATACACAAACAAGCCGGTGAGGAACAGGGCGGTGAGGGCAATGCCCACGGCGGTGAAGACACCAGCCATAGGGGTCTGGGCACCGGCATCGAAGTTTACCACCGAGCGGGAGAAGCCACCTGTGACCGGGAAGCCACCGCTGAAGGCACTGGCCAGGTTGGCGCTGCCCAGACCCATCAGTTCCTGGTCCGGGTTGATACGCTGGCGACGTTTGGCAGCCAGGGTTTGAGCGACGGAAATGGATTCCACAAAACCAATCAGGCTGATCAGGATGGCTGGTACCAGTAGCGACTTCCACAGTCCTGGGTTCAGGCTGGGCATTACCAGTCCGGGCAGGCCGCTGGGGATATCACCGACAATGGCCAGACCACCCTCATCCAGGCGCAGAGTGGCGGTGAGCAGCGTCGTCACGAGTACTGCCAATACTGGTCCGGCCTTGCTGGTCAGGTCTGCCCAGAATGGAGTGAAACCGGTTTTCAGCAGCAGTGGTTTGAACGCCTTGCGTACCCAGAACAGAAAGAGTGTGGCGCCACCGCCAAGTGCTACGGTGGGCCAGTGAATCGCCCCCAGATTGCGGTACAGGGAAAGGGCCAGTTCATAGAGGTTGTGCCCGCTGATGGGGATGCCGAGTAGATGCTTGAGTTGGCTGGCGGCAATCAGCAGGCCGGAGGCGGTGATAAAGCCACTGACCACCGGATGCGAAAGCAGACTGGCAATCCAGCCCAGTCGTAACAACGCCATCACTACCAGGAACAGGCCGGACAGGGTGGCGAGCAGGATGGCCGCGGTCAGGTATTCGGTGGTGCCTGCGGCGGCAATCTCGCTGGCCGCGGCGGCGGTCATCAGCGAGGCGACAGCCACGGGGCCAACGGCCAGAGTGCGGCTGGTGCCAAACAGGGCGTAGGCCACCAGTGGCAGAATGCTCGCATACAGCCCCACCTCCGGCGGCAGACCGGCAAGCATGGCATAGGCCAGGCTCTGAGGGATCAGCATAATGGTGACGATAATGGCGGCGACGCCATCCTGGGCTGCGGTCTGCCGGTTATAGTCAGGCAGCCATTGGGACGCGCCCATCCACTGGGGCAGTTTCATCACAGCTTGTCCGGCTTGGCCAGCCACTCATGGCCTTTGAGCATCAGGCTGAAGTAGATGCGAGGCATGGCGTGGCGTTTCAACCACCACATGCTGCTTCTGGCCACGGCTGGGTTGAGCGGGAAGCTGGGCTGCAGTTTGCCTCCGTAGCCGAACTCGGCCAGTACCACCTTGCCTTTTTCCACGGTCAGTGGGCAGGCTCCGTAACCGGTATAACGGGCGCGCATGGGTTGTTTGCCCAGCCATGCGAGCAGGTTTTCGGCGACCACAGGCGCCTGTTTTCTTACTGCAGCGGCGGTTTTGGCGTTGCTGGCACCGCAGGCATCGCCCAGGCTGAACACGTTGGCATAATGGGGGTGCTGCAAAGTCGCTTCATCTACAGCGACCCAGCCTGCAGCGTTGGCCAGTTCGCTGTTGCGCACAAAGGCTGGCGCGCGTTGTGGTGGCACCACATGCAGCATGTCAAAAGCTTCGCTGCGTTCATGGCTGCTGCCATCTGCGGCGGTATCGCGGAAGGTGGCGGTTTGCGCCGGACCATCCACTGCGATCAGCTCGCTACTGAAAGCCAGGTGGGCGTGATAGCGTTTGACGTATTCCATTAGCGGCGGCACAAAATCGGCTACCCCGAACAGCGCGCCACCGGTGTTGTGGAAGTGAACATCGATGTGGTTCAGGCAGCCTTGTTTTTCCCAATGATGGCAGGACAGATACATGGCTTTCTGTGGCGCGCCGGCGCATTTGATGGGCATGGCGGGCTGGGTGAACAGCGCGCGGCCTGTTTTCAGTTTCTGTACGCATTCCCAGGTGTAAGCGGCGAGATCGTAGCGGTAGTTACTGGTCACGCCGTGCTTGCCCAAGGTGTCCTCCAGTCCGGCGATCGCTGCCCAGTGCAACTCAAGCCCGGGGGCAACGACCAACGTGCGGTAGCTGAGCAGTTCACCGTTTTCCAGGGCCACCTGACTTTGCTGGGGCAGTAGCCGGGTTACCCGGCTGCGGATCCACTTGGCTGCGTGCGGAATCAGGGAGGCAGTGGAGCGGCAGGTGTCTTCCGGGTTGAAGCAGCCGCCGCCCACCAACGTCCAGGCAGGCTGGTAATAATGCCGATCACTGGGCTCGACGATGGCCAGGGACAGGGTGGGTTTACGCTTCAGCAGGCTGGCGGCAGCGGCCAGACCAGCGGCACCGCCCCCCACTATGATTACATCCCAGAGCACTTCTTCCATTGGCATGTCTTGGCCCTTCATAGCGCATTCAGCGGGATTTTCAGGTAGCTGACGCCGTTGTCTTCCTCGGGCGGAAGATGGCCGGCGCGCATGTTTACCTGCACCGAGGGCAGAATCAGGCGTGGCATATCCAGGGTGGCATCCCGTGTCTCGCGCATGCTGACAAACTCATCTTCGCTGATGCCCTGGTGCACATGGATGTTGTGCCGGCGTTGATCACCCACGGTGGTTTCCCAGATAAAGTCCTGACGGCTATCCGGTAGATAGTCATGGCACAGGAACATGCGGGTCTCATCGGGAAGGGCCAGCAGCTTCTGGATGGATTGATACAGGGTGCGGGCGTCGCCGCCGGGGAAATCGCAACGCGCAGTGCCGTAGTCCGGCATGAACAGGGTGTCACCGACGAACACGGCATCGCCGATCACATGGCTCATGCAGGCCGGGGTATGGCCGGGGGTGTGGATGGCACGGGCTTGCAGATTGCCGACCTGATAGGTCTCGCCGTCTTTGAACAGGTGATCAAACTGGCCGCCGTCGCGGGCGAATTCACTGCCTTCGTTGAATACCTTGCCGAAGGTTTCCTGCACCGTGGTGATGTGCTCGCCAATGGCCAGCTTGCCGCCCACCTGTTGCTGGATCCAGGGTGCGGCGGACAGGTGATCCGCATGCACATGGGTTTCCAGCAGCCAGTCTACGGTGAGGTTTTCCTGCTGGATGTAGGCAACGATCTGCTCGGCGCTGGTGAGCCGGGTACGCCCGGAGTTGGGGGCGTAGTCCAGCACGGAATCCACTACGGCGCAGTGCCGGGTGGCCGGGTCGGTGACCACATAGCTCACCGTATTGGTGTCGTGATCAAAGAACGCTTTGACGTCGGGGCGTGACATGGTGCTCTCCCAAAAGGATTCGACAATGTCACTGTTATAGGGGCCTAATGGCCCAAAGTCAAATTAGCTATAAGTATATACTTAATTGGAATAAGCTATGGTTGTCTCATCCTGAACCGCCACCCTGCTGCCATCATCAGCGCTGCCAACAGTAGCCACGGCCAGACGCCGGTGGTCATGAAAGGGGTCGTTCCCTGTCTGGGTTGGTAGCTGCTGAGCAGAACATCCCGTTCAAACTGGGGCAGGGCATCGACCACCTTGCCTCTGTCATCAATGACCGCAGTGACGCCATTGTTGGTGCCGCGCAGCAACCAGCGACCGGTTTCCAGGGCTCGCATGCGGGCCATCTGAAAGTGCTGCAATGGCCCGGCGGAGGTGCCGAACCAGGCATCGTTACTGATGGTGATCAGGGCATCTGAGCCGTGGCTGCGGGTGGCAACCTGTTCGGGGTAGAGAATCTCGTAGCAGATGAAGGGGGCGATGGTGTGGCCGAGGGTTTGCAGGTTTCCCTGGGCCGGGTCGCCGGGGGTAAAGCCGGACATGGGCAGATCAAAGAACGGGATCAGTCCACGGATCAGGGACTGCATTGGCACATATTCACCAAAGGGCACCAGCTTTTGTTTGTGGTACACCCGTTCGTGGCCATCTTCTGCCTGTAGGGGGATGGCGGCGATGCTGTTGCGGTAGGTGATGCCGCCGTTGTCCAGGGTGCGCCAGGGAACACCGGTGATAAAGGCACCGCCGCGCTGCTGCAAGGTTTCGCCTTCGCTTTCTACGAAGTCGGTGATGGTCTGGTAGAACTCGGTGAGTGCGGATTCCGGCCAGATCACCAGATAACCGTCGGGAATGGTGGCGGTGAGTTCGTGGTAGATCTCGCGGGTGCGCTCGCGCATGGAGATCTGCCATTTCAGGTCCTGGGGGATGTTGCCCTGGACCAGTGCCACTGGCTGGGGTTCGCCGCTGGAGTGGGTGAAGGTGAGGGTGTGGGCGATGCCGGTCATGACCAGAATCAGTACCGACAAGGCCCCGGCCAGCCAGCGCTGTGGACCGGGCTGACGTAGCTGAACGAGGCTGCTGGCCAGCAGTACGGCGCTCAACGTGAGCAGCCAGACACCGCCAAGGGGAGCCAGCGGCGCGAAGGGGGTGTCGATCAGGCTGTAGCCGGCATAGAGCCAGGGAAACCCGGTCAGGAACCAGCCGCGTATCCAGTCCAGCAGCAGCCAGCTACCGGCAAACACCAATGCCGAGCGTCCCAGTCGCCAGCTGCAATAAAACGTCAGGCCGTAGAACAGCGCGAGCACAGCGGCAAAGACGGCGGTGAAGGGAATGGCCATCCACAGGGACATTTCCCCATATTCGTGCATGGAAACATGCACCCAGCTGACGCCAAAACCGAACATGCCCATGCCATAAAGCCAGCCTCGCAACAGCGCCTGACGGGCTGATTCTGATTGCTGCAGGCAAAAGCATGCCATGGCGATACTGACAAACATCAGCGGCCAGAGGTCATAGGGGGCAAAGGCAAGGGGAAAGAGCAGGCCGGCGATCAGGGCCAGCAGTGCGTAGCGCATGGATATCCTCGTTTCATAGCCGCTTGGCGGTCAACGGTAGAGTCTGTGCAATGGTTTGAATAAAGTAGAGCAATAACGATTAGTCGTAGGGGGAGGAGTTGAAAGTTTAACGTTCAAAGTTGAAATGCGGATGGCGTCATCATTACCGGGATGCCGTGCCCGTGCTTACCAATAAGGGCACGGGCTCGGCGGCTGAGAATCCCGGCACCCCTGGCGCGCTTTTCAATTTTGAACGTTACACTTTCAACTACCCCAACCCCGAAACGGCAACGACTGCTTTGGGGGCATCATAGTGAATCGCTATTGCAAGTACCATCCAGGTGCAGAGGCACTCTGGTTTTGCGCCCATGATGGGGTGTTTTTGTGTCATCAGTGTGTGGATGGCCAGAACGATAATTTCAATGAAGCCCGTTGCCTGGTGTGCAATCAGGCGCTGGCGCCTTCCAGCCAGGAGCAGGCGCTGCCGTTGTGGCAGCAGCTGGACCGCTTTCTGCGTTACCCGCTGCAACTGACACTGTTGCCGGTGCTGTTGATCTGGGCGGTGGTGGCGGCGGTGATTCCGCCGCTACCGGCGCTTTTTGCGCTCACTGTGCTGGGTGGCATCCCTGCCTTCGGTTTTGCCCAGGCGATCATGGCCAGCAAGGCTCAGGTTCGACGCCGCCATCAGCGTGAACGCCAGCCTTCCTGGCAGGACCTGTCTTCCGGCCATGGCTGGAAAGGTGCTCTGCTACAGGCTGCCCCTGCAGTGGTGCTGTTACTGGCGGCCATCGCCCTGATGATTTGGGTGTCGGTGCCTGCCGGGTTGCTGCTGGGTACGATCACGATGTTGCTGGTACCGGCCCTGTGGCTGGCCATTCAGGTGCGCGGCGCTGATCCGGGATCGTTTGCGGCGGCGCTGACCTATATGGTTTCTGCTCCCCGAGATTATCTGGTGGCGGCTTTACTGGGCGTGCTGGGCTGGTTGTCCGGTGTGGCTGTAGTGATGGTCGTCATGGATGTGTTGCCGGCACCGCTGACCCAAGCGGTGGGTGGTGCACTTGCCGCATACGGCTGGTTGGTGCTGGCGGCGGCCTGTGCAGCCCTGCTGGAACAGCATGGTCGCCTGTGGGGGCTGAATCCGGGAGCGCCCCGGGTCACTCAGTCGCTGGCAGAGCGCCGCCAGCGGGTGTTGTTGTGTGCCGGTCGTTTCGACAAGGTGCTGCTGGGGGCTGCCAAGGCAGTGAAGGGCAAGAAACCGGCATTGGGCGACTGGAGGCAGTATGACCAGTTACTGGCGATCCTGGGCAAGGAAGAGGAACGCGCATTACAGGTTGAGCCTTATCTGGATGCGTTGGTGGCGGCCGGTGATTGGCAGGGTGCGTTGCACCTGATCAACGAACAACGTCAGCGTGAGGCCGACTGGCTGCCCTCCGGTCCTGCTACTCGTCTGGCGCTGGCTCAGGGATTGTATGATCCGGCTCCCAAAATGGTGGTGGCCTTGCTCAAGGACATGCACCAGCGCCATCCGGATTTCACCGGGCTGGGCGAAGCCTACCTGCTATTGGCAAAAACACTGGCGGAAAAATTTGCCCTGTCCGGCAAGGCTGAGCAGTACCTGCGTTTTGTCGATCACCATTGCCGGGATGCGAAGTTGCGCATGCAGGTGAGTGAGCTGCGGCAGGCGTGGGCGGAGTAGCGATAGGCGGACTACGAGTTTCGAGCTACGAGTTGCGAGTTGCGAAAGGCGGAACCCTTCCGATCTGAAGCGGAGCCTCTCGCTGTTCGTCACTCGTCGAGCTTACAGTCACACCTTCAGGGCATCGGCCCGGTGTTTTAACCCTTCACTTAGCAGCGCTTCACGGAGCACTGTCAGTGCATTCTGGCGGTTGTCGGGTTTGTCGGAAATTTCGGCAAACCGGGCGGCCAGCTTTTCTGCCTGCTGGTATTCCCCTGCCTGGGTCAGAGTGATAACGAGTTGCCAGGCGCACTTTTCCGGCAGGGTCTCCTTGCTGGCAGGGGGATACTGTTTCCAGTGCTGTGCGATCTGGGTGGCCTGGCCGATATCGTCTGCTGGGCGGGCGAACAGGGTGGTGGCGGTGTCGTGCCAGGCTTCCTGCACGGGCTGCTGCATCTGTTGGGCGATGAACAGACCGGTAAGGGCGTCGAACTGTTGCGGGTCGCTGTTCAGGACTTCTCGAAAGTGGCGCTCAGCAGTGTTGCCATCCAGCCTCCCCAGAGCATCCCAGCCGTTGGCCATGGTTTGCTGTTGTTCCGGTGGCAGCAGGGCGGTGTCTGTTTCGCTCACCAGAATCTGATCACCACGCGGTTGCAGCACGAGGGCCAACAGGGCTCCGCCAACCGCGGCCAGCAGACCCGCTGACAGGTTGGCGGTCATGGGGGGGTGGCCGAGGGTCAGTGCGATGAGTAATGCCAGTGGAATAAACGCCAGGCTCCAGGCGGGCAAGTTCAGTGACATGGGCTCCTGCTTGCCTCTGGGCAGGGTAATGGCGATGGCCTTGCGGGACAGTGCCGCAGCGGCGGCCAGTATGGCCATCAACGCCGGAGCTGCGCCATGCAGCGGGATCTGGCCCGGTCCTGTGACGAGCAGATAACCGGCACCACTAAGCACACTACCGGCCAGCCAGATTACCGCCAGTCGTCCCGGCCCGAGTTGTCGTTCCAGTGGTTGTGCCACCAGCGCAAGGCATGCCAGCGCGAGCAGGGTCAGCCACAGGGTTCCGCCAGTGAAGGGCGCGGTGAAAAAGCGTGATGGGCGTGGATCGGCGGCGGCCAGGCCCCAGCGATAGAGGGGCGATTGTTCCAGCTGTTGTGGAGCCTGCTCACGCAGGGTTTTCCACTGCTGGATCTGGCTGGAGGACCAGAAATCAGTGGCGCGAGCGTCGCTGTCCGTGACGAACTGTTCTGACAGCAACGCGTTGCCCCACGGGTGGGGGTTGCCTTCCCGGAGTTGCTGTTCGAGGGCTTTGGCTTGTTCAGCCTGACCGTTGAAGCGTAACCAGGAGAGGTAGTTGTCCCATTCCAGTTTGCGCAGGCCGCTGGTTTCATACCAGACCAGGGCCGCCTGTGGGCCTTGACCGGAGTTGAGAAACTGGCTGGTCAGCAGCAGGGCACCCAGCAACATGAGTGCCCAGGGAAGCGCCTTCCAGTTGATGCCTTGTGTCGGCTCAGGTGCTGGCCTGTTCTGTGGTGGGTTCATTATTGTTTTCCCCCGGTGGTGTGACGCGCAGCAATCGTATGGTTCTGCCGTCGGCGCTGAGTACGGTGAAGCGGTAACCGTCCAGATCCACGCTTTCATCGCGCCCCGGTAGTCGACCAAACTTCTGCATCACCAATCCCCCGATGGTGTCGAACTCTTCGTCACTGAATTCGCAATCAAAGTGCTCGTTGAAGTCGTCGATGGGCGTCAGTGCCTTGACGGTGTATTCGTTGTCGTCCAGATCCTTGATCAGGTAATCGTCTTCTTCGATATCGTGCTCATCTTCGATTTCGCCGACGATCTGTTCCAGCACATCCTCAATGGTCACCAGGCCGGCGATGCCGCCGTATTCGTTGACGACGATGGCCATGTGGTTGCGGCTGATGCGAAATTCACGCAGCAGCGAGTCGAGACGCTTGGACTCAGGCACTACCATAGCCGAACGGATGTGATCCTTGATGGCAAAACGTTCCATACGGGCCGGATCAAGGATCAGCGGTAGCAGATCCTTGGCCAGCAGGATGCCGATGACTTCGTCCGGGTCCTCACCGAGCACCGGAAAGCGCGAATGGGCGCAATCGATGATGGTGGGCAGGAAGTCGCGTGGATCGGAGCTGGAGCGGATGCTGACCATTTGCGAGCGGGGAATCATGATTTCCCGCACCTGCATGTCGGCCACACAGATGGCCCCTTCAATGATGCCGAGGGTGTCCCCGTCAATAACGTCGCTGTCGCGCATGGAGCGGATCAATTCCAGCAGCTCAGACCGGTCGCCCGGTGTGGATGAGAAAAACTGGCCGACACGCTCCAACCAACTTCGGCTGGTACCGTTATCCGAATAATCGTCTGACATCAGGGGGACTGCTCCATCGTGTTATCGGGTGCCTCAGTGTAGGGGTCATCAAACCCTTGTTCTGCCAAGGCGCGAATTTCCAGTGTTTCCATGGCGACGGCATCGTCGTCATCAATATGATCATAGCCCAGCAGGTGCAGCACGCCATGGGTGACCATGTGTGCCCAGTGTGCCTGCAGGGTTTTGTGCTGTTCAATGGCTTCCTGGCGCACCACGCTGTCGCAGATGATGATGTCGCCCAACAGTGGCTCCATGGCATCAGCAGGGAGCCCTTCCGGCATCTCAAAGGGGAAGGACAGCACGTTGGTGGGTTTGTCCTTGCTGCGATAATCCCGGTTCAGTTCGCGGATTTCGTCTTCATTGACAATGCGCAGGGTAATGTCCCCTTCCGCGCCACCCGCCGCCTGCGCAGCATGGCGCGCCCAACTCACCAACTGGCTATCGTCAGGGATGTCCGGGCTCTCGGTGGCGCGCTGGATGTCAACGGTCGGTATCGGTATCCCGTTCATGACGGTCATAGGCCTCTACAATGCGTTGAACCAGGGGGTGGCGAACCACATCTTTACTGTCGAAGGTGGTGACGCCAATGCCTTTGACGCCGTCCAGGACTTCCAGAGTATTCACCAGACCTGAGCGTTGATGACGGGGCAGATCCACCTGGGTTACGTCACCGGTGATCACAGCCCGGGTGCCGAATCCGATCCGGGTCAGGAACATTTTCATCTGTTCCGGAGTGGTGTTCTGGGCTTCATCCAGAATCACAAAACTGTTGTTCAGGGTTCGCCCACGCATATAGGCCAGCGGCGCAACCTCAATGACCATTCTGTCCATCAGTTTGGCGACCTTTTCGAAACCGAGCATTTCATACAAGGCATCGTAGAGCGGACGCAGATAAGGGTCGATCTTCTCGGCCAGATCCCCCGGCAGGAAACCCAGTTTTTCCCCGGCTTCGACCGCCGGGCGAACCAGCAGAATGCGTTGTATTTCTGCCTTTTCCAGAGCATCTACCGCACAGGCCACCGCCAACCAGGTCTTGCCGGTACCGGCCGGGCCCACACCAAAGTTGATGTCGTATTTCTGTACATTCTTGACGTACTCGCGCTGGTGCGCGCCGCGGGGCTTGATCTTGACCCGGCGGGTGCGAATGACGACGTCGTCCGAAGGGAAAGGCACGGTATTGTCGGCAACGTTCCCGGTGGCCATTTCGGCAACGCTGGACTGTTGCAGATGCAGGTGGACCATTTCCGGAGTCAGCTCTGTGCCGTCCCGTGTCTGGTCGTACAGTTCGGACAAGATTGTGGCAGCGGCCTCCACCAGATCCGGCTCGCCAGACAGGTGGAACTGGTTGCCACGATTATGGATATCCACATGCAGGCGCGTAGCAATCTGCTTGATGTGTTCATCAAGATGACCACACAAACTGGCCAGGCGACGGGAATCGTTGGGTTCGAGGCGGATGTGCTGTGAAGCGAGTGGTGTGTCCAAGATGGAAAAGGTGGCCCTGCGGGCTGTTGCAAAGGGTTTCAGAATACTCCGAAGGCGGGCTTCGGGGAAGTGAATTTGCTGTGTCTGCGCGCGGTGCGGCTAACGTTTCCCGCACAAGGGCAGTATTCGGGAGGAGGAGCGACTCCCTGACGCGATTAACAGATGGCTACGATTCATTGCGTTTTGCTACATCCAATGTCGTTTCGGTGGCGTAACTGATTGTGTGCACGGAATTTTTACGCGTATCGACATAATGGATTGATCAGGAGCGACAACATGAATCGGCAATTGCACTGGATAACGGGTTTGACGATGGGTACTGCCTTGACCCTGGCTGGGTGTGGCGGAAATGGGAGCAGCAACAGCAATCGGCAGGTTGTGCCCGCCAGTGCCCGTTCGGCGCCTTTGCTGGTGATGCACAATGGTAGTGACAACAAGGGTCAGATTGACCGGCTGGGGCCAAACCTGGCAGTCGAGGCTACCTTTCAGTCCAACGCTAATGAAGGCATGGTGCTGGATCTGCTGGGCAATCTCTATGCCGCCAGTGATATCAGTGCTTCGCCGAGCCAGTTCCAGGTGGTGCACCGCACCTCATCACGGCCGGATGAGGCTACCAGTAATCTGGGGCTCGATCGCGAGGTGGATGCTCCGGGATCAGCCAATCTGAAAGGGGTAGCGATTGCCCATCAAGCCGGTCTGATTTTCGCGGCCAACGTGGGTGGAAACAGTATTGAGGTGTATGGCACCGCCGCCGGTGAGGAAGCGACGCCCCTTGCTTCCACAAGTCTTCCCGGTAATGCCTGGGATCTGGTTTACAACGAGACGCTGGATCGGGCGTTCCTGGCCATGACCAATGGCACCATCCTGGTCATCGATAACTATGTGGCAGGAGACTTCTCGGCCATGGCTGCGCGCACGATTACTCCCGGTGACGGAATGGCCGTGTCTAATATTCATGGCATTGCCTACCGGGCGGACATCGACACACTGGTAGTGACGGATGTGGCCGATCCGGGCGTGGCCGATGATGGCAAGATCTTCGTGATTTCCAGCGCCAGCACCGCGGAGGGGATGGTGACACCGGATCGCACCATTGCCGGGCCTTCCACCTTGCTGGGCAATCCGGTGGACCTGATTCTGGAAGGCAACCGGGCCTTTATTGCCGAGAAATCCAATGATGCCATCCTGGTCTACAACAATATCTTTGCCGGGGAGTCTGGCGATATTGCGCCGTCCAGAGTGGTCGATTCCGTCAAGCCTGAAGCCCTGATCCGCGATGCTACGGTGCCGTTGGGGGACGATGTGTCTGATATCGATGACACCCGTATTTCCATTGAGGGGGTGCTGGTCACCAGTAATCCGCCGCTCATGGGCCAGCCTGATGTGGTGGTGCTGGATACTGATCTGTCGATGGTGACGCGCAGTTTTACAGTCGGCGGCTCGCTGGAGAGTGTGAGTGTCAACCAGCTCGGGGATGTGTACCTGACAGCGGATAATGCGATGACGCCCAGTGAGGGCAGCATGGCTGTGATCAACCGGCTAGGGGTGGCTCGCGATGGCGAGATGTTTAGCCTGAGCCGTGATCGTATGCTGAGCGGTGAAAATACCGGGTTGGTCAGCCCCAAGGGGTTTGATATCGCGGATGGCCTGGGGTTGGTGCTGGTGACCGACAATGGTGATCCCGCGGTGAAAGTGTTTGGTGCCCAGGCGGGCGGCAACGTGGCGCCACTTTACAAGACCACGCTGAGTGTGGCGCCCTGGGATCTGGACTATGACCCGGACAGCGATACCCTCTACGTGGCGCTGGTGAATGGCACTGTGGCGGTATTTGAGGACTACAGTGTGGACAGAGGCACCGGCGGTCCTGATCGCACAATCACCCCGACTATCGGTGGTATGCCGATTACTGCGCCGACCAATCTGCATGGGATTGTCTATGTGGCGGATCGCAATGCCCTGATTGTCTCTGACGTGGGAAGTGGCGCAAATGGCACCGACGGCAAGTTGTATGTGATTGAGCGCGCGGACCGGGCGGATGGCAATACGCCAGTGGCCATCAGCATTGATGACGGCAATAACGACGCCGTGGGCAATACCCAGTTGGGCAACCCGGTGGATATCGCCTGGGATGGATCCAGCCTTTATGTGGCTGAAAAATCGCAGAAACAGGTGCTGCGCTTCGATAACCTCTTTGATAGCGAAGGGGGCGATGTGGCTCCCGATGCCAGCTTTGCCCAGAACAATCCGGAGTCGGTAGTGCTGCTGCCTGATTATCTGGCCCCTGCCAGAGATGAAAACGGGCTGCTACAAAGCAACCCGTAATGGCTTAGCCTGGACGTGCAACCCGGGCGATCAGCCCGGGTTGCGCGGATCGGTGCCGAGCAGCGAATTACTGTAGGCTTCGGCGATGGTCACATCCACAAATTTGCCGATCAGATCGGTATCGTCACAACGGAAGTTCACCACCCGATTATTCTCGGTACGGCCCTTGAGCTGGCCGGGATCCTTCTTGGAAAAACCATCCACCAGAATACGCTGGGTGCTGCCCACCATCTTGCGGGAGATGTCCTGGGCGTTCTGGTTGATGCGCTGTTGCAGAATGGCCAGGCGCTGCTTCTTCACGTCCATGGGCACATCATCGGGCAGGTCTGCCGCCGGGGTGCCGGGGCGGGCGCTGTAGATAAAGCTGAAGGACATGTCGAAGCCGATCTCGTGGATCAGATCCATGGTGTCTTCGAAATCCCGGTCGGTTTCACCGGGGAAGCCGATGATGAAATCCGAGCTAAAGGAAATGTCCGGACGAATGCGCTTGAGCTTGCGTAGCTTGCTCTTGTACTCCAGCACCATGTGGTTGCGCTTCATCATGGCGAGAATACGGTCAGAGCCGGACTGCACTGGCAGGTGCAGGTGGCTGACCAGCTCGGGGACTTCTTCGTATACCTGAATCAGCGCATCAGAAAACTCCACCGGGTGGCTGGTGGTGTAACGGATGCGGTCGATACCGTCGATATCGCGGATCAACAGGATCAGGTCGGCCAGGTCCAGGGTTTCACCGTTGGCCCCCTGGCCCCGATAGGCGTTCACATTCTGGCCCAGCAGATTCACCTCGCGCACGCCCATTTCCGCCAGATGCTCAATCTCGTCGAGCACGGGTTGCACCGGGCGGCTGACCTCTTCACCACGGGTGTAGGGCACCACGCAGAAAGTACAGTACTTTGAGCAGCCTTCCATGATGGACACGAAAGCGGTGGGGCCATCGACGCTGGGTTCAGGCAGATTGTCGAACTTTTCGATCTCCGGGAAGGTCACATCAATGGCCAGCTCACGGGTGCTGGCGGCCTTGGTGATGAGACCGGGCAGGCGATGCAGGGTCTGGGGGCCAAAAACCACGTCTACGTAGGGGGCACGTTCGCGGATGGCTTCCCCTTCCTGGCTGGCCACACAGCCGCCCACGCCGATGATCATGTCGGGGTTGGCGTCCTTGAGCTTTTTCCAGCGCCCCAGTTGGTGAAACACCTTTTCCTGGGCCTTCTCACGGATGGAGCAGGTGTTGAGCAGCAGCACATCCGCTTCGTCGGGATTGTCGGTTTGCTCAAGGCTGTGGCTGGATTCGAGCAGGTCCACCATGCGGGTGGAATCGTACTCGTTCATCTGGCAGCCGTGGGTCTGGATAAAAAGCTTGCGTGCCAAGGGGCACCTCCATCACGGGGCAGCGAGCCGGTTTGGCTTGCCTAACCGTTGAATAGCGTCAAAATAGGCGCGGATTATACCAACCGGAGCGATCATGCGAAAACTGCCGTACATCCTGTCATTGTTAGTGCTGATTCTACTCGCAGGGTGCGACAAGCCGGAAAGCGATCTTCCCGTTAATACTCGTCTGGGTGGTGAGTTTTCACTTACTGACCAGGATGGAAAGCCGTTTTCACAGGATAATCTCAAAGGCCAGGTGTCTATCCTTTTCTTCGGATACACCCATTGTCCGGACATCTGCCCGGCGGTGTTGGCACGTGTAGCTCAGGTCTATCGGAACCTGGATGAGGCCGGGCTGGCGGATCGGGTGCAGCCGGTGTTTATTACTTTCGACCCGGAACGGGATACAGCCGAGCACCTGAAGGAGTACCTGCCCTGGTTCAAGGCTGAGATGGTCGGTCTGACGGGCTCTCTGGCAGAGATACGACAAGTCGCTGAGCAATACGGGGTGGTTTTTATCAAAGGAGATGAGGAAGAGAATTACCTCTTCACCCACAGCGACTATATCTACCTGCTGGATGACCAGGCGCGAGTACGCAAACTCTACCCGGCGGATTTCAATATTGATGAGGTGGCTGCGGATGCAGAAAGTCTTCTCTAAAGGGGCCGTTCTGGCCGGCGCGATGCTTTGGGCGGCAACCGCTCAGGCAGAGCTTGTGCTCGATGAGGCCTGGTTACGGGCGGTACCGCCGGTGTCCCCCTCCATGGCGGGTTATGTAACGGTGACCAACACCGGCGATGCGGCGGTGGTGATCACCGGTGCCCGGAGCGACTTTGCCGGTCACGTCATGCTGCACGACATGTCTATGCAGGAGGATGGCACCCGTGCCATGCGTCATTTGCACGAGGTGATGGTCCCCGCAGGGGGGAGTGTGTCCTTTGCCCCCGGAGGCATGCACCTTATGTTGATGCATCTTTCCAGGGTGCCTGCAGAGGGGGAGCGTGCCAGCCTGTGCCTTGAGCTCAGGAATGATACGTCTGTCTGCGCGGACTTTACGGTCAGCAGAACGTCCCCATTTGAGGCTTGATGGTGACAGCGTGATCGGCATAATGTCGCCTTTTTGTCGTATTTCCAAGTAAGGAAAACGACGTATATCGATGGGGTGATTATGAAGAGAGCATTTTCTGCCGCGCTGATGTTTGGCCTGGTGACCGGACCAGTCTGGGCTGAAACGCCGGATAGCGACGTTGAGCAGCGGCTCAAGGCATATGAGCAGCGACTCGAACAGCTGGAACAACAACAGCTGGAAGGGGCACTGGATGAGGAAGAGCGGATCACCATCAATGGGTTCCTGTCTGCCGGGATGAGCATTGCTGATGCGCCGACCGAAACTGGCGATGCCACCTATATTGACGGCTCTGGCGATAAATGGAGCCATGATTCTCTTACCCGCGCTGGCGTGCAGTTCAACGCCAAAATCAATGACAAAGCGCAGGCCGTGGTACAGCTGTTTGCATCGGGTGAAGAAGATTTCGATGCGGAAATCCAGTGGGCATATCTGGATTACGCCCTGACGGACACTGTCAGCGCCAAGGCTGGCCGCATTGTGGCCCCCTTCTATATGCATTCCCAGTACGTGGATGTAGGTTACGCCTACCCGTGGGTAACCCCTCCGGCAGAGGTGTACCTGCTGGCCCCGGTCAAAACCATGGAAGGTATGGAACTTGCTTGGTCCTTTGCCACCGGGCCGGTGTACCACCGTGTCTCTGGTTTCTGGGGCTCCAGTACCGTTGATGCTGGTGCCCGGGCAGGGAACGCCCAGTTTCAGGCGGATGATATCAGCGGCGTCAATCTGACCAGTCGCTGGAGCGACTGGACATTCCGGGCTGCGTACTCTGGGGCGGCTCTGAGTGTGCCTCAGGATGATCTTGCGGCGGTGGGTACTCCTCCTACTCTGAGTATCGATGATGTTTATACCTACTTCGCTGGAGTAGGTCTGCAATATGACGATGGCAGCTGGTTTTTCTCAAGTGAAATGGCGCGAGTGAGCTTCAGTAACTGGTATCCCACCAGTGAAAGTGGCTACGTGAGCGTGGGGAAGTATCTTGGTAAATGGATGCCTTTGGTCACTTGGTCTGCGATTTATCCCAAGGCGCTGGATGATGAATTGCCGCAGCAGCTGAATGACTTTCTTGCCGAAAGACAGAAGAGCTGGACTGCTGGTTTACGTTACTCGCTGACGGAATCGGTCGCCCTCAAAGGGGAGTACAGCTATTACTACGATTTCGCAGATGAAGAGGTGACGACTACTGGCTTCTTCGTGACAGATGGTACGCCTCTGAAAGAGGACAATCCCACTGTCGTTCGCCTGTCTGTCGATCTGGTTTTTTAAGGGGGAAGAAAGGTGAAAAAAGGATTATTAGCCAGTTTCCTGATCATGGCAGGAACACTTTTCAGCTCCCTGGTAGTTGCGGGTCCCGTGGTGGTGGTTAGTCAGGAAAGTGCGATTGACTCACTCTCACAGAACCAGGTACGCCAGATTTTCAATGGCCAGCTGCGCCGGGTTTCCGGGATATCCGTAAAGCCGCTCGACCTGCCGAACGGCAGCGCTTCTCGCGATGCGTTCTATCAGCAAGTCACTGGCAAGTCTGCAGAGCAGATGAAAAGTTACTGGGCCCGGATGATCTTTACCGGTCGTGGTATGCCGCCTCGTGAAGTTTCCAGTGAGCGTGAACTGGGAATGTTGGTGGGGAGTGATCCCGGTTTCATCGGGTATGTGGAGGAGTCCCGCGTGCCTGCCGGCCTGCGGCTGGTGTTTCGCCCCTGAGATTCACTCCTGAAAAAAAGCCCGCACTTGTGCGGGCTTTTTTGTATTGGGGGCCGGATGCATGATCGAAGGCGTGATGGCTTTGGGCGAGTCTCCTACCGGGCTGTAGGCCATTCACCACTGTTGCAACGCCCGGAGGCGCCCTAGACTGGGTGCATGAAACGCACCCTTTTCTTTTTTATCCTGACTTGCGTGTCGGTAGCGCACGGCGACTGCAGGGATCTTGCTGCGCCCAGAGCGGTGGAATCCCCGGTCGCCGACCAATGGACCCTGGGCTCGCTTAACCTGTGGCGGCTTCGGGATACCGTCCGTGATAGCAAGCTCGATGACCCGATTTCCTCTGCGTTGCTGGAGCGTCGTCTTGAGGCGATTGCGGACACGGTGGTGCAGTCATTGAAAGCGCCCCATCTTCTGGCGGTGCAGGAGGTGGAAAATCGTGAGCTACTGGAGGCATTGGTCGTCCGGCTGGCAAAACGTGGCTGGTATTACCGGGCTGTCCTGCTGGAAGGAAATGATCCTTCCGGGATGGATGTGGGGTTGCTGTATCGGCGGCCAATCCAGGTGGGTTCGGTGGAAGGCTTGTTTGCCGATGACGCTTTTCAGGAGCATGCCCTGTACTCGCGCCCGCCATTGCGCGTATCGCTTACGGCACCCGTGAGTGCGCAGTTGGTGGTGGTGCATTTACGTAGTGCACGGGATCTGCAGGCCCCGCGCGTGTTGGAGAAGCGCGCGAAACAGGCTGAGCGGTTGGCAATGTGGGTACAGTCACAGACTGAGCCCGTCATTGTGGCTGGGGACTTTAATTCGAGTTGGGGAACAGGCGCGTTTTCTGACAGCTACCACCGCTTTGCTTCGGCTGGGCTATTCAATCTCTGGGAGTGGATCCCGTCTGCCGAACGCTACAGCTACCGGTATCGCTGCCGTCCACAGGCGATCGATCACATCTGGATTTCCCCTGGCCTGAAGCAGCGAGTGCAAAGGGTGTCAGTCAGTCGAGGGCATGCGGGCCGTTATCGAGCGTTGTACGGTTCCGACGGCGTGTCGCCGGTGTCAGACCACGACGCACTGGTGGTGTATTTTGAGACTGAGCAGTAAAGCTTTGGGAAGGTTTGTAGCGGAAGAAAATAAAAAGACGCCGCGGGGTTGCTTGCGTGTTTGCGAGGACCAGGGAGAGCCCCGCGGCGTTGAAACTGTGGGCAGCCGAGGCTGCCCTGTCGTGCCTTCGATATTCAGAGACTTAGATATCGAAAGAGTAACCTACTACGAACAGCGGATCCTGATCGTCGAAGTCGTTATCGCTGTCAACAACTTTGGAAACAGTGAAGGTCAGGTTCTCAACCGGAGAGTAGCTCAGGTCAACGTGGGTGTAGTCCTGATCGTCGGCATCGAACATGAAGGTACCGGCGGTGACACCAAAGTTCTCGTACTCGTAGCCCAGAGTCAGGTACACGTCATCCCCGAAGTTCTCTTCGTCAGAGTCGCTCAGGTCATTAGCGCTGATGTAACCGGTAACGGTGAAGCCGGCCATGCCTACGCTGGCAATCAGTTCTGCCAGCTCACCTGCGCCCACGTCGGCTTCAGGGTAGACATAGGTCCAGTAGGAGATGTCATAGCTCAGGCCGCCAGCTTCGCCGCCGAAACCTGCGTAAAAATCAGTCTCGGTAGAGGTGGTGCCAAAACCGGAAACGCTCGCAGTTTCTTCGACCAGGTCGATGTCACCCTCGCCAGTAAATGCAACAGGAGTACCTGCAGAAGAAACCCAGGTGCCCGCATAGAAGCCCGCTTCAGTGGTGAAATCCAGGCTGCCGGAAACGTTGGCAGTACCAGCGGATACGTCCTGACCACGCCACAGGTACATGCTGGCAATGCCCAGGCTGCCGCTGACTTCTGCAGCAGCGATGGCCGGAGCCATAACGCTTGCTGCGGCAACAGCTGAAGCAATGACGGTTTTCTTCAGACCAAATACGTTTTTCATGTGCAACCCTCTTAACAAGTCTAATTTGTTCAATGTGCGCTGGTGGCGCACCGCCTATCAGGCTCGCAAGAGATAATGCAGAGAGTGTGCCAGTTTTTATAATTATAAATAAAACAATGAGTTGGGTTTCTGGTGGGGGAGGATGAGCGCCGTCATCCTTTGGCAATATCAGAATCGGTGCACCGCTATGGTGCTGTGCACCGATCGAGAGCGTTGATTATGGGCATTCCCAGTCAACTTGCACTGCATCGGCGCTCTTACCGTTGCTGTCAGTCAAGGAGAGCCCGCATTGGGAGTGGCTGTAGTCAAACTTGGCTTGATAATGCTCGCCAGCCACGGCTTCAAACTGCAGGGCAATCTTGCAGCGGTCACGGGACATGCCTGCACCGCTTTGCTGGTTGTAGCTCACGCCTATACGGGCCTGGCTTGACGCCTTCAGCGTGGTGCTGACCTCGACACTTTTCTTCATGGTCTCCAGCAGATCGTTCATGGCATCGCCCCCAATGGGTTTCTGCGCGATGGAGTACTCTGTGGCCTGAAAACCTTCACCGGGAACACAGATGGAAGGTTGGGCTGGGGTGTTGTTGCTGCTGAATGTGATGTCGGCAATGTCATCACCATAGGGCGGCTGATAGCTGAAATGCTGGCAGCCAGCGAGCGCCATGGCGCAAGTGATGAAAGCAAGGCGTTTCATAGGAGGTTCCCGTTTTCAAAGTTGGTCCAAGTGTAAGGCAGTGGTGGGTCAGACCCAACCCGTGCCGCAAAGCTTAACCTAATGCAAAAGCGGCGCCAGAGCGGTCAGACCTGCGGCGGAAACCAGAACTGGATAGCCTCACGGGTCAATGCTGCGCGCTGGTTGGCGCTGGGAAGCCAGTTGCCTGCGTTGGCGGTCATGCCGGTGAGAAATTCGAAAAGGGGAAGGTGCTGGCGAAGCACCCGATGGTGACGGTGGGAGATGACCGGATTGAAGTAGCCGAAGAAGTCCAGCATCTGTCTTGGGTTCTTGCGGACCCACAGCCACGACCCCATCTCGAGAGTGAAGGGGAGAAAAGTATGCTCAGGGATTTTTTCCTGAGCATCGTCGTAGAGGTAATCCCACAGGTCACCATGGGTAGTGTAATTCACGGATTGGGGCTCGATCAGATAAGGGTGGTGGTGGGGATAGGTGGTTTCGAATATCTGTTTGAGTCGAAATACCTCACCGATATGCGGGATGGGACGATGACTGCGTGCATAGCAGCACCAGATCCGGTCCCGTCGGCCAAAGCCACTGTGGCAATCGATACTCATGGAAAAGGGAGCCGGGAACAGCTTCTCCTGAACCACCCGAATCATCGCCTGGGCTTCGGGTTCCATTGGCGCGCCGCTTTTGCCCCGGTACCAAGGCAGGTGGCGGCTGATACGATGGCCACCGACCAGAAACGGCACCTTCCCCATGGCATCGATGGGCGCATTGCGCATGAGATCTACCCCATTGGGGTTGCTGCGGGTACGTTGCCAGATGCCGCCGGGATTGATCATGGGCATGAAGACCAGGCGGACCTGCTCCAGCCTGCGATGTAGCTGGTCATCCCACTGCAGGCGATGTATCAGGCTGTGCAGCCAGGACATCAGGACCTGACTCCCGATACGTTCCACGCCGTGCACGCCACCAAAGAAACCAATCACCGGCACCCTCGGAGAGGTTGAGCCCATCTCGATGACCTTGACCGGCAAGGACAGTTCGCCCATGGGAACCTGGTGCACCGTCTCTACTCGCAGGTACCGCTCGCCTTCACGGATGAGTGATTCCAGATGGAGGAGCTCCGGGAGGTGGCGTTGCAGCAGGTAGAGGCGATCTTCCATAGGTGGGGGGAGGGCAGGGCGGAAAGTGTCAGGCAGATTACCGCACGCAAGTAACAGAAATGTGACGTCACCGGTCGGAAGTGCAGCCGCATACAACGCAGGAGGTATCCATGCCCGAACCTGCAACCCGCTTTTCACCAACCTGTCAGCGCGCTGTCATCCTCCAGGCCTAGCGTGGCGATAACGGGATTGATCAGATACCAGGAACGTCTGCGATGACACTCACTCTGGATTCTGCGTTTACCTTGCGAACCGGCGATATCCTGTTGTTCTCCGGGCGTGGTTTTACCAGCGAGGTAATTCGGGTGTTTACCCGAAGCCCCTGGAGCCATATCGGTATGGTGGTGTTCCTGCCGGAGAGTCGGGAACCTCTGGTGCTGGAATCGACCACCTTGGGTGAATCGGTCGACGTGCGACTGGGGAAGCCGGTGGCGGGTGTGTCGTTGGTGTCGTTGTCGACCAAGCTGAAGGATTATCCTGGCTCGGTGGTATTACGGCGGCGACATGGTCCGGATCTGTCCGATTCCCAGGAGAAGCTGCTGCAGCGCCTGCTCAGACGGCTGATGCATCGCCCCTACAAAAATTATCTGTTATGCAATGCCATTGATGTGCTGACGGCCTACCAGCGAAAACCGGACCAGCGAGGGTGGTTCTGTTCCGAACTGGTGGCAGAGTTGTATCGCCGACTGGGGTGGCTACCCCGGGATACCCGGTCCAGCACCCTGGTGCCGGGTCATTTTGGCTCCCGGCACATGCGATTGCTGAATGGCAAGCTGGGGCAGGCCCAATGGCTGAAGCGCGGGAAAGGTTGCGAGCAGCTCAAAGCCAGCGCCGGGTTCTGCGACAGTAATCCTGCCACGCCTCGCCAAATTTTTCGGAATGAAAGGCTTCTTCCGCTGCAATCACATGGGAATGAATGACCCAGACGACGGGGGCCAGCATCAGCAGCATGCCTGCACTGTGTTGGCTCAGTGCCATGGCGGCTGCCAAACAGGTAAAGCCCAGATAGATGGGATTACGGCTGAGCGTGAATACCCCGCTGGTAAGCAGTGTGCTGGCAGCACGGTGGGGCATGACTGTTGTTTTGGCCATGCGCAGCTGCACCACAGCCGAGAGCACCAGCAGTGCGCCAATGACAGCGAGCGCCAGCATTAGCCAGACATCGCCAGTGAAGCGAATCGCTGGAAAGTGGATGGCGCGGTCAAGCCCATAGCCCATGAGCAGTCCGCCAAGATAGAGGGCGGGCGGGGGCATCATTACCTGGGGATGTTCAAGTGACATGAGCGGAATACAGGTTGCCTTTTGGAAGTTCCAGTGTAGCGGAGCGAGAGGGACGACTGAATGGCGTCCTGAATCGGTCAGCAAAAACTTTTCGGAGGTTCCTATTGATCGATTTAAAAAAACTGGGGTATGGTAATTCCAATCCCGCCAAAGCGGGAGTGATCGCGATCAAAAGCTGTAACAGCTAAATGCAACTGAACCGCCAAAAGGCTTAAAACCAGGGCGGCAGGGGGCACGCGTCACTCTCGCAATTTCAGACCCGACGCTCGCCTTAATGCCGCCAAACCAACGCAACCGTACCGTCTAACGGCACAGGGGATACGCATGGAAGAGCGCGCGGCCAGACTTCACAGCCTTTCCACTAACCACTACGCGAGCGCCAGCCAGAACGACAGCACCATCGAACTAGAACAGAAAAAAACCTACGTCATCGATACCAACGTCCTGATCCACGACCCTAACTCCTTATTGAACTTTGAAGAACACCGCGTGGTGATCCCCATGACGGTGCTGGAAGAGCTGGACAAGCTGAAAAGCGGCAAGTCACATACGGCGGCAGACTGCCGGGCAGCCATTCGGCAGATCGACAAGGTATTGGGTCATGCCTCCCCTGAGCAAGTTGAAGCAGGTATCCCCATCCCCCGTGGGCCAGATAACTCAACCCAGGGCACCCTTACCGTGCTGATGTCGTCCCTGGACGATGTGAAGGCGCCATTGCCCGACCATCTCAACGACAATCGTATTATCAATGATGTATTCGGCATGAAGGCTCAGGCTCCTGATGAGCGCTTCATCCTGGTCACAAAGGACATCAATATGCGCCTCAAGGCGCGGGCCTGTGGTATCGAATCAGAGGACTACCATAACGATCAGCTGGTCACGGACATCAAGCAGCTGACCCGGGGCTATTTCGAAGTGCCAGGTTCCTTTTGGGATCAGGTGACGCAAGTAGAGACTGAACAGGACGGAGCCGATACCCTGCATTACCTGTCCCACGGTTTGCTGGTCAGTGAAATTCTTGGCGAGGAGGTTTACCCCAACCAGTACATCATTGATGAGCAGGGCTTCGTTGGCCGTGTCATGCACATCGAGAATGGTGTTGTTACGCTCAAACATTACAAGGCTGACAGTATGCTGGAGCAGGAGGCATGGGGGTTGAAACCCATGAACATTCAGCAGGCTATTGCCTTGCAGTTGCTGTTGGACCCGGATGTGCATCTGGTTAATCTCACCGGAGCCGCCGGTTCCGGCAAAACCATTCTGGCGCTGGCTGCGGCCATCGAAATGACAGTGGAGCAGAAACGCTTCAACAAGATTATTGCCACCCGCTCCACTCCGCCGCTGGCAGAAGATCACGGCTTCTTGCCGGGCACGGAAGAAGAGAAGATGGATCCTTGGCTGGGGGCGATCAATGACAATATCGAGGCGCTGCACCTGAACGACGAGAATCCTTCGGGCAGTATTCAATATGTGAAAGAGCGAGCCAATATCCAGTTCAAGGCCATGAACTACATCCGTGGCCGCAGCTTTCAGAAATCCCTGATCCTTATTGATGAAAGCCAGAACCTGACTCCCCATCAGATGAAGGCGATCATTACCCGGGCCGGGGAAGGATCGAAAGTGGTCTGTCTCGGTAATCTGGCTCAGATCGACACCCCGTATCTATCCCCCACCAGCTCCGGACTGACCTACATGACTGAACGCTTCAAGCGCTTTGTCCATGGCGGGTCGGTGCAGCTCAATGGGGTGCCGCGTTCGTTGCTGGCGGAATATGCGGAGTCGTTCCTCTAGTTAACAGTTAATAGTGAACAGTTAACAGCGAAACATTCGCGGTAGTCTTTATCTTTTTTCCAACGAAAGAGGCCGCGCCCAAACTTTGGGCGCGGCCTTTTTGTTTTCAGATCACAGCAATGCTGGTTCGCGTCGCTGTTAACTGTTCACTATTAACTGTTAACTGACTCCAACGCTTTTTTGCACGCTTCCGACTCGTAAAAATCATCCAGCGACCAGGTAATAAACGGTTCCAGTACGCCTTGTTCAACCAATATGGATGCGCCTTTGGCGAGGGCGGGGGCGGTGAATTCACGAATTTTATCTTCGCTGATCTGCATGCCTGAAAGGATGTCCGCCAGCGTTTTTTCGCACAGGGCATCCACTGCTGCCTTGATGCCAACACTGATCAGACGACGGGTGTAATCGAGCCGGGCGCTTTCATCGCCAATCTGGCAACCTTGCTCCACCAGATCCTTGACGGTGCCATTCGGGATCTGTGCAAGATAGTCGGCGGGTTTAAGCGGTGCCACGCGGCGATAACCATCGCGGGCCAGTTGTTCGATACGCTCGTTAGTCAGCTGTTTGTTGAGCCATTGCTCGCCGGTCCTCAGGGTTTCGCGAATATTCTTTTGCAAATAGCCGCGAATGGATTCCTCCATGCCTCCCATGGCCTTGCCGACCACGCTCTTGCGGCCGATCTTCATCATGCTGCTGACGCCGGGCAGTTTGGCCAAGGCGTTTTCTTCCAGCAGGAAATTCTTGATGCCGGTGTACAGCATCTCGCTGACCATTTCGCTGACAAGAGGATGATTCATGCCTGCGTGAATCGCTTTCTCTCGCAGAGCCTTGAGTTGCAGAGACTTCTCCAGCACCGCCTCGAAGTGTGCTTCGCTGAGTAACTCTCCGACAGTGGCGTCATCGTTCTCGGCTGCCTGCAGTACGGCTTCGGTGGTTTGTACGATGACGTCTTGCAGCCCCTGGGCACTGTTGGCCTCCACTACCCACTGTTCTACTACCTGGCTCAGGCTTTCGCTGTCTACCAGTTTGCCAATCGGCGTATCACCCAGGCTGGCGCTGGCTTGCGACATGAGCGTTTGCCAGTGATCAGGGTTTTGCAATTGTTGGGTCAGGTGGGTCTTGTGGGCATCGCGCAGGGCGCTAATCAGTTCAGAAGACGACATGGTGACAAGCCTCGTTTTTATTGATTCAGAGCAATGCTCGTTGTTGCGTCAAATTGTTCAATGGCGGCGTAGTTTGAGTGTTGACCATCTTGCCCGGTAATCGGGCCTTGGTCATTGACTGTATATTGCGTTATCCATGGGGATCTGTATGCAACTGCGAGGACAAGTTAAAGGGGCGCTACTGCTAACGGGTATGTTGCTGGGAAGTCCATTGTTGGCTCACGAAGCGGGTGATTTCATTGTGCGAGCTGGTGCAATCAAGGTGGATCCAGATGCCAGCAGCGATGCCTTCAATCCGGCGTTGCCTGCTGTCGGAGGCCTGGAAGTCGATGTTGATGATGACACCCAGCTGGGACTGACATTCGCGTATATGGTGAATGATTCCTTTGCTGTCGAGCTGGTGGGTGCCACCCCGTTTACCCATGATATTTTGCTCGATACCGGGGGTGGCGTTGTCATCGGTGAAACCAGTCACCTGCCTCCAACACTACTGGCTCAATACTATGCGCCGCAAATGGGCCCCATGCGGGCTTATGTCGGAGCGGGTTTGAACTACACGATCTTCTTTGATGACAGTATCGATGATGATGTGGTCAGCCCGTTGCTGGGTGGTGCCGACGCTGATGTAAAACTCAGTAATTCCCTGGGTTTTGCTTGGGAAGTGGGGGCGGATTTCGACCTCACTGACAACTGGCTTTTCAATGTCAGTGTCTGGAACATTGATATTGATACTGAAGCAAGGCTGTACGTGAATGATGCCCGGGTGGACAAGATCGATGTGGAGATTGATCCGTGGGTGTATATGGTGGGGCTGGGTTACCGGTTCTAGTGGCGCAGGACGCTTGAGGTCTGACGCCGGCTGCGAAGCCGCTGTAGGGGCTAGCCTGAGCGAGGAGTGAGTTTCGAGTTGCGAGAAGCGAGTTTCGAAAGGCAAAACCATAGATCATGGAAATAGGTTTGGATCTTGATCTTCGAGACGCGCTTCTGGAATTCTTGCCTCGCTTGGGCCCGGATCGCTTGCTGGCAGCCTTCTACAGCAGGTTCTGGCAAGTGTTTTTTACCGATGCAAAAAGGCCCGCCCGGTTTTCCCGGCGGGCCTTCTTTGTCTCAGGCCTCAGGCGTTTCCAGTGTGTCCGGGAACTGTTGTTTGAACACCTCATAGCCGCCATCCAGGCTGACGGCCTGAAAACCTTGCTCCGTCAGCCAGTCCGCCGCGCCCTGGCTGCTGTTGCCATGGTAACAGTAGACTACCAGCGGCAACCCCTTGTCGGTGTCAGCAAGGAATTGGTCAACGTTGGCGTTGGTAAGGTGTACGGCGTCTCGCAGGTGGCCGGCGGCGTAGCTGTGCGGGTCACGAATGTCCACAAACAGCGATTCACCGGCATCAAAGCGAGCCTTGCCTTCCTGGGCACTAATTCGCTCAGGCATTGCTGGTTTCCTTTTCCTGCAGCAAATCGGCTGGCGGGTACTCGCATTCCAGTTTCATGCTGATGGCATTTTCCAGCTCGGGAAGCAGGAAGGCGTCATCTTCACAGGCAAAGCTGATGGACATGCCGCTGGCGCCAGCACGGCCGGTACGGCCAATACGGTGGACGTAGTCTTCCGGATCTTCCGGCAGGTTGTAATTCACCACATGGGAGACGCCATCAATGTGGATGCCTCGCCCGGCTACGTCGGTGGCGATCAGTACCTGCAGATCCCCGGAGCGGAAACGCTCCAGGGTTTTCATCCGTTGGTTCTGCGGTACATCCCCGGAGATCATCGATACCTTCAGGCCTTTCTTGTGCAGACGATCGTTGATGCGGCGCGTGATATCCCGACGGTTGGCAAAGACAATGACTTTGTCCATCTTCATGCCGGTGATCAGGTTGTACAGCAGCTTGAATTTGTCATCGGTGTTGGTGATGTAGACCTTCTGCTCCACCCGTTCGGTAGTGACCTGAGCAGGCTCGATTTCCACCACTTCAGCATCCTGAGTCCAGCGGCGGGCCAGGTTCATCACGTCTTCGTTAAAGGTGGCGGAGAACAGCAAGGTCTGCCGGTGTTTGCTACGGGGGGTCATGCTGACGATGCGTTTCACGTCGGGAATGAATCCCATGTCCAGCATGCGGTCAGCTTCATCCAATACCAGGAATTCTACCCGGTCGAGCCACAGGTCGCGGCGCTTGGCAAAATCCAGTAGACGACCCGGTGTTGCCACCAGAATATCGATTTCGCGGCTCTGCAGGCGTTCCTGTTGGCGGTTGAAGTTCATTCCCCCCACTACACTCATGACCTGCAGATTGGTGTGCTTGGTCAGCCCCTTGGCATCTTTCTCGATCTGCATCGCCAGTTCACGGGTCGGCGCAACGATCAGGGCGCGAGGCTCGCCGGCATAACGGGGCACCTCCAGCGGGTTTTTCAGCAAGTCATTGATGACCGTCAGCAGGAAGGCTGCGGTCTTGCCGGTGCCGGTCTGTGCCCGGCCAATGGCGTCAGCGCCTGCCAGGGTGTGCTCCAGCACCTCAGCCTGAATGGGGGTGCAGTACTGGAAACCAAGATCGGCGATGCCGCGCATCAGGCGCAGATCCAGATCAAAGTCGTGGAAGCGGCGTTCGCCGTCTTTTTCAGGCACCTGGAACTGATCCAGGGTCCAGGCATTAGCCTTGTCTTTTTGCATGTATTCGCTCAGTCTGAATGCGAGTGGTTGTTGTACTTTGTCTGCATTTCGGCAGAGATGGCGTTCTGCGGCACCGGGTTATATTTTGTGTGTCGGGTGCCCGGATCCTCGCCATAACCACGCATTGTAGAAAAAATAGCCAGCGCTGTCAGAGGATCTTTAGCGATGAACGTCTTGCGTGGATGCATTGTAGTGTTTTGGCTGGGGGTACTGTTAGCCATTTTCATGGATTTACCGGCCCCATTTGATCGCATGCTGCTGATTGCCGGGGCAGTCATTGCTATTTTGCATGTGCTGGAACTGGTCGGCTTTGCCTTCTGGATACGCCGGCACGGTGTGTTTCACTGGCGCGATGCCTTGATGACCATGCTGTTCGGGGTGCTGTTTTTGAAACCGAGGATGCACGCGGTACGCAGGGCTGCGCGGGCCTAGTCAGTTATTGGGCGTTTGCTTGCGGCGTTCAGCAACGGGCGTAGATCACCCGAACACCAATACCTTGTTGTTGGCGGGTAGATCGTATTCAGCCACCAGTTTTCGCTGCTGGCGGGAAAACAACTCCTCGATCCACTCCTGATCCCGGATTCCCCGTTGCGGATCAATGTCTTTCAGCCACTCGTCAAAACGGGCGTTGGAGCCGCTGGTAAAGTGGCCGGCCACCTTGAAAGGGCCGTACACCACAAAACACCCCTTGTCTTTCAGGTGCTCACAACCCGCAGTGATGAACCTAACAACCTCTTCCCTGGACATGATATGCAGGGTGTTGGCGGTATACAGGTAGTCGAATTGCTGATCAGGCCAGCGCCCGCTGACGTCCAGTTCAAGGGGAGGCAGGGCACGGCTTTCGGGTTCCTGCAGCCACTGGCGCACGCCGGGTAGATTGTCAGCTACATCGGAGGGTTGCCAGTTCAGGTGAGGGAGCTGCGCTGACAACCAGGCAGCATGCTGCCCGGTGCCTGCGCCGATTTCCAGTAGCGTCCCACCGACCTGGCAGTGTTGCTGCAACACCGCCAGAATTGGGCCTTTGTTGTTTTCACAGGCCTGTGAGAAGGGGCGCTCGCCGGTCATCCGTTACTTGCTCATGTACTTCTGGCCCATGGCGATCAGCTTTTGGTAGCTGGTCGGAAGCAGGCGCTGCATGGTGTCGACGGCGACGGCATCGGAGCCGATCAGTACACGGCGCTTGTTACCGCGCACACCCTTGAGGATGGTGCTAGCGGCTTCTTCCGGGGTGGTGCGGAACAGTTTTTCGAAATCCTGAATGGATTTCTCCTTGTTGGCACCGGTGATGCGCTCTACACCGTCGGTCATCCGTGCTGCTTTGGCAATGTTGGTCTTGATGCCACCTGGGTGAACGGAAGTGCAGGATACCGGGCTGCCTTCCATCTCCAGCTCGATACGCAGAGATTCGGTGAAGCCGCGCACCGCGAATTTGGCGGCGTTGTAGGCGGATTGGGTGGGGATACCCACCAGGCCGAAGATCGAGGAGATGTTGATGATGTGGCCTTCGCCGGCCTGCTTCAGGTAAGGCAAGAATGCCTTGGTGCCGTACACCACGCCCCAGAAGTTGATGTTCATCAACCACTCGAAATCGTCGTAGTTCATGTCTTCCACGGTGGCACCCAGCGCCACGCCGGCGTTATTGAAGATCAGGTTAGCGTAGCCGAAATGATTGACCACATCGTCAGCAAAATCGTAGAACGCCTGGCGATCAGCCACATCCAGTACGCGAGTCATCAGGCGGTCTTCCGCCAGCCCCAGATCCTTGGCGGTTTGTTTCAGGCCAGCCTCATTGATATCAGACAGGGCGAGTTTGGCACCGGAGGCTGCCAGTTCCTTGGCCAGGGCACGACCGATGCCAGAGCCGGCACCGGTGATAACAGCAACTTTGTCTTTGAAATTCTTCATGATGACTCCTTGATCCTCTCCCGAAAGAGACAGCGTAAAAGGTGTTTCAAACTGGATGCCCGGGAATGGCGCTGACTTGCCAGACATTCACCCTGATGGTAGGTGGCAGCACCTTGCCGGGTGCAGCTGTCAGCGTGCTTTCCTGAGCATTTCATTCAGGTTGGCAAGGAGTGTAGACACTTTGTCACTGCAGAATGGGCCAATCCTGTCGGACAGGGGGAGGGTGGGGGTGGCAGTAACGCCGGCGTCTGCCGGCGCTAGGGTATTCTGATCAGGCCAAGGCCTGGGGGCAGGGCTCTGTCAGTGGTGAGGCAATAGCAGCATGACTGCGCTCCATCAGGCTCAGCAGTTCACTTTCGTCATGGCCTGTCACGGCAAGCGGGGCGTGCAGAGTCAGCGTTGCCTGGTGACCCGGCTGCAGGCGAATGGTACCTGGAGGCAGGATATCGAAGGTGCCGGTGAGGGTAACGGGCAGTACGGGCAACTGCAGTTCCTGGGCCATCTTGAAGGCCCCTTTCTTGAAGGGCTTGAGTTGTCCGTCTCGACTGCGGGTACCCTCCGGGAAAAACACCACGCTGGCGCCATTGTTCAATCTGGCTCGTGCGGCATTGAGGCTGGCAATGGCGGCCTGGCTGTCTGAGCGATTGATAAAGATGTGGCCGAGCTTCTCGCAGCAGATACCAATGATCGGCACCTTGCGCAGCTCATGCTTCATGACCCAGCGAAAATCCATTCCCAGATAGCCATACAGCACAAAAATATCGAACTGGCTCAGGTGGTTTGCCACGATCACGTAGCTCTGTTCGGGTTGCAGGTGATGCTGGCCGTAGATGTCCACGCGTACGCCACTATACAGAAGGCACAGTCTGGCCCAGGGGACGGCAGTATAGCGAGCGACACGATCTGCGGGGAGGAAAGGCACCAAGGCAAGACAGATCACGCCACACACCAGTGTGGTGATTGCCATCAGCGGCACAAAGACCAGCCAGCTATATATGAAGAAAAGCAACCGGGACATGAATGGCCCCCTCCATTTTCCAGTAAGAAGCTATGGTAGCGGAGGGTTGGCCGAAAATGACAGATGGAAACTTACTTTGTTACGTTTTCATGATTTTGGCTGGCCAGCGATATTGGTGGTGCTGTCAGGCCGGCCGGGGCCACGGAGCAGATCCAGATAGTCGTAATACTGATTCTGGTATTCCGGTTTAAGGATGATCCGGCGTAAACGCTCCAGAGTGAAGTAGGGGGCGTCGCGCAGCAGAATATTGGCGATCCAGGCAGGAATATAGCCGCCGGGGTCGAGAATCAGTTCGTAGGTCATTTCGACCTGATCATCCCCCAAGCGTCTAAAACCCAGCTTGCCCCACATCTCCGGGAAGCGGATGTAGTCATTATTGGGCGGAAGGGCGTCGGGTTGGTTAATCAGTTCAATCATCACTGACTCCTCCTCCGTCGTCACTTTCTGCTGCACGTCGGCTTGCAGAACGGCTTCACGGTCAGCCAGTGGCCAAGGCAGTTGAGTGGTGAACCGGAGGCTGCGATCCAGAGGGCCTCGACGATCAAACTCTTCTGCACTGTCGACGAAATGCAGCCATTTGGGGTAGCTGCCGTAATCGTTGAGCACTGCGGCCAGGGCGAATTCATCTTTCAGTTCAAATCTGGTGACACCGCGAAAGGTTTTCAGGCGGGATTCATCCCGATGCTTCATGTACACCTGAATCTCATTACGGTCGCTGACCAGTTTCCAGTCCGTGTCATTCTCGTCAGCAAAGGCAGGGGATAGCAGCAGCACGCAAAGCAATGCGAGCCCGATTCGCAACACGCGTTCCATGGTCGGGAGGGATGTCCTTAATGTTATTTTTGGCATATCAACTGAGATCATTATGACACCAATCATCACACTGTGAACATATTGTGATCACTTTCTGTGATCTCCGTTTCCCGGTTCAGATAGTCGGCCCCGTTCCTGTGGGTTAACGGCAGGCAATTTTATGAACCCACCTATCAGCTCTGGGGGCGTCTCAAATGGGTGACCCAAGGTAGAAAATGGGTAACGCCCGGTCTGGTTTAACGCGCCCATTCGTGGACAATAGGCGCTCCAAATAGACACCGTATTGTTGTAGACAAGAATGAAGCGTTTTTTCCATTTGTTGGTGGGGGCTGCGTTGGTGGCTGGCTATTTTGCCGCATCACCTGCGCATATCTGGGAACCTGTGCCTGATATGGAGGTGCCTGCGCCGAGTACGGCACCGGAACATGATCACTGGCTGACCGAATTTGCCTCAGATGCGGATACGCCACTGGTGCATGCGCCGGCCATGGTTGAGCTGCCTGACGGACAACTGCGGGCCTTCTGGTTTGCTGGCACCCGTGAAGGTGCTGCAGATGTGAATATTCACAGCGCCGTATTTGACCCGGCAGCAGGCACCTGGTCTGACGAGGCCGTAGTGGTTACCCGCGAACAGATCAGTGACGGCTGGGGGCGGCATGTGCGCAAGCTGGGCAATGCGGTTCCGGTGCTGGATGATGACGGGCGTATGCGCTTGTTCGTGGTGGCCGTCAGCTTTGGCGGCTGGGCCGCCAGCCGCGTGGTGGTCATGGAATCCTTTGATCAGGGTGCCAGCTGGCGTTTCGATCGGCCTCTGGTTACTTCTCCGCTGCTCAATATCAGTACCCTGGTGAAGACCCCGCCGCTGCGCTACAGCGATGGCTCCATCGGCTTGCCTGTCTACCACGAGATGATCGGCAAGTTTGGCGAAATCCTGCGCCTGGATGCCAATAGTCAGGTGCTGGGCCGGGCTCGGATTGGGCATGGTCGCAAAGCCATTCAGCCCTTGGTACTGGTGGATTCCCCGCAAAGTGCGGTGGCGTTTCTCCGCAATGAAAATGAACCCAACAACGGTTACCTGTTCCAGTCCGTCAGCCGTGACGGTGGTTGGCACTGGGATGCGTTGAGCTATTCCCCCCTGGAGAACCCCAGTGCAGCGTTGGGTGGCGTGGCGATGGGACCGGGGCACTGGCTGGTGGTGGCGAACTGCAACCGGGAAGAGCGGGACGACCTGTGTGTGCGTGAAACCCGTGATGGTGGTGAACAGTGGCAGACACGCTGGGTGTTGCATGACCGGGCTGAGTGGCGTGACCAGACTCTGGACGTTGATGACTACGGGGCATTGATTCAGGAAGAGATGACCGAAGGTTCCCCCGTCGAGAACCCGCAACAGTTACTGGAAAGGGTGATACACAATAAATGTGACAAGCGCCGGGGATGCCGCTTTCAGTATGACTATCCCTACATGGTACGCGCCCGAAACGGAGACCTGCATATCCTTTATACCTGGAATAAAAGCGCTATCCGCCACGCCTGGTTAAAAGCGCAGGGGGAGAATGAGGTGAAGGAATCACTGCCGGAAGGAGCTGCCAATAATGACCATTGATCTATTTATTGCAGCACTGGTGCTGGTGGCAGTGCAGTTACGCATTTCGGCAGCGCTGATGCCAATGCGCGCCCGTATCGTATTGGCTCTGGTGGTCTTTATCTGGTCACTGTTGCCCTATCCATGGGGGCCTGCAGCCTGGGTGCTCAGCTATCTGTCCAGTTTCAGCGTGACCTCAGGTCTGCTGGCGGTATTGGCCATCAAGCACCGGATTACCGGCATCTACTGGTTGCCTGTCAGCCAGCTCAGGGGAGCCTGTGTATTGCTGGTGGTGCTGGCGCTGTGGTTCTATCCCGGCAGCATGGGCTTCGTGTACCAGGATCCCTACGCGCTGGGCTATGGTGACTTTGCATTCAGCACAGCATTGTTGCTGGTGGGCATGGTGGCCTGGGTGATGCGCGCCTATGCCTCCTGCCTGATTCTGGTGGCCGCGCAATTTGCGTTCCGTCTGGATCTGCTGGCAACGGACAATCTGTGGGACTATCTGATCGATCCCTGGCTGGTGTTCTGGGCCGCAGGCTGGTTGATCCGGGATCGCTTGCTGCAATCCCGGAGCGCTGCGGATCAGTCAGCGGAAGACGGTGCCGGCCACAAGGATGCGGCAAGATAACCCACCGCAAACATCAGCAGATTACCGATCAAACCGGTGTAGTAGAGATCAAAGGGGGCGCTGACGGCATCCGGCAGCAGCCCCTTGTTGGTCAGCACCGTCCAGCTGGTAAAAACCAGTGTGCAGGCAATACCGCACCAGGCCGCTCTGGCATCGCCACGTTGGCTGAAGAAGCCCAGCAAATACAGACCCAGCATGCCGCCACCGAGCAGGGAAACCAGAATGGTGGAAGTATCCTGCAGGGTTTTAGTCTCGGCATTGTTGAGCCACAGCGCGCCGCCGATCATGAATACGGTTACCACTACGGCAATAGCCCAGGCCACGCGCAGATAATGCCGGTCGCTCTCACCCGGGCGGAGGTGGCGACGATACAAGTCCACCACGCTCACCGTTGTCACAGAGTTGATGCTGGAATCCAGCGAGCTCATGGCGGCGGCCAGGGCGGCGGCGATCACCAGCCCGGCAATACCTGCAGGGAGATAAGCCGTAATGAAATGCGGCATCAGGGTTTCTGCCCGAGCGTCCCCTTGCAGGATGGCGCTGGCCTGTACGTCTGGATAGACCTGAAAAAATACCCACAGGGCGGTGCCCAGAAACATGTAGAACGCCCAGATCGGCAGGGCAGTAAACAAGTACACCCACAAGCCACGGCGGGCTTCCTGAGTGGATTGCGATGCACAATAACGCTGCACGGTGTTCTGGTTGCTGGAGTATTCGGTAAGCCAATTGGTCAGCCCGATCAACAGCATCATGGTGGCGGTTTTCTCGCTAAGAGAGAACGACCAGGAGGTCTCGCCGGGGGCACCATTTTCCCAGGGGGCGAGGGCAAACTTGCCTGCAGTACCAGCAAGTTCGAAGACCTGATTCAGCCCGCCGGGCAGGGCATCCAGAATGACCCACAAACAGACCACACCGCCCAGCAGCAAAATCACGGTCTGCAAGACGTCAGTCCAGATTACCGCATCGATTCCGCCAATAACGGTGTAGAGGCCGACAAACAGGCCGCCAAGAATAATCGCGGTGGTGGGCGCTACGCCGGTGACCTCCTGGATCAGTAGTGACAACAGCCACAGGATCATGGCCAGGCGCACCAGTTGGGCAACCAGAAAGGCGATTGCACCGTAGACCCGGATGGAAGGGCCGTAACGCATTTCCAGAAATTCGTAGGCGCTGGTCATGTTGCCGCGCCGGAAAAAGGGGAGGAATACGAATGCTGCCACCAGGATGGCAGGCAACAAAGCCAGATTGGGCAGATAACGGAGCCAGTCTGTCTTGAAGGCATCTGCCGGATAGGCAAGGAAAGTGATGGAGCTGATGGAGGTTCCCACCAGTGACAGGCCGATTACCCAGCCACGAAAGCGGCGACCGCCCACGAAATATTCTTCGGTGCTGGTGTTCTTGCGGGAAAAGTAGATGCCGATGCCAAGCACGACACAAAGATAGCCGGCCAGGACGATCCAGTCTGCGATTGCCAGTTTCATTGTTGTTATTCCGGTTCAGACAACAGGGCAGGCAACATGTCGCGGGTGCAGCATGTTGCCTGCTGCGAGATGCGTTTATTGTTCGATGTAAACGTTATCCGCCTGTTCGCCGCGATCAGACATGCGAGTATCGAATCGCACCTTGGTGCCGGTGCGCAGGCTGCGGCGACCACCGTTCTGCACGGCCTTGAAGTGAACAAACAGCTCTTCGCCCTTGTCGGTCAGGATGAAGCCAAAGCCCTTGTTCGGGTTGAACCACTTCACTTCACCGCGCTGCTGGCCATTACCACCAGGAAGCGGAAGTGGCAGTTTGCTGGGAATCAGCTTGCCGAAGGGGATCAGCGGTAGCAGGTAGAGTGCCGCGGGTAGCCACATCCACCATTGGTCGCCGAACACGCGGTTGCCGTGGCTGGCCACCAGACCGGCCAAATAGAAGAATACTGCCACGTGCAGAGGCAGGCGCTCGGCGCTGTCGCGCAGACACACCAGGTTGACGGCGGCAGCGAGCAGCAGGCCAAGGCCGGTTTGCTGACTGTGTACATTGGAAATTTGTACAAAAGCCAGGTTCTCGTGAATGGTGACGATGGCCATTTCAGGCGCGAACAGCAGCCAGGCACCGGGAATGGCAAGCAAAAGCGCCGCAACAGCATAAAACGCGGTCAAAGGTTTAGAAAGATTCATGGAATTGACGTTACCTTGTAGATATTGAGAGTTAACTAAACGTGATACAAAACCCACCGGGATAGAGGCGGGGTTGCTCGATCAGGGCATTAAAAGAGGCAAAACAAGCCGCAAAGCGCCCTGTACGACCGTGCAACTCGCGCATTGTACCCAAGCCTGTGCGGAAACTCATGTGGAGAGCCATTGTCTGATTATCCCTTTCTCGCTATCCCCTACCTGACGGCTCTGGAAGACAGTGGGGCGGTGGTCGCCGAGCGTGGCTGGCAGCCGCGACATCTCGAGCTGGAACAGGGCTGGATGCCGTTGTATCTGCGTAACCAGTCCCGCGGTGAGTATGTGTTCGATTTCAGCTGGGCCGAGGCATATCAGCGCCATGGTCTGGCGTACTACCCGAAGCTGGTGACGGCGGTCCCCTTTACGCCAGTGGCCGGGCCGCGATGGCGAGGCTCGCCAGACCCCGCCCTGTTGTGGGAAGGGGTTCGACAGCAGATGGCTGAAACGGGTGCCAGCGGTTGGCACCTGCTGTTCCCCGATCAGGATTGCCGTGAGGCGCTGGCTGATCTGCCTCTGGTGGCGAGGCAGGCGTGCCATTTTCGTTGGTTTAACCGCGACTATGCCGACTTTGATGACTACCTGGGCCGTTTTCAATCCCGCAAACGGAAGAACCTGCGCAAGGAGCGGCAGCGGGTGGTGGAGCAGGGTGTCAACGTGGAACGGATCAGCGGCTCAGCCATTCGCCGTGAGCAATGGCGGATTTTCTACCAGTGCTATGCCAGTACTTACCTGAAACGGGGGCAGTTCCCCTATCTTGATGAGGGCTTCTTTCTGCAACTGGCACAGACCATGGCGTCTCAAATCATGTTGGTACTAGCCTACCGGGGGGAGCAGCCGCTGGCGGCGGCGCTGTACTTCCAGGATTCGCAACAGCTGTATGGGCGCTACTGGGGTTGTCTTGAGGAGGTGGACGGCCTTCATTTCGAGCTGTGTTACTACCAGGGCATTGAACATGCCATAGAGAACGGTTTGCAGGTGTTTGATCCCGGGGTGCAGGGTGAGCACAAGATTCTGCGCGGGTTTGAGCCGGTGATTACCTGGTCTCTGCATCACCTGCGGGAACCCGCTTTTCAGAACGCCATCGCGGATTTTTGTCGGGAAGAGGCGGCGCAGGTACATCGTTATCGGGAGGAGGCGATGACATTGTTGCCGTTCAGAAAGGATGGGGGGTGATCAGTTTCGAGTTACGAGTACCGAGTTTCGAAAACCAAAAGACAACAACCAAGGGCGAGGTTTGAGGTTTTGCCTTTCGCAACTCGGTACTCGAAACTCGCTTCTGGAACCCTTGTCTTGCTAAGGCGAGCTGAGCTCCTACGGGGAGTATGGCGAGCAGATGAATGGCGCGAAAAGGCGTCAGGCTCCTACGCCGCCACCTGCTCATCACGCTGGTAAAGGATCGACATGGTGATGAGGTCGCAGGGGTCGGCGCGGGGGTGTTCCGGAGACTTTGGCCCCAGCTCACTGGTTACATCGTCCATCTCACTGGCTTGCGGGTCGTTGAGATCGGCCAGAAACTCCCACACCCGGCCATCACCATCCACCAGTGTGCCGGTATAGACGCCTTCATCAAAAAGGCAAACGCTGGAGAACACCGTGTGGTCCAGATCAAGCCCTTGCTGGTTGACCCACTGGGCGAGGGCAGGGTTCAGGTCGCCACTGCGCACCTGACGCGTGAGATGATCCACGGCAGCCCAAGCGTTACGGGTACTGGCTTTATTGAGTTCCATGCTGCTCACCCTTGCTCCGTGTTGCTACCCTCTTTATGCCTCAAGTATGCCTCTTTGCCGAGGGGCAGAGGAATACGCAGGCCAATCTCTCTCATCGATCCTGACGTGAGAGTTGGCATTATTGTGATTGTACAAACGTGCCACCCCTAGAGGTTGACGCTGAAAGTAGTGTAAGTGATCTCCTACTTTTGAAGCGGGTTCATGCAGGGAACAGCGACTAACGGTTGTGAAAAAGCGGCGGAAGGGGGCATTCCAGCAGGCTGCCCAAAGCCCGCAAAAGCTCCCGCTCTGCGGTTTTCAGCTTGCCATCGGCCAGGGCCAGATCGACAGCACAATCGATTACAGGGCCCTTTAGGAGTGGTGAAAGGTCGGCCAGCCGGTCCACGGCCTGAAACAGCTTGTCGCTACTGCAGTGACTCAGGGGAAGCAAGCTGCGGCCTGCGGGTAGCAGGCTTCCCGCATGCTGACGGAAAAGCGCTTCGGCTTTTGATTGCGGGGCACCGCCTGCCCAGACTAATACCGAGAACAGTTGCTGCAGTTCCTGGGCTACCGCGCCAAGGCGGTGGAAGCGGGTGTGGCGGTTTCGCCCTGCCTTTTCATCCAGCTGCTGGCGAGCCAGCGCAAGTAACGTCCACTCGAACAGGCTGAATTGTTTGTCCGCGTGGCACAGGGCGTTGAGTTGATCCAGAAATTGCCGGCGAGTAGCGGCCGGCAGGCTCTTCAGGCTGGGTAGTGCCATGTCGATCAAAGGCAGCCGGGTTTCCGGTCCAAGTTCGGCCAGCGCACGCGTGAGTGATTGCAATGCTTCGGAATCGTCCAGCTGACAATGCGCAAGCTGTGCGGCACTGTCGTAGTGGCTGCCAGCCAGTACCAGGGCGAACAACATTTGCCGGGCCCCTTCGGGTGTGTGTGTTTGCTCTCTCACTGTATCGGGCAGTGTTTGCAGTAGCTGCTGGGCATAATCCATGTCGCCCAGTTGCACCGTGCCGACCTGCCGGGAAGGCCTGTAGGTTTCCACGGCGGGGGCGTTGGCAGCGAAGCCACTCACGCCTTCCGGGGTTGGCGGTGCTGGTTGCGCCGGGGATGCTTGGGCCGACTGTCTGGCCCGGGTTCTTGCCCGGGCAACCCAGTCCGGCCCCAGTGCTTCCAGGCGCTCATCCAGCGATGGATGGGTGGCCAGCAACTGTTTGAGTTTCATGGGGATGGAGGGCGCAAAACTCATGTGGCTCATGTCTTCCGCGTGGGGGGAGGCAAGGTAGGAGCCTCCGTCGTTGCGGATGTGAATCAGCGCGCCGGCCAGCCCGGCCGGATTGCGGGTGAACTGCACAGCAGAGGCGTCGGCCAGCAATTCACGCTGACGGCTGATGGCGGCCTTGATCAACCGGCCAAAGAACAGCCCCACATAGCCGATCACAATGAGGGCGAGGCCGAGCACGGGTAGTCCATTCCCTTTGCTGCGGGACGACGAGTAGGAGCGATGAGATCGGCGGGAACTATCCAGCAGATATTCGCCAATTTTACCCACTGCCAAAATGCCGGCCAGTACCGCCACCATTCGCAAGTTGATGCGGATATCCGCATTGAGAATATGGCTGAACTCATGTCCCATCACTGCCTGCAGTTCATCCCTGGAAAAACGATCAAGGGCTCCGCGGGTGACAGCGATGACCGCCTCTGAGGGGCGGAAGCCGGCGGCGAATGCGTTAATGGTGCTTTCCTGATCCATCACATAAACCTGTGGGACAGGGATGCCGGAGGCGATACTCATTTCCTCCACCACATTCAGCAACTGACGTTCCGCCTTGTCGCTGGTGCCGGTGTTGATCAGCCTGCCACCGAGCATTTCTGCAAGGGCGGTGCCGCCTTTGCGCAGTTGCCAACTTTTCAGCAGGCAGCCAAACACAATCACGGCGAAGGTGAGCAGGGCGGTCCAGTAAATGATCGGGTTAAACAGGATATGCCCGCCTTCGGTAGAAGGCCGCACACCGGATAAACCAAGCGTTAGTACAACAGCGGCAGTGGCGCTGGCCACCACTGCAAGGATGGCAAGGCAAAAATAAAGCACCAATAGTCCGGTACGGCGCTTTGCTTTCTGTTGATGCTGGAAAAAATCCATGGGTCAGCCGACCCTAAAAGCTGACTTTGGTGGCCTGCCTTGCGGCTTCATTTTCGATTTTCAGCAGCTGGGCTTCCTGGAAGCTGCCGAACAGCCCGCCAATAAAGTTCTGTGGGAACTGTTCACGGTAGGTGTTGTAGTTCATCACTGCATCATTGAATGCCTGACGGGCAAAACCAATCCGGTTTTCGGTGCTGGTCAGCTCTTCCATTAGCTGGGACATCGTGTCGTTGGCTTTCAAATCCGGATAGTTCTCGCTCAGGGCGAAAAAGTTGGCCAGAGAACCGGAAAGCAGGGATTCCGCCTTGCCCAGCTGGGCGACGGCATTGGCATCATCGGGGTGTGCCGCTGCAGCCTGCTTGGCACTCACGGCTTGATTGCGAGCTTCGATCACCTGAGTGAGCGTTTCTTTTTCATGGCTCATGTAAGCCTTGGCCGTTTCCACCAGATTGGGGATTAGATCGTGGCGGCGCTGCAGCTGTACATCGATCTGGGCAAAACCGTTCTTGAAGCGGTTCTTGAGTGCGATCAAACGGTTATAGATAGCGATGATGTAAACGACGATGGCGACGATAACGCCCAAAAAAATCAGCATGCCCATGACGGGTAATCCTTCCCCAAGCGAAAAATGTTGTGGGTATAACCTACTGCAAAAGTACGAATGGGGAAAGGCGGTTCTGCGTTGCTGGCCCGGGGGTATTCAGCACTTTTCCGGGAGTGTAGGTATGGCCGAGCCTCGAAGGAAGCAGTTTCGAGTTGCGAGTCACGAGTTTCGAAAATCTGAAAATCCGGGTTTGGAAGCGGGTTTGGGGCTTTGAATTTCGAAACTCGTTACTCGCAACTCGCTTCTTCAGTACTTGATGCCCCACTTACGATACAGGAAGCCCATAATCCAGGCGGGGCCGATCATCAGGTATTGGATGTCTTCGAAGAAGGAGGGTTTCTTGCCTTCCACCTTGTGCCCCCAGAATTGACCGATCCAGGCCAGCACAAATACCACCAGGGAGAATAGCCAGATGGTGATGCCAGCGCGCTCCAGCAGTGACAGGGCCACCAGGCACATCAGGCTGAACGCCAGCATGCCCACGGCAATGGGTAGCGACAGGCGGGCGTAATATAAGGTGACCCCTACCAGTGCCAGACAGGCCCAGAAGCCGTTAAACACGGGGGCAGGAATGGCCCACAGGAAGCCGACGATGGTAAAGAAAATGACGGGTACACAGATAAAGTGCACCTTCTTGTTGGTGGGATTTTGGTGACTCTCGCCATAGGCGTCGAGCCAGTCATCCATGCTGCGGGTTGCCATGTTTCTCTCCCTTTTTTGGCCGTTAAGGAGAGTATTGCACTGCTGCTTCAGATCGTGAAGGTTTGTCGCGAGTTACGAGTTACGAGTTACGAGTTACGAAAAGCGAATGCCTGCGTGTCTTTTGACTTTCGCAACTCGAAACTCGTATCTCGAAACTGTGCTTTTTACGCCCCTAGCCAGACCGCCACGTCAGTGGGCTTGATCGGCAGGTAGTGGTCCACCAGCAGGGCGGTGAACAGTGCGAACAGGTAGGTGATGGAGTAACCGAAGGTTTTCATGGGCAGCTTCGGATCATCGGAAAAGCGCAGGCGCACCGCATGGTAAAGGAACACCAGGCCCAGAATCAGGGCTGCGAGCAGGTAGATCAGGTCGCTCATTCCGGTGAGATAAGGCAGCAGCGTGCAAATGAACAGCAGGATGGTGTAGTACAGCACCGATTCACGGGTAAACGGGATGCCGTGCGTCACCGGCAGCATGGGAATGTCTGCCTTGGCGTATTCGTCCTTGCGGTGAATGGCCAGCGCCCAGAAATGTGGTGGGGTCCAGACGAAAATAATCAGCACCAGCAGCCAGGCGTAGGGGTGCACATCACCGGTTACCGCAGCCCAGCCCAACAGGGGGGGGATGGCACCGGCGATACCGCCGATCACAATGTTCTGTGGGGTGGCCCGCTTCAGGTACAGGGTATAGATGAAGGCGTAGCCTACGAAGCCGAACAGGGTCAGCCAGGCGGTGAGCGGGTTGACCAGGAAATACAGCATCACCATGGAAGCACCGGCAAGCAGTACCGCGAAGGTAATGGCCGCTTTGGGGCTCAGCTTGCCAGCGACCAACGGGCGCTTTTCGGTACGGGTCATGATCGCATCAATCTTCTGATCCATGATCTGGTTGATGGCGGCTGAAGACATCATCGCCAGTGTCAGACCAATAAATGCAGGAACGAAGATATCCAGCGGTACCATGCCGGGCGGGTCTGTGGCGAGGAACATGCCAGCTACCGCAGTCACCATCAGCAGCATCACAACGCCGGGTTTGGTCAGGGCCAGATAATCACGCCAGGTAGTGGTTTCGCTCATGACTGGGCTCCTTCCTTTCGCGGGCTGCGCATACCGCATTTCACGTTGATGGCACGGATAAACAGCACCAGAACGGCGAGCAGTATGACAGCCACAAAATTATGGGCTACCGCCACATCCAATGGCACGGCAAAAACAACGTTGCTGATGCCCAGCGCGAGTTGCAGGGTTAATAGCCCAAGCAGAATCAGGGCAAAGTTGCGGAAGAATACGCTGCGGGCGCGTATCAGGATCTTGGCGACCAGAGCCAAAACCAACAGGGTGACCAGAATGGCACCAAAACGATGCATGACATGAATGGTAGTACGGGCTTCATTGTCGAGAACGCCGTACTCGTAGTCGGGCTGGTCGTGTTCATGTCCCCAGAAAATAAACGCTTCATCGAAATCCAGCCGCTCCTGCCAGCCTTCTTCGCAAATGGGGAGTTCGGTACAGGCTACCGCAGCATAGTTGCTGGCGGTCCAGCCGCCGAGCGCAATTTGCAGGATAACGGCGGCAAGTGTCAGGGAAGCCAGTGGTTTGAGCATCCTCACATCGCAGTCATTCAGGAAGCTGGGCCAGCGAAATACCCTGGCCGTAAGCAGAACCAACAGGGTAAAGGTGGTGAAGCCACCCAGTAGATGCAGCATCACGATGGTGGGTTGCAGGCCCATTGTCACCGTCCACATGCCCAGTATGCCCTGGAAAATCACCAGTGCGACCAGAAACAGGGGGAGCTTCAGCGGTTGCTTTTCCCGTTTGCGGTTAACAAAGGACAGTGCCGCAATAATGATGATGACCAGGCCCAAAGTGGAAGCAAAGTAACGGTGGACCATCTCCGGGACGGTTTTGTGTGCCTCGCGAAGGCTGCCGGGCTCGGTTTCATTGGTGGTGTTGACGTGGTCGATGGCCTTGCGGACGTCCAGATGGCCGTAGCAACCCGGCCAGTCGGGGCAGCCAAGACCAGCGTCGGACAGGCGCGTCCAGGCGCCCAGAGTGATAACGCCCGCAGCCAGAATGACGGCAAAAATACAGAAGCCGCGCAGCCAGCGCTGCGATGCAGTAGGGGTTTGCATAAGCCGATTAACCGATCAGAGACCCTTTAAGGGTGCGTTTGAGGTCCAAACGGATGTTCTCCGCTTCTTCCAGTGTGGCTTCCATGTTCTCGTGCGTGGGATAACGCATGAAAATCTGGCCGTCCGGGCTGACCAGAAAGATATCGCCGATGGGCTGGCTGGTGTTGGGGCTGTAGACCGGTTCCAGTGCACCTTGAACCGTTGCCAGGTCGGCATCGATGGAAATCATGCCTTCCACGTTGTCGTCCAGGAACTCTGTCAGGCTGTCGGCAGCGGGGGCGGTATGAACGATGACCCGGCGTACCCGGTCGATATCTTCGCCCAGAGCCAGGCGCACCTGACGAATCTGATAATAGAGGCCGTTCTTGCAGCGGGTGTCACACTCGCTGTCTGCTATATAAAGGATGGACCACATGCCTTGGGTGTCATCGGCGTCAAACAGATGTCCGGCACCATCGTTGGCCTGTAGAGCCGCAATATCAATATGGGGAATGAGTAGCTGGCCCTTGTTCTGGCGTGGCAGTTCCCATGGGTTGATCAGGAAGCGGCCAGCCAGGGCAAACAGCACAAAGGGGCTGATGATGGCGACCAGGGTAACGATGTTTTTCGTTTTCGGTGACATATCAGTGTCTGTTCTCCGCAGTGTCGCAGCTGGTTGCGGACACTTTATTGTAGCTTGCCGGTCAGGCGGCGTTTCTGGGCTCGGGTGCCGGCGAATAGAAAAATCACCAGCGCAGCGATGGCAAGCCCCAGCCATTGCAAGGCATAGGCCTTGTGTTGTTGCGGGCCCATAACAGTAATGTCTTGCCAGTGTCGAGGCAGGGGGGAGAGCCCGCCCAGCGACAGTTCCGGTTTCACCCGGATTTCAAAGGGCGCCAATTCTACCCCAAGTTTTTCGCCAATGGCGTGAAAATCCACTTTTTGTACCCGCAGGGGCCACTGATTGTCGGGCAATTGTTCGTCTTTCAGCACAAACGCCTCCCCGGGGGATTGGTAGACGGTGCCCTCGAGCTCAATTTCGCCTTCCGCAACGGGTATCTCGGGTAGTACATCGCGTCGGGCGCCCCGGGGCAGCCACCCCCGGTTGACCAGCACCCACAGTCCTTCCCTGGTCTGCATGGGGCTGAGCAGATGGTATCCCGCCACCCCGTTGAGTATGCGGTTATCCAGCAAAACCGGATGAGCATTGTCTATCTGGCCCTCCAGCCGGGCACGGCGATGCTGTGGGGAGGGGGTAGCGAGCAAGGAGGAAAGGTTGGCGGGTGGGAGTTTGGCCTGCTGTTGTTGGCTCTCCAACCAAACCCGTTTCTCCTCGGCGCGTTCCAGCTGCCACCAGCTCAGGCGCAGGCAGGTGCCGATCACGATAAAAACGGCGATCAACGCCAGGTAGGCTTTGAGGCGAGTGCGCGTTGCCATAGGGAATCTCAGCCTGGGGCATTTGGGCTGCCGGTCTTTTGTGTGCAGCGAGGCAGCGGATGATTACAATGGCGGCACATTCTACATAGGACTGCCCGGTGCGGCCATGTGCGCGTAACCGGTTGAGGAGCGACGGCTATATATGTGGTGGGTAAAGCTGATTGTTATTGTGCTGCTACTGGCGGCGGTGTTTTCTCTGGGGCGGGCATTGATGGCGCTGGTTCGGGGGGAGAAGGGTGAAAACAAATCCAAAACCATGCGGGCGTTGGCCTGGCGGGTTGGCTTCTCTGCTTTGGTTTTCCTTTTTATTTTGTTCAGCATGTTGATGGGCTGGATCACGCCCCATGATGTGAATCCGAACCTTTTGCATGGGAAGCCTATTCATCAACAGGCTCCGGCGGAAAACGGCGCGGCAGAGTAAAATACCGGTAAAACTGTGCGGCCAGGGCGAACCTGGTGGTGCGCGGAGACTCTATAGCCCCGTGATCTGCTTTTTTCAGGAGTCGGCAATGGTGGTTATGCGTTTGATATTACTGGTGTTTGTGCGCCTGGTGGCTCGTGCTGAGCGCCTGGCGCAGCAGCGAATGGGTGCTGATATGGGCATATTCCAGGACTCAGTTGCAGGCAGGGTGGCGAATTTTTCCCGGAATAGGGAACTTTTTACGCAGCCCCGTGACTAATACCACGTAACAACGTTTTCTCCTCATAAAGATATATCAGGCAACCCCTAAGGGCGTACGATGGCATCGGCGCCCTGTTTTTTTGCCTGTTTGGTGCCCTTCTGGGGTTTTCTGGGTTCTCGCAAGGCGTATTTATCCCCCTCTGCCAGTGCCTTTGCGGGCTTGAGGGCGCGGCCGCGCTCGAGAAATTTATTTGTCTCTTGGCGGCGCGGGCGGGAAGGGCAGAGTGGCAATGTTGGGTCCCCTGGCCTCAGAAATCTTCATCGGGCCTTCTTTTTTCACCTCATCAATGCGGATGATGGCGTGGGTCGGAATGTAGGAACGAATCACATCCGTGAATTCGCTTTTCAGTTTTTCCTCTGCCGGGTCCACCACCACACCCGAGCGCTCCCCAAACCGGAATTCTTCCACCTCGATAAAGCCGTACAGATCGCTCTGGTATATCTGTCCGGCATAGATTTCGTAAGTTTTTCCATTGTTCAGGAATATCACTCGGTAAATCTGGCGATCTTCAGGCGTGGCAGGCATGGAAAGGTCCGCTGGATTGCAGAAAAAGGCGGCGGAGTCTAGCACAAAATGTCACGCTGCATCTGCCTGAAATGCTTGATAAACCCTACCGTTTGGCTGGACTTTGCCCATGCGAATGACTAGAGTTGGCGCCCATAAATGCAATAGGGCATTTTGCCGCACCCTGGTCAAACTGATGGATCCCCAGCTGTTGGGAACTAGCTGGTTGATTTCATTGGTATTGCGCCTGTGCGACGGCAGTAAATGACCACCCCCTTGGTCACTGTGGTCCACAGTTGGGTGTAGCGGATTCTCTGCGCATCAATCCTGAAACTTCGCTTTCCAGGTGCCGGTAACGGCAAAGAACAAGCGTGCCCATAGAGGCATCGCTGGGGAAAACAGGGAGCAAACGCATGCAGTCAACTCTGTTCCACCGCGCGGCGGCGGGTCTAACGGCACTGATGATCAGTGGCATGACCTACGCCAGCGACTGGACCGAACGTTCCAACCTTGACCTGCGACCCGGTGTTACCGAGGTCAGCCAGGATATTCAAGATCTTCACACCACCGTTCTCTGGATTGTGACCGTTATCGGTCTGCTGGTGTTCGGCCTGATCGTGGTTTCCATGATCCGCCATCGCCGCTCCAAGAACCCGAATCCTGCCACCTTCCACGAGCATGTACTGCTGGAAGTCCTGTGGACCGTGATTCCCTTTATCATCCTGATCGCCATGGCTGTGCCCGCCACCCGCGTGCTGGTTCAGTTGGATGATACGGCCGAATCAGCGTTGACCGTGAAGGTGACCGGCTACCGCTGGAAGTGGAGCTACGAATACCTGACGTACGAAGACGACAATGATATTGGTGTGTCCTTCTTCTCCAACCTGGCGACCCCGCCCGAGCAGTACAACAACCCCGTATTGTCCGGCGGACTGTTCCCCTACGGTACTGCCAAAGACCTGGTCGGCAAGGAAGCTCCCGAGAAGGATCACAACTATCAGCTGACCGTTGATAACAAGCTGGTTATCCCGTCAGGCCAGAAGGTTCGGTTCCTGGTGACCTCTGATGACGTCATCCACTCCTTCTGGATCCCGGACTTCGGCGGCAAGAAGGACGCGATTCCCGGTTTCGTGAATGAGATGTGGGCGCTGGTGCCGGAAGGTAAGGAAGGCACCTACTACGGTCAGTGTGCTGAGCTGTGTGGCAAGAACCACGCCTTCATGCCGATTGCGGTAGAAGTGGTAACCCAGGACGACTTCAAAGCCTGGATTGCTGAAGAGAAAGAGAAGGCGGCTTCTGGGCCGGATCTGACTCCGTTCTCCGATCTTGATCAGGCCATGGAAGAGGGTCAGCAGGTTTACGCTTCTGCCTGTGCTCTGTGTCACGGTGCCAACGGTGAAGGCGGCATCGGTCTGCCGTTTGCCGGTACCGACTTTGCCACCAAGAGTGAGCACCTGAACGAACATATCGACGTGCTGGTGAATGGCCGTGCTGCCATGCCTGCATTCAAGGCTCAGCTGACTCCGCGCCAGATTGCGGCGGTAGTTACCTACGAGCGTAACGCTTTCGGCAACGACACCGGCGATCTGATTCAGCCCGCCGATGTTAACGACCACGAATAAGGGAGGGGATAGCAATGTCTACTGCAGCTGCAACCCATGATGATCACCACGATCATCACCACGCCCCGACCGGCCTGAAACGCTGGCTGTTCAGCACCAACCACAAAGATATCGGTACCCTGTACCTGTGGTTCAGCTTCGCCATGTTCCTGGTTGGCGGCTTCATGGCCATGGTAATTCGTGCCGAGCTTCTCGAGCCCGGCATGCAGTTCGTGGATCCGGAGTTCTTCAACCAGATGACCACCGTACACGGTCTGGTCATGGTGTTTGGTGCGGTTATGCCCGCCACGGTTGGCCTGGCCAACTGGATGATCCCGCTGATGATTGGTGCGCCGGATATGGCGCTGCCGCGGATGAACAACTGGTCCTTCTGGATCCTGCCGTTCGCCTTCGGCATCCTGATCTTCGCCGTGCTGATGAGCGCCTTCGGTGCCGGTAACCCCAGCGCGCCGAACTTCGGCTGGACCTTCTACGCGCCGCTGTCTACCAAGTACGGTCCGGCGTCTACCGACCTGTTCATCCTGTCCGTTCACATGATGGGTATTTCCTCCATCATGGGTGCGATCAACGTGGTGGTAACCGTCTTCAACATGCGTGCCCCTGGCATGACCCTGATGAAGATGCCGCTGTTCGTATGGACCTGGCTGATCACTGCCTTCCTGCTGATTGCCGTGATTCCGGTACTGGCAGGCGTGGTGACCATGATGCTGACTGACCGTCACTTCGGCACCAGCTTCTTCGATGCCGCTGGCGGCGGTGACCCGGTTCTGTTCCAGCACGTGTTCTGGTTCTTCGGGCACCCCGAGGTGTACATCATGATCCTGCCGAGCTTCGGTATCGTGTCAGCGATCATTCCGGCCTTCGCCCGCAAGCCGCTGTTCGGTTACGCCTCCATGGTGTACGCGACCGCGTCCATCGCGCTGCTGTCCTTCGTAGTATGGGCGCACCACATGTTCACCGTGGGCATGCCGCTGGCCGGCACCCTGTTCTTCATGTACATGACCATGCTGATCTCCGTGCCCACCGGCGTGAAGGTGTTCAACTGGGTCGCTACCATGTGGCGCGGTTCCATGACCTTCGAGCTGCCGATGAAGTGGGCGATTGCCTTCGTGATCCTGTTCACTTGTGGTGGTCTGTCTGGCCTGATGCTGGCGATCACTCCGGTAGACTTCCAGTACCATGACACCTACTTCGTAGTGGCTCACTTCCACTATGTGCTGGTGACCGGTGCCATCTTCTCCATCTTCGCTGCTGCTTACTACTGGCTGCCAAAGTGGTCCGGTGTGATGCCCAGCAAGCTGCTTGGCGAGCTGCACTTCTGGAACTCACTGATTTCTGCGAACCTGCTGTTCTTCCCGATGCACTTCGTGGGTCTGGCGGGCATGCCGCGTCGTTACGCTGACTACGCGCTGCAGTTTGCGGATTACAACTTCTGGATTTCCATTGGTGGCTTCTGGTTCGGTCTGTCCCAGGTGATCTTCCTGGTGGTCGCAGTACGCTGTGCCATGAAGAAAGGCGAGCCGGCTCCGGCCAAGCCCTGGGAAGGTGCAGAAGGTCTGGAATGGGAAGTGCCGTCTCCGGCGCCGTTCCACACTTTTGACACCCCGCCGGTGGTCAAGTAACAGACGCGTAGCGAGGGCACTATGAGCGAGAATCAGCCACTCAGCGTAGAGCAGCGCAACAAGCGTACGCTGAAAAAGCTGGTGATCTGGGCCATAGCCATGTTTGGCTTTGCCTTTCTCATGGTGCCTTTTTACAACGTGATCTGTGATATCACTGGACTAAATGGCAAGACATCCAGTACGGCCGCCACCGATGCTCCGGCAGAGGTTGTTGAAGACCGTACCGTGACAGTGGAATTCATTACCCAGAAAGGGGATGGCATCAGCGGTGAATTCACCTCTGAGACCAAGCGGGTAAAGGTACATCCGGGTGAAATCACCTTGGTTCACTTTTATGCCAGCAATCCCACGGATTCGGACATGGTGACCCAGAGCATCCCATCGGTAAGCCCGGGGATAGCGGCGCGCTACCTGCACAAGACCCAGTGTTTCTGCTTCGACCAGCAGACTCTGGCAGCAGGTGAACGCAAGGACATGCCGATGATCTTCTATCTGGATCCGGAAATTCCCAGTCACATTAACCAATTCACTCTGTCATATACGATTTTTGATGTGACGGAGCGGGTCGCCGGTAAAAACAACAGCGTGGCTGTGAACTGATAACAGCCGGTTGTAGAGGAGAATTTTAATGGCTACTGACAAGTATTACGTACCGGAAAGCAGCCCCTGGCCGCTGACCGCTTCTATCGGTCTGTGCATGACCGCAGTGGGCGGTGCCCACTTTATCCAGCAAAGCACCATGGCTGATATGGAGCCGAGCTTCTCGGGCAAGCCCCTGTTCTTCCTGGGTCTGGCCTGGCTGCTGGTAGTGGTGGCCTTGTGGTGGCGTGACACCATCAAGGAATCTGTCACCGGGTTGCACAGCAACCAGCTGGGCGGCTCTTACCGCCAGGGTATGCTGTGGTTCATCTTCTCCGAGGTGATGTTCTTTGCGGCTTTCTTCGGTGCCATGTTCTACACCCGCTGGCTGATCATTCCGTGGCTGGGCGGTGAGGGCTCCAATGCCATGACTCACGAGCTGCTGTGGCCTGAATTCCAGCCCATGTGGCCGCTCACAGAAACCCCTGATGGCACCACCACCACCCCCATGGGGGCGTGGGGCTTGCCTGCGATCAACACCGCTATCCTGCTGGTGTCCTCTATTACCCTGACCATTGCCCACCATGCCTTGCTGGAAGGCAAGCGCGGCACCCTGATCCTGTTCCAGGCAATGACTGTGGCACTGGGTGTCATCTTCCTGGGCCTGCAGGCTCTGGAATATGTTCACGCCTATGACATGGGGCTGACTCTGGATGCGGGTATCTATGGCAGCTTGTTCTTCCTGTTGACCGGTTTCCACGGTGCCCACGTGACCATCGGTACCATCTTCCTGCTGGTAACCCTGATTCGAGTGATCAAGGGACACTTCAGTGAAGACAACTGCTTTGCCTGGGAAGCGGGTGCTTGGTACTGGCACTTTGTGGACGTGGTATGGCTGTTCCTGTTCGTGACGGTGTACTGGTTGTAAGAGCCGCTACACGCGTCACGCAACAAGCAGCACGCAAAACGCGCCCTTCGGGGCGCGTTTTTTTTGGTTCCTTGCAGATTTGAGAGAAGGTTGCGGGTTTCTGGTTGGACGTCAGATGTCTGACCAGCCTGTTTTCTCACCAATCCACAATGAATCTTTCGGGGGAAAGACGGACACTGGATCAGAAAAAATAACCGTATACCCAATTTGGGGTATGACGGTTTGATGACGCTTTTGTATTGTGTCCGGGAAAGTCTAATGAAGGGGTCCGGTGCGGGTTTGCCGGAAATAATTGTTCTGGAGGGATCATGAAGTCTCTATTTAGTGTTTCTGCTGTGGCTTGCGCCATCATGCTGTCTGGCTGTGCCAACAAGGAAGTGAACGAAACGGCGACGCCGGATGACATAAAGCTGCCGGTTTGGGTACTTAACCCTCCTAATCAGGAGCAATTTGTGGGTACTGATTGCATGGCGTTCAACGGCAACATGAACATCACCAAGCAGGCTTCATCCGCTAATTCGCGCCTTGAGTTGGCCAACCAGATTGGGGTGGCTGTGGATGGTCTGGCTGAAACCATGGCCAACCGGACCGGTGTGGGCAATGGCGAAACCGCTGAAGGTTCCGATTTTACCTCTGTATCTGAGCAGTTGACTCAACAGAGCCTGAATGGCTCGGTGCTGGAAGCCGTGGATTTCGGCACGATCGAAGGCAAGACCCAGCTGTGCACCATGTGGGTATTGAATGGTGAGCGTTCCAAGGCCCTGTTCAAAAACCTGGTGAAGGCCAGTGGTGCCAGTCTGAATGCCCAGGATGAGGATGTGCTGTATCAGAAATTCCTTTCCTCCCAGGCCCGTGAGCGTCTGGACGCAGCGCGTAACCGCAGCAACTAAAACAGCTGCCGTTTTTGTATGGCTGGCTCCTGAGGGTGGAGTCAGCCGGTTTTATCTTTTCGCTTGAGAATACGTTGGGGACACATGTACAAGAAAATTATTGCCACTACCTCCTTGCTGCTTGCTGCACAGCAGGCTGCTGCCCTGGAAGAGTTCTACACCGCGCCAGGTGCTCGCGCCATGGCCATGGGTGGAGCCTTTACTGCTGTGGCTGCTGACAGCAGCACCATTTGGTACAACCCTGCCGGTTTGGGTTTTCTGCCCAGCAATGCCATGGATATCACTGCTGATTACGGTAGCGTGATCGTGGGTGAAGAAGACCCGGTACTTAACGCCGATGGCAAGTATGAGCTGTACAAGACGGATAACGAGCTGAAGTACCTGGGCTTTAGTGGTAAAGGCTTTGGTATTGCCTACTTCCGTCCCTATGATTTCAATACGTTGGCCACGACTGATAGCGGCCAGAATGTTCGAGTGCGTACTGAATATCAGGAGCTGAAGTTCGGTTTCGGTTTTGACATGAACGAATATGTCGCGATTGGCGGCACGATTGACATGGTCATGCAGGATACCGACTCAAACTGTAATTCCTGTGACGAGTCTGATGGTGAATCCGCTATGGGGTTCACCCTCGGCGCGCTTGGTAAATGGACGCTGGATGAAGCGAGTCACACAGTATTCCAGGCCGGTGCCACTTTCCGTTCGGATACAGATGTGGATGTGGTTCTGGGTGATTTGGAAGACCTGCCAAACCGACCGGAAGTCTTGAGCCTGGGCGTTGCGCTGAAGCGCCCCTTCACCCTCGGTGGCTGGTCGTTGCATGCGACCGGAACCGTACAGCGTGATGATATTTCTTACGCCAAAGTGCGCTACCTGGGGCAGAGCACGCCGATTGCGGTGGATCACGAGCGGACTGCCTATGGTGTGGAAATGCAGTTCATTACTCCCGCAAATCACAACTTCTTTGTTCGCTTGGGTGGCTATGAGTCTGAAGCTGATGGCGGTGACTCGGCATTCAAACCTTATTCTGAAGGGGTTGAGGCGAATACCGCAGGCTTGGGCGTGATGTTCGAAAGCTGGGTAATCGATTACGCCATTGAGAACCGTACTATCCTGAAATCAGACTTCTCCAACGTCGATGATCAGGACGAGACGCTGTACAGCTTCTCTATTTCCCGAGTACTTTGATGGGTTGCGGCCACCGGGGGGAGGTGGCCGCATTTGCTATTGGGGAGAGTCATGATCAGATCATGTTTGCTTGTTGCTGGGTTGATGCTGTCTGGCGTGTCTTTCGCAGACGATAACCAAGCGCTGGAATATTATCAGCAGGGATATCGTGCGGAGTCCCGTGGCAGCACAGAAGAAGCCATTTCACTCTATCGCAAGGCGTTGGCCGAGCGTTCCTACGATGGCCGGATCACTATTCCCGGCAAGGTTCACTACGAGTGGTACGAGACCCCTCGGGGGATGGCGCGCCGAAAAGTTGAGAGCGGCGGCAGCAGCGAGCCTTACTATCCTGAGCAGCGGATGAATGCGCTGCTTGCCAAGGTCGAACGCGAACGCCGTGAGCTGCAGAACGATGAGCAGCGTCGCCAGAAATTCATGAATCCGCCGCAGTTGCTGGTGACGGCAGAATTGCTGGATGCCGGCAATGACAAGGCCATCGATGGTGGCGAAAGCGGCAAGCTTTTGGTGACGGTTCAGAACAACGGACAAAGCCGTGCGGATCAGGTTGTCCTCAAGCTGGATTCCAACAGCTACGCCCTGCAGCATGATTCCAGCGTTAGCATCGGCAGCATTGAGCCGGGCAAAAGTCTGGTGCGAGCGATTCCCTATCAAGCAGGGAAAACCCTGCGTGATGGTCCTCTCAAGCTGAAAATTTCCGCCAGGGAAAAAGACGGCTTCGATTCCCGAGATCTTTCCCTGGAAACCCTGGCGAGAGCCTTTCAACCCGCCAAGCTACAAATTGCCAGACAGGAAATTCGCCGTGGCGAAGGCAGCCTTCTGCTTGTCAGCTATGACATTGTTAACCAGGGCAAAGGGGTGGCAAGAGACGTGACCGTGGCGATGACGACTGATGATCGGGTCATTCTTCGCAACGAATCAGATTTGAAGAAAAGAATCGGCACACTGGCACCCAATGAAATGCGCACTGTGGAAGTAGGACTTTATACCAGTCTGCGCAGTGGTGATGGATTGAAGCTGGCTCTGCAAGTGACTGAGGCGGATAACGCTGGGGGCTTGAGCCAGCGTCTGGCTCTGAATGTGCCCGACGCTTCTTCTGGTGGGATGGGAATGGGGTCAGTGGCCTACACCCCTGTTGCCGCTCCGGTGGCGATTGATAATGTGGGTTTGGATATTCCTTCCGGCGCGGTTCGTGAGGATATGGCCGTTGGTGTCATCATTGGTAACAGCAACTACCAGAATCTGGATCCGGTTCGCTATGCCGCTCAGGATGCCCGTACAGTGTCCGATTATGTGGTCAAGGCCATGGGCTATTCCCGGGATAATGTACGGCTTGAGCGGGATATGACTTCCAGGGAATTCCGGCGTCTGTTCGGCACGCGAGAGCGAAGCTTCAAAGATGGAGCGCTGTACCGTCATGTGGAATTGAATGCACGTCGACAAGAAAATCCGCCAGTTTTTATTTATTACTCTGGGCATGGAGCTCCATCTTTGGATGGGGAGGGTAAGGCCTACCTCGTGCCTGTGGATACTCCCCTGCGTGATCTGGCCTATGACGGTTTCCCTCTGGATGATTTCTACGCAAGCGTTGCGGCATTGCCCAGTAACAATGTGACTGTTGTTATTGATTCCTGTTTTTCTGGCAATCCCAATGACAGCATGCTCCAGAAAGACATCAGCCCGGCACTGTTGAAACCGGCGGACACCATCACCCCCGTTGGTATGGGTAATGCCTCAGTATTCACCAGTACTTCGCCTGATCAGGTCAGTTACTGGTATAGCGAAGCCCGGCATAGTCTGTTTACCTATTATTTCCTCAAAGGGTTGAGAGGGAGTGCGGATGGTGATCGTGACCATCGTATTACCAGTGGGGAATTGCATGAGTATCTCAGTTGGAATGTGGCCAACTATATTCTCAAGGCGAATAAACCCAGCGATCAGACACCCCAGTTGGTGGGAGATAGCCATCGGGTAATGGCCGTTTATGCGGGAGCGCGATAGTGCCGCTGAATAACTGGCTGATGACTGGTCTGGCGATGGCGTTATTGTCCGCCCATCCGTCAGCGTTGGCCTGGTTTGGTAAAAACAAGGATGACGACAAGGTCTATGCGTCATCCTGTGCCCAGACCCTCGCCGAGGTAGATGGCGTTGTGATCGTGCGTGGCTATGGGCAGGGGGCAAGTTTCCAGCAGGCCAAGGTGGAAGCATTAAAGGATATTTCTGAGCGCATCAGTGTTCAGGTGACAGGTAAGAGTGTCTCCCGATCCCAGCTTCAAAACGGCCAGGAAAGCAGTTCGTTCCAGTCTTCGGCACAGATCGATACCCAGCTGCGTATTCAGCAGGCGATACAGGTTTGCTCCGATAATGAGGACCCATCCGGTGATTGGCATGTGGTGTTCGAGTTCGATACTCGCAGTGCGGTACAGCAGCTGGCAGCTTCGCTAAACCGCAAGCTTGCGGGCAAGCCGGTTCGGCTGGAAGGCAATGAGTACCTGCTGGGTTCGCAACTGGTTAACGAGCTTCGTTCCAGTCTGCGTGATGGCCGAGGTCAGGACGCGCAGGCTCTGCTGCTTTCTCTGAAGCGTCAGCATGGTGGCTGGTATCTGGCGGCCGGGGATCAGCAGGTTCGTCTTACCGATGATGATATCTTTCAGAGCATGCATTTCCCCGGTTCCTCCGAGTTGATCTTGTCACTGATCAAGACGGCAGATACTGGCCGACAGCTTGATCAATTACTGGCGGGGGATCAGTTTTCCCTGCGTGTGGATAGCACCCTCGAAGGTTTTCTGTCGGTGTTCAATATCTATGCGGATGGGCGGGTCTCTGTCCTGACTGCCAATCAGCCAATTGATGAAGGTGGTTTGAAAATTCTGCCGGGTGGCAACATGACCTATGAGGCGGGATTACTGGAACGCGGCAAAGCCGCCAAGGATGTCTACCTGGCGATAGTGACCAACGAACGTATCCAGTCCGCCACGATTCATCACCTGCGCGAGAGCCGAGGCATGGTGGAAGGGGAGTCCAGCTACCAGCTCCATCGCTTGTTTAACGTGCTCAATGATTCACACCCCAGTGTGAGTTCCCTGGTCATCACGACCCTGCCTCTTTGAGGATGGATTGCGTCATGCTGCGAAAAACATTTCTGTGTCTGAGCCTTACTCTGATTCCGCTTGTTCATGCCGATGATTTTTCCCAATGGAAAGCGGCCCATGAACAAAACTTTCAGGCTCACTTGAGTAGCCAGCAGAAGCAGTTCAGGAAAATGCTTGAGGATGACTGGGCGGCATTTACCGGGCAGCAGGGTGAAGTGCGTGATCCTGTGCCAAAGCCGGTGGATCCTCCTGTGTTGGTGAAGGAAGACGAACCCGAGCCGCAGCCCGCGCCAAAACCTCCTGAGCCGAAGCCTCCCGCCCCGGTTGTGCCCCCAGCGGGTGATACCGTGTTGTTCATCGGTCATCGTCTGACGCCGCCCTCGTGGTCCGTCTCCCTGCCGGGCAATTACCGTTCAGAAGCCGCGTTGGTCGATGCGTACACCGCATTGGCAACCAGTGATTATCAGGCCACGCTGAGCTGGCTGGAAAATAACAGGAAGGCATTGTCCCTGGGTGATTGGGGGCTTTGGCAGCTGATCCGCATGGTTACAGAAGGCCACGCCGCGCGTGCGGATGACGCCACCCTGATGCAGTGGTTCCTGTTGGTAGAAATGGGACGAGATGTACGTCTCGGCTATGCAGATCAGCAGGTGGTATTGCTGACCCACGTCCAGCAAATGCTCTATGGACGGAGTTACTACACGCTTGATGGGCAGAAATATTATGATCTGGCGGATGCGATTGAGGGTGGTGTTTCGCTGCATATTCATGGCGAGCAAAGTGATGCTGATTCGTTTGATCTGGCGTTCCATCAGCATCCGGTGACGAACCCTGATTATGGTCAGCGCGAACTTCGTCACGGCGATAACCAGCTGACTTTCGAGTTTGATCGGGAGCTGGCCCGCTACTATGGCAATTATCCAATCATGGATCTGAAATATTACTTTGCCGCGCCGTTCAGTGATTCTGTATTGGCCTCTTTGCAGTCTTCCTGGGCCAGCCTTGATGATCGCTATGAGAGCGACCTGGACAAGTTGAATGCGCTGATGCAGCTGATTCAGTTTGGCCTGGTATACGAAACCGACCAGGAGCAGTTTGGCCGTGAGCATTATCAACTGCCGGAAGAGCTGTTGTTCAATCCCGCTGCGGACTGCGAAGATCGGGCGATTTTCTTCACCAAGGCGGTGAGGGTACTGTTCCGGATGGATACGGTGGGTTTGCTATATCCTGGGCATGTTGCTGCTGCCGTTGCCCTGCCAGGTTCAGGCAGCCGCCTGACATTTGCCGGGCGGTCCTACCTGGTGACTGATCCAACCTATATCGGCTCACGCGCGGGGGATTCCATGCCCAAATACCAAAGAGCCTCTCCCGAGGTCATTACTTTCTGAATAGAAAGGGCAGATCTGTAGGAACCTCGCTCGAGAGGCGAACCCGAGCCTTGGCGAGGCTGCCACTTGCGTGTTTTCGCGGCTCAAGCGCCGCTCCTACGTGGGACTGCAGGGCTTCATCTCTTTGTAGGAGCGGCACTTGAGCCGCGAAAATATACGCGAATCGCGGCCGAACCCGGAGGAGATAGCACGCCTTCTCCTACTGTCCTCAGCAACGCATTAAGTGCGTTCGCTTTTTTGACGTTTCTCAGCGAATGCCGAATACATCGATGATGGTCTGGGTGGCGTCAATTACCCGGACCACCTCGTTGTCGATGATCACGTCGCTGACACCATCAATATGACGAATGTCGTCGTACACAGGCAGGCGCTGGCCGTTGTAATACAGGTCATCAGGCAGGCGTTGGCCTTTTTGCAACTTCTTTTGCCAGCCCGGAGGCAGTTTGCCGCCTCGCGCCACTTTCTTCTGTAAACCCGGTGGCAGGGATTCATAGTCGCGGCGGCTTAGATGTTGGCGCAGGGCTTCGCGTTCGCGCTGACTATAACGATAATCGGAATAATCGCGGTCGCGGCGGCTCTCCACCAGTTGTATCCGGGTATTGTCCTCGCGCTGGGCATTTTCCCAAGGCGGCCGAGCCTGGCTGAGGCCGGGAGTGGCGCTGAGCCCAAGCAGGGCGGTAAGGGTAAGCACGGAAGTCGTCTTCATGGGGTTCTCCTTATTCTCCGACCGTTCTGTCTGTCAGGTCTGACTTTCTATTCTGGCAATGGTGCCGCTGGAACGGGAACAAAATGTGTCTGGATGTGGCTGCAGTCACAAAGAATAGGGATTCAGGATGGAAGCAAAATGTGCAAACAAGGCGTAGGGAATGTGAAAAAGGGTAAAACGGGGGCAACCAGTTTCGAGGTACGAGAAGCGAGTTTCGAAAGGCAAAACCCCTGAACCTCGTGCCTGATTGTTGTCTTTTGATTTTCGAGACTCGGTACTCGAAACTCGCTTCTGGAATCCTTACCTCGCTTGGGCTCGGATCGCCTGCAGGTGGTGCGGGCGTTACTCCGCTGCGCTACATTCCTGTGACGGATGCTAGCGAGCGGTTCCGCGACGCAAAAAGGCCCGCCCGGCATCCGGGCAGAACTTTTACGCCAAGCGTTCGCGAAGCCATGCCCCGATATCGCGAATCTGTTCCAGGCACACCATGTGTTCCATGGGGTAGGTGCGATATTCGGGTGACAGGCCCATCTGCTTCAGGCTGGCGGCTGCCCGCTGGCCCAGTTGTTCGGGGACCACAGGGTCCATACTGCCGTGGCATACCATGACCGGGAGCTGAGCATTCGCGTCGTTCAGGGTAACCGGCATGGCCATGTAGGTGGACAGGGTGAGCAGACCGGCTAGGGGCTTGGGGTGTCGCAGGGCGCACTGGTAGGCGACAGCGCCACCCTGTGAGAAGCCGGCAACAATGATTCGTTCGGAAGGAATACCGCGATCCATCTCCCGTGCGATCAGCGCGTCTACTGCATCGGCGGAGGCCTGTACGCCGTTTTCGTCCACCTTGCGGTCGATATCCATGGCAAGGATGTCGTACCAGGCAGGCATGATCATGCCGCCATTCACGGTGACCGGAATTTCCGGTGCATGAGGAAACAGAAAACGCACGGGCAGGTCTGCCGGCAGCTGCAACTCAGGAACGATAGGCTCGAAGTCATGACCGCTGGCCCCCAGACCATGCAGCCAGATCACACTGGCGGTGGCGGGTTGTTTTAGCTCGATTTCGATGCATTCCAGCAAGGTCATGATCATTCTCCTCCAGCAACGATGACCCGCACCGCATTGAGTTGACATTGGGCATTGGAGAGCAGCTTTTCCAGCTGTGCGGTCTGGTTTTCCAGGGCGGTCACTTCTTCTTCGCGCACCGCCGGATTCTTGGCTTGCAAGGCTTTCAGACGCGCCAGCTCATGGGACTGCTCCTTGCGCATGGCTTCCAGAGAGGAGGCAATGATGGCCTCGGCTTCCTTGGCGGCGGCAGCTTCATTGCCCTTGAGCAACTTCTCCAGCAGAGGTTTCTGACTGGAGACGATCTTGCGACTCAGCGGCTTGTCCATTTTGTGGCATTGCTGGCTCAGGCCGTCATGGCTGATGGCCTGGCTGATGTTCTTGCCGTTGCCATCAAGCAGGTGGCGGATCACGGTGCAGGGCAGGAAGCGGTCTGCCTGCAGGTGGCGCGGGGCCATGGATTCCACCGTGTAGATGGCTTCGATCAGCAGGGTGCCGGCTTTAATGCGTGGGTTCTTGAGCAGGCTGACGGCCGCCTTGCCGCGGTCTTCGCCCAGCAGCATTTCCATGCTGCCGGTGACCATGGGATGTTCCCAGGTCATGAACTGCATGTCGTCCCGACTCAGGGCGGTGGCGCGATCATCGGTCATGGTGATGCCTTCGTCCGGCAGGCCCGGGAAGGCGTCACGCATGTGTGGGCCGGGCTTGAGGATCACAGCGGTGTCGGAATGTTCTTCCTGATCCACACCATAGCGATCAAACACACGTTGCATGAAGGGTAGCGGCGATGAATCGTCTGCTTCCTGCAAGGCGGCTTTCAGCGCATCAGCCTTGTCGCTGTCGCAGGAGCTGAGTTCCAGCAGCCGGTCGCGGCCGGTTTCCATCAGCGTATGCAGTTCGTCGGTAATCACACGGGTCTCTTCGACCAGCGCATCGATAGCGGTGTATTCCGGATCGCTACTCAACAGCGGCTCCAGGGCATCGCGGCTGCGCAGGTAGATATCGTGGCCGGCCGGGTTGGTGTGCTCAAAGGCATTCATCCCCTCGTGGTACCAACGGTACAGCACTTCCTGGGCGTGGCCTTCAAAGTAGGGCACATGAATCTGGATGTCTTCACGCTGACCGATGCGGTCCAGACGGCCGATGCGTTGTTCCAGCAGATCCGGGTTAAGCGGCAGATCCAGCAATACCAGATGATGGGCGAACTGGAAGTTGCGGCCCTCGGAGCCGATTTCCGAGCAGATCAATGCTTGGGCACCATCCACTTCGTCGGCGAAGAAGGCGGCGGCGCGGTCGCGCTCGATCAGGTCCATATCTTCATGGAACATGGCGATATTCATGCCCAGCTTGTAATTACAGTGGGCGTGCAAGTCGCTGGCAGTATGGCGGCTGGCGCAGATCACCAGCACTTTGTCGTGACGGTGCTGCTTAAAGAATTGTTCCAGCCAGCTAACGCGCGGATCCAGAGCGCACCAGCGATCATCGTGATAGAGGCTCTCAGGGTGCAGTTGGCCCTCAAGAGACTCATCGCTGTCGTAGCGGTACTCATCCGGCAGTGGCAGTGGGTAGCCATGGACAGTGCGCAGTGGGAAGCCGGCAATGTTGTGGCGGGTGTTGCGGAACATCACCCGGCCGGGGCCGGAGCGATCCAGCAATTCTGCGAGCACGGCTTCCCGGTTATCGTCGTCAATATTCATGTCCGGCAGCAATGCCTGGGCGCGGCTGATCAGATCCGCGTCCCAGCTTGGCTGGTCATGCAGATCACCGGCCAGTTGGGCGATTTCCTGGTAGTGGCTCTGCTCTTCCCGGAAAGCGGCCAGGCTGGGGTAACGATCCGGGTCCAACAGTCGCAGGCGGGCGAAGTGGCTTTCCAGTCCCAGCTGCTCGGGGGTGGCGGTGAGCAGCAGCAGGCCGCGAGCCTGGCGAGCCACGGCCTCAACTCGAAGGTAACCCTCGCTGGGAGCGTCTTCACTCCATTCCAGATGATGTGCTTCATCCACTACCAGCAGATCCCAGTCTGCCGCCGCTAGCTCGTCGATATCACATTCGGCCAGGAAATCCGTGCTGCAGAGAATCAGTTGTTCGGTCAGGAAGGGGTTGTCCTGGTTGCTGGGAGCTTCGCCTTTCTCTTCGGCAATGCTTTCTTCCGCGATAATCTGCGCCAGCATGTCTTTGATACTGGTTTCCGGCTGCAGGGCGTCGAGGCGTTCACGGTCGAAAATGGAGAAGTGCAAGTTGAAGCGACGCACCATCTCCACAAACCACTGATGGACGAGGGCAGGGGGGACCACCACCAGCACCCGGCTGGCACGACCAGTGAGCAGCTGCTGGTGCAGAATCAGCCCGGCTTCGATGGTCTTGCCGAGACCGACCTCATCGGCCAGCAATACCCGTGGAGCGTAACGGTTGGCCACCTGATCGGCGATGTAGAGCTGATGCCCAATATGGTCGATACGCGGCCCGCGCAGGCCTTTGATGCGGGATTGCTGCTGCACACAGTGTGCATTCAGGGCATCGACGCGCAGCTCAAACCAGCGATTGGAGGAGAGCTGATTGGACAGAAGTCGGTCCATTGCGGAGTTGAGTCGCAGGGTGTGTCCCAGCAAGGTTTCCGGTACTGGTTGAATGTTGTCCGGCTCGCCAGCCGGGTGGGCCATGTACACCTTGAGACCGTTAAGCTCGTTCACCTCGGCAACTGTCAGCTCCAGCTCCCCTTCGGTGCGAATGGTGTCGCCGGTATCAAAGGTGACGCGGGACAGCGGCGCGTTGTTGATGGCGTAGGTGCGCTCTTCTTCTACTGCCGGGTATTCCACGGTGACAAGCCGGTAGTCCAGCTCCTTGATGATGCCGAGACCCAGTTCGGTTTCGGATTCACTTAGCCAGCGCTGGCCGGGGGTAAAGTCAGTCATGGTTACAGCCGGTTATTTTCTGGGAGCCGAATTATACGGGTTTGGCGCCGTTCCTTCGATGCTTTCCCGCTATTGAATCTGGTTTCGAAACCATCGACGAGTGGTTTCATCAGCAGGGAAATAATGTTCAATGCGTAATTCTTCCATGACGACGTCCAGCGCAGTGCCAAAGCTGGCGATGGTGGAGAAGCTGCGCAGGCGCTGCCCGGCGACTTCCAGTTCCAGTGTCAGCATGGGCTCCAGAGCCGAGGTTTCCGGGTAACGCTGGCGAAGCGAATCCAGATCGGCAAGTTCTCCCAGTGTTTCCAGTAGCCGGGCCAGGGCGGGGTCGGGCCTCGCTTGGTGGTCGCGCTGTATTCGTCGCAACAGGAAAGCGGCCACATCCTCCCAGTTGACCAGAAACGGGCGGTAGCCTTGCGGGTGAAATACCAGCTCAATCACATTGTGAGTCGGGGGGAGTGGGCCTCGCTCCTGGATCATCATGCTGACCAGTTGCAACTGTGATTCGTTGGCCATCAGCACATTCCAGTGAGCATCCAGGACGACCGCCGGGAACGGGTTGTGGTTGCTCAGCATGACCTCAAGGGCGGCCCGCACCGGGGCCATGGTTTCGCTATCAAGATCCGTTTCGGAAAAGGCCGGGGCATAGCCCGCGGAGAGCAGCAGCCGGTTGGTGTCGCGGCAACTCAGGGCCAGCTCGGATGCCAGCCGTTTCAGCATGGTGGGGCTGGGCTGGCTGCGGCCGGTTTCAATAAAACTCAGATGTCGGCTGGACACCTCAGCAAGCAGTGCCAGATCGAGCTGGCTGATCCGTCGTGATTGGCGCAGTTCCGCAAGTATCTGGCCGGTATGCATCTGGCATTTCCTGTTATTGGTTAATCCAGCATGTCCTGCCGGGTGTTTCTCCACCATTACCTCAGAGGTAATTGTTCTGCTTCCCCTGATTCATGATTCTGAATCTATCACTTTCCCTGAACCTGGAGGTGCAACATGCCCTGGATATCTCTGAAAAATGCTCTGTTGTTCAATGCGATCTGCTCAACGGTATTGGGTGCGGTGTTATTGCTGGCCCCTTCCGCTGTCATGCGACTGATGGGGGAATTCAATCCTCTCATCTTGATGGCCCTTGGTGGAGCCTTGTTGCTGTTTGCTGCGGATGTGGCCTTTGTCGCGACACGCCGTCCGATTTCGCCGCGCCTGGCCAGGTTGATCACCCTGGCAGATGCCGCCTGGATCATCGCCACCCCTGTGGTGATGGTGGTTGCGGCACCGTGGCTGGGGTTCTGGGGGTATGTGCTCCTGTTGGATATGGCTTTACTTGTTGCTTGTTGTGCGTATTGGCAGTACCGGGGTTTGCAAAAAATGACATTGGTCTAATCAACTTTGGCCGGGGCCTTGCCCCGGCACGATGAGGAGTCAAACGATGGTTGAGATAGCGGCAATCGGATTTTTGATCATGGGGCTTGTGGGGCTGTTTTCCCCCCAGCGAATTACTGCGCTGGTTGATATAGCCGAGCTTTCTGCGGCGGGAAGAAACGAAGTGCGCGCTGTCTATGGTGGCTTTGGCGTGGTGATAGGTGGGTTGCTGTTAGCCACGGCTTCGGAACCGGAGCTACATAAAGGCGTCGTCCTGACCGTTGCAGTGGCATTGCTGGGAATGGTGGCGGGGCGCTGCCTTTCCTGGGTTATTGAGCGGCGGATCGATGTCTTTCCGCTCTTGTTTATGGCGGGGGAGCTGCTCTTCGCGGGTGGATTGCTGCTGACACTATGAACAGCAGAGGGCGGTTTGCGTTATGCTGAAGCCTCTTTTTGGCAGTCATCAGCAATCATCATAAGAAACCATGGCCGATATTCTCCCCTTCAAGAAACCCGTTAAAAAAGCGCCGCGTAAAGGTATGTGCCAGCATGGGTTCCATAAATGGAAGGTGTGCAAGGAAAAGCAGTTTGATGTGAAACAGGGAAAACTGGTGACGGTATACCGCTGCGAACGGTGCGGAAAGCAGAAGGTGGCCGCTCATTAGACGGTGTTCAATTCGTGCCTGTCGATGCAGGTCATGCTCTAATGGTTAGCTATTCACCCCGGCGAGGCAGTCATGACCATCATTCTCCACCAGTTCCCGATTTCCCATTACTGTGAAAAAGTGCGCTGGGCGCTGGATTACAAAGGGCTGCCCTATCAGGTGAAAAATCACCTGCCGGGTCTGCACTTGAGAAAAATCCAGCAAATGGCACCGGGTAGTAGTGTGCCGTTGATCCGGTGTGGTGAGGATATTGTGCAGGGCTCGGCGGCGATCATTACCTATCTGGATCAGCATTTTCCTGAGCGCCCCCTCACGCCTGTGGCGGAGTCACAGCGGGAGGAAGCCCTGCGCTGGGAAGCATTCTGCGATGAACAGGTTGGCCCTCACGTGCGGCGCTACTGCTACCACACCTTGCTGGAGTATCCGGACCTGGTGATTCCGTTTTTTGCCCAGGGCGGCCCTTTTTGGGGAAAACTGTTTCTCAAAGGAGTTTTTCCCAAATTGCAGCTCTTGATGCGCAAAGGCATGAAAATTCGGGAGCCGGAAGTGACGGAAAGCCGCAAGTTGCTCGAGGAGTCCATCGAGGTTCTCGCCCGTGAATATGCAGAGCGCCCGTTTCTGGTAGGGGAGCAATTTACGCGTGCGGATCTTGCGGCTGCCAGCTTGTTGGGCCCCTTGATCATGCCGCCGGAGTACGGGCTGCAGTGGCCGGATACCATGCCTGAGCCACTGCAGAGTTGGGTTGACCAGCAGGCACCGTTACTTTCTCGCTATTCGCAACTGTACACTGATTTCCGTTAACGACCCGTTAAATTCCCGAGGTTACTCCAGCACCATAATCGCCTGGCCGGCATTGATTTGCTGGCCTTCCTGGCGGGTAATGGCAATCACCTTGCCGGACTCCGGGGCGTAGATTTCGATTTCCATTTTCATGGATTCGAGCACGGCCACCACGTCACCTTCGTTGACGGTGTCGCCTTCGGTAACGTTCAGCTTCCAGATATTTCCTGCTACCGGTGACTCCACCGGGGTGCCGTCCACGTCTTCCGTGCCGTTGTCCGCATCCAGATCCTGCTCGGACTGGAAGTTGATCTGACCGCTTTCCACCCAGCGTTGTAGCTCTTCATCAAAGGCCTGATTGCGGGCCTCGGTAAATTGCGAAATGTCTTGCTGGTTGTCATCCAGAAAACGCTGATACTCGCTCAGGTTGAAAGTGGTTTCCTCGATCTTGATGGGATATTCGCCCTTGGGGAAATCCCGGCGGATCTGGTTGAGTTCTTCGTGGCTTACCTCATAGAAACGGATCTGATCGAAGAAGCGCAGCAGCCAGGGCTGATCAAAGGCTTCGGTCTTGCGATAACGGTTCCACATCTGCAGGGTGCGGCCGACGAACTGGTAGCCGCCGGGGCCTTCCATGCCGTATACACACAAGTAGGCGCCGCCGATGCCCACGGAGTTTTCTGCGGTCCAGGTGCGTGCCGGATTGTATTTGGTGGTGACCAGACGATGGCGCGGATCGTAGGGTGTGGCCACCGGGGCGCCCAGATACACATCACCCAGCCCCATGACCACATAGCTGGCGCTGAACAATATGTCTTTCACATCATCGATGCTGTCCAGACCGTTGATACGGCGAATGAACTCCAGATTGGACGGGCACCAGGGGGCGTCCTTGCGTACCGACTGCATATATTTCTCAATGGCCTGATGACAGGCCTCGTCATCCCAGCTCAGCGGGATGTGCACGATACGGGAGGGCACCTCCAGATCCTTCTTTTCCTGCAGCGCTCGTTCAGCGCCGGCCAGGGTTTCCAGCAAGGCATCGCGAGGCAACACCTGCGGATCGAAATGGACCTGCAGGGAGCGAATCCCCGGGGTCAGCTCGATGACGCCATCCAGCTTCTGCTCTTCCAGCCACAGCATCAGGGCATCGGCGCGGAAACGCAGGCGCAGATCGAGCACCAGCGGCCCGTACTCCACCAGCAGGTAACGATCCCCTGCAGCACGGTAAACCACTTCTACACCGACTTCGTCTTCGGACAAGGTATTGAGAATCGGGGTGGTAATGGGCGCTGTTTCGGCGGTTGTGCACGGCTCTGTCAATGCACTGACACAGGCATCCTGCTCGGCAGCCAGAGCGTCGGCATCCGCAAGGCTGATGGCTTCAAAGCGCAGGGTGTCACCGGCTTTCAGCTGGCCCAGTTTCCAGCGGTCAGCCAGTACCACGGTGGCGGGGCAGACGAAGCCGCCCAGAGACGGACCATCGGGGCCGAGGATCACCGGCATATCGCCGGTAAAATCCACGGTGCCGACCGCGTAGGCATTATCGTGAATGTTGGACGGATGCATCCCGGCTTCACCGCCGTCACTGCGTGCCCAGCTCGGCTTGGGGCCCACCAAACGAATACCGGTACGGCTGGAGTTGTAGTGCACTTGCCAGTCGGTGGAGAAGAACATGGCCATGTCGTCATCGGTGAAAAAATCCGGTGCGCCATGGGGGCCGTAGATCACCCGCAGGGTCCACTGCTTGCCCAGCGATGGCTTCAGGCTTTGCGGGATGGCCGGTGCGCTGGAGCTGGCAGTGCCGCTATCTTTGCTAAAGTGCAGAACATCACCGGTGCGCAGGGCGCGGCCACCGTGGCCACCAAACTGGCCCAGCGTGAAGGTGCTGCGGGAGCCCAGATAGGGCGTGCATTGAATGCCACCAGCAATGGCAAGGTAGGCGCGTGCACCTTCTCCACATACCTTGCCCAGCTTGAGTGTTTGGCCCGGTCGTACGGTGATGGCTTCATAGCAATGCACAGGGGCACCATCCAGCGAGGCCTGCATGTCAGCACCGGTCAGGGCGATACGGGTCGCCTGATTGAATTTCAGGGTTGGGCCATTGAGGGTGAATTCCAGTCCGGCGGCATTGTCATCATTGCCAAGCAAACGGTTACCCAGACGGAAACTGAGATTATCGAACGGACCTGACGGTGGGACACCCACGGGCCAATAGCCACTGCGGCCGGGATAGTCTTGCACAGTGGTCATGGTGCCGCCGGCCACTACATCCAGAGTAAACGGTTGATAGCTGAAATCGTTAAGGTAGCGGGTGGTCATGTTGCCTTCCGCAAACACGGGATCAGCGAGAATGGCGCGCACGTATTCACGGTTGGTTTCGATGCCTTCCAGGGTGATGTGATCCAGCGTCTGACTCAGCTCGGCGAGGGCGCTGTCTCGATCTGCTGTGTGGATGATCACCTTGGCCAGCATCGGGTCGAATAATGGCGACACGGTGAGTCCGGCTTCCACCCAGTGATCAATGCGGCGTAACTGGCCATCCGCTTCCGGGAAAGACACGGCGGTGAGCAGTCCTGCGCTGGGTTGAAAATCCTTGTTGGGATCTTCCGCATACAAGCGGGCCTGAATGGAATGGCCGTTGGCAGTGAACGGTCCCAGTGTATCCAGTGCGGGCAGGTCGCCCGCGGCCAGCTTCACCATCCATTCGACCAGATCGACACCGTAAATCTGTTCGGTAACGCCATGCTCTACCTGCAAGCGGGTATTCACCTCGAGGAAGTAAAAGGCGTTGGTGTCCTGGTCGAGAATAAATTCCACGGTGCCAGCATTGCGGTACTGCACCGCTTCCATCAAGGCTCGGGCTGTTTCCTGTAGTTCACTGCGTACGGCATCGGGCAGGTTGGGTGCCGGCGTTTCCTCGAGGACTTTCTGGTGACGACGCTGAGCGGAGCAGTCGCGCTCGCCCAGGGTGACGGCCTTGCCTTTGCCATCGCCAAACACCTGCACTTCAATATGACGGGCTCGGGCAATGTATTTTTCAATAAAAACGCCATCGTTGGAAAAATTGTTGGCGCTCAGTCGGCGAACAGAATCCCATGCCTTGTCCAGGCTTTCGGCATTTTCACAAATCTGCATGCCAATGCCGCCACCACCAGCGGTGCTCTTGAGCATCACTGGGTAGCCGATCTTGTCAGCGGCTTTCAGTGCCGCGTCTTTATCGGTGAGCAAGTCGGTGCCAGGCAATAAGGGTACGCCGGTTTTTTCTGCCAGGGCGCGGGCGGTATGTTTGAGGCCGAAGGTATCCATTTGTTCGGGGGTGGGGCCAATAAAGGCAATGCCGCGGGCTTCGCAGCCTTTCACAAAGTCCGGGTTTTCACTGAGAAAACCGTAACCGGGGTGTACCGCTTGCACACCATGGGTTTCCATCAGAGCAAACAGTTTCTCCTGATTCAGATAGGTGTCACGAGCGCTTCCGTCACCCAGGCAGAAGGCCTCGTCAGCGTGGCTCACGTGTAGTGAATCCCGGTCCGCTTCGGCAAACACCGCCATGGCTTTTACGCCCAGCGATTGAAGGGTACGGGTGACACGGGTGGCAATGGCGCCGCGGTTGGCAATCAGAACCTTTTTGAACATGGCTGTCTCTCTTCGACAGGTGACGGGTCGTCCCGTCAGTAAAACCTTGGCCGCCGAGGCCGTCCCCGGGGTATAAGACCGGTGATCAATCGTTCCAGACCAGCACTTCAATGGGGGTCGGGTTGTAGCCGTTACACGGGTTGTTCAACTGTGGGCAGTTGGAAATCAGGATCACCGTGTCCATGCACGCGGTCAGTTCCACGTATTTGCCTGGCGCGGAAATACCGTCTTCGAACGTCAGCCCGCCCTCGGCGGTCACCGGCACATTCATGAAGAAGTTGATGTTGTGGGTGATGTCCTGCTTGCCGAGATGAAATTCCGGATGTTCGTTGACGGCCAGCATCCAGCTGTCCCGACAGGCGTGCATGCAGCGTTTTTCCAGATCGTAGCGCACCGTATTGCTTTCGGTGGCACAGGCACCGCCGAGGGTGTCGTGACGGCCGCAGGTGTCGGCCACGATCTCCAGCAACGGATTCATGCGGTTGCTCATCAGGGTGGTGCCGGCGGTGAGATAGACATTGCCCTGTTCACGAATGGTGTCCATGGCGCTGTAGCGCTCGGCGGGATCTTCCGCGCTGTAGAAAAGGGTGTCGGCAGCCTGGTTGCCTTCCAGATCCAGCAGGCGAACCGTCTGGCCTTTCTTGATGGTGCGGATGAAGTAATCACCGGCGGCCACCACTTCGCGGAAGCAGGCTTGCTCCGGTTGACGTTGGCTTTCTTTGATCATGTTTCTGTCCTTGTAGCTTGCAGCTTCTTACAGCCCGAGGTGGTAGAGACGATTGTTTTCGAACGCGCGGCCGTTTTCCGGGCGGAAGTTCTTGCAGAAATCATCGTCCGCCACGGGCTCGGCTTGCAGCATCTCGATCTGCACCGGCTTCATGGGATATTCCGATGCCGGGTTCAGCGGATGCGGGCAGCTATGCAGAATCACCAGGGTGTCCATTTCGAAGCGAAGGGTAACGCTGGCTCCGGCGCGGGCTACGGACGGATCAAACACCAGGTTGCCGTTATCATCGGCCGCTACCTTGGAGAACAGGTTCAGGTTGGCGGCCATGTCCCGTTCGGTGAGGCCGTACTTGGCCAGTTCAGTAAGGAAGCTGTGCTCGCCACTCAAGGTCCATTCATTGTGGCAATCCTGGTAGGAGCGCACGGCGTACTTTTCTTTCAGGGTCTTTTCACTGAGGGTGCCGCACACCGTGTCATGCCAGCCAAAATCGTCTTCCACGATGGAGGCGAACACATGGCCCATATCGGAATAGAGACAGTTGCCCTTTGTCAGCTTGAAGGTGTGCTGACCCTTGAGAGTATCCGGGGCGTTGTAGCGTTCCAGCAGCATTTCCGGGTTGTACATCAGCACGGAGAGGTTGGCGCCACCTTGCAGATCGGTGAAGCGTAATTGCATGCCGCGGCGTACCCGAAGTGACCAGTGGGCACTGCCGGGCAGGGTGGTGGTGTAAAGGCTTTCGCTCATGGTGAAGTCCTTCGTTGTCCTGTTTTCGTGTTACAGGGTGTCGTTAAGAACGCGGCTAGTGCGGCCGACGGTCTGATTAATACGTTTGAGAGTGCCGTTCTCACAATCCCCGACGGGCAGGTCGTAGGTGACCTTGGCGCCATAGGCTCCGGGGGCCTGAGCATCCAATCGCGGTTTATCGAACACCCATAACCGGGTGCCCAGATAAAACCCTTCGGTAATGTCGTGGGTGATCATGAATACGGTGAGGTTCTGTTCTTTCCACAGGCTTAGAACCAGCTTGTGCATGTCGGCGCGAATACCGGGATCCAGCGCGCCAAAAGGCTCATCCAGTAACAGGATGCGTGGGCGCTTGATTAGCGCCTGAGCCAACGCAAGACGCTGCTGCATACCGCCGGACAGTTCATGGGGATACTTGTCGGCGGCCTGGCCCAGGCCCACAGAATCCAGCATTTCCAGCGCGGCTTTGCGCAGTTGCTTGCGTTGCTTGCCGAAGGTAATCCCCAGCCAGCGGTTGCCGTGTAACTCACCGCCCAGCATCACGTTTTCCAGTGCGGTCAGGTGGCTGAGTACGGAGTAGCGTTGAAACACGATGCCGCGGCTCTCGTCCGGCTCGGCAGGTAGGGGGTGTCCATCCAGCAGCAGTTCGCCACGGGTTGCTTGCTCTGTGCCGAGAAGGAGTTTCAGGAAGGTGGTCTTGCCACAGCCGGAAGCGCCGACAATGGTGATAAACTCGCCTTCGTTGACGGTGGCGTTGAGTCGTTCCAGCACCACCTGGTCTCCGTACTCCTTCCACAGGTTTTTCATTTCGATAATCGCCATGGTCATGGTTCTCCCTTAATGACTTTTCTGGTGGAACCAGGGATAGCGCCATTGCGAATAGCGACTAAGGAGAAAGTCGATGGCAAAGGCCAGCAGGGTGATCCACACCACATAGGGAAGAATCACATCCATGGACAGGTAGCGGCGTACCAGAAAGATGCGGTAACCCAGTCCTTCGGTGGCAGCGATCGCTTCGGCGGCGATCAGGAACAGCCAGGCAGGCCCCAGTGAAAGACGCACCGCACTGATCAGACGCGGCATTAACTGCGGCCAGACCAGCCGAGTGATGATCTGCCAGGTGTTGGCTCCCAGGGTTTGCATCTTGATGATCTGCTCGGCGGGAATTTCCATGGCGCGTTGTTGCAGATCGCGAATCATGAAGGGGGTTATGCCAATGATGATCAGCATCACCTTGGCCAGTTCGCCGAGTCCGAAGATGATGAACAGCACCGGCAAAATGGCCATGGGAGGCACCAGTGACAGCCCGGTGACCAGTGGAGAAAAGGTAGAACGAATCAGCGGGATGGTTCCGTTACCGATGCCAACGACCACGGCTATCAGCGCGCTGATGGCGACGCCAATGCCCAGCCGTTGCAGGCTGGCCAGGGTGTCTTCCCACAGCAGGTATTCGCCACTCCGCTTGCTCGGCTCGAACGCCATGCGGTCGATTGCCTGAACAAAGCTGTCCAGGGCAGGCAGCAACTTGTCGTTGGGGTTTTCAGTCAGCCGTGCATCGGATGCCAACATGTAGGCGACGATCAGCAGCAGGAAGGGCAGCAGCCCCAAGGCCCAGCTGGCAGGTTTGCCCGGTCGACGGTTGATCAGTTTTTTCATGGCATTTCCCGGTCATGTTGGAAGCGTCAGACGTCCGACTTCAGACGTCTGACGTTGTACTTTTTACAACTTTCCTTCGGCAGCCATGGCCATGTAGTCCGGGATAAAACGCAGTTGAATGTTGCTGTCGCTGCCGAACACACCAGCAGGCGTTTCGATACCCACAAAGCCCGCATCGGGGGCGCCTTCACCCAGCAGACCATGGTCGAAGGAGAACTCCGCGACCTTCTGCATGGTGTCTTTCAGTTCGGCACTGTTGACGAACTCCACGGCTTCGCTGGCCTGATAAAACATGCGGGTGGAATCCAGCTGCGCTTCATAGCCGGCCAGGTCGGTGCCAGAGGCTTTCGCCATAAAGGTGCGGGCTTCTTTGCCTTTGGCATCATCGGCAGACATGGTCGCCATGATTTCATACCAGGCCCCGGTCAGTGCCTTGCCGAAGGCCGGGTTGGCTTTCAGCGTTTCGGTGTTGACTACCATCAGGTCGATGATTTCACCGGGGATTTTTGAAGAATCGAATACTTTGTGGCTGTCCGGCATGGCAGTGATTTCACTGAGCAACGGGTTCCAGGTGGCTACGGCGGTCACGTCCTTGGTGGTATAGGCTGCCACCATGTCGGCATCCGAGGTGTTGACCACAGTCAGGTCTTTCTCGCTCAGGCCGACAGTGTCCAGGGCGCGTGCCAACAGGTAGTGAGAAACGGACAGCTCCACCAGGTTCACGTTCTGGCCCTTGGTGTCTGCCAATTTGTCGGTGCCTTTGAGTACGACACCGTCGTTGCCGTTGGAGAAGTCACCTACGATCAGGGCAGTGGAATCCACGCCGCCCGCAGCAGGGATAGTCAGTGCATCCATGTTGGTCATGGCACAGCCGTCATAGGCTCCGGCGGTGTACTGGTTGATGGATTCCACATAGTCGTTGATCTGTACTACATCAATTTCGATGTCGTACTTGTCGGCCCACTTGTCGACGATTTTCTGCTGGGCACCATAGTCCCACGGCATCCAGCCCACGTAGATGGACCAGCAGATACTGAATGAGTCTTTGGCCAGAGCGGTGACCGGGGTAAGGGCAGTGAACAGAGCGAGTGCTGCAACGGCAGCGGTCTTGCGAACGGAACGGGTCATTTGGGACCTCCTTGGCTACGGACGATGAGGAATCCAATGACAATGCTGTCATCGTGTCCTCCCGGGCTTTTGTCCCGCCGTGTAACCTCCAGCCGTAGATGTTGTTTCAGATCTATCGGCGCCAAGAAGGTCGACTGCTCTCGGACCAGCCATCGGCTGCGCGTGATGCGGGCGCAGGCGACCGGAACCCTAGCGGTCTATTGGTGCAAATTGTGTTGAGTGCGTGATGGCACCAAGGCCATTCGATTCCTCTATTGGGATCATTGCAAGTGGAGTGCCAATTTGAATATGCCCCGTGCGATGGGCTGCGGAGAGAATTGCAGGAGAAAGCGGGTATGCCGGTGTACTGAATTGGGGCGGCAATGTGAAGAGCGCCCCAATTCGGGGCGCTCGGGTAGTTCTAGTCGCCAATAAAATCCATCAGGGCTTCCCAGCTGGTCAGATCCGCGTGGGCGTCATAAGCCAGAGGCATTTCAAAACGCTCACCGACCGCATCCGCACCCGGGTTGGTGAAGCTGTGTTTGGCACCGGGGAAACTCAAAAAACGCAGGTCGACGCCCGCTGCTGTCATTTCTGACACGAACCCGGAGACCTGCTTGGCGGGCACCATGGGATCGGCCTGGCCAGTCGCTACCAGCACCTTGGCCTTTACCTCGCCAGCTTTTGCTGGGGTATCGGTACCCAATGAGCCGTGGAAACTGGCGACACCAGCAAGCTCAGTTCCCATGCGGGCCTGGTTGAGGACGACGGCCCCGCCAAAACAGTAGCCGATGGCAAACAGGCGTTTCGGGTCTACCTGTTGTTGCTTGAGCAGCATTTTGCGTGCGGCCTGAAAGCGGGCATTCATTTTTTCCGGCTCAGCCAGCGCAGTCTCCATAAACGCCGTGGCATCTTTGGGGTGAGTTGCTACCTTGCCGGTGCCGTACATGTCGATGGCCAGGGCCACGTAACCCTGTTTGGCCAGCAGTCGCGCCCGGTCCCGGGCATAGTCATTCAGGCCCCACCATTCATGCACCACTATTACCCCGGCCGAGGGCTCTTTTTGTTTCTCATTAAGGTACATCACTCCCGTGCCCAGATTGTCGGGGAGGGTTACTGGTGTTTCGATGATGTCCGCCTTGGCGGCATTGCCCATTATCAAAAGCATGATCAACAGCCCAAGCCGTTTCATTGCCGGTTCTCCTGATGTGTCGTTATGAGGTTGATTATCCGTTGTCCTGCCAGACCCAGCGAAGGGGTTCGCCGAAATCATCATAGAGCAGTTTGCGTCGCGGACGGGGGGTAAGCCGTTGCCGTTTGGGTTTGTGGCGGCGAGCATCAATGGTGGCGGCAACCTGGCTCAGGTCGGTTCGCTGGGCTGTACGCGGGCCATTGAAAAGGACGGTCTGATGGCCTTTTCCGCTCACCGGATCGGTGCCACTCACGCCGGAGGGAATTTCCTGAATGGATCCACCTTTCTCCAGAAAGCGCTCCATATCGCGCTCCAGGCGATGACGCTGCTGTTCCTTGCTGTTGAGAACCTTCACGGGACGCATCTCAGCTTTGAAAGTGGAACTATCGACCATAGCAGCCTGCGGGCAGGGGTTCTACTGCCCGAGGGTGGGAGTTTGTAACGTCGCCTTGATGGCGCTCTCCAGCTCGCCGCCCAGGGGTTTGGCAGAGGCCGGGAAATGCCGGATGTTCTTGCCCTCAGGGGAAACCAGATATTTGTTGAAGTTCCAGCCCGGTGCTTCTGTGGCGTTGGAGAGCGCCTGGAAAACCGGATTGGCACTGCTGCCTTTCACCTTGCTGGTGGCCGCCATGGGGAAAGTTACCCCGTAGTTGATGTAGCAGACCTTGGCGGTGTCTGCCTCGTCATCCAGTTCCTGGCGGAAGTCATCGGATGGGAAGCCAATCACCACTAGCCCCTGATCCTTGTACTGCTGATAGAGCGCCTCCAGTCCCTTGAATTGGCCGGTATAGCCGCAGCGGCTGGCGGTGTTCACGATCAGGGTGGTGCGGTCGCGAGTCAGCTCGCACAAATCCAGAGAGGCTTTTGAGTGCAGCTTGCGGACCTGGGTGTCGAACAGGGCCGGGCAATCGCTGGCCTGTGCCGGAATCGACACGGCCAGCGGCAGGGCAATCAGAGCGGCTTTCAGGGTGCGAATCACGATGGCTCTCCAGTCAGACCCAAATCCCGACTATTGCCGGGATCTGGTCAACAACGCGCGAAGATCAGCCAGCTTTCGGCTTGAGGGCGTCACCATCAAAGTGCACATCCGCCAGGCTGTGGCGCATGAAGGTACGGATATTGGCGTGGTCATCGCCTTCCGGGTTGCTGAGCACATGATCGCGGAAGAAATGGCCAAAGCAGGCCAGGGTCTGCTCATCGGTCAGTTTGTGCAGCTTGGCAAAGGCGAAGATCTTGCAGGAGCCTTCGTTGGTGCCTGCTTCATTCACTACCATGTCATCGCCACTGCCGTTGGTGAAGCGGGTGGGGGTGTAATCGTAGTGTTCTTCGATGACCGCCTGCACCTGCTCGAAGGCAACCACTTCAGGCATCAAATTGAGGGCAAACAGCAGGGTTTCGACGGAGGAGCTCATGGGGTAATCCTGTTCCGGTACGCTAAGAGAGGGGAAGGGTAGCGTCATCACCGGAACAGGGGAAGGCCAAACAGCGTGTTACTCGGCGCTGGGGGCAGGTTGGGGCAGATTGCGTGCGCCCAACGGGTTGCAGTTCTTCAACACCACCTTGCCCTGCAGCATGTTGCCACGGGAGTATTCGCGGAAGATGCATTCACCGGTTTCCGGGTCATAGTCCTCAATCCACAGGTTGTCATCTTTCCAGGTGGCATTGAGGTGGTAGTGGCCTTCGGGAATGGTGATGCTCATGGTGCCACCGAAGCGCTTCACAAATACTTGTTGCAGCCAGAAGTAGTAGGCCAGGGTAGCTACCAGCCAGATGATGGCTGCGATGATGATCGCCGGTTTCCACTTTTCCATCCGCACGCCGATACCGAACAACGCGCCAATCACCAGCGCTGCGACCAGAAACCAGTAAAGGTAGGTAACCATGTTTTCATCCTTGTTGAGCTTGTTGTGAAAATTCTCTCTGGCATCATAGCAGTCATTTCGACGGCAGATGTAAAAGCATGCAACAGTGGTGGGTGTATATGGTGCGGTGTGCGGACCGGTCTCTCTATACCGGTATCTGCACCGAGCCCGCTCGCCGTTTTCATGAGCATAATCACAGCCCGAAAGGCGCGCGCTATACCCGAGTGCGCCGGCCTGTGGAGCCGATTCTGCTGGTACCGGGTGGTGATCGTGCCACTGCCAGCCAGCTGGAAGCACGGCTAAAAAAATTGAGCCGAACCAACAAGGACAAATTGCTGGCGGCGCTGCGTGAGGAAAAACGCCGTGCGCCGCTTTCGATTTGGCTGGAAGACTCTTAGACATAGACGGAGAACAAGGTAATGACACTGTGGCGTAGTTTTGTGCTGGTGATGCTGGCGGGCTGGTTGAGCGGTTGTGGCATCAACAACATTCCCACCTACGATGAGCAGGTAAAAGCCGCCTGGAGCCAGGTGGAAAACCAGTATCAACGTCGTGCGGATCTGATTCCCAATCTGGTCAACACTGTGAAAGGCTATGCGGCCCACGAACAGGACGTGCTGGTGGACGTGACTCAGGCGCGGGCGAAGGTAGGTTCCATCCAGGTAGACGGCAACATGCTGGATAATCCTGAGAAACTGCAGCAGTTCGAGCAGGCCCAGCGCCAGCTGGGTTCCGCGCTGCAACGCCTGATGGTGGTGGCAGAGCGCTACCCGGACCTGAAGGCCAACCAGAACTTCCTGGCGCTACAGTCCCAGCTGGAAGGTACCGAAAACCGCATCAGTGTGGCTCGCCGCGATTACATTGCGGCGGTGCAGACCTACAACACCGAAATCCGGACTTTTCCGGGCCGCCTGTGGCACAGCTTCCTTTACAGCGACATGGAAGTGCGTGACACCTACGAAGCCACCTCGGAAGGTGCTGAAGAAGCGCCGGCTGTTAGCTTCGAATGATGCGCTTTCTGCTACTGACATTACTGTTGCTGGCGCAGCCATTGTGGGCTGCGCCTGAGTTTCCTGAGCTGACCGGGCGAGTAGTGGATCAAGCCGGTCTGCTGACCCCGGCACAGAAGCAAAGCCTCACCGGTGCGCTGGCTTCTGCCGAGCAGAATACTTCCAATCAGGTCGTGGTGGTGACCCTGGCGGATTTGCAGGGTTACGACATCGCTGACTATGGCTATCAGCTTGGCCGGCATTGGGGCATCGGCAGTAAGGACAACGACAACGGTGTACTGCTGATCGTTGCCCCCAATGATCGCAAGGTGCGCATTGAAGTGGGTTACGGCCTGGAAGGTGCACTCACCGATGCGTTGTCCAGTGTGATCATTCAGCAGGAGATCCTTCCTGCTTTCCGGCAGGGCCAGTTCTACGGTGGCATTCAGGCGGGTGTCACCGCGATTCTGGCCGCGATTGAGGGCGAGTACGAAGGCACACGGCAGCGCCAAAACAAGCCGTCGCTAATACAGGTCATGGGTTTGCTTGTCTTGATGGTCGTCGCGACGATTTTGCTTTCCCTCGGGGGCGGCGGAGGTCGTGGCGGACGTCGGGGAGGCTTCATGTTTCTGCCCATGGGCGGAGGGGGCTTCGGCGGTGGCGGTTTTGGTGGCGGCGGCTTCGGCGGCGGCGGTGGTGGTTTTGGTGGCGGTGGCGCTTCCGGTGGATGGTAATGGAGAGGTTGCTGATGTTGTTGGATAAACAGGCCCAGGCGGATCTGGCCGCGGCCATTACTGAACAGGAAAAACGCACTGATGCGGAACTGGTCACCGTGCTGGCGGGGCAAGCGGACGACTATCGCTATATCACTACCCTGTGGGCAGCGCTGCTGTCTCTGCTGGTGCCTGCTGCGCTACTGTTCATCCCGCACTGGCTGACATCGCTGGAGGCGCTGATGTTGCAGTGGGGTGTGCTGCTGATGCTGGCGGTTCTGTTCCGATTCAAGGCTATTCAGTTCCGGCTGGTACCCCGTTCCCTGCAGCGCCAGCGCGCGGCTAGTCTGGCGCGCAGCGCCTTCCTGGAACAGGGACTGCACCACACCCGCGGTGATACCGGTCTGCTGATCTTCGTCAGTGAAGCCGAGCATTATGTGGAAATCCTCGCCGATCAGGGGATCGCCCGTCATGTGGACGACAGCCAGTGGCAGGCCATCGTGGATGCCTTTGTGGCGAAGGTAAAAGCGGGGCAGGTTGCGGAAGGCTTTCAGCAATGTGTGGCGGCCTGCGGCGACAAGCTGGCAGCCCATGTGCCCGCCACCACAGCAAAGAACGAACTGCCCAACCATCTCGTCATTCTGTAAGCCAAAAAATGCCGTTCGTCACCTGCTGTCTGAACCCTTCAGGCCAGCAGGGGGCGTCTGGCTGGGCACTCTAGTGCTTTTCTCCCTCCCGCTAATTCATTGAATCACAAAAGAAATAGCTACTCTTTTCGGTGTAGGAAATAGACCTTTGGCCTACTGTGAGCCTTATTCAGTAATTGGATATGAGAAAAGTAGATAATTGCCAGTTTGGAACGAATCCGGTAACTAAAGAGGGCGAATAACGGGTGCTGGAGTCAGGTCAGACCGTTTTTGTGGTTTGCCGGGAATGTCTCTGAGCGCCGAAGAATGCATAAGGATAACGTCACTGCCAATGATGCAGTGGCTGTTCAAACGCTGAAATGATGGCGTTGGTGTGCGCAAAGGAGAGAAACAATGAAGTTGTTTCGAGAGCATCGTGGCACCGCCACGCCTATCCCCCCTGTCCTGATCACCGAATCCAACGATATCGAGCGCCTGAAATCCATTGCCCGTAATACCGCAGCGTTCGATCTGGGGGTTCAGGACGTGGAATGGGAAGATCGCCAAGACGACCCCGACTGCCTGCGCCTCAAGCTGAGTGACAATTATTACTTTGTCATACGCCCGGATTGATCACTGGATTAAAGGTGGTTCCTACTTGTAAGGCGCGCCCCCGTCCTTACACAGCGCAAGAGTTTTATGGGCGGCCAGTGCGCCTGTATCGCATGTCATCGCGATGACTGGCGCACCTGCGCATAGCGCAGTCCTGGCAAAAGCGCTGGGGTTTACCGTTGCAGATGTTGCCCTGATTTTGTGGTTGTCGATGGATAGCTGTGCTGCAAAGGTACAGTCTCAATGACTGCAGATAAAACCCCCTTGCCTCCAATCCTATCGACTTTTGAACCTTCTCATATGCTCGTCTGTATCTGAGCTTATCTGCATGGCTCTTCTTCCTTGCTCCAATGCTCGCTGCCTTCTCTCTCCCGTCATCTCATAAGCTGCCTGATAGCTGCCGGGAGGCCTGTGGCATTCCACGTATCGTTTGGCGCGCTCGTAGTCGGAGCAGATCGGTTTGTATTTTGCGATTCGTTTATTGAGTGCGGCATCTGCTGAAGCGGCGTTTGAGAAGCCAAGCAATAGGGCAGTAGCGACAGCGAGTGCCCAGCCAGGTTGATTGTGGCGCATATCCCTTCCCTGAAATTCAAAACTCTGGATATTTGGTAGTGGCATGTGGGCATTGTAGGCAATTTTCGTTTTATCGAAAAACCTTGGCTTAGTGACATGCTTGGTGATCTTGGTTGTGCCCTTCTATAAAACGTCAGTGAGTTCGCACTCTGAGTGGAGGTGCTGCTTACGGTGGAGTAACGGTGTAGGGGAGGGTGATGGGCCTGGCAGGTGGAGAGCATTGTACGTGTTCCGTCTCTTAGTCGTGTGGGTTTTCCACCGCTGTGGGGTCGCGTTCCTGCAACTGTGGGGCAGGCATGCATCAGGTGGACAGGGCTGCCTGCTTCATCAAGGCCGCGATGCACCAGAGCAGGCCTAACCTGACAGACCAGCAGGCCAGGGACGTAGCCTTGCATATCAACAGCCAGGAACTCCCTCAATATCCACGGTTTGAAGAGTCGGTCACGGCAACCGCAGAGCGTTACCATCAACATCAATACGGCCAGTACGGCAAAACCGTTAACGGCCGAGTGTTAGGAGAAAATTTGCCGCCAGCGGGTACCATGCCTTGTTCAAAGGTGGTGGCTGTTGGATCATCGCTAAAGAGACAAACTGAACAACGCGCAGACCGAAAACAGCCAAGAGGAGAGAACGTCATGGAATCGACGCATTATGAAGGCGGATGTCAGTGTGGCGCCGTGGCCTATGAAGTGGATGTTGATCTGGCAAATACAATCACATGCAACTGCTCTCGATGCCAAAGGATGGGCTTTGTGCTGGCATTTACGTCACGGGAAAAATTTCAGTTAAAGGCTGGCGAAAGTGAACTTACTGAATATCTCTTTCATGACAAGGCGATTCGTCACCTTTTCTGTAAAGTCTGCGGGGTCGAGAGTTTTGCCTATGGCGAAATGCCTGATGGGACTCCGATGGTGGCAATCAATGCCAACTGCCTGGCTGGGGTGGATCCCCGGGCACTTGATAGTCAGCATGTCGATGGAAAGCGCTTTTAGCGTTGGAGGGGGCGCTTAATAAGGTAAGGCTATTTTGAACGTGATTATCTACTCGTTTGTGCGGTAAAAATGCAGATAAGCGCAATAACCAGGCTTTCATATTGGAATGTGCATGAAGCAATACGATGCTATCAACCTGAAAAACAAGCTCACACTTTTCGAAGAGCTTTGGTCCCCCCGTGTCATAGCGGAAATGAACGACTATCAGTTCAAACTGGCAAAGGGGCAGGGTGAGTTTGTCTGGCATGATCATCCTGATACCGATGAAGTCTTCATTGTCATCGAGGGTGAACTGGTCATCGAATTCCGGGATGGGAAAGTCACGTTGAATCCGGGCGAGATGTATGTGATTCCAAAGGGGGTTGAGCACAAGCCATTTGCAAAGGGGCTTGTGCAAGTTCTACTGGTCGAGCCGAAAGGTGTTGTGAATACCGGTGAAGCGGGCGGTTCGCTGACTGCGGAAAACGACATTTGGGTTTAGCCTGTGCAACTCTTCGAAACTGAACGATTGATAGTCCGCCCCCTGTCACTGCAGGACGTTCCCGCGCTCACGGCTATCCTCAGCGATCCTGAGGTGATGAAGTTCTCAGTGCGTGGTGTTTGCGATGAGCAGGCCACGCGTCAATTTGTACAGTGGTGCCTCGATTGCTATGCAACCCATGATGTCGGTCCCTGGGCATTATCCGAGAAAACGTCAGGTGATCTGGTTGGCTTCTGCGGGGTGGGGCCTGAACAAGTCGGCGACGTTGAAGAAATTAACTTGGGCTATCGTCTGGCACGCCGATTCTGGCGTCAGGGATTGGCCACGGAGGCAGTCAAGGGCGTGATGCAATACGCTTTCGCGCAGAAACATTGTGAGTCGGTGATAGTCATCATCGAGCCGCAACATACTGCGTCCGTCAGAGTGACCGAAAAAGCAGGGTTCCAAGGCTACACGGTGCAAGAGTTTCATGGGCGGCCAGTACGCCTGTATCGCATGTCTCGCGATGACTGGCGCCCCTGCACATAGCGCAGTCCTGGGAAAGGCTGGAAGTTTCGGATCCCGTCTTTGACACACAAAAAAGGGTTAGAGATCGCTCTCTAACCCTTTTTTTCATCGTTTGGTAGCAAGGGGCGGACTTGAACCGCCGACCCCAGCATTATGAGTGCTGTGCTCTAACCAGCTGAGCTACCTTGCCATTCGAGGCCGCGAATTTTCCGTGAGGTGGGTGCAGGTGTCAAGCTTTCCTGGGTCAGCTGGGCAATGTTTAGCCAGTCTTTGCCTTGTCGGGGAACGATTTCGGGTTTTCTTGTCTTAGTTGAGAATCATTGTCATTATTGGGCCTGAATACTTGACTGAATTGGTCGGGATTATTAGGCTTCAGCCTGTAATACACATAAAAAGGGTGTGGATATGCGACTGACTACCAAGGGCCGCTATGCGGTGACGGCGATGCTGGATCTTTCCTTGCACGCCGACGCGGGCCCGGTCTCACTGGCGGACATTTCGGATCGTCAGGGCATTTCCATTTCCTATCTTGAGCAACTGTTCGCCAAGCTACGCCGTAATGGGCTGGTGAGCAGTGTGCGTGGGCCTGGCGGCGGTTATCAGCTGAGCCGGGCCAGTGGTGAGATTGATGTGGCTTCGGTGATTGCCGCTGTGGATGAGCCCGTGGATGCTACCCGTTGCGGGGGGCAGGGCGATTGTCAGGAAGGGGATACCTGCCTGACTCACCATTTGTGGTGCGATCTTTCTGATCAGATTCAGAGCTTCCTTGGCGGGATTACGCTGGGTGAACTTGTGGCCCGCCAGGAGGTGAAGCAGATCTCCGAGCGTCAGGATCGCCATCAGCGGTTGCCTGTGAGTAGTTTGTAGAAGACGGTCGGACGTCTGAGGTCTGACGTCGGACGACAAGGAATAAGATCTGTTAGTTTTGGGTTCAGCGTCAGACCTCCGACGTCAGACGTCCGACCCTGCCCCTATTCGCTCAACGACCCGTTGCGCCCTATAATTCCCCGATCATTTCTCCCCCATACACAACCGGTTTCTTTCATCGCCATGAGCCAAGCTGTTTATCTTGATTACGCCGCCACCACCCCGGTAGATCCTGCTGTCGTGGAGGCCATGGTGCGTCATCTCGGCCCGGAAGGGACCTTCGCCAACCCGGCCTCCCGTAGCCATCTTTATGGCTGGCTGGCGGAGGAAGCGGTGGAGAATGCCCGCCGGCAGGTGGCGGATGTGCTGAATGCGGATCCCCGCGAGATCGTCTGGACCAGTGGCGCCACTGAAGCCAATAACCTGGCGCTCAAGGGCGTGCTCGAAGCCCGTGGTGGTGGGCATGTGATTACCAGCGCCATTGAGCACAAAGCTGTGCTGGATGCCTGCAAATGGCTTGAACAGCAGGGGCATGCGGTGACTTACCTGATGCCCGCCGAGGACGGTCGCATTTCACCTGAATCGGTCAAGGGTGCCCTCCGTGAGGACACGGTACTGGTGTCGGTGATGCACGCCAATAACGAAACCGGTGTGATCAACGATATCGAGGCCATTGGGGCGCTGTGTCGTGATAACGGGGTGCTGTTCCATACGGACGCGGCTCAGAGCGTGGGCAAGCTGGCGCTGGATGTGCAGGCGATGCCGGTGGATCTGGTGTCAGTGTGTGCTCACAAAGTCTACGGACCCAAGGGTATCGGCGCGTTATATGTGCGCCGGGCTCCAGATGTGAAAGTGGCGAGCCAGATTCATGGCGGTGGCCATGAACGCGGTATGCGTTCGGGTACTCTGCCCACTCACCAGATCGTGGGAATGGGCGAGGCTTTTGTTCTGGCGACGGCCAACCGTGACGATGAAGGCGCTCGAATTGCTGCCCTGAGGGATCGTCTTTGGCAGGGCATAAGTCAGCTGGAGGGCGTCAGCATCAACGGTGGGGAGAGCCCCCGGTTGCCGGGCCATCTCAATGTGGCGTTTGCGGATGTGGACGGTGAGATGCTGTTGACGGCCATGAACCAGGTGGCGGTGTCGTCAGGCTCTGCCTGTACCTCGGCCTCGCTGGAGCCTTCCTATGTGCTCAAGGCCATGGGTGTGACAGATGCGCTGGCTCATGGCTCCATTCGTTTCTCGGTGGGGCGTTTCACTTCTGCGGATGATATTGAACGTGCTGTACAAAATGTGATCGATGTCGTAAACCGGCTGCGTAAGGCGAACTAACGGCGTTTTTTCCGTGCTGAGCGGCTTTCGGTACGTTGGTCCCTGCTTGCTATGGTGAGGTATCACTAATAAGGGAGCGGGATCATGCACGGAGTCATCATTTCCAACCTCAAAAAATATGTGATTGAAAAGCTGGGGGATCCGGCCTGGGATAGCCTGTGCGAGAAGGCAGGTATGCCTGGCAAGGCCTTTATTCCGATCAGCATGTACCCGGATTCGGATCTGGACGATCTGGTGGCGGCGGCGGTTGAGGTTACCGGCCAGGACCGCGATGCGATTCTCCAGGATTTCGGTGCCTGGGTTATTCCTCCCCTGATGAAGATGTACCGCTCGTTTATTCCGGACGACTGGGATGCATCGACCTTTCTGCAGAATGTGGATGAACGTATCCATGAGCGCGTGGTGCGGATGAAGGATGAAAACGCCAGACCACCGCACATTAACGTCACACAGCTGTCCGCCGGGGTGCTTTCAGTGGAATACCAGTCCCATCGCGACATGGGCGCATTGGCGCTGGGGTGTGTGTACGGTGTGGCCGAGTATTACGGTGAAAAGGCCACCCTCATGGAGCAGAGCAACGGTCCGGGGACGCATCGCACCTACACGGTACGGTTGTCGGCAGGCTCCGGAGTGAAGGGGCATCAGGAGGCCATCTGAACCGGTTGATTTCGATTGTCATAGACAGGCTGCAGCACTAAGTGACAGATGTGGTCACCGCTGTGTGAGATGCATCACAAAAGTGGGTGTGAGCGGTGTCACGGTCCCGCCGGGCGGTCTGGTTACGGGTACAACTCTTGCTCGTCTACTTGTGTAATCCGCAGGGAGACGAGCCATGCACGGAGCCATTGTTTCCAGTTTCAAGCGCTATCTGGATAGTGCCCTGGGTGAAGATATCTGGCGGCATGCGATAGAGGAGGCGGGCTTGAAGGGTAAAACCTACATGCCGGTATCTATCTATCCGGATGAGGAGATGGAAGCCTTGCTTTCCGCTGCTGAGCGAGCCTGTGGGTTGCGCCGCGATGACCTGCTTGGCGATTTTGGTGAGTGGGTGATTGCGCCGCTCATGCATCTCTACAAGGCGATGATCCCGCAGGATTGTGATGCCACCGGTTTCCTGCTTAACCTGCAGCAAACCCACGAACGTGTTCTCAAGCTCAAGGATCCAGAGGCCCGTGCGCCGGGGATTACCGTGAAGCGCTGCGGGGGCGGTCTGGTGGAAATTCGCTATGCCTCTACCCGCAATATGGGGGCCATGATCCCTGGCGCGGTGAAAGGCCTTGCCCGCTGGTTTCATGAAGAGGTGGAGTTGCTGGCGTCAGAGCCAGGGCAGGGCGGGGAGGAAACCTATGTGTTTCGTCTGAGTAGTGGTGAGCTGACTAGTCAGCAGGTGGGATAGGGGTTAAGTACGACCCACGGTGGTGGGTCGTTCTGCTATCAATCAGGCAGCCAGTTGCTCTGCCTGATGCTTGATCTTGGCGACCATGGCGCGCAGGCCGTTGCCGCGCGTGGGGCTCAGGTGACTGAGCAGGTCGATACGGTCGAAGAAGCCTTCCATGTCGTAGTCGTGAACCGCCTGGGGGGAGTGCTGATTCAGGGCGGATAGCACAATGGCGGCCAGGCCTTTCACGATCAGTGCATCGGAATCCACCGCCAGATAGAGCGTATTCGCGTCACTGTCGAAATCCGTTTCCAGCCACACCTGGCTCTGGCAGCCACGCACAAAGCGGTCTTCGGTTTTCAGCTCATCGGGCAGGCCGGGCAGCTGCTTACCCAAGTCGATGATGTAGCGATAACGCTCTTCCCAGTCATCCAGAAACTCCAGATCCTCGGCAATGTCCTCGGCGGTGACATCCTTGCCAAGCTTGATGCTGCGAATATCAAATGACACGTCGTTTGGCTCCGTTATCTTTGTGCAGGTCAACAGGGTTTTGCATGCTGCTTGTTGCGAGTAGCGCTGTCGTCAGAACATTCCCAGTTCGAGCTGGGCTTCCTCGCTGATCATCTCGCGGCTCCAGGGCGGGTCGAACACTAGGGCCACTTCCACCTTGTCCACGTTGGGAACCTTGCCGAGACGATCTTCCACGTCGCCTACCAATACCGGGCCCATGCCACAGTTGGGGGCGGTGAGGGTCATGCGCACCTGGACCACGTTCTGGTCATCACGTCGGATCACGTCACAGCCGTAGACCAGCCCCAGCTCCTTGATGCTGACCGGGATTTCCGGATCGAAGATGGTCTGCAGGGTATTCTCCAGATCGTCCTGGCGCACGCTGCCGTCTTCATTGGCGGGGGCAAAGTTGAGCTCCAGCGGCTCCTGGCCAATGGCGTCGGCGTCGGTTCCATCAATGCGGGCCATGTTGCCGTTGATGGTCACCGTGTAGGTGCCACCCAGGGCCTGGCGCAGGTTGACGAAGCTGTTCTTGGGAATGGTAATACGGGTGCCGTCCGGCACCTTGCGGGCCGGGACATCACGGGAGACGACAACCGTTCTTTGCTCTGCCAAGTTATACCTCTTCTACGGTAAAGCTCTCGCCGCAACCACATTCGCCAGTTGCGTTGGGGTTGCGGAACTTGAACAGGCTGTTGACGCCTTCGGTGACGTAATCAATCACCAGGCCGTTGAGCATGGGCAGCCACTTTTCCGGCACGTACAGGTTGACGCCGTCGATGACGAACAGCTGGTCGCCGTCTTTCGCCTCTTCCACGAAATCCAGTACGTACATGAAACCGGAGCAACCGGATTCGTCCAGATCCAGACGGATGCCGGCGGCATGGGCGCGGGCGATTTCACGCAGCGCCTGTTTGTTGGCTGCTTCGGTCAGGTGGATGGTGATCTGACCGGGAGTAAAAGTCTGAACCGTCATGTTTTACCGTCCTTTCGGAGTGGCAAGTTTCAAGTTGCAAGTTTCAAGGCGCGGGTCAGGAGGGTGCTATCTGCCTCCATGGTGCGCCCGCGCCCATAGCCTTGCGTCGCGGCCCTGAGGCCTGGCTACGCTTGCGGATCGCGTTGCAACTTGAAACCTGGAACGTGCAACGCCGAGCTCGCAAGAAACTGCAGAGGTGGCTCTGGCATCTGTCCTTGCTAGAGGAAAGTTTTCACCTTCTCCAGCGCCTCGAACAGGCGATCCACCTCATCAAGGGTATTATAAATCGAGAACGAGGCCCGCACAGTGCCGGGAATGCCGAGACTGTCCATGAGCGGCATGGTGCAGTGATGGCCGGTACGGACCGCCACACCCTGCTTGTCCAGCAGCATGCCCACATCCGCCGGGTGGCCGCCGTCCAGCAGGAACGACAGCACACTCACTTTACTGGCGGCGGTGCCGATGATTTTCAAGCCGCCGAATGCCTGTGCCTGTTCAGTGGCGCGGGCCAATAGCGCATTTTCATGGGCTTCCAGGGCGGCACGATCCTGGTTGTCCAACCAGTTGATGGCCGCCGCAAGACCGATGGCACCGGCAATATTGGGGGTGCCCGCTTCGAACTTGTAAGGCAGCTGGTTCCAGGTGCTCTTCTCGAAGGTGACCACCTCGATCATCTCGCCGCCGGTCTGGTAGGGCGGCATGGCTTCCAGCAGGTCGCGACGGCCGTAGAGCACGCCGATACCCGTGGGGGCGAACAGCTTGTGGCCAGAGAAGGCATAGAAATCCACGCCCAGATCCTGCACATCCACCGGGAAGTGAGCCACCGCCTGGGCGCCGTCTACCAGAGTGATGGAGCCCACGGCCTTCGCCTTGGCGACCATCTCTTTCACCGGATTCAGGGTGCCCAGCGCATTGCTGGCGTGGCCAATGGCAAAGATCTTGGTCTTTTCACTGAGCAGTTGGTCGAAGGCATCCAGATCCAGGCTGCAATCGTCGTGCAGCGGGATCACTTTCAGGGTGGCGCCTTTGGCCAGACAGGCCTGCTGCCAGGGGACGATGTTGGCGTGGTGCTCGCTGGTGGCAATCAGGACTTCGTCACCGGGCTGCAGCTGCTCACGAGCCACGCACTGGGCAACAATGTTGATGGACTCGGTGGTGCCCTTGGTCCAGAGGATTTCTTCCCGGCTGGCGTTGAGGAAGTCCGCCACAGTCTGGCGGGCGCCTTCGAACTGGCCGGTGGCTTCGTCACTCAGGTAGTGGGCGCCACGGTGCACATTGGAGTTCACGCCGCGATAGTAGTTCTGCAGGGCATCCAGCACCGCCACCGGCTTCTGGGTGGTGGCACCGTTGTCCAGATAAACCAGCGGTTTGCCGTTGACCTGCTGGTCCAGGATCGGGAACTGGGCGCGCAGGGCGTTGATGTCCAGTGCCTTCGAGGTCATCAGGCTGCGTCTCCCGCCGGGCTGGCGTGGGTCAGCTCGGCTTCCAGCCAGGGCTGGGCCCATTCCGCCACCTTCTCGTGGGGTAGAGACATCAGCAGTTCGTTGACAAAACCCAGACTCAGCATGCGCTTGGCCTCTGCCGCCGGAATGCCTCGGGACTGCAGATAGAACTGCTGGATGGGATCCAGTTGGCCGACGGTGGTGCCGTGGGCACATTTTACGTCGTCGTTGTAGATCTCCAGTTCCGGTTTGGTGTTGATTTCCGCGCCGGCATTGAGCAGCAGGTTCTTGTTGGACAGCTCGGCGTTGGTGCCACTGGCGCCGGGGTGGATATGAATGCGTCCGTTGAACACCGCCTTGCCGCTTTCCCCAGCCAGACCTTTGAAGTTCTGGTCGGATTCGCAGTTGGGTACCGAGTGCTCCACGCAGATCTGGTTGTCCACGTGGCTCTTGTCGCGGACCACAAAGATGCCCTTCATGTTCAGCTCGGCGCCACTCTTGCTGACCAGCGCATGCACGTCGTTACGACGCAGGCGATTGCCGGTCATCAGCTGATAGCTGTTGACGGTGCTCACACCCTGCTGGTCGATGACCAGGGTGCCGATGTAAAGGGTGGAAGCGTGCTCGCCCTGCAGACGATAGTGCGTCAGGGTGGCGTTGTCGGCGGTGATCAGCGCGGTAACCGCGTTGGTCAGTGACTGGCCTTCGGCATGAATGTGCTCAATGACGGTGGCTTCCGCGCCGTTGTTGAGCTGGACCACCACGCGCGGATTGCAGTGTGCCGGCACGTCGCTGGCGGACTGGATCTGTACGTGGATGGGCTGCTCAATGCGGGTGTTGGCGGCCACTTCCAGCACCACCGGCTGGGCTACGGCACTGTTGTAAACGGCAAACGGGGTTTCCAGACCATTCACGGTCGGGCTTTCCTGCTTCAGGCTGACGCCGTCCGGCAGGGTGCTGCTGGAGAGGATGCCGTTGGTGATGGTCACCACGAACTCGCTGAGGGCGGGCAGAGGCTGGCTCAGCTCGCCGCTGGCAACCGCGTTCAGGTGGCCATCCGCCAGTGCCTGCAGGGAGGTGTACTTCCAGCGCTCGGTCTTGCGCTCCGGGAAGCTGATTGCTTCCAGGGCGCCCAGGTCAGCGCTGTCCCCAGCCAGGCGGCGGGCGCTGGCCAGGGTCTGGGTTTTCAGATCAAGTGCCAGACTCATGCAGACTCTTCCTCGCCGGTGAGCCAGCCGTAACCTTTCTGTTCCAGTTCCAGGGCCAGTTCCTTGCCGCCGGACTTGATGATCTGGCCGTTGTACAGCACGTGCACGAAATCCGGCACGATGTAGTCCAGCAGGCGCTGGTAGTGGGTCACCAGCACGATGCCGCGCTCCGGGCTGCGCAGGGAGTTGACGCCTTTGGCGACGACTTGCAGGGCGTCGATGTCGAGACCGGAGTCGGTTTCGTCCAGCAGCGCCAGCTTCGGCTCCATCAGCATCATCTGCATGATTTCGTTGCGCTTCTTCTCGCCACCGGAGAAGCCTTCGTTAACGCCACGCTTGAGGAAACTGGCATCCAGGCTGACCTGCTTGCACGCTTCGCGGGCCTTGCGAAGCAGGGTGACCGAATCCCACTCTTCCTTGCCCTGGGCGCCGCGCACGGATTCCAGCGCGGCCTTGAGGAATTCCATGTTGGACACGCCGGGGATTTCCACCGGGTACTGGAAGGCCAGGAACAGGCCCGCCTGGGCGCGCTCTTCCGGCTCCAGGTCGGCCAGGCTCTTGCCTTCGAACAGGGCTTCACCGCCGGTGATCTCGTAGTTGTCACGGCCGGACAGTACGTTGGCCAGGGTGGATTTGCCGGAGCCATTGGGGCCCATGATGGCGTGCACCTCACCCGGGTTAACGGTCAGGTTCAGGCCCTTGAGAATCGGCTTGTCCGCCACGGAGGCGTGAAGATCACGAATTTCCAGCATGTTTTGATGCGCCTTTCGATTGGGCCGGGAGTCCGGCACCGGGTTGATTCGGGGTTGCTGCAGGAGCTTGCCTGAAAGCGATTTGAGCAAGGCCAAATGATCGCTTGCAGGCAAGCTCCTACGGCGTAGTTAGTCTCGGGTGTTAGCCCACTGCACCTTCCAGGCTCACTTCCAGCAGCTTGCCGGCTTCCACGGCGAACTCCATGGGCAGTTCCTTGAACACCTCTTTACAGAAGCCGTTCACGATCATGGAGACCGCCTTTTCCGGGTCGATACCGCGCTGGCGACACAGGAACATCTGGTCGTCACTCACCTTGGAGGTGGTGGCCTCGTGTTCGATGGTGGCCGTGGGGTTCTTCGACTCGATATACGGGAAGGTGTGCGCGCCACACTGATCGCCCAGCAGCAGGGAGTCACACTGGGTGAAGTTACGGGCGTTTTCCGCCCGCGGGCTGATGCGCACCAGGCCCCGGTAGGCATTCTGGCTGCGAGCGGCCGAGATACCCTTGGAAATGATGGTGCTCTTGGTGTTCTTGCCCAGGTGGATCATCTTGGTGCCGGTGTCCGCCTGCTGCATGTGGCGGGTCAGGGCCACGGAGTAGAACTCACCGATGCTGTTGTCACCACGCAGGATCACGGAAGGGTACTTCCAGGTGATGGCGGAGCCGGTTTCCACCTGGGTCCAGCTGATCTTGCTGTTGTCGTGGGCGACACCGCGCTTGGTCACGAAGTTGTAGATGCCGCCTTTACCATTCTCGTCACCGGGGTACCAGTTCTGCACGGTGGAGTACTTGATCTCGGCACCGGGCAGGGCCACCAGTTCGACCACAGCGGCGTGCAGCTGGTTTTCGTCCCGTTGGGGGGCCGTACAGCCTTCCAGGTAGCTCACATAGCTGCCTTCGTCGGCGACGATCAGGGTGCGTTCGAACTGGCCGGTGTTAGCTTCGTTGATACGGAAGTAGGTGGACAGCTCCATGGGGCAGCGAACGCCCTTGGGGATGTACACAAAAGACCCGTCCGAGAACACTGCACTGTTCAGAGCCGCGTAGAAGTTATCACCCTGGGGTACCACGGAACCCAGGTATTTCTGGATCAGCTCCGGGTGCTCCTTGATCGCTTCGGAGATGGAGCAGAAGATCACGCCCGCTTCCGCCAGCTTCTCTTTAAAGGTGGTAAACACCGAGGAGGAGTCAAACACCACATCCACTGCCACACCCGCCAGCATTTCCTGTTCGTGCAGGGGAATGCCCAGTTTTTCATAGGTAGCCAGTAGCTCCGGGTCTACCTCATCGAGGCTTTTCGGGGCGTTATCAAGGCTTTTGGGCTTGGAATAGTAGGACACCTCATTGAAATCAATGGGCGGGTGCTGCAGGTGCGCCCAGGTCGGGGAGGGCATTTCCTGCCATTTACGGTAGCTCTCCAGCCGCCATTCCAGCATCCATTCCGGCTCTTCCTTCTTGGCAGACAGAAAGCGGATGACATCTTCGCTCAGCCCAGGGGGCAAGGTCTCGGCGTCCACCGTGGTGGTGAAACCGGCCTCGTAATTGGAGCGAATCAGCTTGTCCAGTTCGGCTTGGCTCATAGATCAGCGCCTGCGGTCCAGGGTAATTGGGAATACCAGAGTAATTTAGTCGGGTATTATACGCCTTTCGCGGGCGCTGTCGAATGAAGGAGGGGCAGAATGGCCGGCTCCCGGTGACGGCGGGGCGGTGCGTGTCCGACGGGGCGGCAACGGTATCATAATTCACCTCTCTTGCGTATAATCCGCCGGTTCCAGGGGGTTGCTGCGTGGGCTGCTTTGCCAGTCTGCCGATCACCCCTGTCATTGCCCCGGGGAACCGATTGGGTTTCCGAGGACCATTTAACGCAAATCTGGAGTGAACAGACTGATGGCTGTTGAGCGCACCCTCTCTATCATCAAGCCTGATGCCGTGGCCAAGAACGTAATCGGCGATATCGTTGCCCGTTTCGAGAAGGCTGAACTGAAAGTGGTTGCCATGAAGATGGTACACCTGAGCGACGAGCAGGCTGGCGGTTTCTACGCCGAGCACAAAGAGCGTCCTTTCTTCAAGGATCTGGTGTCCTTCATGACCAGTGGTCCTGTAGTGGTTCAGGTTCTGGAAGGCGAAGGCGCCGTAGCCAAGAACCGTGACCTGATGGGTGCTACCAACCCTGCGGACGCGGAAGCTGGAACCATTCGTGCCGATTTCGCTCAAACCATTGACGAAAACGCGGTACACGGCTCTGACTCCACCGAGTCTGCGGCCCGCGAAGTGGCCTACTTCTTCTCTGACGAAGAACTGTGCCCGCGCACTCGCTAAGTTTTAGCGAGTGAGCAACCTCCAGCCACGGCCTTTGGTCGTGGCTGGCGTTTATCAGGAAACCGTGTTTCCTACTGGAGAAATGCCATGACAGCCCAACAGAAAGTCAATCTGCTCGGTCTTGATCGCCCGCAAATGGAAGCGTTCTTCCTGGAAATGGGTGAGAAAAAGTTTCGTGCCCAGCAGGTGCTGAAATGGATCCACCATCATCAGGCGGATTCGTTCGAGCAAATGACCGATGTCGGCAAGGCATTGCGCCAGAAACTCTCCGAGGTGGCGGAAATTCGCGCCCCGGAAGTGATCCACGAGAGCATCAGCCGTGACGGCACCCGTAAATGGGTGTTCGAAATGGATAACGGTGGTGCCGTGGAAACCGTTTTTATTCCCGATGGCCGTCGTGGCACCTTGTGCGTGTCGTCCCAGGTGGGCTGTGCAGTGGATTGCAGCTTTTGCTCCACCGGCAAGCAGGGTTTCCAGCGGGACATGACCAGCGCCGAGATTATTGGTCAGGTATGGCAGGCCAGCCGGTCCTTTGGGCCGCGCCGCAATCTGGGTGAGCACCCGATTACCAACGTGGTGATGATGGGCATGGGTGAGCCTCTGCTCAACTACGATAACGTGCTCACGTCCATGCGGATCATGAAAGATGATCTGGGCTACGGCATCGGCAAGAAGCGAATTACCCTGTCTACCTCCGGGGTGATTCCGAAAATTGATCAGCTTAGCCAGGATCTGGATGTGGCGCTGGCGGTCAGCCTGCACGCACCCAACGACGAGTTACGTAATGAGCTTGTTCCGCTGAACCGCAAGTATCCGCTGAAAGAACTGATGGCGGCGTGCAAACGCTACACCAAGAACATTACCCACAAGCACAACACCATCACCATGGAATATGTGATGCTCCGGGATGTGAACGACAAACCGGAACATGCGCGCCAGTTGGTTAAACTGCTTAACGGCATTCCGGTGAAGGTGAACCTGATCCCGTTCAATCCTTTCCCGCATGCAGGGTATGAACGTTCTCGCAAGAGCGATATTCTGGAATTTCACAAGTATCTTAATGACAATGGATTGTTGACCACAGTCAGGACGACGCGCGGCGATGATATCGACGCCGCCTGCGGTCAGCTGGTGGGGCAGGTGCAGGACCGGACCCGGCGCAGTGAGCGCTGGAAGCAATCCATTTTTCACCGCTCCGAACACACGGATAACAATACAGCGCAAGCGTAATGAATCCTTTTATTCGCGGTTTTTTTGCCCTCATGTTTGTGGGCGTTTTCACCACCGGGTGTGTGACGGTGGAATCCGGTGAGCGGGAAGTCAAAGTTGATGAGGCAGTGACCAGTCGGGTGGCTGCCGGTCTGCAATACCTTCAGCAGGGCGACCCGTCGGAAGCCCGTCGCCACTTCTCCCGTGCGATTCAGCTCGATGATGACAGTGCTGTGGCGCACAATGCCATGGCGTTGCTGTACAAGTACGAGCAGGATCCGGAGCTGGAGGAGTATCACTACAAGAAGGCGGTCAGTGCGGATCGTCATTATTCCCCGGCCCAGAACAACTACGGCACCCTGTTGTTTTCGCGAGGTGAGTATTCTGCCGCGTTGAAGCGTTTCGAGCGTGCGGCCAACGACCCCAGCTATTCTGGCCGCGGCAGCGCTTGGGAAAACATTGGGCGCTGCTACCGGGAGCTGGGCAAGGATGATGAGGCCCAGAAAGCCTTTATCAAGGCGTTGCGGCTTAACCCGCGGGCAGTGATTCCCAATCTGGAGCTGGCGGACCTGTACTTCAAGGAAGATCGCAATCGGGTGGCCTGGGATTACTATCAGCAGTACGTTCAGCGCAGCAGCCGGCAGAGTGCCCGGTCGTTGCTGTTGGGCTCCCAGTTGGCAGCCACGCTGGGCTACAAGGATCAGCTGTCCAGCTATGAGCTGGCGCTGGAAAATCTTTATCGCCGCACGCCGGAATACCGGCAGTGGCAGGAATGGAAAGCAGCACGGGAGAGCACGCAATGAGTGACAAGATGGTCGTGTTGCCTGGTGAGCGTTGTCGCAAGGCCCGTGAAGCCATGGGCTGGACTACTGCTGAAGCAGCAAAGCGCATGCACCTGTCCCAGACCTACCTGTTGGCGCTGGAAGCTGACGATTATGAGCGTCTCCCCGAGGCGACATTCGTAAAAGGTTACCTGAAGAATTACGCACGCCTGCTTGGCTTGCCAGCGGATGAGGTGGCTAATACCTTCCAGCAGATGGTGAATGAGGATGCCTTCGACAAGCCGTTGGAGCTGCCAAGCCTGCCGCGCAAGCCTGCGCTGCTGGGCCGCCCGCTGGTGTGGGTATCGCTGCTGGTTCTGATTGGTGTGCTGGCTGTCATCTTTTGGCCCCAGGGCAGCAGTGAGACCGGGTCCGATACATTGGCACCGGTTGAAGAGATGGCTGAGGAGCCTGAGCAGTCAGAAGACATTGAGCAGCCGGTTGAGTCTGAGGTTGGCGAGGCCGAACCGTTTGAATCTGCCATGGCTGATGTCGATGCAGAGCCGAGCGCAGAGATTGATGCCGGCCAGGAAGTGGCTGATGTCACGGACGAAACGGTGGCGGAGGAGCCCGCGGTGGATCCGGATATGCTCGCTTCCAACGGACTGGATCGCCTGGTGCTGGATTTGTCGGCTGATTGCTGGATGGAAATCCGTGATGCCAATGGCCGTGTGCTACGCCAGGGGGTAAAGCCCGCCGGAGCACTGATGCGTGTAGATGGTAAGGCACCGTTTAGTTTGAAGATTGGTAACGCTGCTGCCATCAGCGAATTGTTCCTCAATGGTGAGGTTGTCACCTTGCCGACCGATTCACCCGGTAGCGTTGTTAACCTCACACTTCCCTGATTAGTACCAGGACAAACCATGGAACCGGAAGTCAAAATCGCACGCCGCAAAACCCGGCAAATTTTTGTCGGCAAGGTGCCGGTGGGTGGTGACGCGCCCATCTCTGTACAGAGCATGACTAACACCGAAACCTGTGACGTGGCGGCTACTGTTGGCCAGATTCGTCGTTTGCAGGATGCGGGTGTGGATATTGTTCGTGTCTCTGTACCCAGCATGGAAGCTGCGGATGCCTTTGGTGAAATCCGCAAGCAGGTGGATGTGCCGTTGGTGGCAGACATCCACTATGACTACAAGATTGCGCTGGCCGTGGCGGAAAGAGGCGTTGACTGCCTGCGCATCAACCCCGGCAACATTGGCCGCGAAGATCGTATCAAGGCGGTGATCCAGTGTGCCAAGGACAAAGGGATTCCCATCCGTATCGGCGTCAATGCCGGCTCTCTGGAAAAGGAGCTGCAGCGTAAATACGGTGAGCCTACCTCCGATGCACTGGTCGAATCCGCAATGCGGCATGTGGATATCCTGGATCGCCACGATTTTCAGGACTTCAAGGTCAGCGTGAAAGCCTCCAATGTGTTCATGACGCTGCAGGCGTACCGCAAGTTGTCCCAGCAGATTGAGCAGCCCCTGCATCTGGGTGTGACGGAGGCGGGCACCTTCCGTTCAGGCACCGTGAAATCTGCAGTGGCACTGGGCTCCTTGCTGATGGAAGGCATCGGCGACACCATTCGTATCTCTCTGGCGGCCGACCCGGTAGAAGAAGTGCGCGTGGGTTTCGATATCCTCAAGAGCCTGAACCTGCGCAAGAAAGGGGTGAATATCATCGCCTGCCCCAGCTGTTCCCGGCAGAACTTTGACGTGATCAAGACCGTCAACGAGCTGGAGGCGCGGCTGGAAGATATCAATGAATCTGTCGACCTGGCGGTGATCGGTTGTCTGGTCAACGGCCCGGGTGAGGCCCGTGAGGCCGATGTGGGTCTGACCGGTGGCACCCCCAATAACCTCTCCTATCTGGATGGCGAGAAGAGTCATCACGTTACCAAGGACGATCTGGTGGACGAGCTGGAGCGGATGGTACGTGCCAAGGTGAAGAAGCAGCGCGAAGATGAAGAGAAAGGCATTCTTTTCAGAGGCGAGAGCCGCGCGAAGTGAATGATTAGTCGGACGTCGGGGCTCTGACGTCCGACGTTTTTAGCAAGGAATTTTCGTGAGCAAAAAGATCACATCCATCCGCGGGATGAACGACATCCTCCCGGAGCAGACCGGGCTGTGGCAGTGGTTGGAAGGTAAAGTGCGAGATGTGCTGGCCAGTTACGGCTATCAGGAAATTCGCATGCCCATCGTGGAGCAGACCGACCTGTTCAAGCGCAGCATCGGTGAGGTGACCGATATCGTCGAAAAGGAAATGTACACCTTCGATGATCGTAACGGTGACAGCCTGACCCTGCGTCCGGAAGGCACCGCCAGCTGTGTGCGGGCCTGTGAGCAGCATGGGTTGCTGTATAACCAGACCCAGCGCCTGTGGTACACCGGCCCCATGTTCCGCCATGAGCGACCCCAGGCAGGCCGTTATCGCCAGTTCCACCAGATTGGGGTGGAAACCTTCGGCATGAACGGTCCGGACATCGATGCTGAAGTGATCCTGATGACTGCGCGGTTGTGGAAGGCACTGGGGTTGGCAGACAAGGTGACCCTGGAGCTGAATTCCCTCGGTGACAGCGACGACCGTGCTCGCTATCGCGATGCCCTGGTGGCTTATCTGCAGGAGCACGTGGAGCAAATCGACGAGGATTCCCGCAAGCGTATCGAGCGCAGTCCGTTGCGGGTGCTGGACAGCAAGGATCCGGGTACCCGTCAGGTGCTGGAGAATGCGCCGCAGCTGGCTGATTACCTGAACGAGGAGGCTCGGGCGCATTTTGACGGATTGAAAGCCTTGCTGGATGCCAACGGCATTGCTTATAAAGTGAATCCCTATCTGGTGCGCGGTCTGGATTACTACGGCAAGACCGTGTTCGAGTGGGTCACCGATGCGCTGGGTGCACAGGGCACCGTGTGTGCCGGCGGCCGCTACGACGGACTGGTGGAACAGCTGGGCGGCAAGCCGACTCCAGCAGTGGGCTTTGCCATGGGCGTCGAGCGACTGATTTTATTGGTCGAGCAGCAAATGCCGGAACTGTCAGCCCCGGTAGACGTCTATGTGATGGCCATGGGTGATGTGCTGGCCCCCACCATGACCCTGGCCGAGGAGCTGCGTGATGCTCTGCCCGGGAAAGGTGTGCAGCTGCATTGTGGTGGCGGTAGTTTCAAGAGCCAGATGAAAAAGGCCGACCGCAGCGGTGCGGCAGTGGCACTGATCATCGGCGAAGACGAGCTTGCCAATGGCGTGGTGACGGTAAAACCGTTACGTGGTCAGGGTGAGCAGGTGCAGGTTGCTCAAGGTGATGTGGCCAACGCAGTGACGTCGCTTCTGGCGTAAGAAATGCAGGTCCGGTACGACAGGACAGGCGAGTTGAAAGTTTAAAGTTCAAAGTTGAAACGCGACCAAGGCACTGTCATCCGGAAAGGGTGTCTGCACGATTCAACTTTAAATTTTCAACTCCACCAAACAATGAACCCGGAACCCGGGATATAAAAACGAAAGGAGATCAGGGTGGTCGATTACATCCGTGACGAAGAAGAACAGGCAGAGCTGCTCAAGAACTGGTGGAAGGAAAATGGTACTGCCACCATCATCACCATTGTTCTTGCGGTTGGTGCGCTGATTGGTTGGCGTGAATGGCAGGGTTACCAGACCACCCAGTCTGTTGATGCGTCTTCCCGGTATCAGAGCATGTTGGAAGCTCTGACGGGTGCCCAGCCGGATGTGGAAACCGTGACGACTCAAGCGGACTCTTTGATCGAATCGTTCCCCGGTTCGGCTTATGCCGACCACGCTCGCCTGGCGAAAGCGGGTCTCGCAGTGGATGAGGCGGATTACGAGGCAGCGGCTGCGTTGTTGGAAGAAGTTGCCAAAGACGGTGCAACCGATGAGTTGACCTACACTGCCACCCTGCGCCTGGCACGCATTCATCTGCAGCAACAGTCTTGGGAGCAGGCGGAATCTGTACTTGATCGCAAGTTCCCCAACGCATTCAACGGTATGGCTCTGGAGCTGCGTGCTGATGCGGCCAAGGGTAAAGGCGATTTGACGGCTGCCCAGACGCTTTATGCTGAAGCGCTGGACATTCTGCAGGATGGCGGTGAAAAAGACCGCGTGCAGATGAAACTCGATGACCTGAAGACGGCTTCCTGAACAGGACTTTCATGAAATACCTTTTGCTTCCACTGCTGCTGACCAGTCTGGTGCTGGCCGGCTGCAGCTCCAACCCCAACGCCATCGAGCCCAACGACCTGCCCAAGTTCAAGGCCAGCTACAAGGTAAAGAAGCTGTGGAGCAAAGGGGTCGGCGATGGGCTGGAAGACAGTCAGCTGACATTGCGCGCCGGGGTAACGTCCCAGCAGGTGGTTGCCGGTGATGTAAACGGCAATCTCTATGCGATGCAGCGCGAGAAGGGCAAGCGTCAGTGGAAAGTCAAAACCGGTGACCGCATTGGCGGGGGTTTCTATGCCGGTTATGGCATGGTCCTCTACGGCACCCGCGAAGGTATGGCCGTGTCTCTGGATGCGGAAACTGGCGAGACCCGCTGGCGCACCCAGCTGACGGGTGAGGCATTGGCGATTCCGACCAGTAATGGTGAGCTGGCGATTTTCCAGACCCAGGATGGCCACGTGACGGCGCTGGATGCGGAAACCGGTGAGCAGCTCTGGGATTATGAAACTTCTGTTCCGACCCTTACCTTGCGTGGCATGGCGCAGCCGACCATTGCGGGCGATAAGGTTTATGCCGGGTTTTCCAACGCCAAAGTGGCGGCGCTGGATCTGGGAAGTGGCTCACCCATCTGGGAAAAGCGGATTGCCGAGGCGACTGGCCGATCCGAGCTCGATCGCCTGGTGGATGTCGACAGTAATCTGATTGTGGAAGGCGGCGGCGTTTTTGCGGTCAGTTTCCAGGGGAAAGTGTCGGTGCTGGATGAAGATACGGGGCGCGTGTACTGGGACAAAGCCATGTCCAGCGCTACCCATATCAGCACCAGCAGTGGCGGCAGTCTGTTCGTGGCCGATGACGTAGGCGTGGTTCGTGCGGTAGATCAGCGCGGTGGCGCGGTACTCTGGAAGCAGGACAAACTCTACGGTCGTCGTTTGACTGGCACAGCTTACCAGGATGGCCTTGTTGCCGTTGGTGACTTTGAGGGCTATATCCATTGGTTGAATGCCGAGGATGGCAGCATTGTGGCTCGCAAGCGCCACGATGGCGACGGCTTTGCCGGCACGCCGGTAGCCTACGATGATGTGCTTTACGTGATCGGGTTTGATGGCAAGCTGTCAGCGTATCGACTGGTTCCCAGATAGCAGAGGCTCTCTGGACCTCGTCAATCAGGCCCTGACTTGAGCGCCGACCCTCCCGGGTCGGCGTTTTGCGTGCAGCGTACCAACCCGTTTCGCGTTACCATAGCGCCCAAATACTCATGCAGAGACACCTATGAAGCCGGTTATCGCCCTGGTGGGGCGGCCCAATGTGGGCAAATCCACCCTGTTCAATCGTCTGACTCGCACCCGTGATGCCCTGGTGGCTGATTTTCCCGGGCTGACTCGTGACCGTAAATACGGTGACGGCAGGCTCGGGGATTACCTCTACACGGTAGTCGATACCGGTGGTATCGGCGAAAACGATGACGGTATCGACGTGCCGATGACTGAACAATCGCTGACCGCGGTAGGCGAGGCGGATCTGGTGTTGTTCATGGTGGATGGCCGGGCGGGCCTTACCGCAGCAGACGAGCAGATCGCTGCAGAGTTGCGCAAGTTGCCCAAGCCCACCTATCTGGTGGTGAACAAGACCGATGGCATCGACCCGGATACCGCCATGGCGGATTTCTATACCCTGGGTATGACAGAGGTGCTGCCGATAGCGGCGGCCCACGGCCGGGGTGTGCGCAGCATGATCGAGGACGTGCTGGAAGCCTTTCCGGATCTGGAGCCGTACTACGACGAAGATGGCGAGCCGGTCGACACCAATGACGGCAGCATCCGCGTGGCCGTACTGGGACGCCCCAATGTAGGCAAATCCACGCTTATTAACCGCATGCTCGGCGAAGAGCGGGTGGTGGTGTTCGATCACGCTGGCACCACCCGTGATTCCATCGAGGTGCCCTTTGAGCGGATGGACAAGAAATACACCTTGATCGATACCGCGGGGGTGCGACGCCGTGGCAAGGTCTTCGAAATGGTGGAAAAGTTCTCTGTTATCAAGGCGTTGCAAGCGGTCGAGGCGGCGCAGGTGGTGGTGATCGTGATTGATGCCCGGGAAGGTATCACCGATCAGGATCTTCACCTTTTGGGTTATGTTCTCGATAGCGGTCGCGCGCTTATGATAGCGGTGAACAAGTGGGACGGGCTGGATGCGGACCACAAGGAGCGGGTACGCATTGAGCTGGGCCGCAGGCTGGAGTTCGCCCCCTGGGTGAAGATCAAATTCATTTCAGCCCTCCATGGTACCGGGGTCGGCGACCTTTGGGGTATGGTGGAGAAGGCGTGGGATAGCGCCTTTATCAAGATCGGCACCAACGAGATGACTCGTATCATGGAGTCGATTCTGGCTGGTCATCCGCCGCCACGAAATGGTCGTTTCCGGGCCAAGCTGCGTTATGCGCACATGGGCGGCAATAACCCGCCTACCATTGTGTTGCACGGCAACCGCACGGAAGCCTTGCCCAACAGCTACAAGCGCTTTCTCGAAAATCGTTTCCGTGAGGCTCTCAAGCTGGAAGGCACGCCCATCCGATTGGAGTTTAAATCTGGCTCCAATCCCTATGAGGGCAAGAAGAATGTGTTGACTGATCGTCAGGCCCACAAGCGGCGCAGGATGATCAAGCGAATGAAAAAATGACACGTTAAACCTCAGGGAGGGGTGACTATCAAACGTCGGGGGAGCTGGGGAGCTATCGGGGTAATGGTCTTGTCACCGGGGGCATGGGCCATGGAGCCCATGATGCCGTTTGATGAGGCTCCGGCCATGGTGCTGACGCCGGCGCGGGTCAGCCAACCCCAGTCTGAAGCCCCTGCCAGTGTCACCGTTATTGACCGTAACCTGATCGAAGCCAGCGGTGCCCGGGAACTCTACGAGGTCCTCAAGCTGGTGCCGGGCATGTCTGCTGTGAAAGTGGATGGCAACGTGCCTACCGTGGCCTATCACGGCACCCAGGCCCGTGATGTGCGCCGTATGCTGGTTCTGCTGGATGGCCGTAGCCAGTACCAGCCCGGCCTTGCCCGGGTGAACTGGAATGACATGCCGGTGGACATCCAGGATGTGGAGCGCATCGAGGTCACCCGTGGACCTGCCGCCGCCGCCTACGGTGCCAACGCCTTCACTGCAGTCATCAATATCATTACCCGCGACCCCCGTGATATCAGCCGAAACAGTGTTTATCTGGCGGCAGGCAATAATGCGATTCGGGATGGGCGTGCCGCAGCGGCAGGCCAATCCGAGGACATGGCCTGGCGAGCGTCAGTGGCGCGGCGTTCCGATGATGGCTACGACGAGCCTTATGAGGGCAGCACGCTACCGGATGCCAAGCGCATCGAAACCCTGAATAGTGAATGGCTTTGGACGGCAAGTGAGAAGAACACTTTCGGGGTGCAGCTTGGTGGCAGCATGAGTCGGCTGGAGCGTATTCAGGACGGTGATATTCAGTCGCTGGGTGAATATCGCAGGGATCCGATCCAGAGTGGCGAGCGAGCTTTCCTGCAAATGGAATGGCAGCATGTCTTCAGTCAGAACCACCAGCTCAAACTGACTGGCTATGGCCAGTACAACAACGAAGTGACCGATTTTCGCGTCTGTTACTTTGATCCTGCGACCGGTCAGACCGGCCCGGGTGGCGGGATCTTCTTCTCCCAGGAATTGCGCGATTTTTACCTGCAGAACAGCAGTGGGGATATTGCTGCCACTCTGGGATCGGCGTTGGCCGATCCGAGCGTGCAAGGGCGTTATGCCACCTTGCAAGGTGCGGGTGCCGATTTCTGTGCCACCAACGAGTTTGATGTTCAGGAGGAACGCTACGATCTGGAGTTGCAGGATACGCTTCAGATTACCGATCGGTTGCGCCTGGTCAGTGGTCTGAATGTGCGTCAGGATCGCGCCAAGTCACAGACCTTTCTGTCGGGTACGCAAGAGAATCTCAGTTATCGCGCGTTTGGCAATCTGTCCGCAGAAATTGTCCGCAATGTTTTGCTGAACCTGGGCGGGTACTGGGAGCATGACGAGATCAATGACACCCATTTCAGTCCTCGTGGTGGTGTGAACTGGCGGTTTTTGCCGGGGCACAGTTTGCGTTACGTCTATTCCGAGGCGATCCGTACGCCGGATATCTATGAAGAGCGGGCATTAACCAATATTGAGGCCATGGAGCTGTCGCAACCTTTTGCCAGCAACCCGCAGGGGTTGCTGGGTTGGTCGCCAGCTTATTTCTTTGCCACCCAGAGCAGCCCGGGAACCCAGGAGCCGGAAGAAATTCGCTCCTGGGAAGTGGGCTACTTTGGTCAGTTCCGCATGCTGGATCTGGATGTGCGTTATTTTCAGGAAACGCTCTCCAACCTGATCAGCGGTCCGATCAATTTTATCGAGTTTGAGCCCGCCAACGAGGGAGAGGTATCCCATCAGGGCACGGAGGCTCAACTGACCTGGCGGCCTACGGTGAACCACCTGCTGAGAGCTACCGGTGCGCACATCCATACACGCACCAACATCAAGACCGAGAGACGCCTGGCTGCAGCGAATAGCGGTAGTTTGCTGTGGGCATGGCAGCTGAATGACCACTGGGGGGTCAGTTCCGCGTATTATCTGTTCAATGACTATAATGAGAATACCTTCGAGCGGGTGGATGCGCAGTTGCGATTCCGGCACCGGCTTGCCGGGAGCGAGCTGGAATGGAAGGCGGTGGTGCAGCACGCCCTGAACAAGGCCCCGCTGGTGTTTGAAGAGAACCGATATGCCGAAGACAGGATGTGGCTAGGGATGTCGGTGAGGTTCTGAGATGAGGGTTCAACAAGGATGTTGGCTGATACTCACCTGGCTGTTGCTGATGGCAGGGCCCCTGTTTGCCGGAGAGCCGCTGCAGGTCCATGTTCAGGCGATGGAAGGCCCGTTCAAGAGCGGCTTTGTGAATGCGCTCCAGGCCGGTTCGTCTGATATGCGGATTGCCCCTTCCGCTGAACGTGCGGATCTGATTATTGCGTTGGGTGATGACGCCTTTGCGGACTCGGTTCGTCATGACAAGCCGGTATTGGGGGTGTTTGTCAGCCGCAGCCTCGAGCAGAAATTGCGTCGCAAAGGCTGTCACTGCGCTGCCATCTGGGCCGGGGTGGCGTTGAATGATCAGCTGGCCATGCTGCAGCTGATGATGCCGGTAGCCGTGAATGTCGGGGTGATTATCGGCAACAACAGCGCCTGGTCGGAGGGTGGCGTAAAGGATTATCGCGGCCGTTTGGGGCTCAAGCTGTTCAAGGTTGACAGTCATGAGGAGCTGGGCCGTGTGTTACGGGAAGAACTGGACGCGCTGGATGCGCTGGTTCTGCCGGTAGACGAGACGCTGTTCGGGCCTGACAGCGCCAAATTAGTGTTGTTGACCAGCTATCGTCTGCGCCGTCCGGTGTTTGGTCCTGAGCAGAGTTATGTCCATGCGGGTAGCGCCGCCAGTCTGTTTGCCAGCGGCGGTGATCTGGTGTCTGAGACCTTGATCCAGATTTCTTCTTTTATCGAGCGTCGGCGGTTCCGTCGATCTGGTTTTGTCCATACTCCTTCAGTGATTGTTAATGAGCATGTCGCCAACAGTTTCGACATGCGTTTTCATGATTCGGAAGCCCTGCGATCTGCGCTGGAGGTACTGCCATGAAGCGTGGGGCGGGGATTCGCAAGCAGCTCCAGATTCTGGGGGTGGTACCCGCGCTGTTCATGCTGGGGTTGTTGCTGGTGGCGTTGACCTGGCAACGATTCGAGGATGCCGATCGGGATTTGCAGGCGCTGGGGAGTTTCATGGCGTCCCAGTTGGCGTCGTCATCGGAATACGGGGTGCTGGCAGGTAACTACAGTGATCTGCGGCGGCAGGCCCAGCTGGCCATGCAGCAGGCTGATCTTCAATACGTGGTGTTCCGGGATAACGATGGCAAGGTGCTGCTGTATGAAGGGCGTCAGGATCGGGTTCCGGGTACCAGCATCATCGAGTTCCATTCCGGTATTTATCGCCAGCCTTTACTGGACTCGGACACCATGCGGGTGACGGCGGGACAGAACGATTCCCCGGTGCGGATTGGCGAGGTGGTGTTGGGCATGTCCAGTGCCCGGCTGCTCGCCCGGCAAAAAGAGATTTTGCTGGCCAGCCTGATTCCGGCGTTGTCTGCCATGATCCTGGGTTTGTGGATCGCACATTACCTGGCAAGACAAATTGCCTCCCCGTTGAATTACTTGTCAGGGCTGCTGAGAACCTTGCGTGGTGGTGATTATCATGTACGCGGTACCAGTAAACTGCAGGGTGAACTCGGCGAGCTGCAAAGCGATATCAATCAGCTGGCGGGGAGTCTTGAGGAGGCGCGGGTTGATCAGCAAAGCGCCATCGAAGAGCTGCAGGCCGCCCACAAGCAGGCTCAGACCGCTAGCCAGGCGAAGAGTGATTTTCTCGCCATGATGAGTCATGAGTTGAGAACGCCGATGAATGGCGTGTTGGGGATGCTGCAGTTGCTGGAGCAGACGCGGCAGAGTGAGGAACAGCATGAGTACACCCAGGTGGCGCTGGAATCCACGGGTCATCTGCTGGATGTGATCAACGATATTCTCGACTTCTCCCGTATCGAAGCCGGGCGAATGGACCTGGATCCGGTGTTCTTTGAGCTGGATCCCCTACTGAATAATTGCCTGTCTACCTTCCGCTATCTTGCCGAAAAGAAAGGTCTGTATCTGCGGCTGGAGAAGGATGCGTTGATCAGCGACAAGCTGGTTAGAACCGATCCCACTCGACTCCGGCAGGTACTGAACAACCTGATCTCCAACGCCATCAAGTTCACCAATGAAGGCGGTATTACCGTCTCGGCGACGGCGCATCTGGTGCGTGAGGACTGGCTGGATGTGAAGTTGTCGGTCAAGGATACCGGTATTGGTATCCCTGAGGACAAGCAGTCGCGGCTGTTTCAGGCCTTTTCCCAAGTGGATTCCTCCACCTCGCGGCGCTTTGGCGGAACAGGGTTGGGTTTGGCCATTGCTCGCCGCCTCAGTGAGATGCTGGGAGGGGCGTTGACGCTATCCAGTTCTCAAGGGGGAGGAAGCACCTTCACCGTTTCGCTACGTCTGTTCTTCCGGCACGAAGTGGGCGATGAGCGGGAGATTGTTCTCATTGGCCATGATGATGCCCCGCGTACCCTCAACGGGCTGGTTCTGCTGGTGGAGGATAATGAGGTGAATCTGATGGTGGCCCGGCGCATTCTGGAGCAGATGGGTGTGACGGTGGTGACCGCGATGAACGGCAAGGAAGCGCTGGCCAAGGTCGAGCAACGGGATTTCGACTGTATCCTGATGGATGTGCAGATGCCGGTCATGGATGGCATGGAAGCCACCCGGCTGTTGCGTCAATGGGAAAGGGAGCAGGGCAGGGTGCCCATGCCAGTCATTGCCCTGACCGCCAACGCCATGGAAGAAGAGCGTGAGCGCTGCCTCAGTGCCGGCATGAATGCCCACTTGGCCAAGCCCTTCCGGCGCCAGCAGCTCAGTCGAGTACTGACCCCGTATCTGACCCCTGAACGTGCTCAATCCGGGCGCTGAATTCCCCGTCTTTCAGTCGGGTGGTGACGGTATCACCGGGCTTGAGCTGATTCACCGACCGTACCGCCTTGCTACCTTTGAAGCTGATGCTGTAGCCCCGTGCCAGGGTTTGCAGCGGACTGGCGGTATCCAATCGTTTACTCAGGTTGGCCAGCCGCAATTGTTGCTGCTCAAGCTTGCGCAGCACGGGCGGTTGCAGGCGTGCGTTGAGGTTTTCCAGCCGTTGCTGGCGGTGCTCCAGCAAGCGTTGCGGTGAGACCCGGGCAAGGCGTTGCTGTGCCGGAAGCAGGCGGCTTTCGGTCAGGCGAAGCTGATGGCGTATCTGACGGTGCAATCTTGCCTGAAGCTCGTCCAGTCGCTGGCTGCTCTGCTCCAGATGATGGCGAGGTGAGCGCAGTCGCTGGCTGAGATGGCGCAGCCGTTCCTGTGGGCCGCGTAGCTGCTGGGCCATGACCCACTTGAGGCGTCGCTGCAGGGTGCCAAAACGCTGGCTGACAGCCGATAGATCCGGGCTTACCAGTTCGGCTGCGGCGGAAGGGGTGGGCGCGCGCAGGTCGGCGGCAAAATCAGTGAGTCCGGTATCCACTTCGTGGCCAACGGCTGAGACGATCGGAATGGGGCAATCCGCTACTGCTCGGGTCAGGGTTTCGTCATTGAAGGCCCAGAGGTCCTCCAGGGAGCCGCCGCCGCGCCCGATAATCAGCACGTCACATTCATTGCGCGCGATGGCCAGCTGCAGGGCTTGATGCAATTGGGCAGGCGCTTCCGCACCTTGAACAGCGGCAGGGTAGATGACCACCGGAATGGACGGGCAGCGGCGTTTCAGCACCTGCAGGATATCCCTGATCGCTGCACCGCTCGGTGAAGTAATCACGCCAATCTGGTTTGGCCAGGCAGGCAGCGACTGTTTGTTCTCCTGGGCAAACAGGCCTTCAGCCTGTAACTGGGCCTTGAGGGCATCAAACTGGGCCTTCAGGGCACCTTGCCCGGCAGGCTCCATGTGTTCCACCACAATCTGGAAGTTGCCACGGGGCACATACAGGGTGACCTTGGCGCGCACCAGTACCTGCTGGCCATTCTGGGGTTGAAAATCCACCAGCCTGTTACGGTTTCGAAACATGGCTCCGCTAATCTGGGCGCGGTTGTCCTTGAGGCTGAAATACCAATGCCCGGAAGCTGGCCGGGAAAAATTGGACAGCTCGCCCTGCAGCCAGATGACGGCAAAGGAGCCTTCCAGCAGGCCCTGGGCTTCCAGGTTCAGCTGGCTGATAGAGAGAGGATCGGTGCGGGATGAAAAGCTCATTGCGGGAGGGTAGCGATTTTCGCTGTGGTCTGCCACCGTCCGGATTGTGTACAAGGCCCGAAATGACGTATAATCGCCCGCTTAATTTCCGGGGGTGGCAGCGATTGTCGCCTTAACCGGCGGCACCCGGGTCCCCTCCTTAACCTCGGGTGCGCCTGACAGAACCCCAATCAGCGGTTCGGTTCAGGAGCCCTCTCACTTCCTACGGTGCAATATGCTCAGAATCGTGCAAGAGGCATTGACGTTCGACGACGTTCTGCTTGTGCCCGCCCATTCCAATGTGCTGCCCAAGGATGTGTCCCTGAAGAGCAAGCTGACTCGGGACATTTCTCTGAACATCCCTTTGGTCTCCGCAGCCATGGATACGGTCACCGAGCACCGTCTGGCCATTACCATGGCGCAGGAAGGCGGTATCGGCATTCTCCACAAGAGCATGGATGTGGAAGAGCAGGCGCGTAATGTGCGCATGGTAAAGAAATACGAATCCGGTGTGGTGAAGGATCCCATCACCATTGGCCCGGATGCCACCGTTGCCGAGTTACTCAATCTGACTGAAGCCAACAACATCTCAGGTGTTCCAGTCGTGGAAGGTGACAAAGTGGTCGGTATCGTCACTAGCCGCGATACCCGTTTCGTCACCAACTACGACCAGAGCGTCAAGGACATCATGACCGGCAAGGACCGGCTGGTGACCGTGAAAGAGGGCGCCGGTGCCGACGAAGTACAGCTGCTGCTGCACAAGAACCGCATCGAAAAGGTGCTGGTGGTCAACGATGCCGGCGAGCTGCGCGGCATGATTACCGTGAAGGATATCGAGAAGGCCCGTAAATACCCCAATGCCTGCAAGGACTCCCAGGGGCGTCTGCGGGTAGGTGCTGCGGTAGGTACCGGTGCGGGCACCGACGAACGTGTTGCGGCCCTGGTGGAAGCCGGTGTCGATGTGATTGTGGTGGACACCGCTCACGGTCACTCCCAGGGTGTGATTGATCGTGTTGCCTGGGTGAAAAAGCATTTTCCTGAAGTGCAGGTCATTGGTGGCAACATCGCCACCGCTGCTGCGGCAAAGGATCTGGTTGCTGCTGGCGCTGATGCCGTGAAGGTCGGTATCGGTCCGGGCTCTATCTGTACTACCCGTATCGTTGCGGGTATTGGCGTACCGCAGATTACGGCTATCTCCGATGTGGCTGCTGCACTGGCAGGTACGGGTGTTCCGCTGATCGCGGATGGTGGCATCCGTTTCTCCGGTGATATCGCCAAGGCTGTAGCTGCAGGTGCCAGTGCCATCATGATTGGTTCCCTGCTGGCCGGTACTGAAGAAGCTCCGGGTGAAGTGGAGCTGTATCAGGGCGGTTACTACAAGGCTTACCGTGGCATGGGTTCACTGGGTGCCATGTCTGGCAAGACCGGTTCCTCTGATCGTTACTTCCAGGATGCTTCTGCCGGCATCGAGAAGCTGGTGCCGGAAGGCATCGAAGGTCGCGTCCCCTACAAGGGCCCGATGAGTGCCATCGTCCACCAGCTGATGGGGGGGCTGCGTGCCTCCATGGGTTACACCGGTTGTGGCACCGTGGAAGAGATGCGTACCAAGCCGGAGTTCGTGAAAGTCACCAACGCCGGCATGAAGGAATCCCACGTGCACGACGTAACAATCACGAAGGAAGCCCCGAATTACCCGGTGGGGTGATTCGAGGCTGTCGTGACATGAAGGGGTTGGGCGTCTGAGGTCGGACGTCTGACGCCAGAATCGGTCGGAGGCATCTCCGGCCGTTTTGTTTTTAAAGTGTTCGACGTCAGACATCCGACGTCCGACCCGTAACCAACAAGGCCCGGCGCTTAATCGTCGGCAACCACCGCGGGATAACGCCCCATGCAAGATATCCATGCCCAGCGCATCCTCATTCTGGACTTCGGTTCCCAGTACACTCAGCTGATCGCCCGTCGTGTGCGTGAAATTGGTGTTTACTGTGAGATTCGTGCCTTCGACATGACCGCTGAAGAAATCAGCGAGTTTGCACCCAAGGGGATCATCCTTTCTGGTGGTCCAGAGTCAGTGACTGCCGCCGAAACACCGCGTGCACCACAGGCGGTATTTGAGGCTGGGGTGCCGGTGCTGGGCATCTGTTACGGCATGCAGACCATGGCCGAGCAGCTTGGCGGCAAGGTGGTTGCCGGCGAGAAACACGAGTTCGGTTATGCCCGTGTCGAGAAGGCGGAAAAGAACAGCCTGCTGGATGGCATCGTTGATCACGAAGAGCACGGCAAGGAATTCCTGGATGTGTGGATGAGCCACGGTGATCGCGTTGGTGCGACCCCCGAGGGTTTCAAGGTCATTGCCACCACCGGCAGCTGCCCGATTGCGGCCATGGCCAACGAAGAAAAGCGTTTCTATGGTATCCAGTTCCACCCGGAAGTGACCCACACGCTGCAAGGTGGTCGTCTGCTTGAGCGCTTCGTGCGTGAGCTTTGTGCCTGTGAAGCCCTGTGGACGCCAAGCAACATCATCAATGACGCCATCGAGACCATTCGTGAGCAGGTAGGTAGCGATGAAGTCATTCTGGGGCTGTCTGGTGGTGTGGATTCTTCGGTGGTCGCGGCGCTGCTGCACAAGGCCATCGGCCCCCAGCTGACCTGTGTGTTTGTAGACAACGGCCTGCTGCGTCACCAGGAAGGTGACCAGGTGATGGAAATGTTTGCTGACAACATGGGCGTGAAAGTGATCCGTGTGGATGCCGAGGATAATTTCCTGGGCAAGCTGGCCGGCGAAGCCGATCCCGAGAAAAAGCGCAAGATCATTGGTAATACCTTTATCGAGATTTTCGATGACGAAGCGGGCAAGTTGAAGAATGCCAACTGGCTGGCCCAGGGCACCATCTACCCGGACGTGATCGAGTCCGCCGCCAGCAAGACCGGCAAGGCGCACGTGATCAAGAGCCACCACAATGTGGGAGGCCTGCCCGAAGACATGAAGCTCAAGCTGGTCGAGCCGCTGCGTGAATTGTTCAAGGACGAAGTGCGCAAGATTGGCCTGGAATTGGGGCTGCCCTATGACATGGTTTACCGTCATCCCTTCCCGGGCCCGGGCCTTGGTGTGCGTATCCTCGGTGAAGTGAAGAAGGAATACGCCGACACCCTGCGTCTGGCAGACCATATCTTCATTGAAGAGCTGCGTGCGGCCGGTCTTTATCACAAGACCAGCCAGGCCTTTGCCGTGTTCCTGCCGGTGAAGTCCGTGGGTGTGGTGGGCGATGCCCGCCGCTACGAGTACGTAGTGGCGTTACGTGCCGTGGAAACCATCGACTTCATGACCGCTCGCTGGGCGCATTTGCCCTACGAGTTCCTCGAGCTTGTCTCCAGCCGCATCATCAACGAGATTCCAGGTATCAGTCGGGTAACCTACGATATCTCCTCCAAGCCGCCGGCTACGATTGAGTGGGAATGATTCCACGTCTGGCACTGGCTGGCATTCACAAGCAGTAAACCTCTATTAACCCATTGATATCAATGGGTTTTTCTTTATTTTTCCTGGCAATGTCAGGCACTCCCCAGCACCCTCAAGCAAACTTTTTTCATGGTATTTTTGATGGTATTGTTCGAGCTGATACCGCGACCTCAAAGAAATACCATGCCATGAATTTTGGAGTAGTCATGGTATCGAAAATCACTAACATGCTGATATTAAAGTAAATATAGGCGAAAAATACGGCATGTTTGATCATGGTATTAAGGACGAGAAAAGGAGGATTAGCCATGCTGACCGATACCAAGCTTCGCAACCTGAAACCTCAAGACAAGCTCTACAAGGTCAACGACCGAGACGGCCTTTACGTAGCAGTCACGCCGGCAGGGACAATCTCTTTTAGACATAACTACTCCATCAGCGGCCGCCAGGAGACGTTGACCATCGGTCGGTATGGCAGTGGCGGTATCACACTGGCGGAAGCGCGGGAACTGCTGAGCGAAGCAAAGAAAATGATTGCAGCCGGCAAATCCCCGGCCAGAGAGAAAGCGCGCGACAAATCGCGCGTGAAGGATGCCGAAACATTCGGGGCATGGGCTGAAAAATGGTTGCGCGGCTATCAGATGGCTGACTCGACACGCGACATGCGTAAATCGGTCTACAACCGCGAGTTGAAAAAGCGCTTCGGCAATCAGAAATTATCTGAGATCACGCATGAGGATCTCCGGGCAGTGACCGATGCCATCGTGGAAAGAGGAGCGCCAGCAACAGCCGTCCACGCCCGAGAAGTGGTATTACAGGTTTATCGGTGGGCGATCGAACGCGGACAGAAAGTTGAAAACCCCGCTGAAATGGTTCGCCCCAACAGTATCGCCAGATTCGAACCCCGTGACCGCGCCCTGAGTCCTGCCGAAATTGGTCTGATGTATCGGTACATGGATCGAATCGGGACCTCGCCGCAATATAGAGCCGCAATCAAGCTGCTGTTATTGACCATGGTCAGAAAATCCGAGTTGTCCAACGCCACCTGGGAAGAGATCAATTTTAGCGAGGCACTCTGGACGATCCCGAAACAGCGTATGAAGCGACGAAATCCACATTTGGTGTTTCTGTCTCGCCAGGCACTGGACATCTTTATCGCACTGAAGACCTTTGCCGGTGGCTCCGAATTCGTGCTTCCCTCGCGGTATGATTCGGACTTGCCTATGAGTGCAGCGACTTTGAATCGCGTTCTTGCCCTGACGTATCAGTCTGCACAAAAGGATGGTGAGCAGCTTGGTAAATTTGGTCCGCACGATCTGCGTCGCACAGCCAGCACCTTATTGCATGAAGCAGGCTACAACACTGATTGGATTGAAAAGTGTCTTGCCCATGAGCAGAAAGGAGTAAGGGCAATTTACAATAAAGCCGAATACCGGGAGCAACGGGCGGCGATGTTGCAAGACTGGGCTGACATGATTGACGAGTGGACTAGCGTGAAGCGTTAATATTGATTCCTGGCCGGATAGGTTGATCTTCAGACTCTTTGCGGGATTCGATCCACTTTTCCACCTCGGCCAAGTCCCAGGCGACATTGCGGCTTGTCAGCACGATTCTGCGCGGAAAGTCGCCTCGTTTCTCCATATTGAAGATGGCGCGATCTGAAAGCGGAATCATAGCCAGTAATGTTTTTCGATTGATTAAAGTCTTTCTTGGTCGAGTAGGGTGTCCGTCATCCATTGCTTCTCACTCTCGCTCCGGACCGCACGTGTCAGAGTCTTAGGCTTGCCAAAAACTAAACGTTAGCACCGTGCAAATCATTTTGGCAAAAGAGAATGTTTAGCAATGTGATAAACAATTACTGCATCAGGGTGGGGTGATGGACTTAGGAGTGTTGCCGTGACAGCGTCATTCACCATATTTGCGCTGCATGCGGTCACTTGAATTAATTATTGTTGTTCCTGCCTTTGGGCAGGCTGGGAATACTTAGACCACCTCCCCCTTGAAGACAATGACTCCACAGATTGTCGCTTCTTCATCCACTTCGATAATGCGATTCGGCCAGTCAGGGTTGAGTGCCTTCAGGTACTGCTTGCCCTCTTCAATAATTAACTGCTTGAACGTGGCTTCATTGGATTCATCGAGTCGAACAACCACGTACTTTCCGTGGTCAGGTGAAACATTGGGGTCAACAAAAATCAGGTCGCCCTCATGAAACTTGGGTTCCATACTGCTACCGCGAACCCTAAGTACAAAGGATTCAGGACTACAACAAACCGGGCAGGGTAAAAGTTCTGAACCGTAGGCCGGCACGAAACTTTCAGAAATCTCATACCAGTTTCCCGCTTGGACCCAGGATATCAGCGGGTGGAGACTGCGCAAATCCGGGCCGTCGTGGGCGTTGTGTTCCTCTTGTCTTGCCCCGTCCGCATGGGGGGTATCCATCCATCCTTGGTCTTTATTCATGGCCTTTTCCAGTTTCTCCGCCAGCTCATCTCCAATAGAGCGGGGCGTTCCTTTTTTGGTCGGCAGCTGGTTGCGCACCTGACTGAGGTAGGAGCTATTGGTCCCAGCCGCACGCGCCAACTTGGCAGCTGACCCCGCTTCGGCAATCAGAACCTCAAGATTGTGGAGCCGGATCTGGTTAAGTTTTAGCGTCATGCGAAACACTTTAGCATGATTTTTAGCAGAGTGATAAACAAAAAGTGGCGATTGCGCGTTGTTCGATGATTCGCACGGTGCTAATGTTTCTGCGCATGGAGCTAAAGGATTTCCTCAAAATGGCAACCAAGCGGGAGCGGGCCGACGTCGCTGCGGCGTGTGGCGACTCAGTCTCCTACTTGTATCAGATTGCCGGCCAGCATCGATATGCCAGTCCATTGATGGCGACGCAAATCGAGCATTACACCCGTACTGTGGCGGACCTTTCGGATGGTCGACTGGAGCCTGTGCCTCGGGCGAGCATGGTTCGACATCCAGAGATTTTCTACGGCGTCGTGCCTGAATCGGGTGCACAAGAAGCAGGTGGCAACGATGACGCCTGAGAGATCGCCATCCGCCCACGAGATCACCCGTGTAGACGTCACTCGTATCCACCATTACTCCCGCAATCCCCGTCGGCAGCAGAACCCTGAATACGATCGAATAAAGGCGTCGATCCAGGCTGAAGGCCTGGATCAACCATTGGTGCTATCACAGGAGCCGGGGGCTGCTGATTATGTGCTCCACAGTGGCGGCAATACACGGCTGAGGATACTAAAGGAGCTTTTGGACGAAACCGGCGATGAGCGATTTCGCTGGATTGATTGCGTCGTCAAGCCCTGGTCGCAGGAGTCCAACGTACTTTTTGCCCACCTCCGCGAAAACGAGCTCCGCGGCGGTTTGCCTTTCATTGATAAAGCGTTGGCCGTATTCGAAGCAAAGCATCTCCTCGAAAGCGAGATGGGGGTTGAGAGCCTGTCTCAGCGCCAACTGGAAGAGTTGTTCAGAGAGCGAGGTTTCGGGCTCAGCCACAGCATGATTTCCAAAATGGGATATGCCGTTGAGACCTTGTGGCCATTGATGCCAAAAGCCTTGGCTGCCGGATTGGGTCGGCCACAGGTGGAAAAGATCCGAGCCCTTGAACGCGCTGCCCGAGCGATCTGGGATCGTCGCCAATTGGGGGATAACACCGTTTTCGATGCGATCTTTGCTGAGTTGTGTCGCCGTCATGACGGCGCCGAATGGGACATTCAGCCACTGCGCGATGCATTGGAAAATGAGATCGCCGTGGAGTCCGAACTGAATCGCCAAGTGATTCATCTGGAGATGGAGGCACAACTATCGGGCCGCGCATTCAGCCTTCCCGCTCATGCCGAAGAGGATACAGAGCCGGGGGCGGACAGGGACTCGGAACACCCGGAGCATTCTGATAGTGGGCCGTCATCGAATACGACGACATTGGAAAAGCAGCCCGCTGACATCGATTCACCGGCGAGTGGTCATGACAAAAGCAAAGACCAACCGAACATGCCGGCTGAGTTGACCTCTGCGCCGAATTCCCAAAAAGGTGGTCAACAAAGAAATCTTGAAGTTTTGCGGAGCCAGTTGTGGGACTGCGCCGTAACCCTGGCGGCATCCCACGGATTGCACGATACAGTCATTCGTCTGCCGGATCAGGGCTTGGGCTTTCTGCTGATTGATGTGCCTTCACTGGAACTGCGGGAATCCCTTGACCAGGACATGCTGGATTTAGTGTCCGCACTCTGGTGGCAGTTGGCTGCGAGCTCAGAGTTGACCGTCGCTCCCACGGACATTGTCCTGGCCTACCTGGATAAAGACTCGCTTCTATACCAGGCCTTGGCATCCCATGATGCCGGTCTGCTCTTTGGCAGTGTCTGGACGCCTGATCCCGGCCATCTCAACAGCCAGCTCTGGCAACAATTGAACCCGCCAGACTGGCAGCGTTTGCTGCAAATGATGGAGTCCTACCGGAGCATAAAACGGTTAGCCTTCGATACTGGGGTCGAGCTTTGGACGCAACAAGGAGGTGAAAGCGATGTCGTCCAATAAGGAAGCCGACCTCACCACCGCCGTGCTGTTGTACGCCATGCGATGTCTGGCAGAGGGGGATCAGCAGGCATTGCGTGCCATGAACTTTGGCCCCAAAGAACTCGACGCCCTGAAAGAGATGAATCTGGCCGATCTCTATCGGGCCGATGCGCTGCGTGTGCACTGTCTGCAGATTGGTCTCAATCGTGATGTTTTTTGGCCGATGCTCGATCACCTGCGCCATCAGCGGGAATCTGAGGATCTGCAGCGAACATTGCTGGTCGCGGACGCACCGTTAGAGATGATGCAGCAGCTGTTTGGTGTGAGTTCTCGGGAGTACACTCGATGGCGCCGATTGTTGACGCTGGCGCCGGCCGTGGGCAGGCCTCCCGAACTGAATGAAACCGATACCCACGCGCTTTGGTACGCCTGGCAGGATAAGGTAAAGGTGGATGACAAATCCACATTAACTGCAGAGGACTATCTCGACCTACAGCAACAGACAGGCATTGGATTGCGATCGATTTGGGCGCTGGTGCAGCGTTGGGAAACCTACGGCGAGGGAAGCAGTGCCGCGACGTCCGGGCGGGTTGTCGAGAATGGCCCATGAAGCGGATGCGCTACGACCAGAAACTGTTGCTCTCGACGCTTTAATCAAGGCAACTGTTGCCAAGGTTCGTGCCCAGAGTGAGCCATCGTTACCGGATGCCATGTTGTTCATGGGGAATTGGCATCAGGCCGTGCCAGCCATGGTCATCCAGGACCCGGTGTTGGAACCCGTCGATAAACTGGTATGGATGGTTATCATGCTCCATGCCAGGGAGACCGGAGGACGAACGGCGTTCCCCGATTACGATACCATTGCGGCTAAAACCAACGTTTCCTCAACCTCCACTGTCTCTCGTGCTATTGCCATTCTGCGCTTGACGCGTTGGCTCACGCTGTGCGCCAGAGTGCGTCAAAAAAGCGGCCGTTTCACCGGCAATGTCTACAGTCTTCACGATGAACCCCTGCCTCTGGTCGATGCCCTGTACCTGGATGAGGCTTATATGGCATTCGTCACCCAATCCCAGGAACATCATCACGCCCGCGTCCGGCGCGTGGCGCAAGCTGTGTTGGAGAGTCTGGATAAGGATATTCAGGAAGGCGAGTCGTTAGGACGGAAGGCGTCAACTATTGAGCGTCGACTGCAGGCCGCCCAACAATTGTCGGATTCCAGCGGAAACCACAGCAAAAGCGGTCGTTATTTTACCTTTCACGCCGCGACCATTGGGAAACTGAAAAATTCATCCGAGGCCAGCGCATCAGCACAATCCGTCCAGGACCAAAATTCAATGGCGGAGGCTAAGGAACACTACAGTAGTCGTTGTAGTAGTCATTATAAAAAAACAACTACAACAACCACTACACAAAATACAAACCATGAAGAGAAAACATTTTCTGAATCCAATCCATCAGTCCCGTCGGTGACAGAGCGAGCGCTGATCTATCCGCCGCGCTTGTCGGAGAACCAGAAACACCTGGCGGACAGGTATCTTGCCATGATCGATCTTGATGATCGGCAGTTGGTGCTCGACGAACTTCAGGGTCGTCTGGAGTCTGAGCAAAAAGGCATGAAGCCGGTTTATGACGAGCTGCGGTTCTTGCATTCGCTCTGCAAGGCGGCACAACAAGGCGAATTTGTGCCCAACCTCGGGATCAAGGTGGCCGAGGCAAGACAAGATCGGGTACTTCACGTCCCGCCGCCAGAAAACGAAGAACAGAAAAGCAAAGCGGCTGAAGAGCGAGCACGAAACCAAGCCTATGGGCGTGAGCAGCTGGCCAAGTTACGAGCATCATTGAATATGGATAAATAGCGCGACCGCCCGTTATCACACACGATGTGACACCCCTCCGTCGTTACTTCCCTGCACTGTTTCCACTGGAACCATCTGATCGCAACAACACAAAACACTGCATCAGTCGGATGGATATTCCGTGGTGTCATTTTCCCATTCGTGGATTCATAGAACGTCAGAGTTGACCTTGAAGGGAATGACGCAAATGAATTCAGATGCACAGCAGTCACACGAGAGTACAGCCGAAAATCAAAACGAGTCAGTGCCAGGCGCCCTGCAAGGTGAAGTCTGGTTGACGATTCAGACCTATCAGGCTCAGAGCCTGATCCGCGGCCGCCGTGCAGCCGATGGCAAGCCTGCCATTATGGGATTGATCGGTTTTGCAGATCGGCTGAAGTCGCTATGGCAGGCCGTCCGCTTCGACGACCCTTATGCCGACTGGTGGTTGCTCAAAGTGGAAGAGGGCGTTGCCGATATCCGAGCACAACTGCAGGGATTGCAGCAAAGGATGGACGCCCTTATCACTGAATCCCACAGTGCTCTCGAATTCACTGTCGCACAATCGAGTCGACCACAGCGCGTATCGTTACAGTTCGCTAACCCCTATGCCTTTCGCGCAGCACAGTTGCTGGGCGAGTACGACCGGTTGATGTGCGCAGACATGACGTTGCATCACTTAGGTCTCGACATGCCCACTGACCTCATTGAGCAGGTGTCGGCTAGTGGGCGATGGGTGCGCCGGGTGTTTGCGTTGCCCCAGGGGTATCACTGCCTGGACGTTCGTCGCTCCGATATCCGGCAGGGAACACCGGCAGCCATCAAAGCGAGAGAGCGGATGGGCGAGATTCCCCAGGACATCCTCAATGGTGAGCGGTTGCCGTCTCTGCGTCCCCTGGCATTTCAACAGCTGAATAACAACGCCATCGCAGATTCTGACGAGGGCTGAACGCCGTGGCCACCAGCACGCTTCAGCAGCTTGTCATCTCGCTCGATACGCGAATTCCACTGGAAGCGATGGTGCTTCAGCGTTTACGCCGCCTGCCTAACAGCAGACAAAACGAGTGGTTGCGGCAGCTGTTGCTGGTGGGATTTCGAAGCGAGTGTCAGGCCATCAGATCTGAGCAAGCGCTGCCGGCACACGCAATTTCTATGAGCCAGCCGTGTACATCCACCGGGATAAACGGAAGTCCCGGAGCGGGTTCCGTCCAGCCGCGAACAACCGAGACGATGGTCGATCACACAGTGCGCTCACCTGGCAGCTCACACAACAGCGAACGCGCTGGGCTTGCTCCTCAAAAAGACACCAGAAAACCCTTTACGCACCTGAGACGAGTGATCGGTGAGTAAAGACATCTAACCCTGATATCAGGAATCGCACCATGACAGAACTGACCGATGAGAAATTTTCTGACGAAGACAAACCACCCGTGGCTACTAATCCCATGGCGGTGGGACAGGTGGGCCTCGATGACGGCTATGCCTATACCAAAGTGGCGTTACCGGATGGTCGCCTCCTGGCGGTGCCTTCGCGGGCACGCATGGGGTCGGCCGGTGTCACCTGGATACGGGATGAGGAACAGAAAATTTTTGAGTATGAAACCGGTGGCAGTGTGTATTCCGTCGGTGCGGTCGATGGTGAGCCCACCCAATTCGATGAATACCCGGGTTCGGCACTGAATCGGGTGATCGTCCAGCATGCACTGCAACAGGCGGGTTTGTCGGGCCGATCCGTCCATGTGGTGACGGGGTTGCCGGTGTCCGCCTTTTACCGCAACGATGGTCAGCAACGACGACAAGCGATCCAGGCCAAAAGGGAGGGTTTGAAATTGGCGGTTGAGCCTGTTGTTGCCAGAAAAGCATCGCAAAGGTCAGCGCAACAGGGGCTCCTAAAGGTGAGCATCGCTTTTCATGAGGTTATTCCGGAGGCGCTGGCTGCCTGGTACGACTATGTGATTGTTATGACCGATGATGATGGTGTGACGTTGGACGCGGATCGCGTCAACGCGCCCATCGCTATTGTCGATATCGGTGGCCGCACCACGGATTATGTAGTGGTTCAGGACCAGGGCATTGTGCACGGTTCCTCCGGCTCTCTGAATCGCGGCATGCTGAACGTCAAGATTCGCGTGGCGAACCGTATACAGGAACAGTTCGATATCAACGAGCTTGGCGAGCAGAGTATCAGTCGGGCCGTCGATACACATCGGTTGCGTTTGCATGGCAAGGATCATGATGTCTCGGCCATGGTGGCGGAAGCAAAACGCGAGTTGGTGGAACGACTCTATACCGAAACCCGCCGCAAGCTTGGACTCGGTGTGGAGTTGGATCGTGTGCTGTTCGTCGGCGGTGGCAGTGCTGCGTTAGCCGCTGATATTGCCAACTGGTTTCCCAATCAAATTATGGCCGACCATGCCGCTTTTGCTAACGCAAGGGGCATGCTCAAGTACCTGCAGTTTGTCTGCGACGCCCCGGTGAGGGAGGGGTAACGACTTTGTACGTGGCCACTGCGGTCTCAGTGGCAAAGAAGATGTCAGCGGATTGTGCAAGTGACATCGCGGTTTTACCGTCAATCCAGTATCAGGGCTTGTCCTGATTTTACTCACCCTGCCGGGAAACACCTTCCCGCCAGGGAATCGTGTTCTCCGGCTTTCCATTATGTTCAAGGAGAAACTGTTATGACCAGTAGACAAACTACCCCTGAAAAACCGAAGTATTTCGATCTTGATATCCACGGCATCGGTTACCTCAACCGGGTTCGCGAAGTGACACCCGAGAATGGGTTCCCCTTTCTCAGTGTCACCATCGCAGCGCTACGAGGGCCAGCCGATAACGTTCAGCACACGCATTTCGAGTGCGTGGTGGTGGGTGAAGAGGCGAAGGATCTGGTGCGTCAGCTAATGCCTGCGGTGGAAGCTGACTTTAAAGTCTTGGTGGGTTTCCACCTCAGTGATCTGCAAGCCGAAACCTTCATCTTCAAAAACGGTGATCGAGCCGGTACGACGGGCATCAGCCTGAAGTCCCGGTTACTGCGGTTCCAGTGGATCAAAGTCGAAGGTCAGCCCTTTCCGGCGCCGACGGCTGAGACCCACAACGCCGTAGCCTGACGACCAAATCTGATCGCATCTTGTGATGCGATCAATCTTTCAACCCAGCGAGGGAGATTCTCCCTTGCTGGGCAGGTCTCCTCGACTCTTCAAGGAGACCGCTCATGGCTTCCAAATCCTCACCTTCCCGGGTGATTCCTAAAAACCGCTTTGCGGCCATTCGCATGGCGTCGTTGAACGATCCTGAAAAGCAATCCCTGCTGGAGCTGGCCTTTGCGATATTGCAGGACCTGCACCAGCCGGGCCTTGAGTTACCGAGCCCCAACCACACCCGTGATTACTTGCGGATGTTGTTGGCTGAACGCAAAGCGGAAGTCTTTGGTTGTGTGTACCTGGATAATCGGCATCGGGTAATCGAAGCCGCAGAGTTGTTCCAGGGAACCATTGATGGTGCCTCGGTGTACCCCCGCGTGGTGGTGCAACAGGCGTTGACGCTTAACGCGGCAGCGGTGATGTTTTTTCACAATCACCCGAGTGGTGTCGCCGAGCCCAGTCACGCGGACGAAGCGATTACCCGGCGCTTAAAAGAGGCGTTGGCACTCGTTGATATTCGTGTACTGGATCACTTTGTGGTCACGGTGGGGGAATCAGTTTCCTTCGCCGAACGCGGATTGCTGTAACGCCATTTACTTAACCCATTGGGGAGTCTTCTTCCCCAATGGGAAGGAGGTGCTCCCTGAATTTCTTAATTCATTTCTCCAGGGAGAAACCTTATGAAAAATTCAGAGCACAAGTCGTTGGAAGATGTCTTCGGTCCTGTTGTCGCAAGTTACAGTCGTGCACAGGCTATCGAAGATGGTGTGCTGATCGATGTCACCGCTATGGCACGTGAGGCTGGCTTCAAATGGCCAGTCGCACTTACCCACACCGCTTGGTGTGATTGCGTTGCCTGGACAGAGCGGGATAACCGCTTTCAAGTGCACCAGGACGAGTCTGGCCGTTTGTGGGACGTGCTGTTTATGGCGTTCTACGCCATTCGAACGGCTACTGCTCCTGGTGATCGGTTGCTGTTCTCGTTGTACCGCGTGCCGAAAGACGGGCATTCGACAGAAGCCGGCGAGGTGAGTTTGAAACTGATGGTTGGCCCCGGTGATGCCGGTGAACCGGTCGTCACGATCATGCTGCCGAACGAAGATTAACGTCGCCGATTGCATCGGCTCCTTGCCCTGGCCACTTGGGATAAAGTGGCATCCCCATTTCATTAAAATGCCGATGCATAGTTCGTTGTTCGTTGAGAACCTTGCCAGTCGCACTTATTCGCTGATCGTGCGCCGACACTGTTTATTCACGACCTTTTCGATCCGTTGCAGCGCGGGATATTTCCCGTACAACGTTTCAAACTTTTCTCTCGTCGGCTGCAGGTGCTCCAACAGACTGACAGCAACATCCTGCACCTGGCCTTGTAGAAACCGAGCACGCAAACCGCATTGTTGCGCCAGGTCATCCCAGTGCTTTGTGGAAACGATACCTGGATTTCTTTCATTGCCAACGGAAAATGCCAGATGATAGTCAATACGTTCAATGGCCCGAGTGCAAACGAGATCATAAAAAGGGGCTAGCTGTATTTCGCCATTGGCCCGGTATAGCAGCGAAAGGTTTTTGGCATGACCATCTGAATTACCTGCCAGGACATTGAAAATCTGCCATCGCAGTAAATACTGCAGATCGTTGGCGGGATCACTAGAGACATCCTGGACGAGCCGATAGCAGTCTGCGAAGGAAGGGCCGCCATCCTCCTGATACTTGCGTTCGTGGCCGAAACCCAGTGCCTGACAGAAATCTTCCTGATGCAGTCTCGCCATCTGACCGCTACCCAGAAGGTGCCGATCATAGCGCTCAATCAATGCATAGTGCGTGTCTGCTATCGAGCGCAGTTGGATATCAACTACAGGCAAACCAATAGCGCCTGCTAGAAGTGTCGTGAAGGTTTCGTAAGCGGGCAGGTGGCGGTAATCGGATAATTCGAATTTGAGGATATGGCTGGAAGGCGATTCTTTTTTAGGCAACCAACAGGCACCATTCTTGATCAACACAGGACACTTGTCTTGCGCTCCGGCCAGAGACAGACGGGGACGTTCGTTTTCAGTCCATGTGTAAACCTGACCACGGCGTGTCACCAGCTTGGCGAGTTCTTGTTCCGAGAGTTCGTAATACGCGTATTGTGTGGAAGGTTTCTGTTCTGCCTGGAGAATCGACAAGGCCCCGGCGCATTCACCGCCGATGGCTCTGAGCAGATCAAAATCGGTATTGGCGATCTTTAGATCGCGGATAACCTGATCACGAGCACCACCTTCCGGGAGGAGGTTGGCGAAGAAGCGGTGGGCGAGTCCCTCTTCCGGCACAAAGTCTTCCTGTCGCAATGGCAACCTATGGGAGATGGCAAATCCGCCTTGGGTAAGCCATTCCTTTTCGTAGCGGAAGCCAATCAGGCCTTGGGTGTTGCGCCACAAATAGCCAACGAGTCGCTGATCATTCCAGACGTTGAGACCATCCGGATCAAGCATGGCCTTCTCCCTCATGTGAGGACGACGGCTTGGGCACGGCAACCCTGCGCGGCTGGATGACCACCTCCAGTCCCAGGGTGCGCAGCGCTTTTAGCACTTTGCCCAGCTCCGCAGTTTCCTTGCCACGCTCGAATTCGGATAAAAAGCGGGTGCTCAGGTTACCCAGTCCCGAGATCGTTTCTAGCGTCAGTTTTCTCTGTTTCCGGTGAGCACGCACCAGCTTGCCGAGATCCTCAGCGGATCGGATTGCACCGTATTGCACCTGATCGTGAGCCATAATCTATCCAAAAAATGAGCGTACGGTAAAAATTAGCATGCAGACGCAGCTAAATCAACAAATATTTACCGTACGGGATAAATATCAGGGTATTGGCTTGCTTGAGTAAGAATATATCCCGTACGATAAAAATTGTCGGCCGCCAGCGTACAGCCCCATGGTGGTTCCAGTGTAACCGTGGGTCGAACAGATTTGTCTGTTCAATTGCCATGACAGGTCGCAGACCTGGCGTGGTGGTTGATGCGAACGAAGCCCTCGTCACTGCTTAGCGAAGCGGGGTAGTGACGAGGGCGGCGGAGCACGGAACGACAACGGATTGCGCTCGGATTGATGCGTTCCCAGCGAGTTCGCTCTAACTATACTAGCGGCCAAGAAACGTAAACAGTTCCATACGCGGCCACGGCGGTAACGTGGATGAGGATTGTCGCCCTCGCCATCAAAAATGGCAAAAACGGCAACGGCGCCAGCCGAGCTATCCTGGCGCACAGCATCAGCTGCAGCTCATCTTCAATGTTTCCTCAATAACAGGACGTTCGTCCTCACTTCAATCTGGCTAACGCCACCTCAAACGCGGCTCGCAAGCAGTCGACTTTTCAACGCGCCGTCTCATCGACGGTTTCTTTCATCTCGCGGACCGATGGTTCCGCTCATTTAAAAGGAGGTGAAGTACTCACCATCGCAACTGACTCTTAGAGTCCATTGGTTTACCCGGCACCATCTTCAGCAGAAGAGCAGCCAGGTTGCCTGCGACCAGGCTTATCAGGTCGAACGGGGAGTAGTGTCCCTTGACCCTTCCGCTTCGGCGGACCCAATCAGGCTACGAGCCTGTGGTTGGTCAGAAACACTTACCAGACTGGAAAGTACACGATGAGAGACCTGAACTACCAATTGAAACAGTTGTGCAAACGCAATCGCGATGGCAGTTACAGTACGCAAGCCAATCGAGCGCGCATACTTAACCAGATTGCCAATCAGCTGCAGGAGATGGGGTATCGGCGCATGACCACCCGATCCCTGAAGCCGAAGCACGTGGACGCCCTGGTGAAACGATGGCTCAGCGAGGGCATGGCGGCCGGTACCATCAAAAACCGTATGAATTGCCTGCGCTGGTGGGCCGCCAAGGTGGATAGGCGCAATGTTATTGCCCGATCGAATGAGTTCTACGGCATTCCCGATCGGCAGTTCGTCAGTCAACACTCCAAGGCGGTGGTTGTCGGTAACGATGCGTTGAGCAGCGTTAAAGATGAGCATGTGCGAATGACTCTGGAGTTACAGCGCGCCTTCGGATTGCGCAGGGAGGAAGCAATCAAATTTATCCCAGCTTATGCCGACCAGGGTGATCACGTTCGCCTGAAAGCTACCTGGACGAAAGGGGGCAAGATGCGGATCGTGCCGGTGCTCACTCAGGAACAGCGTACCGTCTTGAATCGTGCCCACCGACTGGTGGGATCTGGCTCCCTGATTCCGCCGCAGAAAACCTACATCCAACAGTTGCGGACCTACGAACGTCATACCACTCAGGCAGGGTTATCGAAACTGCATGGCCTTCGCCATGCGTATGCCCAGTCACGCTATCAGGCGTTGACGGGTTGGGCCTGTCCTGCGGCGGGTGGACCGGTCGCAAACAGTTTGAGCATCGAGCAACGACAGCAGGACCATCAGGCACGACTCACCATCAGTCGCGAATTGGGCCACGCCCGCGAGCAGATCAGCGCTGTTTATTTAGGTCGATGAGTTTTGGCCGAGGCGTCTCATAGATAAGCACGACACTCACCGAGTGGATTAACCATTCACGCCAGAAGCTCAATTGGCGATCATGATGCCATTCATCACGATCGAGGCCAAAACATGTCTTCGTTTAAACATCGCGGAATCCCTCGTCTCCTAACGATACTGGTGTGCTGTTCTGGTGCTGCCGTCGGGAGCCATTCGGTAGTGGCGGCAGAGCGGCCCGTCACAACCATAAGTACGCTGACCCAAACGGGTCGCTATTCCGTGATGGTCGCTCAGCCGACCGCCGGGCAGCGGGATCTGTTATCGGTGACGAGAGCGATCACCATTCCAGGCGACATCGAAAGTGTGGGGGAGGCCTTCCACTGGATGTTGCGAGATTCCGGCTATCGCCTGGCGGCCGATATTGTGCTGTCGGAGGAGGCGAAAGCCATGCTGGAGCTGCCGCTGCCAGCGGTGCATCGTCGCTTTGAGCCCATGCCACTCCAAACCGTGATGGGACTTATGATCGGTCCTGCTTTTCACCTTATCCAGGATCCCGTTCACCGCCTCATTGCATTCGAGCGTTGCGCGGATATTTCAGCCCCCAATGCGACGGGAGGTACACAGTAATGGAAGCCTTTGTCATTGCCATCGTTTTTGTTACCGCATGGGTTATGGGTGCTGAGTCCAGGCAAGTTGATCCGGAACCGCGTGCTGAAAGCGAGGCGGTTTCGATCAGCGATCGGGTAGACGACCGAGAACGCGCCGTGCGTATTTGTGATCAGGATTATCAGCTGGTCATTCAGCGTGATCTGACCGTGCCCGTCGATCAACAGGTAAATAAAGATGGCCATTGAGCATCGCATGAGAAAACCTGCCATCGCATTAATCGGGTTCTGTCTTTGCATCACGTTGCCCGTTAACGCGGATACTCCACAGGTAGCCGAATCACAATCTTCGAACACACTGGCGATCGAGCAATCTGCGACAGAACGTATCGACTCTCAGCCGTTTCGTGCTGACCAGTGGGGATTAGATGAATCGGAATGGCAGCGTTACCAATCTTTGCTGCAGGGTATCCGGGGCAGCGTGAGTCCTGCGACCTTGTCACCTCTCGAAGTGCTGGGCATCCACGCCCGTAGTGCCGATGAACGTCGGCGCTACGCAGAACAGTGGGCAGTGATGATGCGTGACGATGCCGAGCGCATCCTGGCATTTCAGCGGGCCTACGACGACGCCCAGCGGCGCTTGTTCCCCAACGGTTTGTTGATCGACCCCGGTGTTGCCGCGTCCACCAAGCCGGATCAAGGTCTCGCTGGAAAATTCGCGTGGCAGTCGTCTGACCGGGTGTTGTTCTTTACCGATACTCAATGCCCGACCTGCGATGCGGTGCTGGAGCGATTGGTCAGCCAGATCAATCAGTTCTCCGGCATTGATCTGTACCTGATCGATGTGTTTGCCGGTGAGGAATCCCGCATACGTGACTGGGCGGCCTCGAAACAGATCGATCCCCAATGGGTGAGCGAGCACAAGATCACCCTGAACATCGACGCCGGTGCGCTTGGTAAGGTGTCCGCACACACGGGCTTACAAGGACAAGATTTGCCCGTACTGATACTGCGGCGGGATGATCGCTTGATGCCCTTGCCGCTATCACGATTCTAGCGGGCGCCGGTCATGGTGAATTGGCCGATCATACCTTGTGTCATCGGTTTGCTGTGGTGGTCGACGGCCGCGCAGTCGCAATCCGTGCCAGTGGGGTATCAGCAAGTCGCGATCGAATACGGCCTGCCTCCGGGCCTGCTCTACGCGGTGGCCTTGACCGAGAGCGGACAAAGCTCGCTCAGCGATGGACAGTTCCGCCCCTGGCCGTGGGCGCTCAATATTGATGGGGAAGGGCACTATTTCCCGTCGCGCCAGATGGCATGGCAGGCCCTGCAGGCGGTGTTGACGCAAACGAGAACCTCGGTGGATATCGGGCTGATGCAAATCAGTTGGCGTTACCACCGTTCAGTCCTGGGTTCATCCTGGCAAGCACTGGATCCCTACCACAACCTGCGTGTGGCCGCCGCGATCCTACGCGACTGCTTCATCGAGCACACCCACTGGATTCAAAGCGCCGGCTGCTATCACGCACCCAACGATCCTGCCCGAGCTGATCGATACGGTCAGCGGGTCAAGGCGCACTGGATGCGGTTGACCGATACACCACAGGAGGTTCGCTTTGAGAATCCGTAGACAACGATCGTTGCCAGTCCTCGTGCTCGGGCTGGTCATGAATTCCTCCGTATTGGCTGAGCTGGCGGTGATTTATGACAGTCGTCATACTCGGCCTTTAGCGCAGTTACTCAGCCCACTTTTGTCAAAGAAGACTCAATCGACCGCCCCGGCTGAATCGGGCGATCAGAATCTATCTTCAAAGTCCTTACTCGGTCCGGCGACTCTCAGCAATTTATTGCCCATACGGTCACCCGGATTGGCCGTCGGCGATACTGCCGATAGCCAACTGAATCCCGAGACCCTGGCGCGTTTGGCACAAGGGAATCCTCGTCCCTTCTTTCTCATCGGCTCGGATGCGGTGTCAGTGCAATGGCTGGCGACTCACCACGACACTCTCAAAGCCCTGGGTGCGGTGGGCATGCTGGTACAGGCCGATACCGAGGCGGATATGCGACGGGTTGCCGAGGTGGCACAGGGCTTATCCATCACCCTGGGCTCCGGGAGCGATCTGGCCGCCGCACTGGGTATTCATCATTACCCGGTATTGATTACCCGTGATGGCATCCGGCAATGAGCCTGCATCCGATGGAAGCGCTGTTGCGGCCTCCCGTGGAGTTGTGGTCCACCTGTACGGCGTTTGCGGCGGGTACGCTGGCCTGGCTCGCCCCCTGGGCCTTGATGATGCCACCGGGTATCGCAATGGCCACCAGCCTGACCTTTTTCGGCTTTGGCTTGTGGCGGGGCCGTCAAGCATGGCGTGTGTTGCGCTACCAGCATCACATGAAGCGGCTGCCGGATTACCAAGTGCGGGCCAACCAGATCCCCGTCAGTCGCCATAAGCTGTTTTTGGGCAAAGGCTTTCGCTGGACCCAGCAACACACCCAGCGCCTGCGCGATACCCTGAAGCCCGAGGTTCAACGTTACGTTCAGCCGGGCGCGCTTTACCAGTGGGCGCGACAAAAGGAAGTGGCCTGGGAATCGATTCCTGTCCTGTCTTTGCTGGCCAAAGCCCTCCGCAGTCGCAGCCGTTGGAACCCGTTGGCGCCACTACCGGCCGTCGGCGGCAAGCCCGCCCTGCACGCGGTTGAACCGCAAGAGCAGCCGGTGTGGATGGATCTGGGTGAACGGGTCGGGCACACGCTGGTGTTGGGCACCACGCGCGTCGGTAAGACACGCCTGGCAGAACTGCTGATTACCCAGGACATCCGCCGGGGTGATGTGGTCATTGTCTTTGACCCCAAAGGGGATGCCGATCTGTTGCGTCGTATCTACGCTGAGGCGAAGCGCGCCGGTCGGCTAGAGGATTTTTATCTGTTTCATCTCGGCTTTCCGGAACTGTCGGCACGTTACAACGCCATCGGTAACTTCTCCCGCATTACCGAGGTCGCGACCCGCATCGCCAATCAGCTGCCCAACGAGGGCAACTCCGCTGCCTTCAAGGAGTTCGCCTGGCGCTTCGTGAATATCATTGCGCGCGCCTTGGTGGCCCTGAAACGCCGGCCGGACTACCAGCAGATCCGTCGCTACATCAACGACATTGAGCCCTTGTTTGTGGAATACGCCGGCCATTGTGCTGGCGTTGCCGGCATAGAAGCCTGGGCGTCTCTGGTTGAAGCGCGCGCGGCGGATATTAAAGAGCGCAACCTGCCCAATGCCCTACGTGGGCGGTCGATGGAAGCCATCGCCTGCATGCGCTTGCTGCAGGAGAAGGCCATTTACGATCCCGTGCTGGACGGACTGATTTCCGCGTTCAAATACGACAAGACCTATTTCGACAAGATCGTCAGCTCCGTCGGCCCGCTGATGGAAAAGCTGACCACCGGCACCATTGCCGGGCTGATCTCACCGGATTACCAGGATGAGCACGATGCCAGGCCGATCTTTGAGTGGATGGATGTGGTGCGCCACAAGGGCATCGTGTATGTGGGACTGGATGCACTCACCGATACCACCGTGGCCAGTGCGGTGGGCAATTCCATGTTTGCGGATTTGGTGTCCGTTGCGGGGCATATCTACAAACACGGTGTCGTGGCTAAGGGTACTGATGCACCAGACCCGGAAACCACATCACGCTCGACCCCCACCATCTCACTGCATGCGGATGAGTTTAATGAGCTGATCGGTGATGAATTCGTGCCACTGCTGAACAAGGCAGGCGGGGCAGGCTTTCAGGTCACGGCCTATACCCAGACCTGGTCGGACGTGGAAGCGCGAATCGGCAGTCGGGCGAAAGCGGGGCAGGTGGCCGGTAACTTCAATACCCTGCTGATGCTGCGGGTGAAAGAGCTGGACACCGCCGCCATGCTGACCGAACAGTTACCGCGGGTTGAGGTCTTCACCCTGATGAGTGTCTCCGGCGTCGATGATTCGTCGGATCCCGGTTCCGGGGTCGACTTCAAATCCCGCAACGAAGACCGGATCAGTGTTTCGGAAGTGCCGATGCTGACTGCCGCCGATATGGTCACCTTGCCCAAAGGGCAGGCCTTCGCCCTGCTGGAAGGCGGCCAGCTCTGGAAAATCCGTATCCCGTTGCCGGACGACCGCGAGGATACGGCCATGCCTGATGACTTTGAGGCGATAGTCGAGGCCATGCGTCGCAGCTATATCACCAACGATCACTGGTACCGGGTCACCGATCACTGGTGGCACGCCGTCTCCGAGGCCGCGATCCGCACCTCAGACGCCGGTGAGCAGGCTTGAGCACGGTGGAGCCCCGTGATCCCCGACGGCCGGTTGCACAGCCGGGTACCGTGTCCCGGTTGCTGACGGGTATCGCCCAGTGCCTTAAATGGCTGTTTCTCTCCCTGATGTTCTCCATCCTGGTGGAGTGGATCGGCATGGTGTTCTGGTGGGAAGAGCAAGGACTTGGCCACAGTCGGCAGATGCTGGTGAATGAGCTTCAGTTCCTCGGCACCGACTTTCATCGCAGCTGGTTAACCGCCCAGCCGATGGTGTTCGCTAGTAACCTCTCGGATCGCATCTACCAGTTTGCCTTCGAGTGGACGGGCCTCGTGGATCTGATTCATTGGATCACACCAGTACCGTCCGCGGAGGAAACCGGTCTGAGACCGGTGCTGCACCGGTTTTACCGCCCCGTCGCCGACTATGTGCTGGCGGGTATGCAAATCACCCAGGTCTTTGCGGTACGACTCGCCATCCTGACGCTGGCCACGCCGGTATTTGGGCTGTTCACCCTGGTGGCGCTGGTGGATGGACTGGTGCGGCGCGACCTGCGGCGTTGGGGCGGCGGCAGGGAAAGTTCTTTCGTGTACCACTACGCCAAGAAAGCCGCCATACCGCTGATCATCATGGCCTGGGTGTTGTACCTGGCGCTGCCGTTCAGTTTGCACCCGTCCTGGATCATCCTGCCATTCGCGCTGGCGTTTGCCTTTGCCGTCACTATCACAGCCAGTACCTTTAAAAAGTACCTTTAATACAAAGTCATTGAACCAGTTGACTGTACCGTTACAGTCTGCTAGGCTGCATTTAAGCACTGTAAAAATACAGTCTGAGTGCTGCTTAGGAGGTAATCATGATCGCTCAAGCCGAACAGCTGCTGCAACGCGGTTCCAGTGTCACCAGTTCACTGCTGCCGGCGATTTTCAATATCTTCAGCCAGTGGCGCCTCACTGGTGCCCAGCAGATGACGCTATTGGGGCTCAGTAATGAGAAGACCCTTTACAACTGGAAGAGCCAACCCGAGAAGGCCAAGCTGACGCGAGACCTGTTGGAACGGGCCAGCTACATTTTGGGGATCTACAAGTCCCTGCAAATCCTGTTGCCTGATCAGGTGTTGGCTGACCAGTGGCTGGCCACACCGAACGACAACCCGCTGTTCAATGGCACGGCGCCGCTGGACCGGATACTTGCTGGTCAGGTGGTCGACCTGGCCGTGGTCAGGGATTTTCTCGATGCGGAGCGGGGTGGCTGGTGATTGCAATCGATACGCTACCCAGCAGCGAGGTCAATGAACCGGTCTATCGGGTCATACTGTCGCGCTACCCGCAGATCAACCTGTTTGAGCGCGTCTCCAACCCACAGGATTGGGAGGTGCTCTACGCTGTCGAGTCCCTGACGAATCCCAGGCTACGGGATGAAGTCGGTGATATTCGCCTGGTGCCGCCGGAAGACCGCGTCTATGGCGATGGTGCCTCCTGGATCATGGCGGCCTTTACTCACCCGCCAGTCGATGGGCGAGGTGGTCGCTTCAACCGGGACTTCGGCATCTATTACTGTGCCGCCGATGAAGCGGTCGCCATTGCCGAATCGTCTTTCCACCGGGCGCGATTCCTGCGTGAGTCCCGAATCGACAAGACCACTCAGGAAATGCGTGTGATTCGCGTACAGCTGGGTCCGACAACCCTTCACGATGTACGTCACCTGGCCGAAGACGCCATCTACGATCCCGAGAATTACGGCGAAGCCCAGCAGCTCGGTTACGCGTTACGTGATGCCAAAAGCTTCGGTGTTCACTACCAAAGCGTGAGAGCGCAAGGGGAATGCTACGGGGTGATGCGTGCCCGAGCGCTGTCCGATGCGATCCACTGGCGTTATCTGCGCTACCACTATGACCAGGGAGCGATAGTCAACGTCGAATCCATCAATGGCAATAGTGGCGGCAGTGGCAGGAGGTGATGGCAATGTACAAAGAACTGCTGTGGATCTTCACCCAACTCCCGGACGATTACATCGTCCTTGATACCGAAACCACCGGACTCCCTGACGAAAACGGCCCGCCGGATATCGTGACACTCGGTATCACCGTGGTAAGAAATCGAGAGATAGCGGAATCCGTCGAATTTAAAACACGGCCACAAAAACACATTTCAGAAGAAGCACAAAGAATACACGGGATCACCAATGAACAGGCCGCTGAATTCGAATCCTTCGACGCCCAATGGAACCAGATTGCCGAATACCTGAAAGATCGGCTTATCGTCATTCACAACGCCAGTTTTGACTGGCCGATTATGCTGGATCACGTTGCCCGCTACGGTTTATCAATGCCGCCAATTCAAGGTGTATTTTGCAGTCAGAAAGCAGCCATTCCCTGGGCGCAGGCAATGAACCTGTCGTGCAGCCACAGAGGACCGTCGTTAGATACTCTGACAAAAGTATTGGATGTTGAAGATCTTAGAGCTAAGAGTGGTGGAATTCATGGGGCGGGGATTGACAGCCGGATGGCGGCTCGCGTTATAGATGTAATGATACGTTATGGAAGAATGGATGGGATCTCAACGTTGAATAATGATGTCTAAAACTAATTTAGTCCGCCCGAGTCGCGACGGAGATCAATTTCACTACCTCTGGGCTGCCCGACGCTGCCTAAAGCTACTCACTGCAGAAAGTGGTTTGATGGCCGTGAGCATCGAAGGTCCGTCGCCAGGTGAGCAGCCAGGCGCCGAGCCAGTCGACGCCGGTGAAGAGCTGATTGATATTGCGGAGTATTTCGAAAACGAGGATATCGGACAAGCACGGTTAGTCCGGTACATGCAGCTCAAGCACTCAACGCTGCATGCAAATGATCCGTGGACGGCGAGTGGGCTAGAAAAGACTATAAAGGGATTTGCGAAACGGTATGGAGAACTACAGAAGGCGTACACCCCAGCACACTTGGCAAGAAAACTGGAATTTTGGTTTGTCACGAATAGGCCGATCAGCACTAGTGTGCTTGAAGCTGTCACCGACGCTGCTGGAGAGGCGAATCCCCGTCATCCGACTGAGCTGAAGAAGCTGCAGAAATTTACAGGGCTTACGGGAAGCGAATTGGCAGCATTCTGCGATCTTCTCCACTTCGAAGATAGCCAAGACGGGTATTGGGATCAACGCAATATCCTGTTCCAGGAGGTCAGTGCTTATCTGCCTGATGGAGACGTTGATGCACCGACTCAATTGAAGGAACTTGTTACCCGCCGGGCTCTTTCTGAAGGAGAACAGAATCCAACGATAACGAAGATCGACGTCTTACGAGCGCTGAAAACTGACGAAAGCTTATTGTTCCCCGCTCAATGTCTTATCGAAAACTACGGAGAAGCCGTTTCACGCGAGCAAGAATTCGAAATCATCGGCCAAATTGTTAGCGCGACGGGTCCGATCGTCATCCACGCTCCCGGTGGTGTCGGTAAATCAGTCTTTGCAACTCAGATTGGCAGAACCCTTCCTGATGGCTCAGCTTGTATTCTTTATGACTGCTTTGGTAACGGGCAGTATCGAAATGCGACCGGCTATCGTCATAGACACAAAGATGCCCTTGTTCAAATCGCAAACGAACTAGCTGCAGATAGTCTGTGCCACCCTTTAATTCCGACGATACACGCAGATGCAGCGGCATATGTTCGAGCGTTTATTTATCGGTTGAGTCAAGCGGTGAAAATCCTGCGCTCGTCTAATCCGAAGGCCTACTTATGTATTGTAATAGACGCAGCGGATAACGCTCAGATGGCAGCGGAGGAAGTTGGAGAGGCTCGATCTTTCGTACGCGACCTCATCCGCGTGAGTATTCCCGAAGGGGTTCGCCTCGTCTTTCTATGTCGCTCGCATCGTCAAGACCTTCTTGATCCACCGATCAATACGATACCAATTGAACTAAACCCATTCAGCCGTGATGAGACGACAGTTCTTCTACGGGAGACATTTCCCGAAGCAAATGAACACGATATCGATGAATTCCATCGCTTAAGCTCACACAATCCACGCGTCCAAGCCCTGGCCTTGTCTCGAAAGTTGCCATTGCAGGAAACATTACGACTTCTCGGCCCCAATCCTACAAGCGTAGAAGATACAATTTCGGACTTATTGGATAAAGCCATCGCGAATCTCAAGGATGCTTCCGGACCGATTGAGAAGGGACGCGTTGAGAAAATCTGCGCAGGACTGGCGGCGCTGAGGCCATTAATTCCAATCCGCATCCTTTCGGCAATGTCCGGAGTCGAGCAAGAAGCCATCAAAAGCTTTGCCTTTGATATTGGCCGACCTCTTCTCGTAGCTGGAGAGACCATTCAGTTCCTGGATGAGCCTACCGAAACGTGGTTTCGTGATAAGTTCAAGCCTTCTGCGCAAGGGATGGCGGGCTTCATTGCCAGCCTAAAGCCTTTAGCAAATGGAAGTGCATATGTAGCATCCATGCTACCTCAACTGATGCTGGAAGCTGGACAGTTCTCTGAACTGGTAGAGCTGGCGCTGTCTTCATCTGCTCTTCCGACAGGAAGCCCCCTTGAAAAGCGCGATGTCGAATTGCAACGACTCCAATTTGCGCTGAAAGCGGGGCTTCGATCCCAACGCTATCTTGAGGCAACCAAGCTAGCCCTGAAAGCAGGTGGAGAAACGGCTGGTGATGAACGACAACGTAAACTGCTTCAAAATAACACCGACCTCGCCTCAGATTTTCTTGAGCTTGACCTCATTCAAGAAATTGTTTCCCGCCGCACATTCGGCTCCGGATGGATCGGCTCTCATCATGCATACGAGGCTGCACTTCTTTCAGGTCGAAAGGAGCTAGCGGGAGACGCTCGCAGTCGATTGCGTATGGCCTACGAATGGCTAAGAAACTGGGCACGCTTGACGCCAGAAGAGCGCGAAAACGAACATATTTCCGATCAGGATATAGTTGAGCTTACCCTTGCGCACCTGAATATTCACGGCCCGACAGATGCTGCCGAGAGTTTAAGGCGCTGGAAACCACGGGAAATCTCATACAGAGTTGGTCGGCTTGTAACTCGACGCCTGATTGACCATGGGCGTTGGTCAGATGTTGAGGCAATTGCTCGTGCTGCCGGAATCAATTTTAATCTAATCCTTGCTGTCGCCGCTGAATTGCGTGAGGTTCATAAAACGCCTCCTGACAAAATTACCCAAAAAGTGCTGCGCCAACTTTCCAGAGGCCGCATCAAACTTAGCAATCGCAATGGGTGGGATGACGGAGAGCCAGCAATTGACGCCGTGACGGCTGTAGTTGAAGCCGCATTGAAGAATAACCTATGTACTCACAGCGACGCAGTTACGATACTGAACCATTATTTGCCCCCGGACCCACCCCGAGGATTCGCGTCACGGCTCTCAAAATTTCGCCAGCCTCTTCTGCGCGCTTATTGCTTGCGGGCCGCTCTCGAAGGAGCGACAATCGAGTTGATCGATGTTGCCCATTCCGAGTTGAAAAAGGAGATTGAAAAGGCTAACAAACACTCAGCATCTCGCGATCTTCAGGAATTCAAAGAGGATATTGGTGCGCTACTCCCATGGCACAAGCTCTGGGCGTCAGTGTTACTTGGACAGGTGAAGAAAGAAGACGTTACGAGCGAAATAGAGAAAGTGGCCGCTGCGTCCAGAAAAGCCGAGCGTTTCCGATACGGCGAAGAGTCTCACACCTCGAATGAGATTGCCCTACTCTGGATGGATATCCTGCACCACTCTGAATCCACGAATGAAGAGTCGTTGGCGGCATTCAACCAATGGAAAGAGCAGCTCAAAAGGCCATTGTTCACCCCAATACTCAACGCGCTCTGTCGGCTGTGCGCACAGCGGGACGAAACGAAGCCTGCTTCACTGGCCTATGCAACAGAATCCTACACGCTAAATAAAGAAGAGCGTTCAGAGGCGGAAAGCACTTCCGACGGGTATCTAGAGGTGGCGCGCGCAATTCTCACCACAAGCAAATCAGACGCAAAGGCCTATTTCAATGAAGCGGTGAAAGTTGCAGGAAAAATAGGCGAGGAAAATCTGGCTCGATGGGATGCCATGCTTGATCTTGCCGATCGTGCTGCATGCATTGACCGGCCATCTCCCAAAGTCGCCTATCAATTCGCGCGTTGCGCCGAGCTGACCTACCACTTTGTTGTGCGGGACAAGCATTTCCCCTGGGATAGCACCATTAACGCCTTATGCGGATTATGTCCGTCTTCCGCTGTCACCATCTTAAGCCGATGGCGAGACCGTAGTTTCGGATGGCACGAAAGGTTATTGCCAGTTGCGATCAGCAATTTAATCGACTGGGATGTCGTTGACCCTCGCGATGCTCTGCCGTTGATCGGTTTCCGAGCGCAGTGGGACTATGCCGAGCTACTTGAGCCGGTACTGGCAAATTCGAGTGAAGCACAAGAGAAGGCTTTAGCGAGCTGCATTCTCTATCGCTATGCCCAGTTCTCCAACCTCACTTCGTCAGAACTAAGAAGGCTTCAACAGGTGACGTCAAACCATGGCGTAATATTGGAAAACCTGGCCGATACAATTGTATCGTCTGAACGGGAGGAATCAACACGGACAAAGACTTCTCAACAGCAGTCACCATTCCTGACTGATAATGAACACAAGATCCCCTCATGGGATGATATCTTCGCAAACAAGGATATGGAGACAACAAGCGGCCTCACTCAAGCTTACCTTGCCTTCAAACAAACCGAGGCGCCTTGGCGTCATGAAGATTTCTTCACAGAGGCGATGCGTCGCATTCCTGTTGGTGCGGAACCCGGCTTTATTGGAGCCGTCGCAGATACAACTGAACTCAGCCTATACAGCTTTAGAACCTTTCTGGAGAGAGTACCAGAGAATTGGAAGGGACGACCAGCCATATCTCACGCCATAGCAAGTGCTCTAAAAGTTATCTGCCGCCGATATTGCATGGATGTGAGGAAAAATCGGTATTACGAAGTCATGCCTTTTGAAGTGGCGTGTTCGCTGGCGGATGTAAGCCAATCCGAAATTATCGATGTTGTGCTGGCCGCAACTGGTGAAATACCCGATCTAATCGAAACAGGACAACTGTTTTCTCTTGTCGGGCTTCTCGCGATCAAGCTATCGAGCGACGAGGCCGTGAGCGCATTGGCATACGGACTGGATCTGTTCAGCACTGCCTTGGAAGAAAATGATGGTGATGGGCCCTGGAGCGACGCATTTTCTCCACCCGTCGATCCTCGGGAAGCTATTGCTGGCTATATCTGGTCCGCATTGGCCGCACCGGAAGCTGTATTGCGCTGGGAGGCAGCGCATGTCGTTCTCGAACTTTTCCGTCTCGGCAGAGAGGATGTTACTGATTATTTGATGAGGATGGCCAATACTAAGAATGGTGGTCCATTTGTCGATGCACGGCTACCGTTTTATAGTCTTCATGCACATCAATGGCTACTCATTGGCTTGGCCAGAGCGACATTGGAAGCGCCGGGGTCGGTCGTACCCTACGCCAACCAGCTTGCCGACTGGGCACTGAAAGGCCAGCCCCATGTATTGATACGACAATTCGCCGCGCGCGCAGCACTTCAACTTATAGAAAGCGGCCATCTGGCTGATGAAGACGGACTTTCGGATCGTTTGAAGTGTGTCAACAAATCGCCGCTGCCCATTGTCGATTCCACAAACCATGAACGAAAAATTTTGCATAAGCACGATAAAAATGCCGAAACAAATGAAGATCAGTTCTATTTTGGTATAGACATTGGTCCTTACTGGTATGCGCCGCTCGCCCGGGTGTTTTCCTTATCCCAGGGTGACATTGAGGCGGAAGCCCTGAAGATCATACGGCACGATTTTGGCTTTAGCGCGAAAGGCCGCTGGGACGACGACGAACGGGCTCGACGTAGACTATACGATGATAACCGCTCCTATCCATATAAAGGTGACTATCCTCGGACCGACAATCTTCATTTTTACCATTGCTACCACGCAATGATGATTGTCGCGGGACGATTATTAGTGACTATGCCGACACATCGAAACCCGGATTACGGCGATGACGATGAGTTCACAGAATGGTTATCGGGTCACGGCCTCACGCACCAGAGTGGCCGTTGGCTCTGGGATCGGCGTGATCCAGAACCACTCACAAAGGGCGCGTGGTTATGTCGCGACAAAGAACATCCTGACCACTGGCACATAACGGATGGCGATTTTGACGATGCGCTTCGAACGCAAGACTGCCTTAACTTGTGGGGACACTGGACGGAAGCGGATGAAAAACGAGAACAATCTATGTCCATCTACAGTGCCTTGGTTACACCAGAAAAATCGGAAGCGCTTCTGCGTGCTCTGTCCACTACCAAGGATCTCCATGACTATGCAATACCGAGCGCCGGCAGTGATATGGAGATTGATACATCTGGTTTCGAACTGGAGGGGTGGGTCTTCGATCAGAGCAGAGATAGAGGGCTGGACAAATATGACCGTTGGTCGGGAGGAATTACTTTACCACCGCCACGACCGGCAGAATTCATCATTGAACAAATGAAACTTGAGAGCGACTCGGACCTTCGCATCTGGATAAATCAAACTACATCGCCGGTCATGGAGAGCCAGATCTGGGGCTACTACGACGAGGCGAAACGTCATGAAAGCACAAATCCCAACAGGGGCAGCCGTCTACAGGCGCGTGCTTCATTCATGGCATCAATATTGAAGTCTTTGGACCGAGACCTCATCATTGAAGTGCAAATAGATCGGCGCCGCCGATATCAGCCATATACAAGTAGTGAAGAAGATGACAACGAACGAAAACGAACCAGAGCAAAGCTCTTCCTTCTCGACAAAAACGGACAAATTCGTACCTGCTAATAGCCTCCTGGCGCTTGGTCAAAAGCTTGTTCAAGAGCTGGGCCTGGAAGAGTCAACCGACACGCTCGGACGCTGGATGGCTCATCATATTGCCGATCTCATGATTAATGCTGAGAACGCAATTGGAGATGAAAAGGCCGCCGCCGAACGCAAGTGTTTCGATGCAATTTTGGAGTTGTGGAAACACCGGTCGGAATTACCAAACGGCAAGCGTCCATTTGAGGATCTGGAACCTGTTATGCGGGCGATTGAAAGTCTCGATCCAGAAGACGATACTCCGCGCTACTATCGTGCGGTCCGCCCACCGAAGGGCGAGACAGTGGAAACTTCTGAACAAGAAGAATGGTTGAGTCTAGTCGACGGGCTGGACTATACGGCCAAAGTACTCATTGGCTACTGTCTTACTGAGGCCGCTGATGCTGCGTTAGATAAATCGAAGGAATGGATAGAACTTGCGACGGCAATTGATGATCAAAGCGTACCTGAAATTGTCATCCGTTACGTCTCGACAACTGCGGACGTCAACAAGGAGCCTGACCCGAATAAGGAGATCCGTTCGCTTCTCGATGACAGAATAAAGCGGTTACGGGGTTTTTTACGAATATCAGAATCCTTAGCCAACACTCTTGAACAGCGCATTCAGTCATTGCCCGCTGCCGAGGAAGAACCAGCAGATGAAGATACGTTGGTTATAACACCGCGACCAAGGCCACCTGATGACTTCCCTTCTGGATGAGCGATAAGGGAAAAAGCGGGTATAGGATATTCGAATATAATCAGTTAAGGGCACGTTTGGCGTCATTTTTTTAAAGTAATAATTTTAATATTTGCCTGGACAATCTCTCACTCTGGCTCAAAGTAAACTTTACATAAAAATTCAAAAACCACCCCACCCACCGAATAGATTTCCCATCGTCCATCGTCCCTAATTCTCGCATTATGCCCCGTAACAACTTGCGGGAGCAGCAGTGCCATGAAACGCCATCTCTGGCTACCTTCTTTTCTGATTATAGGCTTGGTTGTCACGCCGGCGGCTTTTGCCGATGCAGACGCCGAGCGCGAGGCGCTCGCCAAAGTCATCCATGAGATCAATGCCCTCGACTCATTAATCAAGCGTGCCGAGGCCAACGCCGAGCAGGATTCCCGTATCCGATTTCGTTATGACTGGTTGCGTCAGGACCTGAAGAACATCAAGGACGGCATCCAGTCACACATCGACTCTCCCCGTGCTCAGCCTCGCTCATTTCCGCCATTGCGCGGCGATTACCGTCGATAGGTTTTGTCATGAACGCCGCACAACAAACAGCTTTTCAAGCCGGTTCCGGTATTACCCCAGCCACCATGCTGACGGCCATCGCGTCGATGGTGTTGGTGTTGGCGTTTGTCTGGGTGATTTGGGTGGCTTTAGGCACTTTTAGGGCATGGCAGGAAGGGCAGGCCACGCTCTTTGATCTGACCTGGAGCACTCTGCGGGCAAGCATTGTGTTGATGGTTTTGGGCTTCTATTTGCGGTGAGTCGATCGAGTTGAGACCGAGAAAGTCCGGTAAGGGCAAACGGCGATGCAGCGCAGTGGGATGCGGGGATGGTTCCCCTTTTTATCAGCATTACAGAAGAGGACATTTGTTATGGACACATCAAATACAAAAAACGATTTCAACAAGCAATCTGTTGCCATCCGCAAGTCGCTATCGGCAGCGGTCGCGGTGCTACTACCAATGCCGCTCTGGGCGGCGTTGCCGACGCCGGTTGCGCCGAGTACGGCGCCGCCGGCGGGTGACTGGATCGGCTTGATTCAGGGCTACATCAAGGATGGCGGCTTGGTACTCGGATTGGCCATTGCAGTGCTGGGTTTTCTCTGGATCGCCTATCTGGGCTTCGCGAAATTCAATGAAGCTCGCCAGGGCAAGGCGGAGTGGGCTGAAGTCGGTGTCCTGGGAATTGTCGGCGCGATCGTGCTGATCTTCGCCAGCTATCTGCTCACAGAAGCGGCTGGGGTTATTTAACAGCCAGCGTCAATATCAACTTGCCGTAGGAGATACGAATGTCCAACGACCATGAAATTCTGGCGGATCGGCTCAATGCCGAGCCCGCCATCTTTAAAGGCTGCTCTTCTTCTGAGCTGGGCATGATTGTGGGGCTGGCCATTGTGATATGGCTGCCCCTCAGTCTGTTACTGGCTTGGTTGCTGGGTGCCATCACCATGGGTTTTGGTATTGCCGGTGTCGGTGTGGTGGCCACTGTGGTCGCTCTGGCGACGCTGTTTCAGCGTATCAAACGCGGCCGGCCTGAAGGCTATTACCAGCAGTGGCTGCGTATTCGTCTGCAGACGATGGGGCTGTATCGCACGCCCTGGGTACTACGCAGCGGTTCCTGGGATATAGGGAGAACGCACTATGCGCCGCTACCGACTCGAAATCGATAACGTGCGGTCCCATTTGCGCTCCCTGTGGATCGTGATTGGCTTGCAAGGGCTGATCATTCTCGCGCTCTGGATCGGCTGGAGCCAGGCACCCAAGCAGCTGCGGGTTTATGTGCCTCCCGATCTGCGGTCGGGCGCTGTTCTGGCGGCCGAAGAAGTGCCTCCGGCCAATGTATATGCCTTTGCGTTCTATATCTTTCAGCAGCTCAATCGCTGGCCCGAGAATGGCGCAACGGATTACGGCAGCGCAATTTTCCGGATCTCGCCCTACCTGACACCGCGCTACCGCAATGACCTGATTGCCGATATGGAACTCAAAGCCCGGCGCGGCGAGTTGGCCTACCGGGTGCGCGGTGTCCATGAAGTGCCAGGGCACGGCTACGAGGAGCGCCGCGTCGATGTGTTGTCGCCTGATGTCTGGATTGTCTGGCTGGATCTGGATCTGCTGGAGTCCGTGAAAGGCATGACCGTCAAGCAAACCACGATTCGATACCCGGTTCGCGTGGTGCGTCAGGCTATCGATCCGGAAACCAATCCCTGGGGCCTGGCACTCGATGGGTACGCCAGTGACGGTCCGCGTCGATTAACCGATGCCGAGCTGGCTGAACCCAGTGTGACTGGCGCCACTACAAATAAGGAATCCTCCCAATGAATCCTCGTGTTTTCTTTCCGCCATTGAGATGGATCGCTTTGCTCGGTCTATGTTTCCCGCTGCTGTCCTTTGCACAAGTCGATGACACGGCTTCGAACGTTCCAGAACGCGTTGTCTGGAACAAGGCGCCCATCGCAATTCCGTTGGTCGTCGGTGAAGAGCGCCTGGTGCATTTTCCGGATTCGGTGAGCATCGGCCTGCCGCAGTCACTGACACCGTTGCTGCGCAGCCAAAGCATCAACGGCACCCTATATCTGTTGGCCAGACAGCCTTTTGAGCCCACCCGTGTCATGGTGCGCTCGGAAACCGACAGCCCGATCTACGTCCTCGATATTTCAGCGGCGCCAGGCGGAGTAGACAGTGGATCATTGCCGGATGTGCAGGTACTGCTCCAAGCATCACAAAAGCCACCGCAGGATTTGTCGGAAGATGCCGGTGCCGATCAGTCAATATCGGACAAGCAATCACAGCTTTTGGGTTATGCCGCTTTAACCCGGTATGCCGCGCAACAACTCTATGCGCCAACGCGACTGATCCCCCGGCAGCCGGGCGTGGTAGCCATACCCGTGAACCCCGAACCGGTCGATCTGGTAGTGGGCGGAAAGATCGAAGCCGTGCCGGTTGCCACCTGGAAGGCGGGTTTACGGTACGTCACTGCCGTCAAGCTGATCAATCGTACTCGACAACCCGTGGTGCTGGATCCACGCGAACTGCGCGGGTCATGGCTGGCGGCGACCTTTCAGCACAATCGCCTGTTACCCGCTGGCAGTGAGGCCGATACCACAGCCGTCTATCTGGTGTCGGATCGGCGCTTTGATGCGGCCTTTTGATGTGGCGCTTTGAGAGAGGATAGGAATCTACCCCATGTCGATGGTCACCAGTAATCGTTTGTTACCACTTCTTGCCGGTTCCGTTGTGCTGATGGCGGCGCTCGTCGCGGTGAAGTCCTGTTCCCCGAGCGACGAGCAACCTCAGCTGTTGGAAGCCGTGCCACAGGCACCGAAACCGGATGCCGATACACCGGCGGACACCATCAAGACACTGACGGCCAATGTCAGCGCCATGACTTCGGAGCTCAATGCCCTGCGTCGGGATAACACCGCACTCAAACAGGAAAACCGCGATCTGATCGAAGACCGAAAGCAGATCGAAAACAACGTGCTGTCGAGAGTGCAGACAGCTTTGGAGGCAAAACGTACGGACGCCGCGCCAAGCGAAACCACGTCGGCCATCGCCGCGTTGACTGCGAGGGTGGATTCCCTGGCCAACCGCTTTGGGGCGCCATCAACACAGCGGACTTCCACGGGTTCTGATATTCCGGTCGGGCTCGGCCTGGATGGTGTCAGAACATCGGCGACGGAAGCGGAATCACTGGTGTGGGTCAACCCCCTGGAGCTTGCGCCATCGCCTGATGCTGATAAGGAGACGTTGCTTAACAGCTTCACTCGCGGCAGCCGCAATGCGTTAGATAGCGCCGGTCCGGAAGTGAAATCGCTGGTAGCGAAAGGATCCGAAGCCCTCAATACCGCTCTGCCGGTCTACACCGTGCCGCGCAATGCCACTCTGATTGGCTCCACTGGCATGACCGCCTTGGTGGGCAGGGTGCCGATTCAGGGGCAGGTACGCGACCCCATGCCGTTCAAGGTGATTACCGGCAAAGAAAACCTCGCCGCCAATGGACTGCGCATACCCGGTATTGAGGGCATGATCTGGAGTGGAACGGCTGTTGGCGATTGGACGCTCTCCTGTGTGACCGGGAAATTGGAATCGGTGACCTTCGTGTTCGAGGACGGCACCATTCAGACCATTTCCTCTGATGAAAAGTCCAGTGGCGGCAACCAACGGGGTGGTTCCAGTGGAAGCAGCGATAGACCGCTGGGCTGGATCTCCGATGCGCGGGGTATCCCCTGTATCACGGGTGAACGCAAGACCAACGCTCCCGCATTCCTGACACAACGCATTGGTGTGATGGCCCTCGAAGCCGCCGGTGAAGCGGCGGCACAGGCCGAAACCACAACGCTGATCAATGATTCAGGCTCGGCCACCAGTGTGGTCTCCGGGGAGACGGGTAAATACCTACTGGGCAAAACCCTGAGCGGCGGTAGCGACGAAGTCGCCCAGTGGTTGCGGGAGCGTCAGGCACAGAGTTTCGATGCGGTTTTCGTGCCCGCCGGTGTCGAGCTGGCAATTCACGTTGATCATGAACTCCCCATCGATTTCCATTCCAACGGCAGGAAACTTCATCATGAAACCAATCCTTTCCAACAAGCGACGATTATCACTGGTTCTGGTCTGGACTAGCGCCCTGATGGTCGGCTGCGCCAGCACTAAAGAGACAGTACTACCGCAGGACGGCCCGACCATGAAGTCCATTTACGATCAGCACATGGTGGATGTTCAGAAGCCAGACCACCGGCGAGTCATCGGTGGTCAGCCGTTACCGCAATCTGGTATCGACCACTATCAGGGCTTTGTGCGAGAGGCTGCTAATGAAATCGACACGGTATTTCCTCGTCTGCCGAATCCTACGCTGGTGATGTATATCTTTCCCCACCTGTCGGGCAGTGAGCGCACCCCGGTACCAGGTTATGTCACCACCTTTCCCTTTTATGAAAAGGTGGAGTACGCATTACCGGGGGAAGTGCCTGGTGAATCGTCCGCAACGGCCAATCACTCGACGTTGGATCAGTAGGAACGCTTGATGCCAAAACATAAACCTAACCTTCCCGAGGGTTCACCCTTAACCACTGCCGCGGTCAAACAACACTATACCCGCCCGCCGTCGTTTACCGATTTGCTGCCCTGGATGGAATACATTCCCGAGAGCAAAGCCTTTTTGTTGGAGGACGGGGTCAGCCTCGGCGCTCTGTTCGAGGTGCAGCCGGTCGGGTGCGAGGCAAGGACGCCGGCCTTTATGACCCAGCTGCGAGACGCCATTCAAACGGCAATCAATGAGGCCATTCCCGAGCGTGACGACGCACCCTGGGTATTACAGATCTATGTCCAGGACGAGCCCAGGCTAACCCAATTTAATAAGTCGTTGGCGAGTTACCCGTCGCCGACGGTTCGCGCATCGGATTATTCTCAACATTACCAGTCGGTGATGTCGAAGCACCTGCAAGCGATTTCCCGACCGGGTGGATTGTTTGACGATACCACCGTCACCGGCTCGCGTTGGCAGGGGCAGCAACGGCGGATCCGCGTTGTGCTCTACCGCCGTTTGAAAAGCAACAGCAAAATGCCACCCGCTGTTGAAGTGGAGGGGGCGCTCAATGACGTGGCCACCAAATGGATCGCCTCACTGGCCTCTGCCGGAATCAACGCCCAACGGGCCAATGGTCAGTCGTTTTATCAGTGGTTGCTGAGCTGGTTTAATCCCAATCCACCGCTGGCAGACGGTAATCCGGAAGCACTGCTGCAGTTGGCACCCTATCCGGGTGATGACAATTTACCCTTCGGCTATGACTTCGCCGAACAGCTGACCCTGTCGATGCCACACTCCGACGAGGCAACGTCGAGCTGGATTTTCGATAAACTGCTGCACACCGTCGTGACCGTCCAAAGCTTGCGGCGGGCCCCGGACATCGGGCACTTCACGGCGGAACGCCAGGCCGGGGATCAGGTGTATTCGCTGTTCGATCGTTTGCCCGAGCACACCATTATGGCGATAACCCTTACGCTCAAACCGCAAGACACCACCCGCAATCACATTGCCCAGATCAAGCGTGCTTCGGTAGGAGATTCCGCTGAGGCGTCGATCACCCGGGAAGATGCGGAACAAGTGGAGCGGGAAATGGCGCAGGGCAACAAGCTGTATCCTGTGAGCATGGCCTTCTATGTGCGCGGAGATAATCAAAAGGCGCTACGGAACAATTTGAATCGTCTCCACGCGCTGCTTTTGCCCAATGGTCTGCAGTCCATTGCCCAGGAAGCTGACCTGCTGTCGCTCGACAGTTACATCCGTAACCTGCCCATGGCCTACGACGCCGACCTGGACAAATCCCGCCGACGCTCGCGCCTGATCTTCTCACGGCATATTGCCAATTTGGTACCGTTCTACGGCCGTTCCCGTGGCACCGGTCATCCCGGCCTGGTGTTCTACAACCGGGGTGCCGAACCGCTGGTCTTCGATCCGCTGCACCGGGATGACCGCAAGAAGAACGCCCACATGCTGATCCTGGGGCCGACGGGGGCGGGCAAGTCAGCACTGCTGGTGTATCTGTTGCAGCAGATGATGGCACGACACCGGCCACGGATTTTTATCATCGAGGCCGGGGCTTCGTTTTCGTTACTGGGGCAGCATTTTGCGCATCACGGTCTGTCAGTGAACCAGATCACCCTGAACCCCAATGTCGATGTCAGCCTGCCGCCCTTTGCCGATGCGCTTCGACTGCTGGATCGGCGCCATGCGTTTAATCCGCTCGACGTCGATGAGTCCACAAGCGAGGAGACGTTAGACGAAGATGATGAGATGGACGAAGAGGGCGGCGGTCGCGATATCCTCGGTGAAATGGAGATTGCTGCACGCATCATGATCACCGGTGGCGATGAACGCGAAGACGCGCGATTGACCCGGGCCGACCGACTGCTGATCCGCAACGCCATCTTCCTTGCCGCAAAAACGGTGAAAGAGACCAGTCGACCCCAGGTGATTACCCAAGATGTGGTCAACGCCTTCCAGACCATCGCCACCAACAGGGAATTGCCCGAACACCGACGTAATCGAGCCCTGGAGATGGGGGACGGTATGGCGCTTTTCTGCTCGGGCCTGGCGGGCCACTTTTTCAATCGGCCGGGGCAGTCCTGGCCAGAAGCCGATGTCACCATCCTCGAAATGGGCATGTTGGCCAGAGAAGGCTACGAGGATCAGCTCACCGTTGCCTACCTGTCTATGATGAGCCACATCAATGACCTGGTGGAACGTCATCAACACGACGATCGGCCCACGCTGGTGGTGACTGACGAAGGCCATATCATTACCACCAATCCCTTGCTGGCGCGCTACGTGGTCAAGATCACCAAAATGTGGCGCAAGCTCGGTGCCTGGTTCTGGATCGCCACCCAGAATTTGGAAGACTTTCCGGATGCCAGCCGCAAGATGCTCAACATGATGGAGTGGTGGCTGTGCCTGGTCATGCCGAAAGAGGAGGTGGAGCAGATCGCCCGCTTCAAGGATCTCAATGACGAACAGCGCAACCTGCTGTTGTCTGCCCGCAAGGAGCCGGGAAAATACGTGGAAGGAGTCGTTTTGGCCGACAAGGTCGAAGCGCTGTTCCGCAACGTGCCGCCAGCCTTATCGCTCGCCCTGGCCATGACCGAAAAGCATGAGAAGGCTGAACGTGCAGCGATTATGCGTGAGAAGAACTGCTCGGAGCTGGAGGCGGTTTACGAGATCGCCAAGCGTATCGAACAGTCTCGTGCGTAGCAGTTTTACTGATCTCAGGGGTGTTTCACGACTCCACGGCAGGCCGGATAGGTTGCGCATCCCCAAAATTGATTGCCCGCGTTTTGTCCCTTTCTGGCCGTTCTTAGTACCATCGTAGCGCCACACTTTGGGCACTGTTTTCGACTTTGGGGCGTCGTTGACGCTGTGACTGGCGGCATGACTGCGGGGGCGGCTGGCGGTGAGGGAGCCTTCTTCTGGAGCAAATGGTTGACGTGCTGTCGGTTGGTGGTAAACCCCCGCTGTAATCTCAGCTGTTCGATTTGTGCCGTCACAGTCTCCACGGCGGCCTGGCTGAGGATCACTTCGCGCCGCGCTTTGATATACCGGATATACCCACCGGCATAAACCACATTCTCGGGCAATTCAGTCTTGAACGTCGAATCACCGACAAACACCACCAGCGAGTGAATCGCGGAAGCCGGAATATCCAGCAGGGTTTCCAGGGTTTTGACGTGTTTATAGTTCTGGTGCAGTGGGTTCTGAAATTTATGGGTGTGTTTGTAGATTTTCTGGGTCCAGGTTTTCTGGTTGGCCGAGCCGAATATCCAGCCCTTCATATTTTTGGTTTCAATTACGAATACGCCGTAGCGCGACACAATGATGTGGTCGATCTGTGTGGTGCCATCATCGGTTTGTAATGTCACATCCTTGATCAGGCGGTATTCGTCCTTTGGAAGAAACAGTCGTGCGGCGGTATTCACCAGAAACTCACCGGTAATGCCTTTGAACCAGGGGGACTTGAGAACACCTGCCAGGATGGCGAGAGGTATGAGGTACCACAGCGCGCCGTAGACCTGTTGGATGATGGGGCTGAAATCCATTCCTGTATTTCTTCCGTTACGAATGTCCCGCCATTATAGGAATGTCGCCTCTGGTCGGCCAGAAACATCGACGCTTCATGTCTGGATTTTCCGTTTATCCCCCACCGTCAATCCTTCAGCATGAATGCTCTGTCAAAGATATGTGGATCTGGATGGCCGCCAGTGAATAGTGCAAGAGCTCATCTCATTCTTTCGATCGTTCTAATAGGGGTGCTCTGTGAGCCGGTTTTGGCTGACGAACCATCAATTGCGATCGAGGTATTTACCGATTCAATGAACCCGGTCGCGAATGGTGCGGATGGTATAACTGTGTACCACATAGACCGTATTGATCGACTTCAGCAAGAGCTCTCCAAAGACTTGCCAGCGAATCCCGAAGCCGCAAAACAGACAGCCCTCCATCGCTTTCAGCGTATGGACAATAAACTCAGCCATGAACTGGAAAACGCCGCTAACGGCCTGGTGCAGGCGATGCAATACGGCATTGATCGCTATCCGGCCATGGTCTTCGATGGCAAAGCTGTGGTTTACGGCATCACCGACATTCGAGCGGCAACCCAACGATATCGGCAGTGGCAGGCCGGGGAGGCTCGACCATGATGTGTGCTATCCGCCGTTGTGGATTCATCCTGCTGATGTGGGCGCCCCTCATGAGTCATGCGGGAACGATCTCTACCACGGAAATCGTTTCCCAGACCACGAGTGCCGCACTCAGCTGTATGCGCTGGATGCCGGTGGGGATGTGCTTTTGGCTGCGCTGTTCCATTTACGAATGCGATGTCGAGACCTCAATCAAAGTTGGCCATTACCAGCCGGATGCGGTGGTGAGCAGTTACAACGAACTCGGTAGCAATCCCTGGACAGAGATCCGCAGTATTCTTGGGGCCGCTCAAAGTTCCGCCGCGACAGGACTGCTCGGCAGCTTGCTGCCCGTGCCCATCGAGAGCGCCGGGAATCGAACGGAAGGTGGGCAGGGCAACAAGGACCACCGTAATCTGATCTTTCGGGAGACCGATGTCATCGGCCATCCTTTAGGTTCGCTGTCAGGTGTCCTGGCGGGTACCGGCTATTTGTGTGAATCGGAAACCACCTCCTTTTATCCCTATTTCATGTCGAGCCTGGATGCGCTCTCCTGGCGTATGGAAATCCCGGAAATGTTCTATCCAGCGAGTCTGATACCCGGCATGCGGGAAATCGGCACCTGGCCTCTGCAGACCTGGGGTGGTGTCTACCCCAGAACAGGCTGGACCACACAGGCAGAGGAGCCCAAGGCCGCGGCAATCAATGCGCAGCGAGCCGGGGATATCGTGACCCGGAACGGTCAGCCGCACATTTACGATCAGATCGAAGCTTCTTCCAGCTCCGATCAGCGTATTTGGTCGCCGGGTCCATTGGTTGAAGACGATCCCGCCACCGGTGAGTGGCAGATGTTGCTCCCCAAAGCAGAATCAAGCTGCGCTGTTTTTGGCACCAACGATCTCGCCAGCGCCAATGGTTGGGGTGGTGGCCGCGTGGACGAGGAGGGTGATTACGCCTGGAACCTGTGGAGGCCTTATCAGTGCTGTGAAAAAGAAGGCCAGTTTTTTCTGTTCGACATCAACTGGATCAATTACCCGCCATGATCAAACACAACCCTATCCACTGTCTGCTGATCGCTTTGGCGGTCGTCATTGGCTCTGACAGCTATGCCGCTCAGGCGCCCACAGAAGATGGGCTGTGGTATTACGAGATCGGTGGCGCCGAACCGGTCTCGGTACCGGCGAATCCCGCTGTGGTCTCCACGACATTGGGAGGCTCTGCCCAACTGGGACTCGGCTACAGCTGCGGCAAGTTCGATCCGGTGGCGGCGGTCACCAATACCCTGAACGACATCGGTTCCGGTGTCGACAACATGATGAACGCCATGACGGCAGCGGCCACCAGCGCCATAGCGTCGTTACCTGCACTCATTCTGCAACGAGCCAACCCCGGCCTGTACGATCTCTTCCAGAATGCCCTGATCAAGGCCGAAGAAACCATGCAGCTGGCCACCAAGTCCTGCGAGCAGATGGAGGCGGAGATTGCCCAGGGCAAGAACCCCTACGCCGATCTGATCACCTTATCCAAAGGTAACGATTGGAAGGTGCAGATGGGTATTGGCGGCAATGATGCCGTGACCGCCAAAGACACGGTGGAATCCTCAAATGGCGACAATGGTGTGCCCTGGATCGGTGGGCAGGCCGGAGGAGCCGGCCAGCCAGTGCTGGAATTTACCGGCGATATCGTCGAGGCCGGTTACAACATCAATATGAATCGCGTCGTGACTGACACCAGTCCGGTACCGACCGCATCGGCCACCCGCCTGTCGGAAATCTGGGCGTCGCCCGCCGAAGCTCGGGACTGGACCGTGGATGTGGTGGGCGAGAATATCGTCACTACCTGCGATACCTGCCGCAAGGACAGCATTCCCGGTACGGGCCTGCTACCGAAGCTCTATCAGGAGTCCGCCACCGTCACCACCGAGATCCAGAACCTGGTCAGTGGCGCGACACCGCCCACGTTGGCCAATCTCGATCAGATCACCGCCCCCGGCGTGGCCATCACCCGTCAGGTGATCGAAGCCATCCGCGAGATGCCGGCCTCAGAGCAGAGCCTGATCATGGGCCGCCTGGTCTCCGAGATCAGCACTGCGCGCACGGTCGAAAAAGCACTGTACGCCCGGCGTCTGCTGCTGTCGGGGCGGCAGGTCCCTGAGGTTTACGCCACCGAAGTTGCCCGCGAGCATGCGGACAACTCCATCGCCGAGCTCGATAAAGAAATCGAAAACCTGCTGTTTGAAACCCGTGTACGCAAAGAAGTGGTATCCGACACTGTTGCCACATTACTGGAGCGAGCGGCTGCCAAACGGCAGAGTTCACTTACCGTACCGGAAGTGCCCACCCTGGATCCCAATCCGTTGCGAGGTGGGCGTGTTCAATAACATCCGATCAAGGCGAAAAAGCTTTCTGCTATTCACCACAGTGGCCGTGTTGCTGACGGCACTGGCGGGGTATCTCCTTATGCATCGATTGCAAACGGATTCCGTGCAATCCATCCAACAGAGCATCGATGCCTGGCGGACGACGCTGACAGTCATACGCTGGGTAGCGATCGCCGCTGTTGCCCTCGGCTGGAATCATCTGGTTGCCTGGCTGGCTGATGCGACAATCCTGAGCCGGGCCAAAGCAACCAGACTAACAGGATTACGCTGGCGCGCCGTCACCTGGTTGGTTTTGCTCGAATTGGTGTTAGGGCAGGGTGTATTGGTCAATGCCATTGGCTTGATGGTTAGAGCTTGATCATTGGAGCTGGGCAATGAGTGTCGATAGCTATCTGGAGCTCTTTACTTCCCTCTTCGGCTGGACCTTCTACGGCATTCTGTGGGATGTGCTGGTCAGTACCGGTATCGTCTATCTCCCGTTTCTGGGCATCCTGATCGACAACTGGCGCGAACCGGCGCAGGGCGGTGAGGTGGGTCATGCCAGTGGCCTCTCACTGCGGCGCATGGAGATCGAGCTGTTCATTGCGCTGTTGGTAGTCGTGCTGGCCGGGCAACCCGCTACCCTCACACCACTCAATGCCGGTACCTTGTCCTACTCGCCGCCGCCGACCTTGCTGAATCCAACGCCAACAACCGCGACCGTAGCGGCCCCACAGAGCACCTATGGCACGACCGGGTTCACGGGTTCTGCCGCAACAGTCAATGTTCCCGTCTGGTGGTACGGCGTGATCGCCCTCAGCTCCGGCCTGAATCACGCCATTGTCCAAGGCCTCCCAACCGTGGCGGATATGCGCACCTTCGAGCAACAAGCACACCTGGCCACCATTGCTGATCCGCGACTCCGGCAGGAGGTGAGCGATTTCTTCAGCCAGTGCTATATCCCGGCCCGCTCCAAATACCAGGCTGAACGACCAAACACGGCGGCCATCAATGGCATTCTCACCACCTACGGTGCCGATGATCCCGACTGGATGGGCGCACACGTCTACCGGGAAACTGCAGGCTATTACGACACACTGCGCCCGGCCAACCAAATTACCGGCTGGGCTTACAGCGCGGCCAGGGATACGGAATACGATCCGACCACTCCGCCAGCCTGGGGCAAACCTTACTGCAAACAGTGGTGGGAGGATGGGGCCATCGGCTTGCGGGAAAAACTGATCAACGAGGCGGATGCCACCTCGGCCGGCTTTTCCGGTCTGGTGGTCGCTATCGCGCCGGCACTGGCCAGCGAGCAGCAAAATGACGCCGTCGCCAAAACGGTTCTCACCAATGCGCCACCCTCCTGGTCGAGTAATGAGCTAATCGCCAATAATGCATCTGGGGCAGGATTGGTCAACACCGCTGGATCCATCGTCAAAGGCGGCCTGGCGACCGGTGGTGTAGTCACCGCATCGGCCCTGTTTTCCGTCACCATGACCGCCGTGTTGCAGTCATTGCCCATGGTCCAGGCCATTATGCTGCTGGGCATCTATGCCCTGCTGCCACTGGTGGTGGTTTTGTCCCGCTACTCCATTGCCATGATGGTGGTCGGTGGCATGGCCATCTTCACCATCAAGTTCTGGACAGTGCTCTGGTATCTGGCCATGTGGGTGGATCAGAACCTGATTCTGTCCATGTACCCTGACGTCAATGTCTTCCTGCAGATCTTTGCCAACCCTGGTGAACATGACGCCAAGCGCATGCTGTTGAATATGATCACAACCAGTCTCTATCTGGGATTGCCGCTGCTGTGGAGTGGGATGATGGCGTGGGCGGGGGTGAATATAGGGCGCTCTATCACTGCAGCTACTTCCCCGCTCGCAAGGCCTGCTGATGATGCAGGAAGGCAGGGCGGCAGTTTGGGTAAAATGGCCGTCTCAAAAGGGATGAAGAAGAAATAGGGAGCTGTTACAAGTCCTCCTCATACCAGCCATCTGGATCAGCTCCAGAGTCCATACGTCCAGTACGAAAATTGTGCTCCCCAAATCGGTCTGAGCCATCTCCTAAGGGACGGTCTTCGCTTTCGTCGTCATCGGCGCTGAATAGAATGCCCACAGCGGTTACGAGCAAAGCAGCACTGGCTCTGAGGATATTGGCAATGCGGTTGACAGTATTCATCGGCAGACTCCACCTGCGGGTTACTCCAGCTCAGATTTAAGTATAGCGCCGTTGGACAAAAAAACTTAGCTCAGCCACTCAATCCTGACGGGGTGGGCCTCAAGTCAATATTTGCAGTTCTGGCGCTTAATGGAAGTATCCGTTGATTGATCTATGTCAATCATCAAGGGCGTTATGTTTGAACTTTCGAGAGAATAAGGTATCTTTCCTAATGTTAATATAACCATTTGCAGATTATGTGGCTTAGCAGATTCAGATTTTACATGGCGATCTTCGCGTTACTGGCTTTTACCAGCCAGTCGTTCGCTGTTGCGAAATTGCCCTGCCACAAGATGAGTCACGAACCTGATGTTCCAGTAATGACGGGGGCAATGGATCATGGAAGCCATACCAAGGCAAACAATATCCAGATCAATAATGCCCTTACGGCTGATGCCGCTGATTGTTGCAGCCAGGATCACTGCTCTCAGTTGGATTGCATCTCTGCAAGCGTTGCGGTGGTGAGTACACTGTCGCCGTTTTCCGTTCAGTTTTCTCAAACCCTCAATACAGCGTATTCGGTTTCCTTCCTCTCCCAGGCAGCTTCCTCGCTGTTTCGCCCCCCCATTTCCCGCTGAAGTAGGGTTGGTACGCCTGAAATTCAGGCGTCTGACGACTCGATAAGCGGGAGATAAAAACTCCCATAACGTATGTTTAAAACGCGCCATCGCTACGAGCGCGTTCACTGCAACTCTTGATTGGGAGTCATCATGAAGCCGTTACATACCTATCTGCGCTTTCCGGCGCTGATCGTATTCCTGTTATTTCTTACCGCTTGTTCAGAAAGCGAAAATCACGCAACTAAAAGCGCAACGATTGCCACGTTGGATGTTTATAAAAGCCGCACCTGTCAATGCTGCCAGCAATGGGTTCACCATATGGAAGATGTTGGTTTTGACACAAAAACCCACCACCCGTCGGACTTGAATCGCATTAAAAATGACTATGGCATAGCACCTGAGTTCCAGTCCTGCCATACAGCAGTGACGAGTAACGGTTATGTGTTCGAAGGCCATATCCCTGCGCGCTTTGTTCAGCAGTTTCTGGAAAACCCTCCCGATGACGCCATCGGCCTTAGTGTGCCTGGCATGCCGGCAGGCAGCCCTGGTATGGAGATGGGTGACAGGTTTACGCCTTACAAGGTATGGCTGCTTAAAAAAGACGGTTCGGCTGACGTGTTTGCATCTGTGAATAGTCGCGATCAGCAATAGGACATATAACGATGAACATTCAATGGGTATTTTTATTGTTTTTGCTGGTGGGGCTTCCTGTATTTGCGCAGAGCCCGGCTAATACGTTGAGTCTGGATGAGGCCATCGCCCATGCCATTGCCACGGATCCCTGGCTGAACGGTAGCCGGCATCGCGAAGACGCTTTGACCAGCGAATCAATTTCAGCATCGACGCTTCCAGACCCCAAGGTCAGCCTGATGGCGGCTAACTTTCCTACCGATAGCTTCGATATCAACCAGGAGCCTATGACGCAGCTCACTGTAGGTGTCAGTCAGATGTTTCCTCGCGGCGATAGTCTGGCGCTGTCCAGCCGTCAGAAACAGGAGTTGGCGGAACAGGAGCCATTGCTTAGGCAGAATCGCCAGGCCAAGGTATCGGCTACTGTTTCGCAGCTGTGGCTGGACGCATTCAGAGCCCAGGAGAGCATTCGATTGATTGAGCGGGATCGCTCGCTGTTTGAACATTTGGTGGATGCAACCAAAGCGAGCTATTCGTCGGCACTGGGACGTGCCCGCCAGCAGGATATTATCCGGGCCCAATTGGAGCTTACCCGGTTGGACGATCGTTTGACGGTGCTGCGGCAACAGTCGGAGTCAGCCCAACAGCGTTTATCCGAGTGGGTCGGCGGTCTTGCCAGTCTGCCGTTAGCGCAGCTTGTGCCCAGTCAGTACGGTGATGAGCCGGCGTCGGTGGGAGGTCAGCCGGATAGTGATCGTTGGCTCTATGAACAGGTCAACCGGCACCCACTCTTGCGGGCGCTTGATCAGCGTATTGATGCCATGGAGACCGGGGTCGAATTAGCGCGCCAGAAATATAAACCTGAGTGGGGTCTTTCCGCCCAATATGGCTATAGGGACGATGATCCCATGGGGCGTGACCGGGCTGATTTTTTTTCTGTCGGTGTGACCTTTGACCTGCCGCTTTTCACCGGCAAGCGACAGGATAAAGACGTCAGTGCGGCCACTTCCCGGGCTGAGGCCATAAAAACTGACAAGTTACTGATGGCGCGAAAGCTGATGGCGGAACTGGATACGGCCTTGGTACAGCTACAGCGCCTGAATGATCGTCGCGCGCTCTACGCCGAGCAGTTATTGCCGCAAATGGCCGAGCAGGCCGAAGCTGCCCTGGCCGCCTACAACAACGACGACGGCGACTTTGCCGAAGCGGTGCGCGCCCGCATTGCTGAGTTAAATGCCAAGATCGACTTTTTAACGATCAGGATTGATCGGCTGAAGACGATTACCGAGTTGAATTACCTCTTGTCCAAAAATGGTTCAGAACCGTTTCCCGCCACCAACAGTAACCAGGCGCAAGGATTAACCCCATGAAGATTCAATTGAATAAATCTTTTTTCATTACCGTTGCCTTGTTGATTGCGACAGCGACCCTTGCGCACTATTCGGCCCTATGGCGTATGAAAGGGACCACGGGCGGTGATGACGTTGCAGCCGAGAAAAAACCACTCTACTGGGTCGCGCCGATGGATCCCAATTACAAGCGCGACAAACCGGGTAAATCCCCTATGGGGATGGATCTGATACCAGTGTATGAAGATGCGGGCGGCGATCAGGAGATTGGCACAGTCACCATCTCTCCCGATGTGGTCAACAATCTTGGCGTACGTACAGCGTCTGCTACTCGGGGGCAGCTGGACGTCTCTGTCAATACCGTGGGCTATGTGCAATATGATGAAGACCGTCTTGTTCACATTCATCCACGGGTAGAAGGCTGGATTGAAAAACTCCATGTCAAAGCCGCCGGAGATCCGGTCACTCAGGGCGAGCCGCTCTATGCCTTATATTCGCCTACCCTGGTCAATGCCCAGGAAGAAGTGTTGCTGGCATTAAAGCGAAATAACCCAACACTAATCACTGCTGCCATGGAGCGGCTGTCGGCTTTACAGGTGCCGGAATCGGAAATCCACCGACTGAAAAAATCTGGCAAGGTCAGTCAGACGATCACCATCAAGGCCCCGCAATCCGGCGTATTGGACAATCTTATGGTCCGTGAAGGCATGTTTGTGAAACCCGGTATGGAAATGATGGTCATCGGGCAACTGGAACATATCTGGGTCATTGGCGAAGTGTTCGAGCGTCAGGTCATGAGCGTACGGAAGGGCGATGCCGTGCGCATGTACCTCGATTATCTGCCAGGACGCACGTGGTCTGGCACCGTTGACTATATCTACCCGTCACTGAATACCCAGACTCGAACAGCTCGGGTGCGCGTACGATTCGACAACCCGGACGGCTACCTGCGACCGGGTATGTTTGCGCAAATGACGATAGCGACACAACCCGCTCGGGAGGCGTTGCTCATTCCGCGGGAAGCACTGATTCGCACGGGTAGCCAATCGCGAGTCGTGTTGGCTAAAGGTGACGGGCGCTTTAAATCCATCGCCGTAGAGGTAGGGCGAATTGGCGAGAACCAGGTGGAGATTCTGTCGGGGCTCAACGAGGGCGACCGGCTTGTGACTTCCGCGCAATTTTTGCTTGATTCCGAATCCAGCAAGACCTCGGATTTTCGTCGCATGAACCACAGCCCGGATGACGATACCCAGCCTGAAACACCGGCATCGGTATCAGTCGGCGCCCGTATTGAAGGCATCATGGTCGAACACCGGATGCTCACGCTGGCACACGACCCCATTGATGCCTGGCAATGGCCTGCCATGACGATGGATTTTATCGCAGACCCTGCGGTGGATCTGGATGGGCTGAAACCCGGCATGAAGCTGCACGTGGAAATTAAGCGGGACGGGGGCAGTAATTACGTTGTCAGCCAGATCCATGGTTTGGAACCGATATCCGAAGACTCACACGAGGATGGAGACGACCAATCCATGGGCAACAGCCCGCATCAGGGTATGAGCCATGATGGGATGGATATGGATCAAGGCCAGCGCAACGGGGAGGACAAGCCATGATCGAAGCCATTATCCGCTGGTCTGTCCAAAACCGCTTTTTTGTGCTGCTGGCCACTCTGATTCTGGTGGGGGTCGGCGGTTGGTCCCTGAAAAACACGCCGGTAGATGCCATTCCCGATTTGTCGGACGTGCAGGTGATTATCAAAACCAGTTATCCGGGGCAGGCGCCGCAGGTGGTGGAAGATCAGGTCACCTATCCACTGACTACTGCCATGTTGTCGGTGCCTGGTGCGGTCACCGTACGCGGCTACTCGTTTTTTGGCGACTCCTATGTCTATGTCATTTTTGATGAGGATACCGATGCTTACTGGGCGCGTTCGCGGGTACTGGAATACCTGTCGCAGGTGGCGCCCACTTTGCCGCCCAATGCCAGGCCGCAATTGGGGCCGGATGCCACCGGTGTGGGTTGGGTCTACCTCTACGCACTGGTGGATCGCACCGGTCAGCACGATCTCAGCCAGCTGCGCAGCCTGCAGGACTGGTTCCTGAAATACGAACTGCAAACTGTGCCCGGGGTATCTGAAGTCGCTGCACTTGGCGGCATGGTGAAGCAGTACCAGGTTAAGGTGAACCCGGACAAGCTGCGAGCTTTTAACATTCCACTCTCTCATATCCAGACGGCAATCCAGCGCGGCAACCAGGAAGTCGGCGCTTCTGTGGTGGAAATGGCGGAAGCGGAATACATGGTGCGCGCGTCCGGCTACATCCAGGGGCGTGATGATCTGGCCAATATCCCTTTGGGCCTGAACGTCAACGGTACCCCCTTGCTGTTAAAGGATGTGGCCGACATCGAAATCGGGCCACAGATGCGCCGGGGCATTGCCGAACTCAATGGCGAGGGTGAGACAGTAGGCGGCATTGTGGTCATGCGCTTTGGCGAGAATGCGCAAAAAACCATTGATGGTGTCAAAGCCAGGCTGGAGACACTCAAGGCCGGGTTGCCTGAGGGTGTGGAAATCGTGACGGTCTATGATCGTTCCGGCCTGATTGAGCGCGCCGTGGAAAACCTGTGGCACAAATTGCTGGAAGAATTCATCGTCGTGGCCCTGGTGTGTGTCGTCTTCCTGTTTCATATCCGCTCCAGTCTGGTGGCCATTGTCAGTTTGCCGGTAGGTATTTTGGCCGCATTTATCGTCATGCATGCGCAAGGACTTAACGCCAATATCATGTCGTTGGGCGGGATCGCCATTGCCATAGGCGCCATGATCGACGGCGCCATCGTCATGATTGAAAACATGCACAAGCATATGGAACGCACGCCACTGACCAACGAAAACCGCTGGCAGGTAGTCGCGGAATCTGCCGCCGAAGTCGGTCCTGCGCTATTTTTCAGCCTGCTGATCATTACCGTGAGTTTCGTGCCGGTGTTTACCCTGGAGGCCCAGGAAGGCCGTATGTTCTCGCCGCTGGCCTTTACTAAAACCTACGCCATGGCCGCGAGTGCTGCATTGGCAGTAACGCTGGTGCCCGTGCTGATGGGCTATTTTATCCGTGGCAAAGTACTGCCTGAGCACAAAAATCCACTCAATCGCGCGTTGATTGGCGTGTATATGCCTACGCTTAAAACCGTGCTTAATTACCCTAAATCCACGCTCGTGTTAGCCCTGGTGATTACGGTTATCGGATTTTGGCCCGTCAGCCAGATAGGTAGCGAATTTATTCCCCCTCTGGATGAGGGTGATTTGATGTATATGCCCACCACCTATCCCGGTCTGTCGATAGGTAAAGCGCGGGAGATCCTGCAGCAGACCGACAAGTTGATAGCCACGGTGCCCGAAGTGAAAAGTGTATTCGGCAAAATCGGTCGGGCAGAAACGGCCACTGATCCGGCGCCCCTGACCATGATTGAAACGTTTGTCCAGTTGAAACCGAGAGAGGAGTGGCGCGATGGTATGACTACGGAATCGTTAAAAAAGGAACTGGATGCCTTGGTGAAGTTTCCTGGACTGACCAATGCCTGGGTGATGCCCATCAAAACCCGTATCGACATGCTGGCCACGGGTATTAAAACCCCGGTGGGTATTAAGGTGGCTGGCCCCGACCTCAAGGAGATCGAAAAAATCGGCAAGCGTTTGGAGCAGGTGCTCAAAGATGTACCTGGCACCGCCTCGGTCTACTCCGAGCGAGTAGCGGGTGGCCGTTATATCAAGGTGGATATTCAGCGGGAAAAAGCAGCGCGTTATGGTCTCAATATTGCTGACGTGCAGCAGGTGGTGGCCACCGCCATCGGCGGCATGAACGTCACGCAGACAGTCGAAGGGTTGGAGCGTTATCCCGTCAATCTGCGTTATCCCCAGGACTATCGTAACTCGCCGGAACAATTAGCCCTGTTGCCCATCGTAACAACCAGTGGCCAGCGCATTGCATTGGGGGATGTCGCTCGTGTTTATGTGGAAGACGGCCCCCCGGCCATCAAGAGCGAGAATGCCCGCCTCAACGGCTGGACCTTTGTTGATATCGATGGCGTGGATATTGGCAGTTATGTAAAAAATGCCATGGCCGTGGTGGCCGATCAGGTCGAGCTACCAGCAGGCTACTCCCTGAACTGGTCGGGGCAGTACGAATACATGCTGAGAGCCAAGGAAAAACTCACCTATGTGGTGCCGCTGACGCTGGCCATTATCATCGTGCTGCTCTATTTCAATTTTCGCAACTTTGCCGAGGTCGCGATCATCATGGGCACTCTGCCGCTAGCCATGGTGGGCTCGATCTGGCTGATGTACGTGCTCGGCTACAACTTCTCTGTCGCTGTTGGCGTGGGCTTTATTGCGCTGGCAGGTGTGGCAGTAGAAATCGGCGTCATCATGCTGGTGTACCTCAATCAGGCCTATCGCCATATGCTGGAAGACTGTGAGCAGAAAGGTGTTGAACCGCGAAAGGAAACATTGCGCCACGCGGTGTTGCACGGTGCCGGCCTAAGGGTAAGACCCGTGATGATGACTGCAGCGGCGATTATCGTGGGGCTGTTACCTATTATGTACGGCACGGGTACCGGTTCGGAAGTCATGAGTCGGATTGCGGCGCCTATGGTGGGTGGCATGCTGAGTGCCGTGGTATTGACTTTGCTGGTATTGCCGGCGGTTTATCTGCTTTGGAAGCAGAGTAAGGGTAAAGACGGAACTTAAGCTATGAACCTGGCGTACCCGATTATAAAGTTCGGGTGCGCCGTTCTGAATTCTAACCCTATATTCTTGGCCTCTCTGTTGCTTCTGGAGCTGCAACCGATGGGGAACACGTCGGTGTCAAACATTTGATTCAGGTCAAGAACTGGCGATATCAGATCTGCTAGATTAAAACGGTCAATAAAGGGAGCCGATATGGTTCATTATCTGGGTATTATGTTGGTCATTTGGGGGTTGCTTGCGCAACCACTGATGGCTGCATTGCCCAGGGATATGCAGGTTCACCTTCCAATACCGGCAAACGCGCTCAACCATGGCTCGATCGCCTCGATATTGGATCTGGACCATACGCGACCAGTCCCAGCGCCCACTTCCGATTCTCTCAACCCGAATGACCGTGGTGAACAGGCGGCCGGACATAGCCTCACTGCTTCGACAATGCCCTGTCATCAGATTGCCAAGAGCGATTCGCCCAAACCCCGCGGTAAGTGCTTAGCCGGTCATTGCGACTCAGGCTGTCTATCGGCCAGTCACTGTGCGTCAACCTGTTCAGCCTCGGGAACAGTTGGGGCGGTCGGTTCATTTTTTAAAAATACTATGAATCATGCCGCCTGCGACATGTTCAATACTGCGCCGGAACCATTGTTGGCACGGCTCCCCTCACGCATTTTTCACCCTCCCAAAACGGCCTGATCAGGCCGGTAAGCCCGCTGGTATAACAACCGCGATACCTGTTTCCTGAAGGGTTCCGCCTTTGCGGGCCCTGGTTCTTGAACCTTTGAAATCCCTGCTGGTGGTTCTCCCGCTTTGTGCTGTGAGCAACGCATGTTCCGACTTGCCAGGGTAAACAGGATTACACATACATTACTGGAATGTAATACATGGGTCATCTTAAGGTCAAAAACGCCGCTCTACTATGACAATGGATAAGTCCAGGTGCAGCTTGGGAGTTGTGTACGGGTCGATTCAATGCAGAAACGCCGTGACAGGATATCGGGCCAATATTGACGGTTGACGGCGTACAGGCTACAGATCGAGGTGCGTGTAATAGTGAGTACGAGAGGCCTGATACCTGTTAATGAAAATTGCTTGGCCTGTGTCTTGGACACAGGTGTAAGGTGACAAAAAGCCGGACAAATTCTTTGGATTTTCTCTCGGGTTTAGAACTGATGATTGACTCATATCAAGGCAAGGAACAGATCTTCGGGGTTAATCTGAATCCTGCGATAGTCAGACTGAGCTGCGAGGAGGGCTGTGTGAAAGTTATCGAAATGGCCAGGCGTTTAGGGGTTACGGCCGATACCGTGCGGTTTTATACCCGGATCAAGATTCTGAAACCGGGTAAGAACAAAGCCAATGGATATCGGGAATACAGCGAAAAGGATTACAACCGCTTGCGATTCGTGCTGAGTGCACGGCAACTGGGCTTTTCCGTTGAGGATATTCAGGAAATTTTGAACCACGCGGATAAGAAGAAATCGCCTTGCCCGACGGTTCGCCGCTTGATTGACCAACGCCTGAATGAAACTGAACAACGGTTCGCCGAGACTCTGCAACTGCGGGAACGCATGCAGCAGGCCGTGGTCGAGTGGAGCCAAAAGCCGGATAAGGTGCCGACCGGCCATATGATCTGTCACCTGATTGAAGAGTTTGCCCAGTAAATCAACATAGAGGATTTGCCATGAATACACAGAAGTTTGAGAGCCCTGCTCATCACCAGGGCGGCTGTTGTTGCGCCAGCAAGTCATCCACAGCAGCTACCACCCGGAGCAGTGTTGGCTCAGATAGCGATATCCCGCTGCAGCGGTTACAGGTGCAAGGCGCCACGTGCGGTGGTTGTGTAAGAAGCATTGAGCAAACGCTACGCTCTGTTTCCGGTGTAAGCGATGCGTGTATGGATCTGGCGACGGGTGTCGCTTCGGTCGTTGGCATGGTCGAATCTAACGCTCTGATAGAGGCGTTGAATCGAGCGGGTTTTCCTGCGGCGGTCATCAAATAATTCAGGAGTGATCCCATGAGTTCAGTGAACACGGAATCCGGCAAACCGGGTTGTCATAAAGATACCGATAACAACGCACAGCATCATAATCATGAACACGGTTCTGATCCCCATGTTCATGTTGATAGCGCGGCGCACCAGGAACTGATTATCGAGGGTGCTGGTTGTGCCAGCTGTGTGGGAAAAATCGAATCAGCTCTGAAGGCGGTACCGGGTGTGGAGAACGCGGAAATGAATTTCGCTCAGCGCACCGTCAGCGTGATTGGCAATGCAGCCGCGTCTGACTTGCTTAAGGCGGTGGAGAAGGCGGGCTATAACGCCAAGCTTGCGGCTGCTGAGAATGAAGATGATGCATTGGCCGAAAAAGAGAAGGCGGATCAGGCTTATTACAAGCGCTTGATGAAAGAAACCTGGATTGCTCTCTCACTGGGTGGCCCTTTGATGGCCTATGCGCTGATCACTGGTGAAGTCAACGTCAACACCACCACAGAACGCATCGCCTGGTTGGTCGTGGGTATTCTGACTTTTGGTGTTCTCTATTTTTCCGGCAAGCACTTTTTTGTCGGCGCCTGGAAGTCCTTTCTCAATCATTCTGCCAATATGGATACGCTGATTGCTTTGGGTACTGGCACGGCGTGGTTGTATTCCATGGTGGTGGTGTTTTTCCCAGACGCCGTTCCCGATCAGGCGCGCCATGTCTACTTCGAGGCTACGGCGATCATTATCGGCTTGATTGATCTTGGCCTTGCACTGGAACTGAAAGCCCGCGGTCGTACCTCGGAGGCCATTAAGCGCCTGATTGGTTTACAGGCAAAAACAGCACGGGTCATTCGCGATGACAAAGAACTGGATATTGCTATCGAACAGGTTCTACTGAACGATGTGGTCCGTGTGCGGCCAGGTGAAAAAATTCCCGTCGATGGCGAGGTAATCGAAGGGCATACCGCTATTGACGAATCCATGCTCACCGGCGAGCCGATGCCGGTAGAAAAAGCTACTGGGGATACCGTGGCGGCGGGCACCATCAATAAGTCAGGCTCAATTCTGTTTAAAGCTACCCGCGTTGGTAAAGACACGGCGCTGGCGCAAATCATCAATATGGTCAAGCGCGCACAAAACTCTAAGCCGCCCATTGGTCGTTTGGCTGATGTCATCTCAGCCTATTTTGTTCCGGTGGTCATGATTATCGCCGTAGCGAGCGCCCTGACCTGGTTGAATTTTGGGCCGGAACCAGCGGTAGCTTTTGCGATTGTATCGGCGACCACTGTATTGATTATCGCCTGTCCCTGTGCGCTAGGCCTGGCAACACCGATGTCAGTGATGGTGGGCGTGGGCAAGGCCGCGGAGGCGGGCGTGCTGATTCGTAACGGCGAGGCCTTGCAAACCGCGTCGAAGATATCGGCGATGATTCTGGATAAAACCGGCACCATCACCCTGGGCGCGCCGAAGGTTACCGATGTGTTGGTGGCAGGTGAACATGACGAGCAGGCGGTGTTGCGATTGGCAGCAACGCTTGAATCCGGCTCCGAGCATCCGTTGGCCATGGCTATTGTTGAAAGTGCTCAGGAAAGAGGGATCGAAATGGGCAAGGTCTCAAATTTTAACGCCATTGCCGGCCACGGTGTGCAGGCGGAGGTGGACGGAAAAACACTGTTGTTCGGCAATGAAAAGCTCATGCGCGAGCGCACTATCGGACTGGGTGATTTTGTTGAAAAGGCCCAGGCGCTGGCCGCCGAGGCTAAAACGCCGATGTATTTCGCCGTTGATAATAAGCTCGCAGCGATTATCGCAGTAGCCGATCCGATTAAGGAAGACTCCATCGCTGCCATCAAGCGCCTGCAACATAACGGTATACGGGTGGTGATGCTCACCGGCGATAACCGCGCCACAGCCAAAGCGGTAGCGGAAAAAGCCGGTATCAAGGAATTTTTCGCCGAAGTGCTGCCGGAAGAAAAATCCAAAAAAGTGCAGGAACTGCAGATGGAAGGCGAAGTGGTGGGCATGACCGGGGACGGTATCAACGACGCGCCAGCCCTGGCCATCGCCAACGTCGGCTTCGCCATTGGCACAGGTACCGATGTGGCCATTGAAAGTGCCGACATCACCCTGATGCGGGGTTCGTTACATGGTTTGGCCGATGCCATTGCAGTGAGTAAAGCGACCTTGCGCAATATCAAACAGAATTTATTCGGCGCCTTTATTTACAACGTGGCCGGCGTACCTTTTGCGGCTGGCGTGCTGTACCCATTCTTGGGTTTGTTGTTGAACCCGGTGATTGCCGGGGCCGCGATGGCGTTTTCATCACTCACTGTCGTGACCAACGCCAATCGACTGCGTTTGTTTAAAGCGCAGGAACACTAAGTCCAACACCAGGAGAAATGCGACATGTTACTGATCAATATAGCCGGATTGGCGTTAATCGCTCTGATTGTGTGGTGGTTCTGGTTTTACAAGCCGAAAGAAGCCGAGCTGGGGGAAAGCGATTTGGTGATTACTGTTGAAAATGGCACCTATTCGCCTTCGCGGATTAAAGTGCCGACCGGAGAACCTGTCGAAATCAAATTTATCCGCAAAGATCAATCACCCTGTTCTGAGACTTTACTGATTCCTGAACTGCAAATCAGCGACACCCTGCCACTAAATAAATTGAAAACCATTCAGTTACCCGCGTTGGCAGCAGGTGAATACGCGTTTCATTGCCAGATGCAGATGTACCGTGGACAGATCACGGTGAAATAGGCAGGAGGATCTGATGGACATCAATAAAGTCACGGCCATTTTTGATGAGTTTCGCCTGAAAGAAGTGGAAGAAACCCTGATACGACACGGTGTGAAGGGCTTTACCTTACACCCGGTTCGTGGCCGGGGCTATTACTTCGACAGTTTTAACGAAAACCACTTGATCAAGCATATTCAAATGGAGATTTATGCCAAGGCTGAGCAGGCGAGGGAAATTGCGCAGCTGATTGTGGATGCGGCGCATGTTAATGCCGATAGCGAAGGGCTGGTCTGCATCGTGCCAGTCAACAATCTGCTGTGGATACACGATAAACGCAGTGCAACAGACAACGATTTTCAATTACACAGGTGAGGTGTGACATGGCAACCAAAAAATCATCATTCTGGTTGACCCCCAAAGGCCTGGCCGCCCTGGGTTTAATTGCAGCGGCAAGCTATTTCCTATTGATCGAGCATCGGCAACACGTCTGGCAGTTTTTGCCTTTCTTGATTCTCTTAGCCTGTCCGTTTATGCATTTGTTTATGCATGGCGGACATGGGGGGCATGGCGGTCACGGTGACCATGGCAAGCACGAGGATGAATCCGATCAGGATGCCTATCAGCGGGGGCTGGAGGAAGGCCGTCGGGAAAACGAAAACCGTCATCACCATTAACCCAATACATTACAGGAGAAGAAGCATGCACGGTGAATCTGCTTACGGCCTCTGGACGCTGGTGATACTCAATTCGGCGATATTTATTTTCTTTGCCTTCAGCTTTACCAAGCCGCAAACCAAAACTGATTGGCGCAGCTTTGGCGCTTTCTCGGCGTTTGTTATTGCCTTGTTTACCGAGATGTATGGCTTTCCGTTAACCATCTATTTCCTCTCTGGCTGGCTGGCAGAAAAGTATCCGGGCATCGACTTTCTGTCCCACGAAAACGGCCATCTGTTGCACACTTTACTTGGTTTTGAAGGCAATCCCCATTTTGATCCACTGCACATTGCCAGCAATATCCTGATTATACTGGGTTTCTTCCTGCTTGCTTCGGCTTGGAATGTACTGCACAAGGCGCAGCAAGCCCACTCCCTGGCCACTACCGGCTGGTATGCGCGCTGCCGTCATCCTCAATACATTGCTTTTATTTTGATTATGTTCGGCTTCCTGTTGCAGTGGCCGACCATTCCAACGCTCGTGATGTTCCCGATACTGGTAGTGGTCTACGTGCGACTCGCTAAGCGAGAGGAGCGGATGGCGCTGGAAGAATTTGGCGAAATATATCGCCATTATATGGAATCTACGCCAGCGTGGATTCCGAAATTTAAAATCAATGAACCTGAAACTGTCTGAGGATAAAACAATGAAAAATTTAATGTCAGCACTCGCTATTTCCGCATTATTGGCATCTCCAGTCTTCGCCGAAGGTGAGCATCAACATGACGGTGACCCGAACACACAGGGTAAGCAAGGCAGCATGATGATGAGCCATGAGCGAATGATGCCAATGATGCAAGAACACAAAAAATCCATGGAGCGCCTGATGGGTCAGCTGAAAAAGGAAGCAGACCAAGGCAAACGGGGTGAACTCATCGAAGCACATATGAAAGAGATGCAGCAATGCATGATGACGCTAAATCAGGGTGAAGGCGACATGGCATCCAGCTCTACCGAAGAGCGCATGAAAATGATGGAAGAGCGTATGGGGATGATGCAGATGATGATGGGGCAGATGATGGACAACATGGTCGAAGCTCGCAAGAGTCGTCCTAAACACATTAAGAAATAAGCAAAGCGGACTATTGATCGTTAGTAATCGATAATTTGGAGAAAGTGGTGGCAGAGCATCGACTGGGTATCAATCCGGGTTTTCTAACCAAGCACAGCTTAAGTTTGCGCGGGGTGAATGAAAGTAACGCGCATGCTATCACAGCGGAGTTGGATGGACTTCCTTGTGTTGACCGTGTTTGGCTGAACATGACGAAAGGTACTCTCAAAATCGCCTATGACGCCTCTCACCACAATATCGATGAAATGATCGCCATTGTCGAAAAACATGGCGCGGTTATTAAAGATAGTTGGTGGAACCGTACAAGGCTTAGTTGGCAGCGACAGACGGATGAAAATATCAAGGATAACGCCAGGCATGAAGCGCATTGTTGCAACAAGATGCCGCCTCATTAGAGGAAATCGAAAATGAGCAAAAAAGAGCATCGGCTGGGCGTATCAGAAATCAATCTTGTGGTACGCCATTTAAAACTGGAACCTGCCGATCAGAACAACCTGCAAGCAGTGGTTGCTGAAGTCGATCAGCTTTACGGGCTCGACGCCATTTCCTTTGATGAAAAAAGTCATGTGCTGAATCTTGCTTATGACGCCTCCAGGATTTGTCTGGATGGTATCGAAGATGTGTTGAAAAAGCATGGCGTCGAAGTAAGCCATGATTGGTGGACGCATTTTAAAGAAGGTTATTACAAATTTGTCGATCAGAACGTTAAAAACAACGCCAGTCACGAACCGTGGAGCTGTCATCAAATACCCCCGGGCGCTGGCCGCAAGCGCTAGTGTATACCTCCATGGTGAATGTCGATAAATAGAGAATTGCAGTTAAGCAGCCTGCATACCTTGCACCGAAAGCCCAGAAAGGGGATTAACCATTATTTTTAGGAGTCCTGAATGAAGGAAAAAGACGATCGTTCGACACAGTACGACGAAGGTAGCCTCACTCTATCAGGTACGGTAATGCTCGGTACTGGGGTGATGATCGGGGCGGGAATATTCGCGCTAACCGGTCAAATGGCAGAGATGACTGGTGCATTGTTCCCATTGGCATTTCTCTCGGCCGCAATCATCGTTGGTTTCAGCGCTTACTCTTACATCAAAATATCCAATGCCTACCCATCAGCAGGGGGTATTGGAATGTATCTGCATAAGGCCTATGGCGATCGGTTGCCCACTGCATTTAATGCACTACTTATGTATTTTTCGATGGTCATCGCTCAGAGCTTTCTCGCGCGTACGTTCGGTTCCTACACCATGCAATTGTTTGGCGGTGACCCATCAGGACAAATGACGCCTATACTCGGCGTCTCCCTAATCTTGGCGGCGTTCATTGTGAACCTGCTGGGTAATCGGCTGATTCAAGGAGTTGCAGGATTCATCGGTCTACTGAAAATTGGCGGCATTCTGATTTTTGGCCTCGTAGGCATCTGGTTGGCTGATGGCCTGGCGGTGGACTTTGACCAGGTAAGCGAGACCGGTTCAGCTAGTAATTTCCTCGGTGCCACGGCTCTGGGGATTCTGGCATTCAAAGGCTTTACCACCATTACCAATAGTGGTTCCGAGGTGATCGATCCACACCGCAATGTTGGTCGCGCCATTGTTATTTCGATTGCTGCCTGTGTCGTCATCTATACATTGGTTGGTTTTGCGGTGGCCAGCAACCTCTCACTCAGTGAGATTATCGAAACCCGTGATTATTCCCTGGCTGCAGCCGCTCGACCCGCACTCGGTGAGTATGGCGTGTGGTTCACTGTTGCGATTGCCATGCTTGCGACGGCGGGTGGGATTCTTGCCAGTGTTTTTGCGGTCTCCAGGATGCTCGCGATGCTAACAGAGATGAAGTTGGTGCCTCACCGACACTTCGGTATGCCTGGCAGCATTCAGAAACATACATTGGTATACACCGTGGTACTCGGTCTTGTGCTCACAGCGTTTTTTGATCTTTCCCGTATAGCAGCACTTGGCATCGTTTTCTATCTAGTGATGGATATCGCCATTCATTGGGGTGTTCTGCGCTACTTGTTGGACGATGTTAAAGCTAAAAGCTGGGTTCCCGTCACTGCGATTATATTAGATTTGCTTGCACTAAGCGGGTTTGTTTGGGTGAAGTTGAATTCAGACCCATTTGTGTTGGGTGTGGCCGTTGTCACAATGATGCTAATCGCTATCGGCGAGCAACTATTTCTGGGATCTAAAAAACGAAAGCAGGTTGTGCACCTGAGTCAGGATCATGAACATCACCATTAAAAATGGTGGTGGAGAAAGCCTGCTGGCCACTGAAAGAAAGGCAATGGCTAAATTTTGTTGTTCAGGAAATGCTAATGGATCAAATTAACACACTTAAGGTGATCGACATGGGCATCGACACCCACCAGGAACCGGTGGTGTATATGCGCAGTGATTGTCACATCTGCCGCTCTGAAGGTTTCACTGCCAACAGCCGTGTCATGCTGCGGTACGGGGAAAACAGCGTTATCGCCACGCTGAATGTGGTGGACGAACAGGTACTGAGTTCCGGGAGTGCAGGGTTGTCTAAAAGTGCCATGCAGCGCTTGGACGTCGATGATGGCGCCGCGGTTAGTGTCGACCACGCACCGGTAGTGACATCACTTGCCGCCGTGCGCAAAAAAATCTTTGGACACAAACTCAGTGATCAAGAGATTACCGCTATTGTCGAGGACATCGGCGACCACCGCTATTCGGATATCGAAATCGCCAGCTTCCTCAGTGTGTGCGCGGGTAGCCGTTTAGACGTAGATGAAATCATCAGTCTCACCCAGGCCATGGTGGCCTGTGGTAAGCGGCTGAACTGGCCAGACGAAGCCATGGTTCTTGATAAACACTGCATCGGTGGGCTGCCGGGCAACCGCACCACACCGCTCGTGGTGTCCATTGTCAGCGCTGCGGGACTCACCATCCCTAAAACCTCCTCGCGGGCGATCACCTCTCCCGCCGGTACTGCGGATACTATGGAGGCACTGACTACCGTCAATCTGGAGCTCAATGAGATTCAACGTGTAGTGGCTGAGACCCATGCCTGTCTTGTTTGGGGTGGCGCTGTCAACCTGAGTCCGGCCGACGATTTGTTGATTCGCATTGAACGGGCCCTGGATTTGGATGGTGAAGGGCAGTTGATCGCCTCGGTTTTATCAAAAAAAATCGCTGCCGGTTCCACTCATGCGGTGATAGATATTCCCGTCGGCCCCACCGCTAAAGTGCGTTCCCAGAACGACGCCGATCGCCTTTCCTCACTCTTTACCCAGGTGGGAGCCGCCTGTGGTATTCAAATTCGCTGCCTTATTACGGATGGTAGTCAGCCGGTTGGGCGTGGTATCGGCCCGGTAGAAGAAGCGCGGGATGTGCTGGCAGTATTGCAGCGCGAGCACAGTGCACCACAGGATCTTCGGGAGCGTGCCTTGTTTCTGGCTGCACATCTGTTTTCACTTGCTTATCAAGAGCGTTATGAACAAGGGCTGGAAAGAGCGATCGCGATTTTGGATGAAGGTAAAGCCTGGCAGCAGTTCCAGCGCATTTTGGCCGCGCAGGGTGGGATGAAAGCCCTGCCTGACGCCAGCTACCAACATACCGAAGCGGCCACAGCAGCGGGCACACTTACCGCTATCGACAATCGTCAACTCGCGCGTCTGGCGAAGCTGGCAGGCGCTCCGGCGACAGCGGCTGCGGGGTTGCGTCTACATGCTCGAGTCGGCGACAAGGTCACCGTCGGACAACCTTTATTTACGCTCTGTTCCGATACGATCGGAGAGCAACAGTATGCGATGGCGTTTTATCGCCAATCGACAATTTTTACGGTCGAGAAGGAACGATGAGCGAGGCGATGGCTGTGAAAGATAAATCTCCAGTGGTGTTTTCCCTGAACAATCATCCGTTGGCTGAGTCACTCAGTAACGCGATTGGTGGTCAACCTGGCGAGTTTAACGCTCGGCAGTTTCCTGATGGGGAGTCCTATCTGCGTATTCAATCTGATGTAGAAAATCGCGCCTGTATTGTGGTGGCTGATCTGTCACACCCAAACATCAAATATCTGCCGTTGTTGTTTTTATTGGAAACACTGCGGGAGCTGGGAGCGTCGCAAGTGGGGTTAGTGGCGCCTTACCTCAGTTATATGCGTCAGGATCGCCGTTTTGTCGATGGGGAAGCGGTTACTTCACGTATTTTTGCCAAGTGCCTTTCTCAACATGCTGATTGGCTGGTTACGGTCGATCCACATTTGCATCGCTATCATTCTCTGGATGAAATCTATTCCATACCCAGTCGTGTTGTGCAAGGGGCTCCGGCATTGGCGCACTGGCTCAAAACGCAAAGCAACCTACTGTTGGTAGGGCCCGACAGCGAAAGCGAGCAATGGGTTGATGAGATTGCTGCCTTTAGTCAACATCCTTTTGTGATTGGAGAAAAGCAGCGCTTCGGGGATCGCCAAGTCGAAGTGATGCTGCCCGACATCAACGAATTCAGGGATAGAACGGCAGTGATTATCGACGACGTTATTTCCAGCGGGCAAACAATCCTGGAATGCGTTAAAACACTTCGGTCCAAAGGTATCGACAACATTCAGTGCGTGGCGGTGCACGGCATATTTGCCGATCACTCCGATAAAACCTTACTGGCCTCAGGCCTGAGCCAACTGGTCACATCCAATACCATCCCCCATCCTTCCAACGCTATTGATATTACGTCGCAACTGATTGCGCCCGTTATAAGCATGCTTAAATTGCCAGGAAAATCATTATGAAAATTACCTTTGTCGGCGGCACCGAGACCGTTACCGGCTCAAAATTTCTGCTGGAAACTGAAACGACAACCGTATTAGTCGATTGCGGTTTGTTCCAGGGCTACAAGTGGCTGCGGGAACGCAACTGGCAAACCTTGCCCCTGGACATCGACAAACTGGATGCGGTGCTGCTCACTCACGCACATCTGGATCACTCCGGTTATATCCCGGTGCTATACAAGCGCGGCTTTCGCGGCCCGGTGTTTACCCATCACGCCACTAAGGCCCTGTGTCAGATTTTATTAGCCGACAGCGGCCATATCCAGGAGGAAGACGCTAAGTATTACAGCAAACATAAATTGGGCAAGCACGCGCACCCTGAGCCGCTTTACGACCGTCAAACGGCGGAAGCCAGCATGAGGCTATTTCAGTCTGTGGAGTTTGATGAACAGATCGAGGTCGGGGATATCCGTTTTTATTTACAGCCTGCCGGTCATATTCTCGGCGCCGCCAGCATTATCGTTGAAGCGGAAGGGAAACGAATCGGCTTTTCTGGTGATGTCGGTCGCTTCGATGATGTGCTGATGACCCCCCCTCGACCATTGCCGGAGCTGGATCTGCTGTTGATGGAGTCCACCTACGGCAACCGCCGGCACGACACCCAAGATCCGTTTCAGCAGTTGGCGGAAATTGTTAACCGTGTCGCCAAAAGCGGCGGCGTGCTGCTAGTCCCGGCCTTTGCGGTAGGGCGGGCGCAGGCCTTGCAACATCTGTTGGCGACCCTGATGGATCAGGGCGATATCCCCAAAATGCCCATCTATCTCGACAGCCCCATGGCGATCAAAGTATCGGATATTTTCTGCCAGTTCAGTGATCAGCACCGGTTGAGTCACGAGCAATGCTACCGCCTATGCGATGGCGTGACCTATACCCGCACGGTGGACGAATCGAAGGCGATTGCCGGACAGGCTTTCCCCCATATTGTTATCGCTGGCAGCGGCATGGCTACCGGGGGTCGTATTCTCCACCACTTCAAACGCCTGTTAGGCAGTTCTAAAACCACGGTACTGTTTACCGGTTATCAGGCGGGCGGCACTCGCGGCGCCAAAATGCTGGAGGGTGTTGATGCGGTGAAAATCCACGGAGGCTGGGTACCGTTGAGAGCCACTGTCAAAGTCATCTCCGGTTTGTCGGGGCACGCAGACTACCTCGAACTGACCCAGTGGTTACAGCAGTCAGCGCTGACCGATACTACTCGAATTCAACTGATTCACGGTGACCCGGAAGCCCTTGAAGGCCTTCGGGTGCACTTGCAGGAGCACACCACGTTTGCGGTGAATGTGGCGGGTTATCGCGATATTTTGCGCCTGTAATCGAAGAGATAATCCACAGCGGAGAAAAAGTTATGCAAATTGAAACCTTAAAAGATGTGCTGCACTGGACCCGGGAATTTCACCAACACCTCAGCCAGTGTTTATCCCACTGTGCGGACAAGAATATGGATGAACGGGCCCGGATGATCCTTGCGTATCTGTCCGATCATGAGAAGGCACTGACCAAGGTAGTCAGCGGGTTTGAAACCTCAGGCGACGAGCATGCACTGAATACCTGGTGTTACGAATATGTGGCAAAGCACCCCATCGTTCGGCATGCGCATTGCGACGCGCCCTTTGCCGAGCTGGATGCCACGCAAATCATGGAGGTGATAGTCGATCAACACCAGCAGGTGATTGAACTGTATCGCTATCTCGCCTCCAGGGCGGATATCCCCTCTGCCAAAGAGTTGATGGAATCACTCCGGTCGCTGGAAGAGCACGAAATGATGCGTATGGCGCAGTCTGCCAACCGGTTCGGGGATTTGTAGAGACACTAATTTCTCACAGATACACCACCATAAACGGAGGAATAATCATGACACTTAATGCGTTCAAATTCGGGATGGCCAGCGCGATTACCGCGGCGATACTGTGGCTGGCTTGCAGTCTGCTGGTGATGTTAATGCCTTCCATGATGTTGTCCATGTCCGGAGAAATGGTGCATATGCAACTGAATGAGATGGGTTGGCACTTGACTCTCACTGGTGTCGTTATCGGGCTGGTGGCCTGGTTCGTGGTAGCGGGTATCGCCGGGTGGTTGCTGGCGGCCATTTATAACCGCTTGCAGTCATCCGACTGATTATCCAGCTGATGAGCAGTTTGCCGCGCTATGACAAACCGGTTCTGCTGGTGTTGAATCCGGGTAGTTCATCCATCAAGTGGAGCACGCATAACGTCTCGGCGCTTGAATATGCGGGTGCAACGGTGCCTGTTGCTATTGGGCAAGCAGGTGTCGGCCAATCAGCTGCGCAGACTTATCCTGGCGCGCCCCCTTGGCTGACCGATGTGCTGACAAATCATGATGTTCGCGCGGTGATTATCAGAGTCGTACACGGGGGCTCTGAATATCTTAAACCTCTCCCCATCAACGACGATAACTTTCGGCAACTGCAAACCCTGATACCACTGGCGCCACTGCACAATAAGGCGGCCATTGAACTGATTGAGCAGCTTCGGAATACCCGATTTTCCATTCCCGTTTTTGCGGTTTTCGATAGTGAGTTTTTCAGCGACCTGCCGGTGCTGTCACAGACTTATGGACTATCCGTCGCACTCACTGAGAAATATCGATTACGCCGTTACGGGTTTCACGGTTTTGCTCATGAGTCCATGGTCAAACACTGGGAGGCAGTGAAGCCCAAGGCCGAACACTACACCCTGGTGACTGCGCAACTGGGAAGCGGCTGTTCCATGGCCGCCATCCGAGACGGCAAACCAGTCGATACCACCATGGGCTTTACGCCCAATGAAGGGTTGTTGATGCGCACGCGCAGCGGAGATATCGATCCCGGTTTGCTGACCTGGTTGCAGTGGCAGGAGGGTTGGACGCCCGAGGATACCGACAGGGTTCTCAATTGCGAATCCGGCTGGCGGGGTCTGTCCGGCGGAATCGATAACATGGCGGATTTGTTTGCGAGTGAACAGCAGGAACACCAACTGGCGTTTGATTTTTTCCGTTATCGATTCCAGAAAACACTGGGCGCGTATTTCGCCATTCTGGGCGGGCTGGACGGTGTCGTTCTTAGCGGCGGTATTGCGGAAAACAACATCGATATTTGCCGTCGTTTGTTGTCCGGTCTTTCCCACTTAGGCATCGCGTTAAAAGATCCCCTGGCTCGCTCCCCTTTACCACTACTTTTATCGTCACCGGCATCGCCGGTGCAGTGTTGGGTAGTGGTCGCCGATGAGGCAGCGGCCATGTTGCGATCCGTACAACACCACTTGTCTTTTGAGAATGAATTTCATTCGTTGGCTGATTGAGGAATTTCTATGTATGCCATAGATCAACAAAACGATCATCGGACACAACAGCGGGCAAAGTTATATCGCGATACATATCCTGCCTTTGCGCGCTGGTCGGAAGGTTATGGCGTGATCCAACACCGGGATGAAACGCAGGTGAGAGTGTTCGATCTTTGCCAGCAACTGCTGTGTACAGGACGGTTTAGACAGATCGATGAAGTGTTGGAGATACTATCTGCCGCTGACCGCCTGGCGACTGCGGCCATGTGGTTGGTGGTGCATATGACCTACACCAACAAAGTGAATTTCAACGGCAGCGCACTCGATGCAGACGACTTTAAATCCAACCCACAGGGGCATACCGGCGGTTCCCTGAATATGGTGCCTGCCTATGCGGGCTATATGGTTGCCAATCGCCTGGCCGGTATCACCCGCAGCTGGTTGATGGGACAGGGGCACTGTGTGGCCGCCATCGATGCGGTCAATGTGCTGTTGCAAAATCTTTATCCGGAACAGGCCGAACGCTATCCGTTGAGTGAGCAGGGTTTGACGCAGTTGGCGCGGGATTTTTACAGCTATGCCATGGCGGATGATGGTCGTCCTGGTGTTCCATTGGGTAGTCACGTAAACCCGCAGACCGCTGGCGGATTGATTGAAGGCGGCTATCTGGGTTTTGCCGAACTGCAATATGTGCATATGCCGCTGCCCGGGGAACGGCTAGTGGCGTTTTTAAGTGACGGTGCTTTTGAAGAACAGCGCGGTAGCGACTGGGCCAGTCGCTGGTGGCGCGCCGAGGATTGCGGGCTGGTGACACCGGTGATGATTGCCAATGGCAGGCGAATTGACCAGCGCTCCACCATGTACCAGCAAGGCGGTTTGTCCTGGTTCTACGAGCACCTGGAACAGAATGATTTTCACCCCATCGCCATCGACGGGCGTGATCCGGCGGCGTTTATCTGGGGAATTTTTGAATCCGAAGCGCGGCTCGAAGCCTGCAGTGCGCACATCCGTGAAGGCCATATGCACTATCCGGTGAAACTGCCATATCTGATTGCTGAAACGGAAAAAGGCTACGGATTCTACGGCGCCGGTACCAATGCTGCTCATGGCACACCGCTACCGGGTAACCCCGGTAGCGATGAACGCTCCCGCAACCTATTTAACGAACACGCGGCCAAATTATTTCTTCCACGAAGTGAGTTGGAACTGGCTATCTCACAAATTGCGCAGCATGAGGCGGATAATCGAGTGCCGGAAAAACACCATGCCCTGTGTATGCGCAACGTCAGGCTTCAATCTCCCACAGAGCCACAATGGCATACCGAGGGTGACCCGACATCCCCGATGGCAGCGGTGGACACACGCTTTTGTGAATGGCACCTCGCTAATCCCGATAGGCGGGTGCGGATCGGCAACCCGGATGAGCTGCGCAGTAATCGCATGGGCAAGACGCTTGATCTGCTTAAGCACCGGGTGCTGAAGCCGGAACAGGGTGTGGCCGAATCCATTCACGGCTCGGTGATTACCGCACTCAATGAAGAGGCGGTCGTAAATGCGGCGCTGGGAAACAAAGGCGGTCTGAACCTGGTGGTGAGCTATGAAGCCTTCGCCATGAAAATGATCGGTGCGCTGCGCCAGGAAATCATTTTTGCGCGCCATCAAAAAGCGCTGGGGCGCCCGCCGGGCTGGCTGTCGGTGCCGGTGATTGCCACCTCGCACTTATGGGAGAACGGCAAGAATGAACAATCCCATCAGGATTCCGCCTTTGGCGAGGTGTTGCTGGGGGAAATGAGCGATATGACGAGAGTTGTGTATCCCGCCGATGCCAATAGTGCGGTCGCCTGCCTCGATGCCTGTTACCAGACCCAGGGTCAAATCTGGGGGATGACGATTCCCAAAAATGACGTTGTTACAGCATTCACACCCAAGCAGGCAGCCCAGTTGGCAGAACAGGGCGCATTGACTTTGGATAAGACTGACGGTGCACCGGTACAACTTGTCGCGGTAGGTGCCTATCAATTAGGCGTTTGTCAGGAAGTAAAACGCACTTTATCTAAACAAGGTATTCAATGCCACATAACGTACCTGTTAGAACCGGGTCGCTTCCGGCAGCCGCGAGATCCCTATGAGAAGACTTATGTCTGCGATGTGGCTACCCGCATAAACCTGTTTCCCGATGACATTCGTTTGCGCATTTTTGTATCGCACCTGCGACCGGAAATATTGCTCGGTGTCTGCCGCCCTTTGGATCTTGGCGTTGATCGATGTATCGCTTTTGGTTACCGCAATCAAGGCGGTACCTTGGATACGCCAGGTTTATTACGGGCGAATCAGTCTGATGCGCAGTCCATTGCCACAGTGGTTATGCAGAAAATAGGCAGAGGAGAGGCATGAAATGACTGAAGTGAATGAACCTCGGCGCCGGTTTCTGATAGGAGCCACCTCCTTTGTTGCAGGTGCGGGTGTGGTCGGAGTCGCCACGCCCTTTGTTCAATCCTGGAATCCCAGTGCCAAGGCCAAATCTGTCGGAGCTCCGGTACAGGTGGATATCAGCAAAATTGACCCAGGTGCCATGATTACCGTGGCGTGGCAGGGAAAACCTGTGTGGGTCGTTCGGCGCACTGCCGAAAATTTAAAAAAACCTGGCTCTGGAAGAGCATAGCGGCGAATTAAGAGATCCCGATTCCGACGTTAATCAACAACCGGATTACGCCAGGAATGCCGTTCGCAGTATCCGGGACGATATCTTTGTGGCGGTGGGTATTTGTACCCATTTGGGGTGTGTACCCAACTATGAGCCGGATGGCAGAGCAGAGGTGAAGCACGCACTTTTCTTCTGCCCCTGTCACGGCTCCAAGTTCGATCTGGCCGGGCGGGTATTTAAAGGGGTGCCGGCCCCTACCAACCTGATTATTCCTCCGCATCAGTACTTGGGAAACAACGTATTGGAGATCGGTTCCGATGCCACCACCAGCTAGCGCCATTCAGCCAAAACCGCGCCACCTAAGCAATCAAAGAAAAGGAAACAGCCATGAACGATAAGTTTGAACAATCATTGCCGGACATACCCATTTCACCGCGTCAGATTGCTTTGGGTATTGTCATCGCGCTCGCGGTGTATCTGGGCTACAGCAGTTTTTACACAGTCTCGGCGGAATCCGTCGGCGTCGTACAGCGCTTTGGTCACTACCACTATGTCGTCGATCCTGGCCTGCATTTCAAAATTCCCTTCGGTGTTGATCAGGTGGTTCAGGTCCCAGTGAAACGTCAGCTCAAAGAAGAATTTGGCTTCGGTACACCCGGCGCGACGTTTACGCGACAGATGTCCGATCCCAGGGAATGGGAGCTGGAAACCACCATCGTTACCGGAGACTTGAATGCGGCGCTGGTGGAGTGGGTGATTCAGTTTCGCATTGAGAACGCCTTCGACTTCCTATTCAAAGTGCGCGATCCGGGGGATGCCCTGCGGGACATTTCCGAATCGGTGATGCGCGAAGTTGTCGGTGATCGTACGGTAGATGAAGTGTTGACCATCGGTCGTCAGGACATTGAGGCCAATGCCCAGACCAAGATGCAGGAGGTGGTTAACCTCTATGAAATGGGCTTGCGCATAGATCAGGTGCAGCTCAAGAACGTCAATCCGCCGAAACCGGTAAAGGCTTCCTTTGATGAAGTCAACGAAGCGCAGCAGGAACGTGAGCGCATGATTAATGTAGCCCGCGGCGAGTACAACAAGGCCGTACCCCAAGCCAGGGGTACGGCGGAACGCTCCATCCAGGCAGGGGAAGGGTATGCGATCCAGCGTGTCAATCAGGCGGAAGGGGACGCGGCCAAATTTAACGCGCTGCTGGCTGAATATATCAAGGCACCGGGGGTTACCAAGCGGCGACTCTACCTGGAAACCCTGCAGGAGGTATTGCCAGTCGTGAAAAACAAAATTGTGCTCGACGATAAAGCAGCGTCCGTTTTGCCGTTGCTGCAACTCAACGCCATGCAAGGAGAACCCCGATGAACAGATTCATCTACATCGCGCTGGCGGTATTATTTCCGCTACTGATCGTTGCCTATGAAGCGTTCTATACCGTGAACGAAACCGAGCAGGTGATCATGACGCAGTTCGGTAAACCCGTGGGCGGAATTGTTAATGAAGCCGGCCTGAAATTAAAGATTCCCTTTATCCAGAAAGTCAATCGTATCGAAAAACGGATATTGCTTTGGGATGGTTCCGCCAACGATATGCCGACCAAGGACAAGCTTTATATCACGGTTGATACCTTCGGCCGCTGGCGCATCAAAGATCCGCTGCAGTACTTCCTGCGGTTACGGGACGAGCGCAGTGCCCAGTCCCGGCTGGAGGATATTCTCGGCAGTGAAACCCGCAATGCCGTCGCCAAACACGAATTGATTGAAATTGTCCGAACCACCAAAGACAGAACGCCTGCTGTTGATCCCCTGCTGGCAGAAGCGGACGTTGGAAAATTGCTACCGATTAAGCGCGGCAGGCGGCAAATTGAAGAGGATATTTTTTCCGCCGCATCCGTAAAACTGGCGGAATTCGGTATTGAGTTGCTCGATATCCGGTTTAAGCGGATTAACTATAACGAAAGCGTCCGGCAGAAAATCTACGCCAGAATGATCAGTGAACGCCAGCAGATCGCTGAGCGGTTTCGTTCCGAAGGTGCCGGTGAGGCCGCCAAAATTATCGGCAACAAGGAAAAAGACCTGCAGCGTATTGAGTCCGAAGCTTACCGAAAAATTCAATCTATTCAGGGTGTGGCCGATGCCAAGGCGACAGAAATCTATGCGGCGGCCTACAACCAAACCAAGTCGGCACGTGAACTGTATGACCTTGTGAAGACATTGGAAACCTACAAGCAGGTGATTGATCCTTCCACCACGCTGGTATTAACCACCGAAAGCGAGTTGTACCAGTTGTTGAATGGTGTGGGCCAGTAACCCGGAGGCGGTTTTGATGAACAAACTGGAATTCACGATTCACTGCCCTGTTTGTCATATGACAAAAATCAACCGATCACTGTTGGTGAACTATCAGGGTGTCGACCATTATTTCTGTTCGTCTCAGTGCCTGGAGCGATTTAAGTCCCATCCACATCTGTTTGTGGGTGACCCAAAACATGGCAAGTCACCCAAGCAGAAAGACCAAGTGGTGTTAAAGAAGCGTCGCATTCGTTTTTGTGACGCTATCAGCGATCGCCTTAAAGCAGAACTGGACGCCTCACTGCAGATGCTGATGGGTGTTGAAGCAATGGTGTTTGAAGATGAAGACTTGTACGTGACTTACGACCTCATTCAGGTCTCTCTGGAGGATATTGAAAAAGCCATCGAGAAAGTAGCAGTTGGGTTTCGCGAAGGTGTGGTAGAGCAGGTTAAACGGGGACTGATTCATTACAGCGAGGAGTGTGAACTCGACAACCTTGCACACTTGACAAAGGACGGTGGTTGTCACTGAGGAAAATGCAATGAATAAAAAGCAGCAATTGAATCTGGTCTACCTGTTTGTGGCGCTGTGGGGGGTTGTGCTGTTTCAAACCTTCTGGGGGCATACCGCTAGTCAGGCGCAACTCAGTTATAGCGAGTTTGAGCGCTACCTGCAGCAGGGCTGGTTAAAAGACCTGGTGGTTGATCAGCAAACCATTCGCGGCAGCTTCAAGGAGCCGATCGAGGGAAAAGATCACTTTGTTACGCCTCGCGTCGATATCGATCTGGCGGAAAAACTTGCCCCCTATAACGTGGACTATAAAGGCGTTGTCTCCGGTGGCCCGCTCGCCACCTTAATTGGGTGGATCGCTCCGGCGTTGGTATTTTTTCTGGTGTGGTTTTTGATGTTCCGCAAGTTTGCCGACAAGCAGGGCATGGGTGGCATGATGAATATCGGCAAGAGCAAAGCCAAGGTGTTAGTGGAGAAAGATACCGGTGTTACGTTTGATGACGTGGCCGGGGTGGATGAGGCAAAGGAAGAATTGGTGGAGGTGGTGCAGTTCTTAAAAGAACCGGGGAGATATAGCCGGTTGGGTGCCCATATTCCCAAGGGGGTATTACTGGTCGGTCCGCCGGGTACCGGTAAAACGCTGATCGCCCGCGCCGTGGCGGGGGAGGCCGGAGTGGCGTTCTTTTCCATTAGCGGCTCGGAATTTATCGAAATGTTTGTCGGTGTCGGCGCGGCCCGTGTCCGCGATCTGTTTGAACAGGCCAAGCAACATGCCCCCGCTATTATTTTTATCGACGAGTTGGATGCCCTGGGACGTGTGCGTGGTGTAGGCCCCATGTCCGGGGGCCACGATGAGCGTGAACAAACCCTGAATCAGTTACTCAGCGAACTGGATGGTTTTAATCCCTCTGAAGGTGTGATCATTCTTGCGGCCACTAACCGGCCCGAAATCCTCGACCCGGCCTTACTACGCGCTGGCCGCTTTGACCGTCAGGTATTGGTCGACCGCCCGGATAAAGTCGGCCGTGAACAGATTCTGCGTGTGCATATGAAAAAGATACAAGCCGATGAGACGGTCAGCATCGAGGCGGTTGCGTCTCTGACCACCGGATTCAGTGGCGCGGATCTGGCGAACCTGGTTAATGAAGCGGCGCTGCTCGCCACCCGGCGCGGTGCCGACAGTGTCTCCATGGAGGATTTTGTCAATGCCATCGAGCGCATCATTGCTGGCTTGGAGAAGAAAAACAAACTGATCAATCCACAGGAAAAGGCCGTCGTCGCGCATCACGAAATGGGTCATGCCCTGGTGGGCATGGCGCTCAGCCCGGAACAGCCGATTCAAAAAGTCTCCATAATCCCCCGTGGTGTGGGAGCGCTTGGCTACACCATCCAGCGCCCCTCGGAAGATCGTTATTTAATGAGTAAAAAGGATTTGCAGAATCGTATCGCCGTGCTGTTGGCGGGGAGAGCGGCAGAGCAGTTGATCTTTAGAGAAGTGACCACCGGCGCCGCCGACGATCTGGTGAAAGCCACGGATATTGCCCGGGCCATGGTGACCCAGTATGGCATGTCGGACGAGATCGGCATGCTGTCCATTGATACGCCAAAATCGCCGTTTCTAGATCCATCCATCACCGATTCGAGCCTGCGCTTCGGCCCCGATATGGCACAACGGGTATCGGCAGCCGTCAGTCAACTGTTGAATGACGCTTTTGCCCTGGCGACGGATATCCTCACGCTCAATCAGTCGTTACTGGAAGAAACCGCCCAACGGTTGCTGGCGGAGGAAACCCTGGACGATCAACATCTGTCTGGCATCAAACAGAAAATCAGCCTGTCCACTGCGATTCAACAAGTGGCTTTTTCCACCTTCACGTCTGCGGAGAACCATTAATGCAGGCGAGAGTAAGGCGCATCAATCAGATCGTCTTCAGTCGCCACGGCATTATGGGCCGTGGAGGATGTAATACGTGCTATGAATGACTACCAAACGCAACTTTCCCATCTGATGCTGTTCGCCCAAAGCATCGGCATCGGCTTTCTGATCGGGCTCGAACGGGAGCGACACAACAAGGCCATCGCCGGGGTGCGCACGTTTACCCTGATTGCGCTCGCCGGCAGTCTGGCCGGCTATATTGCTACACCTGAACAGAATGTGGGGCTGGCCATAGCGATAGGCCTGTTGGTCGGTCTTTCATTGGTCGTTGCCCAGGCAAAATCGACATCCGAAGAGTCGGATACGACGACGGTGATGGCAGGGTTAATCGCTTTTGCGCTTGGCTATAGTCTGTGGCTTGGCCATCCGCTGTTACCGTCTGCTTTAGCCATTGTCATTACCGCTATTTTGTATTTCCGCGAGCAATTGAGACAGGTGCCGCAGCAGTTGACGGATAAGGATATCCGGTCGTTCTTCCAGTTTGCGGCGGTCGCGTTTATTTTGCTGCCTATCCTGCCTGATACCACCTATGGTCCCTATGCGGTGTTCAACCCCTATCAAACCGGTTGGCTGGTGGTGTTGATCAGTGGTATCAGTCTCGCCGGTTACGTGGCGCTGCGCTGTCTGGACGGCAAGGCAGGGCTGCTGATTATCGGCTTGTTTGGTGGCTTGGTTTCCACCACGGCGACGACCCTCGTCTATGCACGACACAGTAAGAGCCTGCGGGGATTCTCAGCCGTTGCCAGCACCATCATTCTGCTTTCTCACATCGTTCTGTTTGTTCGAGTGGGTATCCTGGTCTCAGTGGTGGAGCCGTCCATGTTGAGGCCCATGTTGCCCTGGTTATTAGGCGGCGGTTTGGCGGGTGGTGCTTATGGGCTTTGGGCTTATCGTCGTGCTGTCAGTGCACAAAAAGCCCTTCCGGACCTGGAGGTCAGGAATCCGGCGGAGCTGAAAACGGCGCTGGGCTTTGCGGCGGCATTCGTTGTGGTATTGCTACTGGTATCGTGGATGAACGATAACTTCGCCGATACCGGTGTTTATGTCGTTGCCTTTATCTCAGGTTTGACGGACCTGGATGCCATTACCATTTCCAATCTTAAATTGGTATCGAGCCAGACACTCAGTTCACCAGTGGCAGTAACCGCCATCGTGATAGCCTTTGTGGCCAACCTGATTTTTAAGTACGCGATTGTCCTGACGGCGGGGGCTAAGACTTTGCGTCTTCCGGTGGCCATGGGCTTTTTAACCTTGTTGATCGGCATCGCGTTGGGTATCGCTGCGGATCGTTTGTTGTAACCCCTATAACCCTGACGATGGAGAAGATTATGACAACGTTGATAAGCGCTCGATGGAAACTCAGGCCATTATTCCCCCGCGCTCTGCTGGTTCTGTTATTCACGCTGCCGTGGTTAAGCGGCTGCGGCATTAACAACATCCCCACCTACGATGAGCAGGCGAAAGCCGCCTGGGCCCAGGTGGAGAACCAGTACCAGCGGCGTGCGGACCTGGTTCCCAATCTGGTCGCTACTGTCAAAGGCTATGCTGCCCATGAACAGGAAACGCTGATAGCGGTGACTGAGGCCCGCGCCAAAGTCGGTTCCATTCAGGCGGGCAAAGATCTACTTGATAATCCACAAAAGCTACAACAGTTTCAGGCAGCGCAAAGCGAACTGGGAAGTGCGCTACAGCGTCTTATGGTCGTCGTTGAGCGCTATCCCGATTTGAAAGCCAATCAAAATTTTCTGGCGCTGCAATCCCAGTTGGAAGGCACTGAGAACCGAATCAGCGTGGCCCGTCGTGACTTTATCCAGGCGGTCAACCAATACAACAGGGAGATAAGAACCTTTCCTGGCAGGATCTGGCACTCGATTCTTTACAGTGATATGCCGCTACGGGAAACCTATGAGGCAACGAGCCAGAACACGGAGCAGGCCCCCAAGGTAGATTTCAATGACTAGGTCAAGTCGAATCAGCATCGGCCTGTTGTTGCTCTGGGTCAGTCTGCCGCTTATTGCAGAGATCTCATTCCCCCCGCTCACCGGTCGGGTGGTTGATCAGGCCGGATTACTGGATGTCGAAACTACCACGCGGCTTGAACAGCAGTTGCAGGCCCACGAGGCCGCGACCAGCAATCAACTGGTGGTGGTCACCTTGAAGGATCTGCAAGGGCTGGCAATCGAGGACTACGGCTACCAGCTGGGACGGGCGTGGGGTATCGGCCAGAAAGGTAAGGACAATGGCGCCTTGCTGATCGTGGTGCCAGGTCTTCGCAAGATACGTATCGAAGTGGGCTATGGCCTGGAAGGCGAGCTGACCGATGCGCTGTCTGCCAACATTATACAGGCGGTGATCCTGCCGCAGTTTCGTGATGGCAACTTCGCCCAGGGTATTACCGAAGGTGTGGATGCCATCATTCAGGCCATGGGTGGACAATACCGTTTCAGATCGCCCCAGAATCAATCCAATGAATTGCCACCCTGGTGGGTGATTTTCTTTCTTCCCCTGATCTTTTTGCGGCGCTTTGGTATGGGCGGATTTTATGGACACCATGGCGGCCATTACGGCGGGTCGCGCCGGGGCGGTGGATTTGGCGGCGGTGGCGGGGGTTTTGGTGGCGGCGGCGCCTCGGGAGGTTGGTGATGCAATATTCAAAACGGTTACAGCAACAGATCAGTCAGGCCATCAGCGACATCGAACAACTCACCGATGCGGAAGTGGTGTGCGTGCTTGCGCCACGCAGTGATGATTATTATTACATTCCAGCCCTTTGGGCAGCGTTGCTCGCGTTGGTGTCACCTCTGCTACTCGTATTGACACCTTGGTGGGGACACAGTAGCACAGTGTCACTGTTGCAGTTGCTGGTCTTCGTCGTGTCCTGGCTGCTATTTCGCTGGCAGCCATTTTTTCAGCACATTATTCCCCAACCGGTTCGCTACTGGCGCGCCGCCAATATGGCGAGGCGGCAGTTTCTGGAGAACGGTCTGCATCATACGCGGGAAGGGGCGGGCCTACTGATTTTTGTATCGGCGCAGGAGCGCTATGTGGAAATCCTTACCGACCGGGGTATCGCCCAAAAAATAGCGGATGAGCAATGGCAGGACATTGTTTCTGCCTTTGTCCAACAGGTAAAGCGCAAGCAAATTGCCGGGGGATTTATTCAGTGCATTCAATCCTGTGGTCGCTTACTGGCAGAGCATTACCCGGCAACGCAAGACAAAAATGAGTTGCCCAACAAGCTGGTGGTATTGCCCGATTGAATCAGTACCACTAACTGAAATTCATACGCAAATAGGGAGAAGAGCCATGAAACGATTTGCAATCAATGGCGCCGGCAGAATCGGCCGGTTAGTTATTCGCGAATACCTGCGACGCATGCCTGAAAACCTGCAACTGGTTGCGCTTAATGACTTGACCGACTGCGAGACGCTGGCCTATTTGCTGAAATATGACTCGGTCCACGGTCGCCTCGCAGCTCCTGTTGAAACCAGCGGTGATCAGTTGAGCGTGTCCGGTGTGTCCATTCCGATTTATCATCAGCCTGATCCCGGGCAGTTGCCCTGGTCGGATTTGGCGGTGGACTGGGTGCTTGAAGCCACGGGCGTTTTCAGAAAGCGCAACGATGCGGCGAAGCACTTGGCGGCAGGGGCGGGAAGGGTGTTAATCAGCGCCCCGTCTGAATCGGCTGATCTAACCATTATCTATGGCGTTAACCAGGGTGCATTTAACCCGGAGCAACACCAGATCATTTCCAGCGGCTCCTGCACCACCAATTCCCTGGTGCCGCCGCTGGCTGTGCTACTGGAGGCCTGGGGTATTGAGACGGCGTCGGCCACCACCATTCATGCCTACACCTCCTCTCAGGGGCTGGTGGATGTCGCCTCCCGAAAGCGCATTCGCGGTCGCGCGGCGGCCCTCAACCTGGTGCCCACTTCCACCGGTGCGGACAAGGTGGTCGCGGCTGTGCTGCCCGATCTTGCCGGGAAGTTTTCCGCCCTGGCGGTCAGGGCGCCGATAGCTGATGGCGGTTTGACTGATATTACCGTGCGTCTGCAACACGCGGTGACCGTTGATGAAGTCAATCAATGCTTGTTGGGTGCCTGTGGAAACGCTCTTAAAGGTGTCATGGATTTTACCCTGCAGGAGTGGGTGAGCAGCGATATTGTCGGCAACGCCCATTCCGCCATCGTACACGGGCTGTCCACGCGGGTCATCGGTGACCGAACCGTAAAGCTTCAAGTGTGGTACGACAACGAGTATGCCTATGCCTGTCGTCTACTGGATTTGTTGGAAACACTGTGATGAAGGGACGCATGGACAAAGCATATTTTTCCGAAAACAGTGAATCTGAGATACCAGAAACAAGAAAAGGAAAAGTGAGCAATATCCACCAGAAGCTTTTCTTGCAGGCTTTGAAGTCGCTTCAGTTCGGATCTTTGTCGCTTACCTGGCCCAATGGTCAGACAACACACCATGGAGGGAAAACTGCCTGTGTCAATGCTGAAATGACCCTGTTTCATTGGGATGTGATTGATCGTCTGATCACCCACGGTGACGTGGGCCTGGGGGAAGACTACATGGCGGGGAAATGGTCCACGCCCGATCTGCTGGCGCTCATGCGTTTAGCCGCCGCCAATCTGACCGTTTTCGACCGGTATTTACAAACCAACCTGTGGCTAAAACTACTGTACTGGTGCAAACACCACCTGTTCCCCAACACGCTCAAACGCAGCCGTCAAAACGTGCATGAGCATTATGACCTGGGCAACGACTTCTACCGGCTCTGGCTGGATAAGAGCATGACCTATTCCAGCGCTCTGTTTAACGGTGATGCCTCCGTCTCACTTTTTGATGCGCAAAAAGCCAAATACCAACGGATCCTTCAGCGATTGGCCCCGTCACCGGGAAGCCGCATGCTGGAAATCGGTTGTGGCTGGGGCGGTTTTATGGAAGTCGCGGCTGCACGTGATTGCCATGTCACGGGTGTGACTCTGTCAAAAGAGCAGGCGCAATATGCTGCTGAACGACTGCAATCCGCCGGACTGGACTCGAATACCGAGGTTCGATTGCAGGATTACCGCGAACTGACGGGATCGTTCGATTACGTGGTATCGATCGGGATGTTTGAACACGTTGGCGAGTCGTATTGGTCTACGTATATGAGGGATGTGTACAACTACCTAAGACCTGCGGGCAAGGCAATGATACAGACGATTACCATCGCAGAAGAGCGGTTTGACTGGTATCGAGCCGGCAGTGATTTTCTCAGAGAGCATATTTTCCCCGGCGGGATGCTGCCCTCCAGGGAACGCTTTGAAACGATTGCCGTGGACAGCGGGCTGGTGGTGAATGATGTTTTTGAATTCGGCCAGGACTATGCCATTACGTTGGAAAAATGGCTGGCAAACGTTGATAAACAAATTCCGGCAATACAGGCGCTAGGCTACAGCGAAATATCTATACGCAAATGGCGCTTCTACCTGGCCAGTTGTGCCGGCATGTTCCGTACCGGAGGGATCAATGTAATGCAAGTGGAGTTGGGCCGACCGTAGTAGCACGGTTCTGCCTCGGTCGTTGGTAGATAAGGTCTATGCAATTTACGACATAAGTAAAGCGCATGAAGAAAAGACATCTCAAGCGTTCAGCTATCAACGTCACCGGCGATATTACCGCTTGTCTGGTGCTGGACAGGCTATTGTCGAACAAATATGAAATTAACCATAACAGCACGTGAGCTGGAGGATTAAAGATGGAACAAACGATACAACATTCAGGCGCGTGGGCGCTCGCGATCATTATGATCGTGGTGATTTCCTGGTTTTTTTATCGCTATGTGGCACCCAAGTCCTGGCATGAATGGGCCAGTGCGGGCGTGGTGCAGGCATTTATCATCGCCTTATACGCCGAGATGTATGGTTTCCCGTTGACTATTTATTTGCTGTCCCGCTTTTTGGGTCTTGATCGGTACGATCTGAATGCCAGCCTGTGGTCCACCTTATTGGGCATGGGCGAGACGGGTATGATGATTTCGATGATTCTGGGTTATGCGCTGGTGCTACTCGGGATTGGCATTTTTTTCCAGGGCTGGCGGCAGGTGCATCGCGCACGTCAGCAAAACACGCTGGTGACCGATGGGTTGTACCGTTTTGTCCGGCATCCTCAATACACGGGCCTGTTTATCGCGCTGTTTGGCGAGGGTGTGGTGCACTGGCCCACACTGTTTTCTGTGGGGCTTTTCCCGGTGATTGTATTTGCTTATTACATGCTGGCCCGAAAGGAAGAGCGCCAGGTACTGGCGGAATTTGGCGAAACCTATCGCGCCTACCAGCAACGGGTGCCTATGTTTATTCCTCGACGGGAGCAATGGCGAGCGTTTGTCGGCAGTTCCAGTTTGAATTCTGATGATTGAATATTGCACAAGTTTGAACGTGAGGCCGGACGGAACGGAAAACCGATGTGACGGGAACGATTGCACCACATTACCCGATCATGCTGCGGAAACCTTCCAGTTGTTTACCGAGGGCGATGATTTATATGCATCCATGCTTTCGGCGATAGCGGGTGCGAAAGAGAGTATTCGACTGGAATCCTATATATTTGCCGATGACGCGGTAGGCAATCGGTTTTGTCAGGCGCTTATTGAACGGGCACAGGCGGGTATCGCAGTAAAGGTGCATATTGACGCGGCGGGCTCGCTGTTCTGGTTTTCGCGCAAGATGCAAAATCACCTGCGTTGCAACGGTGTGAAATTGCGCTGGTTTCACCGCTGGAGCTGGCGCAGGCCCTGGCGCTATAACCGCCGTAATCATCGCAAGATGCTGATTGTGGATGATCGTGTCGCCTTTCTCGGTGGCTTCAATATACATCAGGAAAATTCCAGGGAGTATTACGGGGATGCGCGCTGGCGTGATACCCATGTGAGTTTTGGCGGCTCACTTGTCGACGTGGCCGTGCAATTGTTTGACGCATTTTGGCAAGGTCGTCTGCGTTGGCAGCCCATGCAAAAGGAAGCGGGCAGCAGACTGCTGCACAATCATACGCTGACCTGTCGCCACCGCTTGCGATGTGTGTACGGCGCGGCATTCGACAAGGCGAAGACGTTTATTTATCTGACCACCCCTTATTTTGTCCCCGATAGTCATACCCTCAGCCAATTGCGTCAGGCCGCTGAGCGTGGCGTGGATGTCAGGCTACTGGTTCCCGGTGAGAGTGACGTGCGTATTGCGCGCTGGGCCGCCCGTCATATTTATGCCTCCTTGCTCGATTCCGGTGTGCGAATTTTTGAGTACCTGCCGCGAATGCTGCACGCAAAAACGGTGGTAGTCGACGACAACTGGTCGATGGTGGGAACGGCCAATCTGGATTACCGCAGTTTATTTATTAACTACGAACTCAATCTGGCAACAGCCGATAGGGGATTGGCCGCCGAACTTAAAGTGCAGTTCCTGCAGGATTTATCGCAGTCGGAAAGCATCGAGTCTCAGGATTGGGAACGGCGCGATGGGGTATCGCGATGGTTGGAGCGGATTGCCATGATGGTTAAACGCTGGCTGTGAACAGGTTGGTGCCAATGATTCCAATACAAACAATATCAATATTGATCGCCGCCTTTCTGTTGATGATCGGCAATGGTTGGGCTGACGCCACCCAATATTCGGAAAGCACCGACGTAAAGCGCATCCTGGATACACGCTGCGTGGTGTGCCATGGCTGTTATGACGCCCCCTGTCAATTAAAACTTGGTGCTTATGAGGGGCTCTTGCGCGGAGCGACCCCTCAAACTGTCTATAACCCCTCCAGGTTCTCGGAAGACGTCACCACAAGGCTGTTTATTGATGGCCGTTCCGTCACCGACTGGCGCAAGCTAGGCTTTCACGAGGTGATTACCGCCACCTCAGCTTCGCCCAAAAATACCGACTATCTGGACGACGCGTTATACAGGCTTGTTACACGCAAACCCGAGAATACCTTTCCCTCCGGAGGAAAATTGCCCACGGACTTTCCGTTGGATATCAACCGTGAATTGTCCTGTGCGGCAACAATCGAAGAAGTTGATAATTTTCTTGCCAAACAGCCGATGGCCGCCATGCCCTATGGCATGGCGCCCTTACCGCGCCAGGAACAACTGCAGTTGGAAAACTGGATAAAGCAGGGCTATCCGGATTTTGATCCACCTCTTGATCTGCCATCCAGTGTGATCGCGCAAGTCGACCAGTGGGAGGCATTTTTCAACGAAAAATCACCCCGGCATAAACTGGTTTCCCGCTATTTGTATGAACATTTGTTTCTGGGGCATTTGGCGATTTCCGATAAGGAGCAAACTTATTACTTTCGGTTGATCCGATCATCGACACCGACGGCTATTGCGCCGAATGAAATCGCGGCTCGTCGACCTAACAGTGACCCTGGGGAAAAGCCGTTTTACTACCGGCTCATTCCTGTCAGGGAAACACTCCTGGATAAAACACATAGCGTTTATCCACTCGATCAGCGTCGTATGGCTCGCTGGAACTCCCTGTTTTTCTACAGTGACTGGAAGGTTTCTGAGTCGGCTGGCTACACCACGAAAAATGCGACCAATCCGTTCTTGACGTTCAGTGCTATTCCCGCCGATGCCCGTTATCGATTTATGCTGGATAACGTCCAATTTTTTGTTGAATCCTTTATCAAAGGTCCGGTCTGTCGCGGGCAGGTCGCGTTGAATGTGATTAACGATTATTTCTTTGTGGCCTTCCTGTCGCCGGAGTATGACTTGTCGGTGGTCGATAACGCCTATCTTTTTAACACAATACCCTTTCTGGATCTCCCGCCGACAAGCGCTGGTCCTCTGGACTTTACCGCGTTGTGGCACGAAGGACTTCATGCCCACCGGCGCTATCTGGAATTCCGTGACAACGCCTATCGATCGCACGAGCTCACCCGGCAGGGCCTACCGATCACAGCCATCTGGAAGGGTGAAAATCAATCAACGCCGGTGCTCACCGTGTTCAGACATTTCGACAGTGCTTCTGTGTCGGAGGGTTTGATTGGCGAGGATCCCAATACCGTTTGGGTCATTGATTACCCGACACTGGAGCGCATTTACTACGACCTGGTGGTGAACTTCGATGTGTTCGGCAGTGTGTCACACCAAATATTGACTCGCATGTACATGGATTATCTGCGCATGGAAAGTGAGGGATTGTTTCTCTCCTTCCTACCCATTGCCGATAGAGAACCCATTCTGAAACGCTGGTATCGGGGGGCGCTGGCACAGGCCAAGGTATTTTACGGCCATTCCAAGTTGTTGATTGATACCCCGGCAGCCATCCGATATGCCGGTCATGATGTCAAAAGCGAACTGGTCGAGATGATCCGTGATCGATCTTCATTCACGCGGGATAAAGCCGTTCCCATCGGTGATCGCGTGCCCAACGCGCTTAAACCTCTGGATCACCTGTCGGCAAAGCAGTCAGCCTGGATACGCAACCTGCCCGAACTGAGTTATTTGGTGATTCATAACGAAGACGGTGAGATTGAGCAGGTGGTGTCGATGATTATCAATAAGGCTCACGCGAATGTGTCATTTATTTTCGGCGAGGAAGATCGTCGTATACCTGATGAAGATATGTTGATGTTGGTGGACGGGGCTATCGGCAGTTATCCGAATTTTATTTTTTGGGTAGAGCGCAGCGAGCTTGATAAATTTACCAGCCAAGCAAACAAAATCACCGACCCGGTGACTATGGATCGATGGGTCGAGCGTTATGGTGTCCGCAGGACAGACCGCCGAATTTGGTTGATCCTGGATAAGCTTCATCACTATCGAGGCCGTATGGGTGGTGGCGAAGGTCTGCTCGATGTGAGTCGTTATGACAATCTTTGAGACAGCAATGAAACCACGCTACAGGGAATTCAGCTTTGTTTTTTAACCTGACATTGTTTTTAACCGCATCACTGTTGATGGTCGCCTGTGATGGGGTGTCTGAGCGATTTAGGTTGCCGCAGGCGGCGGTGGTTATTGTCGTTGGCGTGCTGCTGGGGCCGGCGGGTTTCAGCCTGATTCGGATTGGTGAGGCTGAGCACGTTCTATCGGAACTGGCGGTTATCCTGATCCTGTTCTCAGCGGGTTACGATATTCAATGGTCACATTTTGCCGCTGCAATCAAGCCGGGAATCCTGGTGGGGTTGGCGGGAATAATCTTAAGTCTGCTGTCGGGATTTGCAGCCGCTTATATCGTATCGCAGGACATTGATGAAGCCCTGTATGTGGGTATCGCGTTGTCAGCCACGAGTATCGGACTCAGTGTCGCCCTGATGCATCATGCTGCGGTGCTTGAGAGCAAGGTGGGCCAAATATTATTGGCGGCAGCGATCGTCGATGACATTTTGGTGTTGTATTTGTTATCTGCCACCCATGCGGGGCTGAGCAGTGACAATGGTCTGGGCCTCATCTTGTTTTCGCTGTTAATGAGTTTGCTCGTCTTGTCCGGACTCAGTGTTCTTCTGTGGCTGTTGAATACCTTGCTGGTGCGCTCATCGCTAAGACGACTAACACTTTTGCGCAGGGTTTTTGCTGTTTTGACGGCGCTGCTGGCTGCATGGGTGACGGCAAGTTTTGAACTCTCACCGGTGGTCGGTGGTTTTGCGGCGGGTGCGGTTGCCGCCGTATTTAAAACGCGATTCGCACAATCAACAAAAGCGGCCAAAACAACGGACAGTGAATTTTTTGCCAGCGTCAGCAGGTTTTTTTCGCCGCTGTTTTTTTTGGCCATCGGTATGCAGATTACGGAGCTCGCTCTGGCGGACGATGAGTTGATTGGGTACGTGCTATTGGTCATCGCGGCGGCGGTTATCGGTAAGTTGCTTGCGCCCTGGGTAATGGGTTCTTTCCTGTCACTGCGTGAACGATGGTTGCTTGGGTTTGCGCTATTGCCTCGGGCAGAGGTTGCGCTGGTTGTTGCCAGTGTAGGGCTTCAACAAGGGCATTTGTCCCACCACGCCATGATCGCGCTGGTACTGATGACGCTGGCGACCGCCATTATCGCCTCCAGTGTCATACCGGTGCTGGCGAATCATCTCGATCCCCGGAGTGAAAACGGTCAATGATGGATATGCAATACACTTACTTCGTCTGGAGTCTTATTCTGTTGCTGATTTGGCTGGTCGTTTTTATTGTGCAAAAGAGCCAGCATGTAAAGATGATGACGATGAGTATCGGGACGGCACCGCTGGGACTGTCTGAACCGCTGTTTTACCCGGACTATTGGTTTCCACCGACCTTGTTTCGTTTGGGCGAAGCCACTGGCTTCGATATCGAAAGCCTGATTTTTTCCTTCGCGGTGGGTGGTTTGGCAAGTAGTCTCTTTGGGGTGTCGGATAAATACGTGCTCAAGCCGCTGGCTGATTGCGAGAAATCCAGCAGGCGTCATCGCTACCATAAATTCTTGCTCAGCTCGCCGGTGTGGCTGTTTCTCGGGCTTGAGGGACTTACCACATGGAATGCCATCTATACCGCCTCGTTGAGTTTGCTGGGAGGTGCAATGACAACGATAGTTTGCCGGCCGGATTTGTTATCGCAGGCAATAAAAGGTGCCCTGATGTTTACGGGATTGTATTTTCTGTTTTTTAGCGCCATGGCGGCCTCACATCCGGGTTTTGTGGCGCTGTATTGGAATCATGCCAATATCAGCGGTATACAGGTTGCCGGGATTCCGGTAGAGGAGTTGTTATTTGCCTTTTCCCTTGGCGCAATGTGGAGCGCGTTTTATGAACACCGACACTGGTTGCGTGTAAAAACATCCTAACCCTGGTTATTTTCGATAAGGTAATGTGATGGTTCTGATAATTTTATTTCCTTTTCTACTGGTATTAACCGTGACGGTGCATTATGGGTTTTTGACGCGGTTGATGGCTATATTGGATACCGGATGGGCGCAGTCGATTAAATTGATTGCCATCATTTGCGGATTGTTTGTTGCCCATGTCGTCGAAGTAGTGGTTTATGCCTTTGTTTATTATTTTGCGCATCTTATTCCGGGGTTTGGCGAACTGCCGGGCTCCAGCTTCGAAGACTGGATCAATACCCTGTATTTTTCATTTGTTGCCTACAGCTCGCTGGGTGCCGGCGATTTGTCGGCCTCGGGATGGTTTAAAATTCTCTATGGGCTGGAGGCCATTAACGGACTGGTGCTGATCACCTGGTCGGCCTCTTTTTCGTTGCTGGCGATGAACCGGATGAAATTTTGTCAGCCCTGTTCAGAGAGCGATTCCATAGAGTGAGAATTAGCATGGTGGTCTATGGCGCCCTGATACGAGGGCTATTGCTCGACTGAGTTGATGTGCGAACCAAGGAAAAAAGATGAAAAATCCATCCTGGATCTGGTCGTTAGCGGTGATAGTCCTGGTTGCCGTTGTTTCTTACGGGCTCTTTTGGCTCACCCAGGGTAAACCGCTACCCGAGGGCTTCGTTTATGGTAACGGGTATATCGAGGGGCGTGATGTAAAGCTTGCCGCTGAACGCGGTGGCCGGGTGCTGCGACATCGCCTGTTGGAAGGCGAAGCGGTCTCTACGGGTGACGTACTTGTCGAGATCGATCCGGTGGATGCCGACGAACAGATCCGTGGTGCCCAGGGCGAACTTGAGTCACTTAAGGAGAACATCGCCGTAATTGACAGTGAACGTGATACCTGGCGCCACCACGCCGCGACTGCAAAGCGCCAATTGGAACGTGTACGCGCCCTGCAGACAAAGAAACTGGGTACGCAGCAGGATGTCGATACGGCAGAAAATGCTGTTAAAGAAGCAATGGGGCGCTTGCAGGCGTTGCAGAAGCAGCGCGACGCGCTCAACGCACAGATGGAAGCCGCTGGTGCTACGTTGGCGTTGGCCGAATCCCAACGCAACAAACTGGAGGTGGCAGCCCCCTTGTCGGGCACGGTGTTGATTCGTGCAGTGGAGACCGGCGAGGTGGTCGCCGCCGGCCAGCCGCTGGCGTTGATTGTCGATCTCAACCGTCTGGAGTTGAAAGTCTATGTCTCCGCCAACCACCTGAACCGCCTGCACCTGGGTGATGAGGCGCGTATTCGCGTCGATGGTGTCGATCGAGAGTTTGTCGCCAATGTCAGCCGTATTGATGATTTTGCTCAATTCACCCCGCGGGATGTACATATGCCGGATGAGCGCCAGCGCATGGTTTACGGGGTTACCCTGGCACTGGACAATCCTGATGGCCTGTTGAAACCGGGGATGCCGGCCGATGCCTGGATTCGCTGGGACGCCACCCAACAATGGCCGGCTTCGCTACCGGTTCCGGCAAGTTGATACAACATGCCTGACGCCATTGTTGAACAGCCCCAGGCACTTATCTTACAGACTGAACAACTTTCGCGGCGGTTCGGGGAGACGGTTGCAGTGGGTGATATCAGCTTTGCCGTGCGACGGGGAGAGCGTGTCGGTGTCGTCGGCGCAGACGGTGCCGGGAAAACCACGCTGTTGCAAATGCTGGCGGGCATCCTCGACCCCAGCAGCGGTGACTGTCGGGTGTTTGGCCTTGATACACGCCGCGAGTCCAAAATCATTGCCGCTCGCATCGGCTATATGTCGCAGGGCTTTACCCTCTATGATCGCTTGAGCGTGGATGAAAACCTCGCGTTTTCCGCTCGCATCCGCGACGTACCTCAAGATCAATACCTTGCGCGACGCAACAGCTTGCTACAGATGGCCGGCCTCACGACCTTTACGCAGCGGCCGGCGGGCAAGCTTTCCGGTGGCATGCGCAAAAAGCTCTCCCTTTGTACCAACCTGATTCATGAGCCTGAACTGCTCATTCTGGACGAGCCGGGTCTGGGCGTCGATCCACTGTCGCGTCGCCAGTTATGGGAAATGCTGGATCGTTTTCAGCAGCGGCAAGTCACCAGCGTTATTGCGACTTCCTATATGGATGAGGCCATGCGCTGCGACCGTGTGGTTCTGTTGCGGGAAGGTCAAGTGCTGGCGGATGGGACACCCGGGGCACTGCTGGAACAGCTCAGGGGGCGGGTGTTCAGTGTAACATTTTCGACATCGCCCGAGCCGCTTGACGATGTCTCGGTAAAGCTGCGTCGACTGCAAGGGATGCGCGCCATACAGCGGCTGCCGGATCGTCTGCGCTGCGTCACTGATGCCGACGATTTCAAACAACTAGCCATGCGCGAGCTGCCAGCCAATACCGTGGTTACGCCAGCTGAACCACAGCTTGAAGATCTGTTCGTGCTGGATAGCCGTACGGAGGTTGAAATGGACTGTGTTGAACCACCTGCTATGGGGAATGGTGAACAGGCCAGTAGATTCCCTGTAGAAGCAGCCAAACTTGATGCGGATAAAGATCGCAACGGCGTGCAAACGCAAAACCTCAGTATCCGTTTTGGCGAATTCACCGCCGTCGATCGCATTAATCTGACGATTGAGAGAGGGGAGTTGCTGGCGCTGTTGGGACCCAACGGCGCGGGCAAAACCACGTTGATCCGGGCCATCTGTGGTCTGACGGCAATTGCCGAGGGCGGGGCGGTTGTCGGTGGCGAAGCAGTGAGTTTGAAAAATCGCAATCTGCGACGGCAAATCGGCTATATGTCGCAAAAATTTTCGCTCTATCTGGATATGACGGCGGGGGAGAATCTGGCGTTTTTTGCCAACCTCTACGGATTGTCGGGCAATACCGCGCGTGCCGCCGTGGCATGGGCCAGTGCAGTAACAGGGTTGACGGTGCCTCTTCGGACCATGGTCGGGGATTTGTCCGGCGCCATCCGACAGCGGCTGGCGCTCGCTGGCAGTATTCTGCATCGGCCGGCAGTACTGTTTCTCGATGAACCGACATCCGGTATTGACCCCGCCTCGCGCTACCGCTTTTGGGAGGTCATCCGGGTATTGGCGTCACAAGGCATGACCGTGGCCGTGACCACCCATTATCTTGACGAAGCCGCTTACTGCGATCGATTGGCGCTGATGATGAACGGTCGCCTGATCGCACATGGTAGCCGCGATGCACTCATTGAATCTCTCGCCTTGTCGCCCGATACCGATATGGAAACGCTTTTTCTCACCGCAGTTGCACGGGCCGATAGCGCATCATTGAGCGAAGGTGAGGGATGAACGCGCGTCGCATTGTTGCCTTGCTGCTCAAGGAAACTCGGGAACTGGTGCGGGACCCAGTGACGCTGGCGCTGGCCGTGGTGATGCCGCTGGTCATGCTTTTTTTGTTTGGCTATGCCATCAATATGGATGTTGATGAGCTGGCGTTGGGTCTTTACGATCAGGACAATACGCCTGCCAGTCGTGCGCTGGTGGCGCGCTTTGCTGGTTCTCCCTATTTCGACATCATCGAATACCGTCACAATACTCGCGACCTTGACCGCAGCCTGCAGCAATCCCGTATCCGCGCAGGCATTGTGATTCCTCCCGGTTTTGGCCGGGCGCTGCTAAGGGATCAGCCGGCGCCGGTGCAGGTGATCGTCGATGGCGGCTATCCAATGGTTGCCGGGTTGGGGATGGCGTATATCGACGCCGTCATCGCTTATTTTCCCGCGCCGCGGCCCGAGCCCGTTGAGATGCAGACCCGCGTTTGGTACAACCCGTCCCTGAACAGTATCAACTTTGTCATTCCCGGGTTGTTTGCGGTGATTTTGATGGCTTTTCCGCCGTTGCTGACCACCTTGGCCATCGTCAGGGAAAAAGAAACAGGCACCGTGGAACAGATTTATGCCTCGCCATTGCGCTCCGCTGAGTATGTGTTGGGAAAGCTGCTGCCCTATGCCCTGGTGGCTTTTCTCGAAATCCTGATGGTCATCCTGGTCGGCTTTGTCTGGTTCGAGATTCCTATCGCCGGTAGCCTGCCGTTGTTGTTTGTCGCCTCACTGGTTTATGTGTTTACCACGGTGGGCATCGGGTTGCTGGTTTCGTCCCTGGCGCGAACGCAGCTTGCCGCCATGCTGATTACCCTGATCGTCACCCTGATGCCGTCTTTCCTGTTTTCCGGATTTTTGTTCCCCATTTTTACAATGCCTTACAGCCTGCAGCTCTACAGTCGGTTATTCCCCGCCGGTTATTTTATGGAGGTGTCGCGAGGGATTTTATTAAAAGGGCTGGGTGTTGAGGCAGTGTTGCCCAATCTGCTGCTGTTGATAGGGTACACCCTGGTGGTATTCGTGTTTGCTGTCTGGCGTATGAAGCAGAAGGTGGCCTGATATGTCCATAGCGATGATTGGCCTGCTGCGCAAGGAAGTTATCCAGTTTTTTCGCGATCGAGTGATCCTGGTGTTGATTTTGTGGTTATACACCGTCGAAGCGGTGTTTTGCACCCTCGCGCTTAGCTTTGACGTGGAAGATGTGCCGCTGGCCATTGTTGACCAGGACCGCAGTACTATCAGTCGCGAGTTGGTGCAAAAATTTGCCCTGAGTGAATCCTTTGACCTTCAGTATCAGGAAAGCGCGGTATCGGTTGCGGAAACGCACTTAGCGCACGGCAAGGTGACTGCCATCCTCGTGATACCGCCGGGATTTGAGCGGTCGATTCGTTCCAGTGAGCAGACGACACTACAATTGTTATTGGACGGCACCGATTCCAATATTGCCGCTAACTCGCTGTATAACGCGAGAGGTGTTCTTGCCAGGCTGGTCCGCGAACAACTGCCGTTTGCAGCGAACACCGGTGCAATCGCGGTGACACGCGTCTGGTACAATCCGCAACTGACCACATCGAGCTTCATGGTACTGTCGATGATTGCCCTGGCCGGTATGATGGTGGGCGTCATTCATCCCGCCGCCTCGATTGTGCGTGAGAAGGAACGTGGTACCCTAGAGCAACTGTTAGTTGCGCCGATTTCCACGTTCCAGCTGTTCCTCGCCAAAATTGCCCCGACCATGATCATAGGCCTATTGGCCGTGTTTCCCAGCCTGTTGATTGTGCGTGCCTTTGACGTGCCAATGCGTGGCAGCCTCGCGTTGTTTCTGATCCTTACGGGATTCTTCCTGCTCAGTGCCGTTGCTCTTGGGGTGCTGATCGCCGCCTATAGCCGAACCCTGCAACAAGCCCTGTTATTGTCTTTTTTTGGGTTGTTTCCGGTGATGTTCCTATCGGGTACCCTGACGCCCGTGGAGGCGATGCCAGACGTTCTCCAGGCGTTATCCCGCCTGAGTCCGTTGCGCTATTACATGGATATTATTATCGGTGTGTTTTTAAAAGGTGTCGGCTGGAGGGATCTGTGGGATGAAAGCTTATGCCTGATCGCCATCGCAATTCCAATGTTGATTTTGTCATTGGGTATATTTCGACGTCGGTTGCAGTAACAATTCCCGAAGCTCCTTTAATATTCTAGCGAGTAATGAAATCCTCATGTGTGGCCAATTGGTGATGTATTTTTCCGATACCAACTATTTTTGACTTCTATGATGCTGGTTATGGCTCGGTAGTGGCGGCAGTAACTGACCACTACAAGTTAAGCTTTAGGCTTGAGATCTTCTGTTTCATTCTCGATAAATTACCTGCTAAATTGGAATACGACTTTAGCATCTGCTTTCGTCAAATGTTGATCTTTGTCAGGGCAATCAACAATAGACAATAAATGCCGTATGACATTCAAGCGGGCGCGCCTTTTGTTATCGGCTTTGACAATATACCAGGGGGCATGCTCGCTATGGCTGTGTTGTAACATGTCGTCGCGGGCGGCCGAGTAATCATCCCAATGTTTGATAGCGGTATCGTCGATAGGGCTGATTTTCCATTGTTTCAGGGGGTTTACTCTTCGATCCTCCAGTCTCCGTTTCTGTTCCTCTTTCGATATGTCGAGATAGTATTTAATGATTTGTATGCCGGAATCACAGAGCATTTTTTCGAAAGGGACGACTGTTTTTTGAAACTGATCGTATTCCGCTTCTGTACAAAACTGCATAACTTTTTCGACGCCTGCACGGTTATACCAGCTGCGATTCATGAGTACCATTTCCTGGCGGCTCGGCAAAAAGGCTGCATAGCGTTGGAAGTACCAGCTGTTGATATCTTTCTCTGAGGGTTTACCCAACGCGACCACTCGCGTCTCTCGCGGACTTAAATGTTCGGTGATCCGCTTTATCACGCCGTCTTTACCAGCTGCATCCCTTCCCTCGAAAATGACCAGTAGCTGCAGATCGTTCTTGATAATGTGGCGCTGCAACCTGACGAGCTGAATTTGCAGATTTTTAAGCTGTGTTTTATAGGGCTGTTTTGTCTTCGCTGATTTAGTCATGGTTTTACCTTAGGAATCAACTGTTCTTAATTTCACTCATGCTTCCGGCTTTCTGGACAACGAGGTCACCATGGGAATTGCTCCTATAATCAGAAGTATGCCCAGCCACTGAACCGGCGATAGCGTTTCAGAAAAATAGGCGTAGCCGAAATACAATCCAAACACGGGTGTTAAAAAACTATAGACATTGAGTTTGTAAAGCGGTGCCTTGTCCATTAGCCAAAACCACACAATAAACGGTAGTGCCGTACCGGGTATTGCCAGTGTGAGTAATATCCAGGTGTACTCCCAGTTCAAATTCAGGGATGGCAAGGGGGCTTGAAGCAACATCAACAAGCCCAAGGGTATTGATCCCAGTAGTAATTGGAAACCCATGGCGAAAAGAATATCGATGCTGTTGGCTGCTTTCTTCAACAGGATATTGCTGCTTGCTATCCCTGTAGCCGCTATGACAACAAAAACAACACCGCTTAATGGTTGGCTCTCCTTTGCCAGCAGGCTTTCCGCGCTGATGACCACGATGCCGGCAAATCCGAGTAGTGTGCCCAGTAATGCCTGTTTTCCGATGCGCTCGTTTAAAAGGTGCCAGCCAAGAATACCGGCAATCAGTGGTTGCGTATTGGTGAGCACGGTTGCCAGGCCAGGTGTAATTAAACTGCCCGCGTAGAACATGCCCCAGAAGCCAATACTGGTCGCTGTGATACCAATAGCCAGGATGTAACCGTACTCTTTAATGCCTTTGGGAGCAGGTCGACCCAAAAGAACAGCGATAAGAATCAAAGTACAGCCTGCCATCGCTGCTCTGATAAATGCGGTTAGCATAATTGGCGCATAGGGCAGGCTGAGAGTGATGAGTGGGTAGCAAATAGCCCATAACGCCATGGTTAGAATGGCGCCGAGGGCAACAGGTGAAAAAAGACGGTTCGATTTGTTAGCGATAACTCCTGACTCCCTTATTGGCGCTGTAGTTACTCAAGAAGCGCGATGTTTCACTGATTGAGCAAGGTATCAGTTTGCGTTAGCACTTTTTTGAGCTGTACCAAGGTGTCGTCAACGCTTTCCATATAGTCGAATTTGTATTTGCTCATCTTTTCCTTGATATGAGGGTAGTCGCTGGCCATCAAGTTTCTCAGGGTGAGCATTTTGCTTTCGAGAGCGCTGATCTGATCTTGCAAATTCTGTATTTTTTCTTCAGTCTGCTGAGATTGTTTAAATTCGACCTGCCGTTTGATGACGGTTTGATCGTATTTGGCGATGTCGTCCACCGGGTTGTGTGACGAGTGGGCGGTGGCGATTACAGGCAGTAAGACTAGGCCTGCCATTATGGGTTTTAACGCGATTTTCAACGTGTGCAAATGTCTCTCCTCGTACTGTTTGATGGTTGCGGGGTGATCTCAGCGCAGGAAGCCCTGAGATACTGCGTCAGTGACCGTGTCCCTCCGAGTCTTGCCCGCGCGCGGTGAGTATCTGGTATTGGTCGGGAGACAATTCCGGCAATCGCTTCAGGAACGCCACCATGTTCCAGATACGTTCATCGTCATGCCCCGGTCCCCAGGCGGGCATGCCCGAAGCCTTGATGCCGTGTTTAATAATCCAGAATTGTCGCTTAATGGCCTCGTCGTCATTTTCGGTGTCGCCGGTATGTTCGTGCCCATGTTCATCGCCGGCTAGAGTTAGATTAGGGGGAGCGGGATACAGTCCCAGGGTGAAATCACTTTCGGTTTTGCCCGGCTTCAAATGGCACCCCGCACACATATCATTGTAGTCGGCGCCACCCGCCAGTAACCGCTCCGGTGCGTTTAGGTCGCCAGGAACCTTAATGTCACTGGCAGCACGTGCAACTGAACGTTCACGCAAGGTTTCCAGCAGCCAGTAGGTCAGCCGATTGTGTGGTACATCGGCTCCCATGGGGTAGAGACCTGAATAGAGAAACAGCCCACCACCCACCAGCGCGAAGACAGCGGTAATGACCAGACTCTTGATAAAGGTGGTGAGCGCCGACATGAAAACTCCTTGGGTTGATCAGTGTTGGTGTTCTGAATGTTGCTCGCCTGAGCTTTTTTCGTTGTCCTGATGATCAGCCTGCGCTTGATCCTTTTCAGAGTCGTTATTATGCGTGTCATTCATGCATTGTTTCATCATGGCTTGCATCACAGGATCATTCATATCCATCTTGCTGTGATCCATATTTTTCATGGCTGCACAATCCGGCTTTTCAGCGTCTTTCATATGCTCTTTAGGATCATGGGCCTGTGCAGATAAAGCGATGCCCAGTGTGGAGAACACGATGACAGTGGCTAGTGTTTTCATATTCATAAAGGTGTTCCTCATAGGTGTTTAAAAAGTTTCTATATCAACTTGGTGATTGTTAAAACCAGAATCGCAGTCCCGCGACGAATTGGGTGCCTGACGTATCTTGGCCTGCCGCGCGGCGGTAATCGGCTGTGTCGCCATAGGTGTCTGTCCATTCCACACCGATGTAGGGCGCAAATTGGCGGCTGAATTCGTAGCGCAGGCGCAAGCCGACCGCGAGATATGAGAGGCCTGACCCCAAACCATTATCAGCATCATCCTTACCATATAGATTCAGTTCCGCACGGGGCTGCAAGATGAGTCGCTGTGTCAGCAGCAACTCGTACTCGGATTCGGCGGAGAGCGCGGTTCGACCGTCGTCGCCCACATAGGCAGTCACATCCACCTCGAACCAGTAGGGCGCCAGGCCTTGTACACCGAATGCCAACCACTGACGGTCCTTGCCTTCGTTAAACTGGTCGAGTCGAACACCGAGCTGGGTGTCGAAAAAGGCGTTAAATGCATGTCCCCACAACAGGTCGGTTGAGCTCTCTTCCAGCGTGCCGTCTGCGATATCACCCTCCGCTTTGATGACAAAGCGGTCGTAGGTGGTGCCATACCAGGCCTGGACATCGTAAACCGTGCTATCGCTATCTTCCTGATACTCCAGGCGATCACCCAGAATGGACCAGAAAGCGTGTTCGTCCGCCAGTTTCAGTTGCCGTGACCCCGGCTGTGCATAGGGCCCTTCGGTCAAGGTGTAACCGTCGGAATAAGCATGGGGATCGCGGGCATCGGCAGGAGCGCTGCCGCCCTGCATTTGCATTTCGCTGTGATCCATTTGCGCCAGTACGGTATTCACCGGAAAAGCACCGACAGTAAAAGCCAGAATAGTCAGGGGTTTTATCGCAATCAGCCTCATGACACCACCACCTCGCGGAACATGCCCGCATCCATATGAAACAGCAAATGGCAATGCCAGGCCCAACGACCCAAATCGTGAGGTGTAGTCAGGTAGCTGATGCGTTGAGCCGGTTGCACTGGAATGGTATGGCGGCGAACCCGCAATTCGCCCTGGGCAGTTTCTAGTTCGCTCCACATACCGTGTAAGTGCATGGGGTGGGTCATCATGGTGTCGTTTTGTAGAATGATTCTAACGCGCTCATTGTGGCGCAGGGAGACCGGTGTGCTTTTGCCGAACTCCAGTCCGTCAAAGGACCAGCTATAGCGTTCCATATTGCCGGTGAGGTGTAGTTCCAGCTCCCTCGCTGGCGGGCGGCGGTCATCCAGTACACCGTCGATGGATTTCAGGTCGGCCAGCGTCAGCACGCGGTGTCCCTGTGGGCGCAGCCCACGCTGGCTTAAGTTGCGCAGGCCAATACCGGGGTCGTCGAGATTGGTACTTGGCGTATCCACCCGTTGGTCAACCGAAGCCCCGTATTCGGTTCGGGCGTGGTGTATGGTAGATGAAGGTTTGCCAAGCGGGTTCTCAGAACCCTGCTGCATGCCGTGCATACTGTGGTCCATGGCCATACCGCCGGACATTTGGGAATGATCCATCTTGGTTTGGCCCATGGAGTCCATTTTCATCATGTCGTGGCCCATGGCGCCACCACCCATTGCTCCCATCATATCCTTCATGGTTAACCACTCGGGCGAATCGGGTTCTGGCACAGGCGCTGTTAAACCTTGCCGCACACTCAGGGTGCCGCGGGCGTAACCGCTGCGTTCCATGCTCTGGGCGAAGATCGTATAAGCGTCGTCCTGTGGCTCGACCATGACATCGTAGGTTTCGCCGGGGCCAAAGCGGAATTCATCCACAGTGACCGGCTCGACATCCTGGCCATCTGCCTGGATCACCGTTAACTTCAAACCGGGAATGCGAACATCATAAAAGCTATTGCTGGCGGCATTGATAAACCGCAGCCGTACGCGATCACCGCGCTGGAACAACCCGCTCCAATTGCCCGCCGGGGTGGTGCCATTCATTAGGAAGGTGAGGGTGGCCGCCGACAGGTCCGCCAGATCGGTCGGGTTCATCCGCATCTGGTTCCACATCTGGCGCTTTTCCAGGGCTGCCTGTAAGCCCATCTTTGAAACATCGGCTGTGAAATCGAAAAAGGTGGGCTGATTGAAGTTGTAGACATCGCTTTGTACTTTCAGCTTGCTGAAGGTATGCATTGGATCTTCGTCGGTCCAGTCGGACAGCTGCACCACATAATCCTGGTCGGCACGGTGTCTTTCGCCTGCCCGCGGCTCAATGATCAGGGCGCCGTACATCCCGGTCATCTCCTGAAAGCCGGAGTGACTGTGGTACCAATAGGTGCCGCTCTGGCGGAGGGTAAAGCGGTAAACAAAGGTTTCTCCCGGTGCGATGCCTGGGTAGCTGATCCCCGGCACACCATCCATTTGATAGGGCAGCAGAATACCGTGCCAGTGAATAGAGGTGGCGACCGGCAGGCGGTTGGTGACGCGGATGGTGACGTCATCGCCCTCACGCAGCCGTAACGTCGGTGCCGGGATGGAACCGTTAATAGTGGTGGCCATACGAGTGACGCCAGTGAAATTGACGGGTGTTTCGGCGATCACCAAATCGATTTCTCGGCCGCTGAGTACCGGTGCCGAGCCCAGCGCGGTCGCGCCTTTTACGGCCGCCTGCAACCAGGACGGTGTGGCGGCCAGCACGCCACCGGCTGCCAGGCCCTGCACGAAGCGGCGGCGACTAAGTTGCCAGGGCTGTTTGGGTCGGGGAAACCATGGGGTCATGAGTCAATCTCTTTTCGAATAAACGATGGTTGTCCGCATACTAGCGAGCCGAGCCTGTCACCCGCATGACTTCAAAATGACAAAGTTGTAATCTGGTCGTCATCTTCTTGTGGGTTAGCCAGGTTTAGGCTGTTTCCAAACCCATTCTGAACATACGGAGCAAGGCAACGATGCGGCTATTGGTGGTCGAAGACGAAATCAAGACCGGCGATTATTTACAGCAGGGACTGACCGAGTCGGGCTTTCTGGTCACGTTAGTGCGCAATGGCCTCGACGGCCATCATTTGGCGATGACAGAGATCTTTGATTTGCTGGTGCTGGATGTCATGTTGCCGGACGTCGACGGCTGGCGGATCGTGCAGTCATTGCGCGAGGCTGGCCGCCAGACACCGGTGCTGTTCCTGACCGCCCGCGACAGTGTGGATGACCGTGTTAAGGGCCTTGAATTGGGGGCCGACGATTACCTGGTCAAGCCCTTCGCCTTTGCCGAGCTGCTGGCTCGGGTGCGCACCCTGTTGCGCCGCAGTACGGTGCCGGTGATGACCGACCAGATCAGAGTCGCCGACCTCACCCTGGATTTGCCGCGTCACCGGGCCACGCGCGCCGGCCGCAAGATCAATCTCAGCCATAAGGAATTTTGCCTGCTGGAGCTGTTGGTCCGGCGGCAGGGTGAAGTACTGCCGCGCTCCTTGATCGCCTCCCAGGTGTGGGACATGAACTTTGATTCCGACACCAATGTCATTGATGTGGCCATACGTCGCCTAAGGGCAAAAATTGATGACGATTATGAGCCCAAGCTGATTCACACCGTGCGTGGCATGGGTTACAAGCTGGAGGTTGAAGACGACCATGACGAAAGTTAGCCTCGCCCGGAGACGACCGCTGTCACTCAACAGCCGGGTGATGTTGTTTGTCGCGATCGCCATCAGCCTGAGTCTGCTGATGATCGGCCATCTGGTGCAAAAGGAGGTGGAGCGCCATTTTGCTGAACAGGATGCCGACGAATTGGTGGTGATTACCCGTGCAGTTGAGAAGGCCCTGCAAACGGCGAAGGATCAGGGTCTGGCTCCGGAGGACGCCCTTGCGCGAGCTGTGTCTGGCCATCACGGCGTCTATTTTCAAGTTTGGGATGATGCTGGACGTTTGGTCTATAGTTCCGTGGACACCGGATCTTTGCCACAGGCGAACACCTATGCCCCTGTGGCCCGCATCCAGGTAGACAATCTGTACACGTGGCAATCTGATGGCAAAACCTACCGTGGCACTGCCACCCATACCCGCATCGCGGGCCAGGATTATCGCATCGTTGCGGCCATCGATATGGATTTCCACATCCACTTTCTGGAAAATTTTCGTCGCAGTTTGTGGATGATCATGGTGGCGGCAGGGGCCATCACTCTCCTGGCGGCTTGGTATGGCGTGCATCAGGGGCATGCCCCAATACGTACTCTCAGTGAGTCTATGGGTAATGTCCAGGCGGATCGGCTGCATGTGCGTCTCGATCCCGATACCGTGCCGGGGGAGCTGAAAACGCTGGTTGATTCGTTCAACCATATGATTGGGCGATTGGAGGACAGTTTTGTTCGACTTTCTCATTTCTCTGCTGATATCGCCCATGAATTGCGCACACCGCTAACCAACCTGATTACCCAGACCCAGGTGGGTTTGGGTAAGTCCAGAAGCCTGGAAGAATATCGCGAACTGCTATATTCAAACCTGGAAGAACAGGAGCGCCTGACCAAGATGGTCAATAACATGCTCTGGCTGGCCCAAAGCGAACACGGTCTGCTCAAGCCCGTCTGGGACCCGCTGGATCTGGCTTGTGAAGTGCGCGAGCTGTTCGATTTTTTCGAGGCGCTGGCGGAGGAAAAACACATCGAATTGGTATTGGAGGGAAAGGCGCCGATCATACAGGGTGACCGCGCCATGCTGAGGCGCGCGTTATCTAATCTGCTGTCCAATGCCCTACGTCATGCGCCCGCGGGGGCAAGTGTGCTGATCCGGCTGGATTCATCGGGTGAGGGTAGGGCGTTACTAAGCGTACAAAATCCGGGGCCGGAAATTCCAGCCGAGCATTTGCCCAGAATTTTCGACCGGTTTTACCGGATCGATCCCTCCCGACAACGGCAAAGCGAAGGCGCTGGTTTGGGACTGGCTATCGTCAAGTCCATAGTCGAAGCTCATGAGGGAAACATCGAGGTGATCTCCGAACGCGGCGTCACGCGCTTCACGATCAACTTACCCAGAGCAGCCGATGCAGAGGTAACTGTTATGGGAGAAAGTGATGAGTCAACTGACCATCGGTAAACTGGCGCAAGCAGCACAGGTCAGTGTCGAAACCATCCGTTATTACGAACGTCGCCAGCTTATCGAGCAACCGCCAAAACCAGCACAGGGATACCGACGTTACCCAAAAACTACCCTGGCGCGGGTCTTGTTCATCAAACGCGCCCAGGAACTGGGATTCACTTTGGAAGAAATCGATAATCTGTTGGCGCTTGGAGAATCGCATTGCGAAGAGGTACAAGGCCTGGCTGAAGGTAAGCTGGCCGAGGTGCGGGCGAAAATTAACGACCTGCACCGATTGGAGCAAGTCCTGGAGCATTTATTGATTCAGTGCCGCACCAATCCCGATAATGCGGTTTGCCCCATTGTGGAATCCTTGCAACCCCCTTTCGAGCAATCACAAATGGGCGATCAATCATAAATTTGAACTTGACTCCGTACCTGAGTACGGTGGTTACACTGGCTTCATCACAATTATTGGGTGGATTCAGCCATGACCCCAAAACATAAACTCGCTGAAAGCAACGTACCCGTTATAGGTGGCGTGATTGCCGCTATCGGTGCGAGTCTGTGCTGTGTCGGACCTTTTGTGTTGCTGACGCTGGGCATCAGCGGCGCCTGGATCGGCAACCTGACACTGCTGGAGCCTTATCGTCCTTTCTTTATTGTCATCGTGTTGTTGCTGTTCGGTTGGTCTGGCTGGCAGGTTCATCGACCAATCGAGGCCTGTGCGTCGGGCACCGCCTGCGCCGTACCGCAAACACGGAAACGGCGGCAGATTATTGTCTGGACCACGGCAATCATCGCGCTGATCCTCGTCAGCAGTAGCTACTGGATTCCCCTGATTGCCTAAAAAATGGCGCTCAACCGTTAAAGACTCTGGAGCCAACCATGCAGAAAATCATTCTCAGTATCGTATTCACCCTCGCCAGCTTCTCGGCCTGGGCCAAGCCACAAACCATCGAGCTGGATCTGCCAACCATGAACTGTGCCATGTGCCCAATCACCGTCAAAAAAGCGCTGACCAAGGTTGAAGGAGTAACCAAAGCTGAAGTCAACTATGAAAAAAAGCAAGCGGTGGTGACCTTCGAAGATACCAAGACCAGCGCTGAAAAACTGATCGAAGCGACCACCAATGCCGGTTATACCTCAACGATCGTTAGCGAAAAAAAACCATGACAGAAGTCATTCTACAATCGGAACTGACTTGCCCCGAATGCGGCCATAGAAAGATCGAAACCATGCCGACAGATACTTGCCAATGGTTTTATGAATGCGAAGGTTGTCATACATTATTGAAGCCGAAGGTCGGTAATTGCTGTGTGTACTGTTCCTATGGATCGGTGCCATGTCCTCCGGTACAGCTCAACCCGAATTCAAAAGGGTGCTGCAATTCACCATGACAGACCAACCCTTAAAAGTGCGCCATAGTGCATAACAATGGCAGCCAAGTTCACACACCAGAACAAGCCAATGGCCAAAACGGCGGGCCAGCTTTTAGGTAAATTAATGCTGCTTTTTTCGACCTGCGTTTGGAACTTATGCCATAAAGGTTCAGGGATTAACTTTGCCGCCAGATAGATTCCAAAGGGCAAGAGTATGAGGTCATCCACATAGCCCAGAACGGTGATGAAGTCTGGGATCAGGTCGATGGGGCGCAATGCGTAGCGTAGGCAACAACAATCATGACGAGGCATTTCGCATATCAGCACAAACCGTCAACATCTACCCCGCCGGCCATGATGCTCAGAGGCTGTACCAGTTCGGAAGCGAAGAGTTATACCAACGCATCTATGGGGGCGGCACATTGAATGCTGTGTTGTTGGGCCATTGGCTACTCATCCTTTTTGACAGCTTTCAGGAATTCCGCAAGGCTATCTTCGGCCGCTTTTTTGTTCGGGAATGGCCCGATATTTTGACCTTCACGGGTTAAAAAATACCAGTCACTGTTAATGGCGTGGATGCGATGTGTTCGAAAGTGTGGAGCTTCCTTCGGGTCATCTTTTCGTTGCTTGGGTGGATCGTTCATAGTCTTACCAGGGTGTAAACCGCAATAAAAGAACGTTGAAAAAATCATGGGGAGATTCCTCCCCATGGTAGGGCTTTGGTTAACTATCAGTGTCGTGCTTAATGTCGCCTGTGGGAGTGGAGTTACTGGCACTTCTGCCATGCAACAACGCATAGAGCACAGGGAGTACAAACAACGTCAACAGGGTGGACGAGATAATCCCGCCGATCACCACGGTCGCCAGAGGACGCTGTACTTCGGCGCCGGTGCCGGTATTGAGTGCCATGGGTACAAAGCCGAGGCTTGCTACCAGGGCGGTCATCAATACCGGCCGTAAGCGGATCAGGGCGCCTTCGACAATGGCCTTCATCAGGTCACCCTGCTCGTGCCACAGATCGCGGATAAAGGCGATCATCACCAGGCCGTTTAACACCGCCACCCCGGAGAGGGCGATAAAGCCAACACTCGCCGAGATCGACAGGGGCATGTCTCGCAGCCACAGGGACAGAACCCCGCCGGTGAGGGCCAGTGGCACGCCGGTGAAGATGATCAGGGCATCCTTGAGGGAGCCGAAGGCCATCACCAAGAGTGCGAGGATGATGGCGAGGGTCACGGGCACCACGATGGCAAGCCGCTGACTGGCGGACTGCAGTTGCTCGAAGGTCCCGCCGTAATCCAGCCAGTATCCGGGAGGTAGGTCCACGTCGTCCGCAATGCGCGCCTGTGCTTCCTCGACAAATCCGCCCAGGTCGCGGTCCCGCACGTTGGCGGTGACCACCACCCGACGCTTGCCGTTTTCCCGGCTGATCTGGTTGGGCGCCGGAGCCAGCTCCAGCTCGGCCACTTCCGACAGGGGCACATAGCCGCCGTCCGGCAGGGGGACTGGCAGGTCCGCGAGGCTGTCCACATCCCGGCGGATGTCTTCGGGAAGACGCACCACCAACTGGAAGCGGCGGTCGCCTTCGTAAATCAGGCCGGCGTTTTCGCCCCCGACACCGGCCGCCACCAGACCCTGGAGATCATCCACGGTCAGCCCGTAGCGGGATAGCGCCATGCGCTTGGGGTGTACCGACAGCATGGGCAGGCCGGTCACCTGTTCGACCCGGGCATCGGCGGCGCCCTCCATGGATTCCACAACCTCAAGGACGTCGTTAGCCGATGCCAGCAACTGATCCAGGTCATCGCCGAACACCTTGATGCCGAGGTCGGCACGCACGCCGGAGATCAGTTCGTTGAAACGCATCTCGATGGGCTGGGTGAACTCATACTTGTTGCCGGGAAGCATTTCCACCGCTTCTGCCATTTCCGCCACCAGTTCATCCTTGGTTTTGTCGGGATCCGGCCATTGGTCGCGGGGCTTTAAGATGACAAAGTTGTCCGCCACGCTGGGAGGCATGGGGTCGGTGGCCACTTCCGGCGTGCCGATCTTGGCGAAGACCTTGTCTACCTCCGGAAACGCCTTCAGCCGTTCTTCCAGCTGCGACTGCATCTCGATAGATTGCTCCAGTCCGGTGCCCGGGATGCGCAGGGCATGGAGTGCAATATCCCCTTCATCCAGTTGTGGAATAAATTCCGACCCCAGGGTGGTCGCCAGCCAGAGACAGACCGCTACCAGCGCGGTCGCGCCGCCCAACACCAGCCAGCGGAACCTCATGGCCACCCGTAGCGCGGGCCTGTAGAGCGATTTGGCGCCGCTGATTACCGGGCTTTCCTTTTCGCTGATCTTGCCCCCCATAAAGACCGCCACAGCGGCGGGCACCACGGTCAGTGACAGCACCATGGCCGCTAGCAGTGCCATTACGACAGTGGCCGCCATGGGGTGGAACATCTTGCCCTCGACCCCGGTGAGTGCAAAGATCGGCAGGTACACCACAGTAATGATGGCGACACCAAAAAGGCTGGGACGAATCACTTCGTTGGTAGCCTCGAACACCAATTGCAGACGTTCCTTGAGAGCCAACTGACCCTGGTGCTGGGCCTGGGACAGGCGCCGGATACAGTTCTCGACGATGATGACCGCGCCGTCGACGATCAGGCCGAAGTCCAGCGCCCCCAGGCTCATCAAATTGGCGGATACGCCAGACCGCACCATGCCGGTGATAGTGGCAAGCATGGACAAGGGGATCACCGCTGCGGTTATCAAAGCGGCACGCAGATTGCCGAGCAACAGAAACAGCACCACGATCACCAGCAGCGCCCCTTCGAGCAGGTTCTTCTCCACCGTGGCAATCGCCTTGTCCACCAAGGCTGTGCGGTCGTATACCGCCTCCACCTTGACGCCGTCGGGCAGGGAGGGCTGAATGGCCTCCAGCTTTTCGGCCACCGCCTGTGCCACCGCCCGGGAATTTTCCCCCACCAGCATCATGGCGGTGCCCATCACCGTTTCCTTGCCGTCGCGGGTGGCGGCGCCGGTGCGCAGCTCCTTGCCAATGGCCACTTCAGCTACATCGGCTACCCGGACTGGCACACCATCCCGGTTGGCAATCACCACCTGTTCAATATCACCAATGGTGGTCAGCTGCCCGGGCGAGCGCACCAGCAGCTGTTGGCCGTTGCGTTCGATATAGCCGGCGCCGCGATTGGTGTTATTGGCCCGCAGGGCGCTGACCAGTTCATCCACCGTGATGCCGAACTCCAGCAATCGTTGGGGCGACGGCGTGACGTGGTACTGCTTGTCGTAGCCGCCAATGGTGTTGACCTCGATTACGCCGGGCACCTGGGCCAGCTGGGGTTTGATGATCCAGTCCTGGATCTCCCGCAGTGCCGTGGCGTCCAGCGAATTGCCATCCGCTTGAGTGGCGCCGGGCAGGGCTTCTACGGTGTACATGAAGATCTCGCCAAGACCGGTGGCGATGGGACCCATCTCCGGCTCCAGCCCGGGGGGCAGCGCGCTCTTGATGGCGCCCAATCGCTCATTGATCAGATTGCGGGCGAAATAGATGTCCGTGCCTTCCTCGAACACCACCGTGACCTGGGACAGGCCGTAGCGGGACAGGGACCGGGTATAGGACAGGTTGGGCAGGCCGTACAAGGCCGTTTCCACCGGAAAGGTAATGCGCTGCTCCGCTTCCAGGGGCGAATAGCCTGGTGCTTCTGTATTGATCTGTACCTGGACATTGGTGATATCCGGCACCGCGTCGATGGGCAGGCGCTGAAAGCTCCACACGCCCACGCCGACCAGCACCAGAATAAGGGATAACATTAAAAACCGTCGCTCTACCGAGAGACGTAAGATGGCATTGATCATCATAGCCTCCTGGTTAGTGGTCGTGGGATGCGCCGGATTTTTCGATATCGGCCTTGATCAGGTAACTGTTTTCCACTACATAGCGGTCGCCTGCCTGCAGGCCGGCCAGCACCTCGGTGAAGTGGCCATCGCTGCGGCCCAGTTCCAGCGGGCGAATTTCGTAGGTGTCCTCCACCTGAATAAACACCACGGTCCAGTCCCGGAAAGATTGCAGGGCGCGGTTGTCAACCACCAAGGGGGCCTCCAACGTTTCCACCACGATCTCCCCGGCCACCAGCAAACCGGGGGTCAGCAGTCCCTCGGCATTGTCAACTTCAACCCGGGCCAGGGTGTAGGGCGCGTTGCCGGGTGCCGGCAGCAGGTGGCGGATGGTGCCTTCCTGGTCAATGCCGTCAGCTTTCAGCCAGACTTTCTGGCCAATGGCAACCTCGGCCCGTTGGCCGGGGAAGACCTTGAGTTCGGCCCACAGAGTGGTCAAATCGGCAATGGCGAATAGGGGTTGCTCCCCGGCCATTTCCCCGTTGCTGATCCGACGCTCAATGACGATTCCGTCGATGGGCGCGCGCAGTGCGTAGGTCTGCAGACTTTCGTTGGATTCTACTTGAGCGAGTACGTCACCACGTTCGACCCGATCGCCCAGATTGACCTTCACCTGGCTGACCACGCCCGGGAAACGGGCGCGGATCCGGGCAATCTGCTGCGGTGCCGTGGTCAGGCTGCCGTAGGTGGTGAGGCTGCGCTCGATGGCACCCGGCCCGGCTGCGGCCGTTGTTATACCCGCTTTATCTGCGATATCCGGGGCGATCCGGGTGCGACCTTCGTGGGATTCCCAGCGCCAGCGGTAGTTCTTGCCGTCCATGGCGAGGGTCACTTCTACGTCGAAGGAGTGGGGTTCGGCCACCACGCCATCCCCCAGCCAGTAGTCCCCCCGGTAGGCGAAGTCGAATGTGTCCACTTGCCCGCCCAGGCGGGTGAGCTGGACATTGAGGTCAATATCATCGGAAACGGCGCGGCCAGCCTTGGTGACCCAGGCCCGGTATTCCGGGGGAACGCCCTGCTCAAAGATTTGCAGTTCGATGGTGGCGTCGTTCTGTTGCAGCAGTATGCCGCCGTGAGGCCCTTTAGCCTCGGCCTGCGATTCGTCGTGTTGTTCCTCGGCAGCTTGTAAGGGGCTGATGGCAAGGCAGGTGGCCACCAGAATCAGACAGAATTGTTGTATCAGTTGCATGGTGTGAATCCTGAATTTGTGGGTTAGCGCGTCGGGGCACCCGGGACAGTGGCGAGTGGCTGTGCCGTGAGTTGTTCGATCAGCGCCTGGTTGAGCAGGGCGGTGGTGGCGGCGTCCACTAGTGCCTCCCGTGCTGAGAGCAGCTCCCGCTGTGCGGCGGTCCACTCCACATAGCTGTAGCGGCCGTTTTCGTAGGCCTCGCGGGTCTGAGTGAGTGCCTCGGTCAGGTCGGGAAGCATTTGGCTGCGAATCTGCTCAACAGTCTCGATACTCTGTTGCCGCAAGTGGTAGGCGTCGAACAGGCGCGAATGGAGGCGCAGCAGGGTATCCTCCCGGCGGAATCGGACCTCATCCCGCGCCGCCAGGGCGGCCTGCACCTCGCCGCGATTGCGCCGTCCGGAAAAGAGCGGTACTGAGAAACCAGCGGTCAAGGCGGTATCGTCCGTCTCCTCGAAACGCCGGACGCCCACCTGCCAACGGATATCGCTCTCGGACTGGCTGCGCGCCAACTGAATCTCCGCTTCACGGATACGCTGTTCGCTCGCGTAGATTTGAATGGCCGGGCTGTCGCTGACCCGCTGGTACAGGGCATCGAAGTTGTCGGAGGAACCGAACTGGAACAGATCGCCTTCCAGCATTTGAAAGTCCGGGCTGGTATCACCCCACAGCGAAGCCAGAGCCATTTTCCGGCTCTCGTAGGCGGCTCGAAGACGGGACTGCTCAATACGACTCTGGGTGAGCGCAGCCCTGGCGCGCAGGACTTCGGCCTGGGGCGCCGCGCCCCTGTCGGCGCGGCGGGTGACGATCTCGTGGGTGGCCTCGGCCAGCGCCACGGCTTCAGCGGCCAGTTCGAGTTTTTCCTGCAGGGCCAGTGTGGCGACAAAGCGCTGGGTCACCTGTCCCAAGAGATCCAGGGTCTCGGCCCGACGCTCGGCCTCGACCCGCCCGTATCGTGATTCAACCACGCTGACGCGGGCCTGACGCTTGCCGCCAAGTTCGAGGACCGATGACAAGGACAGGGTGTACTCCGCCCCGTCAACTCCTCGCAGATTGTCGCTGCCGAGGAAGTTTTCCACTTCCAGTCCGGCCTCCAGGGCAGGATTTTGATCTGCCGTAAGGCGGCGGCCCTCAAGGCCCTGAAGGCGAAAATCGAAGACCTGGAGGCCGGGGTTTTGCGCCATGGCCCGCGAGAGGGCCTCGGACAGAGTGAGCGGTTTCTCTCCGGCGTGTGCCAGGGCGGAACCGAATGCCAGCGCTAGAAGGCAAAAGGCATGGATAATAAAGTGGCACGGCATTGCGCGCCGCCCGTTTTTTACGGGCATTCTGAAAAGCATGAGACTGCTCCTACGAAAGTCTAAATGACAGTTGTTCCCCGGGTGGGGAAGGTATTCGCAGGATCAGACGATAGGAGGGCGGAAAAGGGAGGATTGAACCCCGGTGGTGAAGTTGGCTTGGTAGTCGGACAGTACTATTCCTGCAGTCAAGCCGGAAATGTTGGTGAGGGTTCCCATCAATACCATGTGAAAGCAGCTATGGCTGTGATGGCAATGGTCCGCTGAATGACTGGGGCTGTCGGGAGACGACTTGGTTGCCTGATTTTCGCTGGAAAAATCCGCTGATTCGTGTGAATGCTCATCATAATGTGGCATTGCGGGGTTGTGCGGTTGTGCTTCATAGGCAATAGACGCCACTGACTGCAAAGCAATCAACAGCGTCATTGCGACTATGAAACAGCGTTTAATCATGCAAGTGGTCCCGGAATTTGATCGTGAGCCTAGCAGAAAGGCAACCACATGGAAAGGACTGGACTCCCATGGCGTTACGTGAGTCAGTAGTGCGCTGGCCTGAGCAATTCAATTGGAGGCGATAATTAAATTGCGTCATCAATATCCCCATAGATAGATTGATACCGCTATAGCGTATAGCCACAGACCGATAATGACGCCTGCCGCGACCCGGCTGATCGGCGTTGAGTGGTGGAGTCTAGCGCGTTCGCGATTCTCATGAATGACAATCTTTGGAGTCATTTTTATTACCAGCCAGATGCCCGCCGGAACGATCAATAAGTCATCCAGGTAACCAATAACCGGGATGAAGTCTGGTATGAGGTCGATAGGGGAAAAAGCATAGGCACCGACGACGAAGGCCAGTATTTTGGTGTGCAGAGGGGTGCGAGAGTCCCGCGCAACCAGCCACACCGTATACATGTCCTGCCTGATAAGCCTGGCCCATCGTTTCAGGTGCCTTCGCAATGTCTTCACCGGTATTTCGGCACTAATCGTTGAATGACCTATTTTAAATACGATCGCAGTATGTCGATGACATCATCGAGTTCCTGCTGACGCTGTGCCTGAGAAATGTCTTCTGCGCCCAGATGTTCACGCAGATGACCTTCGAGCACTTCGGACATCAGGCCATTAATGGCGCCGCGAATAGCCGCTATCTGTTGCAGTATGGCGGTGCAATCCTTGCCCTGATCCAGGGCTTTTTCAATGGCTTCTGCCTGCCCCTTAATGCGTCGAACCCGGGTTAAGAGCTTTTTTTGATCCCTGTTGGTGTGTGCCATAAGCACTCTTCTCTAGTGTGAAAATATATACTGGGGTATAGTATATATCGCGATGCATTAAGGTACCAGTCCTGTGGAAAAATTTGACAACACCATTCCTTGGCAGCACTCCCATATTTTTGATGACGGCAATCCGTTAGCGGAACGAAACACCCGGTGGGCGGTTTGGCTCACCGCAATTACCATGGTGGTGGAGATCGCCGGGGGATGGATTTACAACTCCATGGCGCTATTGGCCGATGGTTGGCACATGAGTTCCCATGCCATGGCGTTGGGTTTGTCGGTCTTGGCTTACGGCGCAGCACGGCGTTTGGCCCATAGCAAACGCTTCGCCTTCGGCACCTGGAAAATTGAAATCCTGGGCGGTTACACCAGTGCGATTTTGTTGGTCGGGGTCGCCGGGTTGATGTTGTTTCAATCCGTTGAACGCTTGCTGGCACCGAGCCCCATTCACTATGACCAGGCGATCCTGATTGCCATGGTAGGTTTGCTGGTCAATCTCGCCTGTGCCTGGTTATTGAAAGATGGTCATGCTCTTCATCATGGCACGGATAGTCACGATAACCATCATCACGACCTTAATCTGCGTTCTGCCTATCTACATGTCATGACCGATGCGGCAACCTCGCTATTGGCCATTGTCGCCTTGTTTGGGGGCAAGTGGTGGGGGGCCAGTTGGCTGGACCCAGTAATGGGTATTGTGGGTGCAGGCCTGGTTTCCGCCTGGGCCTACGGGCTTTTGCGGGATACCGGTCGCGTGCTTCTGGATGCAGAAATGGATGCGCCTGTGGTGGCGGAGATACACGATGCCATCAAGTCGGCGCCGGTAGAGGCGGCAATAGCGGATTTGCATGTCTGGCGAGTGGGGAAGGGAAGCTACGCGTGCATCTTGTCGCTCGTGGTGGATGAAACCGTAGCGCCTGACGATATCAAACGGTATTTAGGCGTACACAGAGAGCTTGCTCATGTGACCGTGGAGTTGAATCAAGCCAGAGGGTAGCCCGCAGGAATCATCCCGCTCCTTTAGACGCTGCCAAGCCTTCGATGATTGCATCGTGATCACTGATCAGAGGCGGCGGACAGCACGAGTACGCGACCATGCCGAATAAGTCAACCTGGGACTGGAAGGGGTGGTGTACAGGAGAAAGCCCAAGGCCGGTCAGAGCAACACCTCCCGTTGACGGGTTTGCTCCGGCGAGGCCAGCCGGTGGCCATGCCGCCAGAAGGGCAACCAGGTTAAGCCAGACCTGATGCTGCTCCAGTATCTGGGCCACGGCGCCCTTATGAGAGTATATCCATCAGTGTCAAAATCGTCTATTTGTCGCGTCAAAATCCGGGGGTGATGTTCAGAGAAAGTTCCTCGATCATGCCGCTTATTGTCTGGCTCAGTGGGTATTCTTGATCAGACGCGGCAGCCAGCGCAGATACGCGACCATACCGAACAACTCGACTAGTGATTGGAAAACAATGACAACGACAGCGGCCCGCCAGGGTTCCGGCAGTGACAGGGCCAGTGGCAGCATAACGAAGGAGTTTCGGGAACCAAAGCTGAAGGTGAGGGTGCGGCCGATAGTGGGCGTGAACCCGAATAGCTCACTGAGCCCCTTGCCGATAATGGCGGCGGCAACCAGGTAAAGTACAAAGACCATGAGCGCCGACCACAGCAGGGCGCCATTGTCGATCACCAGGCTGACCTGGGAGCCGGCAATCAGAAACACCACCAGTGCCAGCAACGGCACGGGCAGCCACCCAAGCCAGTCCACCAGTGTTTGCGCTCGCGGGTACTTTTCCGTCAACCGTTCGGTTAACCAGGCCAGGATCAGGGGGGTGACAATCAGTCCGAAGAATGCCGGCAGCAAGTGGCTGCTAACCGCCAGCTTAATGGCGATATTGCCCATGAAGAGCCAGATATAAACGGGCAGCAAAATGAGCTGCACAATCAGCAGGATCGGCGCGGCGGCGATGGCCCGGGCCCCGTCCCCGCCGCCAAGATGGGTAAAACTGATAAACCAGTCCGTACAGGGCACCAGCAGTACCAGCAGCACGCCGAGACGAATAGCTGGATCATCCGGTAACAGCCACAACAGAAGACCAACGAGCACCGGTGTTAGAATAAAATTGCCCGTCAGCAAAGCGGCCAGAAAGCGGCGATCACGAAATGCCGACCTGAGATGTATCAGTGGTACCTGAGTGAAAGTGGTATACAGAAGAACACCCAGGGCTGGCCAAAGCAACATCTCCCAATGACGGGTCTGTTCTGGTGATACCCAGCCGATGGCCATGCCGGCCAGGATGGCAACCAGATAAATCCAGACCTGAGATCGCTCCAGTTGTTCGCGCATTCAAGGCTGTTCCTGTCTTTTTTCGAGGGTACGATAGTATCACTGGTAAGCAATGAACTCCCGGGACACACCCTGAGGATTTCGGCAGGCTCATCGAGGAGGGCCGGAATCTCTTTAGGCGGTGTCGGGAGAGATACGGTAAAATAGCCAGTGCCAGCATTTGACCTTTTTTTGCCGGCAGTAGATGGGATGGGCGTCTCCACAGGGTTGGTTTTTTTACCCTGTTTGGCTGGTTCTGACCCTGTTGAGCGCGGCTATCAGTAAAAAAAATGAAATTATTTATAAGGAATTTCTGAGCATGGTATTTTTCATGGTATTACCGATTAGCAGGAAAATAAGTCATTGAATTTAAAATATAAAAAAGGCTTATTGATAATAGAGTGGGAATGATCTGAGAGGCGTTAAAAGTGGCGGCGCGTAGCCGCCTTTTTTATGCCTGTCGAATTCAGGTTGATGGCTTACAGTGCTTTGAGACTTGAGCGCTGTTAATCACTCGCCTTGTTGCATAGGCTGGCCTCCCTGCGTTAATAGCCAAGGATGTGAAGATGAAATATGGAATTTCTCTGCTGGCGGTTGTGGTTCTGTTGTTGGCCGGATGCAGCCAGCCCTTGCCAGAGGATCGTCTGGACTACGCGGGGTTGTGGCAGGCTGAGAACATGTACCTTTTGATCACTGCTGATGGTCGGGTGGATTACCAGAGGTCAGAAGGGGGGCGCTCTTCCTCTGTCAGTGCCCCAATCAAAGAGTTTGTAGGTGATGATTTTGTCGCAGGTGTGGCTTTTGCCACGACGACCTTCGAGGTTGCGGAGCCGCCACGGTTGAATAATGGGCAGTGGGAGATGGTGGTCGATGGCGTCCGGGTGACTCGTTTGCCAGGAGAGTAAAGGCGCTGAGCCTGAAGGGCGGGATTGCTGCTTGAAAAATGACCCGATTTCCTTACAATACGCAGCCTTCCCGGAATCCAGAGCCGGTTTACTGGTGTCTGGATCGTGAGCAGGGTCTCACCGCCGGGTAGAATTCATTCCGTTTCAGTGAGTTGCGCGCTCCAGACCGTGTGTTTGGGGTTGTTGTGCCCGTTGTGGTGGCATACAATGCGCGCCTTTACTGGGCGGCGAGGCGTGTCGCCTCATTGTCGATAATAGATTGGAGGTTCACGACATTAAGCGTGGAGGCAATAAGGGCCGCGAGCAACGCGCCCGAATCAATCAGCAAATCCAGGCAACCGATGTTCGGTTGATCGATGTGGACGGCGAGCAGGTCGGTATTGTGACCCTGCAGGAAGCGCTGGAGAAAGCCACTTCTAAACAGCTGGATCTGGTAGAAATCTCCCCTGGTGCGGAACCGCCCGTTTGCCGAATCATGGATTACGGCAAGCATCTGTTTGAGGCGAAGCAAAAGGCCAAAGAAGGGCGCAAGAAGCAGCGTCAGACTCAGGTCAAGGAAATCAAATTCCGTCCCGGCACCGACATCGGCGACTATGAGGTGAAACTGCGTAACCTCAAGAAGTTCCTCGAGGCCGGAGACAAAACCAAGATTACCGTCCGCTTCCGCGGCCGGGAAATGGCTCACCAGGAGCTGGGCCGGGAACTGCTCGAGCGTATCGAGAAGGACCTGGAAGAAATCGGCACTGTTGAGCAGCGCCCGAATATGGAAGGTCGCCAGATGATCATGGTGATCGGCCCGGGTAAAAAGAAGAAGTAACTTTTCTATAACGGAACGGTTACTGCATTAACTAACCAACTTGAGAAGGTACCATGCCTAAAATCAAGACAAATCGTGGGGCTGCCAAGCGTTTCAAGAAAACCGCCTCCGGTTTCAAGCGCAAGCAGGCATTCAAAAACCACATTCTGACCAAGAAGTCCTCCAAGACTATCCGTCAGCTGCGTCCGAAAACCGAGGTACATGAAGCTGATGTAGCTCTGGTTAAACGCATGATGCCCTACGCATAACTGATACGGATCTGGAGACTGAAAAATGGCACGAGTAAAACGTGGTGTGCAGGCCCGTCGTCGGCACAAGAAAGTTCTCAAGCAGGCTAAAGGCTACTACGGTGCCCGCAGCCGTGTTTATCGCGTAGCGGTCCAGGCCGTTACCAAAGCCGGTCAGTACGCTTACCGTGACCGTAAGGTTCGCAAGCGTCAGTTCCGTCGTCTGTGGATTGTTCGTATCAACGCCGCTGCGCGTCTGAACGGCCTGTCCTACAGCCGTCTGATCGATGGTCTGAAGAAAGCGTCCATCGATATCGACCGTAAAGTACTGGCGGACATCGCTGTCCGCGATCTGGCGACCTTTAGCGCTTTGGCTGAAAAAGCCAAAGCGAGTCTTGCCGCCTGATTCACTGTTAAGCAATAGCCTGACAGTACACTAACGGGGGAAGAGCTCGCGCTCTTCCCCCGTTTTTGTTGGAAAAAGAAATAGTTACAAGTTGCAAGTTTCAAGATGCAAGGCGCGCCGGTGGTTTGTCGGTTTCTGTAGTGCTGCCAACGCGAAAAGTCGTTAGGGCGCGGAAATCAAGGCTTCAAATACGGCAAGGTCTTTTCCGCGTTGTAACTTGAAACTTGTAACTTGCTCCTGACCCAAGACTGCGGAGTCTTCAATGGAAAATCTCAATGCCCTGGTCGACGCTGCTCTGGCAGAAGTCGAACAAGCTGGCGATATCCGGGCCCTGGACGATGTGCGGGTGAAGTACCTGGGTAAGAAGGGTGAAATCAGTGCGCTGATGAAGGGCCTTGGCAAACTGAGCGCGGAAGAGCGACCCAAGGCAGGTGCGGTGATTAATGAGGGCAAGGAAAAGGTGCAGAGCGCCATTTCCGCTCGCAAGACCTTGCTGGAAGAGGCCGCCCTGGCCGAACAGCTGGCCAGCGAAACCGTGGATGTGACCTTGCCAGGCCGTGGTGATATGCCGGGTAATCTGCATCCGGTGAACCGCATGCGTCGCCGCATTGAGGATTTCTTCCTGCGCTTGGGCTTTGATATTTCCGAAGGGCCGGAAGTGGAAGATGACTTCCACAACTTCGAAGCGTTGAACATCCCGTCCCACCACCCGGCACGGGCAATGCACGATACCTTTTATTTTGGTGATGGCCGTCTGCTGCGTACCCATACCTCGCCAGTGCAGGTGCGTGTCATGGAGCAGGGCAAGCCACCATTCCGCATCATCGCCCCAGGCCGTGTGTACCGTTGTGACTCCGATCTGACCCACACACCTATGTTTCATCAGGTGGAAGGCTTGCTGGTGGACAAGGACATCACCTTTGCCGATCTGCGTGGCACCGTGGCGGAATTCCTGCGCTTCATCTTCGAAGTGGAAGACCTGCCGGTGCGTTTTCGTCCCAGTTATTTCCCGTTCACTGAACCCAGTGCGGAAGTGGATGTGGGCTGTGTGAGCTGCGGTGGCGAAGGCTGCCGGGTGTGTTCGCACACCGGCTGGATCGAGATCATGGGTTGCGGCATGGTGCACCCGAAAGTGCTGGAGCACGGTGGTGTGGATGCCAATGAGTACAGCGGTTTTGCCTTCGGCATGGGTATTGAGCGGATCACCATGCTGCGCTATGGCGTCAACGACCTGAGGCTGTTCTTTGAAAACGATACCCGTTTCCTGTCCCAGTTCAGCTAACGCCCGCAAACACGTTTAAGGAATTCGAAAATGCTAGTGAATGAAGCCTGGTTGCGGGAGTGGGTGAACCCCGCGGTTGATACAGACACTCTGGTCAAGCAGCTGACCATGGCCGGTCTGGAAGTGGATGGCGTGGAACCGGCAGCACCGGAGTTTTCCGGTGTGGTGGTCGGTGTTGTGGAGAGCTGTGAGCAGCACCCCGATGCCGACAAGTTGCGGGTGTGTCAGGTCTCCAATGGAACTGAAACCACCCAGGTGGTATGTGGTGCCAGCAATGTGCGTCCGGGCCTGAAAATTCCCTTTGCCCAGGTGGGAGCCAAGCTTCCCGGTGATTTCAAAATCAAGAAAGCCAAGCTGCGTGGCGTTGAGTCCAACGGCATGCTGTGTGGTGCCTCTGAGCTGGGTCTGGAAGATCTGATCGATGGCTTGATGGAACTCCCGGAAGACGCGCCGGTGGGTAAGTGCTTTCGTGAGTACCTGCAGCTGGATGATGCCGTTATCGAGGTGGACCTGACGCCCAACCGGGCAGACTGTCTGAGTGTGCGTGGTATTGCCCGCGAGTTGGGGGTGATGAACCAGTGCTCACTCAACGAAGTGGCGATCAGCAAGGTTGCGCCTGAGATTGACGATACCCTTAGCGTGAGCCTGGCTGACAGCGAAGCCTGCCCCCGTTATCTGGGGCGTGTGATCAAGGGCGTCAACGTGAAGGCCGAGTCTCCGTTGTGGATGATCGAACGTCTGCGCCGTGCCGGCCTGCGTACTATCGACCCTATTGTCGATGTGACCAATTATGTGCTGCTGGAGCTCGGCCAGCCCCTGCACGCCTTCGATCTTGCCAAACTGAGTGGCGGCATCACCGTGCGCAAGGCGAACGCTGAAGAGAAGCTGGTCACCCTGGATGATCAGGAGCTGACCCTGCGCGATGATTCCCTGGTGATTGCCGATGACAAGGACGCCCTGGCGCTGGCGGGTGTCATGGGGGGCAAGTCATCTTCGGTGACTGACAGCACCCAGGACATCTTCCTGGAATGTGCCTTCTTTGCGCCGCTGGCGATTGCCGGCAAGGCCCGTTCCTATGGCCTGCATACTGATTCGTCCCACCGTTTCGAGCGTGGGGTGGACCCACAACTGCAGAATGATGCCATTGAACGTGCCACTGCCCTGATTATGGAGATTGCTGGCGGTCAGGCGGGACCTGTCACTGAAGCTGTGGAAGAGAGCAAGCTGCCGAAGCAGGCCGAGATCAGCCTGAGTGCTGCTCGAATCGAAGGATTGCTGGGCATGGGTTTACCCGCCAGTCAGGTAGAAGACATTCTCAGCCGTCTGGGTATGGAAGTGTCCACCCAGGAAAGCGGCAAGGAATGGGTCGTGCTGGCGCCCAGCTGGCGTTTCGATATGGCCATCGAGCAGGATCTGATCGAAGAACTGGCCCGTATCTATGGCTATGAGAAGTTGCCGAGCCGCGTGCCGGCAGGCTCTCCGTCCGGTGAGAGCGTGGGTGAGCATGTGGTGGCGCTGCGCCGTCTTGGCGACACGATGATCGACCGTGGCTATCTGGAAGCGATCACCTATACCTTCGTGGAGCCGGGCCTGCTCAAGCAGGTAGAGCCGCGTTTCGAACCGCTGCCATTGCTTAATCCCATCTCTGCGGATCTGGGCGTGATGCGCACCACGCTGCTGGCTGGCTTGTTCGCCACCGCGCGCCATAACCTGAACCGCCAGGCAGATCGTCTGCGTCTGTTTGAAACCGGTCTGCGGTTCGTGCCGGGTGACCAGGGGCTGGAACAGACCCCGATGATTGCTGGCCTTGTGTATGGCAGTGCCCAACCGCAAAACTGGGAAGGCAAGCGTCCAGTGGACTTCTTTGACCTGAAAGGGGATGTAGAGGCTCTGCTGACCCTGTCCGATGCCAGTGCCTTCACTTTTACGGCAGGCGAGCATCCGGCGCTGCATCCGGGGCAGACTGCTGCGCTTAAGCGGGGTGACGAGGTGGTGGGCTATCTGGGCCGAATCCATCCGCGCCTGGCGGCGGATCTGGACCTGCCTGCCAATCTGTATGCTTTCGAATTGGCTACGGCTCCCTTGCAAGAGGGCGTATTACCCAAGTTTGCTGGGGTATCTGACCAGCCGCGCATGCGCCGGGATCTGGCTTTCGTCGTGGATGACAGCGTTCCTGCGGGTGAACTGGTCGCTGCGGCGCGTTCAGCCTGTGACGAGCGTCTCACTGACGTGCGGATTTTCGATATATATCAAGGTGATAGCATCGGTAAAAATCGCAAAAGCCTCGCTTTGGGCTTGACCTTCCAGGACCGTTCACGCACTCTTAAGGATCAAGAGGTCAACGACTTGGTTGAAGCTGTTGTTTCCTTGTTAAAACAGCAGTTTAACGCCACATTAAGGGATTGATTCGGGACTGGGAGTGATTCATGGGAGCGCTGACCAAAGCGGACATGGCCGAGCGCCTGTTTGAAGAGCTTGGCCTGAACAAGCGCGAAGCCAAGGAAATGGTGGAGATGTTCTTTGAAGAGATCCGTCATTCTCTGGAAAGCAACGTTCCCGTGAAACTTTCCGGTTTCGGAAACTTTGATCTTAGAGACAAAAGCGAACGACCAGGTCGCAACCCGAAAACCGGTGAGGAAATTCCCATCACGGCCCGTCGGGTAGTTACCTTCCGTCCAGGACAAAAACTAAAACAACGGGTTGAGGCCTATGCTGGAACCAAGTCATAACGACGAACTCCCGGCAATCCCGGGTAAGCGTTATTTCACCATTGGCGAAGTGAGCGACCTGTGCGATGTCAAACCGCACGTGTTGCGGTACTGGGAACAGGAATTTCCCCAGCTCAAGCCGGTGAAACGTCGCGGTAACCGTCGTTACTATCAGCGCCAGGATGTGCTGATGATCCGCCAGATCCGCAGCTTGCTGTACGATCAGGGCTTCACCATTGGCGGTGCCCGTCAGCAGCTCACTGGCGGAGCTAATGCTGAATCGGCCACCCAGTACCACCAGCTCATCAAGCAGATGATCGTGGAGCTTGAAGACGTCCTCGACGTACTCAAGGCCTCCTGATCCAAGCCGGCTCCTGAGGGAGCTTGCTTGCCCGAAAGCCCCGGTAGCGCTGCTCTCGGGGCTTTTTTGTGCCTGGCTGCTACCTTCCGCTCTTTGCCTGCCGTAGGCGCCTGCCTGCTGGCGATCCTTTTTAAGCGACAAGCTACGACGCGAGATGAGGCTTGCCGGTCTGGAATGCCTTGTTTCGCGTCTCACGCAAGGGAAGCCGCCTCCTATGGGGGCGGTTGTTCGATCGCGATAACGTCTGGTCAAGGAAAACCTGGCCGATACCGCTGCTCCTGCGGCCGGCAAGGTCTGTCTGTCGGGAGTGCGGGTAGGCGATGGTCTTTGGCGCGACTTTCCTTCGTGCAGCCGCTTGTCGCTTGAGACTTGCCGCTTCACCGCTCAAACCCTGACCAATCAGCCGCTTACTGGTTCCATCCCGCGAATGAATCCGCTATGATGCACGCCGCTTTGGTAGCTCTGCTGCCAAGCATCTCGGGGCGTAGCGCAGCCTGGTAGCGCACTTGCATGGGGTGCAAGGGGTCGGAGGTTCGAATCCTCTCGCCCCGACCAAATTTGGTCGGATTGAAAGAAGCTCGGCATCTGCCGGGCTTTTTTTATGGCCGCTCTGCGGCTGCATCACGCTTCACGCAAAGCCCACTCGCTGTTCGATTGGGCACTGTGGGAGCTTGCCTGCAAGCGATTCCGAGCCTAAGGGAGGTAAGGATTCCAGAAACGCATTTCGAAGATCAAAATCCGAACCGCTATCCATTCTCCTGGTTTTGCCCTTCGAAACTCGCTTCTCGTAACTCGAAACTGGTTACCTCGCTGTCGCTCGGAATCGCTTGCAGGCAAGTTATTCGCTTCGCTCACCCTTTGGGCCGCACTCAGTGCGTTACTCCGCTACGCTACGTTCCCGCAGCGGGGTATAGCGAGTGTTTTGCCGACCCCAAAAGACATCAGGCCTTTTTATTCGCCTTCGCCTTGTAGGCCGCTTTCCTGGCCTTCTTGCGGTCTTCTTTTTCCTGCGCCTTTCTGGCGCGAATCTCCGCTACCTTGACGTGTTCCTTTACCGCCATGGCCGGGGTTTCCAGGGTGATATGGCCCAGTTTTCCGCTGCGGAATTCGTTGATCAGCAGGGCGGCGGTGCGGTCGAAGTCCACGTGGCCGCCGCGGCCCAGGCAGCCGCGTTGTTTGCCGATGATCTCCAGAAACGGCACCCCTTCGCTGGGCAGCTCTGCCTGCTTGAAGCGTTCCTGCATCAATGCCGGGTAGGCCTCCATGAAGTACTCCGCGGCAAACAGCGCCACATCATCTTCCTGCATGGCAGTGGCCTTGATGGCGCCGGACAGGGCCAGGCGATAGCCGCTGGCGGCGTTCTCGATCTTGGGCCAGAGAATGCCGGGGGAATCGATCAGGATCAGGCCTTCGCCCAGTTCGATGCGCTGCTGGCGCTGGGTTACCGCGGGTTCATTGCCCGCCTTGGCCACCTGACGCCCGGCGAGAGTGTTGATCAGGGTGGATTTGCCCACGTTGGGGATGCCAGTAATCAGGGCAGTAATGGTGGTGGCCCGGTCGATTTTCTTGTTGACCATCTGCCGGCAGGTGTCCGCCAGCTTGCGGATGTTTTCCGGTTTCTGGGTGGTGATGGCCTGGGCGCGAACGGTGGGATCCTGCTGCAGGTGTTCCAGCCATTGGCCGGTGACCGCCGGATCGGCCAGATCGCTTTTGCTGAGCAGCTTGAGACACGGCTTGTCCTTGCGGAAGCCTTCGATCACCGGGTTGCTGCTGCTGTAGGGCAGGCGGGCATCGACGATTTCGATAATCAGGTCTACCTTGGGCAGCAGATCATGGATTTCTCGGGTGGCCTTGTTCATGTGGCCGGGGAACCAGTTGATGCTCATGGAGGTGCCTGTTGGTGACCGTGATACGTTGGCGGGGATTATAGCGGGTATGAGGGTGTTCTGCTGATTGCCTGCTGCAGGCCGAATGCGCCATGGAATTGCGCATGACGGTTTGCGCCAAGGCCATGATACGTCCCGTCATGAGTGTCTCACACGGCCTCATATACACTGTATACCATTGATTCTGATAACAGCGGAGTACGGTATGGATCTGCGTGTGCCGGAGCAGGAGAAGGCATTTCGGGAAGAGGTGCGGACGTTTCTGGAAGACAGTCTGACCCCCGAGATTCGGGAAGCGGGCAAGATGGTGACCTCGGTGTTTGCGCCAGTAAAGGAAGCCATGGCCTGGCAGAAAATCCTCAATGACAAGGGTTGGGCAGCCCCCCACTGGCCGAAAGAGCACGGTGGTACAGGCTGGAGCGTGACCCAGCGCGCCATCTTTGCCGAAGAGCTGGTGCGTGCCGAAACCCCGCCGCTGGTCCCCATGGGCCTGCACATGTGTGGCCCTTGCCTGATTGGCTGTGGTACTGAAGAACAGCAGAAAGAGTACCTGCCGAAGATTCTCAATGGTGAGCACTTTTGGTGTCAGGGTTATTCCGAGCCGGGTTCCGGTTCTGACCTGGCGTCACTGAAAACGTTTGCCGAAAAAGACGGTGATGACTACATCATCAATGGCACCAAGATCTGGACCACCTACGCCCACTACGCCAACAAGATGTTTGCGCTGGTGCGCACCAATAAAGACGGCAAGCCGCAGCAGGGCATTACTTTCCTGCTGTTGGACATGGATCTGCCAGGTATCACCATCGAGCCCATTGTTGGCCTGGATGAGGTCACCGAGCAGTGCCAGGTATTCTTCGACAATGTGCGTGTCCCCCAGGCCAACCGTGTTGGCGCGGAGAATGATGGTTGGACCGTGGCCAAGTACTTGCTGACGTTCGAGCGGGGTGGCCAGGAATACGCGCCGGGTCTGAATGTGCAGCTGGAAAAGATCCGCCTGATGGCTGAGAAGCAGCAGACCGTACACGGCCCGATGAGCAAGGATCCTGTATGGCAGCACAAGTTTGCTTCCGTGGAAGCGGATGTACTGGCGCTGGAATTCACTGAGATGCGTATCAAGTCCGCTCTGTCCGCGGGCAAGGATCCGGGCGCACTGTCTTCCATGACCAAGATTCTCGGTACCGAGTTGCTGCAGAAAGTGACCGAACTGCGTATCGAAACCCTGGGAGCCCAGGCGGCCATCTGGCAGCCCCAGGCGCTGGTGCCGGGTGCCGAGCAGCCGGTGATTGGCCCTGAGTATGCGCTCACCGCCATGCCGCATTACCTGAATTCACGAGCCTGCTCCATCTACGGCGGCTCCAACGAAGTCCAGCGCGGCATTATTGCCAAAGCCGTTCTGGGTTTGTAAGCGTCCGCCAACAAGGAGAAGTCAGATGAATTTTCAGTTGAGTGAAGAGCAGCAAATGCTGGCGGACAGCGCCAAGCGTTTTGTCCGAGACAACCACGATGTAGAGAAGCACCGCCAGAACAAGAAGCTGATGCCGCTGGACGAAGCCACCTGGGGCCAGTTTGCGGAACTGGGCTGGCTGGCCGTACCGTTCGCTGAAGAGCACGGTGGTCTGGGCATGGGCCCGCTGGAGACCATGGTACTGCTGCAGGAGCTGGGCGAAGGCCTGATCATGGCACCGTACATTGCCACGGTGGTGCTGGGTGGCGGTTTCCTGCGTCACGCTTCCGACACGCAACAGGCAGAAACCATTCCCTCCCTGCTGGAAGGCGGTCTGCAGCTGGCGTTTGCCGCAGAGGAATACGAGCGCGTCTTTACCCTGGAAAATACTGCCATGAAGGGTGAGGCTCAGGGCGATGGCGTGATGCTAAACGGTACCAAGGCCTGTGTTTTGAACGGCGACCATGCTGACCAGCTGATTGTGCTGGCCCGTACTGCCGGCCAGCCCGGTGACAAGGACGGCCTGAGCCTGTTCCTGGTGGATGCCAATGACGAGGGTATCGAGCGCACTCCGCACCGCACCGTGGATGGCCGTCAGGGTGCCGAGATTCGTTTCAGCAACGTCAAGGTATCTGAAGCCGCCCGTATCGGTGAGCTGAACCAGGCCTATGACATCGCGAAAAGCGTCTTGCTGGAAGGCTTGCTGGCGCTGTCTGCCGAGTCTACAGGTAGCCTGGCAGTACTGCTGAACGACACGGTTGAATACAGCAAAACCCGCAAGCAGTTCGGTCTGCCCATTGGTAAATTCCAGGCGCTGCAGTTCCGTATGGCGGATATGTTTATTGCCATGGAGCAAACCAAGTCGCTGCTGATGGCAGCTACCCTGAAACTGGTGGAAGGCCATGACGATGCTGCCAAAGCAGTACATGCCATGAAGGCCCAGTTGGGCCGTGCCGGTCGCAAGATTGGCCAGGAAGCTATTCAGATTCACGGTGGCATGGGCATGACTGATGAGCTGAACGTGGGGCATTTCGTGAAGCGTTTGAGTGCGGTGGATGGCCTGTTCGGCAATGCCGACGTTCATCTGATGGAGATCGCGCGTTCCGCGTAATCCTTTCTGGATCGAACAAATCAAGGCGGCCGAAGGCCGCCTTTTTTGTGGCCGCTTTGCGGCCGGTTGGTTCATCGCGTTTTGGCGGGAAGCCTGGTTGGGAAGATCAACCAGTACCCCTTATCTACCTCACCGTGGGAGCGACGGTTCCGTCGCGATTCAGCGTTTCTATCGTGTCTTGCTACATTGCGGCGGAACCGCCGCTCCCACAAAAGAAAACCCGCACATCTTGCGTTGTGCGGGTTTCTTTTTCTGCATCAATGCGGGGTTGGGCTTACAGGGTTTTCAGATACTCCATGATGGCCAGACGTTCCTGGTCTGTGAGAACGCTGTTGAACTCATGACCTTCGTTGCCCTGGCTATACAGGATGGTGTTGTAGATCTTGCGATCTTCCACCTGGGCATTGGTGATGGTCGGTGGTGCCCAGATATTCCAAACCAGGATCAGGTTGTCGAACAGTACCCCCAGGATTTCCTGGGCCAGCGGGGTATTACGTTCGTCATTGGGATCACAGGTATAGCCGGGCGTTACCGCCGGGTTCCACCAGGTGCGCCATTCGCATTGAATTTCGTCGTACTTCCAGCCCATCTTGTTCTTGTCGTAGGCGCGCTCGAAGTTGGTGTCGAAACCCATGACCACATTGCCGTTGTTGTACCAGGGGTTCTTCATCTTCGGTGCAGAGACGCGACGCCAGATGGTCGGGCGATCTTCCGGTTTGAGCAGGCTCCACATGTCCGGGATCGCACCATTATGGAGGTAGGGTGCGGTTGCCCATGCGCCATACAGTGGCGGTGCCAGATAGCCCAGTTCACGATCGCCACGCAGACGCTCCTGATTCTGTGGGCCGCAATCGTTTTCTGTGCCCTTGGTGGGTGGGTAGCCGAAGAAGTTCACGGTACCCGCACGCTGCATGCTTTCGTTATTGGTTTCCCAGCGTACAGCGTCAGTGCCGATAATTCGCTGCGGTACGATATAGGAAGCCACCCCTTCCAGGGCAGGATCTGCCAGGAAGTTCGGGTCGTTCACATAGCGTGGCGAGTAGGCACCATGGCAACTGGCACAGGAACCGTTGCCCTGTGGACGGTCAACCGGGTTACTGCGATCCGGTCCCCACATGTCCAGCTCATGGAACAGGATGGCACCTTGTTCAGCCAGCGCGGTATTGATCTGGGCGGGGTACTTTGGCGCCTTGAGGGTTTCAATCCAGGCGTTAATCGGTGGGCCTGCCTTGCGCATGTAATCCTGGCCGGCTTCGCTAAGGGGGCCAAGAACGGAACCAAACAGACCGAAGATCGGGGTGTAGAACACCTGATCGATCCGTGGCGCATCTGCGGGGAACATGCCGTCGGCAAATTTCACCGGACGGTGTCCCAGGTTCCACCAGGCTGGTGTATCCATGGAGGCAGTGGAACCACTATTCAGCAGGCCGACGAAATCACGGGCAGAGTAGAATCCCTCATCCGGGAAGAAGAAAGCCAGGTTCACGTCCGATGCATTGTTGGTGCCCCGGCCATGGCTGAGATTGGCGAGGGTTGCCACCGACGCCAGGTAGCCTTGGGGCAGGGCATCACGCAGGAACAGATCCAGATCGGCAAGCGGGCTACCGCTTCCCAGGGTGTTGCCCATTCCTTCATGTTCCACATTGCCACTGTGACAGGCATGGCAGGTGATCCCGATTCGCCCTGACCAGGAGCCGTCTTTCAAGCGCATCTGGGTAAACATCAGCGGCAGCTGGCCGGAGCCACCGTCGGTCTTGTTCGGGTCCTCACCGGCAAGAGGGTAAGGGTTGCGGGTGTCGCTGATGGGCGAACCGTAACGTTCGGCAACACGTTGGTCATAGTTATTTGGCTGAGCGATGTATCTGCCCCAGGATTTCCACAAGCGACGATACTGGCCCGCTGTCAGGGTAGAAATCCCCATGGCGCCTTCCAGAGTGTAGGGATCGGTGCCAGCAAACAGCGCTCCAACGCCTTCAGAGCCACCAGTCAGCAGGCGGCCACCCCACTCGAATCGTTCGCGCAGCTCGCCGCAGGTTTCCGCATTACCCACTTCCTGTACTGCCTCAGGATCCACATGGCAGTTTTTCCAGTGAGCATTGAAGTGAACGGCCTTGCCATAACTAATACCAGGCTGAATCATGGAGCGTGGATCCTGCGGCAGCACGGCTTCATCCGGTTTGCCATAACAGAAATCCCATACTGCCCAGCCGCCGCGACTGCTTTCGCCCAACAGGGCATAGGGATCGTAGTTGGCGGGGCGGTTATAGACATTCACCGGCGGTTCATCATGGTAGGGATCACTGCCGCTGCCGTCATACCCCGAAGAGGATGTCTTTCCCTCGCCTGCGCTATAGGCATTCCGGGGGGCGGCTTGTTCCGGTGTTAGCGTCACTTTGTCCTGACTCGATGGTGGCAGAGCCTGTGTAGTGCTGCTGGCTGGAGGAGAGTCCGTTGCTGTGCTGGCCGATTCTCCGCCGCCACAGCCGGGGGTTGCTGCTATAGCCGTGACCAGCATGGTCAGGGCTTTCCAGCGGGGTATCATTGTTTGAAGCGTTATTTTTTTCATTGCAGGCATACCTCCGACAGTCATGTCGAACTTTATTTGTTTTTATCCCCGCGGCGTTTCTGCCCGGTTTCCCGGTCGCCCCGGATCACATGGTTGAGGGTTCCAGGTGATAAGAGATGATCGAGGTCAAAATGCGACCGTGATACAAATTAATCTTATTGTATCGATCGGTCAAATGTTGATCTCGCCAATGTGACTGCGTAGTCATTGTTTGCCGGTGCGGTATATAGAGAGGCAGCAATGGTGCACGCGCCACTGTGAAAGGCGATATATAAAGCGTAAAGAAGTGAATACACTTGTTCGCTTGAAGGTTTCTTCACAGAAAATGGCTTCCCCGGAGGTGACAATGTTTACCGGGCTGTGGTCGTTCACGTTTGCGGATGTATTTGCTACCGTTACGGCCTTTGGATATCCGCCTTCCAGATAACAACTATGCACATGGAGTCTTAATGTCACGGAACACAGCTGCTTCAAATGCGCTCCTGCAAGGTATTCAACTCCCTGAGGGCGACAAGACCTATGTGAAGATTATTGATGCAGGGCTTGAGCTGTTTATCGAGTTCGGTCTGCGTCGCACCACCATGGAAGATGTGGCGAACAAGGCGGGGGTAGGGCGGGCGACAGCCTACCGTCGTTTCCGCGACAAGGATCAGCTTACTCAGATGATCATCCTGCGTGAGGCCAAGCGTGAGCTGGATCGGATTGAAGAAGAGTTGGAATCAGTTGAAGGTGGGCTAAACAAGCTGCTGGAATCATTTGTACTGGCAGTGACCCGAGCGCATGCGCATCCGCTTTGGCGTCGTCTACAGACTTCCGATACGGACATCATTCTGCCGTTTTTTACTCAGGGGCTGTGGCGGATGATGGGCTTTTTCCGCATGTATCTTGCCGCCATGCTGGAAAAAGTAAAAAAAGAAGAAGCGATCAGCGACCTGTCGCCGGACTTTCTCGCTGAATTGATGCTGAGATTGATGCAGTCCATGCTGCTGTCCCCGGAGGGGGTGATGAATCCGTCTGATGAGGCGTCGGTGCGGCAGGTGGCCGAGCAGTGTTTGCGTCCACTGATGAAAGGCTGAGAGCGACAGTCTTGGCAAACCTGGACTGAATCAGTATGCAGGGATTCTCCCGCCGGTCTTTTTGCTTTATGGCCATGCTTTGTTGACAGAGCGTCATCAGAAGGTAAAGCCGATTCCAAGTGTATAGGCGAACACATTGATGTCAGCGTTGTATTCCACATCGCCCACTTCGGCGTAGGGGAACTGTGGTAGCCCGGGCGCTTCCACTACCATGTTTTCAACGGTGGCGGAGATATCCGGGAAGGTAATGTATTTTGCATCCAGTGACAGCCACCAGTGCTTGTCCAGATGAAAATCCATCCCGGCCTGGGCTGCCCAGCCAAACTTGTTGTCGACTTCAATATCCGGTTCGCCCAGTGCTGTGGCGATGGGGTTGGTCACTTTGGTGTCATAGGTGAACAGATAGCCAATACCGCCACCGAGATAGGGCTGTACCCGTTTGTCCAACCGAAAACGTTTTACCAGTGTTATCAGTGGAGGGGCGGCTTTGGTTTCTGCGATTTTCTCCCCCAGAGGGGGGACACCTGTAGGGATGCCGTTGACTTCCTCCACCAGTGGTTCGTCAGCCAGTCGCCCCTTGGCTTTGATTTCCAGAGTGGGCGGTGCGGAAGCGATGAGCTCCAGTGACCAGCCTTTACCCCAGGGTAGTTTGTAGCCAAAGATCACCCCCGGCATTAGCAGCGGATCCGCGGAGGTTTCCCCTTCCAGCGGCTGCGGGCTGGGACCCAATGCGGTTTCTGCGATCTCGGTCAGGTTCTTTGCAGTGATGTAGTTGGTCTTTACATCGGGGGCAAAGTACATGGCACCAAGCCGGAAATAGAAGCGATCTTCACCGGCGATGTCACGAACGAAATCAGATCCAGGGTAATCAACCCGGACATCATCGTATTCCGGAATGGTTCTTTCCTGCGCCATCAATGGGGCGCACAGCGCCAGGCCGGCGACAAGCGCCGGCAGGCGCAGAACAGGATTCTTGCTCTGCATGTTGTTGTCCTTATTGTGCGTTCTCAGGCAGTTTGCGAGCCCGTGAGGGCAGGTTCATTACCTGCAGGCTCACCCCTTCTGCTGGCAGCAACAGATCGGCGGAACCGGCGGTGGCCGACAGGAAGCCAGGGAAAAGCTCCACACCGAGGGTGGCCTCAACATTATTGAGGTTGGAAACCTTGAGAGTGATGCGGCCGTCATCCTGGAAGCTGATAGGGCCATATAAGTAGGGCGTTACCGCAAGACTGTAGGCGGTATGGTTCGCCCCAGCTGCGACCAGATCGTTCAGGAAAGTGCCGGTAATGAAGGCATTCCCCGAGCCCAACAAGGCTTCCTGAAGTGCTGTGAGCAGATCCAGGTCAGGCACATCCAGCCAAGCGGGCAGACGAACGATAAAGTAGGGTTTGTCTTCGCCCTCGAGGTTGACTACATAGCCATGCAGACGCTGCACTTCACTATTCTGATCCGGGCGTTCCGGGCGAATTCTCAGCAGTACCGAGCGGGTGTTTAGTGGCAGGGGAATAGCCAGTTCGAAGAAACCGAAATCCAGCCCGACATTCGCTTTCACGGTCAGACCGGTACCCAGAATAATCTGGGGATTGACTTCAACCGGAATCATGGCCGTGCTATCCACATTCAGGCAGTGCTGTTTCCCGAGAGCGTCAGTTTGCGAAGGGTTGGGAATACACCAGCTGCCGTCGCCCTGATCTTCCAGACCCAGATCCGGCACGGACAGGTCCAGCGGTTGTTTGGGCAGGAAGGCCATGGGCAGTGCGCCGGTGGCGTAGATCTTGTCCTTGTCGGGATCGTCGAAGCCGGCGCTGGTAATCAGGCCACTGGTGTCTTTGACTTCGGCGGTCGCAAAATTGCTTTCGGAATCCGGCTCTCCAGCATCCCAGCCACCACTGCCGTTGTAGTCCGCGTAGGGGCGGGTGTAGACCGTCGCGTAAACGGTATCGAAGGGAGCGACAGCGCGGAAGTTGATAACAATATTATCGCCACCCTGGTTGTCGATATTGTTGCCCTTACGCATGCCTTCCAGAGGCGTAGTATTCAGCGCCAGGTGACCCAGGTTGCTGTGACTGTAAAGACGAGGCTGGCTGTCACCATTGACGACCAGACGATAGTCTTGTCCATCTACGAAGCTGCCTTGCACAGGATGAATTTTCAGATTCAGGTTGGCTGGCACCAGTGAGGCATCAATGGTTTGCCAAGTGCCTTCCACTTCCTGACCCAGGCAGATAGGCCCGTTTTCACAGGCGCTGCCGTTAGCCGTGATAGTGCCGAGTACCATGGAGTCGGTATCCATCGGCTGGCTGAACGATGCCTCGATCACGCGTCCGATTTCATATTGGAAATCCAGGTAGAGTTCGTCATCGCTTTGGCCTCCCACGCAGCGGCCGGCATAACCCTGCACGCCGGTTTCAGTCAGCGCACAGCCAATGCCGGGATGCAGGCCAAGGATGATAGGCGGAACCTGATCACCACCGTTTTCGGTGCGTGTGTAATCAGCAGTCGTAAAGGTAAGGGTATTCGTGCCCTCCAATGCATCCTCCTGGGCTGATTCCAGGAAGCGGGGGTTGAAGGCATGGATATCACTAAGACTTTGCGGTATCTGCAACTGATACTCGGTGGCGGGATTCAAGCGTACCTGAGGAGAAACCACCAGGCTGGTGCCGCTACGCTTGACCTGGATATTGACGGGGGAGCCGCCATTGCCCATATCCAGTAGCTGAATTTCGTCGAGTCCGCTGGTACTCAGGGGTTCGTTGAAGGTAAGCAGCAGGGTGTCATTGGTTTCCACCCCGGTCTTGTAATTGGAGGGGTAGCTGCCGGTGATACGGGGTGCGTCATAGTTGGTGAAATCAATAGCGATATTCGGGTCGCTGCGGGCGGCCAGATTAAAATCTGCACTGACTTTTGTGGCACCACCCAGCACATCCAGCTCCAGTGTGCGGAAGACTTCCAGCGTGAGAGTGCGGTTTTCAATGGTGGCCACACCGATGGCGCGAACGTGCATCAGGTTCTGGTTAAGGGAGGCGTTGCCCTGGTTGTTTTCGGTTTGCAGTGCCAGATCGAAGTCCATGTACACGTACAGCGGAGCCCGATCATCATCAGGCTGAAAACCTGCAGGACGATAGATGTTAGGCATCAGGTAACCGGTCACATTGCTCAGGAAGGTGCCGGTGATCAGGCCTGTGTTCAAATCAGTGCGGACCTCGCCGCCCAGCTTGGCCGGGTCGATACCCGTGAGCTGCAGCTGCTGGCCTTTACGGGCCAGAACCGGGGTGATGACACCACCAAATTTTTGTGGGTTGGCGAGAAATGCTTCCAGTCCATTGGGTAGCGAGTTAGCTACATTTTTGCCAAGGGCGGTGTTTTCCAGGCTGAACTGGTTGGTTGGCCCCCCCGTGATTCTGGAAGTGCCCGGGTAGCCTGGGGTTTCCATGTCAGGGTAGGTCTGTAGTGTTTGTGCAATAGGTGGGTTGGCCGTTTCGGTGGTGGCTTTTGTTCCGCGCGGCTCAAAGCTGTAGGTCACCGGGTCGAGAGCTTCACCGTTCAAATCCAGAATGTCGCCGCTGAGACGCACTTCATAACGGGCGTTGGGTTGCATGTCCTGTTCTGGCTGCAAAGTGATGTAGTGGCGCTCGGCGAGCATGTCCACTTCAACGCTTTCTTCGCTGTTGTCCTCGTTAATCTTGATGAACTGCACTGAGTCGCCCAAGACCACGGAATCATCAAACAGGGGCTCGCTGAAGGTCAGGCGAACAGGAGAAATATCGACAATGGGAAACTGCGGGGTGATGTCGCTGCCATCAATGTAGGCCTCAGGGTTTTCCTGATTGAATGCCAGTACCACTGGCGGCTGCCCTTTCAGTGGGGATTCCTGTCGGGTTGTGAAGCTGAACAGCGGCTTGTCGTTCGTCAGGTTAACAGCAGACGGAGAAGCTTCCCGGCGGATCCAGACTTGATAGGAAGTGCCGGGGGTGAGGCCGTCCATACTGAACTCGATAGTACGACCCTTGTTAATGATGTTGATGCGGCCGGCGGTGTCCACAGGTCCGTCCGGGCCGGTCACGCAGAAAGCGCCAACCGGGGCATCCGAAGTCCCCGTACAGTTGGCTTTCACCAGTGTCTCGTTCACTTGGCTGGAAAACACCAGCATGGCCTTGCTTGGGGTGGGGACATCCACCATGCCGTCCACCGGGTAGGTGTATACCAAGGCGTTACCGGGCTTCGGTGGAACGAAGGGGGCGTTGTCACCCCCGCAACCGATCATCACCGAAGAGAATGCGGGAATAAGTAAGCCTAAGCCTAGCTGCGAATTTTTCTTCATTGTTTTTCTCCAGCACCAGTTTTAGGTGTTGTTTGGATATAGGGCTGGCAGGTCCGTCCAGGTTTTCAATCCAGAAACATTGCGCATTCAAAAAATCATACTATGATACAGAAATCAATATCTGTATCGTTGTCTGAAACAAACATATGTCATTTATTTATGTGCAAGCCCCAGTCTGCATGAAAAGTGAGGGCCGGGTAGTCGACAAGAGAAACAAATATGTTTCTTTGTCTTGCTAATGGCTGGATTGAGACGTATTTTCTAATTTGTCTCATTTTGGATGACTGGAGTGCCCAATGACACAAACTGCTGAGCAGTCACGCCGTGACGTGCTAAAGCCCCTTGGTCCGGACTCGTTGACCTGGCAGGACTTTGGTTCCTGGCGCTTTAACTTGATGCTGCCGCAGGCGTTCGTACTTCAGGTGTCGCACCCCATTGTTGATGCAGGTGTGGACGAGCATTCCGTTTACAAAACAGACCCCTGGGGTAGAGCCAGGCGCTCGACAGCCCTGCTGTGGCCAATTGTGTATGCACGGCCCCAGAAAGCGATCGAGATGGGAGTGAAGCTCTATGATCTTCATCGTTCCATCAAAGGGGTGGACAAGAACGGCAACAAGTACTTTTCGCTCGATCCGGAGGCGTATAGCTGGGTACACATCACAGGTTATGACGCCACCATTCGGATGCACGAGATGCTGGGTAAGTCACCCACCGAGGAACAGCGAGAGCAGATGTTTATCGAATGGCGTCAGCTGGGAGGCTTGATGGGTATTCGTGATCAGGACTTGCCCGCGACCCGCGACGAATACTGGGAATACTTTGACCACATGATCAAAGATAAGCTGGTGATGGGAGATGTGGCTAAAGACCTGTTGGCGCACAACCACTATCTTGAGATTCCGAAGCCCCCGGTTGACTGGCTGCCGGAGTTTGCCTGGAAGATGATCCGGGCGGTGGTGGGACCTTTCTTGCGATTCAACCTGCGCGCCACGTTGCCACAGCAATATCGAGAGCGCTTTGATATTCCGTGGACCCGTCGTGACCAGCGATTGTTCAAGGCCTGGTGTCGTTTTTATCGGGTGATGTATTCACTCACACCGAAGAAGCGACGTTTGATCCCCATGGCCCGCAAGGCGTTTGAAGATGCCCGCAAACACCCTGAAGCCTATAAATTGAACAAATCCGCTTAAGGTGCACATATGAAATCGGATAATCGCCCCTGGTTGTCGACCTACGAATCTTTGGGAAAGGATTGGCACGCCCTGCCAGATCTGCCAGAGAAAACACTCTCTGATTACGTGCGTGACTATGCGTCCCGGTTCCCTGATCGTGAAGCGCTGGTGTTCCTCGGCCAGGCACTGACCTACAAGCAACTGGATAGCCTGGCCGATCGGCTGGTGGCATTGTTTGTTGCCCAGGGTGCAAAAGAAGGGGATGTGCTGGGCCTACAATTACCCAACACCCCACAGTACGTGATCGGCTTTATTGCCGCTGCCCGTCTGGGCATGGTGTCTACCAGTATTTCTCCGCTGATGACGCCACCGGAAATTACTCACCAGGCCAATGATGCCAAAGTAAAAATCCTGATGACCTTGGTGCCATTCTGGCAAACATCAGTGCCCCCGGTGTTGGGTAAAGTGCCTACGCTCAGCACGGTGATTGTGTCTGGCCCGATGGATATTCTCACCGGCAATGGCGAAGCCGTTGAGGAAACAAGCGAAGGCGTGACGGCGATTTCCCTGCATGATCACCTGCCAGAGACTGGGGAGCCACTGAATACCCGGGTTGATATGGACAAGGTGTTGTACCTGCAATACACCGGAGGCACCACCGGCTTGCCCAAAGGTGCCAAGCTGACGTCCCGTAATCTGTTCATGAATAACCTGCAGGCGAATGTCTTCTACGGTTACCGCACCGGTGAAGAGACCGTGGCCTCCGCGTTTCCGCTATTCCACATTGGTGGTGCTGCGGTGCTGTTCAATGCCCTCCGTACAGCGTCGACTTTTTTGCTGATCCCAGATCCCCGTGACATTGATCATTTTGTCAGTGAAATGAAAGCCCGCACACCGACGGTGCTGGCGGCGGTGCCGGCGTTGTATCAGATGCTGTGTGCTAATCAGACCTTCAAAGAACTGGATTTCTCCGGCCTGCGGATGGCGATTTCAGGCGCGGCTCCTTTTGCCAAGGAAGAAGTGCAGCGACTGGAAAGTGTGGTGGGTGCCGGGAAATTCTGTGAAGTGTACGGCATGACTGAAACCAGCCCGGTGATCACCCTGAATCCGGCGTCGCACTTCAAGGAAGCTCATGTGGGAATCCCGCTGCCGGGTACCGATGTTCGCATCGTCGATGCGGAAACCGGTGATACCGTCATGCCCCTTGGGGAAGCGGGTGAAATTATCGCTGCAGGTCCCCAGGTGATGCAGGGGTATCTGGAAATGCCGGAAGCTAGCCGCAAGGCGCTGCGGGAAGTGGATGGAAAAGTCTGGATGCACACCGGTGACATCGGGGTAATGGATGAAGACGGTTTCGTTCGGGTCTGTGATCGCAGCAAAGATATGCTGATCGTGGGTGGTTACAAGGTGTTCTCGGTGGAAGTAGAGGGCAAGGTGCAAAGCCTTCCCTGGGTTGGCATGTGTGCGGTTGTTGGCCGTCCTGATACCAATCGCCCCGGTAATGATGTGGTGCAACTGTATATTCAGCGTACCCCTGATAACCAGGACAGCGAATCAGACCTGAAAGCCCAGCTGGAAACCTTCTGTCGGGACAATATGTCCCCTTACAAGATCCCCAGAGAGATTTTCTTTATTGATGCAATACCTCTGACCTCTGTCGGCAAGATTGATAAAAAGGCATTACGGCAGACCGCATGAGGTCTGCCTTTCGATAACAAAAAAACGTAGTTGAGAGCCTCATGAAAATGCTTAGCGAAAACGCAAAAGTAGTGCTTCTTGGGTTGTTGTTGGTGGCCCTTCAAGGTTGTTCCTCCCTGAAGGAGTCTGATTATGTTCCCAAATCTCCCGAAACGCTCAGCGAATGGATGGTGGAGGGTGCTATGGAGTTGCGCGCCAATGGTGTGAAATCCAAGAGCAACTTCTACTTCAAGCAGATTGATGAAAATTACGAGTTGGCTATTCTCGGCGATAACCCGGTGGGTAAACCGAAGGCAGTAATCCGTGGCAATATCTATGAGCCAGAGAGTGAAATGCTGGACGTGATTGGCGGGTATGAGGCAGAAAAAGTCGCTCAGCACTTTCAGTCGGTCATGAAGGCGAGCTCTCTGTCTTACTGGGTGCGTGGCCTGCCTGCCACGGCGGACGCCAATGTGACCCAGCAAGGAACCAACCTGGCCAAGAAGATTGAGGAAGATGGCTGGAAAATTTATTTCCATGATTACATGTCGGTCACCGGAAACTACAAGTTACCAGCCGAGATTAAGTTTAATGGGGATAAAAAAGAGCTTCGTCTGGATCTGGTGCGTGCGGAAACGGGGTATTTGACCAACCCCTGTGGCCAGAACGTGAGTGAGGCAGACATTGCGGCAGCCAACGGCGATGAGACCGCAGCCAGCGATAATGCCGTCCAGACACTCGTGCCCCGCGATGGCAGTGCGCCATTGCCGCGCTGGATTGATGAAGCGAATTTCTGCAAGCAGCTGCTGAAAATTCATGACAACGAGCTGCCTGATCCACGAGTCGGGCTGTATGGCCCGGATTCCATGATGTGGCGTTTGTCGGGTATGGCTCTGCCTGGCAGCTTTGGCGCTGGTCGTGCCTTGCTATTGCAGGTTGCTCACCCCTGGGTTACCGCAGGCATTGATGAACACTCCGTGGTTCGTAATGATCCGCTCGGTCGTGCGCGTCGCACTTTCTATCACATCCTGAGCGTTACCTATGGAAGCATGCCCCAGGTAATGGCATCCGCGAATCAGGTACGTGATATCCATGAAGAAATTGAAGGGCAGTTGCCCGAGAAGAGTGGTGCCTTCGAGCGTGGTTCTGAATACCGGGCCAATGAGATCAACGCGATGATCTGGGTACATGCCACCCTGTGGGAAACCATCGTGCACATGTACGAGGAGATGGAAGAACCGCTGACGCAGCAAGAAAAGGATCGTTTCTACGAAGAGACGAAACTGTTTGCCATGTTGTTTGGCATTCCTGAGAGCGCATTGCCTGCCGACTGGAACGAGTTCATGGAGTATAACCGGGCCATGTGGGCCAGCCCGCAGTTGACCGTGACGCCCGCCGCCATGCAACTGAAGAATGATCTGTTCAAGGCACAATCCATCTGGATGATCTTCCCGATGTGGGGTCAGGAAATTATTACTTCTGCCGAACTCCCGCCGCGAATTCGTGAGCAGTACGACATGAAGTATGGTTGGTGGCAGAAAATGAATTATGGGTGGATGCGTGCAGGTGCCTGGACTATGGGGGCGCTATTGCCGAAAAACATGGAGCGTCAGGCGGTTTATCATGAAGCCATGGCGCGGTTGGAAGGTAAGCGTCTTGGTGGCGTGAATCAGTTCTTCATTGAAGCCTTCTTCGACAAGGAACGTCTGGTTAACTGATGACAGCGATTCTTTTTCGGGCATCGATCCGCCTTGTGGGCGTATTGATGCTGGCGGTCAGCCTGCAGGCGCAAGCCTACGACGAAACCGAGTATCTGAAACCGGAAGCCTTCCTTGCCAAGGTTTATGGTAGCCATGTCCCGGGCATCTCGTTGATGCCTTTGCGCGGGGAAACCCGCAAAAAAGCAGAAGCGGCGCTGGGACATGGCTACAGTGGTATGCGTCTGCGCTACTGGGAGCAGGAAGGCACCACTGCCTGGATCATTGATGAAAAGAGCAAGGATATGCCCATGACCATTGGCGTGGGTGTGAGTCCTGCCGGTGAGATAGCCGTGATTGAGCTTCTGGTTTACCGGGAGCCGCGGGGCGGGGAAATCCATCAGGCAGCGTTTCGTCAGCAGTATCTGGGGCTCTCTCTGACGGAAGATAATGGGTTGTCTGCAGAGGTGGATGGCATTACCGGTGCCACCTTGTCTGTGGATGCACTAAACCGGGTTGCGGCTATGGCGTTGGTATTGCATCAAGCCGTTGCAGGAAACCGCTGACTTTTTCTTTTGCTGGTTCTGGTTTTTAGTAGTGTGCGTTCGGCCTGCGTCGAGCCCCTTTGACTGGGGCTCACCAGGCCGTCTTTTTTTGTCTCAGTCGTTCTTTCGTGTGCGAATCAGCTTGTTAAGTTCTGCCAGTTGCTCTTGTACGTCTGCCAGCTGGCGGGTCAGTTTTTCGCGTTCATCATGGGCCTGCTGGGCGTTCTTGGCATTTTGCTCTTCGCTCATGACCTCCAGGATGGCGCCGATCATCATGTTCAGGAACACGAAGGCGGTAAGGAAAATAAACGTGAGATAGTACAGCCAACTCAATGGATAGGTGTCCATGGTGGCGTACATGACGTCGGTCCAGTCTTCGAAGGTGGCCACCCTGAACAGGGTCAGCATGGCGATGGCCACATCGCCCCACAGTGTCTCATCAATGTCAGCGAAGAACATGGAACCCATGGCCGCGTAGATATAGAAGATGATGAACATCAACAGGGCGATGTAGCCCATGCGCGGGATAGCCTTGAGCAGGGAGTTGATCAGGAAACGCAATTCCGGCACCACTGACACCAGGCGAAGTACCCGGAACACCCGCAGCAACCGGCCCAGCAGTACCACCTCTGAATTATCCAATGGCACCAGACTACCGATCACCACCAGGGTGTCGAACAGGTTCCAGCCATCCAGCAGGAAGCGTTTCTTGTCCGCATGAACGCTAAAGCGGAACAGGATTTCCACCAGGAAGAAGATCGTGATGGCATTGTCCAGCAGCCCCAGGATATTGGTGAACAGGGGGGGCAAGCTGTAAGTATTGGCACCGATGGTCAGCGCCGAGAGGATGATGATGGCAATCACCGAGCCCTGAAAAAGCGGGCTGGCTTCAAGGCGTCGTAACTGTTCGAGCGTCGAGACACGGGTCAATTCGGATGACATGGTTGCCGGCTAGTCCTGTTGATATCGAGTAAACGTTGAAGCACGGATTCTAATGATCCTGATGCCAGTGTGGTAGCTTGGCAGAACGGCTGCTTATCCCAGCCGTTCAGCCAGCCCCGATGCCCGGCGCGTTGGCTTCCTTACTGCGCTTTCCAGTACCACCGACTTGCCATATTCCAGCAGCGTAAACGTTTGCCGGGCACGGGTGATGGCGGTGTAGACCAACTCGCGGGTGAGCAGCGGGTGCGGTGCGTCTGGCAGTAACAACAGGGTGTGGGTGAATTCAGAGCCCTGGGACTTGTGGACGGTCATGGCGTAGACGGTCTCCACTCCGTCCAGACGGCTGGGTAGCACCCACTTGATGCGGCCATCGGGCAGCTGGAAGGCCACCCGGAGCAGCAATTCGGGGTGGCCGTTTTTTTCCTCCAGCAAGGGCAGGGTAAGTCCCACGTCGCCATTCATCAGCCCAAGCTGATAGTCGTTACGGGTCATCATCACCGGCCTGCCTGCGTACCATTCCTGCTCGCGGATCAACTCGCGGCGCTGCAGGAAGCGGGTGATGCGCTGATTGAGTTGCTCCACGCCGAAAGGGCCGCTGCGCAAGCCGCTGAGCAGTTGTTGGTGGGTCAGCTGCTTGAGCAAGCTGGAGGCCCAATCGTCAAATTCGCCCCTTTGTCGCGGTGGCGTTTTCACCGCTTCCAGCAGGGTGTGCAGGCCTGGGTGGCCACCACTCCCCTTTAGCAGCAGCCGTTCCAGATCATCGCTTTCGCTTTTCAGCGTGTGACGATGCAGATTGTCGTGATGGGTAAAAGCTTGCCGCAGTGTGGCCAGGTCTTCCTCGTTGACCGCATTGGCCAGGGCACTGATGCCTGGCGAATCCTTTGAGCGCCAGTTGGTGCGCAACATGGCGGTGTGCTGGGCCAGTGCATTGCCCGGTTGACCGGGGAGTTCCCGAAAAGCGCTGACATCCATGCTGCAGCTTTGTTGTACAAAGGCTACCGTGTCCGCTTGATAGCGGCCATCACGGGCATGACGACACAGATCGCCCATGACGGCACCGGCTTCCACGCTGGCCAACTGATCCTTGTCGCCTAGCAGGATCAGCCGGGTGTGTGGGCTGAGTGCCTGCAACAGGCTGGCCATCATGTCCATGTCGATCATGCTGGCTTCGTCCACTACCACCAGGTCAGCATGCAGCGGATTGTGTTGGTGATGGCGGAAGTGGCGGCTGTCCGGCCGGGTACCGAGCAGGCGATGCAGAGTGGTGACGTCGGTGGGGATGGCCTCACGTACTGCTGCTTCAACATCCAGTTGCTCAACCTGATCACCAATGGATTCGGTGAGTCGCGCGGCGGCTTTACCGGTGGGGGCAGCCAGCCGGATACGCAGGCGTTTGCCTTCCCCCATGGCGAGACTTTGCAGCAGACCGAGCAGGCGGACCACGGTGGTTGTTTTACCGGTGCCGGGGCCGCCGGTAATGATGGCCATGGCACTGCGACTGGCCAGGGCACAGGCAATCTTTTGCCAGTTCAGTTGTCCGTCGGAATCAGGAAAAAGCGTATCCAGCGCGGTGCGCAGTTCGTTCACATCGATGGCACTGGGCGTGGCCAGCCGCTGGCGGATGGACTCGGCCACCGCCACTTCCTGGGACCAGTTACGGCGCAAGTAGAGGCGGCTGCCATCCAACACTAACGGTGTAGTACCGTCCTGGCTGACCAGATCGCTCTCGCTCAAGGCGACCACCCAGTCAGCATAGTCGCCGGAAAAAGGTAGCTCGCCCAACTGGCTGCGTAATGCCTCTCGAGTTTGTTTTAGCTCCAGGCACAGATGGCCGCTGGCTTGTTGCTGACTGGTAAAGGCTGCCAGGTACAGGACTGTATCGTGAGTACCGGTTGATTGCTCATGGAGAAAGCGCGCCACCGCTACATCGAGGTGACGTAGTATTTTTTTCTCGAGCAATTGCTCAAGTGTGCTTTTCCAGTCGGCCTCGGGCACCTGTTCGAACAAGTCAGCTTGCATGGCAGGCCCTCGGGAAAGAGCAGCTACGAGCCACTAGCTTCGAGCTGCCAGATGAAAATCTGAAAAAAAAGTGACGTTCAGGAAAGCTGTATTGTCTCATTGGTGTTGCGTAAGTACGTGGGCAGGGCACTTTCGGAAACGGTTTCCCGTCTCGCGCCTCGCGGCTAGAAGCTCGTAGCTCGTAGCTCATTTCTCACCCCCAAACATCTCATCCAGCGTTTCAATCAGGGCAGTTGCCGGGCGATCAAACACTGTGCCGGTGGCTGGGCCTTGCAGGCCGCGCAGGAATACATATACCGCGCCGCCCAAATGCTGCTCCGGGTCATAATCGGGCAGTCGGCTTTTCAACAGGCGGTGCAGGGCCAGCAGGTAGAGCACGTACTGTACCTCGTAGCGCTTCTCCAGCACGGCGTTGGTCATGGCCTCACTGGTGTAAGCATTATTGTCTACACCCAGCCAGTTGGACTTGTAATCCAGCACGTAATATTTGCCGTGGTGTTCGAACACCAGATCGATAAAGCCCTTGAGCATGCCATTGAGGGTGTCGGCTTCCAGGTGCGGTCGGTGTTGTTTGGGATGTACATGCTCACGGATCAAGGTATCCATGTCAGCCACGTTGACTTGCTGGGCTGGCAGCATAAATTCCAGTTCCGGGATGCAGCTTTCCATATCGCATAGCGCGACCGAGCTGTTGGCCAGTGGCAGGGCGGTGGAAAGGGTTTGCTTCCACCATTGTTTGATCACCCCTTCATGTTCTTGCCAGCCCCGCGCTTGCAGTTTTTCTTCCAGCATTTTCTCAAACTCTGCCGGGTCTTCCTGCGTGGCTGAAAAACCGGGGTTGGCAGCGGCTTCCAGAAAATCATGCAGCAAGGTTCCGGGGGCGGCACCTCGGGGAAAAGCATGGATCGTGCCCGGACGAGGTTCCTGTTCGTTATCGGCTTCTTCGTCCTGATGTTCTGCCAGTTGGTCGCCGCGTGGATCAGCGGGTGCCAGGGTCTCTTTCACTTGTTTAAGCGCGGAATAGCTGGCAATCCACCAGGGCTCACGCTGGCGAACCTTGGGAATACGCGGTTCACACAGGCTGATGACATCGCTGTTTGGCTGGTAGTGTTCGTCACTACTGTCGGGCGCAGCCATAATGGTCACAGCCGTGTTGGCCGCCGGCTGCAGTTTGCTCATCAGTTCGTTGTTAGCCACTGGGCCGCCGAACAGCAGACGGCCGATGGCGCTGCGTTCCAGCTGGTTCTGCTTGCCGCGGCCCTTGATGTAAGGTGCGATGCCCAGCGTGCAGGTGTGGCAGGCTCGGGTCAGCGCAACATATAGCAGGCGCAGGTCTTCGGCCAGGCGTTCCTGGTCGGCCATGAACTCCACGTTGTCATCCGGTTCCAGGCTGACCTGCAAGTGATCGTTGTCGTGATAGCGAAGTGGCGGATTACTTTTTTCTGCAGGTCGAAAACTGCAAATAAAAGGCAGATACACCAGCGGATATTCCAGCCCTTTGGACTTGTGGATGGTGATGACCTTGACGCGATCATCGTCACTTTCCAGTCGCAGGATGCTTTCCTTGCCGCTGCTGCCAGGCTCCGCCACGGTATCTTCCAGATAGCGGATCAGAGCCTGTTCGCCATCCAGCTGGGTGGCCGCTTGCTGAAGCAATTCCGCCAGATGCAGCAGATTGGTGAGTGAGCGTTCGCCGTCTAGACTCTGGCTGAGGCGGGCGGGTACCTGGAAGTCCAGCAGCAGGCTGCGCAGCATGGGCAGTACGCCTTGCTGCTGCCATTGCTGCCGGTAACCGTGGAACTGTTCCACCATGGCTTCCCAGCGCACTTCATCCTGATTGAGTGCATCCAGTTCCGTGTAGGGTTGTTCCAGTGCTACGCAGGCCAACGCACTGCGTACCTTGCGATCCGATTCCGGTTGCGCGCAGGCATGAAGAATCAGCAACAGGTCGCTGGCTTCTGGTTGGGCAAACACGGAGTCCTGATCGGAGAGATAGACACTGCGTACGCCGCGTTCCATGAGGGCATCGCGGATGGCTTTGGCTTCGGTGCGGTCGCGTACCAGGATGGCGATGTCATTGGGGTGCAGGGGGCGGAAGCTATCGTTCTTGCGGAAACCGGTTACCCCTTGCTCGGCACCGTTTAATAGATGGGCGATTTCGCTGGCGCAGCGGGCCGCCTGCTCGTCCCGGTAGTGTCCGGCGCTGATCGGAGCATCGCGTTCATCCACCCACAGGGTGACGCCGGCGGTTTCCTGGTCGTCGATGAGTAGAATATCGCTGCGGCCGTTAGCCTTTACCGCCTCGAACGGAATGGCGTCCTGCATCATGAAGACATCGCCAAACTGCTTCTGGCTGTAGCCGAACAGGTGGTTCACCGCGTCCACCATGGCAGCGGTGGAGCGGAAGTTGGTGTCCAGTGTGTAGTGGTTGCCCTCGGTGGCACGACGCGCTTTCAGATAGGTGAAGACATCAGCACCACGGAAAGCATAGATGGCCTGCTTGGGGTCGCCAATCATGAACCAGCCGGTCTGCGTTTGTCCTTGATAGAGCGCTGAAAAAATACCGTACTGGGTGGGATCGGTATCCTGGAATTCGTCGATCAGCGCCACCGGGAACTGTTCGCGAATCACCTGGGCAAGCCGCTCACCGTTGCTGCCTTGCAAGGCGTCGTGCAGGCGGCTGAGCATATCATCGAAGCCCATGGTCGCCGACTGGCGGCGCATGCGATCGACTCGCTGATCAATCCAGGCGGCGGTGTGGGCCAGCAGGTCGGTGCGCGGCAGCTGGGTTTGGGCGCGGCTTTCCAGCATCAGATCCAGTGCATCGCAGCAAGCAAAACCCGGGCGGTGTTCCTGTCCTTTCTTGGTCAGCTTCATGCCGCTGTGGGCGAAGCGCGCAAGAGTGTCGTAATCCTTGCCCTTGAGCTGTTCACCGTTGGCGTAACGCTTCAGGGTCTGTTTCATGGCCGGCAGGCTGGCGGTGCGATAGCTGTTACCGTTCAGCCATTTCTCTGTGCTGGCGGTGTTGATCCAGTCCAGAAAATTCGGCAGTTCGTTGGCCAGAGTGGCACGGGCTTGCTGGTCGTTTTCCTGTAGCGGGCCGGTAGCAGCCAGCCAGGCGGTCACACTTTCCGGTATCGCATTCGGATCCGCTTCGCGCAAGCCAAACAGCGGCCGGGCTTCATTGAGGAGTGTGTCCGGGCTGTTCAGTCCTTCCGCTTGCAGGGCCTGCGCGGCGCTGGCTGGGAATTTGGCGATGATGTTGCGCCAGTAGTCGCGGGCGGCCAGTTGTTGTTCATCACTGGCATCTTCCTGCAATTCCAGGCTGAACAGGCTGCCGGAATCGAACGCGTGCTGTTTGAGCATGCGGTTGCAGAAACCATGGATGGTGTAGATGGCCGCTTCATCCATCCACTGTGCGGCGGCATCCAGGCGCTGGCCACAATGAGCGCGCTGTTCAGGGTCTGCGTAGTCGGTCAGCAGTTCTGCCAGTACCGGATCGCTGGCCATGGCGTGGGGACTGCTGAAGATACGCGCCGCTTCCGCCAGCCGGTCACGAATCCGTTCACGGAGTTCTTCGGTGGCCGCTTCGGTAAAGGTCACCACCAGAATTTCCGGAGGCAGTAGCGGGCGGGAGAACCCGTTGTCGTCGCCATGGCCCAACACCAGGCGCAGATAGAGCGCAGCAAGAGTAAAGGTCTTGCCGGTACCGGCACTGGCCTCGATCAGGCGGGTGCCATGCAGTGGGAAGGTGATTGGTAATGGGCGCTGCTCAGCTACGGTTTGGCTCATGCGTCTTCTCCCGATGCCGACCAGTCCGCGTGGGTATAGAGAGGCGCATAAAGTTGTTCGATCCAGTAGGCGAAGGCGCTGGTGTCGTTATGGGTGGGGGTGAGCATCGCGTCGAAATCGTGCCAGGCGCGGCATAGCGCAGGTTCTTTTTCCTGTTCGCCGGTGTGGCTGAAACCGGATTCAAACACCTTGCGGGCTTCGCTTTCGCCGCGTTGTTCTTCTTGCTCCCCTTTGCTTTTGTCTTTGCCTTTCAGCCAGGCGAAGGCGGTGGCACAGGCTATCGGCAAGGGTTCGCAAAGTGCCTGTTGCCAGCCATGGGCCAGTTGTTCCAGCTGCTGTTGTGCGGCGTTACGATTAATGGCAGGCAAGGTGAAGCGTCCATCCTGGCCCTGAATGTGGGTGGTGATGGCGATGCCACTGGCGCAGGCAGCCAGGTGCAGTACCCAGTCCTGGCAGAGTTTGTCGAAACGGTCCTTGAGCTTGCCGGTATGCAGCACCAGCCGTTGATGTTTGCCGGCGGGGCCGCGTAGATCGGTAAGCCAGTCTTCCAGTTGCAGCTCGCCAAGGGTGAGACGGATTTCCTGTTGTGGTTGTGGCGCGCCGCTTTGTTCCAGCAAGGCAAAGTATTGCTGTAAGGGTTCGCGTAATGGGCTGAGCAGACTGTGGCGGCTGCCGTCTGTGAAGGGTGCCAGGGGCAATTCGCCGCTGCGGGTTTGTTGATCCAGGCTGTGCTGCATGGCATCCAGCGCCAGCTCAGGGCCGGCCTGAAGGGCGGCGCTGAGTAGTTCGTCTTGCAGTTGATAGCGTAGCAGGCCGTTGTCCACCGCGAAGGGCTCGCTGTCGTCCAGCGAGTGCTGCTCCAGTTTCAGGTTGGCCTTGAGCCGTTGTTGGAAAAAATGCGCCACGGGTTGTTTGAGAAAACGGCCCAGCGCAGCGCAATTTAGCGGCTCATTCTGCTCCATGGGGGGCAGGGGGGACGTTTTCTCAGCAGCGCCCGCCACTCATTCGCGTAGGTATCGAGAGAGGTGTTGCTGGCGTCAAAATAGTGGGCACTGAATGGCTGTAATGGGTGCGCCAGGGTCAGGGCGTCTACCGCTTCACCCTGTTCCGTTCGCCAGCGCTGATTGATGTGATCGCGCAGTTGCGCCACCAGCACGGATGGGGGGCGCTCACTGTTGTCGCGCACGTTGCGGCCAGTCCAGCTGATATAAAGGCTGTCGCGGGCGCTGAGCAGCGCTTCCAGAAACAGGTAGCGGTCATCATCCCGGCGTGATCGATCTCCCGGTCGGGCGGTTTTTATCTTTTTGCCATCGGGCTGCGCCGGATCGGCGGGTCCCCACAGTCGCATCAGATCAAAATCCATGGGCTGCTGCTGGCGGGGGTAGTCTCCATCTTTCATGCCCAGCAGGCACACATGGCGAAACGGAATGGCGCGCATGGGCATCAGGGTACAGAAGTTGATGCGCCCGGCCATGAAACGTTGCGACAGGCTCTCGGCGTTAAGGGCATCCAGCAGTGGGCGGCGGGCCACGGTAAGCGGCAGCCGGTCGGCAAAATCCGCCTGATCACAGGCGGCCAACCAGTCGTTTAATGCATCGCGAAGATTGGCATCCAGGGCCAGGTCTTCTTCACTTTGCGGCGCAAAGAGGTCGTCAAGCAAGGCAATAAAACGCTGCTGCCACTGGCTGGGCGTGGCATCACTATGGCTGGCGTGCCAGTGCTGCTCGAGAGTGCCGAGCAGTTGCGATAGCCGACCAGCCAATTCCGCGCCAAGACCGGCGACTTCATCCAGTGGCTGAATATTTTTCCACGCCGGGCCGTCGCCCATCAGATAACCGGCCAGCATTCGCTTGAGCCCGAAGGCCCAACTGTTCTGTTCAAACCCCGGTACATCCAGGCTGCTACGCTGCTGGCTGTTGAGGCCCCAGCGGATGCGGGCTTGTTCGATCCAGCGGGCCAGCTGGGGAAGATCACTTTCATGAATACCAAAGCGGTAGCGCAGGGCGGGCACATCAAGCAGGTCGAGAATATCGCTGGCTGTAAAACGCCAATGGGGCAGGTGTAGCAGCGTTTGTACTGCTTGTGCCAGAGGTGAGGCGGCACCCGCACTGCGGTCGCTGAGGGTATAGGGCAGGTAGCGGGGATCGCTGCGCTCCAGGCGACCGAACACCGCATCAATGTAAGGTGCGTAGGTTTCGATATCCGGCACCATGACGATCACGTCGCGGGGTTGCAAGCCGGGATCCTGAGTGAATTTTTCCAGCAGGGCGTCTTGTAATATTTCAACTTCGCGCTGGGTACTGTGGCCGATGCGAAAACGCAAAGAGTCATCAGCGATCAACACCGGTCGTTGTTCCCCGGCTGGCAGTGGTTCCAGATCCAGAATGTCCTGCTGTAATTGTTGCAGCAGAGTGGAGGGCGCCTGGTCTGTGAACAGATCAATCTGATTCTGAAAGGCACTGCGGTAACTTTCCGGGTCGTCGTGATCGTAGAGCAGGCCAATAAAGTCACGGCCCTGTTTGCCCCAGGCGGCCAGCAGCGGGTTCACACGATTTTCGGGTAGTGCATCCAGATGGCGTTTGCGGCCATCCAGTTGTCGCTTGAGAAGGTGTCGGTCTTCGACGATGTCGGCCCAGTAATGTTGGCAAGGGTTCTGTACCAGCATCAGTATCTGGCTATGCTTGCTCAGTGCGGCGATAGCTTCCAGGGCTTGTTGGGGCAGGGCACTGATACCAAAAATGATCAATCGCCGGGGTAACCCACTGATGCTGTCGCCGTTGTTCAGCTTTTCAACAAACGCATTGTGAATACTGCTGCGGCTGAGCCGGGTTTCATCGTTGGCAATATCTGCCAGCAACGCTCGCCATAGATACGCCTGCCACAACTGGCTGGTGGGGAAGTCATCAAAAACGTCGAGGTCTTGGCTTTTGCGCAGACGGTCATCACCGTTTTGCCAATCGTCTAGCCAGTCAGCGCGATAGACCTGGTAGGCGTCATACAGATCAGCCAGTCGTTCGGCTAGCTGGTGGCGCTTGCGGCTATCATTGTCGTCTTGCAGAAAGTGCTGCAGCGGGCCGAAATGTTCCTTGTCCAGCAAGGTGGGGAGCAGTCGGTACAGACGCCACAACAGGCGGGATTTGTCGAATGGGGAAGTGCGTGGTACTTGCTTTTCGCCAAGTACAGTTCGGTAAGCGCTCCACAGAAAGCGGGCAGGCATCTGGAAACGGAACCCTGCGCTGATTCCCAGAGCATCGGCTAATTCCAGCTTCAGCCACTGCGCCATGCCATTGGACTGCACCAGAAAGGTTTCTGTTTCCAGTGGGGCAAGAGGCTGGCGTTTTAACCAGTCGGCCACCAGTTCTGTCAGAGTTTCCAGACGGTTGCTGTGCAGCACCATCAGCCCGTTTTGCATGGGTCGTCCTTGGCACAAATATGTCGTTATGCGAAAGGAACTAGCCTAAGGGAGAACGGCACTGGACACCACAATGGGGGTGCCCAGATCAGCAAAAATGTCCGTTCACATCACGCTCAGCCACCAGGGTTCCCGTTGCCCGGGTGGAGGCGTCGCGGGTTGTTGCGGTGGCGATTGTGTTTGCGCCACGGGTTCCTGCGCGGCGTGTGGGTCTTCACTGGCCTGAAGACCGAATGTGGGTATCAGGGAGGCAACCAGCAGTGACGCCATGATGCGATTGAAGGTGCGTAGTCGTTGCCCTTGTGTGAGCCAGTTTTTAAGTATCGCGCCAAACAAACTCCAGCTGCTGATCAGCGGGAGGCCGATCATCAGAAAAGCGCCTGCCACAATGGCCACACTGATGGTGAAATCCTGTGGATTGGTGAAGGTGGCGACCCCGGTAAGGATCATCATCCAGGCTTTCGGGTTGACCCATTGAAACAGTGCTGCCTGCGTAAAGGTGAAGGGCTTGGTCTGGGTCGCTGTACTCTGTACGGGGTTGCTGCGCACCAGTTGCCAGGCCAGATAGAGCAGGTAAAGCGCCCCCACCACCCGAAGCAAATCCAGTGCTCCGGGCCATTGGGTAAGCAGTTGCCCAAGGCCCAGGGCAACACACAGCAAAATGATCTGACAGCCAACGGCAATCCCGAAGATATGTGGCAACGAGCGACGGAATCCCGCATTGGCCCCGGAGGCCATCAGCATCAGGTTGTTGGGGCCTGGGGTAGCGGTCATTACGGTTACGAAACCGAGTAATGGGAGAAGTTGTTCCGTTGTCATGTTGCGCATCCTTGAAATCGCAAGGGGAGCAACAAGAGTAGGTGGACAGTACTGATCATTACAGATATAAGAAAATGAATTTGGAGCGGTACAGATTGGGATTGAGTAAATCTGTGCTGCCCTGATTTTCAACAACTGTACTGTTGAGGTGGGAATGACGCTTTACCAGAATCTTGCTGATCGTCTCCAGGGGCTGATTCGCGATCAGGTTTATCCAGTGGGAAGCCGTTTACCGGGAGTGCGCTTGCTGAGTGAGCAGCATGGGGTGAGTGTTTCTACCGCGGTGAATGCCTGCCGGGAACTGGAGCAGCGAGGGGTACTGGAAGCGCGTCCCCGCTCTGGGTACTACGTGCGCCAACCGGCTCTGGTAAGAGAACCACCGAGGGTGGCCCGTGTCAGCCGCAAGCCAAGGCGGATTACTGGTCAGGAGCGGGTGCTGCAGATCCTGCAGTCGGTTAAAGACCCCAGAGTGGTGAATTTGGGTGCGGCGGTGCCTGCACCTGAGTTCATGCCGGTGGCTAGTATGGAGCGGGTTTATCATTCAGTGCTCCGCGAAGAGCGCCGACGCTGTGTGGGTTATGAATTCCCGCCTGGTGCGCCGGAGTTGAGAACGCAGATTGCGCGTCGGTTAGCTGGCCTGCAATGTGATGTCACTCCTGAAGAAGTATTGATCACGAATAGTTGCCAGGAGTCGGTATCCATTGCCTTGAAGCTGGTTACACGACCCGGCGATACGGTAGCCATCGAGTCTCCTACCTATTATGGATTGCTTCAGGTGATTGAATCGCTTGGTTTGAAAGCATTGGAGATTCCCACGGATCCAGAGCAGGGGATTTCTCTGGATGCACTCACATTGGCGCTGGAACGTTGGGATGTGGCGGCCTGTGTCGTGGTGAGCAATTTCTCCAACCCGCTGGGGGTGTGCCTTTCTGATACCCGCAAGCAGGCATTGCTGGCGTTGCTGGAAAAGCACAAGGTGCCGCTGGTAGAGGATGATATCTACGGTGATCTTCCCTTGTCCGGGCCTCGACCCAGGCCGTTAAAGAGTTGGGATAGAAAAGGGCTGGTGTATTACTGCTCCTCTTCCTCGAAAACACTCTCAGCGGGCATGCGTGTGGGGTGGTTGGTGCCGCCGTCCGGCCAACAGGAACGTGCTGAATACTTGCAGTTTATCAATACGGTTTCGGTTAACACGCCAGCCCAATTGGCGTTGGCACGTTATCTGGAAAAGGGTCGCTATGACCATTTTCTACGACAGCTTTGCGCAGATCATGTACGCGGCGTTGCGCGGATGACTGAACGGGTAACCCAGCTGTTCCCCGCCGAGTCACGGGTCAGCCGGCCGGCAGGCGGTTTCGTGTTATGGGTAGAACTGCCGGGGGATGTGGATACCACCAATTTGCTGGAGGATGCCTTGAGGGCCGGGGTGAGTTTTGCGCCGGGTGCGCTGTTTTCAGCGTCCGGAAAGTTTTCAAACTGTTTGCGGATGAATTGCGCAGTGAAATGGGATAATCGGGTCGAGCAAGCGCTGGTCATGCTTTCGAGACTGTTGTGAATAGTCAGAAGCGAGTTTCGAGTTGCGAGTTTCGAAATTCAAAACCTTCAGCCCTGAGGCCAGGATGGTTTTTGTTCTTCGTTACTCGCAACTCCTCACCCGCAACTTGGATTTTTACAGCAGCATGCTGCCAAGCACTTCGCGCTGATCATCCTGAATTTTGATGACCTTGCCGTCTTCCTTGATCAGGGTGTAGCGTTCTTCGGCCCCGTTGCTGGTGGCCAGTACAGAGATGGAGCCGTCGGCGTTGTAGGTCAGTTCAGCCTGGTTACCGAGGCCGTCGGTAACGGTTTCGGTGCTCCCGGCGACTTTGGCGCCTTCTTTGCTGATCGGGTTGGTGCCGGTCCAGAACTCGATGGAGTTGAAAATGATGATGTCACCCAACAGGCTCAGACCGTAAACCGGTACCCACCAGAATATGAAGGAAATACCCTGATTTACGAACTTGTTGTTGGTTGCGGTGGCGTTCCAGTCCTGCACGGTGTCGAAAAGCGCATTCTGACCGAGGCAGCCAGTCAGCATCATGGCGCAGGCTGCGCTGGTAAAGGCTTTCTTCATGGTTTTCTCCTTGGGGTTTGGGACATTTTTGCCGGGGAAAAACTCACTCTATTTCATTAATAGCCCAACCCAAGTGAAAGTTCCATCATGGGCAGTGTAAAAATGTAAGTGATCGACCAACAAAAACGCCCCGCATCGCGGGGCGTTTTTGTTGGCCAGCCAATTAATTTTCCATTTCGGCCAGCTCGTCTTCGAAGAAGAATTTGTCTTCACCAAAGGCGGGCTCGAGATGATTGAGCCAGGTGGCTTCCTCATTGTATTTGGCAAAGAACGGCCGTTGTACCCAGTCGTGGTTGCGGCCCTGGATAAAGCGCAGAGCGAAGACTTTTTCGCCGTTGATCTCGGTCACGCCCTGGATTTCCACCTTGCCCGGATGGCTGGACATGCTGGGGCCGCGTGCAGTGCGTGCAATACCGGAAACCTGTTTCATTGCGTCGCGGTAGATTTCCCAGGCTTTGGACAGCGGCACTTCGAAATAATGGCGGGCACCGGTATCGCGCTCCACGAACATGTAGTAGGGCACGATCCCCAATTCCACTTGCGTCTGCCACAGACGGGCCCAGTCGTCGGCATTGTCATTGATATGTGCAAGCAAAGGTCCTTGGGCACGAATGACTGCACCGGTGGCGCGTACCCGTCGAATGGCTTCCTTGGCGATGTCGGTTTCCAGCTCCTGCCAGTGGTTGTAATGCGCCATCAGAGCCAGGTGTTTGCCGCTGGCCTGGACTTCGCGGAACAGATCCAGCAGATCTTCCGCATCGTCATCGGACACAACGCGGTAGGGCCAGAACGTGAGCGCTTTGGAACCGATACGGATGGTGCGAATCTGCTCCAGTTCCAGCAGTGGTTCGATATGGGCACGCAGGTTCTTGGTCTTCATTACCAGCGGATCGCCGCCGGTAATCAGTACATCGGTAATTTCCGGATGCGCCTGGATGTACTTTTTCAGCTGGCCGGCTTCCTTGGCGGCAATTTTCAGATCGTTGTCGCCAATGAACTGGGCCCAGCGGAAGCAAAAGGTGCAGTAACTGTGGCACACCTGGCCCTGGCTGGGGAAAAACAGCACGGTTTCGTTGTACTTGTGCTGGATGCCATCCACCTTTTCGCCGTCCACTTCCGGCATGTTGTGTTCCATCTGGCCTGCCGGATGCGGGTTCAGGGCTTCACGGACCTCGGCAATGACCGCCTTGATCTCGGCCTTGTCTCCGCCCCGCATGGCGGTAGCGACTTTGTCGAAGTGTTCCGGTGCCAGCATGTCCTTCTGCGGGAAGGTCAGCTGATAGATGGGATCATTGGGGACCTTGTCCCAGTCGATCAGTTCGTTGATGACGTATTCGTTCACCCGGAACGGCAGGACATTGGCGACCACTTCCATGGCGAAACGGGTCTCCTCATCCAGGCGGGAGAGTTGCTCGATCTTGTCGAGCTGGCGCGCGGTATAAACCTTGAAACGGCGCGGCTCATCGAACTGTGGCTGCTCGCTTCGATGCAGCGGGATAACCCTATTGGTCTCGGGCATGGTTATGCTCCTCATCATGTGCCGGAGCGCGGATGCAACGCGGACACCGGTACACTGGCTGCCTAAACCAGCAAGATTGATTAGGTGATACAGATGGTCAGCGGCGGCAGCCGCTGAAAAATGAGCGTTGGGCTCAATTGCGCGCGCCATCGGGTGACGCGAAGGATTCGGGTAACCGCTGTATCCAGCTGTGCCGCAAGAGGCGCAGCCTGAAGGTGACCCAAAAGAGGGCGCATTCTACTGAAATTTGGCCTTGTCCGCAAAAAAGCTAGAGAATTCATAATGTTCTGTTTCCCGTCGCTGCAAGGAACTGTGCTATGTTGGCGGCAATGCCTGCCCGCCAGAAGGTGGGCGAGAGCGTGAATCAGGGACCGGAGTGCGATGGGCGCGAGGATCAGGGACTGGCAACAGCTGTGGAATGCGGGACTGGATCGGCTAGAGCCGTTCTGGCCGTATATTGCCGCCGCGATCAGTATCAGCCTGGCGATCACTGTCACCATCCATGTGGCTCAAAACAAGCGCGATGCGCGCGCCGCTGCGGCCTGGACCGGGCTGGTGTGGCTGGTGCCGGTATTGGGTGCCATTCTCTATTTCATGCTGGGTGTTAACCGGATTCGCCGCCGTGCCCGGCAGCTGACGGGCGGATTGATCGACAGCGAAGATGGCTGGCGGGTGGCCGCGGAACCACTTCCTGCCTGCGGGCACCTTCAGGAGCTAAGTCGCCTGGTGGGTCGCCTGACCCATTTGCCGTTGGTCGATGGTAATCGGGTAGAGCCGCTGGATGCTCCCCAGGCATGGCGAGCCATGCTGGCAGCTATCGACAACGCCACAGAAAGTATCTACCTCGCCACTTACATCTTTGGCAATGATGCAGCCGGCAAGCCGATCTGCGAGGCTCTGGAAAGAGCGGTGCAGCGCGGCGTCAAAGTACGGGTGCTGATTGATGGGGTGGGAGCCTTGTATTCGCTCCCTTCTGTGGTCTGGCGGCTACGTCGTCGCAAAGTGCCGGTGCAGCGTTTCCTTTACTCTCTCGCCCCTTGGCGCATGCCCTATATCAACCTGCGCAATCATCGCAAATTCATGGTGGTGGATCGTCGCCTGGCGTTTACCGGCGGGATGAATATTCGTGCCGGTTATATTCAGTCTCCGCCGGCCATCACGGATCTGCACGCCCGGGTTGAAGGCCCGGTTGTGGGACAGTTGCTGCGAAGCTTTGCTGCGGACTGGGTGTTTACCTGCCGGGAGGTGCTGGAGACCAGCTACAGTGGCAAGGCTCAGCTGGGTGATGTGCAGGCTCGTGGAATCAGTGCGGGGCCGGATGCGGATTTCGACAAGCGACGCCTTACCTTGCTGGCTGCCATCGGCAGTGCGGAGAAGCGCATCCGTATTGTTACACCGTATTTTGTTCCAGATCTGACTCTGCTGGCGACGTTACAGCTTGCCATCCTCAAGGGGGTGGAGGTGCAGATTGTTATTCCTCGCAAGAACAACCTGCGTATGGTGCATTGGGCCAGTTTGCACGCCTTGAGCTGGCTGGTGAACGAAGGCGCCCGGCTGTATCTCACCGCGGCTCCCTTCGACCACAGCAAGGTCATGACGGTCGATGGTCACTGGGTGATGCTGGGCTCGGGGAACTGGGACGCCCGCAGTCTCAGACTGAATTTTGAATTTGATCTGGAGTGCTACAGCGATGCGCTCACAGAGCGGGTAGACCGCTTCGTCGATAGCCGAATAGAGACCGCCTTGCAGCTGGATACAGACGGATTTCGCCAGATTGCCCCTTGGCGGCGCATCCGTAATGCTCTCGCGCACCTGATGGAGCCCTATCTCTGACTTGATCGCGGATTAGGGGCCGCCTGGCAGGATGAATGGCACTTTGCCATGATTATTGTGTCCCATGTCACGCAACAGAAGCTGTAATATTTCACCGGAACGGGAGTGCCGCTAGAGTGCATCCACGCGCTCTTCCCGCTCGGGGGAATGACGAGGAGTGCCAGGCTGAGACATGAAAAAAATCATAATACTGATAATGATGCTCGCCACAGCTGTGCTTGGTCGGGCCGGTGAAGCCGGGGCTGAGCCAGAGTGGATTCTGGTGACTGACCGCGATGGGGTAAAGGTCTACCGGCAGGATGAGCAAGATACTCGGTTGAAGACTTTCCGGGGCGTGGCGCGGATGCAGATGGATGATTTCAAGGCCATCGGTGTTCTCATGGATGATTATGATGCTGTGGCGGATTTCATGCACATGGTGTCAGAAATCCGTGATGTGAAGCGTTATGCCCACGACAAACGCGATGTTTATGTCACCACGCAGCTACCTTGGCCAGTAAGCGATCGTGATGCCCCTTTACGGGTGACGTTCTATCAGGAGCCGGATAGCTACGATTTGGTCATGCCCATGAATCTGAACCCGGGTATGCCGGAACAAAAAGGCTATGTGCGCATGCCGCAGATGGAAGGCTACTATCGCTTCTCGCCGGTGGCGCCGGGGGAAGTGGAAGTGACCATCGAGGTGGTGCTGGACCCCGGGGGCGCGGTGCCGGCCTGGATTGCCAATATCATCCTGCGCGACATTCCTTACTTTTCATTGAAACGCCTGCGCAGGGTGATCAATCAGCCACGTTTTCAGGGTGTGGATACCGGTTACTACAAGGTACCGGAAAGCTGGCTGAAGGAGACTGATGCCTCGCTGGCTAACGTTTCAGCGGAGAACCCGGCCCCATAAGCGCCCAGATAATCAGCCCGATCAGCGGCACGATGAGCACCAGCAGGGTCCAGAGCACTTTGGCACCGGTTTCTGCGGATGATTGGATGATCATGACAATGGCGTAGATGACCAGTGCCAGTTGTAACAATGCCAGCAGCTTCATAGGTGACTCCCTTCTCCTGTCTTGAACTGTCAATCTAGATCAGAGGTCGGGCCAGGTAAATCCTGCGTATGTAAAACCCTGTCATGCCTCTTGGGCTTGCCCTGGTACCGCACGCATGCCCAGTGCATAAAGTAGTGTGATGAACCCCAGGCTTGCACCGAGCAGAGTCACCCCGATCCAGCCGCCTTGCTGGTACACCGCCGCCGATGCCATTGAACCCGCCGCACCGCCGACAAAGTAGAGAAACATATAGCCTGAGTTGAGCCGATTGCGTGCGTTTTCATCCAGCCCCAGGACCAGATTCATATTGGTGATATGCACGGCTTGCAGGGCCAGATCCAGCAATACTATGCCCGCCAGCAGAGCTATCAGCGAATGTGCCCCCAGCCCGATCAAGCCCCAGGATAACAGCAGTGCCAGCACCCCGATCAGTGTGAGTGACCGGCTATGCCCTCGGTCTGCCAGTACCCCGGCACGGCGTGCGGATAACGCACCGGCTGCGCCGGCAAGACCAAACAAACCAATGGTGGCGTCCGGGAGCGACCACGGCTCACTGGACAACAGGAAGGCCAGTGAAGTCCACAGTACGCTGAACATGGCAAAAATCAGGCAGCCCAGCATGGAGCGTTGAAAATGGACCGGATAACGGACAAACAGAGTGAAAACCGAAACGATCAGCTTGCCATAGTGCATACGGGAATTGGTGGGCGCATGACGGGGGAGCAGATACCAGAGCGCCAGGGTATTGAGCAGCATCAGCGCAGCGGCCACCCAGTAAACTGTATGCCAGTCCCCCAGGCTGGAAAGCCCTCCAGCGGCCGTTCTTGCCAGCAAAATCCCCATTAGCAGACCGCTCATGATGGTGCCTACGACTTTGCCACGGTGCTGCGGTGAAGAAAGAGTGGCGGCAAAGGGGACCAGCACCTGGGCCACCACCGAAAAGGCCCCGGCGATGGCTGTACCTGACAACAGCATGATGAAATTCTGTGCGTTGGCACTGACAAGGAGCCCCGCAGTGGCAAAAAACATCATGGTAATGATCAGCCGCCGCCGTTCCAGCAGGTCGCCGAGGGGCACCAGCAACACCAGCCCTAACGCGTAGCTTGCCTGCGCCACGGTAACGATGATCCCCGCCTTGGCGTAGGTCAGGTTCAGCTCATCGGCAATGGTATGCAGCAGAGGCTGAGCGTAATAGTTGCTGGCAACCACCAAGCCAGTGGTGGTTGCCATCAACATGACCAGCAGGTTGCTGAGCGTGTCGGCTGATGAGGGTTGGGATCGTGTCATGAAGCCTCCGGAACAGGGGGGAGCAGTGTCCTTGAATTTTTGCTATCTCTCTAATGTATTATTGTCATTTCAGTAATCGAAATATGAGATTGATGCGGTGAAACTCAAGCAGATTGAATATGTGTTGGCGGTGGCCGAGCAGGGCAGTTTTACTGCCGCCGCCCGACAATGCCATATCGTCCAGTCCGCGCTGAGTCATCAGGTAGCTCAGCTTGAAGCGGAGTTGGGAGTGTCGCTTTTCGAGCGCAACTCCCGTTCGGTCCGCCTGACCGAGGCTGGTCATGCCTTTGTCGAAAACGGCAGGCGCGCGTTGGATGCGGTCCAGAGGGTGGCGGATGAGGCGGTCGCTACCGCAGGTGAAGTCAGAGGACGTTTGTCACTGGGAACGATTTCTACACTGACCAGCCCGGATCCGATCCAGTTGTTAGCGAGCTTTCACCGTGATTTCCCCCATGTGCATGTCGAACTGGTGATGGAGGGGAGTGAAAAGTTGCTTCAGCGCATGCGGGAACGTCGCCTGGACGTGGCTTTCATTGGCGTTTGGCCTGGGGAAACCATGGATGCAGGGTTCAGTAGCCAGCAATTGTGCAACGAGGAACTGGTGGCATTAATGTCCACAGGGCACCCTCTGAGCCACCAACAGGATGTGACGCTTCAGCAGCTGGCTTCCACACCGCTGGTGGATTTCCCGGTGGGCAGCAGCGCCTACCGGCAGTCAGCAGAGGTGTTTGCGGAGCATGGTCTCGAGTATGCGGTGCAGTTTGAGGTCAGCACGATAGAACATTTGGTTGCCATTGCCCGGCAAGGGTTGGCGGTAGGGCTGATCCCCGCGAGCCTTTCGCAACAACTTGAAGGGGTGTGCACACGGCGGGTCAAGAACGCGCCGCGCCGTTCTGTGCGAGTGGTCTGGCCAAAAACGCCCTCACCGGCAACGCGGGCGTTGCTGGCGCTGATGAATGTGGAGATTGCACAACAAGGATAATGGCGCCCCGGAGATGATTCGAACATCCGACCTAGCGCTTAGGAGGCGCTTGCTCTATCCAGCTGAGCTACCGGGGCATGAGAAACAGATTGTAAGGACTTCACGCTCAGGTGCCACTTCCGGGGAGCAAGCGACTCTTTACAGCGCTTGCTCGCCCTGACGGGCACCGGCGAAGCGGCGATATCCGCTTCGCGTTCGTTCGGCCAAAGCATGCTTTGGAAAACCCCGAACTCACCCAGCTGAGCTACCGGGGCATGGCTGCTGATTGTAAGGACTTTCAGCGGTGGCGCCAGTTTTCGGCAAATAGACGACTATTTTTTGTGCGGCCAAGTGTAGGAGATAGTCTAGGGAATTGCCTGTAGCCTCGTCCGGGCTGCCAGTAGGCATTGGCTCGCGTCCAGGGTCATCATCTTGTCGAAACTCGATTGCCTCCTTCACGTAACCTTTGCGACATCCTTGCATCCAATTGGTAGCATTGTGGAAACACGAATCAGGTGAATTATGCAGGACACCCACGACCTTCTGGTGCGCAGCTCCACAGATTTTCCTCCCCTGCGCCGCCATGCGACGACCATTCTCCAAGTGAATCTGGGTTACCTTTGTAACCTCAGTTGTGTGCATTGCCATGTGAATGCCGGTCCCACACGAACCGAACTGATGGATCGTGACACGGTGGAGCTGGTGCTGGCGGTGATTCGCCAACGCGGCATTCAGGTGTTGGATCTCACCGGCGGCGCGCCGGAGATGAATCCCCATTTTCGCTATCTGGTCAGCGAGGCACGCAAGCTGGGAGTGGAAGTGATTGATCGCTGCAACCTGACCATCCTGTTGGAAGAAGGCTACGAAGACATGGCTGCTTTTCTGGCAGAGCAGCAGGTTCACATCGTCGCATCACTGCCTTGTTACCTGGAAGACAACGTCAACAAGCAACGGGGTAAAGGCGTTTATCAAGGCAGCATGGAGGCCATCCGCAGGCTCAACCAACTGGGCTATGGCGATTCGCTGCCTCTGGATCTGGTCTATAACCCCACCGGCCCCTCCCTGCCGCCGCCCCAGGCAGCTCTGGAGGCTGACTACAAGCGTGAACTGGCCGAACGCTTTGGGCTACGTTTCAATAGCCTTCTCACTATTACAAATATGCCCATCAGTCGTTTCGGTGCGGTGCTGCTGGCCCACGAACAGTTCAACGATTACATGCAATTGCTGAGGGCTAATTTTAATCAGCAGACACTGCCTGCAGTCATGTGTCGTAGCACCATCAGCGTGGATTATCGTGGTTATCTGTATGACTGCGATTTCAATCAGATGCTGCACATGCCGCAGGGGAATCATGCCAGCCACCCCCATCTTTCTTCCCTGCTGGAGGCCGATCTTGAGGGGGAGGCCGTTTATGTGGCGGATCACTGCTTTGGTTGCACCGCCGGTGCGGGCAGTAGTTGCGGAGGCGCGCTGGGGTGACCACGGTCAGCGTTATCGTGCCGGTACGAAATGAGGCTCCCCATCTGGCTGAGGTTCTCACAGCTATCCGGCATGCCCTGCAGGAAAGCGATGAATTGATTGTAGTGGATGGCAACAGTGTGGATGCCAGCGCAGAGATTGCCTCCCGTTTCGCCGATCAGGTATTGAGTGCTGGGCCGGGGCGAGCGTTGCAGATGAATGCCGGTGCCAGGACCGCCGAGAGCGAGTGGTTGTGGTTTCTTCACGCCGATACCCGGGTGTTGCCGCTCCATCGGGAAAGGCTGGCAAGGTTGCCGGCGTCAGCTCAATGGGGACGTTTTGATGTCAGCCTGTCAGGCAAGGGAATCATGTTTTCCGTTATTGCCTGGCTGATGAATTTGCGTTCCCGTTGGACCGGGATTGCCACCGGAGACCAGGGCATTTTTGTGCGCCGTGGAGTTTTTGAGGCGCTGGGCGGTTTTCCCAACCAGCCGCTCATGGAGGATGTGGCCCTGAGTGCGCTTTTACGCCGCAGAGCCAGACCGTTCTGCCTGCGCCCTGCTGTGGTGACCAGTAGTCGTCGCTGGCAGCAGAATGGCACCTGGAAAACGATCTGGTTGATGTGGTGCCTGCGTTGGCGTTACTGGCGGGGTGCGGATCCTGCCAAATTGCACCAGGATTATTACGGGCGATAAGTATGATCATGAGCGTCCGTTCAGAACAGGATTTGCTGGTCGTTTTTGCCCGCGCGCTTGAGGAGGGCAAGGTAAAAACCCGTCTGATACCGGCAGTCGGTGAGGCTGGGGCGCTGAAGGTCTATCGCCAGCTACTGGATATCACCCTGGATGCGGCCAGTGCTTTCCCCGGCCATGTGGAACTCTGGACAGATCGCGCGGATGAGACATTGAGTGCCAGAGCCCGCCGTGCCGGCTGGGCGAGCAGATTACAGCAGAGCCACGGCGATCTGGGCGAGCGCATGTGTCACGCCCTTGCCCATGGGCTGCAACGCTATCGCCGGGTGTTGTTGGTGGGCAGTGACTGTCTGCTGCTGGATCGCGGCTACTTCCAGCAGGCACTGAACGCGCTTGAAACATCGGATGTGGTGTTTGGTGCCAGTGAGGACGGAGGGTATGTGCTGATTGGCAGCAGCCAGCAACGCCTGTGGAAACCGAATCCCTTTCAGGTTGTCAGATGGGGTACAGGGCATGCTCTGGCAGATAGTCAGGCTGCGCTGGCCCTCCACACAGACCGGCTTGTGACCCTCCCGGCGCTCTGGGATGTGGATGAGCCGGAGGATCTGGCCCGGGCGGTAACGCTGGGGCTAATCAAACCCTGAGCGAGATTCCCGAAACGGATTGTTCGGGAAAAGTGGAAATATCAGAACTACAGCACATAAGATGTATTTCGTAGATGAAAAAATAACTGACCGTAAAGGATGACGGAAGCGCTATGCAGGTATCAGACCCCCAGATTATTGATTCGGACATTGTCGCAGAGCTCAAGGATGTAATGGGCGATGATTTCTCTGTACTGGTTGAGTCATTTATTCGTGATGGTCAGCAGCGCCTGCAGGCCCTGTCTCAGGCTCTGCAAGGCCAGGATCGGGAAACCCTGCGTGCCCAGGCGCATTCCTTCAAGGGAAGCAGCAGTAATCTGGGCGCTATACAAGTCTGTGAACATTGCCTCGCGCTGGAAACTCTTGCCATGGAAGGGGATTTGGCCTTGGCGCAAACGCGGCTAAGCGCCCTCGAACGTGATTTTAAAAAGGCGGCAGAGGCACTCAAAACGCTTTGATGTAGTGAGCTGTCAGCTGAACAGGCAAAAAAAACCCTCTTCCAAAAGTGGGGTGGAAGAGGGGGGTTGTGAGCGCTATTTCTAGCGCCTTGGGGGGATACTGGTTGAGCTTTAATGTTGCCCTAAGCTCATATAACTAATGCTAGCGATTAGCGGCTTGGGCTGCTGTAAAAACCGGTGAGAAATTGTAAAAACTTGCCAGCCTTTTACCGACGCCATGTAGCTTCGGTCACATACGAGCCTTTCAGGGGCCTCGCCCCACTCTCTCTTGTAAGAGATATCTTACAAACCTGTAGGAAATGCCTGTCATTTTGGCAGTATTTGGAATGCCTGTTTGCATGTAACGCCTTGAAAATTAAGGGAATGGTGAAATTGAGTGTATTTTCGCCATATATTTAATCTTTTTTTTACCCAAAACCTAAAAACGCGTTGATATAGTGGAATCGTGCTCAAGGACAGGAGCACAGGGACAAGCAGGGAACGCAAGACACGGAAGTCACGGTGAGCGCAAAAGGGTCAGGACGACTCGACGCAAAAAGGGCGGCAGGATGCCGCCCTTTTATTTTGTCTGCAGGAAAGCTGCAGAAGTCAGCGCCACACAGGGATATGGCGCTGCCTGGTAGCAGGAAGGCTTAGCCTTCCCACTCCCGAACCAGCTTCTCACGCTTGTTCTGCACACCGTCCCACTCTTCAGCATCGTCCGGTGCGTCTTTCATTTCAGTAATATTTGGCCACTTCTCGGCCAACTCCGCATTGATCTCCAGAAATTCCTGCTCGCCGTCGGGCAGTTCATCTTCAGAGAAAATCGCGTTGACCGGGCACTCCGGCTCACACAGTGCACAATCGATGCACTCGTCCGGGTGGATAACCAGGAAGTTCGGGCCTTCGTAGAAACAGTCTACCGGGCACACTTCCACACAATCGGTGTGTTTGCAGTTAATGCAGTTTTCACCTACTACGAACGTCATAGCCTGTCCTCGCCAGGTGTCTTGTCTTTGTCCAGCATCAAGCCGCTAATCATAGCAGCTTGAAGAGGGTCTTACTCAGGGTGGCGCTAGTCTAGCGGCATGACCAAAGGCAGGCAAACGAAGACTTGATATAAGGATATAGCTCGGACAGTCCGAAGAGGACAGGGGCGGTGTAATGGGGCATCTGTAGGAGCACCTCTCGGGGTGCGAACCCGGGGTTTTGAGATGTGAGTGTCGAGTGGCGAGAAGCGGGTTTCGAAAACCTGAAGCCATCAGGTCGAGGCACCTTTTGCCTTTCGAAACTCGCTACTCGTCACACTCGCCGCTGTTTTGCTTCCTTCGCCCAGGCCTGTTCCTGCGCGGCCGGCAAAGGTTGGGTTACACCAAGTCCTTCAGCTTGTAGAGCGCTTGCAGCGCCTGTTTGGGAGTCAGATCATCCGGATCCAGCTTAGCTAGTGCCTGCTCGGCGGCGCTGGGCTCCGCAAACAGGCTGGCCTGTGCCGGCGCTGCTGCCGGAGAGTTAGTGGCGGGAATCACCGCGGGGGGCGCATCGTTCACCGTCAGGGTTTGCCCGGCTTCCAGTTCGCGCAGTTTCTCGCCGGCCTGCTGGATCACGCCCGCCGGTACACCAGCTAGCTGAGCGACTTGCAGGCCATAGCTGCGGCTTGCCGGCCCTTCCTGAACCCGGTGCAGGAACACGATACGGTTGTCGTGTTCGCTGGCGGTCAGGTGGGCGTTGTAGATGCCGGGCAGTTGCTCGGGCAGCTGGGTGAGTTCGAAATAGTGGGTGGCGAACAAGGTAAAGGCCTTCAGGTTGCGGGCCAGATGCTCCGCTGCCGCCCAGGCCAGGCTCAGGCCATCGAAGGTGCTGGTGCCACGGCCAATTTCATCCATCAATACCAGGCTCTTGGCGGTGGCATTATTGAGGATGTTGGCGGTTTCCGACATTTCCACCATGAACGTAGAGCGGCCACCGGCCAGATCATCGGAGGAGCCGATACGGGTAAAGATGCGGTCCAGATTGCCGATGCGGGCGCTGGCGGCGGGCACACAGCTGCCCAGGTGAGCCAGCAGGGCAATCAGCGCAGTCTGGCGCATGTAGGTGGATTTACCGCCCATGTTCGGGCCGGTGATGATCACCATGCGGCGGGCATCGTCCAGGTGCAGGCTGTTGGGCACGAAGGCATCGTCCAGCACCTGCTCCACCACCGGGTGGCGGCCATCCACGATCTCGATGATGGCTTCTTCGTCCACCAGCTGCGGGCGCACCCAGTCGAGCGCCTCGGCACGCTCGGCCAGGGCGGCCAGCACATCCAGCTCGGCGACGGCCGCGGCGCAGCGCTGCAGCGGGTGCAGATCAGCAGCCACTTTTTCCAGCAGTGCTTCATACAGACGCTTCTCCAGCGTCAGTGCCTTGCTGGAGGCGGACAGCGCCTTGTCCTCGAACTCTTTCAGCTCGGGGGTGATAAACCGTTCGGCATTCTTGAGGGTCTGGCGACGCTGGTAATCCACCGGCGCATCATCCGCTTCCCGGCGGGAGAGCTCGATGTAATAGCCGTGTACCTTGTTGTACTTCACCCGCAGGGTCGAGAAGCCGGTGCGCTCGCGCTCACGGGTCTCGATATCCACCAGCACCTGACCGGCGTTTTCGCTGATGGAGCGCAATTCATCCAGCTCCGCACTGTAACCGGGGGCGATCACGCCGCCGTCGCGGATCAGCATGGGCGGGTTCTCAATCACCGCCCCACCCAGTAGCTCGACCTGTTCCGGGAACTGGCCGATGCGTTCGATCAGCTCATAAAAAGCATCGGAGGCGGGCAGGGTGCCGATCAATGCCGGCAGCGACTTGAGGCTGGCATGGAGGCGTGTCAGGTCGCGGGGGCGGGCCGAACGCAGCGCCACCCGGCCGAGAATCCGTTCCATATCGCCAATGTCATTGAGCACGTCGCGGGTGGACTCGAAACACCAGCCCTGGCGCAGGGCTTCAATCTGGTCCTGGCGCTGATTAAGGGTGGTGCGGTTGCGCATGGGCTGGTGCACCCAGCGTTTCAGCTGGCGGGCGCCCATGGCGGTCTTGGTGCTGTCCAATACCCAGGCCAGGGTGTGCTGCTCCTGGCCATCCAGGGTTTCGGTGAGTTCCAGGTTGCGGCGGGTGGCCGCATCCATGGCCACGGTGTCATCAAAGCTTTCCACCGTCAGGCCGGTGACATGAGGCAGCTCACCGCGCTGGGTTTCCTTGGCGTACCCGAGCAGGGCGCCAGCGGCGGCCACCGCCACGGGCGTGGGTTCACCAAACCCCGCCAGGTCCTGTACCTGAAATTGCTGGCACAACTGGCGGCGGGCGGATTCCTCATCGAATTCCCAGTCCGGACGCTTGCGACTGCCGGGCTTGTCTGCCCAGCGGCCGGGCAAGGACCTGTCTTCACTGTAAAGCAGCTCGGCGGGAGACCAGCGCTCCAGCAGCGCCTGCAGATGCTCGCTGCCTTCTACCTGGGTGACCACAAAGCGACCCGCCGCCACATCCAGGCTGGCACAGCCATACAGCCCCTTTTCTTCATAGACGGCACAAAGCAGGTTGTCGCGACGCTCTTCCAGCAACGCCTCGTCACTCACCGTGCCCGGGGTAACAATGCGCACCACCTTGCGCTCCACCGGCCCCTTGGCCAGCGCCGGATCACCAATCTGCTCGGCAATCGCCACGGATTCACCCAGCTTCACCAGCCGCGCCAGATAGCCTTCCGCCGCGTGATAGGGAATCCCCGCCATGGGAATCGGCTTGCCGGCACTCTGGCCGCGCTGGGTGAGGGTAATGTCCAGTAGCCGCGACGCCTTCTGGGCATCGCCAAAGAACAGCTCATAGAAATCCCCCATGCGGTAGAACAGCAGCTGATCCGGATGTTCGGCCTTGATGGCAAGGAATTGCTGCATCATCGGCGTATGTTGGCTCAGGTCCGCGCTCACTTTACCTCCGGGGGATTCGACGGGTTTCAGATCAAGTCGGCCATGATATAGCGATTGGCAGAGGGAATCATGGCCCATTCCTCTTTTATCGGGGACACCCATAAATTGGACAAAATCTTACACGAAGAGTCGTCACTGTCTGATGTTTTGCTGTCTTTATGGTCAGTATTGTTGGGTCATGGATAAGCAAGGAGGCTGCCATGACCCGCGCTCGTTATACCCAGGTATCTCTCGACTCTACTTCTTACTACCACTGTATCTGCCGCTGTGTTCGGCGGGCCTTTCTGTGCGGCAAAGACCACTATTCCGGGCAGGATTATGAACACCGCCGCCAGTGGGTGGTGGACCGACTGTCGCTGTTGGCTGAGGTCTTTGCCATTGATCTGTGTGCCTATGCGGTGATGTCCAATCACTACCACCTCGTTGTTCGTATTGATCGGCAGAAAGTTTTGTCATGGTCCGACCAAGAGGTGGCAGGGCGCTGGATGCAGCTGTTCAGCGGCCCTCTGATCATCAAGCGCTGGTTGAAGGGGGAGGCTGGGGAAGCGGAGTCTCTCAAGGCCGAAGAGATCGTTTTTCAATGGCGGGAGCGGCTTTACGATCTTGGCTGGTTCATGAAATGCCTGAATGAGTATCTGGCCAGGAAGGCCAATGAAGAAGATTGCTGCAAAGGGCGCTTCTGGGAAAGTCGCTACAAGTGTCAGGCCTTACTGGATGAACAGGCTGTGCTGCAGTGTATGGCGTATGTAGACCTGAATCCGGTCAGAGCTGATATGGCCGCCACGCCAGTGGAATCCGATTACACCTCTGTTCAGCAACGAGCTAAGGCCCTGAGATCAAATGAGCCCGCAAAGCTGCCGCGGTTGTTGCCTATGGTTGAGGCGGAAACCGTAGGATTTGAGGATGATAATACCCTTCTTCGATTTCGAGTAATGGATTATCTGGAGCTAGTCGATAATACGGGCAGGGCGATCCGCGATGACAAGCGCTGTGCTATATCAGCCAGGGCTGCCGGGGTATTGGACCGACTCGGGATTGATGAGCATACGTGGCTTTTACACATGAAGCCGAGAACTCCGCGACAGCCTGTAGCGATTGGCGCTTTGGAAAAGCTAAAGGAATATGCAAAGAATACCGGTCGAAAATGGGTGGCGGGGCGGTATGCGGAAGTCGGGCAAGTGTAGATGATGTGAATTTTGAGCCCTGTCTGACTGGCCTTTAAATATTTGAATTGAGTGTTGGATTTTTACATGTACGAAAAAATAGCTGGGTCGCTTATTACTTTGCTTGTTCCCATGTTAATAAAATGGATTGTTGATGGCTTTTCAAAGGATAGGGTTAGGGTAAAGAAAAGGCGTGTTGATGAACTCTCCGATTATCTTTCTTTGCCCATCGAAGAGATGAATAGATTGGCAGTTCAAGAGAATTTTCAATACTTTTTCAAATACCCTTACACCTATGAAGAAATAGTGTGCTCGCTGAAATCAAGTAATCCATTGCAGTTCCTGGAGTTGATCAAGAAATTCTCAACCTATATCGAGGTTTCCGCCGGTGGAGGAGAGGTGGATTTTAAAGAAAAGTATTCAACGGTTGGTCGCCGCAAGAAGGTTGGGATTTTTTTTAATACGATCTACTTTATTTTCGCTTTTCTGGCATTGATGCCAATAATTCGGTTTGAATACTTTTTAAATAAATACGGGAGCGGAGGAATTCCCTTTGTTGCTCTTTTTTCTGTGTTCATGATGTTCGTGGCGATACTGTGCCTGAATGAGGCAGCAAAACCGGAGATGGCTGCCAAATTAAAGGAAAGGCTACTCCAAAAACCGGCGAGGGAGGGGGAGTAGAACACCGGGCACCGACAGCAGGATTAAAAAGCCCCCTCAGAATGGCCATCGGGGTCAGCCTGCACTTGGTTGCTGCGCACCGATTTTTTGTCTTCAGCTGATATTAACCTGTCTTGTTTAGGCTGTGCTGTTTGTTCATGGAAAACAAGGGGTAGAACCTCCAATGTCCGTCTCCCGTTCGGGCATTGATAGCAATCAAGAGGGGAAATATAGGAGTTGAGGGAAGGAGGAGTTATGGGCTAGGCGTTACGGTGCATGAGCAGGAGTCTGCTACACTTTGCGTTACCAGTTGACAGCAAGCCCGGCCCATATGTCGCCGCAGGCTTGAATGGGGGAATCTATGCGGAACATGATCCAGCTCGTGGTGGCAATGTTGCTGTTTGTCGCCACAAACGTCTTCGCTTACCAGCAGATTTTCAAGGTGACAGAAGGGTTAAAGATTCGTACCCAATACTACGGTGACCAGCCTGTTCTATCCATTCGTGTCTATGGCGATACGGTTTCGGCTTACTCAAAGGGGCCGAATGGCAAGCACTATAATGACACCCTCTTTAAGGTGACGCCTGACATCGAGCCCTATAAAGAATTTATGTTCGATATCCTGGAGAAGGGGCGCTTTGTCATTCTTCCCAATCGCACCGACAAGATTGAAGATTTGCGTATTATTTATAAGGAAAAAAAATACAGTTTTCTTGAAGCGGCCCGCTATTTGAGTGAGAACGACGTGTGTGGCTTGGCGATGCAATGTCCTACCAGTGAGGCGGCAGCGAGGCAGGGGCGGAAGACTACCGCGCCGGGTACAGAAGGGCCGCTGGAACGCGCCGATGCCCGGAAAGTGGATTACATGACGAGGGTGAATATCTTCTAGGGCTTCTGATCGCGGGCTCCTCGCGGATTGATTTTGCTATTCCGTTGGGTGAGGGGCTTCAGGATCTGGAATATGTCAGATTGGTCGCTTGCCTTTTGGTAGAGGATTAAGGCATTTGCCCAGTATCTTCAAACCTTACCGGGCCAGTAACGCGCAGACGCGCAGAAAGGACGCGCAGCGCGCGTCCTTTCCGGGATGATCACGGCGAACAAGCCGCATCTGGCAATTGATTAATCCACTCACTGATCAACGCAACGCCCTCAGCATGAACGGTGCTTCGTCCAAGTTCTGGCATCTTGTGACGCGGATCCGTTGTGCTCATCCGGAACACCAGATAGGACATATCTGCTGCACCGGGCACCACATCCCCCAAGGGGTAATCCGGGCTGCCACCGGCAACCGGTGTCTTGCAGGTGCCGAACCGGGTCGGGTCGTCTTCGTAGTTGCGGTTGTATTCCATCTGCAAACCGCTGCTGCCTGCCGGGCCAGCGTACAAGGGTTCTGGCAGGGTCAGTTCAGAGCGGTGACAGTGCGCACAGTTGATGTCCAGATAGGCTTTGGCGGCATCATGCAGCGCTTCTGGCGACAACAGTGTCGGGTCCATGGCGTTGCTGAACACCGGCGCTTTTGACACCTCGCTCAGAGACTCTGGCAAACCTTCCAGTACACCTTGCTCTTCCCAGTAAGCCAGCTGGTTCCTGATATAGCCTTCATAATCGAAATCTTTATTGAGGAAACGTGCCTTGGGGCCAATGGGTTTGAAGATCGGCTGGCGCTGATCTTCTGAGCCTTGCAGCAGCGGCACCACCGAGTGACAGGAGGTACAGGACGAAGCCTTCGGCACCGCATAGGTGAACGTCAGGGTTTGACCATTGTGCAGCGTAGTCATGTTCTCCACGCTTTTGCCAGCGATGGCCAGGGAGGCATCCGCTTCCGAGTCCCAGTAATACGGGCGTGCGACCCAGCCATTTTCGCGGTGGATCAGCAGGCGGGTTTCGATGATGGTTTCGTTCTGGCCGCGGTTGGCGGTGTCCGCCGGCATGGCGAAGGTTTTCACCAGCACGGTGCCCACAGGAAACTCGAACGCCTCGTGTTCACTGTAGGTGGCTTTTTCCCCTTCAGGAATGAACACAAACCGGTATTTACTCGCATAGTCCGTGAACAGCGGCGTCGACAGGTCGTAGGGGATGCCTCCGGCGTTCGGATTGCGGGTGGGGTCGGTGCTGTCCGCAAAGAGATTGTAATCCGACAGCTTGGGGCAGTTCTCGTTGAGCAAGGCTCCCCAGTTTACGCCTGAAGTGGTGCCGCCGCAGTCTGCGGTTTCTGCAGGCGGGGAGGTTGTGCCGGGTGCATCTACATACCGGACACTGTCATCTTCATTGATGGTGAGCCCGTCTTTTCCTATATCAAAGTCACAGGCGGAGAGCGTAGACAGGGTCAGCGCCAGGAACGCGCTGGTGAACGCACGCTTGCTAAATGTTGAGTTGTTCATGATAACCACTCACTCTCAATTCTGGTTGCGGCATGCAGTGCTGAAGAAGAGGCGAACGGTTGTCCGCCTCTTGCACATGCCAACGGAATTACAGGGCACATGCCGCTTCAGACAGATCATCGCCAGTACAGCCATAGGCCACGCCATTGATGCTGACGGAGTTGGGCGGCAGGCGGTTGTGTGCACAGTTGAGGAGCGAGGAGCCGATCATTGGCTCAATGAGCAAGCTGGGTGCCGGGGCGGTGCCGTCTGCATTCCAGTTGTCCGGGTTCATCGGATCGGTGCCAAATACCTGGCCGGTGTTGACGTCGTCGTAGCTCGGCGCAGGATTACCGTTCACATTGTTGTTGGCGCAGATCTGGTCTTCCGGGCCGTACGGCATATAGCTCACGCCATCCGCTTCGGCTTGGGAGCCTTCTGGAATGAATGCCTGGAAATCAGTCAGCGCGCCCGCATTGGCGAGCAGTTCACCGACACCGTCATAGAGAATGGCAGGGAAAACCTGGGCCATGCCGCTGGCGTTATACGGGGAGGTATAGCCGTTGATGATGTCGACCAGCAAGACGCCCTGGGGGTTGGAACCGTTACGGGCGATGAAGTTGTTGTGCGCATAGACGTTGCGAACCAGCGGGGTCCAGCCATTGGTCATGGCCTGACCATACTTGCTGGGGTAGTTGGCCAGGTCATCGTCTGCCAGCAGATAGCTGGCAATCGCCAGGGCGGTGGTCTCGTTATCGGTGATGTCGTTGTTGTAGATTTCCACGTCACTGGTGGCGAACACCAGGATGCCGGTGCCCGGAGGCGCAATACCTACCGCGCCGGCACCCACGTTCGGTGCATTGTTGGCATAGGCACGGTTGCTGAATACCCGGATGTTGCCGCCATAGGCATTGGTCAGGCCCGGCAGGTCGAATACCAGGATGCCGGCGGTATTGCCGGTGGCCATGTTGTTATACACATCGGCATTGAGGGTGTTTTCCACTTCGATACCGGCCACGTTGCGCACGGCCACATTGTCACGGATTACCACATCCCGGGACTGACCCACGTAAATGCCCGCATCCGCAGAGCCAGCCGCATAGTTGTGCTCCAGCAGGACATTCTGGGATTGCAGCGGGTACAGGCCATAGGCGCCGTTGTCCGATTCCAGCGGGCCTTCCCAGACGGTGGCCGTGTAGGCGAAATGCACACCGCTGGCGTTGGTAACCTTGATGGCGTTCTTGTTGGATTCATACACGCCAAAATCGCGGATGGTCAGGTTGGTGCCACCTTCAAAGCGGATGGAATCGTCGCCGGTGGAATTGCTGAAATCCAGTTTGGTGTCGTGGATACCGTAGCCGGTCAGTACCACGCCGCTGGCGCTGGTGACGGTGATGGTTTCAGAGACGGTGAACTCGCCCTTGGGCAGGACCACGACAGCATTTTCCGGCAGCTCGAACAGGGCCACTAAGAGCGCTTCGGTGATATCGTCACCATTTTGAGCATCCGGCGCGATAAAGATGGCATCGCAGGGGAATACATAGCCAGAGGTGCTGGCGCCGGCGTCACAGGTCTCCACGGTACTTGAGTTTCCGGTACTGCCATTGCTGCCGCTGCTCTTTGTGTGGGTGACTTCGTCCCCCTCATTCACGTCAACACAGCCTGACAGAAGCAGTGAGCTAGATAGCATGCCAGCGGCCAATGCCGGTAACGCTTTTCGGCTTATCCGGTTCTTCATCATGGTAGTTCTCTCCCGAGTTATTATTTTTCCAGTCCCGTCGTCGCGTGCGGTGCTAAGACTTTTGTACTAGGAGAAACAACCTACAGAACGCGGTGAGACAGGCTCAAAGAGAAGCGCTGTGCAAACCCGAAAAATGCTGTGCAATACGTGACAGACACCATGCAAAAGTTAAAAAGCCGCTTAGTAAATCCTTTAACTTATTGTTTATATTGAAAAATTAAGACTTTTGGCGTGGGGCGTTAACGTCGGCCGGTGTTACGCTTTTTGTGACGGCTGAGGCGTTGGGAAGGGGGGGGGCGCAAGGACAAAGCACGGCCAATCTTATTGGCGAGACTGACGATACTCGGTTGGGGTTTGCTGTGTGAGTTCCTTGAACGCTCTATTAAACGAGCTCAGGGTTCGGTAACCGATATCCAGCGCGATATTCTGGATGGGGGTATCCGGTTCGTTGACCAGTCGGTCACAGGCCTCTTCGATACGCATCTGATTGACGTAGTCGTTGAAGTTGCGATAGTTGAAGGTGCCATTGATGATGGCCCGGACTCTGTATTCCGGCAGGGACATTCTGTTGGCCAGCTTTTTCAGGGTTAACTTCTCGGTGCGATAGAAGTGTTCCTCATTCATGAGAGATCTGAGCTGCCTGGCAATCTCATGAGTCTCGTCTTCGGTCTGTTCTGTCTGGATGCTGGCTGGAAGTGGGTCGGGCCCGGTATCAGGGTCATTCGATGCGGGGGTGGTTTTTTGCAAATCGAGCAACACACCTTCCTGGCCTCTCAGCAAAAGAAATCCGACCAGCAAGGTCGCCACACCAACCATTCCTGCCACTAACTGACGTGTATCCAGTCCATGATTAAGGGAAACGGTCACACACAGCGAGGTGGCACCCACTGACACCAGCAAAGCGACCCTTAGTTGTCTTCTGCCTTCGACCAGATCATTACGCCAATGTGCTGCGGTAATCCACAATCCACTGAGGATGAGAATGTACTCGGCATATTGGGGAATCTTGAACCCCAACCAGTGCAGCCACCAGATTCCATCGGGATCAGCACCTCCAAACGGGCGACTCAAGGCCGGCGGGACAAAACTGTAAAGGGCGAGGGCAACCCAGGCCGAGTGAGTTTTGGGTTTGGGGGAAAACGCGAGCAAGCACACGAGCCAGAACGCTGCAGGCAGGGTCGTCATGACATCACCCAGCAGCCATTGGTACTCCTTTCCTGTGACGCGGCTCAGCAGGAAGGCCGCAGCGCCAATCAGCAGCCACAGAAACACTTTGCCGACCAGCAGCTGCCTGAAGTCGCGCAGGACAACAAGAAAAACGACGGCAAGACAGCCGAGACTGAAGCCTGTGAGCAATTGCATGCGGGATTCATCACTTAATGCTGAGGGGCGCGGCCCAGAATAGCACCAAACCGGATGGCAATCTGTCCGTGCTTCTGGCAAATCGGGGGTTTCATCGCTTGCTGACCGGTTAGAGGGGATATCGCCGGGCATTGTTTGTAACGACACGACGATCCGGATTAATTGGGCATCAATACGAAGAGTGGAGGCTTCTTATTACTCCGGACGGTTTTTATGGCGCTTTTTGATCCGGTGATTTCACAAACTGAATTCGCTTTTGGCGAGCCTGATGGGAATAGCGAAACCGTTCGGGTAAAGAATGTGAATCGGCTGGCGGTTCCCAATGGCGATACTATATCCGTGTTACTGAACCGATTATGATGACGACTGCTTGAAAGGGACTCCAATTGAGATGAAGCAAGGGATTGTGGGGATGTTGTGGCTAGGGTTGCTGCTGTTGTCAGCTCCCGCCTCTTCGCAACCGCTGGATGTGGCGGTGGCGCAGTCCCGTATTGCTCTGGCGTCTTTTATGTCCTACCAGTGGGCGAGCGAATCCGGGCAGGCAGAGGGGGACTGGTTGGCCCTGCCGGATCCAGACATGAACTTTGGATTTGAAGCTCGAACCCTGGTGTTATCCTTTGCACTGACCAACAGCTCCGGTGGCACCCTGGAGCGCTTCCTGGTGATTGAAAATCCCACTCTGGATTATCTGGATATTCGCCTGCTGCATGGATCAGGGCGGGAGGAGTCGTTTTCGCTGGGTGCAGCATTGCCGTTTGGCAATCGATTGGTGGAGGCGCGTCAGTTTGCGGTTCCTCTGACGGTGTTCCCCGGCGAAGAACTGCGGGTCCAGCTTCGGGTTCGCGAGAGCGGCAGTATGCAGGTGCCGGTTGGGCTTTGGTCGCCGAAGGCCTGGTATCGGGATACCTTGCAGCGGCAGACGGCCCTGTCTGCCTATTTCGGCCTGATTGTCTGCCTGATTCTCTACAACCTGTGTCTGTGGCTGTCGTCCGGCATGCGGGCGTACTCCTACTATGTTCTCTATATCGTCAGTATCGGCATTGTGCAGGCCAGCCAGACCGGCTTCGGGGCGCAGTACCTGTGGCCAAACCATCCCGGGTTTTCCTATTACGCGGTCAGTTTGTTCGTTAATTTTTCGCTGCTGTTTGCCGGGCTCTTTTCCATCCAGGCCCTGGGCCTGACCCGACAGCAGCGCTCCTGGCGTCTGCCTGCCACGGTGGTGGTGCTGGCCACATTGATGCTGCCGGCTGCCTTCATTGTTCCCGAAAGCCTGCACCTACGCGCATCGGTCATTCTGGGTGTGCTGGGTAGCGTGATTTTCCTGCTGGTGGGCTTGGTGGAGTTGCGTCAGCGAACCGTCACCGTAAGGGTGTATGTGCTGGCGTGGGTGTTCCTGTTTGTCGGTGCGGGGGTGTATGGGGCGGCCAAGCTGGGTTGGTTGCCTCTCAATGCTTTCACTGATCACGTTTTCCTGATTGGTTCTGCGCTGGAAGGGGTGCTGTTGTCATTCTCCCTGGCGGCGCGGCTCCGGGAAATCGGGGAGAAGGAACAGGCCATGATGGCGCTACGTATGGAATCTGCACTGGAGCGAGTTCGGCTGCAGGGAGAGGCCGAGAGTGCCCGTGCGGCTAATAAGAGCAAGAGCCGGTTCCTGGCCACGGTGGGGCATGAGATTCGCACCCCGTTGAATGGCATCCTGGGGGCCTCGGAGTTGCTCGATGACATGCCCATGCCCAGGGAGCAGCGAGAGTATCTGGATGTGGTGCTGCACTCCGGTCAGGTGCTACTGGCGCTGGTGAACAATGTGCTGGACTACTCGCGACTTGAAGAAGGGCAGTTGGATGTGAGTCTGGAATCGGTGAATTTGCCCTGGTTGCTGGAATCCACCCGCTCCATTTTCGTGTCCCGCTACTTGAGCAAGACGCTGACCATGGAGACCTCATTGGCTCCCGGGCTGCCGGAATGGATCGTGGCTGACGAAATTCGGGTGCGGCAGGTGTTGATCAATCTGGTGGGTAATGCCTTCAAGTTTACCGAGCAGGGCGGCATTTCCCTGCGGGTCTCCGGAGAAGGGGACTGGCTTCGGTTTGAGGTGCAGGATACCGGTCAGGGGATCGATCCCGCGTTGCAACAGCAGTTGTTCCAGTCTGTGGTGCTTCCTTCTACGTCCTCTACTTCTTCTACGTCTTCCACCTCGGTTTCGGCTGAGCGTGGGGCGGGCCTGGGAATGTGGATCTGTCGTCAGTTGGTGGAATTGATGGACGGGGAGATCGGCCTGCACAGTCAGCCGGGGCAAGGGACGACAGTATGGTTCCGTATTCCGTTAAGGCCGGATGCCGCGCCTCAGGCTGTCCAGTCCGAGTTCACGAAGGATAAGACAGGTGCCCAGCTCGAAGGGTTACGGGCGCTGGTGGCGGACGATAACGGCGTCAACCGTATGCTGATGGAGCAGCAACTGGGTTACTACGGTGCCCAGGTTTCGGTAGCTGAAGAGGGTGAAAGCGCGCTGGCGTTGTTCCGTGAGCAGCCTTTTGATCTGGTGCTGCTGGATTACGATATGCCTGGACTGAATGGCTGCCAGGTAGCGGAGCAGATGAGGGACTGGGAGCAGCAACTAGGGCGGCCGCGCACTAAAATTATCGGGATTACCGCCTATGCCCTGCCTGAATGGCTGCATGCCATGCTGGAGGCGGGAATGGATCTTTCCCTGAGCAAGCCAGTAGATCGTGAATCGTTGCTGAGAGCGGTGCTCGGAGAGAGTTAACCGGGCTCTCCAACTGGGCTCTCCATTGATGGAGTGGGCTGATAATGAAGCGTATCGCAAACGTAATGGGGCTGTTGTTGTTGGCCGGGCAGGCGATGGCCTGTGATGAAGACTGCAATGGTCCCGCTTACAGTACCGCCGCAGAAGCATGCCGGTTGAAAGCGGAGGCCACTGTGTTGGAGGACGTCATCGCTGACCGGATAACGGGGTTGCATGCACGGGTTGGTTCCGATACCCGGGTTGGCAAAATGCTGGCGGAAAGCCAAAACGCCTGGCTGGCGTATCGCGATGCCCAGTGTCAGCTTGCCGCCCAGACCCAGGGGGGGACCCACGGCATTTCCTGGCATCGCTGTAATGCCGAGATGCTGCGTGAGCGTGACATGTTGCTGCAGGAGATGGCCGCTGCTGTCGTCCCGGACTCCTGAGTGAGCTGACATCACTTTTATTCGTCGCCATGGGGGGAGGTTGTTGCCCTCATCGGTAAAGCTGGGTGTTCTGCCGTTGAGCGGCTTTTCCTGCCTGATTTCTGTTGTGCTCCCCCCGCTTCCGGGCCAATGAACGCCGACCCGCTCGCAAAGTTACAAAACTCATCCTACCGTAAGGGCCTGTTAACACTACCAAAATGACACCTGTTGGGCCCCCAAACCCGCCAATCTAGGCATGACGAGTGATGTTTGGTTTCTCCAAATGAGTGACGAATAACGACGAGTGGCGGGTTTGGGGGCCCAACCCGAAGGGCTGATCCCTTTTTCCGTCCAGCAGCGGCATCCGCTGTTTATGTAGAGTGACTACACGGCACATCGGCTGACACTACTGGACGAAAAAATGCATTCAGCAGGTGCCATTATGGTAGTGTTAACAGGCCCTAGTACAAATAAACTGGACAGATGACCAAATTTAGTGATTCATTGTTGGCTGCTTGATTGTCTGGCCAGCGAAGACCGATTCCGCAGGCCTCCAATACAGATAAGAACACCGAAAAGAACAACAGGGAGAGCAAGATGGAATTTGATTACGTCATCGTTGGTGGCGGGTCTGCAGGTGCCGTGCTGGCAGCACGTCTGAGCGAAGACCCCTCTGTGTCTGTGTGTTTGCTGGAGGCTGGCGGCAAGGGCGATCACATTCTTATTCGCGCCCCTGCGGGTGTGGTGGCCATGATGCCCAATGGCAGGGTCAGTAACTGGGCGTTTGAAACGGAACCCCAACCCGGCTTGCAGGGACGTCTGGGCTACCAGCCTCGGGGCAAGGCCCTGGGTGGTTCCAGTGCCATCAATGCCATGCTGTATGTGCGTGGCCAGAAGCAGGATTACGACAGCTGGGCCGAACAGGGTTGTGAGGGCTGGTCCTGGGATGAGGTGCTGCCCTATTTCATCAAATCCGAGAACAATGAAAATGGCAGCAATGCTTTTCATGGTGCGGATGGGCCGCTGCATGTCAGTAATCAGAAATCCCCCCGGCCGGTGACGCATGCCTTCGTTGAGTCCGCCCGCCAAGCGGGTTACCCCGTCGTCGAGGACTTCAATACCGGTGATAACGAAGGCGCGGGGATTTATCAGGTCACCCAATTCCATGGTCAACCCAAAAATGGAGAACGCTGCTCTACTGCCGCCGGGTTTCTACACCCGGTGATGGACCGCAGTAACCTGACGGTACTGACCGATGCCCATGCCACCCGTATCTTGTTTGAGGGAAAGCGAGCTGTTGGTGTGGCCTACCGGCAGAAGGGGCAAGATGCCGAGGTCAGGGCTCGCCGTGAAGTGTTGGTGGCGGGAGGGGCGTTTGGCAGCCCGCAGTTATTGCAGCTTTCCGGTGTTGGCCGTGCGGAAGATATCACTCCCCATGGTATTGCGCTGGTTCACGAGCTTCCCGGTGTGGGGCAGAACCTTCAGGACCATATCGATTTCATTCTTTCCTATAAATCCCGCGATACTGACAACTTTGGCATCGGGCTGACGGCAACCTTCAATCTCATCAAGCATACCCTGCAGTGGAAAAAGGATGGCACGGGCATGATCGCCACCCCATTTGCAGAAGGTGGGGTATTCATGAAAAGCGATGCTGCGGTGGACCGCCCTGATCTGCAGCTGCATTTCGTGATCTCGGTGGTTGATGATCACGCACGCAAGCTGACCCTGGGCCATGGTTTCAGTTGCCATGTCTGCGTACTGCGCCCCCATTCACGAGGGCGAGTCTTCCTCAAGACGGGAGACCCCCTGGCTGCTCCGGGTATTGATCCGAACTTCTTGAGTGATGAACGTGATCTGGAAACCCTGCTCAAAGGGGCGAAAATCACCCGCGACATCCTTGAAGGGGAGCCGTTGAGCAAGTATCGGGAAGAGCCGCTGTTTGGTTTGCGTGGCGATTTCAATGATGACGAATGGAAAGAGCATCTGCGCTCTCGTGCAGATACTGTGTATCACCCGGTTGGCACCTGCAAGATGGGGCAGGATGAAATGGCGGTGGTAGACCCTCAACTCAAGGTGCGCGGCCTGAACGGGCTGCGTGTGGTGGATGCCTCGGTGATGCCCTCCCTGGTGAGCGGTAACACCAACGCACCCACCATCATGATTGCCGAAAAAGCGGCAGACATGATCAAGGCGGATCAGATTCAGGCCTGACAAACCCTAAAAAACATAACCAGAAAATGTACGTTTTTGATTAAAGGAGAGAGAGAATGAATGGCACCATGATGTATGAGTCACTGACGGTTGGCTCGTTGCTGGACCACGCCATGAACTACCACGCGGGCACCGAAGTGGTGTCAGTGGAGATCAATGGTGAGCGGGAAGTACTGAGCTGGGGGCAGGTAGCGGATAATGCCCGCCGTCTGGCGACGGTGCTGGATCAGCTGCAAGTGCCGGTGGGCAGCCGCTGCGCTACCATCGCCTGGAACAACCGGCGTCATCTGGAAATTTATTATGGCGTTGCCTCCAGTGGCCGCATCACTCACACCATCAATCCTCGTCTGCATCCTGAACAGCTGATCTACATTGTCGAGGATGCGGATGATCAGGTGTTGTTCTTTGATCGCACTTTCCTGCCGGCGGTGGCAGCCCTGAAGCCCAAGCTGAAAAGCATCAAGCATTTTGTGCTGATGAGCGGTCGCGATGAAGAAGCTGCGGGCATGCTCGAGGGCATCCAGTTCTATGATGAGCTGCTGGCCAATGCTGAGCCGGTGAAAAGCTGGCCGGAGATTGATGAGAAGAGCCCTGCCGCGCTTTGTTATACCTCAGGTACAACGGGTAATCCCAAAGGTGTGCAGTATTCTCACCGCTCCACCGTGCTGCATTCATTGGCGGGTAACCAGCCTGATGGTCTGGCCATTGCGGCGCGCGATACGGTGCTGCCGGTGGTACCCATGTTTCATGTGAATGCGTGGGGGGTTCCCTATATTGCCGCAGCAGTGGGTGCCAAGCTGGTATTGCCGGGGCCGCATCTGGATGGCGACAGTCTGGTGAATCTCCTCAATGAACAGTCTGTCACTCTGGCTCTGGGGGTTCCGACCATCTGGATGGGCTTGCTGGAAGCCATGGCCCGCTCCGGCAAGAAGCCGGAAAGTCTGGAGCGTACGGTAGTGGGGGGGTCGGCGCTGCCACCGTCCATGATCAACCAGTTCCGTGACAAGTATGGCGTTGAGCTGATTCATGCCTGGGGCATGACGGAAACCTCGCCGCTGGGCACCATGAATCAGCTGCTGCAGAAGCATGACAAACTCAGTGATGAGGAAAAGGCATTGTTGCGTCAGGGCCAGGGTCGTCCGCCCTACGGTGTGGCGCTGCGGATCGTGGATGAAGCCGGTAATGAATTGCCCCGTGACGGTGTCACCCAGGGCGATTTGCAAATTCGCGGTCACTGGATTGTGGAAAGTTATTTCGGTAAGAACGAATCGGCCCTGACCGCCGATGGCTGGTTTGACACTGGCGATGTGGCCACCCTGGACGCGGATGGTTACATGATCATTCGTGATCGCTCCAAAGACATCATCAAGTCCGGTGGCGAATGGATTTCTACGGTTGAGCTGGAAAACATTGCCATCGCCCACCCTGGTATTGCCAATGCTGCAGCTATCGCGGCTCGTCATCCGAAGTGGGATGAGCGCCCGATTCTGATTGCCGTCAAGAATGGCGAGGAGGATGTGTCAGAGGAGGCATTGCTGGCCTTCTACAAGGATAAAGTGGCCAGCTGGCAGGTGCCGGATACGGTGATCTTTGTTGAGGATCTGCCGCTGGGTGCCACTGGCAAGGTGATGAAAAACCAGCTGCGTGAACGCTTTGGTGACGTCCTCATGCAGGCTGGAAGCTAAGCGCTATTTCCGATGAAGGACAGGATGGCTCAGGCTTGCCCTGGGTTATCCGTCACTCGGGAGAGATAATATGAGGGATTCCCTACCGGAAAAACTTCAGCAGCGAGCAGAGCGCAACGCGCAGAAACGCAATGAGAAAAAAGCACTCATTGCGAACAGTGCGTTGCGGGTGTTACACGAACTGGGTTTTGCCAACACCAGCCTGCGCGATATCGCCACCCAAGCCAACTTGTCCCTGGGGATGCTGCATTACTACTTTGAGGACAAGGCGGAGCTGATCGCCTATTGCGTGTCGGCTTACAAAGCTGGGTTTCTGTCGTATCTGGAAAATGCCCTGGAGGGCAGTGTGGGCCGCGATGCGGTCATCCTGCGGCTTTCCGGTGCGTTGGCTGCGTCGATCTTCAGGGATGGGCCTTCCCATCGTTTGTGGTACGACCTGCGCAATCAGGCAATGTTTGATCCCTCGTTCCGGCCTACGGTTAGCGATATCGAGCAGGGACTGATTCAGGTGCTGGAAAGTGCCTGGGCAATGGCCGGCCATGACCCCGAGGCATTCTCGCCGCTGCTCTATTCGGCTATGGATGGCGCTTTTCGTTACTTGATGCAACAGCAGATACTGGCCGAACCTCTGGACCAGCCAACCCTGGCTGCCGAGCTGCAGCGCGTGCTGGAGCGCATTCTCTAACAATGTCAGAGCGAGTCTGGCCGCCAGAATGGTGGCCGGTTTCTCTGATAGCGATCAGATTTCCCTTTCGACCTGCGCAGACCGAGAGCATGGTCGTCTCAACTTTGCCCTGAACACTCGACCCTCAAGATTCCACCCTCAAGACTCCATCCTCAACCCCGCACCCGGCTCTGCTTCCGGGGCTGCAATCAAGGCTTCTGCATTCCTCTTGCCTTTCCCGTGTGTAAACATGGCTATTGTCCCCTGTATCTGTCGATAACCAAACGCAACGAATCTGGCAATGAGTCAGGGGCTGAAATCAGAACAATAAAAGGTTTGCGATTGTCCCGCTAAGGGGCAAACGCTCAGTAATGGATCCACGGGAGCACACTATGGCGCGCAAATTATCGATCATGGATTCCGGTTGGCTGATGATGGAGACCCGGGAGACGCCGATGCATGTGGGGGGATTGGCGTTGTTCGGGGTTCCCGAAGATGCACCCTCCGATTATATGGAAAGCATGTATCGCTATCTGGTGGATGTGGATGGCATTTGCCGCCCCTTCAATCAGAAGATCCAGTCGCATCTGCCGCTGCGTATGGACGCTGCCTGGGTTGAAGATCAGGCGTTTGATATCGACTACCACGTGCGTCATTCCGCGTTGCCGCGTCCGGGTCGGGTACGTGAGCTGCTGGCACTGGTTTCCCGATTGCATGCCCAACGGCTTGATCCCAGTCGGCCCCTGTGGGAGTGCTACCTGATTGAGGGTTTGGAGGGCAATCGTTTCGCACTCTATACCAAGATGCATCACTCCATGGTGGATGGCATGGCAGGCATGCACCTGATGCAGTCGCGCATGGCTTCCAGTGCTGATGAACGGATTCCGGCCCCCTGGTCCGGGGCGTGGGATGCGGATCGGCCAAGCCGCTCTCCGACCCAGAAAGTCAAAGCCAGTGTGCGTCAGGGATTGAGTAATGTATCCAAGGGAACCGGGCAGTTGGTGGATCTGTTGCGTCAGCCTCGCGAGAGCAACGTCAAAACCATTTACCGCGCGCCCAAGACCCAGCTTAATCGACGCGTCACCGGCGCGCGCCGTTTCGCAGCCCAGTCATGGTCTTTACCGCGCATCAAGGCGGCGGGGAAACGCCATAACGGCACCGTGAATGATATTTTTCTGGCCATGTGCGGCGGGGCGCTTCGCCGTTATCTGTTGTCTCAGGATTGCCTGCCGGAGGAGGCGCTGGTAGCGCAGGTGCCCGTCGCTTTGCGCAGCGCTGATCAGGCTGGAGAGGGTGGCAATGCCATTACCACCGTGCAGGTGAGTCTTGGCACCCATCTGGATTCGCCGCTTGAGCGGCTGGCTGCCATTCAGGATTCCATGAGCTCCGTGAAGGAGCGTCTGGGTGACATGCAGAAAGCCGAGATCGATGTGTACACCTTGCTGACCAATGTGCCCCTGTCGCTGGGGCAAATTACCGGGTTGTCCGGTCGGGTCAGCCCCATGTTCAATCTGGTAATTTCCAATGTGCCGGGACCAAAGCACAGTCTCTATCTCAATGGCACCGAGATGCTGGCGACCTACCCAGTGTCGTTGGTGCTGCATGGGTATGCGCTGAATATCACGGTAGTGAGTTACAAGGACAGCCTGGAATTCGGGGTGATTGGTTGTCGTGACACCTTGCCGCAGATCCAGCGCTTTCTTGACTACTTTGAAGAGTCTCTGGCAGAACTGGAGGCGTAAGAGCGCGTTTGGGGCGGGGGAAACATGGCTGATACGGTGTTGGCAGCAGGCATTACTCTCTGGCTGGTATGGGGAGGTTACGAAACCGTCCAGGGCAGACTGTTTGATGATAAAACCCTGATTACACTGGTCTGGTGGTTTGTGCTGTTTGCGGTGGTGCTCTACTTCGGAGCCAGTGTGTTCCATTTTGTCTGGGTTATGCCGCTGATCTATCTGATGGCGTATATGGTGACGGTGAACTCCTCGATTCAGGCCTGGGTCATGTCGTTGGTGATGATGACACCATTGATGGCATCGTTGGCGTTATTCGGCTGAATGGGGAAGCAACAGGGTGGGGAATCAAGCAATGGGTTTGCGGAAAAGTTTCGTCATGGTAGTGGGGCTGCTGGCGGTATTGTCAGTGCAGGCCGCCGAGCCGCCAGCGTCTTATGTCGATGCCGGAGTGTGTCCCTTTGAATGTTGTACCTACGGTAGCTGGACTGCGATTCAGGATGTGACGGTCTTTGATCAGGTGGAGGATGGCAAGCCGGTAGCTGAGGTGCATCCTGAGCAGCCCGTGCATGCGCTGACAGGTGATGTACACATTCGTCGCCCCGGCGTGGTGGAAGTTCGGCGTGAGCATGAGAGCGCAGAGACCGGCCGGCGCTATCTTCCGGGGGACAAATTGTATGTCTATACCTACCAGGGTGAAGGCTACTACAAAGTCTGGTTTGAGCAGGCCTGGCTAAGTGAGGAAATTCCCTTTCTGGCGGGCTGGGCCGGTTGTGAAGAAGATCACAGTTGCTGGGGCGAAGTCCTGAGTACTCCTGAATCCCGCTGGTGGGTCAAGGTACGGCTTGAGAGCGGCCTGGAGGGCTGGGTGGATGATGCTGACGGTTTCTTTGGCAAGGACGCCTGCGGTTGAGTTGTCCTTGCCGGTTGGGGTGGTGTTGGGGTGGCTTTTTGCAATCCTGTGCAAGCCCAGTCAGGGGGATTCGCTCGGGTTTTCCGTCAGTGATGCCGGGTTCAACAGTCGCTCCAGCTCCCCCCGGCCCAGGTCGGTATTCTCTGCGGCCACGTCTATGATGGGGCGGTTTTCCCGGTAGGCTTGTTTGGCGATATCTGCGGCTTTCAGATAACCAATGATAGGGTTCAGCGCCGTTACCAGAATCGGGTTTCGGGCCAGCGCCTCATTCAGTTTGTCTTCCCTTACCGTGAAGGTGGCGATGGCCTTGTCTGCGAGTAGACGACTGACGTTGCTGAGCAGGGTCAGACTTTCCAGCAGGTTCTTTGCCACCAGGGGCAGCATCACGTTCAGTTCGAAATTGCCGGACTGGCCGGCTACCGTCAGCGTGGTGTCATTACCGATGACTTGTGCGGCCACCATGGCGGCAGCTTCCGGGATCACCGGATTGACCTTGCCGGGCATGATAGAGGATCCCGGTTGCAACGCTTCCAGTTCAATTTCCCCCAGCCCAGCCAGTGGCCCGGAGTTCATCCAGCGCAGGTCATTGGCAATTTTCATGATCGACACGGCGGTGGTCTTCAGTTGTCCGGATAAGGCGACAGCGGTGTCCTGGGAGCCGATGTGGGTGAAAAAATTGTCGGCAGGGCGAAAGGTGAGGCCGGTTTGTGCGCTGATCGCCTTGGCAAAGCTGGACGCAAAGGCCGCATGGGCGTTGATGCCGGTTCCCACGGCGGTGCCACCTTGTGCCAGGCTCTGGATTGAGGGCTGGAGTTGTTTCAGATGAAGGATATTGTGTTCGATTTGATCTGCCCAGGTCGTCAGCGACTGGCTCATGCGTACAGGCATGGCATCCATCAGGTGGGTACGCCCTGTCTTTACGTAGTCATGTACCTGAGAGGCCTTGTGGCGCGTCACACTGACAAGGTGCTGCAGGGCGGGTAACAGCTCTTCTGCCAGTGCGATGGCCGCGCTGATGTGGATGGATGAGGGAATCACATCGTTGCTGCTCTGGCCGCAATTAATGTGATCGTTGGCGCTGACGGCTTGACCATAATGACGGCTGGCCAGGGTGGCCAGCACCTCATTGGCGTTCATGTTGGTGCTGGTACCGGAACCTGTCTGAAACACATCCACCGGGAAGTGTGGCATGTAATCCGATGCCAGCAGTTCGTCCACGCTGTGACAAATGGCGTCTGCCATTTTCTCCGGGATTTGTTCCAGTTCGCCATTGGCTCGGGCGGCGGCCCGTTTGGCCAGCAGCAGGGCGCGAATGAAGGTGGCAGGCAAAGGCTGACCACTGACCGGAAAGTTGTTGATGGCCCGTTGAGTCTGGGCACCATACAGGGCATCGGCCGGGACGTTCAGTTCGCCCATGCTGTCTTTTTCGATGCGGAAACGGGTCATGGTTGTCTCCCTTTTAGCCACCTGATTTGAGTGTAGCAGCTGCTTGCCGGGAAGTGGGGCCTGCTTCCCGGCGAGCAGGCGTTGCGGCACTCAGTCTGTCTCCGGGGGGAGGACGTCCAGCAGTTCAAGCTGCAGGGTGCGGTTACGGTAGGGCCACTCGATGATATCCCCCACGCTCAAGCCCAGCAGGGCGGCCCCGGCCGGGCTGAGAATAGAAATGGCATCCGCATGGGTGGCGGTGTCGTGGGGCAGCACCAGCACGCGCTGGTGAGTTTTGCCGGAGGCGAGTTCCCGAAACTGCACACGGCTGCCAAGGCAGACGGTACCTTTCGGCAGTTCCTCCGGGGGCACGATGGTGGCCCGCTCCAGTTCAGCATACAGGTGCTCAACTTCATCGCTGTCTTCCTGCTGGCGTTCCAGCAGCGCATACAGTTGGGCGCGATCTACGGTGGTGACCGTAATGGATGGCAAATTGGCCATTTTTCTCTCCAGACTAAATCAAATTTGAGGTGCGGGTTGCGCCGAACTTCCGGCGCAAGCACGGCCGTTCGGCGTCAGGAGAGAAAGGCAGGGAGGCTCGCAACCACGCCCGCTGCGGGGGTGATTGTCTTGGTAAAAGCAGAGAGATTGGCCGCAGTGGGCGCAATGATGTCAGTCATAAGCTGAGCGTAGCAGAACCGGGGCCGTTGTCCAGATGGCTCAACCCCAAGCGGGTTCTGTCATGGTGCCTGCCCCCGGCCCGGCGTAGCGTTCCCGCATCAAGGGAATGCCTGGGAGAAGGAACAGTGGGAAAGAAGCTATCCATTTTTGACGCCGGTTTTCTGCTGATGGAAACGCGGGAGACCCCCATGCATATCGGCATGCTGCAACTTTACGGTTTACCGGAGGATGCTGCTGACGATTACATGGAGCAGATCTATCGTCGCATGGTGGAGGTGGAAGGCATTTGCCGCCCGTTTAACCAGAAATTGCACTCACGGGTGCCCGGCAGGCTGGATGCCACCTGGATCACGGATGACAACTTTGACATCGATTACCACGTGCGGCATTCCGCGCTGCCCCGTCCAGGTCGTGTGAGGGAATTGCTGGCACTGGTATCCCGGGTGCACGCGCAACGTCTGGATCCCAGTCGTCCACTGTGGGAAAGCTACCTGATTGAAGGATTGGAAGGTAACCGCTTTGCGGTTTACAACAAGATGCATCATTCCATGATGGACGGGGCAGGGGGGATGAATCTGCTGCAATCACGGATGGCCACTACCCCTGATGAAGATTTCCCTCCGCCCTGGTCCTCGGAGTGGAATACCCGTTTGCCGCAAAAGCGAAAGAAAAAGGTCCCCGCAGTTGGCCTGGTGAAATCCCTGCGCAATATGCAACGCGGTACCAGCCAGTTTGTGGACCTGATGCGGCAGCCCAAAGAGAGCAATATCAAGACCATCTATCAAGCACCCAAGACGGTATTCAATCACCGGGTGACCGGTGCGCGCCGTTTTGCAGCACAGTCCTGGTCGCTGGACCGAATCAAGGCGGCAGCAGAAAAACATCAGGGCACGGTGAATGATATTTTCCTGGCCATGTGTGGCGGGGCCATGCGTCGTTATTTGCTGTCGCTGGACAAGTTGCCTCATGACCCGCTGGTAGCGCAGGTGCCGGTGGCGTTGCGTTCTGCTGCCGAGGCAGGCGATGGTGGCAATGCCATCACTGCGGTACAGGTAAGTCTCGGAACGCATCTACATGATCCGCTGGAGCGGCTGGAAGCGATCAAGGATTCCATGAACGGGGTGAAGGGCCGACTACGCTCCATGGAGAAGGCGGAGATTGATATCTTCACCATGATTTCCAATCTGCCCCTTTCTGTTGGGCAGATGACCGGGATTTCCGGGCGCATCAACCCGCTGTTCAATCTGGTGATTTCCAATGTGCCGGGGCCAAAGCAGCCTTTGTACATGGGCGATGCGAAGATGCTGGCATCTTACCCTGTCTCACTTGTCATGCACGGTTACGCTCTGAACATTACGGTGTTCAGTTACTGCGACAGTCTTGAGTTCGGCATCATCGCCTGTCGTGAGACGCTGCCGCGCATTCAGCGCATGCTGGATTATCTCGAGGAGTCGCTGGTAGAGCTGGAGGGGTAGGACGGCGCAATCGCGGCGGAACCGCCGCTCCCACGGGAAATGCTCCGGCATTTGATGCTACAGCAAACCGCTTTGTGGGAGCGGACGTTCGGCCGCGAAATGGAGTGCCGGTTGGCACCGTCGGATCGTGGCGGAACCGCCACTCTCACAGTGAGCGATCCCGCGTTTGATGTGACAGCAAACCTTCGCGTTAAAGTGCCTAGACCGGCTTGGCGGTGGACGTCAGTGGTACAAAATCTGCCTTGTCCCTGACAGCGCACTCCGGGCAGGACCAATCTGACGGGATCGCTTTCCAGGGCGTGCCGGGCACAAAGCCCTCACTGGGGTTTCCTTTCAGCTCGTCATAGACATACCCACAGTTGCTGCAGCCATGGCGGCTGGCAGACGGCACGTTGGGGGAATGTTGTTCTTCTTGTGGTCGCGTTGCAGGGGCCTCGGTCTCCGGGCAAGACGGTGTCGCAGTCTGCCATTTTTTTATCAGTTGCTCTCGCTTCGGGCCGTACAGGTGTGCCTTGGTGACGTCTCCGTTGTAGTGGCGGGCAACACGCGGGTTCATGACCCTGAACCACAGAGGCGGGATGTACGCCAGAATCAGCATGGACGCATAGCCGGACGGCAATTGCGGGGATTCATCAAAATGCCGCAGGGACTGGAAGCGCCGGGTCGGGTTGGCGTGGTGGTCAGAGTGGCGCTGCAGCTGGTACAGCAACAGGTTGGTAACGATGTTGTTGCTGTTCCAGGAATGGCTGGGGGCGCAGCGCTCGTAACGCTGGGTGCGCTTGTCCCATTGTCGCAGAAGACCGTAGTGCTCAAGGTAGTTGACCACTTCCAGCAGGGCGGCACCAAAGAATGCCTGTATCGCCAGGAAGGCCAGAGCGCCGGTGCCCAGCCACAGGGTCAGCGCACCGAACAGCAACACTGTCAGGCTCCAGGCGCGCAGGTTCTCGTTTTCCAGTGACCATACGGATTTTCCCTGACGGGCAAGGCGTTCGCCTTCCAGGGCCCAGGCGGAGCGGAGACTGCCAATCATGGTGCGGGGCAGGAAAGCGTAGAAGGTTTCCCCCATGCGCGAGCTGGCAGGGTCTCGGGGCGTCGCCACGTTCTTGTGGTGGCCGCGGTTGTGTTCCACAAAGAAGTGCCCGTACGCCACCGGAGCCAGGGCGATCTTGGCCAGCCATTTTTCCAGATCGGCACGTTTGTGGCCGAGCTCATGGGCAGTGTTGATAGCGACCCCGTTGATGAGCCCGGCAGAGAATATCAGTGCAATGATGCTGGCGATGCTGATGTCACCACGGGTGGCCAGCCATACCGCCATGATGGTGGTGGCGTACTGGGCCGGGATATAGGCATAGACGATGGCGCGGTAGTAGCGGTTGGCCTCGAGTTGAGCTACTGCGCTTTCCGGTGGGTTGTTGATGTCGGTGCCCACCAGCCAGTCCAGTAGCGGTAACACGGCGTAGAAAAACACCGGCATGAGCCAGTAAAAGGCTGGCTGTTCAAACACATAACCTGCCAGAAGGCTGAGAAAGCCCAGCAGGGGAAGAAAAGGGCTGGCCAGCCAGAGTAGGTATTTCTGGTCGGTCCATGGGGTTGGTGGTGCTGTGTGTTGGGCGTGATTTGTCATGGTTGTTTGCCTCGCAAGTCACCGTTACGGGAAGAATCGGTGGAGGCAGAGTCCCAGAGTGAAGCTTGCGAAAATTGTCATTTTTCGCCAATCTGTTGTCATTTATTGACATGAGGATTCGGGATGACCGCTTCAGCCGAGCTACCGTTTATCCCTGCCCGTTACTATGCCCGGCTGGCAGAACTGTTGGTGGCAAGAGGGCAGGACGCGCAGGCCGTGCTGGCAGTGGCGGGAATCAACGAAGGTGTACTGGCCGCGCCGGAGGGGCGCCTCACGCTGCCCCAAGTGGAGGCGTTGATTGCCGAGGTGTATCGCGTCGCGCCGAATATCCCCTGGGCTTTTGAACTGGGGCGCAGCCTCAAATTAAGTTCTCACGGCATGCTGGGGTACGCCATGTTGAGCAGCCCCAACCTGGACTATGTATTCCAATTGTTGGCGCGCTACTTTCGCATCATCATGCCTACTTTTCGTTTGCAATATCGTCGTGCCAGTGAGCACGATGAGGTGCTGCTGTCTGTTACCGCCAAGCTGTCGGCCCAGAATTTGCTCTTTCACGTGGAAACCATTGCGGTGGCCTGGCATTGGGAAATCCTCTCGTTACTGCAGGGAGAGATGCCTGCCTATGACCTGTATCTCTCTATCGGTTCCCCCCGACATCTGGAACGCTACCAGTCTTTGAAGCCGGCTCGCTGGCATTTTGGTTGGCCAATCCAGCCCGGTTTCCGGATTGTGTACCCGAAAGGGTTGGTTGGCCGGGAGCTGGCAATGGCCGACCCGGGAGCGTTGCAGCTTGCTGAGCGACAATGCAGTGAGTTGGCCCAACAGACCCTGAAAGAGGGGCGCTTGGTGGAGTGGGTGACCGCCATGCTCACCTATTCCCGTGATGTGATCACCACCCGTGAGGAGCTGGCGGACCTGCTGAATATCTCACCCCGAACGCTGGATCGGCGTCTTCAGGATGAAGGAGCCAGTTTCCGGGAGTTATCGCGGCAAATTCGTTTTCAGCGGGCTTGTGATCTACTTCAGGCAGGGCAGCTGAGCATGCTGGAGATCGCGCTGGAGCTGGGCTATCGGGACGGCGCCAACTTCACTCGGGCTTTCCGCAGAGAGGCAGGGTGTTCCCCATCACAGTGGCGCTCGCACGCGGAGCGGCAGATCAAATAAGGTGTTGGCTTGGTGCCGGTGCCGGTAACATGGCGCATTGAATGATCAATGCCTGACAGGATAGAAACGTGGAACTGGACGCACTGGAGCATGCGGCCCGACAGCTGGCTGATACACTGCTCAAACAACAGATCATGGCCGTTACGGCTGAATCCTGCACCGGCGGCGGGATTGCCCAGCTGCTGACGGAGATCCCCGGGTCCTCACGCTGGTTTGAGCGGGGATTCGTAAGCTATTCCAATCAGGCGAAGCAGGAGATGCTGGGTGTCAGTGCTGCCACACTCGATGTGCATGGCGCCGTGAGTGAAGACACTGCACTGGAAATGGCGCGCGGGGCAATCCGTCATTCCCGTGGTCATGTCAGCGTGGCGGTCACCGGCATTGCGGGTCCGGATGGAGGCAGTCCGGAGAAGCCGGTAGGTACGGTCTGGATCGCCTGGGGACAGAAACTGGGTTATGCCGAAGCGCTCTGTTTTCATTTTGACGGAGATCGTCATGCCGTTCGTCAGCAGACCATTTTGGCGGCCATCCAGGGGTTGAACGACCGCCTGCAGTAGTCACAATTGCCCGATCAGACAAACAGGGTTGCAAAGGACAGGAATACCTGTTCATAATACTGTCCATATTGTCAGTGCTGACTGAAAGGCCAGTTTTGACGACACAGATACCGGCGATGCAATGACTGTCACGCCGACACAGGAGAGGGGTCACAATGAGCGATAAATCCAAGGCGTTGTCCGCCGCACTGTCCCAGATTGAACGTCAGTTTGGTAAAGGGTCCGTCATGCGCATGGGCGACCAGAAGCGTGAGCGCATCCCGGCCATTTCCACCGGCTCCCTGGGGCTGGATATCGCACTGGGCATTGGCGGCTTGCCGAAAGGGCGTATCGTGGAAATCTACGGTCCGGAATCCTCCGGTAAAACGACCCTGACCCTGAGTGTGATTGCCGAAGCCCAGAAAAAAGGGGCGACGTGTGCGTTTGTGGATGCGGAACACGCGCTTGACCCGGATTACGCCGAGAAGCTGGGCGTGAACGTGGATGATCTGATCGTGTCCCAGCCGGATACCGGTGAGCAGGCCCTGGAAATCACCGACATGCTGGTGCGTTCCGGCGCGGTGGATGTGATCATTGTGGATTCCGTAGCAGCGCTGGTGCCGAAGGCGGAAATTGAAGGTGAAATGGGCGATGCCCACGTGGGTCTGCAGGCCCGTCTGATGAGCCAGGCGCTGCGTAAAATCACTGGTAACGTGAAGAACGCCAACACCCTGGTGGTGTTCATCAACCAGATTCGCATGAAGATCGGTGTGATGTTCGGCAACCCGGAAACCACCACCGGCGGTAACGCACTCAAATTCTACTCCTCCGTGCGTCTGGATATTCGTCGTATCGGTGCGGTGAAGCAGGGCGACGAGGTCACCGGTAACGAAACTCGTGTGAAGGTAGTGAAGAACAAGGTGTCTCCACCATTCCGTCAGGCCGAGTTCCAGATTCTTTACGGGCAGGGCATCAATCAGCTGGGCGAAGTGCTGGACCTGGGTGTGCAGCAGGGTCTGGTGGACAAGTCTGGAGCCTGGTACGCCTACAAGGGTGACAAGATTGGCCAGGGCAAGCAGAACGCCTGTGATTATTTGCGCGAAAACCCGGCCATTGCCCAGGAAATCGAGAAGGAAATTCGTGCCCGTCTGCTGGCGGTACCGGGCGATGCACCGGTAGAGGCAAAAGAGGAAGCAGAACTGGGCGATGAATAAACCGCTCACTGAATCCGAGCTGCGTCAGCGGGCGGTAAGCCTGCTGGCGCGTCGGGATCATGCCCGTCGCGAGCTGGAAACCAAGCTGCGCAGCAAGGTGGGTGATCATCCTGCGATGGCGGCGGTGATCGAGTGGTGTGAAGAACATGGGTTCATCGATGACCGGCGCTTTGCCGGTTTTTTTGTGCGTTCGCGTATTGAACGAGGCCATGGTCCGCTGCGTATTCGTCAGGAGATGCAGCAGAAAGGGGTCGATCGGGAGCTGATTGAAATAGCGATCCGTGAGGCGGGAGAAAATGAAGGGGTGGACTGGTTTGCCTTGGCCAGAGAAGCTCGCGCCCGCCGTTTCCGCACGTGTCCCGGTGATCAAAAAGAAAAAGCCCGCCAGTTACGCTTTTTGCAAAGCCGCGGCTTCGATGCGGAGCAGAGTTTTGCGGCGCTGGATGTCCCGGAAGAGGATTAGCCAACCCTTAAACGAGGGGCTGTCACAGAGGTCTCAGTGATCACTGAGGTTAAGAGTGCACAGGCTTGTCTGGAATATTTCTAAGCGGAATGAAAAGCGCGAAATGATGGGCAAGGTGCCGAAGCGAGTAACGAGTTTCGAGTTGCGAAAACCCAACATCCCAAGCCAGCAGGCTTTGCCTTTCGAAGCTCACTTCTCGTAACCCGAATCGGTTTTTTCCTCGCCAAGGTTCGGATTCGCCTCTCAGGCGAGGCTCTTGGGATAGCTCTCTTTCTTTGCGATGGCGCGTTGCTTCGCTGGTTGACGTTCAAGTGAACCGCATTGCGGAATGATGGTGCTTTGATTGTTGCGTCGCAAATCCCGCCTTCGGCATCAGAGGTCGGTCAGAATTTTTCCTCGGACAAACGTTTCATTTCCTTCATGCGGCCACTAAGTTTGCTATACAGGGCAAAGTCGCCCTCGGCATCGGCCAGCGCATAGCCCATTTGCTGAAGTGCCTTGCTGTTGTTACCCCTCAGGAACTGACTTTCGGCACGGGCATGGAGTGCACGAACCCTGTCGCCACTATTACCGTAAGCGTCAGCAGCAAGATCCCAGGTGGCAGGATCGGTGGGGCGCTTGTTGAGTAGCGGTTTGATGACCGGTAATGCCTGTTCCGGTTGCTTGTTGCGTAGATAGGCCTTGCTGAGCAGGATGGAAGCAGCATAGTCATCGGGAGAGACTTTCAGCACCCGCTGCGTTTCGGTAATGGCCTGTGGATATTTTCCTTCGTCGAGTGCCACCTCGGCGAGCCCCAGTCTGAACCACAACTCATCGGGGTATTGCGCCGCCAGCTGTTCCATCAGGGAGCGGGAAAGATCGTAATGATTAGCACGCAGATGGCTCAGTGCAAGGCCGTAGCGGGCGGCTTGCAGCGCAAGTGCACTACGTTCGTTAACGTAACGCTCAAAATAGTCGATAGCCTGTTTGTCACCCTGAATAAATGCCGCCCTCAATCGGGCCTGTACCAGCAAATAGTGAGGCGACACGCTCATGGTGGGTGAAGGCAGGGCGCGAGCGCGCGCACGGCTGTCTGCAATACGGCTCTCGGTAACCGGGTGAGTCAGCAGGAATTCAGGTGGATCGCCGGCAAACTGCCGGTCATTGTGCATGCGCTCGAAAAAGCGGGGCATGGCATCCGGGTCCATGCCGGCTGCGGCAAGGGTTTGCATGCCAACCCGGTCGGCTTCCTGTTCGTTTTGTCGCGAGTACGCCAGTTGTGCCTGAATAGCGCCTGCCTGAGTGGCGGCCATGCCGGCAAAGCCGGCTTCGCCGTCACCGGCAATGGCGATGGCAAGGCTTGCCAACATGGCTGCCAGAACGGCCGTGTTCACTTTCTTGGAATCCAGGTAGCGGCGCGCAAAATGTCGCTGGCTGACGTGGGCAATTTCGTGCGCGACCACGCCGCCGACTTCGTCTTCGCTATGGGCATTGAGGAACAGGCCGGCGTTGAGGCCGATAACGCCACCGGGAACCGCGAAGGCGTTGATCTGGCGGCTATTGATGACCACGATATCCAGATCGGGTTCTTTCAGATCGCTGAAGGAAGCCAGTTGGTACACCAGACTTTCCGCGTATTCCTGCACCAGTGGGTCAGACATGATAGAAGTCTGACCACGCAACTGACGCAACCAGGCACGGCCCAGCCGGTATTCCTGGTCTGCCGACATCAGCGCGGCTGTCGGATCGCCAAGTACCGGCAGATCATCATTGGCGCTGGTTGGATAGGCGGCAAGGCAGCAGATCAGCAGCAATGCGCGATGTAACAACTTCAATCAGGACTCCATATCGGATGGGCAAGCATGTGACTATAATGCCGTCAGGCAGACAATCAATGAAACCCTGTGCATGACTGACCCGTTAATAGATCATCAAATAGATGCATCCGGCCTGCAATGCCCGATGCCACTACTCAAGACACGTCAGGCGTTGAGACACCTGAATGCCGGGCAGGTTCTGGAAGTCATCGCTACGGATGCTGCGTCGGCGAAGGACATTCCTTCCTATTTGAGACAGTCTTGTCACCAACTGGTTCGCTGCGATGAGCAGCCGGGGCGTTGGATATTCCTGATTCGCCGTGGGGAAAGGGAGAGCTGATGGTACGTATTCTGAAGAACTGGGTGGATCAGTACTTCTCTGACGAGGAGGCGGTATACCTGTTGGTGGTCCTGCTGTCGGTGGGGCTGATTATCGTCTTTCTTGGCGGGATGCTGGCCCCCGTGCTGGCAGCCATGGTCATCGCCTATTTGATGCAGGGTCTGGTTTCCGCGCTGGAGCGGCGCGGCATGCGCAGAATGCTGGCGGTGGGCTCGGTGTTCACCCTGTTTCTTGGCGGCCTGATTGTCACTCTGGTGGTGTTGTTGCCCATGGTGTGGCGGCAGACGGTACTGCTGGTGCGCGACCAGCTGCCCCATGTATTAAAGGGAGGCGAGGCCTGGCTGCGTGAGCTGCCAACCCGCTATCCGGAAATGGTTTCCATAGAGCAGGTGGATTCCATTGTGGCGGTGATTCAGCGTGAGGTGGCGGAAATCGGCCAGGGCGTGCTGACCCTTTCGCTGGCCTCCATCCCCAATCTGGTGGAGGTGATGGTCTTTCTGGTGTTGCTGCCACTGCTGGTCTTTTTCTTTCTCAAGGACAAGGATGAAATTGTTGGCTGGCTGATGCGTTTCCTGCCCAATCGTCGCCGTATCCTCTCCCATGTATGGCAGGAGATGGATGGCCAGATTGCCAATTATGTTCGGGGCAAGGCGATCGAGATCCTGCTGGTTGGCAGTGTGACTTTCGTGGCGTTTGTACTGTTCGGTTTGAACTATGCGGTGCTGTTGGGTGTGCTGGTGGGGCTTTCTGTGGTGGTGCCCTACATCGGGGCCACTGTGGTCACGCTGCCGGTGGCGGCAGTGGCCTATGTGCAATTTGGCTGGAGTGGGGATTTCGCTCTGGTGATGGTGGTCTACGGCATCATCCAGTTTATTGATGGCAATATTCTGGTGCCGCTGCTGTTTTCGGAGGCCGTGAATTTGCACCCGGTGGCGATTATTACCGCCATCTTGCTGTTCGGCGGTCTCTGGGGCTTGTGGGGGGTGTTCTTTGCCATTCCGCTTGCGACCCTGATCAAGGCAGTGATCAACGCCTGGCCGGGACAGGACGATTTTTCTGAGACGATTCCCGACAAACCGGCTGAGTCATGATTCAAACAGAAAGGGGCGCGAATGCGCCCCTTTTTCGTTTCGCCGCAGGAACGTTGGTTATTCGCGATGCTCCCCCTGTGGGCCACCTTGGCGGGCAGCTGCTTCGCTGCGCTCGGTGGAACCGCGATAAAAACCAGAATCAAAAGCCTTTTCACCACAGAGCACACGGAGGCACAGAGACAAACCGCTTTTTCCTCAGTGAACTCTGTGACCTCTGTGGTAAATACGCATTTAAAGGTTAGGTTATCGCACGGCCAGCGATGCTCCCAAGGTGCGAAATGCCCGTTAGATGCCCAGTGCATCCAGTTCAGCCAGCAGGTCTTCGTGGTGGGTCTTGGTCTTGAACTTGTCCATCACCTTCACCAGCTTGCCATCCTTGCCAATAATGAAAGAGGTGCGGATCAGGCCCATGAACTCCTTGCCCATGAATTTCTTCATGCCCCAGCAGCCATATTTTTCCGCCACGGCATGGTCTTCATCTGAAAGCAAAGAGAAGTTCAGGTCATGTTTCTCAATGAATTTTGGAAGCCGCGCGACGGCGTCCGGGCTGATACCGAATACCACCACGCCCCGTTTTTCCAGTTCGGCTTTGGTATCCCGGATGCCGCAGGCCTGGGTGGTGCAGCCCGGTGTCATGGCCTTGGGGTAAAAGAACAGCACCACGGGGTTTTTGCCCTTGAACTGTTTCAGCTCAACGATGTTGCCGTCCTGATCCTGCAGTTTGAAGTTGGGGGCCAGGTTTCCAATCTTGGGATGTGCCATAGCGGTTCAAAACTCTCTTGGTGTCGGTTTCCGTCCTGCGTGCCGCATGATGCGGTTTTATCGCTTCGGACACATGGTGGCATCCAGGTTGCGTGCCTCGCAGAAATCCAGGAAGGTATCGCGCAGCTGGGCCACGGATTGTTCCGCACTCATGCTCAGCACCAGGTGAAGGCTGAACATGGGAGTGCCGGTATGGGGAGCAGCATAGGTGCCGGTGTGTAGATCGTCGATATTAATGCTGCGCGAGGAGAAAAAGTTGGCGATTTCGTGAACAATCCCGGGATTGTCCATGGCGACCACTTCCACTTCGTAGGGCAGCGAGGCAGGGCGTTGATCACGACGCTGGGTGCGCTTGAGCGTGATCAGCAGGTCCAGTTGCTGGCTAAGGCTGGATTGGTCGCTTTCCAGCCGCTCGAGGGTGGAATCACTGCCAGCGACCAGCATCAGTACCGCGAACTCGCCACCGAGCACGGTCATGCGGGAATCGAGAATGTTGCCCTGACGCTCCAGTACTGCACGCGATAGCGACTCCACAATCCCGGGGCGGTCGGAGCCCAAGGCTGAAATCACGATAAGTTGTTCCATCTGGTTCTCTCCCTTAATGACACTGACTGTCCGGGCCCGGCGTTGGGCATTATTATTGGTTGGCCAGTATCGGCACTGGCCTGTCAGCAGTGTAGTGCCAGCGGCGGGATTGTGCACGGGATAGGGCGGATGCGACCCTTCGCGTGTCGTCTTTGCCCCGCTGGCATCTGGCGTCCAGCCCTGTCGGCGTTTACCATAGCGCCCTTCACCATTTAGGCAGGGTCCGGTGCCGAACGGTACCGGTTTGCGGCCAACAGGAGACAGGCATGATTCGCGGCAGCATTGTAGCGCTGGTAACCCCCATGCGTGGGGACGGTTCCGTAGACTGGGAGCATCTGCGCTCACTGGTGAACTGGCATGTGGATCAGGGTACTCACGCCATCGTGGCGGTGGGGACCACCGGTGAATCTGCGACCCTGGGTTTCGAGGAGCACGATAGTGTGGTTCGCGAAGTGGTCGCTATCGTCAACGGCCGTATCCCGGTCATTGCCGGTACCGGTGCCAACAACACCGAAGAAGCCATTCGCCTGACCCGTGACGCCAAGCGTGACGGCGCTGATGCGTGCTTGTTGGTGACACCTTATTACAACAAGCCGCCCCAGGAAGGTCTGTACCAGCACTACCTGGCGATTGCCCGCGCTGTCGACATTCCGCAGATCCTTTATAACGTACCGGGGCGGACGTCCTGCGACATGCTGCCGGAGACCGTGGAGCGCCTGAGCAAGGTGCCGAATATCATCGGCATCAAGGAGGCCACCGGCAATCTGGAGCGTGCCCGTGAAATCCGTGAGCGTTGCGGTGAGGACTTCATGCTGTATTCCGGCGATGATGCCACCGCCTGTGATTTCATTCTGGCCGGTGGCCATGGTGATATCTCGGTGACCGCCAACGTCGCCCCAGCCAAGATGGCGGCCATGTGTGAGGCGGCGCTGGCTGGTGATGCGGACAAGGCCCGAGAATTGAATACGGAACTCGAACCCCTCCATCGTGATCTGTTTATTGAAGCGAATCCGATTCCGGTGAAATGGGCATTGTATGAAATGGGCCTGATTGACGCGGGTATCCGGCTGCCGCTGGTGCCGTTGTCTGATGCGGCTCAGCCACGCCTGCGTGATACCCTGCGCCAGTGTGGCCTTCTGGAGGCTAAATGAAGCAAGCGTTAACGACCTCTTTGCGAGTCTTTTCGATCCCGAAGGGGCGTTTAGCGATCAGCCTGATGTTGCTGGCCGCGGTGAGTGGCTGTAGCTGGCTGCCGGACGCCAGTCTGGACTATCGCAATGCGAAAGTGACTGACCCCATTCAGGTACCTGAGGGCGGGGTATTTATTGGTGAGCAGGCGCTTTACGGTGTCTCTGATCTGGATGACCGGTTGATTGGCAAGCAAGAGGGTGAGAGCAAGTATGTCCCCCCCAAGCCGCCTCAGCTGGTTGTGCTGGGCAATGCGCCGGAAGATGACAACGACGAAACCCCTGCACCAGAGGGCGAATCAAGGGCTATTCTTGCTCGTGATGGCAATGGCTATCCGATTTTGATGATGTCCACACGCTACGCGTGGGCTTGGGAATACGTGGGCGAAGCCCTGAAGCAAACGGATCTGAAAGTGGCGGATCGTGACCGCGAGGTAGGCATCTTTTACCTCCGGGTGCCGTCACGCTATGAGTTGGGTGCGCGAGAAGCGCAACTCAAGCTGAGCCATACCACCAATGGTATTCAGGTCGCGGTGCTCAATGAGAAGGGCACGGCGCTGGTGGAGAAAACGCCGGGTCTGGCCATTCTTGAACGGATCTATGAAGAGCTGGAATAGATTTTGATGCGTCTGGCCTCTCTGGGTAGCGGCAGCAAGGGTAACGCTACCCTGGTACAGGCCGATGACACCCTGGTGTTAGTCGACTGCGGCTTTACGGTGAAGGAAACCCTGGCGCGGCTTGCCCAGCGAGGGCTGCCGCTGGATAGCCTCAGTGCCATTCTGGTCACCCATGAGCATGGTGATCATGTGCGCGGCGCCGGTGCGCTGGCCCGCAAGATCGGTTGCCCGGTTTACAGCACCTTTGGCACGGCATGCGCCGTGAGAGAGAAACCCGCCAGTTTCCGAAATGCGGAATGGCAGGAAGTACGGCCGGGGCGCAGCTTTCAGGTGGGGGCGCTGGATATTTTGCCGGTGCTGGTTCCCCACGATGCCCGCGAACCCTGTCAGTATCGCTTTTCCTGGCAGGGGCGCACGGTGGGAGTGCTCACCGATCTGGGTTCGGTGACTTCCCACGTGGTGGATGCCTATGCGGAATGTGATGCATTGGTGCTGGAGTGCAATCATGATCGCCGGATGCTGGAAGGCGGCCCCTATCCCGTGTCGTTGAAACGCCGGGTGGGTGGTATGTTAGGGCATCTGAGCAATGATCAGGCGGCGGCGCTGTTGCGGCAGACCAATGTGGACCGCCTGCAACATCTGGTTCTGTCTCACCTCAGTGAGCAGAACAATACGGTCATGTTGGCGCAGGATGCCATCGAGCAGGTTATGACCTGTGGCCGCGAACGAATTGGCGTGGCCAGTCAGACCGAAGGGTTCGACTGGTTGCAGATACATTAGAAACTGACCCCGGTGATAGGTCTTTCCATGGAAAAACGCGACGAGTTGTACGCTGGCAAAGCCAAGTCTGTGTACACCACTGATGATGCAGACAAGCTGGTAATGGTGTTCCGCGATGATACTTCTGCCTTTGATGGCAAGAAGAAGGAAGCGCTGGCTCGCAAAGGTGCAGTGAACAACCAGTTCAATGCCGCCATTATGGAAAAACTGAAGGCTGCGGGTATTCCCTGTCATTTTGACAAGATGCTGTCACCTACCGAATCGCTGGTGAAGAAGCTGGATATGATTCCGGTGGAATGTGTGGTGCGTAATATCTCCGCCGGTTCCATCTGTCGCCGCCTTGGCGTGGAGGAAGGTCTGGACCTGACTCCCCCCACATTTGAATTCTTCCTGAAGAATGATGACCTGGGCGACCCCATGGTCAACGACTATCACATCCGCAGCTTTGGCTGGGCAACCGATGAGCAGGTTGCCGAAATGAAGGCGCTGACCTTCAAGGTCAATGACGTACTCAAGCAGCTGTTCCTGGATGGCGGCATGCTGCTGGTGGATTACAAACTGGAATTTGGCGTGTTTAATGGGGAAGTGCTGCTGGGTGATGAATTCAGCCCGGACGGCTGCCGCCTGTGGGACAAGGATACCCGTGAAAAGCTGGATAAGGACCGCTTCCGCCAAGGTTTGGGTGGCGTGGTTGAAGCCTACGAAGAAGTGGGCCGTCGTCTGGGGATGACCTTCCAGTACTGAGGTTAACGGCCGGCCCCCTCTGGGCCGGCAATCCAATAATAATAAGGAGATCATGATGAAAACTGTCATTCGTCTGACCGCTGTGGCGCTCTTGTCTGCTGTGCTAAGCGGCTGTTTTCTTACCAAAATTGCTACCACTCCCATGCGTATTGTGGGTGCTGCTGGTTCTGTGGTGGGGGCAGCCTTGTCCATTATTCCGGTGGCGGGCAATGCTGCAGATGAAGCACTCGAGAAAGTGGATGGTGCCATCGACACCACCGCAGACAGCATCGACAAGATCCCGCTGTAACCGGCCGGACACTCGGGCAGGCGCTGGAGCGCTTGTAATCCCCTGGGGGCTGTGAAGAATAAGGTTTGCGCCCCCTCGGACGCCCGACATAACAACAAGAACTGGAGTTCGCCATGCGTCGCTGGCTTGTGTCTCTTATTGCCTTATTGCCATTTTCCGCTCAGGCGGACGATGCCCTGATCGGCCTGGGTTACCTGAATGGCCTGGTTGGCATCAATCTGGAGTGGGCCACCACCCAGAACAGCTTTTTTGCCCTCCCTGCCTACTATGTGGATTCCTCTGGCCTGGATACGGATGAATTCCGCTGGGTGGTCGGCTGGCGCCATAAAATGGAGCGCGGCATGATGGATGAGAGTGGTTTCTATACTGGCCTGATGGCAGGTGACCTGGGTGGCGAGCGTCATTATGAGCGTCTGGGTGCCGGGTTTGAAATTGGCCACCAATGGGTGAAGCCTTACTCTCGCTGGACGGTCAGTGCTGCTGTTGGGGCACTGGAAGCGCTGGAGTGCGCCGATTACAAGGCCGAGTTCCGTTGTGATTCGGAAGAAGAACGTGACCAGAATGACCTGGATATAGAGCCTGTTGTCGTGCTGGGGGTTAGCTACAGTTTCCGCCGCTAGTTAAAAACGCTTTACCTTGAAGGAGTTGCGCCTCGCGACTCCTTGATTCCCTGTGTGATGCCCGCCTTTTTCCGTTTTTTTTCTACCCGAAAAACCGGAATAACCACCCTGTTTCGTAAAATTGTCTGCTTCTTAAGGGGCGATGCCCTTATTTTGCGCATGAGTTTTGCACAGTCTGGAACCCCTTTTTAACTCCCTTGTGAAGGTTCGCCGCTAACTCATTGATTTGCAGTGCTGGATTCTTAACTTATTGATATTTAATGTGTTTAATCTTATGGCCATTTTTTCATCACTTTAATGCCATAACAGGTAGAGTCTGAGCTGAGGGCGGTTCCTGACAGTCTATGCACAGAGTTATCCACAGATACTGTGAGTAACTTTTTATACTTCAGCGTGAGCGGTTCATCCGTGCTGGAGGCGCTATCGACGCAGCATGGGAAGGGGTTTCCAGGGTTGGCTGAGCAGCTGCTGGCCACTGAGTTTCAGCAGCAGGGTGTGGAAGCCCGCGTTGGGGAATGTGGCTCGGATACGCCGGATCCGGGCGGCAGGAAGACCAAATCGCAACAGGCCCAGGCTCACGTCAATCCAGTCCGCCCGACGGAACATCTCTGCCAGTGACTGGCGGTCGGCACTGAATCGTGTGACCTTGTGGTGATTCTGGATCATGGCACCAATTTCAGGCCCCCAAGCCTCCAGGCCCTGTTCTTCCAGATAGTGGGCTGCCAGCCGGGCAGAGGGTTCCAGGTAATCAAAGGTGCCCGCCAACCAGATGCCGGCATCATGGAAAAAGCCGGCAATCGCCACCTTCTCCAGTTCCTCTTCACTCAACGCCTTTTGTATGGCAACCAGATTGATCACGCGATAGATATGGTTGCGATAGGGCGTCTGCTCTTTGCCGAACCGTTCAGAGTAGGCATCAAACAGGGCTTCAAGGCGCGGATGGCGCTGAATCAGATCCTGGGTCATCGGTAATCCATACGAAGTCGGCCTTTCATACTGGCCTGAGGTGTATGGGAAATCCAGCATTGGCTCAGGGATATTCTACCGGGTTGGCACTTTCGGTGTGTTCTGCCTCCCGTGCCAGGCCTGCGCAACGGGTAAGAGTTTGTGATGTCTTGTCTACGGGGCTTGGTGCCACAAATTAGCTGTACTATAGTCGGACAATAATTTTGAAATTGTTCAACAAGCACCGGGGGTCAGGTGAGCTTCAAGGCAAAGGAAAGTCTTTCAGAGCAGATCGCCCAGCATCTAGCAGAGCAGATCATTCGTGGTGACATGCTGGCTGGTGATCGAATCCAGGAGTTGCGGGTTGCCGGTGAGCTGGAAGTCAGCAGGGGCTCGGTGCGCGAGGCCTTGCTGATCCTGCAGAGGCGGCAGCTGATCGATATCCTCCCGCGGCGTGGCGCGGTGGTGAAGGAAATGTCCGAGTCCCATGTGCGCAGCCTCTATGAGGTGATGCAGATCTTGCTGGGACTGGTTATTCGCAAGGCCATCAAGGTAGTGCGTGAAGAAGATCTGGATGCCTTTATCGAGCTTGTGCATGGCCTGCAGCTGGCAGCAGAGGATCGTAATCTGGATGACTTCTTCACACTCAGTTTCCGCTTCCTGGAGCACGCCTACCCCTACGCCAGAAACCCGTTCGTGGAAGATATCCTCATCAACATGCAGCCGGCCATGCAGCGAGCGTACTTTATGGCTCTGCATCTGGAGGCTGATGAGGTGAAGGAGTGCCTGTCGTTTTTCAAAGCCTTGGTGGAAACCATCTTTCGCCGAGACGTCCGTTCCGCGCTGGAAATCATCCGTGAGTTTGCCGAACATCAGTCCGATTTGGTGGAGGAGTCCATTACCCGTGCCCGCCAAATCGAAACCGCTTGGGGGGCGAGACGGAAAAAGTCCTAAAGCCCCAGGCAGGGGGGTTGCCCTGACCCGGCAAGCTGCATAGAATTGCCACCCTCTTCAGAGCGTTACGATGCCTGAGAGATATACAACCGTAGCTCAGTTGGTTAGAGCACCACCTTGACATGGTGGGGGTCGGTGGTTCGAATCCACTCGGTTGTACCAAATTGCAAAAGGCCCTGTCGCACTGCGACAGGGCCTTTTTGTTTGTGGTCTCCCTGCTAGAATCCGGGTTTTGCCGACATCCATTTCGTGATGACCTCTATCGATTTTCTGGGTAGTCCTTGTGCTCGTCTTGTCTTGTATCTTCCCCACCGGCCGGAGGGGCTGGATAGCTTTGTGCATGCTCCCTCTGCTGGTGAGATCGTGGCTGCCAACAGCAATCATTGGCGCAAGATCATTAATCTGCTGGCAAAGGTGGCAAGCCCACAGGAAGACGATTGGCGCAGGTTTCGTGATAGCGACCTGTTCGAGCATACGGCGCTATGTTTTGAGCCGGCATTGAAAGAAGAGGGCTGTTGGCACTGGATTGCCGGGCAGGCCAACCTGCAACGCTTTGTGTCGCTGGATCATCATGCCGCGGTGCTGCCTGAGGATGCCGAGATTGCCGTGGACGGGGCTCGTCGGTTGTTATTGTCGCCTTACCCGGATTATCGCCAATTGAGCAATCAACGCGTGGCACGCATCCGTGAGGCGCTGGCACAGGCTGGCTTCTATGGCGGGGTGGCCTTCTGATGAGTCCGTATCGATTGGGTTGCCCCCAGTGGCAGCATGCGGGCTGGCATGGGCGTCTGCCTGCTGGGGGTGGTCCGCTGGTGCGTTATAGCCGGGTGTTTGACTGTGTGGAGGGAAATACCACCTTTTACGCCACGCCGACGCAGTCACAGTGCGAGCAGTGGCGGACACAGGTGGGAGATGATTTCCGCTTCCAGTTCAAGTTCCCTCGGGCGGTGACCCATGATCGCCTGCTTGCAGGCACCAGTGAGTTGGTGGACGAGTTTCTCGACATCATGGCGCCGTTGCGTGATGTGATGGGGCCCTTTCTTCTGCAGCTGCCAGCAGCCTTCGGGCCGGATCATCTGGATGCCTTATGGGCTTTCCTGGATAGGCTGCCTGAGTCTTTGCCGTGCGCTGTTGAAGTACGTCATCTGGCCTTCTTTGCCAAGGGCGAGGGGGAGCATTTGCTGAATCAGGGGCTGCGCGAACGTAATACGACCCGGGTCTGTTTCGACAGTCGGGCGCTGTTCAGTCAAGTGGCCTCGGATGCGGTAACCGCCGATGCCCAGCGCAAGAAGCCGCAGGTGCCGGTGCATGTGTTGCCGATGGAGGCGGATCCAGTGATCCGGTTTATCGGCCATCCGCAGCTGGAGGTGAATCGGATATTTTTGCGGCCCTGGGTGAAGCGGGTGTCGGAATGGGCTGCGGCCGGCCTCAGGCCGTACATGTACATTCACATGCCGGATAACGGCCATGCGCTGGCGTTGGCGGAGTTATGGCACGGGATGTTGCAGGAAGTGATGTCGGATCTTGATTCTTTGCCGCTGGAAAGAGAGGTGAACCAGCCGGGGTTGTTCTGATGGCCCGGTGGCGAGTGACGAGGAGCGAGTTTCGAAAGTCAAAGCCCGGGGGAAGTGATGACGTTACCGGGATGGCAATGCGGTGAGAACGCGGATGGAGCGAGAAGCGAATCCCGGAACGGTTTTCGCTTCTCGCAACTCGTCACTGATTTTAGTTCAGCGCGATACGGGTCTCGTCACGGCGGCGGCTGTTCTCCGCCCAGACCAGCAGATCGTAGTAGCGGCGAATGTGGCGCACATACACAACTGCCTGGCCGCCACGGGCATTGCCGTATTTGAGCTGGCTGGCGTAGGCCGGCTTGGCCAGCATCGGCAGACGTTGCTTTACGTCCTGCCAGTTGTCAGGGTCACCACCCTGACGCTGGGTCAGGATGCGGGCATCTTCCAGGTGACCATAGCCCACGTTGTAGGAGGCCAGTGCCATCCAGGTGCGGCTGGGCTCTGGGATCCGATCCGGGATCTTGGCATGGACGCGGCGCAGGTAGGCGGCTCCGGCCATGATGCTCTGGGTCGGGTCGGTGCGGTCGCTAATGCCCATTTGGCGCGCGGTGTCGTTGGTCAGCATCATCAGGCCCTTCACCCCGGTGGGGGAGATGGCACCCGGATCCCACAGGGATTCCTGATAGGCGATGGCAGCCAGTAGACGCCAGTCGAATTCGCTTTCTTCACCGGCCTTGCGGAACAGCTCTTCGTAGCGGGGCAGGCGATCTTCCAGATGACGCATGAAGCTGCGAGCGGCATACAGGTTGAAGTGCTCAACGTGCCCGTAGAAGCGGTCTTCCAGCTTGGCGGTGGTGCCGTCGGCTTTCACCTGGGTCAGATAGCGCTGGGCGGCCAGATACAGGCTCTGGTCATCCTTGGGATTGAGTGCCCAGGCCAGCGGCATATCCGTAGCCACGGTGTAGTCGGCAATCAGATCGGGCCACAGGGCGCGCTGCAGGGAATAGACGTTGGAGTGGATCAGGGTGTAATCCACCTCGCCATCTTCCACCAGGGCCAGCAGCTGCTCGGGGGTAGCACCTTCCACTTCAATGAATTCCAGCTCAGGGTTTTCCAGCTGGGCCTTGATCAGCAGTTCTGCATGGCTGGAACCTGCGGGTACCGCCACGGTGTGATCAACCAGGCCATCGAGATCAGTGAGTCGGGGGCTGTCCAGACGGCGCACCACCAGAGAGTCCACCAGTTGATAGGCGGTGGTGAATTGCATGCCTTCGCTACGCTCGGGAGTGTTCACCAGGCCGGCGGCAGCGATATCAGCGGTGCCCTTGCGGACCACATAACGGATGTAGGAGAGATCGTCAGATTCCAGGATGCGCAGTTCTACACCGAGGCTGTCAGCAAAGCCCTTGGCCAGCTCGTATTCCATGCCGGTGTGGCCATGCTGGTCTTCATAATAGGTGGTATTGGATGGACGAGTAATCACCACCAGCTCGCCACGGGCCATGACCCGCTCCATGGCGGTAGGCGTGGGGCGCATAGCCAGCATCAGGCCAATCACGCTGAACAATGCCAGCGAGGCCAGGAGATGCTTACTGTGTCGGAAGAACACCGTCATCCTTGGGGCTACCTCTGTCAGGTTATCCAGACAGGCCGATACTGCCTTACGTCGACCGGGTTGCTACTTCATATTCTAATACGTTCTCGTCCTATATGTGATCTATATCACGAAAGACGGCGTGCACTCTATCATTGGCAACCCCCTGATCTGTAACCATTTGTCGGACAATTGCTCCTTTTTTGCACAAATTTAAAAAGTCACGAATAGAGCATGATTTTGCTTATCAGACGTCCGGCGTAGGAAATCGCCCTTTTTCTGAGGTGCGTCGTATGACGGCCATGTGACCGCCTTAAAACGGTTAAATATCCCCCGCAGAAGGCTGCGATGGCCGGTCAAATCCCGTATCATTGCGGCCCTGATATTGGGCACCCCCCATCCCCCACTGGTTAATCATATAAGGCGCACTATGCTGATCCTCTCCGGAAGTCCGGCCCTGTCCGCATTTCGTAAGGAAAAACTGCTGGCATCCCTGCCCGGGATTTCCGCCATTTCAGCCCGTTATGTTCACTTTGTGGCACTGCACGAAGACCTGACTGCGGATCAGCAGCGGGTGCTGGAAGGCCTGCTGCAATATGGCCCGTCGCTGGAAGAGGATGAGGTTGAGGGTGAGCGCTTTGTAGTGGTGCCCCGTCCGGGCACCATTTCGCCGTGGTCTTCCAAGGCCACCGATATTTGTCACAACGCTGGCCTGACCCAGGTGGAGCGGGTAGAGCGGGGCATTGAGTACCGGGTTGTGGGCGAAGCCTCCCGGGCCGAGCTGGCAGCGGAGCTGCATGACCGCATGGTGGAGGTGGTGCTGGCGGAGTTGAATGAGGCCGAGGCCTTGTTTGTTCACCACTCACCTCGAGAGTTGTCCACGGTGGATATCATTGGTGGTGGCCGTGACGCGCTGGTGGCAGCCAACGGTGAGCTGGGCCTGGCTCTGGCGGAAGACGAAATCGATTACCTGGTAGAGCAGTTCACTGCACTGGGCCGTAACCCGGCAGATGCAGAACTGATGATGTTCGCCCAGGCCAACTCCGAGCACTGTCGCCACAAGATCTTCAATGCGGATTGGACCATTGATGGCGAAGAGCAGGACCTGAGTCTGTTCGGCATGATCCGCAATACCTACAAGCACGCCCCCGAGGGGGTGTTGAGTGCCTACAAGGACAACGCCTCTGTTGTCGCCGGCCCGGTTGCCGACCGTTTCTTCCCGGCACCGGGTTCCGCTCGTTATGAATTCGTTAACGAGCCTGTGCATCTGTTGATGAAGGTGGAAACCCATAACCACCCCACCGCCATTGCGCCGCACCCGGGTGCCGCCACCGGCTCCGGTGGTGAGATCCGTGATGAGGGTGCCACCGGCCGTGGTTCCAAGCCGAAGGCGGGCATGACCGGCTTCTCGGTGTCCGATCTGAATATTCCCGGTTTCCAGCAGCCCTGGGAAAAGGGCTACGGCAAGCCGGGGCGGATCGCCTCCGCGCTGGATATCATGATTGATGGCCCTTTGGGTGGCGCTGCCTTTAATAACGAATTCGGTCGTCCCAACCTGTGTGGTTATTTCCGTACCCTGGAAATCGAAGCGCCAGGTGTGAACGGCGACGAGGTGCGTGGTTACCACAAGCCGATCATGATTGCCGGCGGCATGGGCAATATCCGTGACGGCCACGTGGAAAAGGACCCGATCAAGGAAGGCGCCAAGATTATCGTACTCGGCGGCCCGGCCATGCTGATCGGCCTCGGCGGTGGCGCGGCCAGCTCCATGGCCTCCGGCCAGTCCGACGAAGCGCTGGATTTTGCCTCGGTGCAGCGCGACAACCCGGAAATCGAGCGTCGGGTGCAGGAAGTCATCGACCGCTGCTGGGCCATGGGTGACAACAACCCCATCGTTTCCATCCACGATGTGGGCGCGGGCGGTCTGTCCAATGCGTTGCCGGAACTGGTCCACGACCACGACATGGGCGCGAAACTGGAACTGCGCAAGATTCCCAGCTCCGAGCCCGGCATGAGCCCGGTGGAAATCTGGTGTAACGAAGCCCAGGAACGTTATGTACTGGCAGTGATGCCGCAGGACATTGATACCTTCGATGCCATCTGCAAGCGCGAGCGCACCCCCTATGCGGTGCTGGGGGAAGCCACCAACGAAGAACATCTGACCGTCAGCGATGAGCACTTCGGCAAGCCGCCGGTGGATCTGCCCATGGACCTGCTGTTCGGCAAGCCGCCGAAAATGCAGCGCAGCTTCGATCGTGAAGACTTCCAGCGTCAGGCTTTCACCACCGACGGCATTGATTTGAAAGAAGCGGGTGAGCGCGTACTTCGCCTGCCGACGGTAGCCTCCAAGAGCTTCCTGATCACCATCGGCGACCGCTCCATTACCGGCCTGGTGCATCGTGACCAGATGGTAGGCCCCTGGCAGGTGCCGGTGGCGGACTGTGCGGTAACCGCCACGGGCTTTAACCAGCGTACCGGTGAAGCCATGGCCATGGGCGAGCGTACCCCGATCGCCATGGTGGATGCGCCAGCCTCAGGTCGTATGGCAGTGGCGGAATCCATTACCAATATTGCCGGTGCTCATATCGGCGATCTGGGCCAGATTCGTTTGTCTGCCAACTGGATGGCCGCTGCCGGTCACCCGGGGGAAGACCAGGCCCTGTTCGATACCGTAAAGACCGTGGGCATGGAACTGTGTCCGCAACTGGGTATCGCTATCCCGGTGGGCAAGGACTCCCTGTCCATGCGCACCGTGTGGAATGAGAAGGGTATCGACAAGAGCGTGACCGCGCCGCTGTCGCTGATCATCTCCGCCTTCTCCACCGTCACTGACATCGATCTGACGGTGACTCCTGAGCTGAAGACCGACGTGGCCAGCGAACTGCTGCTGCTGGATCTGGGCCGTGGCCAGAATCGTCTGGCCGGCTCCGCGCTGGCACAGGTGTATGGCAAGGTGGGTGACGTAGCGCCGGACCTGGATGATGCCAAGGATCTGATCGCCTTCTTCGAAGTGACCCAGCAACTGCTGGCCGAGCGCAAGCTGTTGGCCTACCACGACCGTTCTGACGGCGGCCTGTTCGCCACGCTGACCGAAATGGCGTTCGCCGGTCGTACCGGTCTGGATATCAGTCTGGATCATATTGCCGGTGATACCCCGGAAGCCGTAGCAGCGCTGTTCGCTGAAGAACTGGGCGCGGTGATTCAGGTGGCTGACGCCCACGTGGCGGAAGTGCTCAAGCGATATGACGAGGCTGGTCTCAAGCAGTGCGTCACCCGCCTGGGTCGCACCGATGCGGACGACGTGATTCGCGTGCGCCTGGGTGGCGGCATCCTGCTGGAAACCCCGCGCCGTGATCTGCAGCGTATCTGGGCCGAAACCAGCTATCGCATTCAGGCCCTGCGTGACAACCCGGATTGTGCCCGTCAGGAATTCGATGCCATTCCGGTCAGCAATGCCCCCGGCCTGAATGTGCGCCTGACTTTCGACATGACGGAAAACCCGGCGGCGCCGATGATCAACACCGGTGTGCGTCCGCAAATGGCGATCCTGCGCGAGCAGGGCGTCAACGGTCAGACTGAAATGGCGGCGGCGTTTGATCGTGTCGGCTTCGACGCCATCGACGTACACATGAGCGACCTGCTGGAAGGCCGTGTAAACCTGGAAGACTTCAAGGGGCTGGTGGCCTGTGGCGGTTTCTCCTACGGTGACGTGCTCGGTGCCGGCGGTGGCTGGGCGAAGACCGTGCTGTACAACGATGCCCTGCGCGATGCCTTCAACCGGTTCTTCTTCCGCGAAGATACCTTCGCGCTGGGTGTGTGTAACGGCTGTCAGATGCTCTCGCACTTGAAAGACCTGATCCCCGGTGCCGAGCACTGGCCGCGCTTCGTACGCAATCTGTCCGAGCAGTTCGAGGCACGCACCGCGCTGGTAGAAATCCAGAGCTCGCCGTCAATTCTCCTGCAGGACATGGCCGGCACCCGCATCCCCATCGCGGTAGCCCACGGTGAAGGCCGTGTGGAAATCTCCGACGAGGCTTTGGGCCGCAACATCGAGCAGCGGCTGGTGGCTCTGCGCTATGTGGACGGCCTGGGTAACGCTACCGAGCAATACCCGGCCAACCCCAACGGTTCTGCCCAGGGGGTGACCGGCTTCACCACCACCGACGGCCGCGTGACCATCATGATGCCGCACCCGGAGCGAGTGTTCCGCGTGCTGCAGAACAGCTGGATCCCGGATGACTGGCGCGAACACGAAAACGGCCCGTGGCTGCGCATGTTTGCCAATGCTCGCAAGTGGGTGGGGTAAAAAGCAGTTAACAGTGAACAGTTAATAGTTAACAGCTGAACAAAAAGGCGGAAATGGCTTGGCTATTTCCGCCTTTTTTGTGGCACTTATTGATCTTGTCGGGAGCGGCACGGGTGTTCAGAATCAAACGATTGTTTGAATGTGTTTTCGCTGTTCACTATTAACTGTTAACTATTCACTGGTGTTCCTGTGTCCGAAAAAACCACGGAAAAAACCTACGGTCCTTTTGAGCTCCGCAGTGCTTATCACTCCGAACCTGTGCCGGATGATTTTGTCCAGCGCCGCCGCATCAGTGCCGCGATTCGTACCTTGTCCGAGCGCCTGATCCGGGTGGAGGCTGATGAAGCTACCCTGACGGGCTGGGCGGATCAGCTGGAGGCGTTGGTGGACGCCGTTGGCCAGCCGGAGCGGCGTGACAGTCGTGAGGCGAATCGCAAGCTGTTTACCGGGGCTGCGACTATTGGCGATCTTTACCACATGATGGACTACGATCCGGTGGGCGGTGGGGCCAACCCGATCGCGCCGCAGATCGACTGGACCCGTGAGGATCAGGACGGGGTTGAGGGTGCGCTGTGGCTGGGACAACAGTATCAAGGACCTCCGGGCCGGGTTCATGGCGGCGTGGTGTCCTGGATTCTGGACGCGGTGCTATCTCGGGCCATGCATGCCTCATTTCGGCTGGGGGTCACCGGGACCTTGAATATTCGCTATATGGCCGGTTCCCCTATTGAAGAAGCCCTGACTTGCCGCGCGCATATCGTCCGCCAGGAGGGCCGCAAGATTTTTATTGAGGGCGGTATCTGGCATGGCGAGACTCAGACGGTGCACGCTGAAGGCGTGTGGCTGACCCCCAAGAGCTTGGGTTGATCATGACTGATACCTTCTATCATTTTCGGGATATCCGCGTGGCGGAAACGCCCGCACCGAGTCCGCGGGCGGAACTGCATCGTGAACTTGGGCGCACGCTGGCTGAACTGAATGAGCAGGTGCTGCGACTGGATGCGTCTGACGATCAGCTCAGAGACTATATTCAACAGGCTCGGGAGCTGAAAGCTGCCATGGCCGAGCAGGGCCAGCGTGACTACGGCACTACACTTCGGCGTTTGTTGGATGGTGAGGGAACGGGGGATGACGTTACGGATCTGGTGGATTTCGAGATTCTGACCGGCAAGGCTTCGCCGCTGTCACCGCCTCTTGAGTTGTGGCTTGAAGGGGACAAGGTGAAAGGTCGTGGGATCTTTGGTCTGGCTTTTCAGGGCCCGCCGGGGCGACTTCATGGCGGTGTGATCGGCCTTGCGCTGGATATCCTGCTGGCAAAGACGCAGGATTTTGTTGAGCAGATCGGCGTCACAGGTACCCTGAAAATTCGTTATCTGGCAGGGACCCCGCTACACAAACCGGTGGAATTCGAGGCCCGGCTGATTCGTATGGAAGGCCGCAAGCTGATTTGCGAAGGCTCAGTCTGGGTCGAAGGCCAACAGACTGTAGCTGCGGAGGGGATCTGGATTTCTCCTCGGGGAGATTACCGCTTGAAGCCAGAGTATGCCGAGCTGGAAGCCGCGATCCGCGCCTGAATAGGGAATTGCCATGCCTGATCTTATCTACAAACTCTGCTTTTATGTGCCCGATACCCATCTGGAGCAGGTAAAGACCGCGGTCTTTGCTGCGGGGGCCGGCCACATTGGCAACTATGATTGTTGTGCATTTCAAGTGCGGGGAGAGGGGCAGTTCCGGCCGCTGGATGGTAGTCAGCCTTTTCTTGGCCAGCAGGGGGAGGTGGAAGTGGTGTCAGAGTACCGGGTCGAAACCATCGTCACCGAGGCCAGCCTTCAGGCGGCTATCAGCGCCCTCCGTCTGGCGCATCCCTATGAAGAACCCGCTATTGATCTGTTCCGGCTGGAGCCGCTGCCTGCATAACTGCGGTCATATGAGGTGCGCTAAGAAGCCGCTGTAGGAACGCAGCGCAGTGGAGTAACGCACGGAGTGCGGCCCCGAAGGGGTGAGCGAAGCGAATAACGAGCTTGCTCGCGATCCGAGTCTTGGCGAGGTAAGGATTCCAGAAGCGAGTTTCGAGTACCAAGTTTCGAAAATCAAAAGACACCAACCAGGCACGAGGTTTGAGGTTTTTCCTTTCGAAACTCGCTTCTCGCGGCTCTAAACTGTTTACCTCACTGAGGCTCGGATCGCGGCCGAACGGCCGCTCCTACAGCGGGGTATAGAGAGTGTTTTACCGATGCAAAAGGCATTAGGTATCCAGCGGCCGCAGCGCGGCTAATCAATCCTCGCTGGGGCGTCGCTGTAAAGGTGCGATGTCCTGGCAGCGCACCGGGAAGTTGCCGCTTTTCAGATCTTCAATGTAGAAACGCAGGGTGCGGCCGATGGTGGGAAAGGCCAGCTCGTCCCAAGGGATTTCGTCCAGGCTGAACAGGCCGGCATCGCTGCTTTCTTCACCGACACCGTATTTGCCATCCTCGATGCGGCCAAGAAAAAAAACATACACCTGATTGATATGCGGAAGGTTAAATACAGTGTAGAGGTCGTCAATCGCTACGGTGGCGCAAGCCTCTTCCCAGGTCTCACGTGCTGCCCCTTCCTGCAGTGTCTCTCCGTTCTCCATAAAGCCGGCGGGAAGGGTCCAGTAGCCTTTGCGCGGTTCAATATCGCGTTTGCAAAGCAGTACCTTGCCCTCCCAGATCGGCACGGCGCCGACGACTATTTTAGGGTTTTGATAATGGATTGTCTGACAATGTTTGCACCAATATCGTGGCCGGTTATCGCCTTCCGGGATGCTGAATTGAAGGTCTGAATGGCCACAATGGCTGCAAAAACGCATGAAAACTCGCTTAATTGGCTAGGCGCTGGAAACCAGAGTCTACAGCACTTTGCGGCGATACCCTATCCGGGGTATAGGCAGGCTTGGCGATAGTGTGTATAAAAAATGCGCGGCTATTTTGTGAATTGGGTCACCATTTTTCAATTTTTAAAAATAGCCGGAAGAATTAGTGTCACCCCGTTGGGGGAGCCCTAGACTAACCATCCGGGCTGACACAATCATCAGTCGCCTGTTCTGAATGGGGCAGGTTTGGAAGGGAATGTTATTCCTCACCGCACATCATTGCGAGAGGGGGAAAGGGGAATCGGAAATGGATGCTTCGATGGCGCAGGGAACGCGTGACGACAGTAAAACCTACCTTGTTGTTTCACACTGCAATAATCTCGCTATTCGTTTATTGGCGCGGTCTATTGAGAATCAGCGGGGCGTGGCCTGTACGGCAATTACCAGAGACGATCTGTTCTGCGACCAGATCCAGGATGATCTGGTGTTGATCAATGTGCTCGATTTTTCCTCTGCCGAAATTGAGCGTTTGCTGGGCCGCATCCAGGAAAAGATGCCCATGTGCCGGGTGATCCTGGTGAATGCGGATCGCGGTGACAATATCTTTTTCCTGTTGAACTGGCCTGTCGTAAAAGGGGTTATCTATCAGCAGGACAACGACACCCTGATCTCCAAGGCCATTGATGTGGTCTGCAAGGGGCGTAGCTGGTTCCCCCGTAATTACATGGATTATCTGGTACGGCATCGCAAGACTCCCACGCGTTGTGGCCATGTCTTCGAGAGCCTCACCAGCCGTGAGCGGCAAATGCTGGATCATGTTGTGCGAGGCATGAGCAACAATGAAATTGCCGATGCCCTGTGCCTGAGCACCCATACCGTAAAAGCCCATTTGCAGAGCCTTTATCGCAAGGTTGGTGTGAAAAACCGCGTGGGTGTGATGCGTTGGGTGCACGAAAACCATCTGGAAGAAGAAAGCCGTTAATGGACCGGCGGCGACACATCCTGCGGTGGGCTGTGTTGCTTGCGTCTCTCTGGGGCGGCAACCTGGTTCTGGCGTCAGATCAGGAACAGGAGCTGGGTGTGGTGGTGGATCAAACGGTCACCCCGATTGGCAAGCGTTTCTACCAGCAATTTGCTTACCAGCGTCACTATCTTTATCCGGATACCCCGTTCAGCGTCAGCATTTACGAGCAGCCGTCAGCAAGAAGCGGCAGCATTATCACCATTAAGGGTGCGGATACCCAGATAACCCGATTTGTTCTTTCCTTTGCCTCGAACTGGGAGGATGCCCGTGTTCAGGGGTTGGTGCAGTCAGTTGAGAATCAGGTCAGGCGCCTCAAACTGCTCAATGCACTTGTTGATAATCCGGACCTGGCCAAGGATGGCTATTAATGAAAATGATCTTGAAAGTGGCAGCAGGTTTGCTGCTGGCGACGGGAGTGGCGGCCAGTGAGCTGGTCTATCAGCCGGTCAATCCCAACTTCGGCGGTAACCCGTTGAATGGTTCCCACCTGCTGGGTAATGCCCAGGCCCAGAATGATTACAAGGATCCGGAAGCGTCCAGCTCCGGATATGAAAGACCCTCAGACCTGGAGCGGCTGACCTCGTCGTTGCAGTCCCGCCTGCTTAGCCAGCTGCTGGCCGATGTGGGGGCCGGCAATGAGGGCAGCATTGTCACGGAAGACTTTGCGATCAATATCGTGGATGACCAGGGCGTACTTTCCATCTTGATTGAAGACATCAACACCGGGGAAGTCACCCAGATCGAAGTGGATGGGTTGGTACCGGACACTTTCTGAGCTTACGGAAACCGCGCCCCCCAGCCATCAATTTATTCAAAACGCATTCAGGGATGAACATGCAATCGAAAATACTGCGCATGGCGATGGCCAGCCTGGCAGCCTTGTCGCTGGGTGCGTGTGTAACGCCGCCGTTAAAACCCGAAGCTCCGATGCTGGTAGAAAAATCAGAAGTGGCACAGGACCTTGAGGTGATGCCTGAACCCAAGGGAAAGATCATGGCATCGGTATACAGCTTTCGTGATCTTACTGGCCAGTATCGGCCTGCTCCGTCCTCGTCGTTTTCCACTGCGGTCACTCAGGGCGCTGCGGCATTCCTGATTGATGCCCTGAATCGTTCCGGTTGGTTTATGACGCTGGAGAGGGAAGGGCTCCAGGATTTGCTGACAGAGCGGAAGATTGCCCGGGCGGTGGTGGAGAAACGCCAGAAACAAGGACAGTTGATCGCTGATGTGCCGGACCTGTTTTCCTCCGATATCCTCTTTCAGGGTGGAATTGTGGCCTATGAGACCAACCTGAAAACCGGGGGGTTGGGGGCGCGTTATCTTGGTGTAGGAGCCTCGGAGCAGTATCGAGCTGACCAGGTGACCGTCAATCTGCGTGCCGTTGATGTGAGAACGGGCCGGATCATCAATACGGTTTCTACCCGGAAAACCATTTACAGCAAAGAGCTGCAGGTAGGAGTGTATCGCTACATCGATTTCAAGGAATTGCTGGAATCTGAAGCGGGTGTAACCACCAATGAGCCTGTACAGCAATGTGTAAAGCTGGCCATTGAAGCTGCGGTGGCACACCTGATTGTCAAAGGGGTGCTGGATGGCAACTGGCAGCTCAAGAATCCTGAGGATATGAATTCAGAGATTATTGAGCAGTACAGTATGGCGTTCAAACAGTAGCAGTGGTGCCGCTGCTGCCAGCCATGATCTTCATTCCTTAACGTGCGGTAGCGTTGCCTCTGCGCATCTTTAGGGGCGGAATTTGCCATGTCCTCCGGGGCCGGGCCAGCTGCAGATCGCCCATGTTTTCGCGGCGGAACCGCAGCTCCCACAAAAACAGCAAGAGCACCCTTTAGTGGGTAATGCTGTTCACTTAAGCTCGATTTTTCTGTGGGAGGGTGCTTGCACGCGAATGAAGTCCCCTGAAACAAAGTCTTCGCTTGCAAGCACGCTCCCACAAGAAATCAACAGTACTACTTAAGTGAACAGCATTGCCCTTTGTGGCGGCTTGCTTGCAAGATAATCTGCCGTACCTTCGGCTTTTCTCACTTCGCGTGCAGATACGCTTCCACAGCAGGGAGAGGCACTGTTGCTGCCGCTTCCAACGTATCGGTAACTGACAGCAAATAAATGCAAGGCAGGCAGCGCCTTACCCCCCCAGTCTTCGTAGGGTGGAAATGCCCGAAGGCATCTCCACCATGAGCACCAGAGTGTATCCATAGGAGCGCCGGTTGTTCACTACGCCCACTCCCTTCGGGAGCGTCTTCCGGTGTGCCTTTGCTTCGCTTTGTGAGGCGAACTGCCGCAGCGAGGCCATAAGACCAGAGTTTGCAGAAAGCAGATAAGACAAAAGCCTCGACTCCCAAGTGAAGCAGGCGCCACCGGATTACCGTAGCTTCCTCGTGCACTCCCGCTATCATCGGTAAACCATGCCCTGAGACACTCTTGTCGGGAACTGTGGTTTGCGATGAGCTCTGGATGCGACTGCGAAACGCCGATGCTCAAGCAATGCAGCGGAACCACCGCTCACACAAGGAAGAAAAACCTGTGATGTTGTGTAGGCTTTTCCTCGGTATTTCCGGGCACCGTTTTCTGGAAAGCGGAAAGTGAGAGGTCGGGGATGATGCCTGGATTCTCCATCAGGGCAACGTTGTCACTCTATGGTTGCAGGGCCGGTGAGCGTGCAAAACGTTTTGTTTGAGTCTGTCGAAGACTAAGGAGCCTCTGAATAACTCCTTGCATACTCAGTCTTTCAGGCTGGTTCGCCCTCTCGGCCAAGGTAAAGAGGGGCGCAATTTTGAAGGCATGCTGGTTGCCTGTCGAAGCTCATACCTTAAAGAACAGGCAACAACGAGTGCGGGCCAGCCTGGAAGACCCGGTAGCACCCTGCGGGCATAAAGGCGCGGCCTGAAGCGCACATCTGCTGCGCCTTGCCCCTCGGAAAGGGAGCGACCCTGACCATCGAGACAAGACACAACAGCTGCACGCTTCAGGCCATGCTGAGTACGCAAGGAGTTATTCAGAGGCTCCCTAAGTGGATTACTGCACAGAAAATTCCTGAAAGGCTTCAGCAATAATCTGTTCATCAGCATCTCTTACCATACCGGTTACGAGAACGGTATCTGCCGCTTGAAGGTTGATTTTGACATTGCCTAACAGCAAGTGATCGGAGTCAATCATGGTGGTTCCTGACTGACCTGCCTGGCTGGTGCCGCTTTTCCCTTTCCGAGTGACCTGAAGTTCATAGCGAATGTGCCCACCGGTTTCTTTGCATTCCAGCGCGAGTTGATAGCGATGGAGGCTATCTGTGGCATCTTGAAGGATATGCAGGGTGCAGTGAGGAGTGTCGCTGATGGCGGGCATGGAGAGGGTTCCTGCAAATGAAATCAGTAGTAGCCAGTAGGCAGTCATGCTGCGTGGCCGGCGCTGGGGTTTAGAACTGATGGATCGATGCATTGTTATTGGTGCCATATTGAATAATGTTCCCAGCGTTGCCACCGGAAGATTGAATGATCAGGGCCGAATTACCTGCTGCTGAGGAGGCGGGAGACTGCTGCAGGATTGTGGCCTGATTGGTGTGGTTGGTTTGTTCAATAGTGGCATCGTTATCGGGGCCATCCTGCCATACTTCTGCCTGCAGGTTATTGCCGTCCTGTTGCTGGATGCTTGCCTGGTCAGGAACTGCGTGGCTGTTTTTTTGCTCTATGTTGGCGCGACTTTCGTTGGCGTTAAGCTGCTCGATATTAGCCCTGGATAGCGGTGCTTCTTGCTGGAATATGAGTGCTTCGCTGTGCGGGCTGAAGGTTTGCATGATTGAAGCTTGGCTATCCGAGGTGTTGGATTGGTGGATTTGTGCCGCGCTGGCGGATGATGCCGCTTGGGTAATTCTGGCTTCGGACAGATAGCTGTGGTCCTGAATCGTGAGAGCGGTGACATTCTGAGAGTTGGATTGCTGAATGATCGCTGTGTTTTCTCCGCTATCGTGCTGCCGGATGTTAGCTTCACCGTTTAAAAGATCGACTTGCTCTATTTGGGCCAAGTTGGCTTCAGACTGTGTGGTTTGCAGGATTTCCGCTTGGGTTGAGTCAACCTGCTGCTGGTTCGCTGTGGCAAGGTTGTGTTCCCCTTCTGTGTATGTCCGGATGCTGCTGTTTTCACTGGCCTGCTGGCTTGCCAAAGCGGTGTTATATGCACCTCCCTCGTCATCGCCTGTCTGAGTGGTCTCGATGTGACTCTGGGTTGATGCTTGCTGGGATACGCTGGACGTATTGTAGGCACCATATTGAGAAACAGACGCTGTGCTGTCTGCCCGGATTGACTGCAGCGGAAGCAGTAATGTGAAAAGCAGTCCTGCAAGGATGAGGGGAGGCATGATCTGTACCTTTTCAGGGTAACAGGCAACGGCGGTTGTGAGTTGTCCGTACGGCAACACGGGTTCAAGTCGAGATTTTGCCGCGCAGAGTTTTTCCGGTGGATTTAGTTTGCAGGAGCCGCCTTGCAAGTGTAATTAGCCGTTGTTACCGATTAAAAAAGAGCGGTTTGATACTTCAAGTTGTGCAAGGCATAGCGGATAAGAAGACGCCCTGACAAACAAAAACCGGGGCCATAAGGCCCCGGTTTCTGATGCTGCCCAGATTAGTTCTGGTGGATGAAGGCGTTGTTGCCGCCACCGCCAGCTTGCATGATGGACGCGGTGTCCAGCATGCCTTCTTGCAGGATGGTGGCAAAGTTTTCGTTGCCGGAGGCACCAATGCCAGACTGGGTGATGAAGGCACCGTTATCGGCACCGGTCTGGGTAATGGTGGCAATGCCGTATTCCGCAGGGGCGGTCTGCTCAACATTGGCCATGTTGAAGCTGTTGGACTGATCGATGTCGATGACACCGTTGCCACCGTGGGAATGCGCGATAGCGGTATTTTCACTGCCCACTTGATCAACGGTGGCCAGGTTGTCAGAACCAGACTGGTCAACTTCTGCGCTATTCATGTTGCCGCCTTGATTAACGTAGGCATCGTTGCGGTTGCCCAGGCCCTGATCGACCAGTGCCACGTTGTCAGCGCCACCCTGGTTCACTTCGGCGTAGCTGAAGTGAGAGTCGTTCTGGATGACATCCACATCGCCATTCATGCCGGACTGAACCACCACTGCGTCAGCACTCCAGGCGGAGTCCTGGGTGATAACGCCATCATTGTTGTCACCGGTTTGGGTGATGGAGGCGGTAGCAAAGTCAGAAATGGCAACCTGGCTGATGTCGGCGGTGTTGTTCTGGCCGCTCTGGTCGATGGTTGCGGTAGCATTCCAGGAATCATCCTGAAGAATGGTGGCAGTGTTGCCAACATTGCTCTGGTTGATGGTGGCTACGGAGTTGATCAGGTTGTTCTGGGTAATGGACGCCTGATGGAAGTCGCCGGTTTGGGTGATGGTCGCATCAGCATCAAAAGCGGAGTCCTGAACAATGGAGGCGTCAGAGGCGTCGGCATTGTTCTGCTCAATGGTGGCCTCGGAGTTTTCAGAGCCACCGATTTGCTGAATGCTGGCGGTGGTGACGTCAGAAGTCAGAACCTGAGTAATGGTGCCAGTGTTGGCGTTGCCCACCTGCTCAATGGTGGCAGTGGAAAACCAGGAGTCATCCTGAGTGATGCTGGCGTTGTTGTCGTTGCCGGTGGTGTCGATGTCTGCCGTCATCATGTTGATGCTGTTGGTCTGGCTCACATCGGCAGTATTGAAGTCGCCGGTTTGATCAACCGTGGCGGAGGAATCGTTCACATTACTCTGAACGGTGTTGGCGGTATTGCCTTCACCGGTCTGATTGGTGGAAGCAGTGCTGCCTGCGGCCCAGGTGGTGCTGGAGATGGCGGCCAGTACGGCGACTGCCAGAGGCTTCATTACGTTCATGGTGTTTCTCCTCATCGTTTCATCGTTTTAGGCAAAGTCAAAGTGCTGCAAAGTCAGTCCCATTGTTGAATGGAGACATACATTCCGGCCCCATATTGGGAAACCGAAACTGTGTTGGTCGTGCCGTGTTGTGAAACTTCGGCATGATTACCAATTCCGTATTGCGCGATAGCGGCAAAGTTGTATTCGCCCAGCTGCTCAACAATGGCAGTGTTGCTGATGCCGTTCTGGTCGATGGTGACGATATTGCCGGTGCCGTATTGGGCAACGATGGCCAGGTTTTCCCAGCCAAGCTGTGTGATATCAGCCTGTTGTGCCGTGCCGTACTGGAGGATGTCAGCCTGGTTGCCATGACCGTTCTGGATCAGGCGGCTTTGATGTTGGTGGCCGTTTTGGTCGACAGTGGCAGTGTTGCCGCCAGTCTGGGAAACATAGGCAGAGAGATCCGATCCCGTCTGGGAAATATCGGCGCTGTTTTCCAGCGAAATCTCGTTAAAGAGGGAGAGGTCCCCTGCATGCCCCTGAAGTGCTGTGATCAGCAAAAGGAATGCGACGATCCCCGGGCCTCTTGAGTGCCCATCTTTCATGATACCGTCCCTAGTCTTGCTCTTGGTCTTGCCTCGCACACCGAGTCTTGCGTGATTCGTCAGTGGATGACATTCACCCTGAGAACGGATTTTTTCTTTCCTGACTAAGCCCCGGGTGTAGGAAAAAGTGCGTTATTTGCGCAAAAGAGCTTCCGGCAAAAATGGTGAGGTGGGATTCGCACTGTGATAGCGGGGTTTTCCGGCTTTTGGGCTGGCTTATTCCTTCGGTGTAGGAAATTGGCTATCGCCTGTTGCAGAGGGAATGACGGTAGAAAGGATCAGTGGTCGCTTCCCGATAGCCGGTAGACTTGCCGCGGGAGCCGTTGCTGTTCAAACTACCGTTTGAATCGTCGGTTCTGGAGAGTGTTGTGCTCGATTTGCTCAGGCAGAGGCTGCCTGAATATCAACGCACGGAGTTGCCCCTGGCGCTGCCTGAGGCAGCGGTGCTGATGCCGCTGGTGGACAGCCCGGAGCCGAGGGTTATTCTGACCGTCCGCTCCAATTCCATGCCGACTCATGCGGGGGAGGTGGCTTTTCCCGGCGGCAAGCGGGATCCTTCCGACAAGAACCTGTTGATGACCGCGTTGCGTGAAAGCGAGGAAGAGGTTGGTCTGAATGCCCGCTATGTGGACGTACTGGGGCAGCTGTCTCCGTTGGCATCCCGCTATGGTATGAAGGTGACCCCGTTTGTGGGAATTGTGCATCCCGATGCACAGTTGCAGGCGGAGCCGGGCGAAATAGACACCATTTTTCAGGTGCCACTGAAATTCTTCCTTGAGGAAACGCCGGAGTTGTCCAGCCCTATCGATTTCTTCGGCCGGCGCTTCCGTATCCCCAGCTATTATTACGAAGACAAGCGAATCTGGGGGCTGACTGCCTTCATGATTCTGGATCTGATCAACCATGTATATGATGCAGGCATCGAGTTCGACGTGAGCCACTGGCCTGCAGACAGGGAACAATAATCATGATTTACAAGATCGGCAGCCGCCAGCTTGAACAGCGTGGTTCAGGCCACTGGATTGCAGACAATGCCACGGTTATTGGTTCGGTGGTGATGGAGAGTAACAGCAGTATTTGGTTCAACGCGGTGCTGCGGGCAGACAATGACCTGATTGAGATTGGCGAAAACACCAATATTCAGGACGGTGCCGTGCTGCATGTGGATCCTGGTGTACCGATGAAGATTGGCCGTGACGTGACAGTGGGGCACAAGGTGATGCTGCATGGCTGCACCATCGGTGATAACAGCCTGATCGGCATCAATGCAGTGGTGCTGAACAAGGCCGTGATTGGGAAAAACTGCATCATCGGAGCCAACTCGTTGGTGCCGGAAGGCATGAAAATTCCAGACAACTCACTGGTAATGGGATCTCCGGCCAAAGTTGTCAAGGAAATCTCCGATGGCCACAAGGCAATGCTGACCATGAGCAGCATGCATTATGTGGCTCATGCCAAAGAGTTTAGTGAGCACCTGGAAGTGGATGAACGCTACCACCATGACTGATAGGCAACGGGTTTCACCCTGTGTGTCTATTTGCGCACTGGACGAAAATGATATTTGCGTGGGCTGTTTTCGCTCTGGGGGCGAAATTTCCATTTGGGGGCTGCTCACCGATGATGAAAAAGATGAAGTGTTTCGCCGTATTGAGCAGCGGATGAACGGTGAGCCTGCTCCCTGTGTGGTTAGAAGCAAGAGGGAGCAGCCATGAGCAAAATCAGGGGCAAATCATGAGCAGCGATGCCACGTTGACGCAGGGTGGTGGAAAGCCGGTGATCGGCCTGGCTCTGGGCAGTGGCTCAGCGAGAGGCTGGGCACATATCGGCGTGATACAGGGCCTTGAGGAAATGGGTATCGAGCCGGAAGTGGTGGCTGGTACTTCGATTGGAGCCATCGTTGGCGGGGCTTACGTAACAGGCACACTCAACGAATTTGCCGATTGGGTTAAGGGCCTGACGGTGAAAGATGTGGTTGGGCTGTTGGATATCAGTTTTTCCGGTGGGGTGGTGAAGGGGGAAAAGCTGTTCAGTTTTTTTCGTGAGCACCACGACAATCCGGATATAGAGCACCTGGAGAAAAAACTGGTGACGGTCGCGACGGACATGAAAAGCGGCCGGGAGATCTGGATTACCAAGGGGCCGATGCTGGACGCGGCCAGGGCATCCTGTGCGCTGCCGGGATTGTTTTCTCCCTTTAGTCTGCAAGGTCGCTGGATGCTCGATGGAGGATTGGTGAATCCGGTGCCGGTGTCTGCGGCTCGCGCCATGGGCGCGGATGTGGTCATTGCCGTTAACCTCAATGCCCAGCTGGTGGGTGGTCATCTGGCTCGGGATACGCGCAGTCAGGTGGAAAGTGAGGAAGCCTCAGAAGAGGAACGCAGCATCTGGCAAAAAATGATGGATTACTTTACTTCCGGCGACGGGGAGGACCCGGGCTTTTTCGATGTGGTTGCCTCCAGCATCAACATTATGCAGGACCGTATCACACGCTCCCGTATGGCCGGCGACCCGCCGGAGGTCACGCTGGTTCCCCTGTTGGAAGACTTTGCCCTGATGGATTTCCACCGAGCCAAAGAGGCCATTGAGGAAGGCAGGGCACTGGTGAAGCGCTATGAAGCCGATATTCGTGGTTGGGTTGGGTCGGCAGTGGCGGATAGGGTTTGAAGGTAGTGAACAGTTAACAGCCGCGTTCACCCTCGTTAATTTTCAAACCTTGATGCCCGCGGCCGAAGTGGGGCGCGGGCAGAGGCCCCCAAAAGCAACCCATACTTCGTTCGCGAACTGTTCACTATTCACTGTTAACTGTTCACTGCCTTTCTCATCTTCACCGCCTTCACCATATTGTCCTTCACCTGCAGGATTTCGATCTGGTAATCCAGAATCTGCACGGAGATGTTGGCGTCGGGGATGTCTTGCAGATACTCCAGGATCAGGCCGTTGAGGGTTTTCGGGCCGTCGGTGGGGAGCTCCCACTGCAGGGTGCGATTGATGTCGCGCAGGGTGCTTGAGCCGTCGATGACGAAGGTGCCGTCATCCTGAGGATGAATATCCTGGCTGGTGGCGGCCAGGTCGGTGGTGAATTCGCCGACAATCTCCTCAAGAATGTCTTCCAGGGTTACCAGACCGAGAACATCGCCGTATTCATCCACCACAATACCGATGCGCCGTTTGGCGTTCTGGAAATTGATCAGCTGCTGATGCAGTGAGGTGGCCTCCGGCACATAGTAAGGCTCGACCGTGTACTGCATGAGTTCGGCCTTGTTGATTTCTTCCTTGAGCAACAGACGGCTGAGTTTGCGCAGATGCAGCAGGCCAATCATATTGTTGGGGTCGCCATTGTAAACAGGCAGACGGGTATGCTGGCTGGCGCGCAGGGTGGTGAGGATGTCGTGCATGTCATCCTCGAGGTCGATGCCCACCATTTCGTTGCGCGGCACCATGATGTCTTCCACGGTGACCGTTTCCAGATCGAGAATGTTGAGCAGCATCTTCTGGTGGTTTTCCGGGATCAGCCCCCCGGCCTCGTTCACCACGGTGCGTAGCTCTTCCGGGCTGAGATGATCGTCGTCTTGCTCATTGGCGTTGATGCCACCAAGGCGCAGCAGGATATTGCTGATGCCGTTGACCAGCCATACCAGCGGCGCCAGCAGGGTCTGCAAGGGCTTGAGTGCAAGACTGGCGGGAAAGGCCACCCGTTCCGGGCGCATGGCGGCAAAGGTCTTGGGGGTGATCTCGGCGAAGACCAGCATGATGATGGTAATCACCACTGGTGCTACCGCTGCACCACTGTCGCCCAGCCAGCGAATCGCCAGAATCGCCGCTACGGTGGCGGCGAAGTTGTTGACGAAATTGTTGCCGATCAGGATGACTGACAGCAGTCGGTCGGTGCGCTTGAGCAGCTTTTCTACCCGGGCTGCGGCCTTGTGCCCCTGACGGGCAAGGTGCCGCAGGCGGTAGCGGTTGATGGCCACCATGCCGGTTTCGCTGCTGGAGAAGAAGGCTGAGCCAAGAACCAGAAAGATCAGGGCGCCAATCAGCCACCCGTCCGAGAAGGTATCCAAGGGAAATGTCGTTTATCCGCCAGTTGGGGGGATATTGTTTGGGCTAGGACCGAGAAGTGTCAAGGAGTCCGGTGCCAAAGTCGAAGCCCGGGAGGTTGGAGAATGGGGCGTGGCAGCGAGTAACGAGTAACGAGTTGCGAAAATCAAGAGCGTTTGCCCTTCGAAACTCGTTACTCGCAACTCGAATCTGTTTGGTAGTTGTTTACCGTTTCAGGATGAATTCGAGCACCAGCTGACTGCCAAAGAATCCCACCAGCAATACCGCGAAGCCACTCAGGGTAAAGCGGATAGCGGTACGCCCGCGCCAGCCACGCAGATACCGTCCCGCCAGCAGGATGGCGAATACCACCCAGGCAATCAGAGTCAGAACCGTCTTGTGCACCAGGTGCTGGGCGAACAGGTTGTCCACGTAGAAAAAACCAGAGGCGATGGCGATGGTAAGCAAGGCCTCCCCAACCCAGATGGCCTCGAACAGCATGGTTTCCATTACTTGAACCGGGGGGAACAGGCGCATGATGCCGCGAATATGGCCTTCCTTGAGCTGGTGGTCCTGGATGCGCACCATCACGGCCTGGGCGGCGGCGATGGCGAGTACGGCATAGGCAAGGATAGAAAACAGCACATGCGCGCCCAGTCCATGGGCAAGCGGTTGCGCGTTGCTGCTTGGGCTGCCCCAGAGCATGCAGGGAATGGTCAGGGCGGCAAAGGGGTAGGCGATAGCGTTGATCCACTCAAAGGGGCGACGCAGGCAGGAAATGAGTACCGCCAGAACACAAGTGGCTCCCACTGTTGAGGCCACAGCAAACAGCCCCAAATGCAGGCCATTAGGCGTCACCATGATGCCCCACAGGCTTACGCCATGGGCAATCAGGGCAAGCGAGCCGGGAATCAGGATGGATTGCCGGGACGGCTGACTCTTCCCTTTGAACTGGGAAAAGACAATCAGGCTGGCCAAAGTGTAAAGCGCGAAGGCGGCAATGCCACTGATCACGGTAAGCGTCATGGGTGTTGATATCCATCCAGTAGCCGGCGACGAAATTGCCGGGCAATCCGCAGAAGTCTGGCATAGGGGCAAGTTGACTATCAACAATCATTCTCATTTTGCCTGCCCGTTTACCCCAGCCCATGACGTTGGGCGTCAATGAGGGCTATAATCGCGCCCTTGTCCCTGCCGCATGGAAAAAGGCGCGCAGACATGAGGATTTGGAGGTAGCACCATGTTCGAGAATCTCACCGACCGGTTGGGATCGTCGCTTAAAAACCTGGCAGGTCAGGGCTCCCTGACCGAAGACAATATTCGCGACACCCTGCGTGAAGTACGCAAGGCGCTGCTGGAGGCCGATGTGGCCTTGCCAGTGGTGAAAGAGTTTGTCGAGCAGGTCAAGGAAAAGGCGCTGGGTCAGGAAGTGCTGCAAAGCCTTAACCCGGGCCAGGCGTTCGTCAAGATCGTCAACGACGAGCTGGTTCACACCATGGGCGACGCCAATGATGCCCTGGATCTGGCTGCCAAACCGCCGGCTATCATCCTGATGGCAGGCCTGCAGGGGGCGGGTAAAACCACCTCCGTGGCCAAGCTTGCCCGCTTCCTGCAGGAGCGCGAGAAGAAGAAGGTCATGGTGGTGTCCGCGGACGTTTACCGTCCGGCGGCCATCGAGCAGCTGAAAACCCTGGCCGGGGAAGTGGAAACCAACTTCTTCCCGTCCACCGGTGACCAGGATCCGGTGGATATCGCCAATGCGGCGCTGGATGAAGCTCGTCGTCGTTATATGGACGTGCTGATCGTCGATACCGCGGGTCGTCTGCATGTCGACGAAGACATGATGACCGAGATCAAGCGTCTGCACGGGGCGATCAGTCCAGTGGAAACCCTGTTCGTGGTCGATGCCATGACCGGTCAGGATGCGGCCAACACTGCTCAGGCCTTTAACGAGGCGTTGCCCCTGACGGGTGTGATCCTGACCAAGGCAGACGGTGACTCCCGCGGTGGTGCCGCCCTGTCCGTCCGTCAGCTCACTGGCAAGCCGATCAAGTTCATCGGTATGGGCGAGAAGACCGATGCCCTGGAGCCTTTCCACCCGGATCGTATCGCCAGCCGGATCCTCGGCATGGGCGACGTGCTGTCTCTGGTGGAAGAAGCCGAGCGCAAGCTGGACAAGAAGAAAGCCGAGAAGATCGCCAAGAAGTTCAAGAAAGGCAAGGCGATGGACTTCGAGGATCTCAAGGACCAGTTCCAGCAGATGCGCAACATGGGCGGCATGGCCGGCCTGCTCGACAAGCTGCCCGGCATGGGCGGCATGATGCAGGCGGCTCAGGATCCGGCGGCCATGAAGCAGATGAAGCACATGGAAGCGTTGATCGACTCCATGACCATCAAGGAGCGCCGTAACCCGGACATCATCAAGGGTTCCCGCAAGAAGCGGATTGCCATGGGCGCCGGGCTGGAGATTCAGGATCTGAACCGCCTGATGAAACAGCAGAAGATGATGGCCAAGATGATGAAGAAAATGCGCACCAAGGGCGGCATGAAGAACATGATGCGCGGCCTGGAAGGCATGATGGGTGGAAACGGTGGCCCTGGCGGTACCGGTGGTCCGGGTGGCGGTATGCCTCCGGGTGGCATGGGTGGCGGTATGCCGCCGATGTGATTGACGCTTCAAGCGACACGCATCATGCAACACGCGGGCAGGGCAGGTGGAAACCTCTCTGCCCGCGCTGCGTTTGGGGTAAGGGGTTTTGTAGGAGCGGCGCTTGAGCCGCGAATCGTGCGGCGGTGAGGAAGATGCCATTGGCAACAGCGCTGCAGGCTATCTGCAGCAACCCCATCGAATTCGGTAATGCTTGATCATCCTGCGGACGATTCCGCGTTTACATGCGGTTCGCGGCTCAAGCGCCGCTCCTACAAGCCCACCGAAGCGTTTTGCTGGGCTAAATGCTTGTTGCGCGGGTTATCTGCCTGTATAATCCGCGCCCTTCGCGGCCTTTCCCTGTTTTCTATGGATTCGGGGGCTGGCTTTCAAGCGGATACGATGGCTCGCTATGCCCTCCTCGGCAGGCGGCCGGGAAACCGGATTGATAAAAAGGTAGATAAACCATGGTAATTATTCGTCTCGCTCGCGGCGGTTCCAAGAAGCGCCCGTTCTACAGCATTGTTGTTGCCGATAGCCGTAACGCCCGTGATGGCCGTTTTATCGAGCAGCTGGGTTTCTACAACCCCATCGCCCGTGGCGGTGAAATTCCTCTGAAGCTGAACCTGGAAAGCCTGGACGCCTGGGTTGGTAAAGGTGCTCAGCTGTCTGATCGCGTCAAGACTCTGGTTAAGCAGGCCCGTAAGGAAGCCTGATGACCACTGGAGGGCAACAGTCCTCTGAGCTGGAGGTTGTCGGTCGCATCCTTGGGGTGCACGGCGTGCAGGGGTGGGTAAAGGTGTTCTCCGATACCGACCCCCGCGAAAACATCCAGCACTACCAGCCCTGGCATCTTAAACAAGGTGGCCAGTGGAAGCCGGTGAAAGTGACCGGCTTCCGTCCCCAGGGCAAGGGCCTGATCGCACAACTGGAAGGCATTACCGACCGGAACATGGCGGCGGCGCTGGTGGGGCAGGAGATCGGGATACCCCGTGACCTGCTGCCACAGTCTGGTGGTGGCGAATATTACTGGCGCGACCTGATCGGATTGCGAGTCTTCGAAAGTGGAGGCGCAGATCTGGGCAAGGTGGCGAAAATGCTGGAGACCGGTGCTAACGATGTGCTCGTGGTACGCGGCGACAGCAGCAGCCTGGATCGCCGTGAGCGGTTGATCCCCTGGCTCCCGGACGACGTGATTACCGACGTGAATCTGGCCGAAGGCCACATGACGGTAGACTGGGACCCGGAATTTTAGAATGACGACGGATTCGACGCCGTACACCGTGACTCTGGTGACACTGTTCCCGGAGATGGCCAGGGCGATTACCGATTTCGGCGTCACGCGGCGGGCCGTGGATAATGGCCAGTTGCAGGTGGAAACCGTGAACCCGCGAGATTTCACCGAAGATCGTCATCGCACCGTGGACGATCGCCCCTTCGGTGGCGGCCCCGGCATGGTGATGAAGGTAGATCCGCTGGCGAAAGCCTTGCAGTCTGCCCGCGCTGCTAACCCGGCGGCCACAGTGATTTACCTGTCCCCCCAGGGGCAGCCGCTGACCCAGGCAAAAGCCGAGGCGTTGGCGAAGCAGCCCGGTCTGGTATTACTGGCTGGGCGCTATGAAGGCGTGGATGAGCGCTTGCTCGACGCCGAGGTGGATGAGCAGATCTCCATCGGCGACTACGTTCTCAGCGGCGGTGAATTACCGGCGCTGGTGCTGATCGATGCGGTCAGCCGACTGATTCCCGGAGTCTTGGGTCACCAGGATTCCGCTGAGCAGGACTCGTTTTCAGGCGAATTCGAAAACCTGCTGGATTGTCCGCACTACACCCGCCCGGAGGTGTACAACGGACAGGCAGTGCCTCCGGTACTGCTGAGTGGCAATCACGAGCTGATTCGCCGCTGGCGCCTCAAGCAGGCGCTGGGACGGACCTGGCAACAGCGTCCTGACCTGCTGGAACGCCGCCGGGCGCGGGGTTTGAGCAAAGAAGAGCAACAGCTGCTGGACGAATACATCGCCGAGCAGTCGTCGCATACAGCAAAACCGAACGAATAGGAGCATTGCCATGAGCGGCAAGAACCTGATCATCCAGGGCATCGAAAACGCCCAGCTGAAAACCGATCTGCCGGAATTCGGCGCCGGTGATACCGTTACCGTACAGGTAAAGGTGAAAGAAGGTACCCGTGAGCGTCTGCAGGCGTTCCAGGGCGTTGTTATCGCCCGTCGTAACCGCGGTCTGAACTCTGCGTTCACCGTGCGCAAGATCTCCCACGGTGTGGGCGTTGAGCGTGTATTCCAGCTGCACAGCCCGCTGATCGACTCCATTGAAGTCGTTCGTCGTGGTGACGTGAGCCGCGCCAAGCTGTACTACCTGCGTGACCGCTCTGGTAAGTCCGCTCGAATCAAAGAAAAGATTCGTTAAGACCTGCGCAATCGGGTCTGCCGAGGGCGAATGTTGGTTCAGCCTTTGCTGTAGGGCATGCGGAATCAACCTCTGGACGGGTAGACCACAGCTCCAACAAAAAAGCCGCTTCCTTTTGGGAAGCGGCTTTTTTGTTGGTCGCGCTGCGAGTAACAGGCTTTATGCCGCTCGCCAATGCCCAGGGCAGGGTTGCTGTGGGAGCACTCTGTGCCCTTCAGGGTATGCCTGCAATTGATCTGTGCCTGGGCGAGGAATAAGTTTCGAGTCACGAGAAGCGAGTTGCGAAGATCAAAACCCTGAAACATCAGGCTGAGATGTCTTTTGCCTTTCGAAACTCGTGACTCGTCACTCGCTCCTTTTTTGCTTCGCTGTCGCTCGGATCGATTGCCGCCAAAAAATGGCGGAGATGCCTTGCAGGCATTTCCGCCCTACGGTCGTATCATTGGCGTCAGGCGTTTTATGCCTTCTTCACCATCCGGTAAAGGAACAGCAGCACCAGGGCACCGACAATGGCGGTGACAAAGCTGCCCAGGCTAAAGCTTCCCACGGAGCCGCCAATGCCGGTGATGGAGCCGAGCCAGCCGCCAACAAAGGCACCGGCAATGCCGATCAGAATTGTGATGATGAAACCGCCGGGATCCTTGCCCGGCATAATCCATTTGGCGATGATCCCGGCAATCAGCCCAAATACAATCCATGAAAGAATTCCCATGCTTCCTCTCCCTGAGAATGAAATGAGTCTCTGTTTGTGCCAGAAACCGGGCTGGTTGTCGCTTAGCTGTGTCAGTCTGTGCGTAATATTTGGTAAAAGGGGGTAACAACGGCGGGTGAGTCACGCAGCGGCAATGAATCAAATCAATGAAGAGCAGGTTCGTCTGATTGATGCCTGGCTGGATCAGCAGTGGCTGGAAAAGGGCCTCAGTGAGCACAGCCTGGACAATTATCGCCGAGATCTGCGTCAGCTGGCATTGTGGTTTCAGGAACAAGGGAGGGAATTGCTGGCCTGTCAGCGGGCGGATTTGCAAGATTACCTGGCCCACCGTTTCTCGTTGGGGTTGGCCGCCAGTTCTTCTGCCCGGCAGTTATCAGCCATCAAGAGTTTTTACCGCTGGCTGAAGCGGGAGGGTCGGATTGCAGAAGATCCGGCATTGCTGATCTCGCGTCCGAAAACCGGGCGGCCGTTGCCAAAAACGCTCACCGAAGCGGATGTAGAGGCCCTGTTGCAGGCTCCGGACCTGGGATCACCGCTGGGGCTGCGGGACAGAGCAATGCTTGAGGTGCTCTATGCGACAGGCCTAAGGGTGACGGAGCTGGTGACACTGACATTGAGTCAGGTGAACGTTCGACAGGGGTTGGTGAGGGTTATTGGCAAAGGAGACAAGGAGCGGCTGGTTCCCCTGGGTGAAGAGGCGCTGCACTGGTTGATGCGATATACCCGGGAAGGGCGGCCGCTGTTGTTGGGAAATGATCAGGAGCTGCTGTTTCCCAGCCAGCGAGGAACCTGCATGACCCGGCAAACCTTCTGGCACCGTATCAAGCAATTGGCGAAAGTAGCGGGGGTGCAAAAGAGCCTCTCGCCCCATACACTGCGGCATGCGTTTGCCACTCATCTGCTAAATCACGGTGCCGATTTGAGGGTGGTGCAGTTGTTGCTTGGCCACAGTGATCTTTCTACCACCCAGATCTATACCCATGTGGCTCAGCAGCGATTACAGGATCTATACCAGAAACATCATCCCCGTTCGGGAACCTGACCTTCCGGCAAGGTTCTAATCAGGGAACTGAAGGAGTAACGACAGAATGAAGAAGTGGTTTGTATTTGCCCTGCTGGGGCTGGTGGCTGCCTGCGGGGCAGAGTCGGGTGGGAAGGCAGCGGAGGCTTCCTCTGCTCGCGGTGAAGCTGTGAACGGGGACAAGGCTCGTGCGGTCTTCGAGAAGGCGTTTGACGGTGTGACGGTATCGGATGTACGTAATTCCCCAATTGACGGCATGCTTGAGCTGGAAGTGGACGGCAGCGAGACGGTGTTCATTACGGAAGACGGCAGCTATCTGCTGGTCGGCAAGCTGTTGCAGATCAAGGACGGCGATGTGGTCAATCCGGCGGAGGAGCGGCTTGAGAAAGTGCGTAAGGAAGGCATCAGCAAGCTGGATGAAGCGCAGATGATCACCTATCCGGCGGAAAACGAGAAATATGAGATCTATGTTTTTACCGATATCACCTGCGGCTACTGCCGCAAGCTGCACCGCCATATCGAGGAATACAATGATGAGGGCGTGACAGTGCATTACCTGGCGTTCCCGCGTGGAGGCTCGATGGCCAAAGCGGCGGAAGCCATGCGCCACATTTGGTGTGCGGAGGATCGGCAGGCTGCCCTGACGAAGGCGAAGCTCAATGATGACATCAGCAAGGCGGAGTTGGGTGTTTGCGCCAAGCCGGTTGATGAGCAATATCAGCTGGGAGTGAAATTCGGTGTTCGTGGCACCCCGGCCATCTACACCACTGAAGGCAAGCAGCTGGGTGGCTATGTGGCCCCTGACGACCTTCTGAAGCGACTCAACTAAATTGTCCTGACGCTGTCTCCAGCCCCCGCCAGCTGGCGCTTTCGAGCCCGGCTGGCGGGGTGTATACATTGACTGTGACCGGCTGCACCGTTAATGTGTCCGCCTTATTTTTACTCCCACCCAAGGTGCTGTTGTGGAAACCGATTTCCAGCGAATTCGTCGTTTGCCTCCGTATGTCTTCAATATTGTTGGAGAACTGAAGAAGGCTGCGCGAGCACGGGGGGAAGACATCATCGATTTCGGCATGGGCAACCCGGATCAGCCTACCCCGAAACACATCGTCGACAAGCTGACCGAGACGGTTCAGCGTGGCGATACCCACCGCTATTCCCAGTCCCGCGGCATCCCCCGGCTGCGCAAGGCCATCACCGACTGGTATCAGCGGCGTTATGACGTGAGTCTGGATCCTGAATCCGAGGCGATTGTCACTATTGGTTCCAAGGAAGGTCTGGCGCATCTGGCGCTGGCTACCATGGGGCCTGGTGATACCGTACTGGTGCCGAACCCCAGCTATCCCATCCACCCCTATGGCTTCGTGATTTCCAATGCGGATATCCGCCATGTGCCGATGGTGAAGGGGGTGGACTTTTTTGTGGAGCTGGAGCGGGCTATCAAGGAATCCTGGCCCAAGCCCAAGATGCTGGTCTTGAACTTCCCCGGTAATCCCACCGGCCAGTGTGTAGAGCTGGAATTCTTCGAGAAGGTGGTCGCTATTGCCCGCGAGCACCAGATCTGGGTGATACACGATATTGCCTATGCCGACATCGTATTTGATGGCTACAAGGCACCGTCTATTCTCGAGGTGGAAGGGGCCAAGGACGTGGCAGTGGAATTCTTCTCACTGTCCAAGAGCTACAATATGCCTGGCTGGCGGGTAGGGTTCTGCTGCGGCAACCCGGATCTGATCAATGCCCTGGCGCGGATCAAGTCTTATCTGGATTACGGCACCTTTACCCCGATCCAGGTGGCGGCCATTGCTGCACTGGAAGGCGATCAGAGCTGTGTCAGTGAGATCTGCGAGATGTATCGCAAGCGTCGCGATGTGCTGGTCGATGGCCTGTCAGAGATCGGCTGGCAGGTGGAGCGCCCCCGTGCCACCATGTTCGTTTGGGCCGAAATACCCGAACCCTACAAGGCCATGGGCTCTCTGGAGTTTTCCAAAAAATTGCTCACAGATGCCGGTGTGGCCGTTTCTCCGGGAGTGGGCTTTGGTGAGTATGGCGACGACCATGTGCGTTTCGGCCTGATCGAAAATGAACAACGTACCCGGCAGGCGATTCGTGGCATCAAGAAGATGTTCCGCGAAGACGGGCTGTTGGATTGACGCGGTTGCCGGCAGAGTCGGTAGCCAGACTGATTTAATGAAATGAAACGAGGAAACGCTGTGAATCCAGTGAAGGTGGGTATTGCAGGTCTGGGCACTGTGGGCTCGGGCACCGTCAATGTGCTGAAGCGCAACGCGCGGGATATCGCCCGCCGTGTCGGTCGCCCGATCGAAATTACCCATATTGGCGCCCGTCGTGACCATCCTGACTGTGATCTCAGCGGTATTCGTGTCTCCCGTGACATCTTTGCTGTGGCTTCCGATCCGGATATCGACATCCTCGTCGAGCTGATTGGCGGCATCGAAACCGCCCGTGAGCTGGTGCTGACCGCGATCAAGAATGGCAAGCACATCGTGACAGCCAACAAGGCCTTGATTGCCGAACACGGCAATGAAATTTTCCAGGCGGCAGAAGCCAATGGCGTGGATGTAGCCTTTGAAGCCTCCGTGGCGGGCGGTATCCCGATTCTCAAGTCCCTGGGCGAAGGCCTGGCCGCTAACCATGTGAACTGGCTGGCTGGCATCATCAACGGTACCGGGAACTTCATTCTTACCGAGATGGAAGAGGGCGGTCGTGCCTTTGATGATGTGCTGGCTGAAGCGCAGCAGCTGGGTTATGCGGAAGCCGATCCCACTTTTGATGTGGAAGGGATCGATGCAGCCCACAAGCTGACTATTCTGGCATCGATCGCCTTTGGTATTCCGCTGCAGTTCTCCAAGGTCTACACCGAGGGGATCAGTCGCATCACCATCGAAGATGTGGCCAGTGCTGCGCACTTTGGTTACCGCATCAAACACCTGGGCATTGCCAAGGACACCGGCAATGGTATCGAACTGCGTGTTCACCCGACCCTGATTCCCAAGGAAACCATGCTGTCCGCCGTGAATGGCGTGATGAACGCGGTGATGATTCACGGTGATGCTGTAGGGCCGACCATGTTCTACGGTGCTGGTGCCGGTGCCGAGCCCACTGCCTCTGCGGTGGTGGCGGATATCATCGAGCTGGGCCGTGCCCTGACCGTGGACCACGAAGAGCGTGTTCCCTACCTGGGCTTCCATACGGATCACATGTCCGATGATCCGATCCTGACTATCGATGATGTGGCCTGCAGCTTCTATCTGCGCCTGCATGTCCAGGACAAGGCCGGGGTGCTGGCGGACATCACCCGCATCCTCAGCGACAATAATGTGAGCATTGATGCGCTGGTGCAGCGGGAAGTGGATCAGGGCCTTGTACCTATCGTGATGATGACTCATCAGGTGCGTGAGGGTGATATGAACGCCGCTCTGGACAAGATCGCTGCCCTGGACACCGTAGATAGCGATATAATGCGTATCCGTGTAGAAACGCTGGACGCCTGATTTTTGTCGTCTGACGTTCGACGTCAGACGTCTGACGCTTTAAAAGAGATTAAGACTATGCCTTTTCGTGACCGTTACACTGGCCTGATCAACCGCTATCGTGACCACCTGCCGGTGAATGATGACACGCCGATCATCAGCCTGGGTGAAGGTAATACCCCGCTGATCCGCCTGAAGAACATCCCCAAGATGCTGGGCAAGGACGTGGATATCTACGTCAAATACGAAGGCCTGAACCCCACCGGTTCCTTCAAGGATCGTGGCATGACCATGGCCGTGACCAAGGCCGTGGAAGAGGGCAGCAATGCCATCATCTGTGCCTCCACCGGTAACACCTCCGCTGCGGCTGCAGCCTATGCAGCCCGTGCCGGCATCACCGCTTTCGTACTGATCCCGGAAGGCAAGATTGCCATGGGCAAGCTGGCCCAGGCGATGATGTACGGTGCCGTGATCATGCAGATCCGTGGCAACTTCGACCAGGGCATGGAGCTGGTGAAGCAGGTCGCGGAGAAGGCGCCGGTAACCATCGTGAACTCGGTGAACCCCTACCGTCTGCAGGGCCAGAAGTCTGCTGCCTTCGAGATCGTGGAAGAGCTGGGCCGTGCCCCGGATTTCCACTGTCTGCCGGTGGGTAACGCAGGCAACATCACCGCCCACTGGATGGGCTACAGCGAATACAAGAAAGCCGGTGTGGTGAACTCCGCGCCGAAGATGGTCGGTTACCAGGCCGAAGGTGCTGCACCCTTCCTGCGTGGTGGTCCGGTGGCAGATCCCGAGACCGTGGCGACCGCCATCCGTATCGGTAACCCACAGTCCTGGGACAAGGCCTGGGCCCTGCAGAAAGAATCCGGCGGCTGGTTCGACGAACTGACCGACAAGGAAATTCTGGCGGCCCAGAAACTGTTGGCAGAGAAGGAAGGTGTGTTCTGTGAGCCGGCGTCTGCTGCCTCCCTGGGTGGCGCCATGCGCGATATCCAGAGCGGCAAGATCCCGGAAGGCTCCACCATCGTTTGTACCCTGACCGGTAATGGTCTGAAGGACCCTGATACTGCCATCGCTCAGTGCCAGGACAGCCGCATGGTGACCATCGATGCGGAACTGGAGGCGGTGAAAGGCGCTATCCTGTCCAATATGGAATAAAAGACGCAATCCCGCAGGATAAGCGTCAAGCCCAGGGAACGGGCCGGTGAAAACCGGCCCGTTTTCTTTTTTCAGGAGACTACACAAGTGGAACTACAACCCTCTGACGCAGTTTTTCAGAGCTATGGGAGATGCTGCGCGTCTGAGCATTTCTTTGAAGATTTCTATCGTATTTTTATGGGTAAGAGTGATGAGGTCCGCTCGGTGTTTACCAGTACCGATATGCCTGAGCAGCGTCGTCTGCTGCGGGCCGGCATCATGTGGCTGATCATGGTGGCCCGCGGCGCCTCGGACAACAAGCTGGCCCACCTGGGCAAGACCCACAATCGCGAGGGCTACAACATCCAGCCCTATCTGTACGACTACTGGCTTGATGCACTACTGGAAACCGTGGCCAAGCATGACAACCAGCACAGCGATGATCTCGGTCGCCATTGGCGCACCGTGTTGCAGCCCAGCATCGACAAGATCCGCGGCGCTTACTGATTCTGCCCACGGGATTTCCGGTCAGGGTTGACCGGAAATTCCCTCTCGAAGAAGCGAGTTGCGAGTTACGATTTTCGAAAAGCAAAACCGGCAGGGTGATTCGGGTTTTGGGTTTTGACTTTCGCAACTCGTAACTCATTACTTCCCTCCCGTGCTTGCCTGGATCATCATGAACCAAGGCAGGATATTCAGGGAGAAGGTGCCATGACCAACCAGGTAACCGTCAACGGCTTCCGTCAGGATGAGGCGGGCGATTGGGTAATGGAGCTGTCCTGCGGCCATCGTCAGCACGTGCGCCACCAGCCCCCCTTTATCAATCGCCCCTGGGTCACCACGGATGAAGGACGACTCCAGCATCTGGACATGGTGGTCACCTGTACCCAGTGCCAGCGGGGGATGCCGTTGCCGGAATGAGCAGCTGCACGCACTACGCTTCACGCAAAACCCCCAAACCCAAAATCCGTCGCCGCTTCAAGGGCGCACCCTGTAGGAGCTTGCCTGCAAGCGATCCGAGCCTAAGCGAGGTAAGGATTCCAGAGGCGAGTTACGAGTACCGAGTTTCGAAAATCAAAAGACAACAACCAGGCACGAGATTTGAGGGTTTTGCCTTTCGAAACTCGCTTCTCGTAACTCGAAACTAATTACCTCGCCCAGGCTCGGATCGCTTGCGGGCAGGTCATTCGCTCCGCTCACCCCTTCGGGGCTGCACTGCGTGCGTTACTCCGCTGTGCTACGTTCCTACAGCGGGGTATAGCGAGTGTTGTGATGATGAAAAAAGGCCCGCCCGGGCATCGGGCAGGCCTTTTTTCGTCAGGCGTCAGGCATTCGGTCTCAGGCGTTCTTCAACCGCGTATGCTTGTTAATGGTGTGCTGCAGGCTGAAAAGAGAGGGCAAGTGGGGGCCGACGACGCCTTTACCGGTGGTCAGCAGTGCACCACTGAGTGCACGCTGCGGATCTGCCCAGCAGTAGATACTGATGAAACCGAGATGGCCAAAGGCCTTGGGTGCACCTGGGCCGAACATCCCCATCCCGCGATTGCCCAGCATGAACCCACTGGAGAAATTCAGTGGCAGCATCAGGGTGCGGTCGAAGCGCGGGCGGTGCCAGGCGGGTTCCAGTGCTCTGGCCACGGTTTCGGGTTTGAAAATCTGCTGACCGTTGTACTGGCCCTGGTCCAGCAGCATCTGAAAGAAGCGGCTGGCCTCTTCCGCAGTGGCGTAGAGATTGCCCGCCGGGACGATGATGTCCTGAAAACGATCATCGTTGGTCACTTCCACTACCTCATCAATAGTGCCGCCAACGGCGTAGCTGAGAAAAATATCCACCAGTTTCATCGGTAGGCCGGTGGAAACGTCCATTGCTCTTTCGGGCCCGGTCTTGCCAAAGGTGAAATATTTCATCCCCATTGGCTTGCGGATCACCCGGTCCAGAGTGGCGTTGAGATCTTCACCCGTAATGGCCTCAGCGATGTTGCCAAGAATGAAACCTGCGGTCACCGCATGATACGCCTGGCTATTCAGCCCTGCGGGCTTTGCGGCACAGAGAATATCGGTGATTTCCTGGGGGCGGTAAAGAATCTCTGGAGTCACTTCTTCCTGCGGGCGCGGGATGCCTGCCTGATGGGTCAGCAGATGGCGAATGGTGGTGCGACCCTTGCCGTTCTGGCCATACTTGGGCAGATAGCGGGTGACCGGGTCATCCAGGTCCAGCTGGCCGGTTTCTGCCAGGTGATGGATCATCATGGCGGCGACCACCTTGGAGGCGGAGAACAGGCACACGGGGGTATCCGGTGTCATGATGCGCTGGCTGTCCGGGTCGGCAAAGCCGATACTGCGATTGAGCATGATCTCGCCATGGCGGCGCAGGCAAAGGCTCACAGCGGGACTCATGCCACCACGATACAGTTTGCGGGTGGCGCGCCAGATGGCTTCTACCTGCTCGGAGGCCATGCCAGTTTTGTCCAGCGGCGCTTCGTCTCCCTGCCGAGTGAGGGAATCCAGGCTGCGTGGAATGGGGTTGCCTTGTTTGCTGATCAGGCGACGAACGCGGGGACTTAAAGCCATAAGATTTTGAACCTGTCGGAGCCCGCTGATTTGAGTGCGGACGTTAACACAATGTATAGGGGGTATTTTCCCGTAATTTCAGTGGCCTGCATTGGCAGCAGGGCCCCTGCAGGATGACACAACTTCACCGTCATCCTGTCCTGAAATGACGACGTCATAGGCGGTATAATCAGGGCCTGTTAACACTCCCAAAATGGCCCCTGTTGAGCCCCCAAAGCCGCCAATCTAGGCATGAGGAGTGATGTTTGGTTTCTCCAAATGAATGACGAATAACGACGAGTGGCGGCTTTGGGGGCGCAACCCGGAGGGCTGATCCCTTTTCCCGCCCAGTAGCGCCAGCCGCTGTTGATGTAGAATGACTACACGGCACATCGGCTGACACTACTGGACGAAAAAATGCATTCAGCAGGGGCCATTTTGGTAGTGTTAACAGGCCCTAGCCCAAGCTTACAATTTTTTCTGGCAGCATCCTTGGAAGATTGAGGGCATAACAACCAGAAGCGGCATTCAGGAGCGCATCATGAACACCATCAAGCAGTCCGATTTTCAGAGTTTTGCCGAGTTCTATCCGTATTACTTGCAGGAACACGGCAACCCTACCTGTCGTCGCCTGCATTTCTTCGGCACCCTGGGCGTGCTGGCCATTCTGGTCGGGGTGATATTCACGGGCAATCTGGCGGGGCTGATTCTGCTACCGATCGTGGGCTATGGTTTTGCCTGGGTCGGCCATTTCTTCTTTGAAAAAAATCGCCCGGCCACTTTCAAGCATCCCTGGTACAGTCTTGCCGGTGATTTTGTCATGTTCAAAGACATTCTTGTTGGCCGGATTAGCTGGTAAGAGGAAAGGTGATGACGGCGGTGGAGATCTTTGTGCCGGGGCAGGCGCAGCCAGATAATGCCTCGTTGCCGGATCTGGATTGCAAAGACAATATCGATGCCATGGTCTATGGCTTCTATCAGCGCATGCTGGAAGACCCGGAAATGGCAGCGGTATTTTTTGACGTAGCCGGGATCGATCTCAACGCGCATTTGCCGCTGATCTGCCAGTACTGGCACAAGATGCTGCTGGGGGACAGAACCTACCAGCGGCACATGATGGAAAAGCATCGGGCGCTGGATGACAAGATCCCGCTCACCGGTGTGCATCATGAGCGCTGGCTCGGCCATTTTATGGCCAATCTTGACGGACGTTTTGCCGGGCCCAACACCGACAGGGCCAAACGCCTTGCGGCCCGGGTAATAGATAATCTTTACCGTCAGCTCAGTATGCGCCGTTAGTCTTGCGCCACTGGGCAGGAGTGTCGCCCGCTTCGCGCTGAAACAACCGAATAAAATAGCTGACATTCTCATATCCCACCTGGTGGGCAATCTGCTGCACAGACAGTGCCCCACTGATCAACAGCTTCTTGGCACGATCTATTCTGACTTTCTGAAGGTACAGGTGAGGCGCAAGTCCGGTCGCAAGGGTAAAGCGTCGCTTCAGGTTCCGCTCGCTGAACCCGAACCGGGAGGCGAGCTGCTCCAGAGACAATGACAGCTGCGGGTTGCTTTCAAGCCACTCCTGCACGGCAAGGATGGCCGCATCATCGTGGCGTCGGGTGCCGGGCAGAACCGGGCGCATCTGGATTGGGCTTGAGACCAGCAGGTGCGCGGCGCAGAGCTGGGCAAAGTGGTCTCCACGGTCATTGGCCAGCAGAGCCAACAGGGCATCGAAACTGCCATGTAACGAACCGGTGCTGTATAACCAGCGATCCTGAAGATAGCTCTCTCTGGCCCGAAAGTGGCATTCTGTGTAGCGCTGCTGAAGCGTGGGGAGAAACGCCCAGTGGGTGTTGATACGCAAGCCGTTGACGAGTCCCGTGGCTGCCAGTGGGACAATGCCGGTGGACAGGGTAAGTACAACGCGGTTTGCTTCACAGTGCCGGGCAAGATATGCCAACGCGCGCCGCGGCGGGCTGGGGGTATGTTCCAGTACCGGACCTTCAATGGCCGGGAAAATCAGCCAGTCTACCGGGCGCGCCTCTTCCAGAGGGGAGTCTGTCTCAATGGCAATCCCTCCAGCTGCATCGAGCCGGGTGTCCGCTGCGTTCGCCAGCAGGTGAACCCGGTAACCCGCTGCCAGCCCTGTCTGCTTTTCCAGCAAAGAGACAATACGGAAGAAGTCGGTCACCGCGAACAGGCTCATGGCCCAGCAGCCAGGGGTGACGACAATACCGATGTTTTTCATAGACAGGGGAACGCATGATGGCCTGAATGGACTATCAGTTTGCCTGTGCGGGAATGGAACAGGAAGAGGGGGCTGGGGACAATACAGGGGTCACAGTAATGGCGAAGCCGGGGACAGACATGACAGAGCCAACAGGGTTTTTGCAGAAAGGGGGCGAGAGGCTATTGCCGTTGCCCGGGCTGGGGGTGGTCTATACCAAAATCTGGCCTGGTGACCCGCGCAAGGCTCCGTTGCTGTTGCTGCATGATTCGCTGGGGTGTGTGGCGTTGTGGCGGGATTTCCCCGAGCAGCTCAATGTCGCCACCGGGCGCACGGTCATTGCCTATGATCGCCCGGGTTTTGGCCGCTCTCCCAACCGGGCGGACCCACTCCCGGTGTCGTTCGTGGAAGACGAAGCCACTGAAGTTGCGGCGCTGTGTGATGCGCTTGATCTGAATCGGGTCGCTTTACTGGGGCACAGTGTGGGGGGCGGAATGGCGCTGGCGAGTGCCGTGGCTCTCGGGGAGCGTTGTGTTGCCGTGATTACCCTGGCAGCCCAGGCCTTTGTGGAAGAGCGGACCCGGTGCGGCATCGAGGCGGCGAAGGTCGCTTTTTCTGATCCAGCGCAGAGGGAGAAGTTATCACGGTATCATGGTGACAAAACGGACTGGGTATTGGCTGCCTGGATTGATACCTGGCTGGGTGAGTCGTTCAGTGACTGGAATCTGGATCAGCTATTGTCCTCCATGCGACGACCCTGGCTGTGTCTTCATGGCGATGCCGATGAATATGGATCGGTGGCGCACCCCCTGCGGTTGAATGATCAGGCGGCGGTTAAGGGGGAGCTGAGGGTTTTGCCAGGCGGAGGGCATTTCCCGCACCGTGAAAATGGCTCGTTGGTCGTAGAGGCCGTGCGAGGGTTTCTGCAGGAGAAAGCCTGAACCGCACGACGGGATTTACAGCATCGGCACCAGCCAGTTGCCCAGCAGCAGGGCACCGCCGCCAAGATAACAGCTGCGAATCAATACCGGATCAGACTGCAGCGCCTGGCGGCGTAGCTGGTAATAGAGGCCGGCGCCCAGCAAGGCGGCGGCCACGGCGATGACGGTAAACCACATGAAGAGCTGCATCTTGTTGTCCTTTTGGCGTCTCGGTCACTTCATTGCTTCCAGTTTTAACGCCCTCTGATGGCGTGGTCAATGATCTGGCCGGGTGGCTGACAGACGGCCACCAGTCCTGACCTCAACCAATAATACCGTCCTGCCTGAGCTGTTCGAATTCCTCGTCACTGAGTCCCAGTTCATCGCGTAGAACGCTTTGATTGTGGCTGCCGATCTCGCCACCCGGCCAGCGGGTTTCTCCAGGGGTATCCGCCAGGCGTGGTGTAATCGCCGGGATCTTCAGGGGTTTGCCATTGATCTCGACCTGCTGGAACAGCCCACGGGCCTGAAAGTGGGGGTCCTGCATCATGTCCGCGACGGAGTAGATCGGGCCGGACGGTACCCGTGCATCTTCCAGAATAGCGAGTACCTGCTCACTAGGCAGGCTGCGGCACCAGCTGTCCAGCGCTTCATCAATGGCGGCTTCGTTGTCCACCCGACCGGCATTGCTGGCCATGGCCGGGTCATCCGCCATGTCTGGGCGACCGGCGGCGGTCATCAGGCGTTTGAAAATGGAGTCGCCATTGCCGCCGATGACGACGAATTTGCGATCCGCACAGCGATAGGTGTTGGTAGGAACAATACCGGTGACGGTGGAGCCGGAAGGCTCACGAACCACACCGGCACCGTCGAATTCCGGGATTACCCCTTCCAGCAAGTTGAAGACCGACTCGAACAGGGACACATCCACCACCTGGCCCTTCTCGCTGGACTGGCGCTCAAACAGGGCAAGCAGGATGCCCAGTGCCGCATGCAGGCCAGCAATGGTGTCGCCCAGGGACAGGTTGGGTCGCACCGGGCGCTCGCCGGGAAAGCCATTCACATAACGCAGGCCGCCAATGCCCTCACACACGGACGCATAGCCAGGTTTGCTGGCGTAGGGGCCGGTCTGTCCGTAGCCGGAAATGCGCGTGTAGATCAGGCCGGGGTTGTCGTCAGCGAAGCTGTCCGGGCCGAGCCCCCAGTTTTCCATGGTGCCAGGGCGAAAGTTCTCGATCACCACATCCGCCTTGCCCATCAGCTTGCGCACCAGCGCTTTGCCTTCGTTGGTCTTCAGATCGAGGGTTACCGATTTCTTGTTACGCCCCAGGCTACGCCACCAGAACGAGGTGCCGTCTTCGTCCAGTTTGCGCCATCCCCGAATCGGATCGCCACCGGGCGGCTCTACTTTCACCACATCGGCCCCGAAGTAGGCGAGCAGGGTGCCGGTGAAAGGACCGGCCAGCAGTTGGCCGAGTTCGACGACGCGAACGCCTTCCAGGGGTAAACGACGGGTGGGGGTGGTGCTCATGCTGACTCCAGGTCGATCTGTGGTGTGAAGAGCCTAGCGGATTCGTCCCCGCTGTGGCAGTGACGATTCGCTTCGAAAATCGTGGCGAATTTTGTCATCCGTGTCCGGGCCTATACAATCCGCGGCCAGCAATGAGGAAAAACCATGACCCCGGAACGTTATCGCCGTATCTGTGAAACCCTGGATCGCCGTCAGCCTGATATGACCGTGATCATGGATGGGGTGCACAAGCCCCATAATATCGCTGCCATCGTTCGTACCTGCGATGCGGTGGGCATCCTGGACGTGCATGCCATTCTTCCCAAAAACCGTGCGCGGGTGGCTGCCGGTACCGCCATGGGGTCCCAGCGCTGGGTGAAAGTCCACAAGCATGAGGACAGCACCCCGGTGATCCGTGAATTGCAGGGGCAGGGCGTGCAGGTACTGGCGGCGCACCTGTCGGATACGGCGATTCCCTACCGCGAAGTGGATTACACCAAGCCGACAGCGTTATTGCTGGGGACCGAAAAGTTTGGTGTCAGTGATGAAGCGGCGGCGGCGGTAGACCAGCATGTGATTATCCCGATGATGGGCATGGTGGAGTCATTCAACGTGAGTGTGGCGGCGGCCATCATTCTGGCTGAGGCCTGCGAACAACGCCGCGCCAAAGGTTTCTACGATCAGCCCCGGATTGACCCGCAGCGCTATCATGAGCTGTTGTTCCGTTGGGGCCACGAGAAGATTGCACGGCTATGCGATGCCCACGGGGTTCCCTATCCTGAGCTTGATGAGGAAGGGCAGGTGAAAGACAGCGCCGCGCTTACGGCGCTGCTGCAGAAGGCTGACTGACCGGGCCCATCAATGTGGAACTGGGAGCGTGGCTGACCTGCCAATGGAAATCGGTGGCCCCTCCTTCTCCCACCCATGCCGGGAACCACAGGGTGTTGTCCATGGTGGCGTAGCGTAGCCGGGTGATATCGATGTCCTGTGCTTTGGCCAACTCCACCATGCGTTGCAATACCTTGCCGTGATGGATGCGGTCGGGGCTGTCGGTGGTGTCGAGAATGGCCTGATGCACCAGTTTGTTAAAGGTGTCACGGGGAATGCCGGAGAAATTCATTCGGTCCAGATCCGCGATAAAGGCATCTGCCAATGATGCCACGGTGGTGAAGCGCCCTTCTTCATTCAATGCCACCAGCCGCTTGTGTACCACCTCGTCATACTTGTCGAAGGCGCCATTATCCTGGGCCTCGGCAAGCGCAACAATCGCTTCGCCCAAGCTGTTCATGTTGGCGTAATCCAGTTTCGGAATGGAACCCATCAGATCAATCACGGTGCGGGGCAAGCCGCTGCTCTGGAAGCCCAGGCGCGGGGTCGCACCGGGAAAACGTTCGTAGTCTGTCAGGCTGCTGGCGTCGTCTTCGTAAAACATGTTCATGCTGACGCCGTCGAGAAAGGCGTCGAACAAGCCGTTGGGCACCACTGGCATGTGGTTGCTGAAGAACATTTCCCAACCCTGGTTGGAATCCATATGCAGCCAGTCGCCGGGCAGGCGGGTGGCGTTCATGGTGGTTTCGAAAGGGGTCATCTTCCCATCAACTACACCATACTGCTGCTGATCGTAGACCGACTGGAAGGTGACACGAGCACCCTCCAGGTTATGGAAATCGATGGCAAAGTGAATGCGCGGGTCGCGCAGGAACATCAGGAAGAACTTGAGCACCTTGACGCTGCCGATGGCAAAGCGTGACGGAATAGTGACGGATTGCTCGTAGAAATCCACCTGGAATTTCTGGCTGAAGAAGGTGGGCATGAACGCATACCAGATGCGGGCTTTCACCAGCATGGAAACCCTTACCGGCCCGTCTTTCACTGCGATCGGGGTAGCCTTGATGTTCTTGCGGGTGTCCAGGTCCACGCGCAATTTCTGGTTGAGGATGCCGGTGCTGATATTCACATAAATATTATCGAATACGCTGGTGTCCTGATGGGGGCCAAGGCGCGGCGCCATGGAGTGGATCTGGGTGAAGTCATTGGGTTTGTAATCCAGATCCATCAGGGTGCTCTGCACATGCCCGGCCTCCAGGTCGGCGCTGACATAATCCGCACGGGAGCGTTCCGGATTGTTGCGCACCAGATAGATGTAGCGGGGAGCATTGCGGGGAGAATCCAGGCGGATTTCTTCCAGTACCTGGCCAGCGTCCAACGTATGCTTGTCGGCAGAGTAACGATCGTTACCGCCATCCCTGAACATGAAGACGAGTTCGTCAAAGTCGTCAAAGATGCCGGGTTCTCCCTCCGGCGGATGGTCATTCTCACCTTCGATCCAGATCAGTCCGGTTTTGTCGAATTCATCAATCTGGAATGGAATGGGAATAAATTTTCCGGCACGTACCGCCATCAACGACAGTTCTTCGACCGGCAGGCCGAGATGGTCGGGTAGCTGGAAGCCCTTCATTTCCATTGGATAGAGATAGGTGAACTGGGTGGTGTCCAGCGCCTTGATGGTGGCATCCAGCTGTGCAGTGGAAATGTTGCTCAAGCCAGGAGCCCAACGGCCCATGGCACTGGGGTCGGCTTTATAGAACTCAAGGAAATGCTGGAAGTAGGCGTCAGGCACCCCGTCAGTCCAGATTTCACGAGCCTGGAGCGGGTTGCCAAGGCTGATCAGTAGGGCGATCAGTCCAATCCATGCCTGTCTGGCGGTCATTTTGTTATTCTCTGCGACGATTTTGGATAGGCGACGGAGCCTAGAGTATGACAAGCGACACGAAAAGAGTAGGCCTCAACGCCCTGCATGAACGGCTCCACCGCGTATTGCCCAATGTGCAACTAACCTGCCAGCAGTTGCCGCAGACACCTGCGCTGAAATTATGGCTGCTGGACGAGCTGTTTCCTGAGCAGGCCCTGGAGCCAGGCATCGTCAATGCGATCATGGAAGAGCCGCCCTACTGGTCGTTTTGCTGGGCCTCCGGGCAGGTGTTGGCGGAATTTCTGATCAATAATCCCCAGTGGGTGAAGGATCGCTGTGTGGTCGATGTGGGCCCGGGTTCTGGAGTGGTGGCCATTGCTGCTGCGCAAGCGGGTGCCCGTAAGGTGATTGCCTGCGATCTGGACGAGGATGCGCTGACGGCAACCGCAGTGAATGCGCTGGAAAATGAGGTAGAGATCATCCTCAGTCAGAATCTGGATGAGGCCTTGCAGGAAGCGGATCTGGTGACGGCGGCGGATATTCTGTATGACCGGGAGAATCTGTCCCTGCTCACCCGCTTTCAGCAAGCAGAGCGAGTGTTGCTGGCGGATTCCAGGGTGCCGGATTTGAATCCTCCTGGTTACCAGTTGCTGGGCGAGTGGCAGTCCTGCACCTGGCCGGATCTGGGCGAGTCCAGCGAGTACAATGGGGTTCGGTTGTTTGCTGCGCAGCCCTGATTGGGAACCGTTGGCGAGAAAGCCGGTCTGAATTGGCTGTAGCGGAAGCTATCTGCATTGAGCTGCCTTCACTTCTGCTACGGGGGTAACAGGGAATTCATCCCGACTTATGCTTTTCCTTTGAAACAGGAGGAACTCACCTTGGTACAAGTAAAATCATCCATCAACCCAGCTGTCTGGCTGCTGACGATTTTGATGTTGGCTGTTTCGTCTGCCCAGGCTGCATTGCCGTCGGTAACCGGCGATGGCGATGCCCTTCCTTCGCTGGCGCCGATGCTGGAGAAAGCCTCACCGGCAGTCGTCAACATTGCCGTTGAAACCCGTATTCGCGCTGCACGTAACCCGCTGATGGAAGATCCGTTCTTTCGGCGCTTTTTCAACATCCCTGAGCAGCAGCGTGAGCGCCGTGCCGCCAGCGCTGGCTCCGGTGTCATCGTGGACGCGAAAAACGGTTATGTGCTGACCAATGCGCATGTGGTGAAGAACGCGGACACTATTGAGGTGACGCTCACTGACGGTCGGGAATTGACCGCCGAATTGGTGGGCACCGACGAGGAAGTGGATCTTGCCGTGCTGAAGCTGGAAGAGGCACGTGATCTGACCCAGATTGCCATCTCTGATTCGACTACCCTGAGGGTGGGTGATTTTGTGGTCGCCATCGGGAACCCCTTTGGTCTTGGGCAGACCGTCACCAGCGGCATTGTCTCAGCCTTGGGGCGCAGTGGTCTGGGTATCGAAGGCTATGAGAGCTTTATCCAGACGGATGCCTCTATTAACCCGGGTAATTCCGGTGGTGCGCTGGTGAACCTGCGTGGTGAGCTGGTCGGTATTAATACGGCGATCATTGCTCCTGCGGGCGGGAATGTGGGGATCGGTTTTGCCATTCCCACAGAAATGGCCGAGAACGTAATGCACCAGCTGATCGAACACGGCGAAGTGCGCCGCGGTATGCTGGGTGTGACGATCCAGGATTTGACGCCTGAATTGGCAGAGGCCTTTGGGGTCGAGCGTCAGCGCGGTGTGGTGATCACTCAGGTGGTAGAGGATAGCGCCGCAGAGAATGCTGGCCTCAAGAGTGGTGATGTGGTGGTGGCCGTGGATGGCCGTCAAGTCAACCGGGCGGCGGATCTCCGTAACAAGGTGGGTATGTCTCCGGTGGGCGAAAAAGTGCAGCTGAGCATCCTCAGAGACGGCAAGAAAAAGACGGTGACTGCCGTCATCAGTGAAACCAGCCAGGAAACCTCAGGCGGCGAAGCTGTCTCCAAGTACCTGGAGGGTGCGAGCCTGCGCGATCTGCGCAAGGGTGAACTGCAGCATGCGGATCAAGGCATCCTGGTGGACAAGGTTGAGCAGGGATCTGCTGCCTGGCGCGCCGGGTTGAGACAGGGTGATGTGATCATCAATGCGAACCGTCAGGATGTGGTGAACATGGATGAGCTTCAGGATGCGATCAAGGACAAGGAGGCTGCCCTGTTGTTGCGGGTGAATCGCAATGGCGGCGTGTTCTTTGTGGTTGTGCGCTAATGACTGACAGTGGAGCGGTCAGACTGGATTGCATTCTGGCCGCCGACTGTTCTTCGGACCTGTTCACACTACCAAAATGGCACCTGTTGAGCCCCAAACACCGCCAATCTAGGCATGAGGAGT
>NZ_ARXV01000001.1 GCF_000756665.1 Alcanivorax nanhaiticus | reverse complement strand
TTCCTGATCCTGGAGCTTCTGCGGTTTTGTCTCCTGTGGGAGCGGGCGTTCGACCGCGAAAAGGCCGCTGCATGGGCATCGCGACGGAACCGTCGCTCCCACAGTAGCCCCCCGACCCGAAGCCTCTGCCGTCTCACCTCATGTGGGGTGATCGTTCGGCCGCTAATGGTGTCTCAGGCACCTTTTGTGCTTTGCAGACAAGCCCCGAATGCTGCATTGGCGGCGATGAGTGTTGGAGATGTGGGTATCGCAAACCCACGATCATCAATTGTGTTTTGCCTGAAAATCAGTAAGATATGCCGGGTTCCGGGTCGTTAGCTCAGTTGGTAGAGCAGTTGGCTTTTAACCAATTGGTCGCTGGTTCGAATCCAGCACGACCCACCATATTCAAAAGGGCTGCCTGCATGGCGGCCTTTTTTTGTGCTGCTTGATGGCAAATGGCTGCAAAAAGCTGAAATGCTTTCTGGGCTGCTGATGAAAGCGCGTCGGCTCCAGGCGTCCAATCAGACCGCCCTGCGAATCACCAGCTTTCCTTCCTTCTCGTATAGCTCCATGACCTCCGAGCCTTTCTTGATCAGGTGTTGTGCGGTTTGCGCCATCACTCTGCTGTCAAAGCGGTGGGCCGCTCCCGCATAGGATACCCAGCTTTTTTTCTGTGCCGGGTCCAGCTTTCTGCAGGCTACTAGGTAAGCGTGTTTCTGCTTGCTGTAAAGCAGGTAGCCGAGAAAGTGGCTGTGGCTGTTGTGGTGTCCACTACGGGGGTAAATGGGGACAAGATTGCGGAGCAATTGGCCGTTTTCCATGGGGCTCTCCTCTTTAGGCTTCTTTAAGCCTCTTTAAGGTTTCCAGGCCTGGAGACCGGCGGCGTTTGCCCCGGTCTTATGAAGCATATTCACTCGGTGGCAGAGCCGGAGCAATCCCCCAAAAGTTGACTGGTTAAAAGGACAGGTTTCCATTAACGGGGGCAGCTGCTCACGCTTTCAAAGCGGGGCAGGGCGGGGTCGCGATCGGGTTGCCACACGGGCAAGCCTGCCTGTTTGGCAATCCCGACCATGTCTGCGGTTCCCCGTCCTCCGGCAAACGCCACCAGCGCTTGAGGTCTTCCATGGTGAAGCATGCGCCGGTTACGCATGGGGCCCGCTGCTCGTCCATGGGCTTTCCAGTTGGCGGGATAACTCACCTGATCCATGCCGGACTCTCTGGCCCACTGGCTGGCCAGCCGATCGGCTCCGCTGGCATCACCATGAATCAGCAGACTGATCAGGCCTGCCCGTTTCAATCGTTCCAGGCTGTCGGTTACGCAGTGATCGTCACGGTAATCCCTGCCTCCACATACGAGAATGCGCATAATACTGCTCATATGATCAGTTTATGGATGAGTATAAGGCTATGCGCGCCTTGTTGCACCACTGTGATGAAACGATGGCAGGCAGATAACAGGCGTTGCGGAGGTCAAAGGGGGGCTTCACGGGCTGTTGACAGGTGGGCAGACTAAACTTGTACAAGTTATTTTTTCTGTACAGGTGGAAGGTGGAGTCGTCATGGAAACAGCAGAAAAGATCCCGGTAGGTATCAGTGCCTGTTTGCTGGGCATGGAGGTTCGTCACGATGGTGGCCACAAGCATTCCCGTTATTGCACCGGGGTGCTGGCCAATTACTTTACCTTTCGCTCCCTGTGTCCCGAGATGGGTTCAGGCCTGAGTACCCCACGCAAGGCGTTACGGTTGATTGAGCGTGGCGAGCAGCTGCGCATGGTGACCACCGATGGTTTACGCGATCACACTGATCTGATGGCGGATTTTGTCGAGCGTACTCTGCCGATGCTGGACAACCTGCGCGGTTTTATCCTGATGGCGAAATCCCCCAGTTGTGGCATGGAGCGGGTCAAGGTGTACCGCGAAGACGGTGAATTACTGCATCGCGATGCAGCTGGACTTTTTGCTGCCCGTTTGCAGGAGGCCTATCCACTCATGCCGGTGGAAGAGGCGGGCCGTCTCAACGATGACACCCTGCGTGAAAACTTTATCGAACGTGTTTTTCTCTATGACGACTGGTGCCAGATGCTGGCCAGTGGCCTGACACCACAACGTCTGATCGATTTCCACAGCCGCCACAAATTTCAGCTGCTGGCGCACTGTCAGCGCACTTACCGCCAGCTTGGCCCCCTGCTCAGTAATCTCAAGGCGCGCCCGCTGGATGCCATTGCCGATGACTATATTCATGCCGTTATGGCGACCATGAAGAAGCGGGTATCACGGGGCGCGCACGTGAATACCCTGCAGCATCTGGCGGGTTTCCTGCGCGAAGGCTTGAGCCAGGAAGACCGGTCGTTGATCAATGAACAGATCGATGCCTACCTGCGTGAGGATGTGCCGCTGGTGGTGCCCATGACCCTGTTGCGCGGAGCCCTGCGCAAGGTGGATCAGCCCTATGTGCAGGCGCAGCGTTACCTGAGCCCTTATCCGGATTCTTTGGGCCTGAGGAACCGCGTGTGACTGAACCGGTAGTGTCCATCATTCCCGAAGAAGGGGGGTACAGCATTCAGGCTGTCAGTGAGCGTTGCGGGGTTAACCCGGTGACGCTCAGAGCCTGGGAGCGTCGTTACGGCTTGCTGAAACCCTCGCGTACCGCAAAGGGCCATCGTCGCTATTCCGAAGCGCAGTTGCTAAGGGTGCAAGCGGTGGTGCAGTGGCTGGAAAAAGGGGTGCCGATCCGCCAGGTACAAGCCCTGCTCGATTCCGCTTCAGCAGGGACCGAGCCTACCCCGGAGCCCGTGTGGCAAAAGGCCCGCGAGCAGGCGTTGGAGGCGCTTGAGAGCCTCAACTTGCGTCGATTGGAGCAGCAGCTGAATGGTCTGATTGCCGATTATGGCCATGCCCGGGTTATTGCGGATTTCTCGGATCCACTGCGTGAGCAGCTGGCGTTATCTCCCTCCTTGTCACTGCAGTCTTCGCTGTTACACAGCCTGCTGATGCAAAAGTGGTCGGGCAAGGCGCTGTCCTTGTCCCCGGGGCGCAGACATTCCGGCTGGGTGCTGGTGCCGCTGGGTGATCCGCTGGCGGCGCTGGAGTTGGCCATGGTGCTCAATGCACCGCTTTGGTGTCTGGATCAACCTGTCGATGTGGATGCCCTGTGTCAGCGTTTTGCTTCGCAACCACGTTTTGGCGTCATCTGGATTGCTGATGCGCTGCCGGCGGCGGCTCAGCGTGCCCGCTGGCTGCCGGATGACAAGATGGAATTTCCGGCATTCATCTGGGGGCCTCTGGCGCAGCAGTTGGCGGCAGGTTCGCCTGGGTTAACGGTGCTGGAGGGTAACCGGGTGGAGATCGCAGAGACATTACAGCAGCACAACCTGGAGTCGCTTTCATGAATCTGGTCTGGTATCGCAATGATCTGCGAGCCCATGCGCACCGTGCCCTGCAAGAGGCGCTGTTGGCGGAAGGGCCGGTGATGGCAGTGTATTTTCTCTGCGACGCACAGTGGGATAACCACGGTGTGGCGCCGCTGCGCCGCTGGTATGTATTGCACAGCCTGCTGGAGTTGGGTGAACAACTGGCGGCCAAAGGCATTGCCCTGCATGTACTGGATGCCGGTGACTTCAGTCAGGTCTCCGTGCAGCTTGCCGAGCTGGTCCGCAAGCATGAGATCCGGCAAATTTTCTGCACTCGTGAATACCCGCTCAACGAACGTCGCCGTGATGAAGCGGTGGCGAAGGAAATGAAGCAACTGGGCGTAACGATTCGAGGCTTTGATGACAGCGTGCTGGTGCCACCGACCACGCTGCGAACGGGCAAAGGCACGCCTTACACCGTGTTCAGTGCGTTCAAAAAGCGTTGGGATGTGTGGCTGGAAGAGCATTTTTCCCTCCCCGGCCTGCCTGATCGGCAAACACCGGAGCCGGCAGAGTTTGTGGGTAAGAAGCAGGTGGATGCCGCCATTGGCAAGCTGCAAGTTTCGGCATCGTTGACCCGTATCTGGGAGCCGGGGGAGCAGGCTGCGGCCCGCCAATTGGAGCAATTTGTTAGCCGCCATCTGGCAGGCTACCGCCAATATCGTGATTACCCCTCACTGACCGCCACCAGCAGTCTGTCAGCAGCCCTGTCGGCAGGCACCCTGTCTCCGGCCAGCTGTTTTCATGCGGCACGGCAAGCCATGGCCGATGCTGGAGCCCGTGACGGGGCGGCCTGTTGGATTGGTGAACTGGCCTGGCGGGATTTTTACCGGCAGATCATGGCGCAGTACCCGCGCCTGAGTTGGGGCAAGGCGTTCCGGCCAGAAACTGACCTGTTGGAATGGGATAACGATAACGATCTGTTTGATGCCTGGTGTGAGGGCCGTACCGGTTACCCGCTGGTGGATGCGGCCATGCGACAGCTGGTCGCCACCGGCTGGATGCACAACCGTCTGCGCATGGTCACTGCCATGTTTCTTAGCAAGCATCTCTGGCAGGACTGGCGCAAAGGCGAAGATTTTTTCATGCGTCACCTCATCGACGGTGACTTCGCTGCCAACAATGGCGGTTGGCAATGGAGTGCCTCCACTGGCACCGATGCCGTGCCGTATTTCCGCGTGTTCAATCCCGTCCGACAGAGTCAGCGCTTCGATGCTGAGGGCAAGTTCATCGCCCATTGGGTGCCGGAACTGAAAACACTGGATAACAAGACCATCCACGAACCCTGGAAGCAGCCATTATTGGTGCCGGATTATCCCGCGCCCATCGTGCCTCATGCGGGCGTGCGAGAGCGAGTGACAGAATCCTTCAAGGGAGTCAAAGAGGCTTGGGATCATTTACAAGATCAGGTAAAGGGGGCAGAGGTATGAAACAGCGTATTGCGATTGTGGGTGCAGGAATCAGCGGGCTAACGGCTGCCTGGTATTTGTCCGAGCAACATGACGTAGAAGTGTTTGAAGCCGGAGACTACCTCGGCGGTCATACCTGTACGGTGCCGGTACAGCGAGACCACGGGCGCTATGCCATCGACATGGGCTTTATTGTTTTCAACGACCGTACCTATCCCAATTATCTGGCGCTATTGGATCAGCTTGGCCTGGCCGGCCAGCCAACGTCCATGGGATTTGCGGTGAGTGATCAGCGTAACGGGCTGGAATATTGTGGTGACGGTCTGGGCGGTGTGTTTGCTCGCAAGCGAAACTGGTTGAGCCCAACGCACTGGCGTTTCGTGCGGGAAATTTTGCGCTTCAACAAGGAAGCGCCAGCGTTGCTGGACGACCCGGAAGGAGACATGCCACTGGGTGAGTACCTGACCCGCCACGGTTATAGCGAGCGCTTTCGTCGAGACTATGTGCTCGCCATGGGCGGGGCAATCTGGTCCTGTTCGCTGGCTCAGATGGAAGCCTTTCCTGCGCGTTTCTTTATCCGCTTCTTCGATCACCACGGTTTATTGTCACTCACCAATCGCCCGCAGTGGTTTGTGGTACCCGGCGGCTCAAACCAGTATGTAAAGAAACTCGTCGAACAATGCCCAGCCACCTTCCATGCCGCTACCCCGGTCCAGTCAGTGACCCGGTATCCCGGCCATGTCACGGTGGTTGCAAAGGGAGAGGCCAGGGATTTCGATCAGGTGATTTTTGCCTGTCACAGCGATCAGGTGTTGCCGCTCCTAAAGGATGCGGATGAGCGCGAACGGCGCAGTCTTTCAAGGCTGGAATATCAGGACAACGAAGTGGTGCTGCACACCGATACCCGGTTGCTGCCTAAACGACAGCGAGTCTGGTCCAGTTGGAATGCCATGTTGATGAAAGACGATACCGATCGTGTACAGGTGACCTACAACATGAACATTCTGCAGGGCATCGATGCACCGGAAACGTTTTGCGTCACCCTGAATGCCAGTGACCGTATTGATCCTGCAACGATTCTTGAAACACGTCATTTCTCCCATCCGTTGTTCACCCCGGAGACGGAATTGGCCCGCGAGCAGCTACTCATGGACAACGGTAGCAATCGCACCTGGTTTGCGGGGGCATGGTGCCGTAATGGTTTCCATGAAGATGGAGTGGTGTCGGCCTTGAACGTGGTCGTAGCACTGAGTGGCAAGAGGCAGGCGGCATGATCAGCCGGGCGCTGGTCACCGGGCGGGTATGGCATCAGCGTCATGTGCCATTCTCGCACCGATTCGATTATCCGCTCTGGTTGGTGTGGTGCGATCTGGAGCAGATTCCTGAATTGTTGGCGGTGTCGCCCTGGTGGGGGCGGGCCTGGCGCCCGGTGGTATTTCGCGACCGGGACTTTGTCGATGGCAGTGATCAGCCCCTCTCCATCAAGGTAAGAGAGCAGGCCGCCGCTGCCGGGCTGAACTGGCAGCAGGGCAGGGTGTGCATGCTCGGCCAGTGGCGTACCTTCGGCACGCTGTTCAATCCGCTGGTGCTGTACCTGCATTTTCCTGAAGGCTCGGATCAGCCGGACAGCATGCTGGCTGAAGTGCAGAACACGCCCTGGAAGGAAAAGCATTTTTACGCCCTGCCTCTGGAACACGACGAGGAAGGCGCACTGGTGGTCGATCATGACAAGACATTCCACGTGTCGCCTTTCCTGCCGATGGCATTGCGTTATCACTGGCGTCTTCACGTTGCCTTTCCTGAATTGCGCCTAACCTTGAAAGACAAGAATCAGGATGAAGTAGTGTTTGCTGCGGGTCTGAACCTGACGCTACTGCATCCAGAAAAGGCACTCATGCGTAATGTATTAGTAAGGATGGGGGCGAGAGGGTTTGCCACTCTCAAGGGAATCTACTGGCAGGCATTCAAGCTATGGCGAAAGGGCGCCAGATTCCATCCGCATCCAGGACCACATAAAAGTACTCAGGAACATGGTGAAAGGAGAGGGTAATGCAGTCTGGTGAAAGTGCTCGCAACACTGCTGCCGTTAGCGATCAGGTCAGTGGCCTGGCAGGCATGGCGCGCCGGCTGGTGCTCAAACAACTTGAAGCCCTGCCGCATGGTACAGTTCGCATTGAAGAACCTGACGGCAACGTACTCAACCTGGGTTCCGGTAGTGAAGGCGGTGTAATCCAGCTACGTGACTGGCGTACCTATTCCATGATGATGAGTGGCGGTGCGCTGGGGGCAGCAGAAGCTTACATGGAAGGCGGTTGGGACAGCCCGGACCTGGTCGCGGTGATTCGTTATTTTGCGGCCAATATTCAAGCCATGCGGGCGTTGGAAGGGGGGCTGGCAAGACTCTCCAAACCTGCCCTCAAACTACTGCATCGCCACAACCGCAACTCCCTGCAAGGCTCACGCCGTAACATTTCTGCCCATTACGATCTGGGTAACGATTTCTTTGCGCTGTTCCTGGACCGTTCCATGATGTACTCCAGCGCGGTGTATCCGCGCCCGGATGCCGGTCTTGAAGAAGCGGCCACCCACAAGCTGGATCTGGTTTGTCAGCGGCTGGAGCTCAAACCCGGCATGGAGGTGCTGGAGATCGGCACCGGTTGGGGCGGCCTTGCGATTCATGCCGCAAAAAATTATGGCGTTAATGTCACCACAACCACCATTTCTCGTGAGCAAGCCCGTTACGCCCGTGAGGAAGTGGCGGCTGCCGGTCTGGATGAGCGTATCACCATTCTCGAGAAAGACTACCGCGAGCTGGAAGGACAATATGATCGTGTGGTGTCTATCGAGATGATTGAAGCGGTTGGCGCAGAATTCCTGCCCAGTTATTTCAAGGTGCTGGGGGAGCGATTGAAACCGGAAGGCAAACTGCTGTTGCAGGCCATCACGGTACCGGACCAGCGTTATGACTACGCCCGCAAGCAAGTGGATTTCATCAAGCGCTACATTTTTCCCGGCGGCTTCCTGCCCAGCGTTTCGGTAATGACCGAGCACTTCACCCGCCATACCGATCTGGTGGCCACCGAGCTCTACGATATCGGCCTGGATTACGCTCGCACGCTTCATCATTGGCGTGAGCGCTTTCTCGCGAAACTGCCCCAGATAAAAGCGCTTGGCTTCGATGAACGCTTCATTCGCATGTGGGATTACTACCTGTGCTACTGCGAAGGGGCGTTTCTGGAACGGGCGATCAGTACCGTGCATATTGTTGCCAACGGCCCCCTTTGGCGACCTGACGCGCGCTGAACATCCGTCTGATGCGTTTCGCCTCGTGGAAAGGAGAAAGATTCCTGCCCGGTGAGGCGAAACACAATATCTTCGGACTTCAGAAAAAACCTTCGTCCCTCAAGCGGAACTCCTGCAGCGTTGGCCAAACGCTGTCTTTATCTCTGTGGCACCCACCGGGTACGACCGTGATACGGCGCTGCATCATGGCGCGGCACATCGCGGCGGAACCGCCGCTCCCACAGGGGAGTCTTGCCCAAGGCCCCTGCAGTTTTCCAACTGTGGGAGCGGGCGTTCGACCGCGAAAAACCGATGCCCAGGCATCGCGGCGGAACCAGCTGCTCCCACAGGGGAATCCTTGCCCACGGCCTCTGTGGTTTCCCATGCAGGGAGCGGCTGGTTACGCTGCGAAAATAGGTGCGAATTGCGGCAACAGCGGAGGGCAGGGCAAGCGTCCCCGCCTGCAGTGTTGCCGGGCGTTATGGTTCTGACGTTTTCCACCATTGAAAACAGGGGTTTTCAGGCGCAGTTTTAGGAGAGAGGCGGTCGCTCCGGCCCGCTGTCAGTCCGAATTGGGTCGGGTTGTGGTATTATGCCCGCCTTATTTTTCGCCAGCTTTCCTTGTGTGGCGATAACCAATTGATATCCATCGATATTTTCTGGCGGTGAGAGCAATGACGGCAGAAGCGCAAGCGCTGGTACAGGCCCATCTGGCAAAGGTGGTGCAGGATGATTCGCTGAGTGATGAGCAGCGACTGGCCTATCGTGAACGTATCAAGGCATTGTTACGCGAACGTGACGCTGTGCTGGTGGCCCATTACTACACCGACCCCGAGATCCAGTCCCTGGCGGAAGAAACCGGTGGCTGCGTGTCTGATTCCCTGGAAATGGCCCGTTTTGGCAAGGAACATCCGGCGTCCACCCTGATTGTGGCCGGCGTCAAGTTCATGGGCGAAACCGCCAAGATTCTCAGCCCGGAAAAGCGTGTCTTCATGCCCACTCTGGAGGCGACCTGTTCTCTGGATATCGGTTGTCCTGAGCAGGAATTTTCTGACTTCTGTGACCAGCACCCGGATCGCACCGTGGTGGTGTATGCCAATACCTCAGCGGCGGTGAAGGCCCGTGCCGACTGGGTGGTAACCTCGTCTATCGCGGTGGAATTGATCGAGCATCTGGATCGCAACGGCGAAAAAATCCTCTGGGCCCCGGACAAGCACCTGGGCAGCTATGTGCGCGATAAAGCCGGTGCCGATGTGCTGTGCTGGGACGGTGCCTGTATCGTCCATGAAGAGTTCAAGGCCCAGGGTCTGCTGGACCTGAAAAAAGCCTACCCGGATGCCGCCGTACTGGTGCACCCGGAATCCCCTGCCTCGGTGGTAGAAATCGCCGACGTGGTCGGCTCCACCTCGCAGCTGATCAAAGCCGCCTGCGACATGGAGAACGACACCTTCATCGTGGCCACCGATAAAGGCATCTTCTACAAGATGCAGCAGCTGGCCCCGGAGAAGACTTTCCTGGAGGCTCCCACCGCCGGCTCCGGTGCCACCTGTCGCAGCTGCGCCCACTGCCCGTGGATGGCCATGAATGGCCTGCAGAACATGCTGGATGTGCTGGAAAGCGAAAACGGTATGGGCCAGGAAATCTTCGTCGACCCGACCCTGGCCGAAAAAGCCATGGTGCCGTTGAATCGTATGCTGGACTTCGGCAAGTCCCTCAAGGGCTAGACGAATTCCCTCCGGTCTTCTTCGTAGGGCGGAAAGGGTAATGCCATCTCCGCCGGGAATAGCTACGAGCTACGAGCTACGAGCTTCTAGCTACGACGCGGGATAGGCCAGATTGGAATTTCAGCCATCCATGGCCGCGCTTCATGCTTAAGAGCCGATGCGAATTCTTTCTTGTGTTTTCCTCGTAGCTCGCAGCTTGAAGCTCGAAGCTGTTTACCCCAAGCTTTCCGTTTACTCCTGACCGGGCTTTCCCATGGAATACCTCTCCGACCCCTGGCTCGCCGCCGCCTTGCTGGGCGCTGGCGTACTTGCCGGTTTTATCAATACCCTTGCCGGTGGTGGGGGGCTGCTGATTCTGCCGCTGCTGATGCTCTCTGGCATGAGTGCTGCCCTGGCCAACGGCACCATGCGGGTGGGGGTATTGATCCAGAGCATCGAGGCGGTGCGCCAGTTCAACAAGCGCGGCACCATGCCATTTGCCCCACTACCGGCGATCCTGGTGCCCTGCCTGCTGGGGACGCTTGTGGGTGCGTTGGCGGCGGCTTACCTGCCGGAAGCCATCCTCAAGCCTGTGCTGCTCACCACTCTGGTGGTGGTGGCCCTGATTATGGTGCTCAAACCCAACCAGATGACCCCGGGCCCCGAAGAGGTGCCGCTGCAGCCCAATGATTCCCTGCCGGCCTGGATTGGGCTGTTTTTTTCCGGGGTCTACGGTGGTTTTGTACAGGCGGGGGTCGGTTTTGTATTGATCGCCGTGCTGGTGGGGCAGATGCGTTATGACCTGCTGCGCGGCAATGCCCTGAAACTGGCCATTACCGGTAGCTTCACGGTGCTCGCCCTGGGCATCTTCGTGTGGCGCGACCAGGTCGCCTGGTTACCCGGCCTGCTGGTGGCTGCCGGCACCCTGGTTGGCGTACGCCTGGGCGTCGGCTTCGCCCACCGGGTCTCTCCCAAGGTGCTCAAGCGTATCCTGCTGGTGATGGTGCTGGCGGTGTGTCTGGCAGCGGCGATCAAGGGTTGAGAAGCAGCTTCGAGCTACTAGCTGCGAGCTACGAGGAAAAGAGAGGACAGACTGATTTTTCTTGTAGCTCGCAGCTAGTAGCTCGAAGCTTCATCAACCATCGCAACCGCGCCCCATGGGCGGTATACTCGGCGCTTTCCGATAGCCAGCCAAGAAACCGTTTTTCCTATGAACAGTGCTGAACTACGCCAGGCCTTTCTGGACTACTTTGCCAGCCAGGGACACACCAAGGTAGCGTCCTCCTCGTTGGTGCCTCACGACGATCCCACCCTGCTGTTTACCAATGCGGGGATGAACCAGTTCAAGGACGTGTTCCTGGGCCGTGAAAAGCGGGATTACACCCGTGCCACCAGCTCCCAGCGCTGCGTACGTGCGGGCGGCAAGCACAACGATCTGGAAAACGTGGGTTACACGGCTCGGCATCACACCTTCTTTGAAATGCTCGGCAACTTCAGCTTTGGCGACTATTTCAAGCGTGAAGCCATCAAGTTTGCCTGGGAATTTCTCACTGGCACCCTGGGGCTGCCGGAAGAGCGCCTGTGGGTGACGGTGCATGTGTCCGATGACGAAGCCGCCGACATCTGGCTGAAGGAAATGGGCGTGAGCGCCGAGCGCTTCTCCCGTCTGGATGAAGACAACTTCTGGCAGATGGGCGACACCGGCCCCTGTGGCCCCTGTTCTGAAATCTTCTACGACCACGGCGCAGATGTGCCCGGTGGTCCCCCTGGCTCCGAAAACGACGACCTGGATCGTTACATCGAAATCTGGAACCTGGTGTTCATGCAGTTTGATCGTCAGGAAGATGGCGAGCTCAAACCACTGCCCAAGCCCAGCGTAGATACCGGCATGGGGCTGGAGCGTATCGCCGCAGTATTGCAGGGCGTGCACTCCAACTACGAAATCGACCTGTTCCAGGCGCTGCTCAAGGCGGCCGCCAAGGCCACCGGATGCAACGATCTGGAAGAGAAGTCCTTGCGCGTGATCGCAGACCACATCCGCTCTTCCAGCTTCCTGATTTGCGACGGGGTGATCCCGTCCAATGAAGGCCGCGGCTACGTGCTGCGTCGCATCATTCGTCGCGCCCTGCGTCACGGTCACAAGCTGGGGCAGGACAAGCTGTTCTTCTCCACCCTGGTAAGCGCGCTGGTTGAACAGATGGGCGAAGCCTACCCGGAGCTGGCCCGTGAGCAAGTCCGTATCGAAAAAGCGCTGCTGTCGGAAGAAGAGCAATTCGGCCGCACCCTGGCCGCCGGCATGAAAGTGCTGGAAAGCGCCATTGAAGACATGGACGGCAAGGTGCTGTCTGGTGATGTGCTCTTTACCCTCTACGATACCCACGGTTTCCCGCCGGACCTCACCGCCGATGTGGCTCGTGAGCGCGATCTGGATGTGGACATGGCAGGCTTTGAAAAAGCCATGGAAGCCCAGCGCGAGCGCGCCCGTGGCGCGGGCAGCTTTGCCAACGACTACAGCGATCGCCTGAGCATCGACGCCATCACGGATTTCTCTGGCTATGAAAAACTGGCCGACGAAGCCGAGATTGTGGGTCTGTACCGGGACGGTGAAGCCGTGGACAGCCTCAACGCCGGTGAAGAAGGCATGGTGGTGCTGGCCAGCACCCCGTTCTATGCCGAGTCCGGTGGTCAGGTAGGGGATACCGGTTTCCTGGTGCTGGGCGATAGCCGCTTTGCAGTGGCCGACACCCGCAAGCGTCAGGCCGCCCATGTGCATTTGGGCAGCGTGGAAAGCGGTACGCTCAAGGCAGGCGACAAAGTGGCGGCCTATGTGGATGTGGAGCGTCGCAAAGCCATCATGCGCAACCACTCTGCCACTCACCTGATGCATGCCGCCCTGCGCGATGTGCTGGGTGACCACGTCCAGCAGAAAGGCTCACTGGTGGCGGCCGATTACCTGCGCTTCGATTTCTCCCACGGTGAAGCCGTGACAGAAGCCCAGCGCGAAGAGATTGAAACCATCGTCAATCGCCAGATCCTGGCCAATACCCCGGTATCCACCGACCTGATGGATATCGACGCCGCCCGTGAAGCCGGTGCCATGGCGCTGTTCGGTGAGAAATATGATGACCAGGTGCGCGTACTGACCATGGGCAGCGACGGCTTCTCCAAGGAACTGTGTGGCGGCACTCATGTCAGCCGTACCGGCGACATTGGCCTGTTCCGCATTACCCTGGAAGCCTCTGCAGCCGCAGGTGTGCGCCGTATCGAAGCCGTCACCGGTGAGAATGCACTGGCGGCCATGCGCAAGCAGGAACGCGCACTGAGCGACATCGCGGGCACGGTGAAAAGCACCCCGGACAACGCGGCAGAGCGCGTACGCAACCAGGCGCAGAAAGTACGCGAGCTGGAAAAAGAGATCGAACGCCTGAAGCAGAAACTGGCCAGCGGCGCGGGTAGCGACCTGTCCGATGCGGTTCAGGAGATCAACGGTGTGAAGGTGCTGGCCACAGCAGTGGACGGTGCCGATGGCAAGACCCTGCGGGTGACCATGGACAAGCTGAAAGACAAGCTGGGTTCGGCAATCATCCTGCTGGCAGCGGTGGAAGGTGACAAGGTGGCCCTGGTGGCCGGTGTCACCAAAGACCTGACCAGCCGTTTCAAGGCCGGCGACCTGCTCAAGCATGTAGCAGAACAGGTGGACGGACGCGGCGGCGGTCGACCGGATATGGCTCAGGGTGGTGGTAACAACCCTGCGGCGTTGCCGGGTGCGCTGGAAAGCGTGAAGGACTGGGTTGCAGGGCAGGGCTGACACGGCTTTCACCGTGATGCCGACATGACCGGGACACCCGCAACATGAAATCCGGGCGCGTTTCTGATAGAGTTACGCGCTCATTTTTTGCAGACAAAGCGACTTTATGGCCCTTATCGTGCAGAAATACGGCGGTACCTCGGTAGGTACAGTCGATCGCATCCAGGCCGTTGCCGAGAAGGTAGCAGGCTTCCATAAACAGGGTGACCAGGTAGTTGTGGTGGTGTCCGCCATGAGCGGTGAAACCAACCGCCTGATCGACCTGGCAAAGGGTGTCAGCGACAATCCGTCTCCCCGTGAGATGGACGTGCTGGTATCCACCGGTGAGCAGGTCACCATTGCCCTGCTGTCCATGGCGCTTCAGCGCCTGGGCCTCAACGCCCGTTCCTACACCGGCAGCCAGATTCCCCTGCGCACCGACAGCGCCCACTCCAAGGCGCGGATCGAAGAAATTGACGACAAGAAAATGCGTGCCGACCTGGATGGCGGCAGCATCGTGGTCGTGGCCGGTTTCCAGGGCGTCGATGCCAACGGCAACATCACCACCCTTGGCCGTGGCGGCTCCGATACCACCGCCGTGGCACTGGCTGCAGCCCTGAAAGCAGACGAGTGTCAGATTTATACCGATGTGGATGGCGTTTACACCACCGATCCCCGCGTGGTCGATACCGCCCGCCGTCTCGACAGCATTACCTTCGAGGAAATGCTCGAAATGGCCAGCCAGGGCTCCAAAGTCCTGCAGATCCGCTCCGTGGAATTCGCCGGCAAATACAATGTGCCGCTGCGTGTTTTGTCCAGCTTCCAGGATGGTCCTGGAACACTTATTACCGTCGACGACGAGGTTGATATGGAAAAGCCGGTAATCTCCGGAATTGCCTTTACCCGTGATGAAGCCAAGATCATCGTGCGTGGCGCCCCGGACACCCCGGGCATTGCCTACAAAATCCTCGGCCCGGTAAGTGCACAGAACATCGAAGTGGACATGATCGTGCAGAACGTGGGCAAAGATGGTGCGGCCGACTTTACCTTCACGGTTCACCGCAACGATTTCGCCCGCGCCCAGGAAGCCCTGCGCAACGCCTCCGATGATCTGGGTACTCCGGAAATCATTGGCGATGACAAGATTGCCAAGGTGTCTCTGGTGGGGGTAGGTATGCGCTCCCATGCAGGCGTCGCCGCCAAGATGTTTGAAACCCTCGCCAACGAAGGGGTGAACATCGAGATGATTTCCACCTCGGAAATCAAGGTGTCGGTTGTGATCGCCGAGAAGTATCTGGAGCTGGCGGTTCGCGCTCTGCACTCTGCGTTCGAATTGGATCAGCCGGTCGGCTGATCCCACAGGAGCCCGGCAATGCCGAGCAGCAGGGTATGACAGCTCTGTGAAATCGGCATTGGCTGGGTGTCCGTGGTACCTATGGGGCGACGACCGGTAGGTTCTTCCCCACCTGTTGACAAGACTTGAGAATTGGATTCAGGCATACTGGCCGCCCCGTATCAGGGGTGGGTAAATGGTCCCACGCCAAGGAATCGTCCCTGACGAACCCGATAGCCTCTGGTACGGATTGCGCTCACGGACAAAAAGGACCCCAGGAGGGATCATTATGCTTATTCTTACGCGTCGAGTTGGAGAGACCCTGATGGTCGGTGATGAAGTCACCGTCACTGTTCTGGGTGTAAAAGGTAACCAGGTTCGCATCGGTGTGAACGCGCCGAAAGAGGTTGCAGTACATCGGGAAGAGATTTATCAGCGAATTCAGCACGAAAAATCATCAGACAGTGAGTCTGCCTGATTTTTGGGCTGTATTTTCTCCGCAAAGTCGTTATCATGCGCGGCGAGTTAGGAAACAGCGCCAATCAAGAGCGTTCCATTTTCTGACTTGAGTAGTACCGCATTCCGGAGAGGTGGGTGAGTGGCTGAAACCAGTTCCCTGCTAAGGAACCATACGGGTTACCGTATCGCGGGTTCGAATCCCGCCCTCTCCGCCATATAAAGAAAAGCCCCGTAATTCAACGAGTTACGGGGCTTTTTCGTTTTGGATTTGTAGCAAGATTTTGTAGCAAAACAGCGATGGCAGGATTGATGGGCTGGGATGGGGGGGCAAAGCTCCGAAAAGCCTCCTGAATGGCCTCTAGTGCCCTTTCTGTTGTCTCCGCTTTACCTCCCCTGTCATGCTTTTAAAGGCCTTTCCTGTGCATCTCTAATCCGTACATGACGTTTCAGAACCCCGATATATCCAATTTGAATATGTGACTTTGGCCCGGCAGAATGTGTGAGCCTGTTCACGGAAGGTGGCGGGATTGCGATTTTGATAATACAAAGGGACTGAAATGAATTCTAAGTTGAAAGCTCTAGCTCTGATTTGTGGAACGACTGCTCTATATGCTTGCGGAGGAGGTGGCGGTAGCTCCTCTGGTGGAGGAAGCAATAACGATGGCGGTGAGGGAGGAAGTGGAGAGGCCCGTTCAGGGCAGTTCGTGGATTCTGCTGTGGCCAATATCGCTTACACAGCTTCTCCGTCTGGAACCACCGGTTTCACGGATGAAAACGGTTTCTTCGATTTTGAAAGTGGCGATACGGTGACTTTCTCTGTCCGGGGCGTTGATCTACCCCCTGTGCCAGCCACTGGTAAAGTTACTATCAATGATTTTGATAAAGTATCAACCTCCGATAGTGATGATCTTGGCCTGAATATCGCCATCCTTCTGCAATCCTTGGATAGTGATGGTGATGCCAGCAATGGCATCCAGATTCCTGATGAGACGGAAGAGACTGCTGAGAAGGCAGCTAATGTTGATTTCGATCAACCGGTTGGAGATTTTGTCAGCGACCCGAACACTGCTGGTGCAGTTGATAACGCACTGGTAACAGAAGCTGAGGCGAAAGCGCACCTTGATAGTCAGATGGAGGATTTGCTTCTGTCAGGCACTGGGGTTTGGCGCTTGTATGTGGTTGGTGAAGATCCCGGTATTCGGAACGTCACTTTTAATGATGACGGGACAATTAGCTTCACAAACGCCCAAGAGGGTGGTTGGTATAACCCTGTTGATGTTTCAGAAGAAAACACCACGGAAGGGTATACCGCAACAGCTAAAAGCCTGAAGTTCGAAAACAACCCCGATACATTTACCTTGGTTTATGAGGGTGTTGGCGAAGAAAATGGCGAAAAGTGGGATGTATTGGTTTTTGCCGAATCAGCCACAACCTTGATTTACATGGATAACCGCCCAACTGATTTGCATGATCTCGGCAATCTCTCTGCCGAGGCGGGTGATGATTGGAATCTGCTGATCGTCAATGATGAGGGATCTGGTGTTGTGAAAGAACCTATTGGTTTCCGTGAAAATGGTCAAACGGCACCGGGCGACTACGATACGACATGGGAAAATAATGTCGATGCAGCTGACTTCTTTAATGATGAGGAAGTTAGCAGTGTAGAAGACCCAATGCTTGGTGTATTGCGTGGCGGAAATGTAGGCGATGAAGCATACCTGCTACTCGTCTCTGGTGGTGATTTGTCGCTGTTGTATATCGCCGTTACCGAAGAGGCTGGTTTTGGAGAGCAGTATTCGCTCATGACTGAAAATGAAGGTCTTGCAGACTCTATTCTTAACGCAATGAACTAAATAGCTCTTCCCCCTATTGGCCCCTCTCTCCTGAGGGGCTTTTTTTGCCAAATTTCGACAAAATTTTATGTATTTTGTTGTTTATCTCTTTCTATTAGTTTGGAAAGACGCTGGTTAGGTGTTAAGACCATAACCCTGAATGTTAAAGCGTCTCGCTTTGCTCGCGGGGCGGAACCATTTCTGCCCTTGCGGGCAGAACTCTCCAATAACTCCCCCGGTTTTTCCGGTGAGCTACGGGTCAAATTTGGGAAGACCTCATGGGCTGGTTAAACCCATTCCTTGCTACGGCATTGGCAGACACTTGAACAGTTCAGCAAAAACTGTCTTGCCGGATTGTCTACAGCCTCTTTGCAGTGATTGACGTTAGTACGCAGCGCTACCTGAATATACTCATTCCAATGTGCTCTCTGGGTTCCCACGCCCAGATCTAAGCTAACTCATCCATACACGGCTATTGGCAAAACCCCTTGTAACCGCTGAGAATAAAACCATAGAAGAAACTCCCAAAACATCTGTTAAAATCCAAAAGCTTCTTGGATATAGTGAGAAAAATTATTTTTTTAAAGGTTTGTTTTTGGCAGGACTTGAAATACAAAAAATGAGTGATAATCTTTTTTGTATGGTGTCAGTCCTACCACAGACCTTCTTCTCACCATACCAAGAGTCGCAACTAAGCGGCTCTTTTTTATTCCTATTAAAAAATGTTTTCATATTTTTTAATTTTGTCAAATTATTTCTTCTTGAATATCAACTATTGTTTACCACATTTTTTACCACATTGAGCCAACGCGAAATGTTTTGTATGTGGTTTACCACATTTTACTACTGCTCGCACAGTCACAAATTTATATTTTCCAATTTTCATTGGTATGGAATGTGGTAAATAATGTGGCAAATAAAAATATTTTCAAAGAGGAGAAGAAAAACAAAACTGAAAATTAAAATCCGGGTGGTTTTAGCCTTGGCGCAAGACTATTGCGGCGGCGCTTTCTTTCTTCTTCGTCTGGAAATTCAAATCCAGCCCTTTCAAGATCCTGCTCAGTTCTTTCAATCCTGTTGAGGGTTGAGTTAATCCTTTTGTCGTTTTCTTCTTCCACGTATTTCAAGAGCCTTTTGCATTGATCCACATAAGTATCAATTTTTGAAAGTAAGTATTCGCTTGCTTCAGATAATTCTTCTTCTTTTTCTTCTATCTCTCGCTTTTTCAGCGACATTTCAAGTTTAAGCTCATTAAATCCAGATTTGTTGTATTTCTCCTTCCACAGTTGAGCAATCTTGATTTCTTTCCTTGCCTTCTTTCTTGCTTCAATAATTGTTTTTTCTTCATTTTCGGCCTGTTTTTTTCTTGCTAACCAAAGTGGATCATCACGGCCTTGGCTCAATGCTTCATAATTTTTATTATCAACCTTCAAGACCTCTAGCATGTAGTCATTAAACGCCTGTTTTGACGCATATACGGACTTTTTTTGCGTCAACCCCTTGTGATACTTACCTTCCACGATATTGCCGACAAGGACGTGAATATGGTTGTTTTTGCTCTTGGTAGGTTCTTCATGGAAAACAACCCCAGTCACATCCCAGAGTTTTTGCGGGTCAATCCCGTTTTCGTTGGCTATCGCCTTCACTGCCCTTGCCGCTATTCCTACCCACTGCTTTTGCGTGGGTTGTGGAATATCTTTCGGCAGTGCGAAAACGTAGCTTTGCGCGTAGTTTGTCACCCCTCCACCACTAAGCCCTGCTCTACGTCTCTCCGCTTGTCTCAGCGAATGCTCCGCGAGCATGTTGCGCGTGGCTTGTCTGGGGTCTTTCAGTGGGTGGATGTTTGTTGCAGCGCGGGAGGGCTCGTTTGCGCTCAGGAGATAGCGTGTGTAGCGAATCAGACCTTGGTCTTTCTTCTTCACCGCTTTCACCTTCACCGTCCAATTTTTCATAATAATTTTTATTTTAAAAATTATCACAAAAAATCGGACTTGCAACTTCGCCCATGGTTTCGCTTTGCCCGCAGGATCGATCAACTTCGATTTCAAGATAGGGGCTTTACTCCGTAAACCAGCGCTTCGCTCCCTACTTGCTCAGGTGCTACGCCCCCGAGACCCCCAAAATAAAAAGACAAAATCAAAGGATTTTCAGGGTCGATATTGCTTTGAGCTTTTGTTTGGCATTAGGCCCTGCACTGTAAACGTCAAACGTAATCGTCCCGGTCTCATGCCCTACGATTGAAGCAATCGTTAAGCCGGGCATGTCGTTATTTTGCAGTAGGGTGATAAAGGATTTCCGCAGGCTATGGAAAACGTGTTCTTCCCCATAGCCCAAAGACTTTTTCAGTCTGCCGAATTGCTTACTCAGCGAATCAGATCGCTTGCCGTACTTGTTCTTGCCTGACGCCGGAAGCAAAAACTCTCCTTCCGCTTCTTTCGCCAGACGCTTCAATAAAGACTTTAAATCTTTATGGACTGGAACAACCCTCTCAGCATTACGAGTCTTGCCGTCTCTAATGAATAAACACTGAACCCCGTCCTCAGTCACAATATCGCCAGTTTTCAACTGGCAAAGCTCTTCAATCCTTGCCCCCGTATATGCGCCCAAAACAATCAGATCTGCCAGCGCCTGGCGGCGCGGCAAGGCTTGGGCAGATTCGTGGAGTCTCTGAATATCAGCCACAGTGAAGGCTTTTCGCTCTTTCTTACGAACGCCCCTCACTTCCTCAAAGTCGTGGTTCTCGAAAGGGTTAGCTTGCTCCTGATGCTGTTGCTTGAACGTCTTGTCTTTCTTAATCGCCCATTTCCAAAAGCTGTTACCAGCAAACAAGTGCTGCTTTTTCGTTTTGGTGGCGCAGTCCAGCGTATCAAGATACGTTTCAACACCTTCGTGGTTCAGCTCTCTCTGGTTTTCTTCGAGCCACGCTTTTAGCTTTTTGAGTCTACTTAACTGCGTATCTACGGTTTTGGCCACCACTCCCCTACGGCGTTGGTAGTCCTCAAAGTCATTGAGGCGGGTAATCGTAATAGGGGACTTGGAACGGTAGTGGCTTGGGTCTTTCAGTATCTGGGTGACTTCCTGTTGATTCACAGGGTTGATGGCTGTCACCACCTGCCCTTGCAGTAGCTCTATTAGCTCTTTCTGGAAACCTACCCAATCAGCAATATCACCGCCTTGGTATTTCTGCACCAGCGGCAATACAGCTTCATAGTCCAGCCCGAATGAATCCAGCTCCTTCACCAGCTCAAAACTGGCCTCATTCGCTTCTTTCGTCTTTCCGAGTGCAGAGAGCCGCACAGATTCATTTAAGTACGTCTCAATAGCCTGAGAGGCCAAATATGCCCCCTCTCGCTGTTTTTCTGCCATGTCAGGGGTCAAACCCCTTGCCTCAGCTATTGCGTCCCGCCATGCGTTTAAAAACGGCAATTTCAGACGTTGTGCTTCTTGCTTCGAGCCTGTTTTGAGACTTGCAGTGTATTCCCTGCGATTCAGTACAGGGCGAACGTCAGCAGGGACGGAGAGACGAACGTACCAGTTACCGCCCCTAAGGATGAGGTTATCGCTTGCCATAACTGTTCAATTTTTAGCCGGGTTTGGCCAAATTGTAGCAGCGGTGAGACTCATTTTGTATCAAGAATTTGTAGCAAACCGGCTTTTAAGCCATTGAAAATAAAGAAAAACAAACACTTAACCCACAAATATAGAAAGTCCCGCCCTCTCCGCCATATTTCGAAAACGCCCCGCACTGCGGGGCGTTTTCGTTTCTGCAGCCCATAAAATCCCTCTCCGCTTTTGTAGGAGCCAAGCTTGCCAGAGCGAACCGGGCAACAAGGGTTTCTGGTTTTGCCTTTCGAAACTCGCTTCTCGTCACTCGTTACTCAGCAATGCCCCCGGCGGACTGCCCGACACCTAAACGAAGGGAAGTACGAGCCCTTCGAACGGAACTGCGCCCTGTACGGAGTTGTTAATTCTCCTAAAATATCCGTCGTCGCAGGAACCCCACCTGCACAGCATCATCAAATTGCCACTCACCAACGGAGAACACCCTTGCCCCTGGCCCTGCAGTCCCTGTCAGATTCGCTTTACCGCGTTCGTCACCTGTGGGCGGTGGTCAGCTTTGCGCTTGGCCTGGGCAGCTACTTTCTGGTGGAGCGACAGCCGTGGCTGGCGGCAGTACTTACCGGGTTTCTTGTGTTCAGCTGGTTGCTGTTGCTGACCGAAGGCCTGTGGCAGCAGAAGGTTGCCGGCACGGCAATGGAAGGGGTTTCCCAAGGGTTGTTGAAGTTGATGCTGCAGGCAGTGCATCAGGAAGCGTTCTTCTTCAGTTTGCCTTTTGTATTACTGCAATGGTCGGGTGGGGCGGAATACATTCTCTTCACCACGCTGGTGATCAGCGCGGCCTTGATGAGCATCATCGATCCGATTTATTTCTGGCTGGCGCGGCATCGGGCGCTCTACTTTGGCTTTCATGCCTGGGCGCTGTTCGTCGCCTTACTGGTGTTACTGCCGCTACTGTTTCACTGGAAAACCGACACGGCACTGACCTGGGCAGGCTGGCTAACGGCGCTGTTTGCCTTGCCCAGTTTCTGGCGTTTTGGTGGCCCACGAAAATGGTTTCGCTGGGCGGGCCTTGTGGCGGTGTCGGTGGTGATTGCATTGTCTCCCCGCTGGCTGGCTCCGCTGGTGCCACCACTGACATTGTCACTGGAAGAGCGAGCCATGGCACTGTCCTTTAATCGTGCCCAGCGCAAGCCGCTAGTGACCGGCGAAGTCTTTACCAGTGAGGAAGTGAAAGAAGGGCTCTATGCCTACACCGCCATCAAGGCTCCGCTGGGGTTAGGCCAGCAGGTGTATCACTACTGGTTTCATGATGGCGAGCAGGTCGACCGTATTCCCCTCAAGGTGTACGGCGGTCGTGAATCCGGTTTCCGCACCTGGTCTCACAAACGCCACATCCCGGTCCCTTCGCAGGGGCGTTGGCGGGTTGAGGTTCGTACGGAAGACAATCAGATCATTGGTGTGGTGCGGTTTTATATTACGCCGGGCGTCTGAGGATAAACGCCAAACGCAGAAGACAAACCCGCCACTAAGCGGCTGTAGGGAACGCCATTGATTCGTTTTGCTCGGTGAGGCGCGATTTGCGGTGATGGTGGTTCCCACCTGGGTGGCTCGGCATCTGCTGATATGCCATAGCACTATGATAGGTGCGTGTCCTCGCCGGACGGGCCCAAAGGGGGAACTGGCTCCCCCTCTGGACTCCTCGCCACCCCGACTCCGTTCGGCCTGCTCCGCAGGCACACTCCGGTACTCGCCCTGTGACGGACGCAAAAAAGACTCGCTCCCCTCAGCCAGGTTTTTTGCTCTACGCCGTCACAGGGGTCCGTTCCTCGACTCACTCTAACGGGGAAGGAGCGGTGCGGATGGCATTGGCGTACTTTATTCGCGCAAACGCAGAAGGTTGCTGTAGGAACGTAGCGCAGCGGAGTAACGCACGGAGTGCGGCCCCGAAGGGGTGAGCGAAGTGAATAACGCCACTTGAGGCGCGAAATCTGCGGTGATCGTGGTTCCCACTTTTCCGGCCTGGCATCCACTTTCAGGTCATCGCACCAAACAAGCGTGCGTGTCCTCGCCGGACAGCCATCCTTCCCCCGGCCGTGGCACAGGCAACCAATCCGTGCCAGAATCAGATGACACGAGAACGAGACATGTCATCCATGAATCTCAAGAAAATTGAAGACGAAGCGCTTCATCTTTCCAAAGAGGAGCGGGCCCAATTGGTTCAGCGGCTGGTATTGAGCCTGGAGTCTCCGTCAAGCGAAGAACTCAGGTCCGATTGGCTGCAAGAGGCCCGGCACCGGGCTGAAGAACTCGACAGTGGTGCTGTGCAGGCTGTGCCCGCAGAAGATGTGATGAGTAAGGCCCGCTCCCTACTCAAATGACTTATTCCTTTCACCCGGCAGCGGAAGCCGAATTTCTGGAATCAGTGGGTTATTACGAGTCACAGGTGTCGGGATTAGGCAGGGCTTTGATAGAGGAGTTTGAAGCACTGGCCAATCTGATTGGCGAGTCCCCGAAAATCTGGCAGGTTCAGCTAAAGCCGGATATCCGCAGAGCCCAACTTCATCGGTTTCCGCTATCCATCGTTTATCGAGAGAAACCTGACGGTTTTCAAGTTTTGGCTGTCGCTCATGACAGACGACGTCCACAGTACTGGCTTGGCAGGCTTTAATATCAGCCATATTGGTGTCTTCGATTCGCTCCGCTCGGTGGGGTACGATTTGCGGTGATGGTGGTCCCCACCTGGGAGGCTCGGCATCTGCTGATATGTCATCGCACTATGATATGTGCGTGTCCTCGCCGGACGGGCTGCCGGCAGAATCTGAGAAAGTGTGACATCCGCACAGTGGCTCGGAGCTCGGAAGGGTGGGCTGACGAAGTAATCCACATCGATTTTCCTGCTTAAACCAGAGTTGCAGTTTCGATGGCGTAAAAAGACGCAGCCAGGCTAGCAATCATAGTGCCTGGCGTTATCATCCCTAGCGCATTTGGGCTATCGCTCCGGTAGTGGCAGGCTGCGGGAACGATAGCCTAAGATTTCTCAGAAACGGGCGTCACCGTTAATGACGCCAGGAAGGAGATCAGTTGTCATTGCTAGTTCTGTGGTTGCCTGCCCGCTATCGCCTTCATCTTGCGCGATTACGTCGCATCAGGCGATAGGTAGCGGGAAGCACAAATAGCGATAGCAGTGGTGCGGTTACCATGCCTCCCACCATGGGGGCAGCGATACGGCTCATGATTTCACTGCCGGTGCCATCCCCCCAGAAAATCGGCAACAGCCCGGCAATGATCACGGCCACGGTCATGGCCTTGGGGCGTACCCTTTGCACCGCTCCTTCGCGGATAGCTGCCAGTAGCTGGCTATCGCCGCTGTTGCCGGAATCCTGCCGTAACTGCCAAGCCTGCTTCAGGTAGAGCAGCATGATCACACCGAATTCGGCGGCAACACCAGCCAGCGCGATGAATCCGACCCCGGTGGCCACGGACAGGTTGTAGTCCAATAAGTACAGGAACCAGATCCCCCCTGTCGCCGCAAAAGGCAGGGTGCCCATGATCAATATTGCTTCATCCGCACGACGAAAGGTGAGGAAAAGCAGCACGAAAATGATCATCAGTGTGGCCGGCACTACAAGCTTCAGGCGGGCGTTGGCCCGTTCCAGAAATTCAAACTGACCAGAAAAAGATAAACTCACTGCCGGCGGCAGGTTCACCTGATCGCGTACCGCCGTACGCAAGTCCGCCACTACCGAGGCAAGATCTCGACCGCGTACATCGATATACACCCATCCGGATAGGCGACCATTTTCACTTTTTAGCATGGGTGGGCCGTCGCTGATAGCAATATCCGCGACGGTACCCAGGGTAATTTGGGCGCCGTTTGGGGTGATCAGCGGCAGATTTCGCAGTCGTTGAACCGTATCGCGCCATTCCCTCGGGTAACGCAGGCTGATCGGGTATCGCGCCAAGCCCTCGACCGTTTCGCCGATATTTTCACCGCCGACCAGACCACTGATTACTGATTGCACCTGGGCGATATTGAGTCCGTACTGAGCAGCCACTGCACGGCGGATGTCGATGTCCACATAGCGGCCTCCGGTAAGGCGTTCTGCCAGTGCCGATGACACACCTGGTACTTGCTTGGCGGTTTTTTCGATCTCGCGACTGACAGTATCAATCGTCTCCAGATCCTCCCCCGCCACCTTGATACCGATAGGACTCTTTATGCCAGTGGCGAGCATGTCTATGCGGTTGCGTATTGGCGGGATCCAGATGTTGGTCAACCCTGGCACCTTGACGGTGCGATCCAGTTCTTCCACTAGTTTTTCCGGCGTCATGCCTTCACGCCATTGGTCACGGGGTTTGAAACGAATAGTGGTTTCAAACATGGTCAGAGGAGCCGGGTCAGTAGCAGTGCGGGCGCGCCCTGCCTTGCCGAACACCTGCTCCACTTCAGGAAGTGTCTTGATCAGGCGGTCCGTTTGCTGCAACAACTCGCCGGCTTTCTGCGATGAAAGCCCTGGTAAGGCACTGGGCATGTAGAGCAGGTCGCCTTCATCCAGCGGCGGCAGGAATTCGCCCCCAAGATGGCTCAGTGGCCAGGCAGTGGTAAGAAAAACTAGCACAGCTACAACAAGAGTGGTTTTGGGCCGAATCAGAACTCGTTCCAGCAGGGGTTGATACACCCGGATTAAACCACGGCTGATCGGATTGTTCTTTTCGCTGGGTAACTTTCCACGAATCCAGTACCCCATCAACAACGGCACCAGTGTTACCGAGAGGCCTGCGGCGGCAGCCATCGCCCAGGTCTTGGTAAAAGCCAGCGGACCGAACAAGCGGCCTTCCTGAGCTTCCAGTGTGAACACCGGGATGAACGATAGCGTGATAATCAGCAGTGAGAAAAATAATGCTGGGCCTACTTCCGTGGACGCTTGGCTGATCACCCGCCAGTGGGTCTCTCCTGTCAGTGTTTGACCGGGGTTTTCATGGTGCCAAGCCTCGATTTTTTTGTGGGCATTTTCAATCATCACCACCGCTGCATCGACCATGGCCCCGATGGCAATGGCAATGCCGCCGAGTGACATTATGTTGGCATTGATGCCCTGATAGCGCATGACGATAAAGGCGCACAGGATCCCCAATGGTAGCGAGATGATCGCCACCAGAGACGAGCGAAGATGACCAAGAAACAGTAGGCACACCAGCGCCACGACAATGAACTCTTCCACCAGTTTGGTGCCAAGATGCCAGACAGCACGATCAATTAGCTGGCTTCGGTCATATGTGGTAACGATCTCCACGCCCTCTGGGAGGCTTGCGCGCAGCTTCTCAAGCTTGTCATGGACGGCGGTGAGCACTGCACGGGCATTTTTTCCAGAGCGTAGAATGACCACGCCACCGACCACTTCACCTTCACCATTTAGTTCGGAGATGCCACGGCGCATTTCCGGCCCGGTGCGCACTTCGGCCACATCGCCCAGCAATACCGGCACCCCGTTGACCAGCTTCAGTGGAATCTGACGAAAATCTTCAAGGGATTGCAGGTAGCCACTGGCTCGCACCATGAACTCAGCTTCACCCAAGGTGAGCACCGCGCCGCCGGTCTCTTGGTTGGCTTGTTGAATGGCACGACGCAACTGCTGATGGGTAATGCCTTGGCTGGCCATCCGAACCGGGTCCGGCACCACTTGATACTCACGCACCATGCCACCAATCGTGGCTACCTCTGCCACATCCGGTATGGTTTGCAGTTCGTATTTAAGGAACCAATCCTGCAGCGATGTCAGCTCGGAAAGACCATGCTGGCCAGTGCGATCTACCAGCGCGTACTGGTAGATCCAGCCAACACCAGTGGCGTCCGGACCTAGTGCTGGTTTCGCGGAATCAGGCAAGCGTGACTGCACCTGATTGAGGTATTCCAACACCCGGGATCGCGCCCAGTACAGGTCGGTACCATCCTCGAACAGCACATAAACGTAGCTGTCACCGAAAAACGAATAGCCACGTACGGTACGTGCTCCGGGCACAGCCAGCATGGTGGTGGCAAGTGGATAGGTGACCTGTTTTTCTACTAGTTGCGGTGCCTGCCCCGGGTAGCTGGTGCGGATAATTACCTGTACATCGGACAGGTCGGGGAGGGCATCTACCGGAGTGTGGCGAATGGACCACAGCCCCCAGGCGGCGATAAAAAGGGTGGCTAGCAAAACCAGAAAACGGTTCGCCAGTGACCACCGAATCAGTGCAGCAATCATGGTGTGTCCTCCAGTATTTCCAGGGATTCAACCACCAGGCCGTTATCACTATCGCTCACGCTAATGCGTACCTGATCACCTTCATGCAGTCCCCCTGCTACCTGATCATTGGCTAGCGAAAAACGCATTGTCATACCGGGCATGCCCAGGCTTTCGAAGGGCCCGTGACGTAGTTTTACCTTGCCACCAGCAAGTTCCACTATGGTTCCCTTGGCATAGTGCAAATTGTGTTGAGCAGCTGGGGAGTTGGCTGTTTCAGCGTGAACAGGTTGTACCTCAATGCCCTGCAGGTTGGCTTCTGAATCAAGCAGGAACTGGCCATTTACCACTACCTTTTCACCGACCTTCAGGCCGGCCATGATCTGGGTCTGTTCACCCAGATCGGTTCCTTCTTGCACTTCTTGGGGTCGGTATCGCCCGTTACCGTCGTCGACCATCACAAGGGTTCGCTGCCCCGTGCGCAGTAACGCATTGCTGGGTACAGTCAGTTGCGCTACGGATGTTTGGCCGTGAACCTGCACTTGGGTACTCATGCCGGGGCGTAAATCCCCCCGGCTGTTGGGGAGAGTCACACGCATGGTCACCGTCCTGCTTACTGGATCCACCAGCGGTAGAATTTCACTGATTGTGCCATCCCGTTGTGACGGAGTGGCGCCCGGTAGAGTAGCGGTGATGTGATCGCCGATATTGATCTGGCTTAGCTGCTTTTCCGGTACTGCCACTTCAATCCATACAGGTTTCAGGGGCTGGAGTGTGGCCACAGTTTCCCCGGCCATCAGGGTCATGCCGGGGCGGGCGTTCAGCTTATTGATTACTCCGTCATGTGGGGCGTTTATCGTCCAGGTTTCTACTGGCTCGCGTTGCTGTTCTATCTTGCTAACCAGACTGGCGGGCATGCCTAAGGACAATAGCCGTTGCTTGCCAGCGTTGACCAAATCATCATTACCGCTGGCAAGAACAGCTAACAGTTCATGTTGTGCACCGGTCCAGGCAGGCACGCGTAGTCTGACCAGTGGCTGCCCCGTGCTCACTGTGTCGCCATTGGTTAGAGGCCAGACTTGCTCGATGAAGGCGGAAGAGGGACTTTGTAACTGTGTCAGGGTGCGGTCGTTGAAAGATATAAGTCCCGACAGCTGTAGTGATGTGCTTGTTGTTGTCGATACGACGGGGACGCTGCGAATCCCCAGATTCTGCACCATGGCTGGATCAATGCGCACCGCCGAAAGAGGATTCCCATCAGTACCGCTATCGGCATAGCGTGGCACTAGGTCCATGTCCATGAAGGGGGATGGCCCGGGTTCCTCGAAATGCTGCTGGGGGTACATGGGATCATACCAGTACAACACCTTCTTCTTGTTGGAAGGGGCGGAGCCGGTTTCCATTTTCATGGCACCCTGTTGAGCGCCACTGTTCGTGCTGATTTTCCAGCCAAGAAAAAGGCCTACTAGTAACAGCAGCAGGCCAGCGAGTGGCAGAAAGAAATAGCGTTTAATGTTCATAATCGTTGTCCTCGCCCACCGGATCGTGGTGTTCGTAGGTAAAATGCAGAGCGGCAGCTTTTTCATAGCGCTGGCCGGCCAGTGAGATTTCAGTGAGGCGAGCCTCGAGCCATTCAGCGCGGGCCTGAACCAGATCCGCTAAGCTGCTGTCACCACCGCGCCAGGCGGCAGTAGCCAGCGCGATCTTTTCTTCTGCAAGCGGTACCAGTACGGTGCGCTGGCGTTTGAGGGTGCTCGATAGGCGCTGGTAATCCGCGAGTTCGGACTCCAGCATGGCTTTATGTTCGCGACGCACGGCGTCTGCTTGTGCTTCCAGAGCCATCTGTTTGGCTTCAGCGGCGGCAATGCGAGGCCCTTGCCGTGATTTCCCGAATAGCGGCAGGTCCATGTTCACCTGTAGTGTGGCCATGTCGCTGAAATCTTCACGATTGAGGTAGGCTAAGGTGAGCGACCAGTCCGGTTTTTTGGCTGCTCGAGCCTCCTGAGCGGCAGCGCCCGCCACGGCAGCCTCTCGCTCTATCACCGCCAGTTCCGGGTGCTGCTGCAGGCTGTGCAATAGCTGATCACCATCAATAGAAAAGTCCGGGGCATCACCAGCTAGAGGCTGGCGTCCCGGTTCGCCCAGCCAACGTACCAGTTGCGCTTGTGCCTGCTGCTGCTGTGCCAGCAACGCATCTTGGCGCTCAAGTAACTCTGCGGCCTCTCGGCGCGGGGCAATGCTGTCCATCGCCTTGCCTTGACCGGATGAAAGGCCTGCCTGCACGGCCTGATCAAATAGCCGGTTCTCCTTTAGGCGTTCATCTAACAGTGAGAGCTGCTTGGCGAGGGTGTGCCGTTTAATCCAGGCAATGGCTGTCTGTCTCTGCACATACAAACGGGTGCTTTCCGCTTGAGCCTGGGCAAGTTCAACCTGATGTTCGGCTGCCTCGGCCCGGGCTTGACGCTTACCCTGATTTGGAAAGCGCTGAGTCAGCCCAATACGCTGCATGGTCATGCGTTCACTGGACAGGCTGTAACGGTCATCGCCCTCAATCGGCACATTGTCCAGACCAAGAACCAGGGTGGGGTCAGGTAGGGCTGCGGCCGGGATCTGTCCCTCACGGGCAGATTCGACACGGGAAGACATGGCTCTGATTTCTGCAGAATTCTGCAAGGCGGCCTGAAGAGCCTGATCAAAGGTTAGGCCCTGCTCGGCGCGACCGAGCGTGGCGTAGCCGAGCAGGAGCGAAATCAGTAACTGCCGCCGCAAGGCGGCAGTTCGGAATAGATGGAACATGGTTTTCTCCAGTACAGGTAATCACGCGTGTAACGCGCAATAGAACGTGTCGGTTACTGGAGGGGGGGCAGCGGGGGGCGCCAGATAGAGGAAAGAAGACGAGGCGGAATATCCGCTTTCACAAGTGGAATGGGGGCTGCGTCGGGAGAATCATGAGTAGCAGTCAAAGGGGCACCATTCACCGACATCTGCGATATATGGCACTCTTGGCCTGGCTTGCAATCAGGTTGATTTGCGATGCTGTCGTCATCCTGACAACAGGGCCCCTTGGTGCTGCTTTCCATGTCTTGATGTTCCATGGGGCAAGGCTGCTTTAACAACACAACCGCCGTCATCCCCTGCACGGGAATGACGAAAATCAGCAGCAATGTCAGTAGAAGCCGCACCTTGGGCATGGGGTCACGCATTATTGTAAGTTGCAGAAAGAATAAACCAAGGGGCTACCCATAGGTCAACAAAAACCGCGCAAGTCCACGATTCGGTCCCGGATAGATCTGCGCATGTTTATTAATCATCCCTCTTGAGCGCGCTGGAGCTCAGTTTTTGCGGGGTATACGGATTTAATGGTTGATGGGGCACCTTCACCCCATCAATCTGATACCACCCTCAGATGGTTGATAGATCGACTCCGTAGTTGAGTTCCTCTGCGAAGTCCGGCAGTCCGTAACCGATGGTTTTCTTGTAGAAAGGAGAGACCTTCGCAGTCGGTGCCTTCTTCTTGTGCTTCGTGGTGTAGAGCATCCGGGCCCGCATCACCTCGAAGGAGTAACCGCGCCCTTCACGGTTCTTGTCCTTGGCCAGTCGGTTGATGGACTCCGTGTAAGCGTTGGTGACGGGCATGTCCGTCTCGAAGTAGGTCATGGTCTCTTCGCGCCAGTTTCCCACTGCCCTGACCAGATCGCTCCAGACTTCCTTTTGGCCCTTCGGGATGGTGGCTATCCACTCGTCCAGGGCGGCTTCTGCCTGGAGCCGTGTGGTGGCGTCCCAGATGCCGTAGAAGCGCTCCTTGTGCTCGTAGGCGGCCAGCAGTTGCGGGAACGCGCCTGTCCAGGTCTCCATGATGAGGCGCTCCCGGTCTGAGACTTCGTGAGCGCGTTTCAGCAGGATTTTCCGGTCTCCCTTGAGAGTCCGGCTCTGGGACGGTTTCAGCTCCTTTCTGAGGCCCTTGCGCACTCTCTCTAGGGCATCGTTGGCCATGCGCACCACATGGAACTTATCGACCACGATACGGGCCTGGGGCAGCACAGCCTTGACCGCTGCCCGGTAGGGGTTCCACATGTCCATGCTGACGATCTCGACCTTCTGCCGGTCTTTCAGCTTCATCAGGTAGTTGGTCACCACGTCCTGGCGGCGGGTGGCCAGCAGGTCGAGCAGGGTTCGCTCCTCAATGTTGGTCAGAATGCAGCGGTAGCGCTTGTTCAGGTATAGCTCGTCAATGCCCAGGATGAGGGGCGTCTCGAAGCGGTGCCAGCGCCCCAGGAACTCGGCGCGGGCGTTGAAGATGTCGCGCACCGTCTTCTCGTCCAGGCCGGTCTGTGTCGCCACAAAGGTGTAGGGGGGGTTGAAGGATTCCTTCTCCACGTACTCATGCAGCCGCAGTGTCATACGGAATCCGTCCACCATCTCCGGTAGCTGGGGCCTGAATGTTGTCTTGCAGGCCCGGCAGGTGTATCGGCGGCGGACCACCCAGAGAGTGACCCGCTTGCCGTGGATGGGCAGATCACGATAGGGAACGTCACGCTTGCCGAACCGTACGAACTCACCCTGCACGCCGCATTCCTCGCAGGCGATGGGATCGGGCACGTCCACCTGGAAGTGCATTTCGTCGTCGGTTGATTTGCAGCCCAGTACTTGGTATTGCGGCAGGTGAAGGATGTTGTCGGGAAGTTCGGTCATGGTGTTGTATAGGCGTAGGTGTCAGTCAGATCCATCCGGCTCGGCATTGGTGTTTGCTTTTTTACCCAACAAGCTGCTGGAAACGAAAAGTAAGGCACCGAGGACAATTGCAATATCAGCCAGGTTGAAGGCCGGCCAATGCCAGTCTCGCCAATAGAAATCAAAGGAATCCACAACATAGCCGCGAAAGACCCGGTCAATCAGGTTGCCCATGGCGCCACCGAGGATAAGACTGTAAGCGATGGCTTCTCCTTTATGACGATTTTCAAGGATCAGCTTGATCAGAAAAATCGAGACCACTACCGCGATTCCGATAAAAAAGTAGCGCTGCCAGCCTCCACCATTCGCAAAAAGACTGAATGCGGCACCGGTGTTCCATAGGTGCACCCAGTTAAAGAACGGGGTCACCGAAACATACTCGCCATAGGCCATTGATTGCTGCACCAGCCACTTTACAGCCTGATCAGACGCTGCCAGCAGGCCCGATATGGACAATAGGGCATACGGCGAGAGCTTTTTGCCAATAATGAGCATTATTTAACCCTTCAACGCCAAAATGCGTCTGGCACCGTTAAGTACAATGCCCCCCGCGATGGTGCCGATAATCAGATCCGGATAATTGGAACCGGTCCACGCGACCAGGGCGCCGGCGGTGATGACCCCCAGGTTGATCACCACGTCGTTGGCCGAGAATATCCAGCTTGCCTTCATGTGCGCCCCGCCTTCCCGATGTTTGGATATGAGCAGCAGACAACTGGTATTGGCAATCAATGCGACGAATGCGATAGCCATCATCACCAGCGATTCAGGCTCACTACCGAATACAAAGCGTCTCACCACCTCTACGAGCACGCCCACAGCCAAAATCAGTTGCAGTACACCAGCAAGATGCGCGGCACGTACCTGCATTTTCACGCTATGTCCAACCGCATAAAGGGCAAGCCCGTACACCGCCGCATCGGCAAAATTGTCCAGGGATTCTCCAATCAGGCCGGTGGACTGGGCGATCAGACCGGCAGTCATTTCCACCACGAACAGAAGTGCATTGATGCCGAGCAACCAGCGCAGGGTCCCGGATTCTTGCTTAGCAGAAGCTGCCGAAAACTCGGCGGCCTTGATGGTCTCCGGATTTGCAGCGACGGTTTCCTGAAGCGAGGCGCCTAGCCCCAAGGTCTTCAGTTTCGAGGTGACGGGCTCGACCTCGCCGTCATGCACGACCTTCAGCCGGCGGTTCGACAAGTCGAAGGACAGCGCCCGAATCTCCTCAAAGCCGTTCAGGGCTAGGCGAATCATTCGTTCTTCTGATGGACAGTCCATCTTCGGCACGGCATAAACACTGACCCATCTCCCTGGCGCCTCGGAGGAGGCCTGTATATCGGTATCCGCTGCGGACGTTGCATCACCGCCACAGGCGCCACCACAGGATTTGCTCATGATACGACTCCACTTGAACAATGTTGTGGTACCATTTAAAACTATAAAGCTACTATAAGGTCAATAGAGTAAAGAATCCGTTGGGGAGGAGGCTGATGCGCATTGGTCAGTTGGCGCAGTTGGTAGGGGTCGAAACACAGACGATCCGCTTCTATGAACAGCAGGGCTTGTTGCCGCCGCCTGATCGGCAGGACAACGGTTACCGTGTCTATACCGAGAAGCATGGTGAGGGGCTGGCCTTCATCCGTCGCTGCAGAATCCTGGGCCTGTCACTGGCTGAGATTCACGAACTACAGAGCTATCAGGACGACCCTCATCAGCCTTGTACCGCCGTCAACGCCTTGCTCGATGATCACATCTCTCATGTGCGGTCGCAGATAACCGCTCTGCAAGCGCTTGAGAAACAACTCGTTTCACTGAGAGCGAGTTGCAACGATGACCGGGAAGTTGAGGCGTGTGGGGTTCTTGCTGGAATTAGCGAAGGAAACATGCACCAGCAGTAGGTGAAGCATCAACCAGATAATCCGATGAGATGCCGGTCTGTCTCACTCTCATGCAAAGGTAAGATCAACCATTTAATCCGCTTACCCTTTTTGCGATCTTCTGCGTTGTCGGCGGGCCACTCAGAAAATGCAAGGAAATACAGTATAGCTAGGTTAACGGTGGGGATCAGTATCAGCGCTCCTGTCCACCCCGGATACCCCATGCGCTGGCAAATACGCCAAGCCGGAATGACGACAGCAATGGCAATCACCAGCAACCACAGCCAGTGGCCTGACCACATTGTGTTCCCGAAAATGTGGTCTCCCATCATAGCCATAGCCTCTCTTCCAGATCCGAGTTAATGGTGATGATGCGCGTGACTCTCTTCTTGATTCGCTTGCGCGGATTTCGGCGATTTTTTGAGAAAAATCTGCTCGGAAACTGCAATCGCAATCATGGTGGCCACAGCCACGCCAATGACGAACGGATCCGTATTCAGCTTTACCCAGACAAAGCCGCCCAGCGCTAAAAGATCCAGAAAGATGGCTATCGCTGGCACCCAGCTGTTAGCGTTGATGTCTATGCGTAGATGGCGCAGTACACCCCAGTGAATGGCAATATCCATAATCAGGTAAAACACGATACCCAGTGCTGCAATTCGTGACAGATCAAAGAAGGCAGTGAGGATCAGTCCCAGAATAACGGTATAGACCAGTGTGCGATTCGGGGTCAGGTCTTGCACCGTGCATGACCCCAATTTAGAAAAGCACTGAACAAGGCTGAGCATTCGACCCCTTCGGCAGCTGAGTCAGGCGTAGGTCTAAACCATGCCCATAACACCATGTATTGCCTATCTTGCGGATTATCCAGAGGTTCTACCCACTTTGGAGCATCTCTTTGAAACAGAGTGGCCCGACTACTATGGGGCGGGTGGCCCAGGTAATGCCCACGATGATTTCTCTACTTACTCAAGCCGGGATCAACTGCCCGTTGGGCTGGTTGCCTTCGTGAATGCTGAGCCGTGCGGTATTGCCGTGCTCAAGTCGGAGTGCGTCACGACGCACAAACATCTCACCCCATGGGTTGGTGGGGCCATGGTTGTGCCACAATACAGGAGCCAGGGTATCGGGGCGCATATGCTATTTGCACTCGAAGAGCTTGCCCGTAATAGGGGGTTCAACGTTATTTACTCTGGCACAAGCACGGCAAATACGTTGCTTATTCGTGAGGGATGGGAGTTCGTGGAATTAGTGCAATATAACGGTGAGGCCGTATCTATCTATAAGAAGATGCTCTAGAAAGCTCCGTCAACGGGATGCAGTCCGCTGCCCCGGTCAGGTTTCCTGAATCAGTTGGCGGCTTGATTGAGAAAGGAGAGTGGGAAATGAAATGTTTTAATCATCACGAAAGTGATTCGGTGGGGCAGTGTAAGCACTGTTATAAGGGGCTATGTAAAGAATGCGCAGCGGATACGGGTGTTGGTATCGCATGCAAGGGTTTACACGAACAAGATGTTGAGTTCTTGCATTCACTGATAGAGAACAACAAGAATGCCTATTCGAACACTCCCCAATCTTTATTGATGAGCAACTTGTTTGTGCTGCTCATGGGCGGGCTCTTCGTGGGATATAGCCTGTACTTTTCAGGATCCAGTTTTTTAATGTGGTTTGGTTTTCTTTGTATTGGATATTGGGCTTCTATGACGGTATACAACTTTATGTTGCTTAAAAAAATCAAAACTGACTATTAGTGTGCCAGGTGACTGCGGCACTTCAGCTCAATTTTTTATGGCTATAACGTCAGCAATATCACTGAGAACCTGTTCATGGAAGAAAAAGTCGCTGTTTTCGGTTTTCTCCGTTTCCCGCCGGAATCTATGCTTGCTATCCGCCCTTATCTGGCCGAATTCGTGCGGGCTACCCGCGCCAACGATGGCTGTCTTGCCTATGATGTGGCGGAGGATCTGGCTGAGCCGGGATTGATTCGTTTTTCGGAGCTGTGGCCGGATCACGGATCTCTGGACGCCCATCTGGTTGCTCCGCATATCGTGCCGTGGCGCGAGGCTGCAAGAGCGCATGGGTTGCTGGAGAGACAGTTTACGGCTTACGACATCGCTGGCGCTCGCCGGGTATAGTTTTCTCTTACGCAAAGGACATGGCATGAAGATCTATGGTGATAGCCAATCGGGCAATTGCTACAAGGTGAAGCTGGTTTGCCACTTGCTTGAGTTGGAATATGAGTGGGTGGATGTGGATATTCTTTCTGGAGAGACTCGCACAGAGCAATTTTTGTCCTGTAATCCCAATGGCAAGATCCCTTTACTGGACCTCGGCGATGAGGGTTATCTGGCTGAGTCGAATGCCATTATCAATTACCTGGCCTCGGGATCTTCCCTTTACCCTTCCGATGCGTTGTCGCAGGCCAGAATCCAGCAGTGGCAGTTCTTTGAGCAATATAGCCACGAGCCCTATATCGCGGTGGCCCGCTTTATCAACAAGTACCTAGGGCTGCCGTCTGAACGGGCTGAGGAGTATGCCGCCAAACAGGCTGGGGGACACAAGGCTCTGAAAGTCATGGAAGGCCAGCTCCAGCGCAGTGACTATCTGACGGGTAATAAGATGACGACGGCAGATATCTCACTGTATGCCTATACCCATGTTGCGCATGAGGGAGGTTTTGATCTTGGTGGGTACCCTGCGATACAGGCGTGGTTGGGCAGGGTTGCTGCCAGGAATGGCTTTGTAGAGATGTTATAGCGTTATTTCGTGCGGTTTTTCATGGAGAGTCTGGCCCGCCTGATGCAAAAGCGGGCGATGGCTGACAAGCTTCCCGTGTCACGATTACGGTAATGCGGGAAGTTGTCAGCCAAAGACGAGGAGGGTCAGGACCTGATGCCTGGATCAGAAGCCTACCGGTTTGGGGTACACTCCTTGTTCTCGCTCCAGAATAATTTGACCATTCTTCAGGGGGATGTCAGGTAAAGCAGGGTAGCCTTTGAAATAGTCCTTTTTGTTACCTTGATAACCGGTGATGCCTCTGTTCATGGAGTAATAGATATTGCCGTTGGCGATCAGGAAACCATTCATGCTCGTGTTTTCCTGAGCCACTATCTGGTTCTGCCCGTTACTGTAGCGTTCGATCAGATAGCAAACCCGTGAGCACTCGCTACCCGGTGTCTGGTTGCTAATGGTTCTGACGAGGGCAACGGATTTCCCAGTAGGATCAAGCGCTTTTTCCCTAAAGCTCTTGGCGAGGCCAAGTTGGTGATTACGTTGGCCGTCAAAGAAAACCAGTTCGCCGCTCTCATTGGTATACAGTACCGAGCCGGCGTGGAATTCCGGCCGATAAAGCTGGTTGCCTCTTTGGTCATCGTAGAAGTGAACGGCCTTTCTGCCTTGCACAACCCAGTGAGAATGAGCCCGGCCGCCACTTTTTGACACCAGAATATCCCCCTCAACCCCCAGGTCCAGACTCCTGTTTTTAAACAGCTTGATGATATCTCCGCTATGGTGAATCAGATCAATATGTCGTGTGGTTTGGCTTTGATGGCTGTTTGGTGCTGCGTGTCTTGTGTATTTGATCAGTGCTGAACCGTCCCCCGATGGAGCCAACCGTTGAATAGACTGATTGTCTGCATGCTGCTTTTCGAAAACGCCTTTCGGGTTCGGCGAGGGGCCTTTCTGGATCCATGTGGGATGGTTACCATCCAGTTTGAGCAGGCCATGGCAGGTGCTACAGCCAGCGATCTCTACCGAAACCAGCACGCTGCCACTGGCGAGTAGTACCGCATTCTTGAGCCTGTAGTCGGCCCGTGTTTCCTTATACAGCACCGCATGGCCCTGGCCGGGGACGATTTTGATCACTTTGCGATAGTCGCTGCTAACCCCGACGATTTCACCGTTGTAGCTATGGCGGTAGTGGAAGTCTCTTGGTGAGGAAGAAATGAGCGTAATGGATTGTGTGGGTGTGGGCTGCGCTGTGGAGCGGTTCGCCTGTGTCTCTCTATCTGTAGAGGGGGTTGTGGATCGTGCTTCCCGTTCTTTTCTGCGTTCTTCGTTTACCGCTTTCAAGGCCGCATAAATTATCTCTTTGCGTTTTTTGGCTTCAAAACTACGGTCTTCAGTGGCGACGATCTGATCACCGAAGACAAAGACCCGTACGCCGACAGTACGGTTTTTTGTCCGCGATTTACTTTCAACATCGGGGTCCAGATAACCGGCATTGATCATTGCTGGCATCCGGGAGCGAGCTTCCGGCGTGGTGAAGATCTCATCAGGGTCATCATCTTCATCGATCTTGTCAAAGCGGTGGAAATTGGCGCGATCCTGGATCAGGAAGCCTGTCAGGTTATTCAGCGCTTTCCCTTTGCTGTTCACTCTGTCCTCGTCTGAAATGACAGAGGTATAGACTTCGTCGGCCTGCCAAGCCCGAAGAATAATGGCAATACAGCCAGGATCGGAGCAGTCCTTATACCCTTCAATGAACGTTTTTGGATCACGGGCCTGAATGTAGGTAACACCAAGGTAGATAATGGCGATGCCCACTACCAAGCCGATTAGATTCTTCATTATCCCCCCTCATACGGATGGCGAGCATCCGCCCTTTCCCTTCAAGTTTGATGTTCATTATTCAGGAAACGTAATGAATCTTCATGTTCAGAGCGATCTTTCATTGAGGAAGATCGGGCAGGTGCAGAGCGGTATCTGTGGATAGCTTCTTGACGGAGGGGCAGCCCTAGAAGCGCTCCTGACTCAATGGCAGAAGCAAGACAGCTGCACCAACCAGCGCCGCTGCCGCCCCTAGCAAACCCGGTGCAAAGCTGCCGCTGCTTTCCAGCAAGTTCGCTGTGACCACAGGCCCGAGGATCTGCCCAACGCCATAACAGGCGGTGAGTGCGCCCAATGCCATGCTGGCGGCGTGGGGGGCCAGTTGTCGGCCACAATACATGCTGAGCGCAACGACTGCGGTGAATGTGGCACCCACCAGCAGACCACTGGTGACCAGACCAGTGAGCCCTGGTAGCCAGGCGGGTGCGCTTACCCCAAGGGCTTGTACTACTAGCGCCATCATCAGTGCATTACGTTCGCCGGCCCGGTTGGCGAGTTTGCCCCACAGCAGGTTGGCGGGTACTGCCGCGAGGCCTACGGCCAGCCAGGTATAAAAAGCGGCGTTATCCAGCGCGGGCAGTTGTTGTCTGGCAATCACGGGCAGGTAGGTGGTGCTGGTGATATAGCCAAAGCCGGCCAGCGTATAGCTGGCAATGAGGAAACCCAGTGCCCTGCGATTGAGCGGAATGCGGCTGTGCGCCTGTTCGCGGGCGTGGGGCAGGGCGGGGATCACCCGCAGCATTGCCATCAGGGCCAGTGCCAGCAACCCGCAGGCAAACCACATGACAGGGAAGCTACCTTCAAGCTGCTCCACCAGCGCTACCGTCAGGGCGGCAATACTGATGCCCAGACCGATGCCCGCGTAATGAATGTTGCCCAGCCGTGCCCGCAAGTGATTGGGCAGGGCTCCCAGCACCAGAGCAGAACCGTTGACCATGATGATGGCGCTGGCGATGCCCGCCAGAAAGCGGTTGATCGCCCAGGGTGTGAAGGTATGGCTCAGCCCCATCAACAGGCTGGTAATCACGCTCACCCATAACGCCGACCAGAATGCGGTGCGTGCTCTGTGGGCTGGCACGGCCATGGCCAGGATGGCACCGAGTAAATACCCGCCGTAATTCACTGCCGCCAGATAGCCACCGGTGACCGCGGTGAGGTTGGTGTCGGCAATCATGTCCGGCAGGGCTGGAGTGAACAGGAAGCGGCCGATGCCCAACGCGATGACCAGGCTGAAGGTGCCGGCCAGTGCAATGCGCAAGGCGTCTTTATCGGTTGCTGCCATGATCACTCACTTTTTCAGAGGGGGGCGTGAAGGTTGGCAGGAAGCCTAACAGGTCATTGGCGTTTGCTCTGCTCATTTCGAATGATGTTCAACATTTCCGCTGGTGATAATTCGCCATTGGTCGCATGCGGTGCGGCCTTTTTTCACCATGCTGGCGCAAAAAGGGGGCTTTCCGGGTTGTGGTCGGCATTGTGGCAAGTGGGTGATGCATTTTGGGGATGCGCTAATGATTCAGAACAGTGCCGCTTGGGCAATTTATGGGCGCTCCTTTTGTGTGTGACGATCAGGTGAAACCTTAACCTGCTGAAAATATTGAATTTTCAAACTTGGCACAGCATTTGCCTTAGTCATGACATCGCAGCAACAACGCTGTGACCAAAATTTGTCTTCGTGATCAATGGCGATCACGACAAGATTCGAGCAAAGGCGCTCAAGGAAACCGGTCAACGATGACCGGGTTCCCTGAGCGCTTTTTTTATGCCTGCGGGATAGCAGGCAAATGAGGGAAGACTGATGAAAAAGTTTATTCGCACAGCAATTACTGCTCTGACCGTAGGGCTCTCGGCCAGCGCCATGGCGGACGATTCAGTGGGCTGGCCGGAAAAGGCTGACCTCAAGTTTGGCTTTATCAAGCTGACGGATATGGCACCGCTCGCTGTGGCTTACGAGAAGGGGTTCTTCGAAGAAGAGGGTCTGTTTGTGACTCTGGAAGCCCAGGCGAACTGGAAAGTGTTGCTGGACCGTGTGATCGACGGCCAGCTGGATGGCGCACACATGCTGGCAGGCCAGCCGTTGGGGGCCACCATCGGTTACGGCACCGAAGCCCACATCATTACCGCGTTCAGTATGGACCTAAACGGTAACGGTATTACCGTTTCCAACGCGGTGTGGGAAGAAATGAAGAAAAACATTCCCAGCGAAAACGGCAAGCCGGTGCACCCGATCAAGGCGGATGCCCTGAAGCCGGTGGTGGAGAAATACAAGGCGGAAGGCAAGCCGTTCAACATGGGCATGGTGTTCCCGGTATCCACGCATAACTACGAGCTGCGCTACTGGCTGGCCGCCGGTGGCCTGAATCCGGGTTACTACGCACCGCACAAGGGCGATACCAGTGGCCAGCTACAGGCTGACGTACTGCTGTCCGTGACGCCGCCGCCGCAAATGCCGGCCACGCTGGAAGCGGGCACCATTTATGGCTACTGCGTGGGTGAGCCCTGGAACCAGCAGGCGGTGTTCAAGGGCATCGGGGTGCCGGTGATTACCGACTACGAAATCTGGAGAAACAACCCGGAAAAAGTGTTCGGCGTGAGCAAGGGCTGGGCCGACAAGTACCCCAATACCCATGTTCGTGTGGTGAAGGCGATGATCCGTGCGGCCAAGTGGCTGGATGAGAACAACAACGCCAACCGTCCGGAAGCAGTGAAGATCCTGTCTCAGCCCAACTATGTGGGTGCGGACTACGATGTGATCGCCAACTCCATGACCGGCACCTTCGAGTACGAAAAAGGTGACGTGCGTGAGGTGCCGGATTTCAACGTGTTCTTCCGTTACAACGCGACCTATCCCTACTACTCCGATGCCATCTGGTACCTGACCCAGATGCGCCGCTGGGGCCAGATCAGCGATACCAAGCCGGATAGCTGGTACATGGATATCGCCAAGAAAGTATACCGCCCGGACATCTATGCGGTGGCCGCCAAAGCCTTGATCGCAGAAGGCAAGATCGGTGCTGACGAGTTCCCGGATTTCGCGACCGAAACCGGTTACAAGCCGCCGCAGAAAGGCTTCATCGACAACATTACCTATGACGGTCGCAAGCCTAACGAATACCTGGCGAAGTTCCCGATTGGTCTGAAAGACGGCGATACGCTGTAAGACGCTGACGTCGAGCGAGGAGAAGCAATCATGGTGACGCTGACATTCCCAACCTGGATGGAACCCTACCGCGCCCTGGCCACCGGCAAGATGTCGGGTGAGCAGTGGCAAGCCTTGCTGCGCCAATTGATCTGGCCGGTAATGGGCATGGCGATCTTCCTGCTGCTTTGGCAGCTGGCGGCCCAGCGAATCGATACCTCTCTGGGTCAGTTCCCGGGACCGGTGGATGTCTGGGAGCAGGCGGGTTCTCTGATCGATGAACATCAGGCATCCCGCGCCAAGGAAGCGGCGTTTCATGAACGCCAGGAGAAGTACATTGCTTCCCGGCTGCAACAGCAGCCGGAGTGGGAGCCGGTTTACCGGGAATACACTGGTGCGCCGACGTTCTTTGACCAGATCGGCACCAGCCTGATCACGGTCATGAGCGGCTTCCTGCTGGCGTCCATGATTGCCATTCCTCTCGGGATTGTGATCGGCCTGAGCAGCACCGCACACGCCGCCATGAATCCGCTGATTCAGCTGTTCAAGCCGGTATCGCCGCTGGCCTGGTTGCCGCTGGTAACCATGGTGGTGAGTGCGGTGTACGTGACCGACGATCCGCTGGTGGCCAAGTCCTTTCTGACCTCCATGTTCACCGTGTCACTGTGCTGCCTGTGGCCGACGCTCATGAATACCTCCGTGGGTGTGACTTCTGTCAGCCAGGATCTGACCAACGTGTCTCGTGTGCTGCGTCTCAATGCACTGAGCCATGTGCGCAAGATCGTACTGCCTTCAGCGCTGCCGATGATGTTTACCGGTCTGCGTCTGAGTCTGGGTATTGCCTGGATGGTGCTGATCGCGGCAGAAATGCTGGCGCAGAACCCGGGTCTTGGGAAGTTCGTCTGGGATGAATTCCAGAACGGCAGTTCCCAGTCCCTGGGCCGCATCATGGTCGCGGTGATCGTGATTGGTTTGATTGGTTTCCTGCTGGACCGCCTGATGCTGATGCTGCAGCGCGCTCTGGTCTGGGACAAATCCTCCGTACAGCGCTAAGAAAAGGAGAAATGACATGAAAGCATTACTGGAACTCTCCAACGTCGGCATGAAGTTCGACACCCCGAAAGGCACTTTCGAAGCGCTGAAAGATGTGAATCTGAAAATCGATTCCGGTGAATTTGTCTCGCTGATCGGTCACTCCGGTTGCGGTAAATCCACGGTACTGAACATCGTTGCCGGTCTGCTTCAAGCCACTGATGGTGGGGTGATTCTGGACAAGCACGAAGTGACTGAACCGGGCCCGGAACGAGCAGTGGTGTTCCAGAACCATTCGCTGCTGCCCTGGCTAACGTCTTTTGAAAACGTGGAACTGGCGGTGAAGCAGGTCTTCAAGAAGACCAAAAGCAAAGCCGAGATTCGCGACTGGGTAGAACACAACCTGGAGCTGGTGCACATGGCTCATGCCATGCACAAGAAGCCGGATGAAATTTCCGGCGGCATGAAACAGCGTGTGGGTATTGCCCGTGCATTGGCCATGCAGCCGCAGGTGTTGTTGATGGATGAGCCGTTCGGTGCGCTGGATGCACTGACTCGCGCCCACCTTCAGGATTCCCTGATGGAAATTCATGCCCAGCTGGGTACCACGGTGATCATGATTACCCACGATGTGGATGAGGCGGTGCTGTTGTCCGACCGCATCGTGATGATGACCAACGGCCCGTCCGCGACCATTGGTGAAATCCTTGAGGTGAAGCTGCCTCGTCCGCGTGATCGCCTGGCGCTGGCAGACGATCCGACCTTTGTGCGCTGTCGTCAGCAGGTGCTGCAGTTCCTGTACGAGAAACAGCGCAAGGTGGAACCACTGCCAAAGCGTGAAAGCCCGAAAGCGGAAGCGGATCGTAAGCGGGCCTGATTCAACAGATTTTTTTACAGATTAAACCGCCTGCTTTTTCGCGCACCGAAAAGCGGGAACGGGAAAGGTGCGTCCTGAATTCACGAATAAACCGATTTTAATTTTGGGAAGTGTTGAGGAAACGATGATGAAACATTCTGCCATTGCTGCCGGCGTAATTCTTTCCACGCTGGGTTTTACCGGGACGGCTCACGCCGAAGATGATGCGTTCATTACCGCACTGAAAGGCGGTACGCCGCTGGTGAATATGCGTCTGCGTTATGAAGAAGTGGATATCGATGGTGTAGATGATGAAGGCCAGGCGCTGACACTGCGCACGCGTCTTGGGTATCAGAGCGCCAAACTTTATGGCTTCGATGTGATGGGGGAGTTTGAAGATACTCGCATCGTTGGTCAGGTAGATAACTATGCGCCGGAACAGCCCGGTTATCCGGTCATTGCTGATCCGGAAGTGACTGAGCTGAACCGTGCTGCGATCAGCTATACCGGTAGCGATGCGCTCGAAGGGCTCGTGGCCACTTACGGTCGTCAGCGCATTATCTATGACAATGCCCGGTTTGTGGGCAACGTGGGCTGGCGTCAGGATGAGCAGACGTTTGACGGCACCAAGCTGGATTATGGCGTTGGTGATTTCAAACTGTCTGCAGCCTACCTCACCCAGGTGAATGGGATTACTCCTGGCTTCGATGCCAACGTGACCAACAACCTCTTTAATGCCAGCTGGACGGGCGCACCCGGTGGTGCCCTGACGGCCTACGCTTACCTGCTGGAAACCGACAACGTTGACGATTCCGACAACGATACCTACGGCCTGCGCTATTCCGGTGCCTTCGATCTGGATGCGCTGAAACTGCTGGTGACTCTGGAAGGGGCACAGCAGGAAGTGGAAGCCGGTGATACCGAATACTACTTCGCAGAGCTGGGCGCTGAGGTTGCCGGTGTGACGGTGAAAGTGGCACAGGAAGTGCTTGGTTCAGATGACGGTACTGTTGCCTTCCAGACGCCGCTGGCGACCAAACACGCTTTCAACGGTTGGGCGGACCAGTTCTTGGTGACGCCGGCCGATGGTCTGGAAGACACCTTCGTGTCCGTGGGAGGCAAAGCGGGCGGCTTCAAATTGCTGGCTGTGTTCCACGACTACAAGTCCAACGAAGGCAGCACTGACTACGGTACGGAAACCAACCTGCTGGTGGCACGCCCGATCGGCAAGAACTATGTGGTGGGTCTGAAGTATGCCGACTACAGCGCCGATGATTTCAAGTCTGACACCAGCAAGTACTGGGCCTGGGGTGAGCTGAAGTTCTAAGCATCCCCTTCCCTGGCAGACCCTCAGGAGAGGAGGTTTCAGGTGGAAGCACGACGTTATCAGCCGCAACCCCGGGTGCCCGATGCCGAGGCAGCGCAACCGATCATCATTGTTGGTAACGGCCCGGCGGGTATGCAGTGTCTGGTTGAACTGCGCCGCCGTGGCGTCACCGCTGCGGTGAAACTGTTCGGTGCCGAGCGTTGGGCCCCGTATGACCGCGTCAAGCTTTCCACCTTTCTTTCCGGGTCGACCGGGTTTGATGACCTGACCAATTTGCCGGCGGAACTGGATGACTCGGTAGAGCATCTGGTTGGCCGGCCCATCACCGTGATCAATCCTGCCCGACGTTGGGTAGAAGATTGTCTCGGTCAGCGTCACCACTACAGCGCACTGGTTCTGGCGCTGGGTAGTGACGCCCATATTCCTTCCATACCGGGCACAACCTTGTCCGGTGTGTTGCGCTTTCGCGACATGGCCGATGCACAGGCCTTAATGGCCCGTCGCTTGCGTAGTACCCATACCGTTGTAATTGGTGGTGGCTTGCTGGGCATCGAGGCGGCTCATGGTCTGTGTCGCTTCGGCACCAAGGTCACTCTGATTCAACACGCCGATCGTTTGATGAATCGTCAGCTGGATAGTGAAGCGGCGAGCATCGTCGCGGACAACTTGCGTGATGCCGGGGTTGATGTACGGCTGACCACGAGCGTGCGCCGCATTGAAGGTAGCGAGCGGGTGGAGTCCGTGGTGCTGGCAGATGGCTCCGAGCTGCCCTGCGACACGGTCGTCTTCGCCACCGGTATTGCGCCACGCACCGAGCTGGCGCGTAAGGCTGGTCTCAAGGTAGCCAGCGGCATTCGTGTGGATGCGTCCATGCAGACCTCTGACCCGCATATCTATGCGGTGGGCGAGTGTGCACAGTTTCAGGATCAGGTTTGTGGTCTGGTGATGCCTGCTCTGCAGCAGGCGCGAGTGGCAGCTGGCTGTCTTGCGGGGGGAAGCGACAGCTATACCCCGGTGGCGGACAGCACCTGGTTGAAAGTGTTGTCACTGGAAGTGTTCAGCGCGGGGCATTTTACTGATGAAGAGCGCGGATTGGTGCACCGCACGTTGGTGTATCGCAACAAGCCCGAGGGTATTTATCGTGCGTTGATGCTTCGTACCGGTCGGCTGGTAGGCGTGGTGTCGGTGGGGGCGTGGCCGGAGCGGCAGCAAATTTTGAATCGCATCACCGATGGCCGCCGCCTGATGCCCTGGGAGCTGTTGCGTTTTCGCTTTACCGGCGAGCTGAGCGAGGGTGGTGCAGGGCAGGTCAGTGAATGGCCGGCGGCTACGGTGATCTGCCAGTGCAAGGGGCTGACGCGCGGGCAGTTGCAGGATGTTGTTGGTGAGGGCTGCGACACCGCGACACTGAAATCCGCCAGTGGTGCCGGCACCGTCTGTGGCGGCTGCGAACCCTTGCTCGAGAGTTTGTGTACTGGTGGTGCCGCCGCTGCCCGCAAGGTACCCGGTGGCACACCTCTCGCCATTGTCTCTGCGATCACCGCCTGCCTGATGGCGTTGGCATTCTGGTTGCCGTCGCCTGCTCCGGCCAGTTCGGTGCAGGACATTTCTCTGTTTGAGCAGTTTTCCCGTAATGGCGAGTGGCGGCAGTGGAGCGGTTACGGTGTGCTGGCGGCGTCGGCCTTGCTGTTGCTGATGTCACTGAAGAAACGTTTTCCCAAGGTGCCCATGGGCGGCTTCAGTGGCTGGCGTATTGCCCACGCTGTGTTAGGGCTTGTCGGGTTGCTGCTGTTGTACTGGCACACCGGATTTTCGCTGGGAGAAAACCTCAACCGCTGGTTGATGCTGAGCTTTATCGGCACCGCCATGATTGGTATTTCCGCCGCACTGTTGACTCGCCTGCAAGCGTCCATGAATGGCGTTGGCTGGCTTCGCCAGGGCAGTACCTGGCTGCATATCCTGGTGTGTTGGCCGCTGCCTGCACTGCTGATTTTCCACATCGTTTCGGCGTATTACTTCTAGCGGGGTGGGGATGATGGCAAGCAAGAAACGCAATCCAATTCTGTGGGCTATCTGGTTGTTCGCTTCGTTGGGGCTTGCCATCTGGCTCAGTCTGCAACTGGTTGACGAGACCGCACCGAAAACGGCGTTTATTCCCGGGCCGATGACCCACGGCCATCACCAGATCGAAATGCAGTGCAGCGTCTGCCATGGCGATGGTTTTGACAGCGAAACGGTGCTGCAGAATGCCTGTGTGGATTGCCATGGCGAGCAGCTGGATGAGGCTCAGGATTCTCACCCCAAATCCAAGTTTACCGACCCCCGCAACGCCGACAGGCTTGCCAATGTCGATGCGCGTTTGTGCGTGTCCTGTCATGTGGAGCATCGCCCGGAACTGGACGTGGGGATGGGGGTGACCCTGCCTATGGACATGTGCGCCCACTGTCATGAGGACATCGCCAGGGATCGCCCCAGCCATGAAGGGATGGGGTTCGATACCTGTGCCAGCGCGGGTTGCCACAACTACCACGATAACCGTGCCTTGTATGAAGACTTTCTACTGGCCCATGCCGGTGAGTCCTGGCTGAAAACGCCGGCGCAGCAGGCTCCCCGTGACTTGCTTGCCCGACACCTGCGTGATGAAGACCTGGTGGCATTAATGCGAGGACAGGGTGCGGCACCAGCCGACGCTGCCACGCCGGAGCATTGGGATGGTAATGCCCATGCGGATGCCGGTGTGGCCTGCACTGCCTGTCACGGTGGTGGTGATGACTGGACGGATTCCCCGGAGCCGCAGCAGTGCGCCACCTGTCACGAGTCAGAATCCGAAGGCTTTTTGCAGGGCCGTCATGGCATGCGCATCGCTCAGGGGCTGTCACCGATGACGCCCTCGCAATCGGTGCTCAACATGCATGTGGAGGCCAGTCATCGCGAGCTGACGTGTATCAGCTGCCATGGGGCTCACGACTTCGACACACAGAAAGCGGCGGTGGATAGCTGTATTGGCTGTCACAACGATGAGCACAGTAACGAATACCTGCGCTCTCCCCATCATGATTTGTGGAAACAGGAAAAGCGCGGCGAGCTACCGCCAGGTAGCGGTGTGACCTGTGCTACCTGCCACATGCCCCGCGAAGAAAAGCACGGCGAGATCTTTGTACAGCACAACCAGAGCCTGACGATGCGCCCGGTGGAAAAAATGGCGCGGCCGGTGTGCCTGCAATGCCACAGCCTGGAATTCTCTCTGGATGCACTGGCAGACCCGCATCTTCTGGAAAACAACTTCAATGGTCAGCCGGAAAAACATGTGCCGTCCATAGATATGGCCGTGGACCGTGACAAGTCCCGCGACAAGAAAGGCCCTTACTGATTTGCCTGATGAAACGATTTTAAATCCTGAGGAGGTACTACCCATGCAACACGTCATGAAGCAGAAAGTCACCATCCTGATAGTTTCCGTCCTGTCCGCCTTGATGTTGAGCGGCTGCGGAGAAGAGAAAGCGGCGCCCAGTGGAGGCATTGAGCCGAAGGTCTACACCGACTCCTTGTTTGCAGTGATGAAGGCAGACCGTACCAACTACACCAAGATGATCATTGGCCGCCTGGGGCCGGCCGGGGCAGACAGCATCAAGCCTCATGAATACTGGGAAGATCTGGAAAACGGTGCGCCGCTGCCGGCACAGATGTTCCGCTACGGCGCTGAAGCTGTCAGTGAAATGACCAGTGACTTCACCTATTCACTCCAGTCCTTGTGGCCGATCAACGCGCAGAATGCGCCCAAGACCGAGCTGGAAAAAGAAGGACTGCAATTCATCGTGGATAACCCGGGCCAGAACTTCTACGGCGAGGAGACCCTGGGCGATACCACTTACTACACCGCGGTGTATCCCGATGTGGCTGTCGCAGCCCCTTGCGTGGCTTGCCATAACAACCACAAGGATTCTCCCAAGACTGACTTCGAAATGGGGGACGTGATGGGAGGGGTGGTGATTCGCGTGCCGATGTAAGACGGCATCAGCGAGATCTTCACGTTTATCAGGATTCAATAACAGGAGAAACACCATGACTCCAGAACAAATTACGCTGGTGCAGGACAGCTGGACGAAAGTGGAAGGCATTGCCGATCAGGCCGCCGCGCTATTTTACGACCGTCTGTTCACCACCGATCCGGCGCTCAAGCCACTCTTCAAGGGCAACATGGAAGAGCAGGGCAAGAAGCTGATGACCATGATCGGGGTGGCGGTAAAAGGCCTCGATAAGCTCGACACTATTGTCCCGGCGGTTCAGAAACTGGGGGCTCGGCATAAAGACTATGGGGTAAAACCGGCGGACTATGACACGGTAGCCCAGGCGTTGTTGTGGACGCTGGGGCAGGGGCTCGGCGATGCCTTTGATGACGACACTGAGGCTGCCTGGACTGCCGCTTACACCATTCTGGCCACGACCATGATCGATGCGGCGGAGTATTGACCTCGTCAGGAATCGGTCATTTTTGGTACCGAGGGGCGCACCATTCAGGTGCGTTTCTTGGGTGCTTTATTGGTGATAATTAAAATTCGAACCAAAACAATGGGTTAGAAATGGCATGACTGGCACAACCGTTGCAAAACATTCGGATAACTCTTGTTCTCCGGATGCCTCTGACGTTATGGCACTGAAAATCATGCTGGTGGATGACCAGCCACCGCGCGCCGCGATTCTCGAACGGGCCCTTATTGATGAAGGGCACGAGATCCTGTGCCGTCTCACCAGTGCAGCCGGGCTGGCCGAGAAGGTGCGTAGCAGTAATCCGGATGTGGTTATCGTGGATATGGATGCCCCGGATCGGGACACTCTGGAAAGCATGGCGTTGGTACAGCGGGATATCCCGCGGCCCATGGTCATGTTTTGTAATCAGGATGATGAAGATCTGGTGGTGGCGGCCTTGCGTGCCGGTGTGAGCGCCTATGTGGCCGGTGAGACCGACTTGACCCGGGTGCGAGGAGTGATGCGCGTGGCCACCGCCCGGTTCCGCGAGTATCAGGCGTTGCGCGAAGAGCTGGAGCAGACCCGCGAAGCCTTGGCGGAACGCAAGATTATCGAGCGGGCGAAAGGGCTGCTGATGCAGCGACGCCGGCTGAATGAGCAAGATGCCTACAGCACCCTGAGACGCCAGGCCATGAATACCGGCCAACCGTTGATTCAGGTGGCGCGCTCGGTGCTGGATTATGCCGAGATGCTGAAGGCCCAAGGATAGTTTTTTTACTGTGGGAGCGATGCTGCCATAGCGATGTTCCGATGAAGATGAACTCGCGGTCGAACAACTGCTTCCACAAAAACAGGAGAGATCATGCGACGAGTGATGCCGTTGAAAAAGTCCCGCAGCCTGGTGGATGCGGAGACCAGGCCGGTCAGCCGGGCAAGGCCTCCTGTGGAAATGTGTGAGCCTCTGCGGCGCTCGGTATCCAGCGTCCGGCGCTCGGTTCCTGCGGAGCAAAAATAATGAAAATTCGTATCGGCTATATGCCACTCACAGACAGCCTGCCTTTGGCCGTTGCCCAGGAAGCGGGTTACTTCGCAGCGGAAGGGCTGGATGTGGAGCTGCAGCCGGAATGGAGTTGGGCCAGTCTGCGTGATCGTTTACTGGTAGGGCAGTTGGATGCGGCTCCCATGCTGGCCCCCATGCTCATGTCCACCTCGCTGGGGCTGGGTTGCATCAAGAAGCCCCTGGCCACTGCGTTTTCCATGGGACTGAACGGTAACGGTATTACCGTATCGCCAATGTTGTTCCAGGGACTGTGTGCCTTGTCGGAAGGGCCCACGGCCAACGACATGGCCAACGCCATGAACAAGCTGGTGGCCGCCCGAGCCAGCAGTGGCGAAGATCCGCTGGTGCTGGCGGTGGTCTTCCCGTTCTCCTGTCATGCTTATCAGTTGCGCCACTGGCTCAGTGTCGCGGGCCTCGACCCGGACCATGATGTGAAGCTGGTGGTATTGCCGCCGTCGCAGATGGTGGATCACCTGCGCATGGGGCATATCGATGGCTTCTGTGTCGGTGAGCCCTGGAACAGCCTGGCGGCGCTCACTGGGGCTGGCCACTGTATCCTGTCCGGTTACCAGATCTGGGAGAATGCGCCAGAAAAGGTACTCGCGGTTTCCCGGGATTGGGTAGCTCGTAACCCGGATACCCACCGTGCCCTGTTGCGAGCGCTGTACAAAGCTGCCTGTTATGCCGATGAGAATCTGGTCGACAGTCTTTCCTTGTTGGCGCACCCGGCCTGGTTGGATGTGCCGGAAGAAATTATCCGTGCGCCGTTCAATCAACGTTTGCCCGGTGGTCTGACCGGACAGCCGTTCCCGGCCCATCACTTTCATGTGTTTGCCGGTTTTCACGCCAATTTCCCGTGGCGATCTGATGCCCGTTTCCTGCTGGAAGAAATGCAGCGCTGGCGGCAGTGTTCTCTGGAAGAAAAGCAGACGTTTGCGGCGCAGTGCTATCGCACCGATCTGTTCCGTGATGCCCTGGCGGATCTCACAAGCCTGCCATTGATGGACAGCAAGCCGGATGAGCGCCATGCCGGCCATTGGGAATTACCGGGCGAACCCAAACCAGTAGAGCTTGGTCCGGATCGTCTGTTGCGGACGATTGAGGAGCAGCCGGAGGGCTGACGGCTGCGAATGCCCTGCCGTAGGAGCGGCGCTGGCGGTGCGATAACCCAAACCTTTAAAAGCGATATTTACCACAGAGATCACAGAGGCCACTGAGGGAAAGACGGTTTTAACCTCTGTGATCTCTGTGGTGAAAATGCTTTTTATCGCAAGCGATTATCGCGCCGCCAGCGCCGCTTCTACGGCACGGGTTGGTGTCATTCGAAACTCGTTCCTCGCAACTCGCTTCTAGTCTGTCTTTGTCAGAGCGCAGATCCCACTTTCCCCGGCAGAATTACCTGCGAGCGTCTTCGTGACCTCATTAAGGTATGCCCCTTAAACAAGAAAGCTCACGCCCACGCACAATAGCAACAGAGCGAACAGGCGCTTTAGCAGGCGCGGCGATAGCTGGTGCGCCAGGCGCGCGCCGAAACGGGCGAAGAACATGCTGGTGAAGGCAATGCCCACCATGGCAGGCAGATACACATACCCCAGACTCCATTCGGGTAGTTGTGGCTGGCTCCAGCCGATCAGCATGAAACTCAGAGCGCTGGCCGCAGCGATTGGCAGGCCGCAAGCGGAAGAGGTGGCTACCGCCTGTTGCATGGGCAGGCTGCGCCAGGTGAGAAAGGGCACATTCAGGGTTCCGCCCCCGATACCAAAGATTGCCGACGCCCAACCAATGACGCCGCCTGCGGCCGTCAGTCCCAGTTTGCCAGGCACCGAACGGCTGGCTTTGGGCTTCAGGTCGAGCGCCATTTGTATGGCGATAACGATCGCAAACACGCCAATGAGCTTTTGCAGCATCGGCCCTTGTATTGACGCAGCCGTCAGTGAGCCAAGCCCTGCGCCAAGCAGGATACCTACCGTCATCCAGGCGAAAACAGGCCATTGCACCGCGCCTTTGCGATGATGCTCGATTACCGAATTGATGGAGGTGAAGACGATGGTGGCCAGTGAGGTGCCAACGGCCAGATGCGTCAATACCTGTGGATCGACACCCTGGGCGGTAAAGCTCAATACCAGTACCGGCACGATGATGATACCGCCGCCGACCCCGAACAGACCGGCCAGTACACCGGCTGCCGCGCCCAGAACCAAATACAGCAAAAATTCCATGCTAAACCCTTATAAAGCCGCGAAAGAGTCGCGGCGAAATGACAGAAAGTACAACAAGCGAATGGGCCGGGGTGCCCAGGAAGTGATCTCAACAGGTAACCGATGCATCCAGATTGCAGTATTGCCCTTTGAAATACAGCAGGGGGTGTGTGGCGGTTGTTGGTTGCAGGCTCAGCGCTCGTACCTCCCCAATCACAATCAGGTGATCGCCTGCTTGGTGCTCGGCATGAATCTCACAATCCAGCCAATGCAGGCTGCCACCAATTACAGGGTTGCCCAGAGGAGAGTGGGTCCAGTCGGTTTCTTTCCACTTGTCCGCGCCCTGTTGGGCGAAGAGGTTGGATAGCGCAGCCTGTTCTTCAGAGAGAATATTCACCGTGAACCGGCCCGCACGACGGATCTTGGGGTAGCTGAAAGAGTCTCTCTTTACGCTGAATGACACCAGCGGCGGAGCTGTCGAAACGCTGTAGAACGACTGACAGGTAAAGCCGATGGGTTCGTCATCGATGTGCGAGGTAATCACAGTGAGCCCGGAGGCGAAATGGCCGAGCGCTTTGCGAAAGTGCAGAGGATCGATAGCCTTGGTGGTCAGTGACATAGTGATTCCAGAATTCGGGGTAACGCAAATGGGTGAATCAGGCGGGCTGTCCTTGTCAATGCAGTAAGCCAATACAGGACCCCCGCTCTTGGCGACGGGATTCAGGCCAGTTCGTTGCGGACCATCTCGGCGCCCGCACTCAATGCACGCAGTTTGCCTCGTGCGACCTGGCGTGGCAGAGGCGCCATGCCGCAGTTGGTGCAGGGGTAGAGTTTGTCGGCATCGACGAACTGCAGCGCCTTGCGCAAGGTGTTGGCGACTTCCTCCGGGCTTTCAATGACGTGGCTCGCCACATCAATGGCCCCCACCATCACTTTTTTGCCACGAATCAGCTCAATCAAATCCATGGGGACATGGGAGTTGTGGCATTCCAGAGAGACCATGTCGATGGTCGAGGCCTGCAGCTTGGGGAAGGCTTCTTCATACTGCCGCCATTCACTACCCAGCGTCTTTTTCCAGTCGGTATTGGCTTTGATGCCGTAGCCGTAACAGATATGCACGGCGGTCTCGCACTTGAGTCCTTCAATGGCTTTTTCCAGCGTGGCGACGCCCCAGTCGTTCACCTCATCAAAGAAGACATTGAAGGCCGGTTCGTCGAACTGGATGATGTCAACGCCGGCGGCTTCCAGCTCTCTGGCTTCCTGGTTGAGGATTTTGGCGAACTCCCACGCCAGCTTTTCACGGCTTTTGTAGTGAGCGTCGTAAAGGGTGTCGATCATGGTCATGGGGCCGGGCAGGGCCCACTTGATTGGTTGCCGGGTTTGCTCACGCAGAAAACGCGCGTCATCGACAAATACCGGCTTCTGGCGGCTAACCGCCCCTACCACCGTAGGCACGCTGGCATCGTAGCGATCACGAATTTTCACCGTTTCCCGTTTTTCGAAATCCACCCCGTCTAGGTGCTCGATAAAGGTGGTAACGAAGTGTTGGCGGGTTTGTTCGCCATCGCTGACTATGTCGATACCGGCTAGCTGTTGCTCGTGCAAGCTCAGGCGCAGGGCATCCTGCTTGCCGTCAGTGAGTTCCTCTCCCTGCAACTTCCAGGGGGACCAGAGCGTTTCGGGTTCGGCCAGCCAAGAGGGCTTGGGCAGGCTGCCCGCCGTGGATGTGGGTAACAATCTTTTCATGATTTTTACTGCCGTAAAAAGTTAAGGAGTTATTCAGAGGCTCCTTAAACGCCGTAATTTGTAGACCACTGGTTCAGCACCGTCCGGTAAGGCTCAATCAGATGCTGCTCAGCGAATTTGCCTTGTTTGACTGCCAGCTGACTGCGTTCTTCCCGGTCGTAGTGAATGCGGGTAAGCGAGTAATCCGAGTGCTTCAGGCTAGGCTGGTAGCGGTTACCCGCTTCGGAATTGGCGTTGTAAATCTCGGGCCGATAAATCCGCTGGAACGTTTCCATGGTGCTGATGGTGCTGATCAGTTCCAGGTTGGTGTAATCGTTCACAAGGTCGCCGAAGAAGAAAAAAGCCAGCGGTGCCACGCTGTGGGGCGGCATGAAATAGCGCACCTTCAGCCCCATCTTCTTGAAATAACTTTCGGTCAACGATGATTCATTGGGCAGGTACTCAAACCCCAGCACCGGGTGGTGATTCTCGGTGCGGGTGTACACCTTGTTGTCCGATACACTGATGCAGATTACCGGTAGCTTGCTGAAGTTCTCCTGGTAAGCGCTCGAGTGAATGAAATGCTGGAATAACTTGCCGTGCAGATCGCCGAAGTTATCGGGAATGCTGAACTGCGGCTGATCCTTGTTATGGTTCAGCAGGGCGATGCTGAAGTCATAGTCACGCACATAGGAAGAGAAATTGTTCCCGACAATGCCTTCGATGTGCTTGTTGGTATGCCGGTCAACGATGGTGGTTTTCAATATTTCAATGGTCGGGAACGTTTCGCCATTGCCTGCTATATCGATATCCACGGACACGATCTCGTGCTCCACGGCGTAGCGATCACCATTGGGGTTGTCCCAGTGGGCCAGCGCATTAAACCGGTTGTTGATCATCGTCAGGGTGTCGCGCAGGTTTTCCTTGCGCCGCTCACCTCGCGCGAGGTTGGCAAAGTTGGTAGTAATGCGCGTACTGTCAGATGGACGGTAATTCTCATCGAAACAAATGCGCTTGATGCTGAAGGTAAATTCATTGCTCATGGTGCCTGGCCGTCCGCGTCAATATGGGTCATGCCTTGTATCGCGTTGGGTAACTAACGCGATGAAGCGTGATATGTGGCCATTATGCTCAATAGCATTTATGAGTAAAATTGGTATTATTTCATTGTTGTATGAGTTTTCCTCACTTTGCGGTCGTGCTGGGAGCTGGTGCTCGACGGCCCTGGTTTTTTTCATTCAGAGCAAGATCGCGGTGGTGCCACCGTTCTGACAATGGCACGCGTTGGAGAATCAAATGCTGGAATTACGACATCTCGTCACCCTTCGGGCGATTGATGAGGCCGGGTCACTGGTGGAAGCGGCGGATCGGTTGCACGTCACCCAGTCGGCCTTGTCCCATCAGTTGAAAGACCTGGAACATCGCCTGGGTGTGGAATTGGTTGTGCGGCGCTCCCGTCCGGTGCGATTCACTGCTGCCGGGCAGCGGTTGCTGACGTTAGGGCAGGAGGTGTTACCCAAGGTGCAGCAGGCAGAACGAGAGCTGAAGCGACTGGCCGAGGGGCAGTCGGGCCGCTTGCACATTGCGATTGATTGCCACTCTTGTTTTCAGTGGTTAATGCCGGCATTGGATGCCTTCCGCGAGCATTGGCCTGAAGTGGAGCTGGATCTGTCTGCGGCCTTCAGCTTTGCTCCGTTGCCCGCCCTGCAGCGGGGGGATCTGGATATGGTGATCACCTCCGACCCGGAGGAGGATGAAGCGGTGAAATATTTACCGCTGTTCCGATACGAGCTGGTGCTGGCGGTATCGGGCCGTTCGCTGCTGGCCGCCAGAACCTGGATTGAGCCAGAGGATCTTGCTGAGCAGACGTTGATCACCTACCCGGTGGAGCGTGAGAGGCTGGATGTATTCACTGTTTTTCTCGATCCTGCCAGGGTAGAACCGGCGGCTATTCGCACTGCAGAACTGACCCCCATGACGGCCCAGCTGGTAGCCGCAGGCCGGGGTGTGGCGGCACTGCCCAACTGGGCGCTGACCGAATACACCGAGCATGATCTGCTCAAGACAGTTCGTCTGGGCGAGAAGGGCGTATGGCGCACGCTGTATGCGGCGGTGCGTATCGAGGATGAAACGCTTCCGTATATTCAGGAGTTTCAGGACACAGCGCAGGCGTTGTGTTTCAAAACCCTGAGCGGCGTAAAGGCGGTGAAAGGCAGTTGATCCGCCCGGTCACGGGCGGGCAGGAAGGCTGCCTAGCTGAAGCAGTGAAAGGATCAAGGTGGCCGCCAGCAGCAGTAACGAGACGGGTTGCAGGAAAGCGCTATGTCCGATCAGAAAGAAGGTGCTGTGGATGGCCACAGTCAGCAGCCCCAGACCGGCCAGAAGCTGGTGGCAGCGGCGCGCTTGATGGCTTTGATTGGCAACTTGAAAGAAGCACATCAATACCAGTCCGATCATGGGCAGGTTCAGAATCAGATTGAGTTGATTGCCGCCGGGCAAATGGAACAACTCCCATTCATGCCAGTAGGCAGCATCCACCTGGTGGGTAAGCAGCACGCAGGTGTTTAGCAAAAACAAGGTTTGGGGCAGGTCGGGTTTCATGGCGGGCTCTCCATCGTTTCCGCCATAAAACCCCAAGCGCCGGGCGTGCGCGATTACCTCTGAGGTAAAGCGTTAGCCAGAAAACACCTTCAGACCGGCAATGCCACCCACAATCATGGTCAAGCACAGCAATCTGGCGGGAGAGAGAGATTCCCCGAACAGCATGATGCCCAGCAGTACGGTACCCACTGCACCGATGCCGCTCCATACCGCATAGGCCGTGCCTGCGGGTAGATCGCGCATGGCCAGTGCCAGCAGCCAGAAGCTCAGCGCGGCAGCGATCAATGTGAAGGTGGTAGGGAGGGGGCGACTAAAGCCGTCGCTGGCTTTCAGGCCCAATGCCCAGCCAATTTCCAGCAAACCCGCGACAAGAATGTAGACCCATGCCATGACAAAACTCCTGCATGGGGCCGTCCCCGACATGGGCCGTGATCGAGGTCGTCCTCGGGCGTGAATGATGTTCAGTAATATAGTGCTTGAGGGGCAATTTTCAAGGGAAAAGCGTGCTGGGCGACCATGCGTCAGCACGGTCGCCAGTGTGAATTACCGTTCCGGGTACCAGATCTCGTAAAGCGCGTCTGTGGACGTGGAATTCTCGCAGCTATCAGGGATCATTCGGTCTGCGTCGATATTGTGGGCCTGGTTCCATTTTGCCAGTCGGTAGAGATAGCCGAAGTCCGGGCAGTCCTCCGGGGAGTCCGGCACTTGCCGAAACAGGATCACTGACAAGGTATTGGGTTCTCGCTCCAGTGCGGGGAAGAAGGTTCGTGTCTGGGCGACGCCATTCGCAAAATCCGGGTGGCTGATTTGCCAGGTCTGATAGTTCATGGCACTACCGGGCATCAGCATGTGAAAGCCGATATGGCTTTTTTCTTCAATCGAGAAATAGCCGTCTTCATTGGTGGTGGCCGTGATCGAGGGCTGCTCGCGATTGAGGATCGTGGCGCCACTGATCGGGTGTCCGGTTTCTCCATCTATCAGAGTGCCGTCTACGGGTTGCTGATCCCACTGCCGCTGGATGGTGGGGATACAGGCGGACAAGAGCAGGCTAATGGCCAGCAGGGGGAGAACACGTGTCATCATCAGGTTCAATCCAATAGTGTTGTTTGTGGCCACTGGCTTCATATTTGGCGCGGGCCTTTTCTGCCGCTAGCTGGTCCGGATAGCGGGCCACTCTGGCGATCACGCCGTTGTCATCCTGTCGCCAGAGTGTGAAGCCGCGCTGCATCTTCGTCAGAAGGGGATGCTGTCCGGGGCGATCATGACGGCAAAGCCGAACAGGATCAGCAACCACAGACATGACCCAAGTAACATCCAGACCCAATTGAGGGCAGTCATATCACTGTTGCGTTCCCCTTTGGGATCACCTTGTGAAATGTTGGCTGCCTGCTGGGCGGTGGCGACTACACCACAGATAAAGGGCAGCAGGAGCAAGGAAATAAAATCCAGGATACTGATAGTGTCCGAGCGGGCAGAGAAACGGTCTGCCAGGCTGGAAAGCAAATTCATGGCGATATAGGCCGCTGCCAGCTGGGAGACTGGCAGGTGGTTTTTGCTGTCTTCATCCCCCAGCTCCTTGTTGATTTGTTTGAGCAGGGAATGAAAGAAGAAGATGCTGAAAATGCCTCGCATCACTGGAATGGTGTTGGTGCCGCGGTGCTGGTTCAGCAGTTTCCAGTGCCGGTAATTCCAGTAAACGGCATAAAGGCCCAGAGTAAGAATGAAGAGCAGCGCCAGTTTTTTTAACGAGACCACATAAAGTGCGGCTTCGTCCTGAGTTGCTTCAGGAGTGGTGTTGTCTGTCGATGGTGCCTGGTAAAGATTACTGTCCATGTTGATCCCCAATACGTGTTGAATCTTGTTATTTGCCCCAATCCTTATAAGGCAGAGTGCTCAACGCACTGTTGTAATAGCGTACCTCACCAGTCACTTCATCGCCCAGCCAAGCGGGTTTGTCGAAGTCTGTATCCTCACTGGGCAATTCGATTTCTGCCACGGTCAGCCCGTCGTTATCGCCATGAAATACATCAATCTCCCAGCACAATTCCCCCTGAGGCAAGCGATAGCGTGTTTTATCTATCACGCCTTGGCCACAGAGTTCGTCCAGCATAGTGCGAGCTTCGCCCACGGGAATGGCGTACTCGAATTCGCTGCGCGTGGCTCCTTCGGTTTTGCCTTTGATGGTGAGCCAGGCGTTGTCGCCGGCAATACGAACCCGGACGGTGGCGTTCTTGTCATGGCTCAGGTAGCCCTGAGTGAGGCGTTCTCCGGGAAGGGTATCGATAATACCCGTGTCGCGGACAAGAAACTTGCGTTCAATTTCCAGTGCCATGGTCCAGTCCCAATTGGTCAAAGCTGATGTCGAATCCCAGTGCCCGGAAACCCTCCAGAATCTCTTCGGGCAGGTAAAAGGTCGGGTCGTCCATAAAAAAATAGTGTGATACCCCGATGCCATAGCGATAGTCATCGGGCAGGTTATCCAGTTGTGTGCGGAGACGCTTGAGTTTGAGCAGCAGCTTCTCGAAATGGTCCCGGTGGCTGGCAGTTTCGTCCAGCTGGCTGGAGAGAATCCAGCGGTTTTCCCGCCGCTGCGCCTCGGGCACGGTAGCACTGAAACTTTCTCCCTCGCGCCAGTAATCATCCGCACTCTGACCCATCAACAGATCCAGCTGGGAGGGATCGTGATCAAAGCCAAAAATGGCGAAATAGACGTGATGTTCGCTCATGGTGCCTCAGGGCGCAGGTTGCGATTGCGCTCAAGCTGATCCACCGGGAAGCCCTTGCTCTGGGCCACCTGTACCAGCGCCTGGTACTGATCCTCCGGCAGCTGCGGCTGGCGGGCCAGAATCCACAGGTACTCACGGCTGGGTTCACCAATCACTACGGTCTGATAGTCCTGATCCAGCGCGATGATCCAGTAGTTGCCCTCGGTGATGGTGGGGATCAGGCGGGAGATCCAGTTATCAAAGCGCACTTTTAGTCTGGCGTTGCCGGAATCCGCCACCACCCGGGCGGTGCCCACGGCCTCACTGGCGTCTTCACCTGCTCGTTGGCAGCGGTTCACCACCTTTACCGTGCCATCATCGTTGAGGCTGTAGGTTGCAGTGGAATCGTAGCAGCCGCGCTGGAACCATTGCGGCAGTCTGGCGATCTCATACCAGGTGCCAGCGTATTGCTGCAGGTCTACCTGCTTGACGGTGGCAAGCGGTTTTTCTTCGCCACAGCCGGCGAGCAGCAGCAGAGGTAGCAAGGGTAGCAGCAGGCGTTTCATGAAGACTCCGGTATATGAACAAGGTTACAGGCTAGCGCAGCCGGTGTGGTAATCAAGCCTGATGGCGGCGGGGTGCGCTGGATCAAGCCTGGCGTGGACTGCCGTGCTATACTCCGGCGCTGTTTCAGGGAGCCCGACTTTGTCTGATACCACCACCCGACTGACACTCGAACAATTGCAATGCGAGCGTGATGACCGCGTGCTGTTCCGTGATGTTTCCCTGACCGCACGGGCCGGCGAGATCTGGCAGATTACCGGAGCTAATGGTGCCGGAAAAACCACCTTGTTACGCATTCTGGTGGGGCTGCATGGCTTTTATGAGGGGCGCTGTGACTGGTGGGATGAAAACTGGCGCAGCGAGTTACTGTACCTGGGCCATCAGCCTGGAGTGCGCGAAGAGCTGACCCCGCTGGAGAACCTGCGCTTTACCTGTGCGCTGGGAGCGCAGTCGGGTGATCCCATGGCCGCGCTGGCGGCGGTGGGCTTGCGTGGCTTTGAGGATGTGCCGGCGGCGCATCTTTCTGCCGGGCAGAAGCGCCGTGTGGCATTGGCCAGACTCTGGCTGGACCGCAAAGGCGTGTGGGTGCTGGATGAGCCCTATACGGCTATCGATCAGGATGGTGTGGCACAGCTGGATGAACAGATCCAGAAGGCCGCTGACGCTGGCAGCCTGGTGTTGTATACCTCCCATCATCAAGTGGGTGAAGGGGTGAAAAGGCTGCATCTTGGCAAGGGCAGGGCGGAGGTGCTGGCATGAGCACATTTCGTGCAGCCTTGTCACGAGAGCTACTGGTGCTGTGGCGTAGTCCGGCGGAGATCATCAATCCGCTGTTTTTCTTCGTCATGGTGATCAGTCTGTTCCCGTTGGCGATTTCGCCCAAGCCGGAAACCCTGGCGCTGATTGCTCCTGGGGTGCTGTGGGTAGCCGCTTTGCTGGCGGTGATGCTGTCGTTGGATGGCCTGTTCCGTCGTGATCAGGAGAGCGGTGTGCTGGAGCAGCTGCTGACCTCGCCGGTGATGACAGTGGTGCCGGTGACCGCCAAATTGCTGGCACACTGGTTACTGACCGGGTTGCCGTTGGTGCTGGTGTCGCCAGTACTGGCACACATGCTGCAACTCCCTGACCGGGTGCTGGGCGTAGTGATGCTCAGCCTGTTGCTGGGCACCCCGGCGCTGACGGTGATTGGCGCTATCGGTTCAGCCCTGACGGTGGGGCTTAATCGAGGCGGGATCTTGTTGGCGGTATTGGTGTTGCCGCTGTACATTCCGGTGCTGATTTTCGGTGCCGGGGTGATTCGTACTGCGATGGAAGGTGGTCCCGTGCCGGGTGTACTGGCCATCCTTGGTGCGCTGTTAGCGCTGACCGCGAGTCTCGGCCCCCTGGCTGTGGCGGCGGGCCTCAAAATCAGTTCAGGAAATTGAGTTAATGGTCTGGCAAACGATCAAGCGCTGGTATCACATGCTGGGATCCCCGCGTTACTTTCACACGTTCAGTTCCCGGGTGTTGCCCTGGCTGACGCCTATTGCCCTGATTACCCTGGTGACCGGTCTGGTATGGGGCTTGGCATTTGCCCCCAGTGATTACCAGCAGGGCAACAGCTATCGCATCATCTTTATCCATGTGCCGGCGTCCAGTGGTGCGCTGATGGGCTACATGGCGCTCGGCGTGTCCGGGCTGGTGGCCGTGGTGTGGCGCATGAAGATGGCGGAGGTGATGCTCAAGGCCATCGCACCGTTTGGTGCGGCACTTGCCGCGATCTCCCTGATTACCGGTTCTCTCTGGGGTAAACCCACCTGGGGGACTTACTGGCAGTGGGATGCACGCATGACCTCCATGCTGATTCTGCTGTTCATGTATGTGGGCGTGATCGCCTTGCAGAACGTGATTCGCGAGCCACGACAGGCGGCCCGTGCGGCAGGGTTGCTGGCGATCGTGGGTGTTATCAATGTGGTGATCGTGAAGTACTCCGTGGAATGGGTGCAGACCCTGCATCAAGGCTCCACCCTCAAATTGTTCGGCGAATCCACCATCAATCCGGCCATGAAGTACCCGCTACTGATCAGCATGCTGGGCATGTGGTTGCTGTACGCGGTGAATGTGTTGATTCGTGCCCGTAGCGAGGTGGAGTGGCGCGAGCGTCGCAGCAAGTGGGTGCAGACCCTGATTCGGGAAGGAGGCAAATAAGATGGCATTTGAATCCTTTGCCGATTTTCTGGCCATGGGCAAACACGGTTTTTTTGTCTGGACCGCCTACGGAATCAGCGCGGTTCTGGTCATCGCCAACATGGTGTTGGCACTTCGTGGACAGGGAAAGGTACGAGAAACCCTTGCGCGACAGCAGCGCAGAGCTGAGGTAGATGAATGAATTCCGTACGTAAACAACGCCTGATTGTAGTGCTGGCGGTTCTGGCTGGCCTGGCCATTGCCGTGGCCCTGATGTTTTACGCGCTTCGCCAGAACATCAACCTGTTCTATACCCCCCAGCAAGTGGTTGCGGGTGAGGCACCGCTGGACACCCAGATGCGCGTGGGCGGCCTGGTGGTCGACGGTTCGGTCAACCGCAACGAGGAAACCCTGGATGTGACCTTTGACATCACCGATGGCAAGGGCAGCTTCACCGTGCATTACCAGGGCATCCTGCCGGATCTGTTCCGCGAAGGGCAGGGTATCGTGGCCAACGGCACCCTGATCAGCACCTCCCGGTTTGAGGCGGAAGAAGTGCTGGCCAAGCACGATGAAACCTACATGCCGCCAGAGGTGCAGGATGCTCTGGAAAAGGCTGGGCATCCGGGGGCCAAGAAGGCAGATGGATATAGTGAATAGTTAACAGTTAATAGTGAACAGTGCGCGGTCGGGGGGTGTCTCGACTGCATCGAAAGAGGCCGCGTCCAGACTTTGGGCGCGGCCTCTTTCGTCAGCAAGCTGAATGGATTCGCTTCGCTCAGCCTCGGGTCGCACTCCGTTCCTCAAAAGCCCTTAAAACCTTGGTCTGGCGATGGTCGCGGCTTCTTGCTTTCACGCTGGCTACTGGCCATTCCGCGACGCTGTTAACTATTCACTGTTAACTGTTAACTTTCCCTTGCAAGCGCCCTCCCACAAGCCCTAAATTCGCCACTATCGGCACCCCTTCGCGGTGCCCCTTTGTCAGGGCTTTTCATGAGTCAGGTCATTATTCTGGTAGACGATCCCGCCGATTGGGCCGCCTACTATCCCGCCCGCCATCTACTGTCTGCCCGTGAGTATCTGCAGGCGGAGCAACCGGTTTGCACGGACAAGAAAGTCCAGGTCATTAACCTGTGCCGCAGCTATAAATACCTGAGCCCCGGCTACTATTGCTCGCTGCTGGCGGAAGCCCGTGGCCAGCGTGTAATGCCTTCCGTGCGCACCGTGAATGATCTGAGTCGCAAAGCCTTGTATGGCTTGCACTTCGACCAGTTCGAGGCGGCCCTGGACAAGGCCATGAAGCGTAAGGGGAGCGGGTCGGATCGTTTCACCTTGCTGTTGTTCTTTGGTCAGACCGATCAGGAAGGCTTGGCGGACCTGGGTCGACAGATCTTCGACCAGCTACCGTGCCCGTTGTTGAAGGTGGAGTTTCGCCGTCGCGACAGCTGGAGCATTGAAGCCCTGAAGCCGATGACACTGAAACAGCTGAAAGGCAGCCAGGAAGATCAGTTCGCTCAGGCACTGGAACAGTTCAATGCCCGGGTATGGCGTAATCCGCGTCGCCGTCGCAGTGATCGCTATGAACTGGCCATGCTGGTGAATGAACAGGAAGCCATGCCGCCCAGCGACAAGAAGGCGCTGAATCGTTTTATCAAGGCGGGGCGGCAGCTGGGTATTCGTGTGGATGTGGTGGGCCGTGATGCCTATACCCGGCTGGGTGAGTATGACGGTCTGTTCATTCGTGAAACCACCGCGCTGGATCATCACACCTACCAGTTCGCCCGCAAGGCGGAGCAGGAAGGCATGGTAGTGATTGATGATCCCGGCTCGATCCTGCGCTGCACCAACAAGATTTATCTGGCTGAGCTGATGCAGGCCAACAGTGTGCCGGTGCCGCCCACTGCGTTCGTGTTTTCCGATGATGACGACCAGATTGATGGACTGGTCGCTGAGCTCAAGCTGCCCATGGTGCTGAAAATCCCGGATGGCAGTTTTTCCCGTGGCATCAGCAAGGTGGCGACACGGGAGGAATTGGCCCAGGCGTTGGCGGGGTATCTCAAACAGTCGTCGGTGGTGCTGGCACAGGCCTTTATGTATACCGACTATGACTGGCGAATCGGCGTGCTGAATAACCGCCCGCTATTTGCCTGCCAGTATTTCATGAGCAAGGGGCACTGGCAGATTTACCATCACCAGAGCGGTGGCAAGACGGAGTCAGGCAATAGCCGTACCCTGCCGGTGCAGGACGTGCCCGCCAAGGTGCTGCGAACCGCGCTGAAGGCTGCCAAGCTGATGGGGAATGGCCTTTATGGTGTGGACCTGAAGCAGTCCGGTGATGAAGTGGTGGTGATCGAGGTGAACGATAACCCCAACATTGATGCCGGCGTGGAAGATGCCTGGCTGGGCGAGGACCTTTACCGGCAAATCATGCTTGAGTTCCTGCGTCGTCTGGAAGCGAAGCGCATCGGCCTGTCAGTTTAATCCGAACCTAAGCGAGGCAAGGATGCCAGAAACGTTGTTGGAGCTGTAGGAGCGGACGTTCGGCCGCGAACCGAGCGACAGCGAGGCAAAAAAGAAGCGAGTGACGAGTTACAAGTTTCGAAAGGCAAAAGACATCTCGGCTTGATGTTTCAGGGTTTTGATCTTCGCAACTCGCCTCTCGTGACTCGAAACTTATTCCTCGCTCAGGCTCGAATCGCCTGCAGGCACGTTAGCGGCTGTTACCTCCGTTGCACTCCGGTTCCTATAGCTGCTTTTTAGTGAAGGCCAGAATGTCCCTATTAAACACCCCGCTTCATTCCCCGTAACAACCCGCCGTTGCCTTTCTGTTCCCGCTGCGTTCTTATCAAAGAAAAAGCACAGGAAGGATGCATGCAACTTCTCGGGTTACTACGCCGTGAGCTGCGCACCGAATGCCGTGAATGGGTGGCAGACGGGGATATCAGTGCGGAGCAGGGCAACCGGATTCTGGCGCGTTATGGCACCAGTCTGGAGGATAGCGGTGATGGTTCGCTGGCCTACAAGGTGTTGGTAGGCATCGCCCTGCTGTTTGTGGGTATGGCGCTGCTACTGCTGGTGTCGGCTAACTGGGAAGACATTCCTCGGGCGGTGCGCATGCTGGGCCTGGTCGGTACTACCCTGGCGCTCAATGGCGTAGGGGTATATCAGCATCTGAAACGTGAGGCTGGGTTGGGATGGCTGTTTGTAGGCAGTATCAGCTATGGCGCTTCCATCATGCTGATCGCGCAGATTTACCACCTCGGCGAGCATTATCCTGACGGCCTGTTCTATTGGGCGTTGGGCATTGCTCCCATGGCGGTGCTGGTGCGCAGCCGAGTGTTGGCGCTGTTGATGCTGGCGGTGGCGATGCTGTGGCTGCTCAACGAGGGCAAGTTTTCACCGCCCTGGCAAATGCTGCTGTTCATCGGTGCGGCTTTGGGAGTGGCCCGGCAGGCTCGCTCAGCCGGACTCAATGTGGTGACCGTGGCGGTGACGGTAAGCTGGCTGAATATCCTGCTGGCCTGGTTTTACGGCTATCCCTGGCGTCCTGATTTCGATACCGGCCATTTCACCATGAACATGGGCCTGCTGGCATTGTTATTCATGGTGGGACATCGTCTGGCTCCCAGCGAAGATGCACATATTCGCCGTACTGCAACGCTGTTGTCGCTGTGGTCGCTACGTGGATATCTGATCTTCCTCGTGCCATTCACCTTTGCCGATGCGTTCGAGGCCTACCTCAGGGAACTGCAGGGCTTTGCCGACGCAGGATTGTGGTTGGGGCTGGCTGCGGCGGTTCCGGCCGGATGGCTGGCAATCCGTGACAGCGCAGCACACCCGCTTTCGCGGGGGCTGGTGATGGGGTTGCCGTTATTGCTGGTACTGTTCCACGGCATGCAATGGGAAGCGATCGCGATACCCATGACCATCATGGTAAACCTGTTGGCGCTGGTGTCCGCCATCGTGCTGATCCAGCAGGGCTTGGAGAAAGGGTTCAGCCAGTACTTCTACAGTGGTGTGGGCTTGCTGTTGTTGCTTGCCATGATCCGCTATGTAGATCTGGTGGGGGATTATGTGGGGGGCGCGGTGATGTTCCTGATCGCTGCAGCGATTCTCTACAGTGCTGCGCGTTACTGGCGTGACCGGCAGCCCGGTGCAGGGGAGAAGGCGGATGAATAAGCGAACACCGAAATATGCTCTTGTTGCCACAATGGTGCTGCAGCTGACCATCATGGCCGGCGTGTTCGTCAATGGCTTCTATCCACTGTGGATCGGCGAGGAAATTCGTCTGAAAACCCAGCCAGTGGATCCCAGAGACCTGTTCCGGGGCAACTATGCGAGGCTCAACTATGCCTTCAGCAATCTTGAGGACCCGGACTTTCGCCCCGGGGATGTGATTTACCTGCCACTGGTACAGGAGGGGGAGCTCTGGACCACAGGCGAGCCTGATCATCAGCCCCCCGCAGACGGTCTGTTCCTGCGAGGCAGGGTCTCCTCCAGTCCCTGGCGGGGAGGCAGCCGCCTGACCTTCGGCATCGAGGCCTTGTTCGCCCCCAAGGAAAAGGCGCTTGCACTGGAACGTCAGCTTCGCCACGAAGCTGTAGCGGTGGTGAAAGTGGCACCGAATGGCAGGGCGGCATTAGTAACAGTTAATAGTGAATAGTTAACAGTGAACAGCGGCGCGGTCGGACGTGCTCGAACCTGAAACGCATGAGGCCGCGCCCATAGCTTGGGCGCGGCCTCATGCGTTGCCGACAAAACAGGCGCTACACGCGCGCTGTTCACTATTCGCTGTTAACTGTTCATTGCCCGCCGAGGACTTTCTGAACAAACCCTGACTCCTTCTCGATACTCTTGGCGAAGGGGGCAAGGGCGTGCATGCGCTGAGTATGGGCGGCCAGGTGGGGGTACAGGTTGGCATCCAGGGACTCGCCGCCATGGCGGAAGTTGACCAGTTGGCTGGCCAGGGCGATGTCAGCGATGGTCATGCTGTCCCCGACCAGGAATTCACGACCGTCCAGTTCATTGTTCAGGTATGTGAACAGTGGTGGGATGGTTTGCTGCAGGGCGTGCTGGACCTTCTCCTCATCGCATTCCTTGCCCATCAGGCGCATCACAATGCGGTTGCGGAATACGGCAAACGTGCAGCGCATGGCCAGGTCATAGTCCACGAAGCGCTCCAGCCAGATGGTGCGCCCCAGGGCCATGGCATCGGTGGGGTAGAGGGCTGGTTCCGGGTTGATCTTCTCGGCCCAGGCGCAAATGGCCGCCGAATCGGGCAGGTACTGGCCATCCACTTCCAGCGCCGGGATCCGTTTCATTGGGCTGATTTTCTCGTAACCGTCAGGGAAGTTGCTCGGGTCAACGTGTACGGATTCAAACTCTATGCCCTTCAGGGCCAGAGCAACGCGGGTCTTGCGAACAAAGGGCGACAAGGCGGCGCCGTACAGCTTGATAGTCATTCTTCTCTCCCGGTAACTGAATGTTTTTTCAGCAAATTGCCTATAAATAAGGCTCTTTATCAGAGCAGCATGACTTTTTAGGGTCAATGGTGAGTAAGGACAAAAATTTTCCTTGACGATGGGGGCTCAGATACCTATTCTACGCGCCGCTTTGACGCACCACGTCAAGCCCGGGTCCCCTTCGTCTAGTGGCCCAGGACACCGCCCTTTCACGGCGGTAACAGGGGTTCGACTCCCCTAGGGGACCCCACTAATTCGCTGGTAGTTAGCTGACAACAAGAAAAGCGGGAATCGCTAAGGTGGTAGAGCACGACCTTGCCAAGGTCGGGGTCGCGAGTTCGAATCTCGTTTCCCGCTCCAAATAAAGAAGGGACCCAATCGGGTCCCTTTTTTTATGCCGCGCAGCGGCCGCCTCACAACAACCCCCAAAACTCTTAAGGTTGTTTTACCACAGAGGTCACAGAGATCACTGAGGAAAAACAGGGAAGGGACAGTTCTGAGTCTCTGTAGTGATAATGCCTGCCGGAGCTGTTTCGGGGGCAAGACACAACAGGCTGCACTCCCCAAAGGTTTTCGCAACTCGTAACTCGCTTCTCGCTGCTCGTTCCTCTCCACCATTGGCATTCCGTCCATAGCTGCCTACACTGAGGGCTGACCAGAAGTGATACGACTATGGCCCGCCTGCACCCGCGATTACTGGAAGCCCTCAATCTCCTGCCGAAGGACAAGCCTGTCCATCTGCTCACCCGCCATTCTGTGCGAGAGCTGGCCAAGAATGGGTTTGCGGATTACCGCCTGCCGCTGACTCCGGAAGGGGTGGAGATGGCGCGGGATTGGGGCGCCAAGTTGAATCGCCCGGTGGAGGCTTTTTATTCCAGCCCGGTGGGCCGTTGCGTAAACACTGCCAAGGCCATGGCTGAGGGCGCAGTGAAAGCCGGTTTGATGGCTGAGACCCCGGAGGATATTGAGGTCGACACGACTCTGGTGGAGCCGGGGTGTTATGTGGTTGATATCAACGAAATCGGCCCCACCTTCTTCAAGCTTGGGGCATTCAGGTTCCTCAATCAGCATCTCCAGGAGCCGTTTGAGGGCATGCTTTCACCCGCCGAAGGGCGCGCCAAACTGGCCGCCTATCTTCAGGAGCGGGAACCCAGCCCAGGGCATCTCAATGTTCATGTTACCCACGACACCATTCTTGCGGTGCTGGTGGCCGAGCTACATGGCCGCCGCCAGATCACCGAAGAGGACTGGCCGTGGATGATGGAAGGGCTGTGGGTATGGTTTTCGTCTGGCCGGATGCACTGGATCTGGCGTGGCGACCATGGCCACTGTGCTTTGTAAGCCTGTCTGCTTTTCTTTTTAGTCATCCAAATTTGAGGTGAATCTTGTCAGCACTGACGATTCGTAATCTCACCAAGACTTATGCCAATGGCGTTGAGGCGCTCAAGGGCATTGATCTTGAGGTGAAGCAGGGGGATTTTTTTGCCCTGCTGGGCCCTAATGGGGCAGGCAAATCCACCACCATTGGCGTGATGAGCTCGCTGGTGAACAAGACCGGGGGGGAGGTCAGTATCTTTGGCCATTCTCTGGATGCCGAGCGCTCATTGGCCAAGAAAAAAATTGGCGTGGTGCCGCAGGAATTCAACTTCAACCAGTTCGAAAAAGTGTTCGATATTGTGGTGACCCAGGCGGGTTTTTACGGTATCCCGGCACCCTTGGCACGAGAGCGGGCGGAGAAGTATCTCCGTCAACTGGGCTTGTGGGAAAAGCGCGACGTGCAGTCTCGCACCTTGTCCGGGGGCATGAAGCGACGACTGATGATTGCCCGTGCTCTGGTGCATGAGCCGGATCTGCTGATTTTGGATGAGCCCACCGCCGGGGTGGATATCGAGCTGCGCCGTTCCATGTGGGATTTCCTTACCCGCATCAACCAGGAGGGGAAGACGATCATTCTGACCACCCACTACCTGGAAGAAGCGGAATCCCTGTGCCGCAATATCGCTATCATTGATCACGGCACTATTGTGGAAAACACCAGCATGCGTGCCTTGCTGGAAAAGCTGCAGGTGGAAACGTTTATTCTCGATCTGGCCAGGCCGGTTGAGTCCGCTCCCGTTCTGGATGGCTTTGAGGTGTGGCTGAAGGATTCCCAGACCCTGGAAGTGGCGGTGCCCAAGACGCAGAGTCTCAATACGCTGTTTGTGGCGTTGGCGGATCAGCAATTTGAAGTGATGAGTATGCGTAACAAGGCGAACCGGCTGGAAGAATTGTTTGTGCGTCTGGTAGAGAAGAATCTTGCAGGGGAGACATCTGCATGAGCCCTCGCGAGCAATGGGTCGCGTTCCTGACCATCGTTACCAAGGAAATTCGTCGCTTCACCCGAATCTGGCCGCAGACATTGCTGCCGCCGGCCATCACCATGACGCTGTACTTCGTGATTTTCGGCAACCTGATTGGTAGCCGGGTAGGGGAAATGGGGGGCTTCGATTACATGCAGTACATTGTGCCGGGCCTGATCATGATGAGCGTGATCCAGAATAGCTACGGTAACGTGGTCAGTTCCTTTTTCTCCACCAAGTTTCAGCATTCCATTGAGGAAATGCTGGTCTCACCCATGCCCTCCTGGATTATCCTTGGTGGTTTTGTTGTGGGGGGGATGGTGCGTGGCATGCTGGTGGGCGTGATCGTCAGTATGTTAAGCCTGTTCTTTACTCACCTTTCCATGCAGCATGTGTTTGTCACCGTGGTCGTAGTGTTGCTGACGGCCGCTTTGTTTTCTATCGGTGGCTTTATCAACGCCTTGTTGGCCAAGAAGTTTGATGACATTTCCATCGTGCCGACCTTTGTGCTGACACCGTTGACCTACCTGGGCGGTGTGTTTTATTCCATTGATATGTTGCCGGAGTTCTGGCGCACGGTGAGCCTGGCCAATCCCATCGTGTATATGGTCAATGCCTTCCGCTATGGCGTACTGGGTGTCAGCGACGTGAATGTGTATGCATCCCTGGCCACTATTGCTGGCTTTGTGGCGGTGTTTTTTGTGATCGCGTTGTGGATGCTGCAGCGTGGTACTGGCATCCGGCATTAATTATGATGGAAGCTGTACACATTGATTGCGGGCGCGGCGTTTGCCCCAGGGAGAGAGCATGAGTTACTTGAAAGACACCCCGCTGGGACGCTCCAGCGATTATGTGGACGAGTACACCCCGGCTCTGCTGTGTCCGGTGCCGCGCTGGGACGCCCGTGAGTCGCTGGAACTGGAAGACACTGCGCTGCCTTTCCATGGCACGGATATCTGGAATGCCTATGAGTTGTCCTGGCTTACGGAGAAGGGCAAGCCGGTCGTGGCCATGTGCGAACTCCGTATTCCCTGCACCACGCCGAACATTGTCGAATCCAAATCGCTGAAGCTGTACCTCAACTCCTTTGCCAATACCCGTTTTGAAAAGCGAGAGGAAGTGCGTGCGGCTATTGAGAAGGATGTGGCGCACGTTGTTGGCGGTGATATCGAGGTGCTTCTGTTCAGCCTGGAAGATGCCGCGACGTTGCCGCTATGGGAAGACAAGGGGCAATGCGTTGATACCATCGATTTGAACTTTGAGCATTACAACTACAACCCGGAACTGTTGTTGTGCGACCAGGGGCCGGAGCAGACCGGGCAACTGTATTCCCACCTGCTGCGTAGCCATTGCCCGGTGACCAATCAGCCGGACTGGGCCACGGTTGTGGTGCGTTATACCGGCCGTGCCATCAGCCCGGCCAGCTTCCTGCGCTATGTGGTTTCCCTGCGTAATCATCAGGGATTTCATGAACAGATCATCGAGCAGATGTTTGTGGATTTGATGGCGCAATGTTCACCGCGACATCTTACGGTGTATGGCCGGTTTACCCGACGTGGCGGCATCGACATCAACCCGTTCCGCTCCAATAGCGAACAGGCACTGCCAAATCGGAGAACTGTGCGGCAGTAACATCACTGCAAAGCGGTTTATCATTCTTCATTGTCATTAATCAGGGAAAGCAGCATGACTGAAATTGAACCAGGTCAAAACGGTACAGAACAACCGCAATCAGGCCCGACCAAGGAAGAACGAAGCCAGGCGATGGCTTGTCATTTACTGGCGCTGTTGGGCTTTATTGTTCCCTTCGGCAATTTGATTGGTCCGTTGATCATGTGGCTGGTGAAGAAAGATGAAAGCGCCTTTGTGGATGATCAGGGCAAGGAAGCAGTGAACTTCAATATCACCATGGCGATTGCCGGATTTGTCTGCATACTGCTGATGTTTGTCTTTATCGGCGCGATTCTGTTGCCGATTCTCGGGATCTTCTGGTTGGTGGTGACGATCATCGCCGGGCTGAAAGCCAATGAAGGAGTGGCATATCGCTACCCGCTGACGCTGCGGTTGATTAACTAACAGTTGAAAGTTAAAAGTTGAAAGTTCAAACGCGGGCAAAGGCCCGTGGAGAACGGAAAGCCAAGAGGCCGCGCCAAGAGTTTGGACGCGGCCTCTTTCGGTTTGGGCGACACTGATCCGTTATCGCGTTTCAACTTTTAACTTTGAACTTTCAACTCATCCTGGTCCAAGCGGCCACCCAAACCCTATCCACACTCCCAACAACACCGACCACCCCGCCAACAACGTCAGGCTGTACGGCAGCATCATGGCCATCAGGGTGCCGATGCCAGTGTCTGGCTGGTAACGGCGGGCGAAGCCGAGTACCAGGACAAAGTAGGGCATCAAGGGCGTGATGATGTTGGTGCTGGAATCGCCCACGCGGTAGGCCGCCTGGGTTGCTTCTGGATCGATGCCAATCAGCATCAACATGGGCACGAAGATGGGTGCGAGGATCGACCACTTGGCCGAGGCGCTACCAATCATCAGGTTAATGGTGGCGGCCAGCAAAACGAATAACAGCAACAGGATGACCTTGGGCACAGAAAGACTGCCAAGCCAGGCGGCTCCTTCAACGGCCAGTAACAGCCCCAGCTGGCTATAGTTGAACCAGGCGACAAACTGCGCAGCAAAGAACATCAGCACAAGATAACCGGCCATGGAGGCCATGGTGGTTTCCATGGCGGTGATGATGTCGCCGGCGTTGCGGAACTGCCCACTGACGCGACCATAGACCGCGCCACAAACCCCGGCAATCAGCGCGACAATGACGACCAGCCCGTGAATAAACGGCGACCCGAGCACGCTGCCCGTATCCGGGTGGCGTAGTGGTGCATTATCGGGAACAACCAGCAGGGCGATGGCAATCAACAGCACAACGAGGCTGAGCAAAGTCCAGCGCATGGCCCGTGCATCTCCCTCAGGCGCCTCCACTTGCACCGCATCTGCGCTGATTTGAATGATCATGCGCGGCTCAGTAATCCTTAGAGTCACGAGACTGACCAGTGCGGTGACTACAAAGGTAGAAACGATGATAAACCAGTAGTTGTCGGTGGCTTCCACTGTGCGGGCGGGATCCACCAGTGCGACGGCTTCTGTTGTCAGCCCGGCGAGTGTGGCGTCTACCGGGCCCACCAGTAAATTTGCACTGAAGCCACCAGACACCGCCGCAAAGGCGGTGGCAATACCGGCTAATGGTGAGCGGCCAGCCAGCTGAAACACCAGCCCCGCCAGAGGAATCAGCACGACATAACCGGCATCTACCGTCAGGCTGGACAGTACTCCGGCAAACGCCACAGTGATTACCAACATCTTGCCGGAAGCACGTTTCACCAGTCCGGCAAGGCTGACCGACAGTAGTCCGGATTGCTCCGCCACACCCAGCCCGAGCATGGCCACCAGCACCACGCCCAGCGGCGCGAAGCCGGTGAAGTTGCCCACCAGCGAGGTAAACAGGTAGCGCAGACCGTCGCCATCCACCAGCGAGCGAACGGCCACCGTGTTATCTGTGATCGGATGAGTTGTGGTCAGGCCAAGTCCTTGCAGCACGGCTGTGAGCGGTAATAGCAACAGGCAGAGCCAGACAAACAGTAATGTTGGATGCGGAAGTCGATTGCCCAGCGCTTCCAGCCGGGAAAGAAAATTGTGGCGCGCCATGGCGTGTCCTTGAAAAAGCTTCAAGCTACACGCTACAACGCGGGAAGGGGTTTGTCTTGTAGGGATCGTGGGCAGGTTGCTTGCTTTGCAGGTTAATAATTACCATCGCCCTGTGGTCGATTCGGTGCTTCGCACGGTTCGTCCCCTGGAAGGGAACTTCTACAGCGTCTCCTACAGCACCATTAAAGCACCATCGCCGCCAGCCAGCCGGCCGCCATCAGCGGCAGGTTGTAATGAATAAACGTTGGAATCACCGTATCGCGAATATGGTCGTGTTGACCGTCGGCGTTGAGGCCGGCCGTGGGGCCCAGCGTGGAATCGGACGCTGGTGAACCGGCATCACCCAGAGCGGCCGCACTGCCTACCAGCGCGGCGGTGGCGAGGGGAGAAAAGCCCAATGCCACACATAGTGGGACATACAAGGTAGCGATGATGGGAATGGTAGAGAAGGACGAGCCAATCCCCAGGGTGACGAACAGGCCCAGCAACAACAGCAATGCCGCAGCCAGTGGTGGGCTTTGCAAACCACTGGTGACCGCTTCCACCAGAACAGGCACCTGACCGCCTGCCTGTACCACAGAGGCATAGCCGTTGGCCGCAATCATGATAAAGCCGATTAGCGACATCATTTTGACGCCCTGGGTAAAAGCGTCTTGAGACTCTTTCCAGGGCACGACTCCACCAGCGGTAAACACCAGAAAACCCACCAGAGCGCCAAGAATAATGGAATCACTATAGAGTTGCAGAATCAGCGCAGCGGCTAGTGCCGTGGCGGCAACGACCACATTACGAGTAGACAGCGGAGCGTGTTGTTCTTCGCCCGGCAGCTGTACCGGTTGGTAATCTCGGGGTTTGCGGTAGCGGACAAACGCCAGCAACAACCCCAGCACCATACCGGCGGCCGGTAAAATCATGGCGATGGGCAGGTCGGCTTTGTCGAGAGCCAGTCCTGCTTTGGCCATGCTGGGGCCAAGCTGGGTATGCAGGAAAATACTGCCAAAACCTACTGGTAATACCATGTAGGGCGTAATCAGCCCGAAGGTAAGCACGCAAGCGGCCAGTCGTCGATCCAGCTTCAGCTGATGCATGACTTCCAGCAGTGGTGGCACCAGGATCGGGATGAACGCGATATGAATCGGCACCAGATTCTGGCTCATGATCGCCGCTGCCAGTAGCACGGTGAGCACCAGAGTGCGGATGCGACGTAGCTGCGTGGGGGCAGGCGAGCCTCCGAGCCGGACGATGATGCGTCCGGCCAGCCACTCGGTGATCCCCGAACGGGCAATGGCCACTGCAAAGGCGCCCAGCAGGGCATAGCTGAGTGCAATGTTGGCACCGTCGCCAAGGCCATCGCAGAAGGCGGACAAGGTTGCGGCCAGATCCAACCCACTGCCAAGACCTGCAACCAGCGCCGCACACAACAGCGCCAGGACCACATTCATTCGAGCCAGGCTAAGCGCCATCAATAAAATGACGGACCAGACGATCGGGTTGAGTAAAGGAATCATGGCGCGGGGTAATCTGAAAGCCGGAAATAGCCATTCTATCAGCCGTAAGGGAGTACACGCTAACCGCTGAGATGTAACGGAAGGGATGAAGAATATGGGTTGGTTAGAAAAACCTTGCGTTGTAGCGGTGCCGACAAGAACAATGAAAAATTGTGTATTGGTACATCATGGAGAGGGATATGGCAGGGGAAGAACAAACGGAATTGTATCAGGCGCCAGGGGTTACGCTGGAAGCACCTGTTCAGCGGCAGGGAAAGCTGCCGGCCGCTCAGCGTTGGCGTCGTGTTCTGAACTATCTGGTGGATTATATCGGCATGATGCTGTTCGTCATGGCGCTGGCCTTTGTTTTGGCTCTGGCTGGTGCAGACAGCCTGATCTACCGCATTGAGACGACCCCGGAACTGCTGTTGGGGGTGGCGGCTATGTTGCTGTACTACGTGCCACTGGAAGGGATGTTTGGTACAACCCTTGGCAAATTGGTGACGGGAACCGTCGTCGTGACCACGGATGGTCGCAAGGCATCATTCGGTGCGGTGATCGGGCGTACTTTCTGCCGCTTTATCCCGTTTGAGGCGTTTTCGATCTTCAGTCGGGGGCGGGTGTGCTGGCATGACCAGATACCCGGCACAAAAGTGGTTGAACGTGCGGTGCTGCGCCGCTGGCTTGCCGGTGAACGCGTGGAAGAGGCTGTTGAGGATGACGCCTTGCCGGCATCAGATACTTCAGGCGGTGAGACAACTTCCCGCCCGGCGGACTAAGCCGGGGGGCTGTGGGAGCTTCAGCTTGCTGAATCTCCCGGCAGGGATCGGGAATAGTGGCCAGGCGCTTATTTGTCCTCACGTCTGGCTTCGCCCTCAATGGTCACATGACCATCATTGCGATCCACTGGCTGCTGAAAAGGATTACCGCCTTGGGTGCGGGTGTAGCTGGTGTAGGTAAAGCCGCCCCCCTGCATGCTGCTGAATGTCTGCAGTGTGCCTTTTTCCACCGCCTTGCGGGCCAGCATTCGGCGGGAGCCAGGCAGCAACAATGCAAAGCCTACAGCATCAGTTATGAAACCGGGGGTAATCAACAGGGCGCCACCCAGCAACAGCATAATGCCTTCCACCATTTCCTGGCCGGGCATTTCACCTTGCTGCATTTTCTGATTCAGGCGAGTCCAGGTTGCCAGGCCCTGACTGCGGAAAAGATAGCTGCCCAGCAGGGCGGTGGCCACGGTGGCGACAATAGTGATTGGCCAGCCGATCAGCCCGGCCACCTGGGCCAGTACCAGTACTTCCAGCAGGGCAAAACCAAAGATGAAGAAAAAGATGCGACCAAAGCTCATGGGTGGTCCTGTTGAATCATGTACTCATTATCTGGTGATGGTTGGACCAATATTCAAGGCCCGGGTTCCTGGCTCAAAGCCCTGCCAGGGTGTCATGAAGTTGTTGGCGCAACCAGCGGTGGGCCGGATCTTGATCCAGTGCCGGTGACCAGAGCATGTAGACGGGGACAGGGGGTAGAGGCACCGGGAAGGGCAGGACCTGAAGATTGAGGGGGGCGGCATAATGCCGGGCGAGCCTCTCCGGGACGGTAGCGATCATGTCGGAGCCTGCGGCAGTCGCAAGCATGCTGGCAAACTGGGTGACGCGCGCCCCTGTTCGCCGCTGCCAACCGGGGGCGTCCAGAATCTGGTCCAGGGGGAGTCGGCGGTTACGGTCCGGTAGCACCACATGCTCTGCGTTCAGGAACTGCTTCTTGCTGCATCGACCTTTCAGAACCGGGTGACCCTGGCGCGCCACTACCACCAGTCCTTCTTCGAGGAGTACCTGGCGTTGCAAGCGGTCTTCTTCCTGAACAAAAGCGTCGATGGCCAGGTCCACTTGGGTCTTGTGCAATTGATCCACCATGGCATCGGTAGCAGGACTCACCTCCAGCATGACATTGGGTGCCTGGTTTCTCACTCTTGCCAGCAGTGGCGGCAGTATCACCATTTCGAAGTAATCCACACTGACCAGGCGAAATACTCTCTGGCTGGTTCCCGGGTCGAAGCGATTGCCTGGATCCAGGGTTTCCCTCAGGGCGAGTAGTTGTGGGCCTAGCTGATCATAAAGTTCACGGGCTCTCGGCGTCGGCGTCATGCCCTGATGGGTCCGCACGAACAAGTCATCCCCGAAGGTATGCCGCAGCCGCTGCAGGGCTGCACTGATGGCGGGCTGGCTCATCCCTAGGGATTCTGCGGCACGGGAGAGCTGTCCGGCGTCCATGATGGCGCTAAACACCGGTAACAGGTTCAGGTCGACACTACGTAAGTTCAGTTTCATGGATATTAGTTATACCAAATATCAATTAGAAAAATAAATACAGGCTGTCTAGTTTGGGGGTGCGCATAACAACAAACCGGGAGAGTACCCATGGACCAGCTACTGACCTTGTCGGTCACTACCTTCATTATTATCACTGCCCTTTGGGAAGTGTTCGCAGGGCGAACCCGCGAGGGCAGAAAAACCCGCCAGGACTGGAAAGTGGCGTTCCTGGCCACCTTCATGATGGTGGCCATTCAGCGTCCTCTGGTGTTGCTACTGATTACCGTTGGGCTGACTGGCTTGTTCCCGGGCAGTGCAGGCTCGCTTGCCTGGCTGCAGAATGATTATTTCTGGCCAACCCTGATCGCGTTCTTCTGTATCGAGGAATTTCTGCACGGTTCCTTCCACCTTTTCGCCCATAGTCGTCGGCCGAAGAACAAGGTGCTGCAGTGGATTCAGGCCTTCTACAAGATGAGTCATCGCCCGCATCATCTGGCTGGCGGCCAGGACAACAAGGGTCAACTGTCCGTTACCCAGACCTTTGTGAATGGTTGGGCCTGGTGGTTCATCATGCCGAATTACACCTTCCAGCTGGTGTGCCTGTATCTGGGGTTGGTTGACGTGTTCCTGATTGCCACCGCATTCAAGGGCCTGTGGGCCGCCCAGACCCATGTGAACTGGAACTGGGATCTGTATTTTCACAACCACAAATGGGCCTGGGTACGTAAAACCATGTGGGGCCTGGCACATATCATTACTTTCCCCACCCAGCATCATCAGCATCATGCTCGGGGCCCGAATTCGGCCAAGAACGTGACCGCAACCCTGGCGATTTACGACTGGCTGATTTTCCGCACCCTGGCCATCGAAACCAGCAAGCCAGATATCTACGGCTGGCGACAGAATGACGATGAAGCCAACAGTGTGTTGAAGCGTTATTTCTACTGGGATGTGCGAAATTTCATGCCTGGTGGTGCAGCCAAGGCTAAAGCCAGAGCGGAAGCAAAGGCGGCCAAAAAAGCCGGGCAGGAACAGAAAAAGGCTCCTGAAGCGGCCTGATTCACAACGATAGTTATACCCAACGTCATGTCGGGAGAGCGTTGGATTTCAGGACCCTGCCGGATAACCGGCAGGGTCTTTTTTTGGGGCCGCTCTCCTACGGTGGCCATCGTAGACCGGTTTTTTCTTTTGCATGCTGCCTCCGCTGAGCGCCCACAAAAAAGCCGCACCTTTCGGCGCGGCTCCTTTGTCGATCGTTGTGGCACAGGCCTCAAACTGCGTTACAGCTTGAAGCTTGTAGCCTGAGGCTGTTACGCCCCCAGCAGCATTTGACCACAAACACGCACAACGTTGCCGGTCAGGCCCTGGGAGGCCGGGCTGGCGAAGAAGGCGATGGTTTCGGCCACGTCCACCGGCTGACCGCCCTGGCTCATGGCGTTCATGCGACGGCCCGCTTCACGGATAGTGAAGGGGATGGCTGCGGTCATCTGGGTTTCGATGAAGCCCGGAGCCACAGCATTGATGGTGATGCCCTTCTCGGCGTACTCGTCCTTGAAGGCGTCGATCATGCCGATCACGGCAGCTTTGGACGCGCCGTAGTTGGTCTGACCCAGGTTACCGGCGATACCGGCAATGGAGCTGATGGAAATGATGCTGCCGCCCTGGTTGATGGCACCATCGCCCAGCAGTTTTTCATTGATGCGCAGCTGGCTGGCGATGTTGATGTCCAGCACCATGTCCCAGAATTTCTCCGGCATGTTGCCGAGCATCTTGTCACGGGTGACACCGGCGTTGTGGACGATCACGTCGAAACCACCGATTTCCTTGCCCTTGGCTGCGATAGCGTCCGGCGCTTCAGGGGCGGTGATGTCCAGTTCCAGGGTGTCGCCACCGATCTGGGCGGCAACCTTGCTCAGGTCTTCCGCCATCGGGGGGATATCCAGCACGGTCACGGTAGCGCCGTCACGGGCCAGCACTTCGGCGATGGCGGCACCGATACCACGAGAGCCACCGGTGACCAGGGCTTTCTTGCCTGCCAGCGGCTTGTTCCAGTCAAATTTTGCCGCCTTGAAGCCGGACTCGGTCACGCGCACGATCTGTGCAGAGACGTAGGCAGACTTGGGAGACAGGAAGAAGTGCAGGGGAGAGGCCAGCTGAGCTTCTGCGCCTTCATCGACATACACCAGCTGAACGGTGGCACCTTTCTTGATTTCCTTGCCCACAGAACGGGTGAAACCTTCCAGAGCGCGTTGGGCAACACGGGTTACACCAGTCTGTTTTTCCGGGGTGCGGCCGATGACCACAACACGGGCACACTTTTCCAGCTTGCGGATCACCGGGTGGAAGAATTCCCACAGGGCTTTCAGTTCGTCCGGGTTCTGGATGCCGGTAGCATCGAAAACCAGGCCCTTGAATTTGGCATCGTCTTCGCGGGTGGCGGTGTAGTTTTCCGCATCCACGCCAGCCTTGCCGGCTTTCTTCTGCAGCTCGGTGGCGGTGCTGGTGTTGGCCAGTACGCTCAGCTGAGCTTCCGGGGCACCTTTCAGGGTGGACAGAATGGTATCAACGCCGGTGGAGCCATTGGCGGCCCCGACCAGCACGCGGCCCTTGATAAAGGAGGCCTGACCTGGCTGCCAGCGGTCCAGAATGACCGGAATGGGGAGGTTGATTGCGCCAAACAGCGCTTTGCCCATGGGGGAATTGGCAATCGCCTGATAGGTATCGCTCATGATCCTGTCCTTCGCCATCGAGTGATGAATGTGTCCGGTTAACCTTATGCCAACCAGAGCGGGTTTAAAGGGGTGCCAGAGAAAGAATTCATAAAATCAGTCTTCTTTCGTAGGGCCAAAGAACAGGCCCTGTCGCACACTGGCGCGTATTGAATCACTGCAATGTTGCCGGTGTATTGACCGGCTCCCAAGTTCAAACAGTCGTTTGAGCCAATGAGGCATGGACAGGGGCGAGTAGACTGCGCCCTGTTAGTCAATCTCATGTGGTCGCGCTGGCCACAGACGTCATCCCCGGATGACTGCCCTGATTCTGTTAGAGGACATTGTTATGCTGGCAGGTAAAGCCGTACGCAAGGTTGCCATTATCGGCGGTAACCGTATTCCGTTTGCCCGTTCCAATTCTGCCTACATCGATACCAGCAACCAGGAAATGCTGACTGCTGCCATCGATGGTCTGGTTGACCGTTTCAATCTGCATGGTCAGAAGATTGATGAAGTGGCGGCCGGTGCGGTAATGAAGCACGCCCGTGACTTCAACCTGGTTCGTGAATCTGTACTGGGTTCCAAACTGGCTCCGGAAACTCCGGCTTATGACCTGCAGCAGGCCTGTGGTACTGGTCTGGAAGCGGCGATCCTGGTCGCCAACAAGATTGCACTGGGTCAGATTGACTGCGCCATCGCCGGCGGTGTTGATACCACTTCTGACGCGCCGCTGGGTGTTAACGAAGATGCCCGTAAGGTGTTCATGGCGCTGAACCGTGCCAAGACCAACGGCGAGCGTGCCAAGCTGGGTCTGAAACTGCTGAACCCGAAATCCCTGATGCCCGATATCCCCAAGAATGGTGAGCCGCGTACTGGCCTGTCCATGGGTGAGCACCAGGCGATCACTGCCAAAGAGTGGGGCATTCCCCGTGAAGAGCAGGACGAGCTGGCATGGAAATCCCACCAGAATCTGGCCAAGTCCTATGAAGATGGCTGGCAGGATGATCTGATTTCCCCGTTCAAGGGTCTGTCCCGCGACAACAACATGCGTGGCGATTCCACCCTGGAAAAACTGGCTACCCTGAAGCCTTGCTTCGGTGGTCCGGACGGCACCATGACCCCGGCGAACTCCACTCCGCTGACCGATGGTGCCTCCGTGGTACTGCTGGGCACCGAAGAGTGGGCCAAAGAGCGTGGTCTGCCGGTACTGGCTTACCTGACTCTGGGTGAAGCGGCGGCTGTTGATTTCATCGGCAAGAAAGAAGGTCTGCTGATGGCTCCGGCTTATGGTGTACCGAGCATGCTGGACAAGGCTGGCATCACCCTGCAGGACTTCGATTTCTACGAAATCCACGAAGCGTTTGCTTCCCAGGTTCTGTCTACCCTGAAAATGTGGGAAGACGAGAAGTTCTGTAAGGAAACCCTGGGCCGTAAAGAAGTACTGGGCAGCATTGATCGCAGCAAGCTGAACGTGAAAGGCTCCTCCCTGGCAGCCGGTCACCCGTTCGCTGCTACCGGTGGCCGTATCATCGCCAACGCCGCCAAGCTGCTGAACGAAAAAGGCTCCGGCCGTGCACTGATCTCCGTGTGTGCTGCGGGTGGTCAGGGCGTGGTGGCGATTCTCGAGAAGTAACCTCCCGGCCAATCCGGCGAGAGTAAGGTGACGTCAGGTCACCACTGAAAGGCGGGCCCCAAGGGGCCCGTTTTTTTGTGGTCGCAAAGCGCCCTTTCTTCCGCTGTGCCTTAAGCTGGCCGTCAGCTTGCGTTAAGGCTGAATTCAGCTTGGGCATCTACAGTCTCTCCTGTGTTCAACAGACATTTGTTCAACCCAAAGGAGATACGCCATGAACACCGCCGCTAAACTGATGATCGCCACCCTGATGGGGCTGACCGCAAGCACCGCCGTACTGGCTGATGATGTACCCCATAATCAGGTACAGTCTCTGGTGAAAGAGGGAACCATCCTGTCTCTGGACAAGCTGGACAAAGTGGCAACCGATAAACACCCCCAAGCGAAAATTACCGATACGGACCTGGAGCACGAATATGGCCGCTACATCTACCAGGTGGAGCTGCGCGATGCACAAGGTCAGGAATGGGATCTGGATATTGATGCAATCAGCGGTGAGCTGCTCGGTGAAGAGCGCGATTAACACAGCCGTATCTGTGCATTTTGGCAGCAGGGTGGCACTGGTCGCCCTGCTGTTATTGTGTCCGCTGAGGCTGATTGCGGATGATGTCAGCCATGATGAGGCGCTCCGGCTTCGGGAGCAGGGCGAAATCATGTCGCTGAATGCTTTGCTCAAAACCCTGGATACTCACTATCCGGATTTCCGCTTGCTGGAAGTGGAGTTGGAGCGCGACGATGGCCGTTTGATCTACGAGATTGAATTGCTAACGCGTGAGCGTGTGGTGCGTGAGCTGGAAGTGAATGCCCGTGACGGCCGTATCCTCGATGATGAGATAGATGACTGATGCGCATCCTGCTTGTGGAAGACAGTATCGCGCTGGCGGACCAACTGGTCCCGCTATTGAAAGAACATGGTTATGCCGTTGACTGGCTTGCTGACGGGCGTGATGCGGTGGTGCGGGTTCATGATGATCCTTTTGATCTGGTGGTACTGGACCTTGGCCTGCCGGGCATGGATGGACTGCAGGTGCTGAAACAGTGGCGCCAGGAAGGGCTGTCGATTCCAGTATTGATCCTCACTGCACGGGACAGTTGGTCCGAGCGCATTGAGGGGTTACGTCAGGGGGCGGATGATTACCTGACCAAACCCTTCCATCCGGATGAATTATTGCTGCGTATTCAGGCCCTGCTGCGGCGAAGCCATGGCAATGCCAATGACGAGCGGCTGAGCGCGGGAATGCTGAAACTGGATGAAAGCCGGCAGACAGTGTGGCACAGAGAAGAAGAAATCGCTCTTACGGGTGCCGAGTTCCGTATGCTCCGTTATTTCATGCACAACCCGGGCAGGCTGCTCTCGAAAGGGCAGTTGGCCTCTCACCTTTATGACAACGAAAGCGATCGGGATTCCAATGTGCTTGAAGTGCATGTGAATCGCCTGCGGCGCAAACTCGGCAAGGCAGTGATCGAAACCCGCCGTGGCCAGGGGTATGTCTACACGGGGCAATTGTCGTGACCTCTTCCATGGGGCGGCGACTGGCGATCAGCCTGTTTGCCAGCCTGCTGCTGGCTGGACTGTTGATCAGTCAGGCGGCACTGTGGTGGCTGGAGCAGGAACAACGGGGCCGGCTGGTGGAGCAACTGCGGGCCGATGCCGCAGGCGTGCTTGCTGCATTGGAACCGGGACCAGATGACGCCCTGACCCTGCGAAATGAACGGTTGCATCCCGCTTATCGACGGCCTTATTCGGGCCGTTATTTCGTTGTGGAAACCCCACAGGCCCGTTGGCGTTCCCGCTCCCTGTGGGATGCACCATTGGCACCCCCGGTGACCCCAGGCGTCGCCAGTGGCTTGCTGGAAGGCCCGGCAGAGCAATTGCTGCTTGGCTATAAAGAGCAATATCAGGTGCGCGGGCAGCCGGTCACTGTGTCGGTTGCCCAAGATTACTCGCCGGTGCGCCAGGCCTATCAGCGAGCCCGTACGGCTATGTTAGTGTCCTGGCCGTTGATCTTGGCGTTACTGGCGCTGGTACAACAATGGTTGCTGCGGCGAGGGCTGTCTCCGCTGCGTCGGGCCCGTGCCGAAATCGAACAGCTTCGTCAGGGCAAGCGCTCGGCACTGACGGGTAATGTGGTCCGGGAGTTGCAGCCCTTGGTGACAGAAATCAATCGCCTGCAACAACATACCGAGCAACAGCTGCAACGCTCCCGCCATGCCATGGGCGATCTGGGCCATGCCCTGAAGACCCCACTGGCAGTACTCAAGAACTGTTGCAACCAGGATCTGCTGCTGAAAGACCCTGATTTGCATCACTTGATGAATGATCAGGTATCGCAAATGGAAGGGCAGGTTCGGCGTGCGCTCAGTCGGGCCCGGGTCGCGGCTGGAGCTACGGCGGCCAACCGGTTCTGCCCGGAAGAGGATCTGCCGCTGGTGATGATGACCCTTGAGCGTGCTCATGACCGGCAATTGATCTTCGAGATGAGTGGGCTCAACGGGGAGACGTTGTCCTTTGAACGTGAAGACATGCTGGAGCTTTTCGGTAACCTGCTGGACAACGCCTTTAAATGGGCAGAGTCGCGTATCGCACTGCGCTTCGAACTCGACGAGGCGCAGTGTGTTGTCGTTGTAGAGGATGATGGCCCAGGGATACCCGTAGCACGCAGGGACACCGTGTTACAGCGGGGTGAACGTCTGAACGAGCGCCAGCAGGGTTATGGGCTGGGCCTGGCCATTGCCCATGATCTGGCCGTGGCCTATCAAGGCACCTTGGCACTGGACCGCAGCGAGATGGGGGGGGTGGCGGTAAGGATCTGTCTGCCGTTACCGGCATAACGGCTATGCCAGCGTCCCGGTAGACAACAACACCCGAATCACGTCCTGTTGTTTGTTCACGCCCATCTTGGAATAGATGCTTTTCAGCTGGGAGCGCACGGTGTCCACTGAGACGTTGTTCTGCTCGCTGATCTGGCTGGGGTTGAGGCCGTTGGTCAGGGCGATGGCCACATGGGCTTCCTTTGGGGTCATGCCATACAGGGACTGGATCGCGGAGGCGGGGAGATTCAGCGCGGAGTCCGGGTCTGACAGATAGAGAGCCACGCTGCCTGGCTGTTGCGGAACAAGGTTCTGCTCTGTAGCCAGGGGTGACAGGATCACATTCATGTTCATTTCCCGATCCGGGTGATGCACGCCAAGCGCCTCTGTTCTGGACTTGATGTCCTGGCTGTCGATATTCCGCTGTTTGTTGATCATGCTCTGCAGGCGGTGGTCCTCATCGGGGTAGTGGGCACTGGGCCTGCCATTTTTCAGGATGAGCCCGCCGTGGTTGGCCATCAGGGTTTCTGCCACCGGGTTCTGGTAGCTGACGCGTCCATCCGGACCAAGAATGATCAGGCCAATCATGAAACGGGACAGCGCCTCATGCAGACTCTGTTGCCGGGTGCGAAGTCGGTGGAACTCACGGTGAATACGCAGCGCACGATTGAAGTGGGGATACAGCAGGGTCAGTGTCTTGCAGTCCTGTTCAGAGAACGGGGGCGCAGAGAATGAACGATGCAGGCCAATGCCCACATGCCATTCTTCATCGTTGTAGATGTTGATGGCAGAAATGTAGCCAATGTCATTGGGTTTCAGAATCAGGCGGTAATAAAAGGGGTGGTCCTTGCGAACCCGCTCTGCCTCGGTGACTTGAGAGGCTTCGCCTACGGGCATGCGGCTCTGGATCTTGAACGTATGGTCGTATTTGCCCATGCCAAAGCGATAGGAGGTACGTACCGCTGCGGGCAATCCGTAGGCGCCAATCATGCTGCGGGTATTGCTGGAGTGGTCTTCGATGAAAATCGCGCCTGACTTGGCCTGCATGAAACGGCTGCAAAGCTGTTCCATCACATGATCCCAATGATCCGGCTTGTAGGAGGCTTCATAGATTTCCCCCACGAAATCCAGCAAGGTTTCCATTGTGATGTTCCCCCTCAGAGTCTCTGACGTACTGCCTTCACGTTGCGGGCAAAACTGTAATCTGCAATGCCTCTGCTTGTATCCCCCCAAACAGGTCATGCCCCCCAATAGGCTGACTATAGTGAGCCACGTTCATTATGCCAATTGCATCACATTTCGAATCCAGTGAGCTACCGTCAAGCGGATGGATGGCACCTGCTGCAGAAGGAACTTTCCGGCGCTGTGTCGTTCTCAGCCTTGAATACCGGAATCACTGGAGATGACATGCCTGCCCTGAGAATCAATGCCCTGGTGCTGTTGTTCAGCCTGTTTGTCTGCTCTCCGTTGCTGGCCGCCCCCACGGCGCTGGATGCTCGATTGAGCGAATACCCGTATCCGTATGCCGTGAGTGAGTTTGTGCTTGATGAGCAGCAGCAATCATTGCAAATGGCATACATGGACGTGCGGTCCGAGTCGGCCAATGGCGAGACGGTGCTGTTACTGCATGGCAAGAACTTCTCCGGTGCCTACTGGAAAGACACCATTGCGGCGTTGAGTGAATCCGGCTATCGGGTGGTGGTGCCAGACCAGATCGGTTTCGGCAAGTCTTCCAAGCCAGAAGCCTTTCAGTATTCCTTTCATACCCTGGCGGACCAGACTCGCCGTCTGCTCGATCACCTGAAGGTGGAAAAGGTGTCGGTGGTGGGGCATTCCATGGGCGGCATGCTGGCCACCCGTTTCGCCCTGATGTTTCCCGAGCGAACCACGTCACTGGCCCTGGTGAATCCGATCGGACTGGAGGACTGGCAGCAGAAGGGCGTGCCCTGGCAGTCCGTGGATGCCTGGTACAAGGGCGACCAGGCCAAGACACCGGAGCAGGTAAAGGCTTACATGACGGCCAGCTATTTTGATGGCCAGTGGAAGCCTGCCTATGACCCGCTGCTGGAGCTGCAGCAGGGCTGGATCCGGGGCCCGGATTACCCGCGGATCGCCTGGAACTCGGCCTTGGCCTACGACATGATTTTCAGCCAGCCGGTGGTGCATGAATTTGATCGTTTGCCCATGCCAACGTTGCTGGTCATTGGTACCCGGGATCGTACTGCCCTGGGTCGCAACCGGGCCCCTGCCGATATGCGGGAAAAACTGGGCAAATATGGCGAATTGGGCGAACAGGCCGCCGCCCGCATCCCGAATGCGACGCTGGTGGAGCTGGATGGCATCGGTCATGTGCCGCAGTTCGAAGCGTTCGAGGATTACATTGAGGCACTGAAAGATTTTCTGGCGTCGACCACCCGCTAACCCGGCGCCGCGGCAGACGCTCCGGATCTTCGGCCCCGGTCCGACCCTGGCTGTAGGAGCGGTCGTTCGACCGCGATCCGAGCCTAAGCGAGGAAATGAGTTTCGAGTCACGAGAAGCGAGTTGCGAAAGGCAAAATCTCAAACCTCGTGCCTGGTTGTGGTCTTTTGATTTTCGAAACTCGCTTCTGGAATCCTTACCTCGCTTGAGCTCGGATCGCTTGCAGGCAAGCTCCTACAGCAGGTTCTAGCGAGTCTGTTGCATCAGGCATCAGACGCTGAGATTCACCGGTACGCCACTCATGAAGGCCTGGTTGCTGAGCTTTTCAAAGCTGCCGGGGCCATTGGGCAAAAGCGCATTGATATTCACACCCGGGTAGCGGTTGGCCACGGTCATGCCCGGGGTCTTCTGGTTACCCCAGCCGTGGGTCATGGCCACCACTCCCGGGCGCAGGGTGTCGTCGCCACGCGCTTGCGCCTGCACTTCACCATATTCATTGCTGACCGTCAGGCTGTCTCCATCTTCCAGACCCAGTGCCGCCATGTCTTCGGGGCTCATGTGCAGCGGGTTGTGATCATGCTTGCCGCGTTTCAGTTTCGGCACGTTCTGGTACCAGCTGTTGTGCATGTAGTTGGTACGCAGGTTGATCAGCCGGAAGGCGGGGGCATCCTGCTTGAGTTCCTCGAACTGGGTGTGGGCCAGCGCCATGGCTTCACTAAACAGGGGCGGGCAGCAGTCCACGCGCTTGTCATCGGTCTGCAGGAAATCGTCGTAGAAGCGGCCGATGGACTGGGTGTCCAGCACCGCGGTGCCGGAGGGCGAGGCCTTGAGCTTTTCCACATTGATCTCATGGCGCGACATCATGTGTTCGAGGCGGCCGAAGGGGTTGCCGGGCTGATCCAGCAGGGAGGCGGGCATGCCCATCTGCTGCAACAGGCGGGACAGGATCCACCATTCTTCCTTGCGTTCCTCGGCGGGCGGCACCACCGCATCGGTGTATTGCACATAGGGCTGGTACTGCATCCCCAGGCCGCAGATATTGATGTCCGGGCGCTCCAGCATGTCGGCGGAAGGCAGCAGATAGTGGGCATACTCGCCGGTGGCGTTGCGGAACAGATCGATGACCACCAGCAGATCCAGTTTTTCCAGTGCTTCACGCCAGCGCGCTTCGCCACCCACACTGAGTAGCGGGTTGCCGGCGATCACCACCAGCGCGCGAATCGGCTTGTCATCATCGAGAATCATGTCCGGCAGCAGGTTGCCGGGCAGGGCGCCACGGATATGGCGCAACTCGCCATAGGCGCTGGAGAAGAACACCTCATCACTGCGCACCCGGCCGGCCTTGGCCGCAGGGTAGAAGCCCTCGCTGTAGAAGTTGCCGCCGACCTTGTCCAGGTTGCCGGTAACAAAACTGAGCATCTGCAACAGCCAGTAGCAGAGGGTGCCATGGCGTCCCATGTTGACGCCGGTGGACATATGCACCGCGGCCCGCTCGGCGCCACTGAATTCATCGGCCAGTGCGCGGATCTGCTCAGCAGGCAAGCCCACGATGTCGGCGACGGCGTCGGCGGAGTAGGGAGCGATAAAGTCCCGCAGTTCCTGCACATGTTTGCCATGCTCTTGCAGAACGGCTTCATCAAAGCGGCCCAGCGCATCCATCTCGTGGAGCAGGGCAGCCATCAGGTAGAGATCGGTATCCGGCAGAATCTGGATCACTTCACCGGTTTTCGGGCTGGCGGATTCGATCTTGCGCGGGTTGATGTAATAGACATTGGCACCACGCTGGCAGGCGGCGCGAATTTTCGCCATGGGATCAGCAATGGAGATAAAACTCATGTGCGAGACTTTCGGGTTCTCGCCAAAGATCAGCAGACAATCGGTGTGATCAAAATCCGGCAGCGGATGCAGGGTGCTGGTGCCGAACACGGCTTCGCCGGCGGCAAACTTGTTGGCGCAGTCCTGGGTGCCGGAGTTAAACAGTCGGCGGCTGCCAAGGCTCATGAAGAACTCGCCGATAGCCTGACTCCCCAAGGCGTTAAATGCGGTGGGGTTTCCGATATAGCCGGCGATAGCATCCGGGCCATGGGTTTCAAGGATTCCCTTGAGGGCGGTGCCGACCTCGCCTGTGACAGTGTTCCAGTCTCGCGACTGCCATTCCCCTTCACCTGGTCGCCGTGAACCATTGCGCACCAGCGGGGAATTTAGGCGATCCGGATCCTGGTGGATAGCCAGATAATTGACCCCCTTGTGACAGGCAAAACCCTGGGTCACCGGGTGGTTCCTGTCTGGCTGCAGGCGATGCACTTTTCCCTTTTCAACCTGCGCTACCAGAGCGCAGGAGGGTTCGCAGACACGGCAGAAAGTGGGGATCGATTTCATGGCAGCCTCCCTGTTTTGAGTTCATGCGCTGTCCGGTCTGTATCGGCGGGCAACGTGCTTTAAGGTCAGGCTATCGGCATGCCAGAGAGGGGAACATGACCAGAGCACTCAGGGGGACGTCAATGACGGTGTATCAGTCGTTTTTGGTGGAATTGAGCGCCGCCAGAATCAGGGTGACGGCCTGCTGACTCACAGCTTCCATGTCTTCCTGGTTAACGTAGATACCGTCGATAGTCAGGCGACAAAGGCCGTGAATGGTGGCCCAGCTGGCCTGGGCGACACGCAGGGGATTGCTCCCCTGAGGCAGGCGTCCCTGGAGCAGGGCGCTGAGGCCTTCCGCGTAACGGCGGAAACTTCGATAGGCAACCTGTTTCAGTTCCTGGGTCGGCTCGCCGCTTTTCCACAGGGTGCGGCCAAACATCAGCTCGTATTGCTCGGGGTTTTCGGTAGCAAAACGCAGGTACTCAATCACAAAGGCCTGGATATCCGGCTGGTTGCCGGTGGTATCCAGCTGCCGTTGGATGATTTCATCCAGTTGGGCAAAGGCCTGGGTGGCCAGCGCGCAAAGCAGGGCGTTCTTGTCCCGGAAGTGGTGGTAGGGGGCGGTACGCGATACTCCTGCGCGCTCGGCCAGCTTGCGTAGTGACAAGCCTTCCACACCATGCGCGTTGAGCAAGGTGTTGGCTTCCTGCAGCAGGGTGTCGTGCAGGTCTCCATGGTGATAACGAGCGTTCTGAGTCATGCGAATCGTGTTTCCCTGTCTTTAGGCTTTGCGCATGGTTGCGTGTATTTCTTGAATGATCTTGACACTGTCAACATAACCCCTTAACTTGACGCTGTCCAGATACAATACAGCCATCATTGGTGCATTTTCGGAGAACTGACCATGACAGCCAAGCACTATCCCCATCTTCTTGCCCCGCTCGACCTGGGCCACACCCAGCTCAAGAACCGGGTGATTATGGGCTCCATGCACACCGGTCTGGAAGACCGCTTCTGGCAGTTCCCCAAGTTGGCAGCGTATTTTGCCGAGCGTGCCCGGGGTGGTGTTGGCCTTATCGTCACCGGCGGATTCAACCCCAACAAGAAAGGCTGGTTTTACCCCTTTGCCGGTCTCTTCAACAGCCGTTTTGATGTACGCAATCACCGCAAGGTAACCGATGCGGTGCATCGCGAGGGCGGCAAAATTGCCCTGCAGATTCTGCATGCGGGTCGTTACAGCTACCATCCCTTCTCCCGCTCGGCATCGGCGATCAAGAGCCCGATCAATCCCTTCAAGCCGAAAGCCATGTCTACCAAAGAGGTAGAGCAGACGGTGAAGGATTTTGCCCACACAGCGTGGCTTGCCAAGCAAGCCGGTTATGATGGTGTCGAGATCATGGGTTCAGAAGGGTATCTGATCAACCAGTTCACCGCACCCTGCACCAACAAGCGCAAAGACAAGTATGGCGGTAGTGCCGAAAACCGTCGCCGTTTCCCCGTAGAGATTGTCCGTGAAGCGCGCAAGCGTTGCGGCGATGACTTCATCATCATGTTCCGCCTGTCGGTGATTGATCTGGTGCCGGATGGCTGCACCCATGAAGAAGTGCTGGATCTGGCACGCGAACTGGAAGCCGCCGGTGCCAGCCTTCTCAATTCCGGCATTGGCTGGCATGAGGCGCGTGTTCCGACCATCGTTACCTCTGTGCCTCGGGCTGCTTTTGTGGAAGCCACCCGCAAGGTGAAAGACGTGGTATCCATTCCCGTCGTGGCCTCCAACCGGATCAACGATCCTGATGTGGCAGAAGGTATTCTGGTGGATGGCCATGCCGATGCCGTTTCCATGGCGCGGCCCTTGCTGGCGGATTCTGAATTCGTCAACAAGGCGGCGCAAGGTCGTGCAGATGAAATTAATACCTGTATTGCCTGTAACCAGGCCTGTCTCGATCACACCTTCCAGCTCAAGCGGGCCTCCTGTTTGGTGAACCCCCGCGCCTGTCATGAAACAGAGTTGCTGTACCTGAAAACGGCCAAGCCAAAGAAAGTGGCGGTGGTTGGCGCGGGGCCGGCGGGTCTGTCCTGCGCCACGGTGGCGGCAGAGCGTGGCCATGATGTCACCCTGTTTGATCAGGCTGGTGAAATCGGGGGCCAGTTCAACATGGCTAAGGTAATTCCCGGCAAGGAAGAGTTCCATAACACCATCCGCTATTTCACCAAACGGATTGAGGCCACAGGGGTAAACCTGCAGCTCAATACCCGTGTGGAAGTGGCTGACCTTGAGAGGCAGGGTTTTGATGAAATTGTTATCGCCACGGGCGTGACCCCCCGTACTCCGGGTATTCCGGGTGTGGATCATCCGAAAGTGCTGTCCTATGTCGACGTGTTGCGTGGCAAGGCGGAAGTGGGTGAGAAAGTGGCGGTGATTGGTGCTGGCGGTATTGGTTTCGATGTCTCGGAGTTCCTGGCTGAGGCACCCCGTGAAGGCGAGCAGCCCCTGCCAGAGTGGATGAAGGAATGGGGTGTGGGTCTGGATAGCGAAGCACGCGGTGGTCTGGTCAAGCCAGAAGTGGAGGCGCCAGTACGCAAGATAACCTTGCTGCAGCGCAAGACGTCTTCACTGGGCAAGGATCTGGGCAAGACCTCCGGCTGGGTTCACCGCGCCACCCTCAAATCCCGTAACGTGGAAATGTTGCCCGGCTGTAGCTACGAGAAGATCGACGATGCCGGCCTGCACATCAAGATCGGTGAAGAGACCCGTGTGCTGGATGTGGATCATGTGATTCTTTGTGCGGGTCAGGAATCCCTTCGTGAGCTGTATCAGGAGGGGCGTGAGAATTTCCATCTGATTGGTGGCGCAGACCTGGCTGCCGAGCTGGATGCCAAGCGTGCGATTCGCCAGGGGGCGGAAGTGGCTGCGAAGCTGTAGTCGCTATGACAAGTGTAAAGTGATACGAAAAAGCCCCGCACAGCGGGGCTTTTTCGTAAGCAGATCAGCCAGCCAGATTATTCGGATGTGATCTCGATGGAACTGGCATGATGTTGATCAAACATCATGCTGTCTTCATCAAGCTGGCTGATGACAACATGATGGGTGGTTTTCAGAAGTTGAAACAGCTGGTCGGGTTTGACCGGCAGCGTAGCGGGGCCACCCTGCAGAAAAATGATTTGGGTTTCGTCCACTCTGTGCCGTCTCCAACCCAGCCCCAACCGGCCTTGATAATATTTGTCCAGCCGGGATACTGACTTGGGGCTGCCGAAGACGCCAGCACCAACGGTTCCTTCTTGCCCAGCCATGTAACTTATCAGTTTTGCCTGAGGCTCTGGCAGGGATATCCAGTTAATGTCTTGGGGGGAGGGGACTGCCCCGACGATATACTCACCGTCTTGTTCGGTGAGCAATGTTGGTCCTCCGTCACTGCCGGCTTGAATCAAGGATTCCATTTCGCTCATGTTCTTCATGATTTCCTCTCGCATTTCCGGCGGGAGATTGTCATAGGGGGCTGCGAGAACGGAGGAGGGGAGTGGTAGGCTGATGAGAAAAATTAAAAAGCGAGAGTGGATCATTTCCTTCCTTGGCTGAGGGTAAAAGGGTGAAAACATAAAATCCGATCCGCTTCCTGTGTATCGGATTACGACAGACTTGATCCCGTAGTTAGACGTAAATGTTGATTGGAATCAATAGTACAAAAGGTACAAATACCACGTAAACAAGGGCCCCGCTTTGCGGGGCCTGATGTGCTCACGTCATTTCGGTGAACTATTTCTTAAACGTTGGCGCGTAACCGCCGCGTACGGAAGCTACCAAGCCCCATGCTGGTAATGACCTTGAACAGCGACAGCAATACGCTTTCGTCCGGCTTGGGATCCTGGCCCTTGCCCATGCGGTGCAATTGGCGGGAAAACCAGGAGACTTCCATCATGGCCATTTCATCAATGACTTTGATCCCTGTCTTGCGTGGGGTCACGCGGCTGACTACGCCATCCTGTCCGGCCAGAATACGTTTCGGCAGGTCGGGTTCTACAGCGAGCGGGCGGGCAATGCCGACGATGTCGGTGGCTCCGCTTTCCACTGCTTCTGCCATGGCCTTTGCGGAGCGAAAGCCTCCTGTGACCATTAGCGGGATGGATACGCGCTCGCGAATCTTGTTGGCATAATCCAGAAAGTAGGCTTCGCGGGTGGCTGTGCTTTCCCTGACTCCCTTGGCACCCGCCATGGCAGGGTTTTCATAGTTGCCGCCGGAAATTTCCAGTAGGTCCAGGCCTTCCTCGGCCAGTGTTTGTGCGACGGTCATGGACTCTTCTTCCGTGAAGCCACCGCGTTGGAAATCCGCAGAATTCAACTTGATGCTCACGGGATAATCGTCACCGACGGCTTTACGAATGGCGCGGTAGATTTCCAGCGGGAAGCGCATGCGGTTTTCCAGCGAGCCTCCCCACTGGTCGTCACGCTGGTTGTGGTGACCGGACAGGAACTGGCTGACCAGATAACCATGGGCACCATGGATCTGCACACCGGTGAAGCCAGCCTTCTTGGCAATGGCGGCGCTGGTGGCAAAGCGTTTGATGATGTCGCGGATCTCTTCTTCGGTCAGAGCCCGTGGTGTCTTAAAGGCACTTTTCAGCTCTTTGCCAAAAGGCACTGCGGAAGGGGCCAGGGTGTCACCGCTGGCAAGCATGCGCGGGATCTGTTTACCGGGATGGTTGAGCTGCACCCATATCTGGTTACCCTGGCGCTTGCCTGCCTCAGCCCAGCGGGTCAGTAGTGGCAGGTCATTTTCATTCTCCAGCACCACGTTATTGGGTTCACCGGTGTGGTGACGGTCTACCATGATATTGCCAGTGATCAGCAAGCCTGTACCGCCGTCAGACCAGCGCCCATAAAGCGTTTCGAGGGCTGGAGTGGCATGGTTGTCGATGGTGCCCAGAGCTTCACTCATGGCGGACTTGCCGAAACGGTTGGGGATACTCTCACCACATGGCAGAGACAGGGATTGGTTCAGGGTATCTGCGTAGCTCACAGGGCCTCCCGGTACAAAGTTGGCTGTACTATTTAGTTTGATGTTGGTCAAACTATCCATTAGTTTTATACCCGTCAAACTATTATGGCGGGGAGTGACCGTTTTGGCACAGAAGGACACACAGACGGCAGAGCAGCTGGCGGGTGCATTCCGGGCGCTTTCCAATGCTAACCGTTTACGTATTTATCAGGTGATCGTGTCGCATTGCCGTGAACATGGTAAGGCGGACCTGGAGGACGTGCCGGCGGGTTGTGCGTTTGGTGATTTCATGAAGCGCCTCAATATCGGTGCGCCTACGGTATCCCACCATGTCAGAGAGCTGGCAGAGGCCGGCCTGATTCGGGTTGAGCGGGTAGGGCGTCGCCGCTATTGTCATGCGGAACCCACCATGCAGGCTCAGCTTGCGGCATTTTTTGATCTTGAGAGGTAAACGATGACTGCTGCGCAGTGGGCGTTATGGGGCTGCGGCCTGTTCTTTTTAACCGGCTTGCTGACCGGGGTATGGAAATATGCGCAAATCGCCAGCAGCGATAAATCACGCGCGCATTACTATGTGGACGTAGCTCATCGTGCCAGCCTGATGTACGCCTTTGCCTGTCTGGTGCTGGAGCGCTTTGCCTCGCTCAGCGTCTGGAGCAATGCGGTGAATACGGCTGCTGTGCTGACCAGCATGTTATTTTTTGCGCTCGCGGTGGGTAGTTACATTCTGCATGGCTGGCTGCGTGATACCCGTAACCAGTTACAGCCACCTCACCAATTGGGCAAGGCGCATTTCCCCGGCGGGGCCATGTTGCTATTTATGGTCTCGCTGATTGTCGCGGAGGTCGGCGGCTTTCTGGTGTTGTTTGCCGGCTTTGTGGCGGGTTATTCAGAGGCTCCTTAGTGCCTCAAGTGTTTTGCGGGACGGCTGTTGTTTCCTCTCTGGAGCAAGCGGGGCTGAACAGATAGCGATGGCGGCCTTGCTCCTTGGCCTGGTACAAAGCCTCATCAGCCTGTTTGATCAGGATTTCCGGGCAACTGTCGTGGCTGGGCTGCAGCCTTGAAATGCCAATGGACAGGGTGACAAAGCCATTGCAGCGGCTTTTTGCGTGGGGGATCTTCAGTTCATCCACGGACAGGATCAGGCGTTGGGCAATTTTCTCCAATCCAGCCTGGTCGGTACGGTGAAACAGGGCCACGAATTCCTCGCCGCCGTAGCGCGCGACAAAATCCGATGAGCGAAGTACCTGCCCGCCGAGGGCCTGGGCTACCTTGAGCAGGCAATCATCGCCAGCCTGATGCCCGTAATGGTCATTGAATGCCTTGAAGTCATCGATGTCCATAAACATCAGATTGACCTCTTCCCCTTCCCGCAGGGCCTTCTGCCACTGCATTTCCAGCATTTCATCAAAGTAGCGGCGATTGGGTAGTCCAGTCAGTTGGTCACTGCGAGAGAGTTGCTCCAGATCAGAAGACAGTTGTGTGAGCTGACGTTTTTCTTCTTTCAGCAAATATTGCTGGGTGAAAACCGTGCGCTCACGGGAGTCCTGGATGAAGCCCAGCAGGTAACCAAAGATCAGCGAGCCCCCGCCAAAATAAAGCAGCCGGTCCAGTTCCAGATCCAGTCCTATTCCCCATGCGATCAGCCGTGAGCCCGCCAGACTGATGCTCACCCAGATGATGGCGTGACGCGGCGGCAGCCTGGCAATGGTAAAGGCGGCGATGGTGATGAAGATGATGGCGTATTCCGACACGCTTTTCTGGCGGGCGCTATCTGGCAGCAGGACGCTGGCTATCTGAAAGGCGAGCAGAGTGGTAGTGGCGGCGAGACCATTGGCGTAATAGATAAACCGGGCAAAGGGTTTGATCTTGAGGACCGCAACGGGGGTGAGCACCGCCAGGCAGATCACGATATTCAGGGGGTAGATAATGGCTTGCTGATTCTGTGCCATGAGTGCACCCAGCACACAGAACAGACCGACGCTGACAACCACCCAGGGCCAGAAAGTGCTCTGCAAATGTTGGGTGATCTCCAGATGACTGCGCCGATATAACGTTTCAAGGGGCTCCGGGAAGTTGCCATGCATGCCACGGGGTTCGTTCAGGCGTTGGTGCAAAATGCCATTGAAGTGATCCCGCGTTGTTTTTTCCATTGCACCTGAAGACGCTACGTTGGCAACAGCGTTACCACGAGAGTCTGTGTTCTTTTCTTGTTTTTCTCGTTGATGCAAAGTCATTGGCCAATTCTGTAATCCGTGCCCAAACAAAAATCCATTTGCATATACGATAGCAAAATAACACCTGACTGGTCGGTCACCCACGTCACAGGGCTGGCAGGAATGTTTTTCGGATAATCGGCAGAAAGCTGGGAGAAAGCAGGAAAGTTTGTTTACCTGAAGCGCTTTCTGACGCGAATGAAAAAAGCCCCGGACCAAACGGTACCGGGGCGGTAGAGATAGGGCTTAAGTGACTGGGCTTATTTCAACTCTTTCGAGCTCAGGCCCAGCACACGGCGTGCGATAACCAGTTGCTGAATTTGCTGGGTGCCTTCGAAGATATCCAGAATCTTCGAATCCCGTGCCCATTTTTCCAGCAGTTCATCTTCGGTATAGCCCAGCGTGCCCGCCAGCTCTACACAGCGCAGGGTAATGTAATTACCCACGCGGCCGGCCTTGGCCTTGGAGATGGAGGCTTCCAGGGTATTGGCTTTTTTGTTGTCTGCCATCCAGGCCGCTTTTACCGCCAGCCAGTAGGCTGCTTCCCAGTCTGCTTCCATCTTGTAGATTTCAGCTTCAACGGCGGAGCAGTTGTCTACCGGCTTGTCATAGTTGTAGGTCATGCTGTCTTTGAGCAATTCCTTGATGCGCTCCAGGGAGGCTTTGGCGCAACCGATAGCCATGGCGGCAACCAGCGGGCGGGTGTTGTCGAAGGTTTCCATCACCCCGGCAAAGCCTTTCTTGGTATCGATCTCCGGGCTGCCCAGCAGGTTTTCTGCCGGTACACGGCAGTCCACAAAATTAATGGCAGCGGTATCGGAAGCACGGATACCCAGTTTCTTTTCCAGACGCGCCAGTTCCATGCCCGGAGTGCCCCAGTCCACCACGAAGGACTTGATGGCGGCACGGCCCAGTTTCGGGTCCAGCGTCGCCCACACCACCACGCAGTCAGCGCGCTCACCGGAGGTAACGAAAATCTTCTCACCATTGAGAACGTAGTGATCGCCGTCTTGTTTGGCGGTGGTGCGGATCGCGGCAGAATCAGAACCACAGCCTGGCTCGGTGATGGCCATGGCGGCCCACTTGCCTTTGAATCGTTCAAGCTGTTCTTCATTGGCTACTGCTGCGATGGCCGCGTTGCCCAGGCCCTGGCGGGGCATGGCCAGCAGGAAGCCGGTATCGCCGTAGCACATCTCCATGGCACCCAGGCACACGCCCATGTTGGAACCATTCTTTACGCCGCCTTCGTCTTCGCGGGTGCCCTTGCCAGTGGTGGCCGCGCCTGCAGAGTTAGCCGGATCGCCTTCATTGAAGCCATCCAATACGGCAGCCAGCATATCCAGCTCTTTGGGATACTCGTGCTCACCGCGATCGTATTTGCGTGACAGTGGGCGGAGGGTGCTCTGGGCCACCTGATAGGCGTTGTTGATCAGGGGTTTGAACTTCTTCGGAATTTCGATATTCATGTTTGCTCCCTCCTTACAGGTGCAGGCCGCCGAAGGCGACACCTACTGCACGCAGATCCCGGTACCAGCGTTCTACCGGGTACTCTTTGGTAAAGCCGTGACCACCCAGCAGCTGCACGCCGTCGGTGCCGATCTTCATGGCTTTGTCTTTCACCAGGGTTCGGGCCAGATGGGTTTCACGCTGGAAGGATTTGCCTTGTTCGGCGCGGCACACTGCGCGGTAAGTGAGCATGCGCATGGCATCCAGTTCGATGGCCATGTCGGCGATCATGAAAGCCACGGACTGACGATGGCTGATGGGCTCGCCAAAGGCGGTGCGCTCATTACAGTAGGGGCCAACATAATCCAGCACGCTCTGGCAGGTACCAATGGCCAGTGCGCACCAGGCGAGGGTGCCCAGATCGACAAAGGCGCGGTAGTCGAAATCACCATTGCCCAGACGGTTCTCGGCAGGCACTCGAACATTGTCCAGCGTCAGCGGGCGTTGGGCACTGGCACGCACCCCCATGGACGGATCTTCGCCGACGGTGAAGCCTTCGCTGCCGCCTTCGATGATAAAGACCGCCGGGCCATCTTCTGCCTGTGCGGCTACCAGGAACAGTTCAGCTTCACCGGCCAGCGGCACCAGGGATTTTTCACCGTTGATGACGTAGGTGTCCCCGTTTTTACGTGCAGTGGTTTGCAGTTCCATGGGGTCGAACAGCGGCCGCGGTTCGCATACGGCGATGGTGGCCTTGGGCGGATTTTCTTCGGCAAAGCTGCTCAGGTATTTGTCTTGCTGCAATGCTGTGCCCCATTGGGTCAGAGCATTGGCGACACCCATGGGAGCGAGAATCGCTACCGCCTGACCCATGTCGCCGCAAGCCAGGTCTTCCGCTACCAGCATGCTGGTGACGGTGGAGCGTTCCGTGGCGGCCCCCCCCAGAGCTTCCGGTACGGCAAAGAAGTTAAGGCCAAGTTCCTGGGCTTGGGCCAGTACCTCATCACTGGTTTTTTGTGCGGCGTCAGCATGTTCCGCCTGCTCGCGCAGCACTTCGCTGGCGAAGGCTTGCACGCTGTCACGGATCATCTGTTGTTCGTCGGTGATTCCGAGGTCGAACAGATCACGGGTGTGGCCGGGGGCATTCAGGCGCTCCGGCTTGCTGCCCGGCTTGCTGGACTTGAAGGTACGTGCGGTGGTGGTGATCACCTGGAAGCCGCTTTTGGTGAGGGTATAGGCGAGGCGCTCGACACTCTTGCGCATCCCCATCTTGTCCAGTACTTCGGAACTGGCGAGGCGGTTCAGCGCGGTGAGCGCGTAACCTACTGCATCTTTAGCCATGGGTTGTAGTCCCTGTTGTTTTTAAACGAATGCATTCGATTATGAAGACGGGGTGGCCAGTCACATTGACCAATGTGACTGGTGGGTCGGGCCAGTAAGCAACCGGGTTGGCGCTACAGGCCTAGCCATGGGAGTCAGTAAAGAGTATGGGAAGGTTCCGGGGGCTAATCGCGTACGAGAGCGAAATCACCCGACCGGGAAACAGCCAAGCAGGGCATCGCGACGGAACCGTCGCTCCCACAGCGGATATCTCGATCCGCAAGCCTCCGCAGTCTTGCCCCTGTGGGAGCGGGCGTTCGACCGCGAAACAACCAATGCGAGGACATCGCGACGGATCGTCGCTCCCACAGTGGCTTGTTGTCCCTCCCTCCCTGCTAGCGGGAGCGTTCAGTCAGGAAGTCGGAGACTTCTTCTCGGCTGCCTTCAAACACAATGTCACCTTCACGTTTGGAAAGCATGTAGTCGTACATGGGATCGTAATAGTCAGCGAGCAGGGTGTGGATCCACTCGCGATGCAGCTCAGGGTCGCCATTGATGGTTTGAACTGCCAACGCTTCCTCAAGCTGCTGGCGTAATTGCTGGTGGCGCAACCCACCCAGCCGGCGGCGTATGCGATCCATGGCCGAGAGTAATTCTTCTCCCAGCCGGTGCAGGGCTTCATGTTCACCGAAGTGTTGCCGGTATTCCTCCAGCGGCCCCACCACGTAATCCTCCAGGGTGATTTGAACCCGGGATTCCAGGGATTCATTGATGATGATGCGTGGCTGAAGCTTGATCTTGTCCTGCAGGCTGAAGGGCAGGTGGCAGCGACCGATCAGCTTGCTTTCATCTTCCAGCAGTACGCGGGTGGGCTGTTCGGCGCGGATCTTGATGAAGGCAATAGCCAGGGCATTTTCAAAATCAATCTGGCTGGGTTGCCCGCCGGGGCGGCGGCCAAAGGCCGAGCCTCTGTGATGGGCCAGGCCTTCCAGATCTACCGCATTGGGTTGGGCTTCGATAACCCGGGTTTTGGCACAACCGGTACGACCGCAGAGAATGTCGAAGGGCAGGGTGGCGATGCAGGATTCCAGCTGTTCCAGCAGGAAGGTGCGCATGGCCTTGTAGCCACCGGTGACTAACGGTGCATCGATACCGGCTTCCCGTAGCCAGGCCTGGGTGGTCTGGCTACGCAGCCCGCCCCGGAAACAGTACAGGTAGCCACCGGGGTTGGCCTGCCACCAGTCCTGCCAGGCTTGCATGCGGCGCTCACGTTCAGCGCCGCTGACAAGCTGGTTGCCAAGATCAATGGCCGCCTGTTGGCCCTGTTGCTTGTAGCAGATACCAATCTGATGCCGTTCGTCGTCGTTAATCAGGGCGATATTGGTACTGCCAGGGAACGCGCCTTTGGTGTATTCCACCGGGGCGCGGACATCCAGCATCGGGATGTCGTTCAGGAACAGGTTGAGGTAATCACGGGTATCGTCACGCATGGTGGGCGAGTGTAATCCAGCTGCCCATGGCAGGCCACGGGTTCTGTGCTTATTCGCTCACTTCTGGTGCCTGGCAGTAATGCTCCAATGCACAGATTTCATCACATAATGTCGCCACCAAGGGGCCAAGTATGTCTCGGCCATTACCGGTTTTGAGTGCCTCTTCCAGTGCTTTGGCTGCCTGTTCGAGCCGAGGGGTTCCGCAGTATCGGGTGGCGCCATGAAGCTTGTGGACTCTCTCGAGGAGTGTCTCATCGTCGCCACTGTCGAAGGCTGAGGAGATGGCCGGACGATCGGTAACAAGGCTATCGAGTAACATGCTCATCATTTCATTGGCCAGAGCTTCCCGTCCACCGGCACGACGGCGGGCAAGGGCCGCATCAAAGACCTCCAGTTTATGCACTTCGGGCTCTTCCGGTTGCTGGATCAGATCATCCTTGGTGGTTTTGAGAACCCATTTTTCCAGGGTATAGCGTAGCTGTTTTTCGCTAATGGGTTTGCTCAGGTAGTCATCAAGACCGCTGTCGAGGAGATCCCGCCGTTCACTTTCCAGTGCATGGGCTGTCAGTGCAACAATAGGGGTGTGCCTGGTGCCTGTTTCGTGGGAGCGCATCCGGGCTGTGGTGGTTTTTCCATCCATGCCGGGCATTTGGATGTCCATGAAGACGAGATCAAAATCGTCCTGCTGGAAGGCTTCAAGGGCGCTGGCGCCACTTTCACAGGCGGTGACATCTGCACCGAGTTCTTCAAGGAATACCCGCGCCAGTTTCAAATTGCCGGGGTGATCATCGACCACCATGACCGAAACAGGCTGATGAAGCTGAAGGGCCGGTGCAAGGCTAAGGCTTTCACTACCTTCTTCTCCAGCCAGTGCCAGCAAGGCATTGAGTAGTCGCTGACGGGTAGCGGGTTTGCCCTGAACCTGACAGTGAGGCAGATCTTCCAGCCAGCGTGAAACGGTTTCCGGGTTATTGCTCAGCACCAGCATGGGGCGTCCCAATGCCGCAAGATCATCGACCTGCTGCTGCAGGTCGGGGGTGGTATTCAGGTTCGGCACCCCGACGACGAGGAAGTCGCTGTTTGCCAGTTCGCCCTTGTCGGCGGCTGTCATCAGGTGCGCCAGGCTGTGGTGCTCACGAATTTCCATTTGCCAGTGACTGAGCATGTGATACAGCCCGAGGCGGCCGTATTCATCGGTTTCCACCAGTGTGACGGTCTTGTGTTTGAGCTCTTCGGTGAACATGGAGGGGCGTTGTTTCGGGTCCCGTTCCGCCCGGAGGGTAAACCAGAACGTGGAGCCTTTACCTTCGCTGCTCTCGATGCCGATTTCACCTCCCATGCCCTCCACCAGCCGCTTGCTGATGGCCAGACCAAGTCCGGTGCCACCTTCCTGGCGACGGGCACTCTGATCTGCCTGGGTAAAGGCATTGAAGAGGGACTTTTGCTGATCGGCGCTGAGTCCGTTACCGGTATCGGTGACGGTCATTTTGATCACGGCTTCTGCGCCCCGGTTTTCTTCCAGCATGGCGCGAACCACAACGGAGCCGGTGTCTGTGAATTTGATGGCATTGCTGATCAGGTTGGTCAGTACCTGGCGAATACGCTGGGGGTCGCCAAGCAGGTTCAGGGGGACATCGGAGTAGATAATCGCGGCCTGTTCCAGACCTCGGTCCTGTGCCATGGGAGCCAGCATGGTCTGCACATCTTCAATCAGGTCGTGGAGGTTGAGGGGGGTGTGCTCCAGCGACAGTTTGCCGGCTTCAATTTTGGAAAAATCGAGGATGTCATTAATGATCGCCAGCAGGGAATCGGCGCTCTTGTGAATGGTGCTGAGATAGTCCTGCTGGCGTGGAGTCATACTGGAGCGGCCCAGCAGTTTGGTAAAGCCGAGAATGCCGTTGAGAGGAGTGCGGATTTCATGGCTCATGTTGGCCAGAAACTCTGATTTGATCTGGCTGGCCTTGAGGGCTTCCTTGCGGGCCATGTCCAGCTCGATGTTCTGGATCTCGATGGTTTCCAGGGTTTCGCGCAGATCCTGAGTGGCCTGGTCCACATTCTGTTGCAGTTCAGTCTGGGCATCGTCCAGTGCCACAACCATCTGTCGCAAGGCGGTTTCCAGTTGAGCCAGCTCACCGAGGGCCTGGGTATTGATGTTCATGTTCAGATCACCGTCGCGGATTCGCTGTACGGTGGAGACCATTTCATGAATCGGGCGGGTTAGCTGACGACCGAAACGTAGTGCCGGGATCATCGCCAGCAGCAGTACACCGAGAGTAATCAGGATCAGTGTGACAAGGCTCTCCAGGACGGAGATGTATTGGCCCTGGCGTGAGAACTCGATGGTCAGGGTGGCAGGGCTTCCGGGATTGATCGGACGCCGGATTTGCCAGCTGCTGCCTGTATCGAGCCTGCCATCGTTGTCCAGGGTGGCGCCGGCGGTTGGCAGTAATCGGGGACCGGCATGCTGATGGGGGCGGTTATCGTCAAAAATCAGGCTGGCGGCACGGACATCCTGCTCCTCCAGTAGTCGGTGCAGCAAGGTCTGCTGTGAGCGGGTATCCCTGTGATCCATGCTTTCCAGTTGGGCGGCAAAACTGTCGGCCAGCAGTTGCTGGCGGCTGGCGTTGCTGTCCTGCACGTTGAGCAGGTGGCTGATCAGCGCGTATCCGCCTACCACTAGCGCGGCAAGCGCGGCGGGCAGGATTGCCATCAGCATCAGGCGAGAGTGCAGACTTCGGTTTGCCATGGATCCCCGGTGGAGTGATGTAGTTGGGCTCTGTTGTTTCCGTCCATTATGCCCGAGAATGCCGGAGCTGCCATGGGGTGGGCAAACCCGAACTGGTGGGCATTTGCACAGGGGCCGCCCAAGGCTCCTTGAATTAGGTACAATTCGCGCCATGAATCTGAAAACCATTGAACAGACAGTGGGCAACACGCCCCTGGTGCGCCTGCAGCGGATGCCGGGCGAGACCACCAATACCATTCTGGTGAAGCTGGAAGGGAACAACCCGGCGGGATCCGTGAAGGATCGTCCTGCCCTGAACATGATCCTCAAGGCGGAGGCCCGCGGCGAGATCAAGCCCGGCGACACCCTGATTGAAGCCACCAGCGGCAATACCGGTATTGCACTGGCTATGGCGGCGGCCATGCGGGGGTACCGCATGAAGCTGATCATGCCCGCCAACCAGAGCCAGGAACGTCGCGATGCCATGGCTGCCTACGGTGCCGAGCTGATTTCCGTGAGCAAGGAAGAGGGCATGGAAGGAGCGCGAGACCTGGCCCAGGCCATGCAGGCGCGTGGCGAAGGCCGGGTGCTGGACCAGTTTGCCAACCCGGATAATCCGTTGGCTCATTACGAAAGCACTGGCCCGGAAATCTGGCGCGATACCGACGGCGCGATTACCCACTTTGTCAGCTCCATGGGCACCACCGGTACCATCATGGGCTGCAGCATGTACCTGAAAGAAAAGAATCCGGATATCCAGATCGTTGGTTTGCAGCCCACCGAGGGCTCAGCCATTCCGGGCATTCGCCGTTGGCCGAAGGAGTATCTGCCTTCTATCTATGATGATCGCCGGGTCGATCAGGTGATGGATATGGATCAGGCGCTGGCGGAGCAAACCATGCGCCGACTGGCCCGTGAAGAAGGGATCAGTTGTGGTGTGTCATCTGGCGGGGCGGTAGCCGGTGCGCTGCGCTTGAGTGAACAGCTGGAGAATGCGGTTATTGTGGCGATCATCTGTGACCGCGGTGACCGCTACCTGTCAACCGGTGTGTTTCAGGCAAGCGGGGAGAAGTAATGAACGTACTGGTATTTGATATCGAAACCATTCCGGACCTGGATGGCGGCCGCAAGATTTATGACCTGGACGGCCTGAATGACAAGGACACCGCCAGTGCGCTGTTGAATCTCCGTCGTCAGGAAAATGGCACCGAGTTTCTGCGCTTGCACCTGCATCGCATCGTGGCTATCTCAGTGGTGCTGCGTTCCACCCAGGGTATCAAGGTCTGGTCGCTGGGCGATGAAGATAGCTCAGAGAAAGAGTTGATCGAGCGTTTCTTCGATGGCATTGAGCGCTTTACGCCTAACCTGGTGAGCTGGAACGGCGGCGGCTTTGATTTGCCTGTGCTTCACTATCGGGCTCTCAAACACGGCGTACAGGCGCGCCGTTACTGGGATACCGGCAACGAGGACTCCAGCTTCAAATGGAACAACTACCTGAGTCGCTACCATCAGCGCCATCTTGATCTGATGGACGTGCTGGCCATGTACAATGGCCGCGCCAATGCGCCGCTGGACCAGATCGCCACCCTGCTGGGTTTTCCCGGCAAGATGGGAATGAGTGGTGCCAAGGTGTTCGATGCCTTTCAGGACGGGGATATCAAAGGCATTCGCGATTATTGCGAAACCGATGTGCTCAACACCTGGCTGGTGTACCTGCGCTTCCTGCTGATGCGTGGTGATCTGGACACTGTCGGTTATGAGCAAGAGCTGAGCCTGTTGAAAGACTACCTGGCCGAGGAAGGCCTGCCGCATTTCCAGTCTTTCCTTGAAGCCTGGCAAAAGGGCAGTTAACCGTTATCAGTGAACAGTTAACAGCGAAACCAATCCGATACTCTGCAGGACGTCGATAATGACGTCCTGGAGTTCATGAATCCCACCGATTGAGAAACCATGGCACGTAAACGCAAGCCGCTTCCGGAAACGCCGGAACCCGCCAGCATTGAATCCTTGAGTCACGATGGCCGGGGCATTGCCCGCCGCGATGGCAAGACCACCTTTATCGACAACGCCTTGCCTGGCGAAGAGGTGATGTTCAAGTTCACCTACATGCGCAAGAAGTTCGACGAGGGCAAGGCGGTAGAGATCATCAAGGCTTCTCCCGATCGGGTAACGCCGCCCTGTCAGCACAGCACCCTGTGCGGCGGCTGCAGCCTGCAGCATATGAGCCCGGACGTGCAGATTGCCCGTAAGGAAGCCGTGCTGCGAGAGCAGCTGCAGCACTTTGGTGGTTTGGAGCCAAAGGAGTGGTTGCCGCCGCTGACAGGCCCGGTTACCGGTTACCGCAGCAAGGCGCGCATGGGCGTCAAATATGTGGAAGCCAAGGACGAGACTCTGGTGGGGTTTCGCGAAAAGCGCAACAGCTTCATCGCCCAGTTACATGGCTGTGAAGTGCTGGTGCCGGAAGTTGGACATCGTCTTGATGACCTGCGTGCTCTGATGCATGGCCTGAAAAGCCGCACCCGTATCCCGCAAATCGAGCTGGCTGCCGGTGATGACATTGTTGCCCTGATCATCCGCCACCTGGATCCGCTTCCCGATGAGGATCAGCAGGCGCTGTTGAATTTCTGCCAGCCGCTGGGTTGGCATCTGTACCTGCAGCCGGGCAATGAGAGCACGGTGCATCGTATCTGGCCGGCACTGACCGGGGCAGAGCATGAAGAGCGCCTCTACTACCGCCACCCCTCTGCGGATGTGGAGCTGGCTTTCCACCCCACCGATTTCACTCAGGTGAATGCGGATATCAATCGCAAGATGGTGCCTTTGGCACTGGATTTGCTGGATATAGCGCCGGAGCACACAGTGCTGGATCTGTTCTGTGGGCTGGGTAACTTCACCATCCCGGCCGCCAAGCGTGCGGCAAAGGTAGTGGGTGTGGAAGTCAGTCAGGCCATGGTCAAGCGTGGCTATGAGAATGCGGCGCGTAACGGATTGAATAATCTGGATTTCCACGCCTGGGATCTTAGCCAGGACATTGCTGGTCAGGTTTGGGCTTCAAAGGCGTATGATCGTATTTTGATTGATCCGCCGCGCACCGGGGCATTGGAGATGGTGAAATTAATGCCTCGTTTTGGTGCAAAGAAGATTGTGTACGTTTCCTGCAATCCGGCCACGCTGGCTCGGGATGCCGGGGAACTCACTGCCTTGGGATACCGTCTCAAGGCGGCTGGCGTGATGGACATGTTCCCGCATACCACTCATGTGGAGTCCATTGCGCTGTTTGAGAAAAAATAGCAACAAGCAGCCCGCTTCACGCGACACGGGAAAACAACCTCCACGCGTTGTGTGGAGCGGGCTGCGAGAGGAACGTAAATGGTAACTGTTCGTCGACAGCCTGAAGGTGGAGTCAGTCACTGGCGTGACTGGTTTGCACAGCTGGAAGCCCGTACGCCGCTGCGCAATCGAGAGCAGCTGGAGCACGCTTGCGAGCGGGCAGAGCAATGCCAGCTGGCAGGAGAAGCGGCGGGCAGGCATTGGCCCTACGGCAAAGGTTGCCTCGACATCGGTCTGGAAATGGCCGAAGTGCTGGTGGATTTGGGAGCAGATACCGATGTACTGCCTGCCGCGGTGCTGTATCGAGCAGTGCGTGAAGGGCAGATGTCCCTGCTGGAAGTGGAAAAGGAATTCGGCCCGGACCTGGCGCGCCTGATTGAAGGCGTGCTGCGTATGGCGGCGATCAGTACTTCCCTGAATCCTACCCGCAAGGCGGTACTCGGCCAGCAGGATGGCCAGCTCGACAACATGCGCAAGATGTTGGTCGCCATGGTGGACGACGTCCGCGTGGCGCTGGTCAAGCTGGCGGAGCGAACGGTTATCATCCGCGCGGTGAAAGAGGCGGAGCCGGAACGTCAGCGTAAGGTCGCCCAGGAAATCTTTGATATCTATGCTCCCCTGGCTCACCGCCTGGGCGTGGGCCAGCTCAAATGGGAGCTGGAGGATCTGTCTTTCCGCTACCTTCAGCCGGGGGCCTACAAGAAGATCGCCAAGTTGCTTGATGAGAAGCGGCTGGATCGCGAAGAGTATATTCAGGATGTGCTGGAGCAGTTGCGAGGCTATCTGGACAAGAACGGTATCCAGGGCGCGGAAGTGCATGGTCGGGCCAAACACATCTACAGCATCTGGCGGAAGATGCAGAAGAAGCATCTGGATTTCGGTGAAGTCTATGATGTGCGTGCGGTTCGGATTTTGGTGCCGGATGTGCGCGACTGTTATGGCGTATTGGGGATAGTCCATTCCCTGTGGAAACATGTTCCCAAAGAATTCGATGATTATATCGCCAGTCCCAAAGGCAATGGTTACCAGAGCCTGCACACTGCAGTAGTCGGCCCGGAACGCAAGATGCTGGAAGTGCAGATCCGTACCTTCGATATGCACGAAGAGGCGGAGCTGGGGGTCTGTGCCCATTGGCGCTACAAGGAAGGCGCCAAGAAAGGCAAGGGTGGTGTCAGCGATTACGAACAGCGCATCGCCTGGCTGCGTCAGGTGCTGGAATGGCATGAAGAGCTGGGTGAAGACAGCCCGGATACCATGGTGGATGAATTGCGCCATGGCATGGCCAGTGATCGGGTTTATGTGTTTACCCCGGAAGGTCACGTGGTGGATCTGGAATCCGGTGCCACCCCTGTGGATTTCGCTTATCACATCCATACCGAGGTAGGGCACCGCTGTCGTGGTGCCAAGGTCAACGGCCACATCGTGCCGCTGAATTACACCCTGAATACCGGCGAACAGGTCTCTATCCTCACCGCCAAAGAGGGCGGCCCCAGCCGCGACTGGCTGACTCCGTCGCTGGGCTATGTGGCCACGTCTTCCGCGCGAGCCCGTATTCAGCAGTGGTTCAAGAAGCAGGATCGGGATGTCCATATCAGCCAGGGCCGGGCCATTCTCGAGAAGGAGATGTCCCGACTGGCGTTGGACAAGGTGGATCTGGATGAGCTTGCTCCGCACCTGAATCTGAAGGCCGGTGATGATGTGCTGGCGGCTTTGGGGGCGGGCGATTTGCGTCCGGGCCATGTGGTCAATCAGGTGCAGTCCCTGCAGCCGGATGACAGCCAGCAGGAACTGGATTTTGTCCCCTCTCGCCCCAAGGCGACCCAGAGCGGTGATGTGACGATCCAGGGCGTCGGCAACCTGCTGACTCACATGGCGGGTTGCTGCCAGCCGGTGCCTGGCGATCAGGTGATGGGCTTTATTACCCAGGGGCGTGGTGTCACTGTGCACCGGGCGGATTGTGAGAAGTTGCTCGCCATGCAAAGCGAAGATCCCAACCGGGTCATCGAGGTGAGCTGGGGAGAAGCGGACCGGATTACCTACCCGGTAGATATCTTTCTGCGTGCCTGGGACCGTCAGGGCTTGCTCAAGGACGTCATCGCTGTACTGGCTAATGAACGGGTAAATGTGACCGCCGTGCATACCCAGTCCCATCAGGACGACAACACCGCCACCATGCTACTCACCCTGGAAATCGCGTCTCTGGGCAATCTGGGCAAGGTGCTGGCCAAGATGGATCAGCTCAAGGGTGTGCTTGAGGTGCGGCGCTATAAAAAATAGTGAACAGTTAACAGTGAATAGTTAACGGTTCGCGATTGGGTGTTTCCTGTACTGAAAGTACTTGGGCCGCGCCCCCTGCAATGGGCGCGGCGTAAAGCCATGAAGAATGAACGGCGGGTGATCGCGCCGCTGTTCACTATTCACTGTTAACTGTTCACTGCTATGTCTGACTCGCCGATTTCCCAACTGCTTTCCATCATGGCCCGCCTGCGTGACCCAGAGACGGGGTGCCCGTGGGATATCAAGCAGGATTTCGATTCCATTGCGCCTTATACCATTGAGGAAGCTTTCGAGGTGGCGGAAGCTATTGCCCAGCGTGATTATCCCGAGCTGAAAGAAGAACTGGGGGATCTGTTGTTGCAGGTGGTGTTCCACTCGCAAATGGCTCGGGAGCAGGGACTGTTCGACTTCAATGAGGTCGTGCAAGTGTTGTGCGACAAGATGGTTCGCCGTCACCCTCATGTGTTTGGGGATGATCCGGCCGCTGATGAACAGGCGGTCAAGGCCAACTGGGAACAGATCAAGCAGCAGGAAAGAGCATTAAAGGGCAGGGAGCATACCAGTGCACTGGATGGTGTACCTGCGGGTATGCCGGCCTTGCAGCGCGCCGCGAAAATTCAGAAGAAAGCTGCCAAAGTCGGGTTTGACTGGCCAGAGATGGCCCCGGTACGTGAACAGGTCAATCTGGAGCTGGCGGAGCTGGATGAGGCGCTGGAAAACTGTCACAAAGACGCCATCGAAGATGAACTGGGTGATGTCATATTTACCTTGGTGAACCTCTCAAGGCACCTGAAAATTGACCCTGAACAGGCCTTGCGCAAAGCAACGGCCAAGTTTGAAAAGCGCTTTCGGAAAATGGAGGAAGCGCAGCCCAACCCTTTGAATTCATTGGGGGTTGATGCTCTGGAACAAGCCTGGCAGGCGGCGAAAAAAACTGCAGATTGACCGGACGAAACCGTGCCGGGTTCCCGTGAAATAAAAACTTCACATAAGAGCAACTTTTCCGTCATCCCTACTCCCCATACTGCGCTCCCAAGCAGTTAAGCGATGCTGACAATCCAAAGCATCAGCCGTGCTGTTGCTTTGCATACAAATATTGCCTGATTGAAGGAGTGTTGGAATGAAGAAGAATTTGCTTGCGATCGCTGTGGGGGCTGCCGTTGCATTTCCTGGCCTGGCTCTGGCTGACGGTCCGACTGTATACGGTAAAGTTAACGTTTCTCTGGAAAATGCTGATTTTGACGATGGCACCGACAGCGATGATGAGTGGAGCCTGAACAGCAACGCCTCTCGCCTGGGTGTGAAGGGTGACTTCGACCTAGACGTGGCCAACCTGAAAGCCATCTACCAGGCCGAGTTCGAGATTAATGTTGATGATGGTGCTAAAGGTTCCAAGGATAGCAACGGCGACTCTTACAATAACACCATTACTCAACGAAACATCTTCGGTGGTCTGCAGGGCAACTTCGGTACCATCATGGCCGGTAAGTTCGACACCCCGACCAAAAAAGCTCAGGGTAAAATCGACCAGTTCAATGATCTGAGCGGCGATATCAAGAATGTATTGGCCGGTGAAAATCGTGTTTCCAACATCATCCAGTACAGCACTCCCAAGCTGGCTGACATGGTCACCCTGAACGTGGCGTTCGTCCCGGGTGAAGGCAAAGACGTGGATGCGGATGGCGAAGCTGATACCGATATCGCTGACACTACTTCCATCTCCCTGGTAGCCGAGAAAGATATTTTCTACGGCGCCGTATCCCGCGACACCGACATGGTTGACGAGTTGGTTGCAGACAGCACTGGCATCGAAAGCCTGGACATCACCCGTCTGGCTGTTGGCCTGAAGCCGGGTAACTTCGAGCTGGGTGCTCTGTACCAGCTGGCTGAAGAAACCGAAGGTGATGGTGAAGATTCTTCCATCGTAGTGAGCGGCGCATTCAAGATCGATCGCGTGAAACTGAAAGCACAGTACGGCATGACCGACGGCGATCAGTCTGACGAAGAAGTGACTCAGGTAAGCCTGGGTGCAGACTACAAACTGGCTAAAGCCAGCAAGGTCTACGCGTACGGTACTCAGCTTGAGTTCGATGTGGCTGACGAAGAAGAGACCATCTTCGGTATCGGTATGGAACACAAGTTCTAAAAAAATAAGGTCGGGCACCCTTCTATGCGGGTAGCCCGGCCATGATTTCCTCGACGCAAGTGACAGCTGCCCGCCTTTATGGCGGGCTTTTTTTGTTCATCGAAAGTTAGTGATCCGAAAGCCTCTATGGTATCGCCCCTGTGGGAGCGGGCGTTCGACCGCGAAAGGGCGAGGCCGGGCATCGCGACGGAACCGTCGCTCCCACAGGGGGCATCCCGATCCGGGAGCCTCTACAGGCTCGCCTTCTGTGGGAGCGGTCGTTCGACCGCGAATGGGTGGGGCCGGGCATCGCGACGGAACCGTCGCTCCCACAGGGGGCATCCCGATCCGGGAGCCTGTACAGGCTCGCCTTCTGTGGGAGCGGTCGTTCGACCGCGAAAGGGCGAGGCCGGGCATCGCGACGGAACCGTCGCTCCCACAGGAGGCATCCCGATCCGAGAGTCTCTACAGGCTTGCCATCTGTGAGAGCGGGCGTTCGACTGCGAAAGGGGCGAGGCCGGGCATCGCGACGGAACCGTCGCTCCCACAGGAGGCATCCCGATCCGGGAGCCTCTACAGGCTTGCCTTCTGTGGGAGCGGGCGTTCGACCGCGAAAGGGCCCTGGCAGCGTAGCGCGGCAGAGCCGTTGCTCCCATGGTGCATCTGTCGTGGGCTATGAGATGCCATTGCGTGACCGATACACCGGTAAGGGCGCGGCTTTTTTTATGATGGTCGCCTGCGCGTGTTGCCTCAGGTGTGCAGCATGCAGCGTTTAGAAACGATACGCGCCGCCATCAATGCCTTTCTGGGTTTCTTCATCCAGCTTCTGGTAGCAGGACTCGCCGGGCAGCAGCACATAAACGGCATTGTCTTGCTGCGCCAGGTCGTACTTCTGATCCTTAAGCTTGTTTTTCTGATGCTTGAAGGTGCCTGTGGTCTCCATTTCCTGCTCATTGATACGCAGGAAGACCGGAATGGCATAGTGAGGCAATTCCTGTTTCAGGTAGGCACACAGCCCCTGATAATCAAACTCTTCATGGGAGCAGGTCATGCGAACCTGAGCCATGCCGGCACGGCCGTTGGTGTTGGGGATTTCCACACCGTAAACCACGGACTCCTGAATGCCATCAAAGCCATCCAGAATCTGCTCGACTTCAGTGGTAGAAACGTTCTCACCTTTCCAGCGGAAGGTGTCGCCGAGACGGTCAACAAATTGGGCGTGACGGAAACCGATATCACGCATCATGTCGCCGGTGTTGAACCAGGCGTCCCCTTTCTTGAATACATCCCGGAAAATGGATTTTTCGGTTTTTTCAGGGTCGGTATAGCCGTCGAAAGGCGTTTTGTCGGTGATTTCACCCAGCATCAGGCCCGCTTCGCCACGCCCCACCTTGATCATGTTGCCGCTGCTGTTGCGGACCGGCTCTTCGCGCTCTTTGTCATATTTGACGATGGCGTAGCTTACCGGGGAGAAGCCGACGGTGTTGTCGAAGTTGAACACATTGGTAAATGCCACGTTGCCTTCGGAAGAGGCATACAGCTCGACGACGCGATCAATGCCGAAGCGCTGTTTGAAGCCCTTCCAGATGCTCGGACGCAAGCCGTTACCCACGATGGTGTGCACCTGGTTGTCTCGGTCGTTGGGTTTCTCTGGTTGCTCATGCAGATAGCGGCACAGTTCACCTACATAGCCAAAGGCAGTGCAGTTATAACGGCGAATGTCATCCCAGAAGCCACTGGCAGAGAATTTGCGTGCAATCACTAGGGAGCCGGCATTGGCAATGGCTGAAGCCCAGCAAACCACCATGCCGGTGGCATGGTAGAAGGGCAGAGTGGTGTAGATGCGGTCATTCTTGGTGAGGCGAACGGCAGAGAAGCCAAAGCCACCGTAGGCTTTTTCCCAGCGGCCGTGGTTGAACACCACTGCCTTGGGCAGGCCTGTGGTGCCTGAGGTGTAGATATAAAACAGCGGGTCTCTCAGGAAGGTCTGCTTGCTGGAGGCCGGATTTTCACTGGAGCAATCCTTGATCTCGCTGGCCAGGTTCTTGTAGCCGGCGGGGGCTTCGCCCGGGTTCTCAAGGGTGTCCTGATCGGCAAAGAAGAAGAAGTTCTCTTTCAGATCCAGTTCTGCACGGACTTCCTCAATGGCATCCACCAGCTCGGCACCAATGATGGCAGCTTTCGGTTTCACCAGATTGAAAGAATGCACCAGTACCTTACCGCGCTGTGAGGTATTGATCAGTGCGGCACAGACGCCCAGCTTGGCACAGCCCACTACTGTAGCCAGCAGCTCCGGGCGGTTTTCGATATCTACGGCAATGGTATCGCCTTTCTTGAGGCCGATAGACGCCAGATAGTCAGCAATACGGTTAGCCCAGGCATTGAACTGCTTGTAGGTCAGTTCAGTGTCCTGATATAGCACGGCTGCGCCGTTGGGATTGATGCTGGTAGCGTGTTCAATGGCGACACCGAGGCCAAGCGGTTTCTTGGTGTCGGTGATTTTGGCCATCCGCGATCCCTTGATCATGGCAGGGAGGTTGGAGACCAGCTCGGGAACCCGGGACAGAATCTGGGGCAACGTAATGATGTCTGCGCTGCTCATGGGAGCTCCATTTGTGTGTGTTCTTGGGGGGCCAGAGACGTTATGGGGGGCGCAACGGTGTCCGGACCGAGACGGCGGACAGGTGTCGTTATCCCCTGACATCTCGGTCAGGCCCGGAATTTGGCAAGCGGGGCGCTTACCTTAACCGCAGCACCAGGGCAGGGCAAGCTGCGGCCCGGTATGCCAGCTCTCGAGGCACGAGAGCTGGTCGGTTTTGGCCCAAAATGCACGGCCGTGATTCGGGACCATTATGGCGCTGTTTCCTGAGAGGCGTCTGTGGGAGTCAGGTTAACCAGCAGCTGCTGGCGTTTGACCTGATCACCGGCTTTCAGGGAGAGAGACTCGACGATGCCATCGCAATCGGCCTTGAGGCTGTGCTCCATCTTCATCGCCTCCAATGTCACCAGTACCTGGCCTTTGCTGACCTTGTCGCCAGCTTGCACCTGTACTTCTACGATGGCCCCGTCCATGGGGGCCCGGATCTGGCCGGATCCCGCCTGTTCGGCGCCGCCCACTGCCTGATGAGTACGGTCTTCGAAGCAGGCGGTATGCCCCATGAACTGAATCCAGAGGTGCCCTTGCTGTTGGCAGACCCGGTAATCCCGGGTAACGCCGTTCACGTTGATACGACCGTCTGTAGATTCCGTCAGAGTGACAACGGTTTCTCCTAGAGTGACCTCAACGCTATCAGCTTGATAGTTGAGGGCGGCGGCTTTTTCCTCGCCCTGACAGCCCAGATGTAGCGGTTGCTGCCCCACTGAACTGGAGTGCCATCCGGCCAGCATCGGGTGGGTGTCATGTTGACGACTGAATAGCAGGGCGGCCAATGCCCACAGACCATCAGGTACGCTGGTCTCGCAGAGGCTGGGGTCGTCCGCAAAATCCGCCCCGATGAAGGCAGTGGTCGCGTCCCCGTTGGCGAATACCGGATGACGCAGGATCGCCGCCAGATAGCGGCGGTTGTCTTTCACGCCCATCAGCTGGGTGTCTTCTACGGCTCGGATCAGCCGGCGGCGGGCATCTTCCCGGCTCTCGCCCCAGGCGATCACCTTGGCCAACATGGGGTCGTAGTGGCTGCCAATTTCCTGCCCTTCCACGAGACCGTGATCAATGCGCACGCCGTCCCCACCGGCTGGCTGCCATTGCAGGATCGGCCCGGTTTGCGGCATGTAGTTCTGGGCCGGATCTTCGGCGTAAAGGCGTACTTCCATGGCGTGGCCACGCAAGGTGACTTGATCCTGGCTAAGGGGCAACGGTTCGCCGCGTGCTACCTTGATTTGCCAGGCAACCAGATCCAGGCCAGTCACCAGTTCGGTAACGGGATGTTCCACCTGCAGCCGGGTATTCATTTCCAGAAAGTAGAATTCACCATTGGGGGCGAGCAGAAATTCTACCGTGCCCGCGCCCACGTACTGGCAGGCCTTGGCCGCATTCACAGCGGCTTCGCCCATCTGCTGACGCAGTGCTTCATTGACCGCAGGAGAGGGGGCTTCTTCCACGACTTTCTGGTGGCGGCGCTGGACAGAACAATCGCGCTCGCCAAGATGAATGACGTTGCCGTGACGATCACCAAATACCTGGATCTCCACATGGCGGGGTTCCATCACCGCGCGCTCAAGAATCAGTTCGTCGCTGCCGAATGCGCTGGCTGCTTCCTGACGGGCACTCTTCAGTTGTGCGGGAATCTCTGCAGCATCGGTTACTACCCGCATGCCGCGCCCGCCGCCGCCGGCGCTGGCCTTGATCATCAGAGGTAAGCCAATGCGCTCAGCTTCTTTCAGCAGGGTGGCATCGTTCTGGTCTTCGCCCTCGTAGCCAGGAATACAGGGTACTCCGGCTTCGATCATGGCGATCTTGGAAAGACGCTTTGAGCCCATCAAGTGGATGGCATCTTCATCCGGACCAATAAAAGTAATACCTGCTTCTTTGCAGGCCTTGGCAAAAGCCGCGTTCTCGGACAGAAAGCCATAGCCGGGATGCACGGCATCGGCATCGGTCTGGCGACAGGCTGCCAGCAGGGCATCCATATTCAGATAGGAAGCACTGGCGAGTGCCGGGCCGATGCACACGGCCTCATCGGCCATTTGTACATGACGTGCCCCGGCATCCGGCTCGGAATACACCGCCACGGTGCGGTAGCCCAGGGACTGGGCCGTGCTGATAACCCGGCAGGCGATTTCACCGCGGTTGGCAATCAGGATTTTTTCAAAGCTCATGGTGTTTCCTTTGTTGAGTTGCAAGTTTCAAGTTGAAAGTTGCAACGCGAACAGGGTGATGTGCCAAACGACGGACTTATATGCCGCGCCGAATGTTATGTGCGCGGCGACAACGGTGTGTTTCCCGATGCCGTTGATCGCGCTTTGCAACTTGAAACTTGTTACTTGCTACTGCTTTATTGATTCCAGCTCGCTGGGCGCTTTTGCACGAATGCCATAGTGCCTTCCTGGCCTTCCTCACCGTTCACGGCGTTAGCGAAATCAACAGCGGCTTGATCGAGCAGGGTATCCATGGGTTCCTGGCCGACTTTCAGAACCAGCGCCTTGGTCACCCGGTTGGCATTCGGCGCACAGCGGCGCACTGCCTTGAGGGTGTTTTCCAAGGCGGTCTGTAGCTCACTTTCATCACTGGCCACTTCATGAACAATACCGAGCCGTAAAGCGTCGTTGCCCTGGAAGCGTATGCCCGTGAGTGCCAGACGACGCGCCTGGGTTAGGCCGATGCGTTCCACCACAAAGGGGGCGATTTGGGCAGGGATCACGCCGAGCCCGGTTTCGGGCAGACCAAAAGTGGCATCCGCGTGGGCGATGGCCACATCGGAGATGCAAGCAAGACCAAAACCACCACCAAGCACTGCGCCTTCCAGCACGGTAATGATCACCTGAGGTTGCTGATTGGCAGCGGTAATCATTTCGCCAAAACGTCGATTCAGGGATACATAGGCGTCGCTATCTCCGGCCGCGGCTTTCTGGCGCGCACCGGCCATATCCTTGATATCGCCACCGGCACAGAAATGACCGCCAGCACCGCGCAGCACCAAGGCCCGGATAGAGGTGTCATCTTTGACCGACTCGAACACGGCCATCAGCTCGTTGACCATGGTCAGGCTCATGGCATTGCGACTTTCCGGGCGGTTCAGCGTGATATGTAACACCGGGCCGTCCAGGTTCAGGTTCAGTGTTTCGGTTGTGGGTAAAGTCATAAATCCTCTCTACAGAGCCGCTGCAGGAGCGCCACTTGAGGCGCGAAAATTGAGGGGTAAGCTTCAAGCTACAAGCTTCAACACGAACGAGGGTTTGGCTGTTTTTCGAGCCGCCTTGCCCGCGCTTCATGATTTGTGCGCGGGCAGGGCGCTTAAATTCAAAAAGTCCCAATCCGCGCCTTGCAGCTTGAAGCTTGTAGCTTGCTCCTGTTATTTCTTCTTGCCCGGCAAGATATTCATGGTCTTACAGATAATCCCGAGCATGACTTCATCGGCTCCGCCACCGATGGAACCCAGGCGGCCGTCACGGTAAAGCTGGCCGGCCGGGTTTTCCCACATAAAGCCGTTACCGCCCCAGTACTGCAGACAGCTATCCGCGACTTCACGGCTCAAACGGCCTACTTTCAGTTTGGCCATCGAGGCCAGCTGCAGCACATCTTTACCGCCCACATACATTTCGCAGGCACGGTATGTCAGGGCACGCAGGGCTTCCACTTCGGTTTGCAGTTCAGCCAGACGGAAGTGCACGCTCTGGTTATCGATCAGAGGCATGCCGAAAACGTCGCGGTCCTTGGCGTAGGCGATGGTTTCGTCAATGACGTGTTGCATGCCCATCAGGCTGTTGGCGGCGGCGAACAGGCGCTCTTCCTGGAACTGCATCATCTGCATCATGAAGCCCATGCCTTCCTGACCGATCAGGTTGCGCTGGGGCACGCGCACATTGTCGAAGAATACCTGCGCGGTCTCGCTGGAGCGCATGCCCAGTTTGTTCAGGGGCTTGTCTACGGTGATGCCGGCGGCATCGCGGGGGACTACGATCAGAGACTTGTTGACGTGAGGCTTGTCGTCAGAGGTACAGGCGAGCAGACAGAAAAAGTCGGCACTGGGTGAGTTGGTGATCCACATCTTGGTGCCGTTGATCACATAGTCATCGCCGTCTTTCCGGGCGGTGGTTTTTGTGTTGGCAACATCGGATCCGGCATGGGGTTCGGATACAGCGATGGATGCCACCATATCGCCGGCGATAGCGGGTGCCAGATAGTTACGGCGCAGCTCATCGCTGCCGAATCGGGCCAGTGCAGGAGTGGCCATATCGGTCTGTACGCCTACTGCCAGCGGCACACCACCACAATGTACACGACCCATTTCTTCACTCATGACCAGACCGTATGAGTAGTCCAGTCCCATGCCGCCAAACTCTTCCGGCTTGGTCACGCCCAGCAGGCCAAGATCGCCCATTTTTTTGAAGACTTGATGAATCGGGAAACGCCCTGCATCTTCCCATTCGCGTACATGGGGATTCAGTTCTTTCTCAACAAAATTACGGACTGTACGGCGAAGTTCTTCGTGTTCCTGAGTAAAAATCATGCTTCTCTCCTGACGTGTTCTTTCCCGGCAACATTCTCTGCCGGGTTGCTTGTCTATTTTCTGGGCGGTGTCGAGTTACGAGTTGCGAAAACCTGAAACCTGGTGGCGCTTTTCGCTTTTCGCTTCTCGCAACTCGTAACTGCTCTACAGTCTCGCGATGCCAAACGCGTTCGGGTGCAGCTGCCGCTGGTCGGCGTCGTCACACACATCCAGTGCGTATGCCACCACCTTGCGGGTGTCTCGCGGATCGATAATGCCGTCGTCCCAGAGTCGGGCGGTGCCGTAGAGGGCGGTAGACTGGCTATCCAGCTTCTGGGCGGTGGTTTGTTGCAGCATCTCCAACACCTTTTCATCCGGTTCGATGCCGGCGGCGCGTTGTTTGGCCTCGGCGACGATGCGCAGCACCATGCCGGCTTGCTGGCCACCCATCACCGCCACTCTGGAATTGGGCCAGGCGAAAATAAAACGTGGGTCGAGGCCCCGGCCGCACATGGCATAATTCCCGGCTCCGTAAGAGCCGCCAATCACCACGGAAATTTTCGGCACCCTGGCGTTGGCAACGGCTTGCAGCATTTTTGAACCGTGCTTGATTACACCGTTCTGTTCCGCATCGGTGCCCACCATGAAGCCGGTGGTGTTGTGAAGGAAAAGTAGAGGGCGGCGAGTCTGGTCACAAAGCTGAATAAATTGGGCAGCTTTGGCGGCACCCCGTGGAGTGATCGGGCCGTTGTTGCCGATAATGCCTACCGGTTTTCCTTCGATTGTGCTCCAGCCGCATACGGTGGCGTTGTCCCATTCTGATTTGAAATCGAGAAATTCCGAGCCATCGACTATGCGTGCAATGACTTCGCGGACGTCGTAGGGTTTTTTCGAGTCAGCAGGGATGACGCCGAGCAATTCTTCCGGATCATAGAGTGGGGCGTGGTGTTCGGGAGCCGTGTTGGCCGCTCGTTGCCAGCCGAGCATCTTCATTAACTCTCTGGCTTGACGAATGCCATCGGCATCATTTTCTACCAGGTATTCCGCGGTGCCGGCGGTGCCAGCGTGCATTTCGGCACCACCCAGTTCTTCATCCGTTGCGATTTCGCCCGTGGCGGCTTTCAGAAGCGGTGGGCCGGCCAGGAACATCTTGGCGCGGTTGCGCACCACGATGACATAGTCGGACAGGCCGGGCTGGTAGGCACCACCGGCGGTGGCATTCCCGTGAACTACCGTGATCTGCGGTACACCAGCGGCGGACAGTCTTGCCTGGTTGGCAAAGGTGCGGGCCCCGTCTACGAAAACGTCGGCAGCATAGTTGAGGTTGGCTCCGCCTGATTCAGACAGGCTTACCATGGGCAATTTGTTTTCCAGAGCAATGCGCTGTAACCGCAGTGTCTTGTGCAGCCCGGAAGGGCTGATGGTTCCACCTTTGATCGCCGAGTTGGATGCGGTGACCAGACAACGTACCCCGGACACATAACCGATGCCGGCAATGATGCCTCCGCCAGCTTCTGTTCCGTCCTTGTCATCGTGCATCTTGAAGCCGGCCAGATTCATCAGGCTCAGAAAGGGCGACCCTGGATCCAGCAGGCGTGCAACCCGCTCGTTGGGCAGGAGCTGGCCACGTTTTTCAAATTTCGGGCGCTTACTCTCGGCGGTATCCACTACCTGTTGTTCAATAGCCCGAAATTCGGCCACCGCCGCCAGCAGAGCTTCCCGGTTCTGACGATATTCTTCGCTCTGGGTATCCAGTGCAGATTCAATCACAGGCATTAGAGGTCCTTGAAAACGTCGGGTGTGGTAGCGCGGTGGAAGCCGTCAAACGGTTTGCTCTTGTCGTGATCGGGCAGCGGGAAGATGGCGATGTTGCCCTGGCTGGCGGCACCATCAATACGCAGGGTGTCGCCACTGATAAAGGCCGCCGCATCACTGAGCAGGAAGCAGATAGCGCCGGAGACTTCGGATTCGTTGCCCATGCGCTTGAGTGGCACAGCGGCTTGAAGTGTCTTGAGAGTCTGCTTGAAGCCCTCCGGGTACGTGTCCATGCCGCTGGACATGATCCAGCCAGGTGCCACCGCATTCACGCGCACTCCGCAGCTGCCCCATTCGTAGGCTGCTGTCTGGGTAAAGTTCACCATGCCGGCGCGGGCGGCACCGGAGTGCCCCATGCCCGGCATGCCGCCCCACATGTCGGCGACAATATTGACGATGGCTCCACCGTTGCGGTTCATGCCCTGGGTAAATACCTCACGGGCCATCAGGAATCCGCCGGTCAGGTTGGTGCGTACCACGGTTTCCCAGCCTTTCTGGTTGATCAGTGCCAGCGGGGAGGGGAACTGCCCTCCGGCGTTGTTGACCAGACCGTGTACCACCTCAACGGCTTTGTAGACTTCGGCGACTGTCGCTTTTACGGCTTCTTCGTCACGAATGTCACAGGCAAAGCCGATGGCATTACCGCCGTCTTCTTCAATTTCGGCGATCACCGTATCCAGCTTTTCCTGCTTGCGACCAATCAACACTACCCGTGCTCCCAGGGCGGCGAGTTCGTGTGCTGTACAGCGACCAATTCCGGAGCCGCCACCCGTTACAATGATGTTCTTGCTGGCGAACAGGTCGGGTTTGAAAACGGAGCGATAAGACATGGTGTTTCCTTGTTTGTTGTTGAAAGCGCCGGACGTCCGTCGTCTGACGCTTAAATCAAAATCATCAGAGTAGTTCGTCAGCAATTTCCTTGCTGACCGGGATGGGCATATCCAGCAGCTGCTGGGCGAAGGCCTTGCCTTGCGGATCAATGCGCAGCGAGGCAATGCCTCCGCCGCCCAGCGCATTTTTCAGCAGAAAGTTGAAGGCATTCATGCCGGGCATGGCCCAGCGGTTGACACTACCGCTATCCGGGTCGAGTACGTGTTGCATGTAGTCTGCGACGCTTTGTTCGGTGACTGACGCATTGATGAAAGGCAGGTACTCGGGCTTGCGAGCGATGATGCCGATATTGGCGTGGTTACCCTTGTCTCCGCTACGGGCCCAGGCCAGTTTGACCAGGGGCACCACGGTATCTCCCTCCTGGCTGGCGATAGTGGCATCAGCAGGTAGCTGGCTGGTATCGAAGGGTTGTCCGGCGGGAATCTCCACCGGGATCGTTTCACCGTTCATATCCACAGTAACGGGCACCTGATCTTTATTGACCAGGGTGGAGAACAAGCGAATGCGGGGGAAGGGCTTGGGGCGACCGCCAACCAGGCCTGACAGTCCGGGGGCCATGCCCGTGGCTGCCTGGGCGATTTCCCGTGCAAACAGGCCCAGTGCTTTCTTGTCGTCGTGAAGGGCGGCAATTTTTACCACCACTTCACGGGTGTCGGATCGCTGTGCCTGGGCTCCATAGGTGCTCTCGCTTCCGAGAATCTCCACACTGGTTTCGCGGAAGGGAGCCATACCCAGTTGTTGGAACAGGCCGCCGACTTTTTTCAGAATGGCGTCAGCTACAACCTGGCCTTTCTCTGGGGCATCCAGGCCGCCCATCAGGAAGGACGCGGTGATTTTGTTGCCGTCAGGGTAGGTGGCGGAGACCTTGTAGCTATTGGTGGGTGCGAGACCTTTGGCGCCCCTTACGCTAACCCGGTTTTCCCCTGTTTGCTCCAGTTCCACCTGGGTGAAGTCGCACACCACGTCGGGCAGGATATAGGCGCGGGGATCGCCGATTTCATAGACGATCTGTTCACCGACGGTGGCCGGGGTTACCAAGCCACCGGTATTGGCGGGTTTGGTGATAATAAAGTGGCCGTCCGCATAGCATTCGGCAATGGGGAAGCCCATATTGTGGAAATCAGGTACATCCCGCCAGTCGGTAAAATTACCGCCTGTGCATTGTGCGCCGCATTCGATCACATGACCGGCCAGTGAGCCTTGGGCCAGTTTGTCGTAATCATCGGAGTCCCAGCCAAACTCATGCATCAGTGGGCCCAGTACCAGCACTGAGTCGGCGATCCGACCTGTGAGTACAATATCTGCCCCTGCATCGAGGGCGGCTTTGATCGGTAGCGCACCCAGATAGGCATTCATGGTCACGGTCATGGGGGGCAGGGGAGCGCCGGTGTCCATCTCGGTATGGTCGCTGAGTTCGGCACGACGGGGATTCAGGTCGTCTCCCTCCACCAGCGCGATGTTCAGCTCCACTCCGGCGGCGGCAAACACTTTCTCAAGCGCCTCTCGGCAAGCACGGGGATTGACGCCACCGGCGTTGCTGATCACTTTGATCTTCTTGTCTTTGATGTCTCTGGCAAGCGGTGCCATGACATTGTTGACGAAATCGTGGGCATAGCCGGCACTGGGATCTTTCATGCGCGCCCCGGCCATGATGGACAGGGTGACCTCAGCGAGATAATCAAACACCAGATAATCGATATCTGCCTGTTTGACTAACTGAAAGGCCGCGCTGTTGGTGTCGCCCCAGAAACCCGCGGCACAGCCGATGCGAATCGGATCGGTCATGTTGGCTCCATTTGCCTGTTTGAGCGTGGTCTCGTAAGCTACCAAGCAAGCGCTTGGTTTGTAAAGGGCGAGAATCCAGTTTCAAGTTGCAAGTCCCAAGTTACAAGGCGCGAGAGATGTTGTGCGATCGTTGAGGGCTGTACCCGCGTACCAAGGGGCCTGAGGCGCGGTGCAGACGTCTGGGATGGGCTCATTCATGTGTTCGCGCCTTGTAACTTGGGACTTGCAACTTGCCACTCTTCCGCCTTGCTGCCCACCACTCCTAACCGGGATAATATGCAGCTTAATTAATGAGGGTAACAATGGCTGAATCACTGGCAATCAACGGAATCGATGATTCTCCGCGTGGGCGTCTGCTTAGCGCGGCGGCACACCTGTTCCGGGACAAAGGGTTCGATCGAACCACTGTGCGGGATATTGCAGCGGCAGTGGGGATTCAAAGTGGCTCTATTTTTCATCACTTTAAAACCAAGGAAGACATCCTGTATGCGGTGATGGAAGAGGTGATTCATTTCAATACCGCCCGTCTGCAGCAGGCGGTAGCCAGTGAGGCGACGGCGGCGGGCAAGCTTCGGGCCCTGATTCGTGCCGAGCTGCAGTCTATTGTCGGTGATACGGCTGAGGCGATGACGGTGATGGTTACCGAGTGGCGTTGTCTCAGTGAGGATAAACAGCGCAAGGCGCTGGCGTTGCGCAGTATTTATGAGCAGCTTTGGCTGGATTCCCTGAGTGAATTGCATCAGCAGGGGGTAATGAAAACGGATCCGTTTATCCTCCGTCGTTTGCTCACCGGGATGATAGGGTGGACGCCGAACTGGTTTGATCGCGAGGGGCCTGTCAGCCTGGATGATCTGGCGGACATCATGCTGGCAAGGGTGATCGGGGAGGCGCCATGATTGGCAATGCCCTGGCTTGGGGGCGGACGGGTTACAGCATTCTGGAAGAAGGGGAGCTGAACCGGGAAACCTGGGCGCTGGATATCCACCACTACCTCATCGCCAAGCCCAATGGTGATAACCTGCCGGGTCGTTATACGCTGGATGAGGCCAAGGCGAAGATCGAAGCGCTGGAGAAAGAATAGCGGCTAGCTTCGAGCGGCTAGCTGAGAGAAAAAGCAAAGGCGCCCTGGTTGGCCCGACCCCATTGCATCGTATTGTAGGGCCTTGATATGGCTCGGTATTGCTTGTATCGGGCGGCCAGAAGCTCGTGGTCCGTTGCTTTTTTGGTCGTTTCGCCCATTTTGTAGCCAAACGAACACTTTTCTGCAAAAAGCCGTTGACACCCCCGGCCCAATCCCTAAAATGGCGCCCACTTCGCAGCGACGCGAACATGGGTGATTAGCTCAGCTGGGAGAGCATCTGCCTTACAAGCAGAGGGTCGGCGGTTCGATCCCGTCATCACCCACCAAAATTTGAAAGAATTCCGAAAGGAATGTGGAGCGGTAGTTCAGTTGGTTAGAATACCGGCCTGTCACGCCGGGGGTCGCGGGTTCGAGTCCCGTCCGCTCCGCCACTATTCAGCAGGAAAGGCTCTCAGAAATGAGGGCCTTTTTTGTTTCTGCTCGAAATGCCGCTCCTCCTTCCTGCCCTCCTTCTCATTGTTGCTTTAGCTGTCCGCGTTAAGCTGTGATTCTGGTTTTGTGGGAGCGACGGTTCCGTCGCGAAGGGGCTGTGCCGATAGGGAGAGGGGCGCGATCGCACCCGAAGGGCATGGCAAACGCCCGCGTCCAGAGGGGGTTACTTCACTGCGCTTAGTTTCCATGGAAGGGCTGGCCAAGGTTTTGACCCAGACAGATGGGCAAACCGCTGGTTTGTCTTTGCCTGGCGTTGAGTATCTGGCGTCGAGCGTCCAATTAATGAACTTGTCACGTTTTGCCTGTCTAATCACCTGGCAACCAATCCAATGACAAGTGAGGAATACCCATGGAAGAGCTGTTTGAAGAGCGCCTTGAGGAAAGGCAAATGATGGAAAGCCTGGAAGAATGGCTGGAAGAAGATGGCTGGGCCGATGACGGTGAGGAGCTGTAATCCTCCCGTTTCGGGGCTATGCCTTACTTTGTTCCGCTCTCCTTGTTTTTCCTTCGCTCCAATCCCTCTGCTTTGATTCGTATCGCCAAATAAGTCTCACAACGTGATCCCGGTTATGGTCGCTGGACGATGACTGCGGCATTCTATGGTTTGAGAATGCGCTTTTTTTTGGGAGCCATTCGGTTCACACTTTGTTTTTGGGGCTGACTATAATTGGCAGCATTCTGACTCTGTGCGTCACCTTCCGGTGTGGGGCCGCGCAGGTTAGTGGCGACAACAATAATTTCAGGGAAAGGAAAGGCACACATGTCTGCATCCGCAGTGACGTCCGAAGCCATTCTGTTTTTTGATCATCGGGGTATCAGCAAGAGCATGCTGTATTCGGATTTCGAGGCGATTCTCGATGGCATGGTGGGGGTGCCTGAGTTTACCGACAAGGAGGTACGTGGTGCCTATTGCCTGGTGAATGGACACCTGAAAGTGCGGGCGCTGGTGCTGTTTAACATCGATTTTGATGAAGACGGCATGGCCGACACCACCTGGAATGTGCCGCTTCGCCATCTGGCCGAGCATGCAGGTCAGGGTCCGGATATGGGGGCTGGCCCAATCCGACTCGCCTGTCGTAGTCAGTGTCCTGTGGCCTGGCATCAGGATCAACTTTGGGATCCTGGTATGAAGCCAGGTGCCAATGATTTCATCGCGATTCGTGACCTTATTCTTGAGCGTGGTCCCAAGATGGGTCTGGAAATCGATGATGACATGGATAGCAACATGGCCCCTCCACCAGTTCTTGCGGGGCAGGCTCCCACCATCAGTCCTGACGAGGATGATTCGCGCAAGAAAGATGATGAGGAACGTGTTCGTTTAGCTAGAATTATCAAAGAGTTACGGTTGCGGGTTCAGACTCTGGAGAACTCCCAGAGCGAGGAAGTGGCCAAGTTGCGTTATGCTGCCCAACAGAAAGAAGAGATCCTCAATGCCCAGCTGGAAAAGGTGCTGGGCCAGTTCAAGGCGTTGAAATCCCAGAATGGCGCCTTGCGTGAGCAAAACGATTCACTCAAGGCGCAGGTGATGAGCCTGAACAAGAGCCTTGAGGAGCAGACCCATCAAAGCGCCAACCAGGGCAGCGAGCTGGAAGTGCTGACCGAGCAATACAAGTTGGCGCTGGAGCAGCGTCTCGAAGAAGAGCGCGCCAAACTTGCCGAGCAGATCCATGCCAAGGAAATGGATGTGCTGACCCGGGATGATCTGATTGGCCAGCAGAAAGAGCAGATTGCAGAGCTCAAGCGCAATCAGGTGAAGGAAGCGAGCACCGGAGCGCAGAAGGTGCTGGAGAAGCTGGAAGACCTGGGTTTGAGCTTTATCGCGTTTCATCCCGGTGCCGGTCATATCTCGGTACCTGCAGACCAGATTGCCAGTTACATGGAAAACCCGGTGGCGTTTGCGGCCCGCAAGTGCCTGGTCACCGAAGATCACTATCGTGCCTGGCTGGCTCACTACGAGAACCCGGTTTGTCAGGTCAGAGCAGGTGTGGAGGGGCAGGTGTGTGGCAAGCGGGTTATCCGCGTGGAGGTGCCCAACCAGTTCAAGCCTGGCGTCTCTGACTGCAATGCCAACCGCTGTCCAAACTGCCGGAATGACTCCGCCATCGATAACGTGCTGAAATTTCGGTAAACAAAAAATGTGAACCAGTTCCCTCTCGCGTGGAACTGGTCGGCTTTTTGCAGATGTTAGTCTGGATATAACCAGAAAACGCGTGATCAAAAAGACCGGGAGCGGCAGTTATGGCGCGAGAATCCATTGATAAAAGCCTTTTGCAGACGTTTGTACCAGTTAATGCCCTGTCTGGTGATCAACTGGACTGGCTGCTGGATCAGCAGGAGGTGTGCCGCTATGTGTCAGGTGATGTCCTTTTTTCGTTAGGTGACGAAGACAACACCACCATTTATCTGCTTAGCGGCAAAGTAGAGCTCACCGATGAAAGCGGTGAGACCCAGGTGGTCAGTGCCGGGGATTCTGCTTCCTGGCACCCGCTTGATCACGCCCAGCCTCGCCGCAGCACCGCCAGAGCGTTGGGGGAAGTGAGCGTGGTGCGTTTTGACAGCTTCCGTCTGGATACCATCCTGTCCTGGGATCAGTCTGCGGGCTATGTGATTCTTGATATCAATGCCAATTCAGCCTACCAGAACGACCGCGAATGGATGATTCGCTTGCTGCGTTCCAAGCTGTTCCATCGGGTACCTCCCACCAATATCCTGGAAATCTTCCGTCGCCTGCGCGCTTATCGCCAGAAAGAAGGTGATGTGATCATCCGCCAGGGCGAGGCTGCGGATTGTTGCTATATCCTCAAAGAAGGGGTGTGCGAGGTAGCGGTCAGCATGGGAGATAGTGAGCCGACCCCCGTAGCCATGCTGGAAGAGGGGCAGTGGTTTGGCGAAGAGGCGCTGTTGTCCGGGAAACCGCGTAACGCCACCGTGTCCATGGCCACCGATGGCGTACTGATGCGTCTGGATCGCAAAGACTTTGATGCGTTATTGCGTGAGCCGATTATCAATACCATGCCGGCTGACAAGGTGCTGGAGTCAGTAGAGAAGGGTGCTACCTGGCTGGATGTGCGCACTAGCGATGAATATGACCAAGGACACCTGAGCGGTGCCAGCAATATGCCTCTGAACGTGCTGCGCCTGAAATCCCGCCTGCTCGACCCCTCGCGGACCTATGTGGCCTACTGTGATACCGGAAGACGTAGCGCCACGGCGGCATTTTTGTTAAAAAACGCCGGCTTGGATGTAATCGTCCTGGATGGCGGCCTTAATGCCAATGCTGCTACCCTTAACGAGAGCATGACCCAGGGGTGATCGCTGCTGTCGGTAGCGGTGCCCCGCAACCGACAGCAGCAGTGGCTGCCCCGGGATCTCTGTGTCACAAGATAAGTTTCGCAATATCGGTCTGATTGCCCGCTCGGAAAGTGAACAGGCGCTGTATTCACTGCGCCAGTTGATCCACTTTCTGCATGGTCGTGACTGTACTGTTATCCTCGACAAAAACATCATCGACAGTCTCCCCGAGATGGGGCTGCAGGCCGCCAGCCCTGCGCAAATGGGTGAGGCCTGTGATCTGGTGATTGTGGTGGGTGGGGACGGTAGCCTGCTGGGCGCCGCGCGTACCCTGGCCCGCTATAAAGTGCCTGTGCTGGGCGTTAACCGGGGCCACTTGGGGTTCCTGACCGATATCCTTCCTTCTGAAATCGAATCCCGTGTCGGCCAGGTGCTGGACGGTGAGTACACCACCGAAAAACGTTTTCTGCTGGATCTGGAAGTGCGGCGCGGCAAGACGGTGGTGGGAGAGGGCAGTGCGCTCAATGACGTGGTGCTGCTGTCTGGTGACAGCGTGCACATGATCGACTTTGAATTGGGCATAGATGGCCACTTTGTCTACGGTCAGCGTTCCGATGGCCTGATTATCTCTACCCCCACCGGTTCTACTGCTTATGCCCTTTCCGGTGGTGGGCCCATCATGCATCCCAAACTGGATGCCATGGTGCTGGTACCGCTCAATCCGCATACACTGACCAGCCGCCCGCTGGTGGTGGCGGGTGATTCCGAGATCAAGATTCATATCACCACGGAAAAAGTGCGCCCGCTGGTCAGCTGCGATGGCACAGAAGGGATTCGTCTGCAGGTGGATGATGTGATCGTGATCCGCAAGAAACCGCACCGGTTGCACTTGATCCACCCGCCCGGCCATGATTTCTACCAGGCCTGCCGCTCCAAACTGGGTTGGAGTACTCGCCCGGGCGACAGCAACTGACGAGCAGTTAATCGTTAATAGTGAATAGTTAATAGCGAAAGTCAAAAGACAGACCAACGTTGATCGTAGGGTGGAAATTGGCGGGAGCCAATCTCTGCCGATCGGCGAGACGCCTTTCTACCGGAACAAACCATGACTTACCAAAGCTTTGAAGATCTGATTGCCACCATGACCCCGGAAATCTGCGACAACATGCGTCGCGCAGTAGAGCTGGGTAAATGGCCGGATGGCCGCACCCTCAGTAAGGAGCAGCGCGAAATGTGTATGCAGGCGGTGCTGGCCTGGGAGGCGAAAAATCTGCCTGAAGACCAGCGCACAGGTTATATGGAGCAGGCTTGCAAGAGTGACAATGGAGGCAAGGATGGCGCAGAGGAGCAGCCTGTGACTCTGCGAGGGCCGGATACACTGCAATAAACAATTAATTGCGCACTCTTTTTGTGACCAGCGGGTCGTCATTTTATTGGCCCTTCGGGGCATTTTGTCTTTAACTTGGATTGGTTAACAGTACAAAGGTACGATATTCTGCCTACGCGATATTTCCAGGCTGGTTTTTTGGACTGAGGCCGGTTTTACGAATGAAAGTAACGTCCTGGCTCACGGCACAGTGAGCCGAGCAAGAATTAAATAACAAAGGTTCGGGAGACCTCATGCATATCTATAAGAAAGTACTGCCAGTTGCAGTCGCTATGGCACTGGCCGCCTGTGGTGGCGGTAGCGATAGCGTCGAGGATCAAAGCCAGGGTGCACAGCTCCTTGGTACTTACCCCAAGTTCAATCCGGTAACGTCAGAGTTACCCCTTAATACGGATCTGATTTTCAATGGCTCCGTTGACGGTACGGCCAATTTGGGTGATGCCAACAATCCAGCCGAAGCAGCTGTCAATGCTCTGGATGGTTTCTCGCCCAATGCGCCCTTCGATATTGCCTTTGAGGGAAGTATCGATCCCGATAGCATTTGTACGCCGATCATGGCGCAAATGGGGGCCCAGTGTACACCAAACGTTTTTCTTGTTCCTTTGGATACCGGCAGTTCAGAAGCTCTTGAGTTGACCAGTATTCAAGGCGTGGATTCCGAGGCAGTGTCATCGACCTTATACAGTGCTTCTGCTGTTTCTCTGGATGGTGGCAGCAACAATGTGCTGCGTGTGACACCACTGAAACCATTGCTGTCATCAAAGAAATATTTGGTTTTTGTAACTAATGGTTTATTGGACTCCGCGGGCGAGCCTGTGCAAGGCTCTGTAGCCTATCATTTATTGGGAGAGTCCGAGCCAGCTGTAACTGGTGATTTGGCTTCCGTTCGTCTAGTAGTAGGAGTTTGGGAGACTATTGCGACAGGCGTATTGCTTGGCGGACCACCACAAGATCCAGTGGTGGCAAATGCGGCCAAAGACTCTATCGTCATCTCGTACACTTTCACTACGTCCGATCCGGTGACGCCACTTGTGGCGAACGCTGCGCCGAGTGCAGCAATCGTGAAAGCGCAGGTGGGTACTTTCGGCGTTGATGCTGTTGCCGCAGTCCAGAATCTCGGTGCGCTTTTGCAAGAAGGTGTTTCATTGAGCACACCTGTTCCTCGAGTTGTCGACGTTCCGGACAGCGGGGTTGATCTTTCTGTCCCGACCGGTCTTGATGCTAATGTTGGCTCCATGTACACCGGCACTATTGAGTTGCCCTATTACCTGAGAACCCCAGAAACAACTGTTTCTGGCAATTACAAGCTGGATAGCTGGCAAGCGGATAAGGCTATCGGTGCCTCCCTGTTGCCAAAAGTCAAAGCGAGCCTGCCCCAGCAGGTTGCAGATCAACTGCCTCCCGTCCTGCCTTTGCCGGATGCTGACGGCACAACATTCAATGTGACCTATCGCTATCCGTTTGCTGAACAGGCGAGCCTGGAAACGGTTCCGCTTCAGGTAACATTGCCTGATGCAGAGTATGAGGTTGCAACAGGTGTTACCTGTTCAGCTGCAAATCCTGACGGTCTTCCCGTTGTTATGTATGTGCATGGCATTGGGAGCGATAGGACCTCTGTGGTAGCCCTGGCTCATAGTCTCGCCAAAGCCTGTGTTGCAACGGTGGCTATCGATCTGCCATTGCATGGTGGCCGAGCCTTTGATGGCGCGTCATCAGCTACCAACTTTATTAATTTGGCGGTTCTCACTAATACCCGGGATAACGTACGCCAAGGTGTTATGGATCTTCTGAATTTGAATGCCAGCTTGGCAGCGATTGATTCGGAACTGCAATCGGGCGGCCTTGTTGGGCTGGATGTGTCGAATGTGAAAGTGGTGGGTGCTTCACTGGGCGGCGTTGTAGGTTCTGTTTACGCCACAGTGAACCAGTTGGCTTACGCAGCAGACAATGCTCTTGCTCAGCAAGTTGCGGGGATTGATGCCGGGCTTGCCGCTATGCTGCAAAGCAAGCTGAATCCGTTGAGTGGCCTTGCTGTTTCTGCTTCTGGCGGACAGCTGACGCAACTTCTCAGAGCGTCTGCGACGTTTGGCCCGGTGATCAGTGCAGGCTTGAGTGCAGAGGGCGTTGTTCCGGGAAGTTCTGACTTTGAACGCTTCCTGTATGTCGCTCAGAGCACGGTCGATTCAGGTGATCCGGTCAGTTTCGCCGAGTCACTTGCTGGGGCTGAAACTTGCGATGCGGCGCTGGCTGCGGCTGGAGACTATCCAAACATCATGACCTGTGGTGGTTTGACAGTGCCGGTGCTGATGCAGCAAGTAGTGGGAGGTGCTGAGCTGGGTGATGGCCAGACTTACACGGCAGACAAGGTGGTGCCCAATGCACCAGAGGGTTTCCCGCTTTCAGGGACTACAGGGCTTGCAACCTTGTTGCGGACTACCCAGCTTGGTGCCAGTGCAAACCCGATTCCACTGAGCGGCAATGCTCTGATTAATATGACTGCTGGACATCACAGTTCCTTACTGCGGCCAAATGAGCAAGAAGGGGTGGCACCAGTGCAGGGCGAGTTCCTGACGACTGGTGAAATGCAAACCCAGGTTGTTACTTTTGTAGCAAGTGATGCTGCGGCGGTATCTGTAGGTACCGCGGGTGGAGGTCAAGCCGCTGCGGTGGTGCAACAGCCGGCACCTTAAATCCTTTTTGGGATTGCTTGTTTCACAACACCTCGCTTCGGCGGGGTGTTGTCGTTTCAGGGACGCGTTAAACTGTTATTCCAAAGCCAATCTCAGGAGTTGTTTGATGGAAACTGCCCACGCTGCTGTAACCACTACCCGCCTCAAGGATTACCTGCCCCCGGCGTATCTGGTGGATAGCGTGACGCTTGATGTGGATATCCATGACGGTGTGACCACGGTGACCAGTGAACTGGCGTTGCGGCGTAATCCTGCTGCAGCGGTTTCCGATGCCATGATGTTCAACGGCGAGGGGTTGACTCTTCGCTCTCTGGCTCTGGATGGCAAAGTGCTGGATGAAAACAGTTACCGCTACGAAGACGGGGAGCTGGTCCTGTCCGGGTTGCCAGAAAAGGCGACGCTGGTGTCGGTGGTGGATATCGACCCTGAGAACAATACCGCCCTGGAAGGGCTGTATGTGTCCAATGGCATGTACTGCACTCAATGTGAAGCGCAGGGCTTCCGCCACATTACCTTTTTTCCTGATCGCCCTGATGTGATGTCGTCTTTCCGGACGACGGTCAGAGCGGACAAGAAGCGCTACCCCTTGTTGCTGTCCAACGGTAATCCCGTTGCGCAGGGTGAAGAGGGTGAGCGTCACTGGGTGACCTGGGAGGACCCTTTCCCCAAGCCCTGTTATCTGTTTGCGCTGGTAGCGGGTGATCTGGCCTGCCTGGAAGATGTCTTTGTGACTTGCTCCGGCCGAGAGGTGGCTTTGCGTCTCTATGCGGAGCATCGGGATCTGGACAAGCTTGACCACGCCATGGCTTCCCTGAAGAACGCCATGCGCTGGGATGAGCACACCTATGGGTGTGAATACGATCTGGATATTTACATGATCGTCGCTGTCAGCCATTTCAATATGGGGGCCATGGAGAACAAAGGCCTGAATATCTTCAATACCGCCTGTGTGCTTGCACACCCTGCCACTACCACCGACGCTGGCTTCCAGCGCGTGGAGTCAGTGGTCGCCCATGAGTATTTTCATAACTGGTCGGGAAACCGGGTCACCTGTCGTGACTGGTTTCAGTTGAGTCTCAAGGAAGGCTTTACCGTTTTCCGTGACCAGATGTTCTCTGCGGATATGAACTCGGCCGCAGTGAAGCGGGTTGAAGACGTGGACTTCCTGGTTAACCACCAATTCCCGGAAGATCAGGGCCCCATGGCTCATGCGGTGCGCCCTGAGGAATTCGAGAAAATTGATAATTTCTACACTCTGACCATTTATGAGAAGGGTGCCGAAATTGTGCGAATGCAGTACCACCTTCTGGGTGCGGAGCAGTTCCGCAAGGCGACGGATCTCTACTTTGCACGTTTTGATGGCCAGGCGGTGACCTGTGATGATTTTGTGGATTGCATGCAGGAAGTCTCTGGCACAGACATGGGCCAGTTCCGGCGTTGGTACAGCCAGGCGGGGACGCCCGTGTTGTCAGTTGTCGATCAGGTTGCCCCCGAAGGATATCGCTTGACCTTCCGTCAGCATACACCGCCAACCCCTGGGCAGGCTGAGAAGCTGCCATTAGTGATCCCGGTGCGTATGGCGCTGCTGGATGCCCAGGGCGAGCCTGTTCCCCTGGATGAGGAGGGGAGGCGAGAGCAGGTATTGATTATTGATCAGCAGGAACAGACCTTCCATTTTCCGGTGTCAGAGTCCGTGACGCCTTCCTTGCTGCGTGGCTTTTCTGCGCCGGTGGTGCTGGAATTCGATTACCGAAAGGATCAACTGGCTGCGCTGTTGTCCCATGATAGCGATGGCTATTGTCGCTGGTCGGCTGCCCAGAGGTTGTACTTTGCGGCCATGGATCGGCTGGTGAAAGGGCAATCGTCACCTGACCTGGAGGCGGCGGCATTGCAGCCGGCGCTGGAGCAAGTGATTGATCGTGCAGGAGAAGACTTCGCGCAGGCGGCACTGTTGCTCATGCTGCCTTCAGAGGTGGCACTGGGAGACCGTCATTCTCCCCTGGATCCCGCAGCAGTTCATGAGGCTCATCAGCAGTTAAAGCAGGCGATAGGTCGAGCCTTGCAGGCACACTGGCTGTCGCTGTCTGAGAACCTGCTGGCGACAGAGCTGCAAATGGACGGTGTGGCAATGGGGCGACGTCAGCTGCGTAATCTGGCGCTGGATTATCTGGCTGCGGGGGGACACCCGGAAGCTGCCCGCATTGCGGTGGAGCTGTTCGAGTTGCCTTTGTGTATGTCCGAAGAGCTGGGTGCGTTGCGAACGCTGGTGCATCATGGTCTTTCCGGAGCGGAACAGGCTCTGGCCCAATTTGCCCAACGCTGGAAAGACGAGGCGCTGGTGATGGATCAATGGTTCTCGGTACAGGCGTCAGCGCCGGGTGAGTCGACCATTGATGTGGTGGCGGAGCTGCTTGAGCATCCTGCCTTTGACTGGAAGGTGCCAAACCGTGTGCGTTCTGTGTTAGGCGCCCTGGCAGGCAGCAACCCTTCTGCGTTCAATACTCCCAAGGGATATCAGTTGTTTGCTCAGGCGCTGGGCAGGGTGGATGCACTCAATCCACAGATTGCGGCACGTATTGCTAATGCGGCAGCCAGATTGCACCGGCTTGAGCCGGGACGGCAGCAATTGCTCAGGCAGCAGTTGCAGGCAGTGTTGGAAACGGCATCAGCAAACCTGCGCGAGGTGCTGACGCGGATATTGTCTGGTGATTAGTCAGTAGTTGCATACTTGAAGTCATCCGAAAACTGTGACTGACTGGTCGTAAATCTCCCTCCCAAAGGGGATTTATTTTGCCTTTCAATGTGTAAGAATTAGGTATTAGCTGTCTGTGGCGTGTTTCAGTAGGAAAGATGGGATCTGAGCCTCGCATAGGGACACGGCAGCAAGAACAATAAAGCCATTTGGCAACTCGGAGTAGCTACATGAATAATAAGCACCTGCGTAAAACCAGGCTGGCGCTTGCTGTCGCCAGTATCTCGGCCCTCGGAGGGCTTTCGCTGCCAGCGTCCGCTGTTCAGCTCGAATTCGATAACCCTGATTGGCAAGGGCGTCTGGATACCACGCTGTCCGTGGGCGCACTGTTCCGTACCGAGTCTCAGGATTCCATGCTGGCGGCTACCGGTGATGTGGTGGACATGACCAAAGCGGGTTATGGCTCCCAGATCAACAAGAACGATGCCAATAACAACTTTGATACTGGCCTAGCGTCTCTGGTCTACAAGATTACGCCAGAGCTGGATCTGAGCTGGCAGGGTAAATACGGCATGTTCCTGCGTGGTACCGCATTCTATGATCAGCAGATCATGGGTGGTGGGCATGACGGTGGAGCTCTTAACCCAGCTGCGCCTTTCCCCGGTGGACAGGACGGTTTTTTGCGATATGCGACTTACTCCGACTATGCCAATAATGGAACAGGGGATGATTTCACCAGTGATGCTGAACGCTATGCCGGTGAGCGTGCCCGTCTCTTGGATGCCTACGTTTGGGGTAACTTCGATGTATTTGAGCGCCCTTTAAACGTACGTATTGGTCAGCAGGTGATCAACTGGGGTGAAGCCCTGTTCATGCAGAACGGGGTCAACACAGCGAACTACTTTGACTTGAACGCCTTGCGCCTACCGGGTTCCGAAATTAAGGAAGCGCTGCTGCCGCTGGATAGTTTCTATTTTTCCTACGGCCTAACTTATAACGCTACTTTGGAAGGCTTCTATCAGTTTGAATGGAAGAATTCCGAGGATGCCCCTGTCGGCACCTATTTCTCTACACATGATGCATTTCCTGGGAAAGGGGCGGATCATGTAATCATCGATGGCAGGGTTGTTGCTTACAGTGCAGCTCAGGCTGGCTTGGTTCCCGGTCCTGGGTTCATTGAGCCAGCGTTTGCTAACTATACAAGTTCGACTTACGGCTCTGATTATCAGTATGAAGCCACGCAAGTAACTGTAGACCGAATCCGCGATAAAGAAGCTTCGGATGGTGGGCAATTCGGTTTGGCTTACCGTTACTTTGCTGAAAACCTCAATGGCACAGAGTTTGCCGTTTATTATACAAGAACCCATGCCAAGACACCGGTTGTGGGTGCCAGAATTAATCAGATCAATGCTGCCGGCCCTGCGGGGGCTCCTGAGACTATCGACACCACCGAGTATCAGATGGCTTATGTTGAAGATCAGGATATGATCGGCGCAAGCTTCAATACCGCTGTGGGAAATGTGTCGTTCGCAGGTGAGATTGCCTACCGACCCAATCGCGCAATTATCAATGAAGTAGGTGATAACCTAATCCAGAATCTTGCTGGTGTTGCGGTTAATCCTGATCCTAGAATTGGCAATTTTACCTCGCACTGTGTCCGTGTTGAACTGGGTGGAAGTTGCCTCAGCGGTACAGATAAGGTTCAGGCTGGTCAGCTGTATTACTTCTATGATGAAGTAGACAGCTACAATGCTTCTTTGGTGAATATTTTCAACTTTGGGCCAACATTTGGCTCTGATGGTTTGATTGCACTGCTTGAACTTGGTGTAGAACACATCGATGGCTTGGAAAACGAGGATCTTTACTATAACTCCACTGCTGCGATTCTCGGCACAGAAGCTGATGTGCTGAATGGTAATCGTGATGGAGTTGTTACCTCAAATGAGACTGACGACTACGGCTTGGATACTACTTCCTGGGGCTATCGTGCCGTACTGAGAGCAGATTACAGCAATGTATTTGCCGGTGTTTCCATGAGCCCAAGCATTCGTATTGCGCACGATGTAGAAGGTAACTCCCCGATTGGCGGCAACTTTATGGAAGATCGTAAAGCCGCCACGCTGGGCGTCAATTTTGTGTACTTGAACAACCTGGAAGTGGCCATGTCTGGCACCACCTTCTGGGGTGCCGACTATTCCAACAAACTGGCCGACCGCAACAACGCTTCGGTTTCTGTTAAGTACTCTTTCTAAATTTTTGCGGGCCGCGCAGCGGCCCGGTTTATCGGAGAGCAAATCATGTTGAAGAAATTGACCGCAATGGGGAGTGTTCTGGCACTGTCCCTGAGCGTGGCAGCCACTGTGCAAGCGGCTGTTCCCGCTTCCGAGGCTGCCAAACTGGGCAAGAGCCTCACTCCTTTTGGTGCTGACGTGAAAGGTAATGGCAAGGCCGTTTCTACTGGCTTGGGCATTCCTGACTGGACTGGTGGTATTCAGCGCAAGGACATTCCCAAGAGTTATACCCGCCCGGGTCAGCATCATCCTGACCCCTATGGCAACGAAAAGCCGGTATTCACCATTACTGCGCAAAATGTTGGCCAATATGCGGACAAGGTACCGGATGGTGTTAAAGCCATGCTCAAGACCTACCCGGATACCTTCAAGATGAATGTCTATCCAAGCCATCGTTCTACCTCTGCGCCGCAGTGGGTGTATGACAACACCAAGAGCAATGCCACCAAGGCTGAGCTGGGTGAGACTGGCGTTAAAGATACCTTTGGCGGCACGCCTTTCCCGATCCTGAGCGGTAGCAATGAAGAGCAGGCGCTACAGGCTATCTGGAACCACATTCTGCGCTGGCGGGGCCTGTATGTGGTGCGCCGTGCTTCCGAAGTGGCGGTGCAGCGTAGTGGGGCGTATTCCCTGATTACCTCCCAGCAGGAAATTTATTTCCGCTATTACGATCCCAAGTATAACTACGAGACCCTGGACAACGTCTTGTTCTACTACCTGTCCTTCACCAAGGCTCCAGCACGTCTGGCCGGTGGTGCAGTACTGGTTCACGAGATGCAGGATCAGAAGAAAATGCCACGTCAGGCCTGGGGTTATAACGCCGGCCAGCGTCGTGTGCGTCGTGCTCCCAACCTGGCTTATGACACCCCGATTGCGGCGGCAGATGGCCTGCGGACCGCTGATGACACCGACATGTACAACGGTGCACCTGACAAGTACAACTGGAAACTGGTGCATCCCAAGCCGGTGGAAATGTTTATCCCTTACAACAACTACAAGATGGACAGCCCTGACGTGAGTTACGAGACCCTGCTGCAGAAAGGGCACGTGAACTCCGATTATCAGCGCTGGGAACTGCACCGTGTGTGGGTAGTGGAAGCGAACCTGAAAGACGGCGAACGTCATATCTACAACAAACGTCGTTTCTATATTGATGCGGATTCCTGGCAGATTGCGGTTGCGGATCAATATGATCGTCGTGGTGAACTGTGGCGTGTCAGCCTGGCCTACATCAAGAACTACTATGAAGTGCCGACCCAGTGGACTGCTCTGGATGCGTTCCATGATCTGCGTGCCCAGCGTTACCACGTACAGTTCCTGGATAACGAAGAGCCTTCCATTCTCGACTACAGCCAGCCGGTACCGGATGATCGTTATTTCCACCCGGCCGCACTGCGTCGTCGTGGGCGTGGTTAAGAAAACGCACAGGCTTACCGTTTGAACGGTAGCCAAGACAAGACGGCCGGGTCCCGCGAGGTTCCCGGTCGTTTTGTGCTCGGTCCTGCATCAGGGCCTCGGGATGAGATGGGACAATGAAAAAGATAATGGTTTTGGCCGTTTCGGCCGCGCTGTCTGCGACTGCGCAGGCAGAATTTGTAGCAAGCGATTCTCCATTGGTGAAAGCGAATACCTACCTGGATCTGGCAGATGCGGGTGGGCGCGTTGTGGCAGTGGGCGATCGCGGAAAGATTCTTTATTCCGATGATGAGGGTGCTCACTGGCAAGCGGCAGCTTCACCTACGGAAGTACTTCTTACCAGCGTCTGTTTTGTCGACGCCCGTCATGGCTGGGCTGTGGGGCATGATGCCCTTGTGCTTGGTACCCGTGATGGCGGTGAAACCTGGAACGTACAGTACAGTGACCCTCTGGGCGGCGATGGCACTGAAGATGGTGCCCTGGAGGAAGCCGGCGATATGGCCATGGATGATCTGTCCATGGATGATATCTACGGTGACCCTTATGCCGATGAAGAATACAGTGATGATCCCTATGGGGATGATGACCTCTACAGCGACGACCCTTATGCGGAGGACCAGGGTGGCGGTTCTGCCGGTCCGGTGGACACCTCCGGGGCTCCGTTGCTGGATGTACACTGTGAAAGCCGCGAGCGTGCGGTGGCCGTTGGCGGTTATGGCTACTACCTGGAAACCACAGACGGTGGTGAAACCTGGAGCAAGAAGCCGGATAGCCTGAAGAATGGCGACGGTTGGCATCTTTATGGCCTTTCTGCTGTCTCCAATAGCTCCACTCGTTACCTGGTGGGAGAAAAGGGTGCCATGTTCCGGTCTCTGGATGAAGGCGCCAACTGGGAACGTCTGAAAAGCCCCTACAGCGGTACGTTTTTTGGCGCTACCACCCTCTCTGATGCCAAGGCGTTGGTCTATGGCCTGCAGGGTAATATCTGGTTGACGGGAAACCGTGGCGTCAGCTGGAGCAAGGTGCCTAGCGGTATGTCCCGCGGGATCAACGATGGCACCGTGCTGGCTGACGGCTCCGTAGTGTTGGTGACGAATGCCGGTGGCATTCTTACCAGTCACGACGAGGGTAAAAGCTTTTCTCTGCGGTTCCTGCCGGACCGTGAATCCATCTCCGCCGTATTGCCCCGTGAAAAGGGTGGCATCCTGATCGCGGGTCAGGGTGGTGTGCGCGTGATTGAAGACGTGAAATAAGGGGCCCAGCATGTCAGGTAGCATTTCTCAAAATATTGCCGGCGCTCTGTTCAAGGCGCGCAAGGTCGTACTGGTCCTCTTTGTGGCATTGACTGCACTGCTGGGATACCAGGCGTCCAAGATTCAATTGAATACCGATATCAGCAAGATGGTTCCTCTGGACCATCCCTATATCCAGAATTACTTTGAACACAAGAATGATCTCAGCCTCGGTAACGATATTCGCCTGATTGTGGCGGAGACCCAGGGCGAAGATATTTTCAACGACGATTACATGATGGCCCTAAAAGAGGTCACCGATCAGGTGTTCGCTCTGGAAGGGGTGGACCCGAGCAAGATCAGCTCCCTGTGGACCAGCAACGTGCGCTGGAACGAAGTGACCGAGCAGGGTTTTCAGGGTGGCGAAGTCATTCCCGCCGGCTACGATGGATCCGAGCAAAGTCTGGAGCAGTTGCGTACCAATGTGCTGCGTTCCGGCCAAGTCGGCCGTCTGGTGGCAGATAACTTCCAGTCCAGCGTGGTTCATGCGCACCTTCTCGATGCACTGGGTGACGACGGGGTGGATATTCCGGCATTGTCAGCCAGCCTTGAGGAGATCCGCAGCACCTTCCAGGACAAATACCCCAATGTGCGCATTCACATTGTCGGCTTGGCCAAGAAAGCCGGTGACGTGATGTCTGCCGCTCAGGAAGTGGCCATGTTCTTCTTCCTGACCCTGGGCCTGATTGCCCTGTTGCTGCTGCTTGATACCCGTTGTATCCGCAGCGCGCTCACGGTTTCCATTTGTTCCTTTGTCGCGGTGATATGGCAGTTGGGTATCGTCAGCACTTTGGGCTTTACCATCGATCCTTACTCCATGCTGGTGCCGTTCCTGGTATTCGCCATCGCGGTATCCCACGGTGTGCAGATTGTGAATACGCTGGCTAACTATGTGGCCTCGGGTCTGTCTTCACTTGATGCATCCAAATCCACCCTGCAGGCGCTGGTGGTGCCCGGCATGGTGGCATTGGTATCCGATGCCATTGGTTTCCTGACGCTTTACATGATCGATATCGGCGTGATCCGTGAGCTGGCGATGGCTGCCAGTATCGGGGTGGCGGTGATCATCATTACCAATCTGATTGTGGTGCCGGTGGTGCTCTCCTATGTTGGGGTGAGCGGTGCTGCAGTGCGCAAGATTCAGGCTGGCGAAGAGAAAGATCATCCGTTGGCAGGCTTGTTCGCCCGCTTCACTCGTCCGGGTATGGCCGCTGCCTCCATCATCATTGCTGTAGTGGGTTATGCGGGAGGTATCTACCTCAGCCAGGACCTGAAGATCGGTGATCTGGACAAGGGCGCGCCAGAGCTGTGGCCGGACCCTTGTGAAGAGATGGATTGTCCGCGTGGTTACGAGCCAAAGGATCGTTACCGTTACAACCATGACGTTAATTTCCTGGTCTCCAACTACTCCGTGAGTGCGGACGTACTGGTGGTGATGGGCAAGACCCCACAGGAAGCGTGTAACACCTACCAGGCTATGCAGGCCGCCGATGATATGGCATGGACGCTGCAAAACGTGGAAGGGGTTCAGGATGTGGCGACCATCGCGTCTGCTACCAAGATGATCGCTACCAACATGAACGAAGGGTCCATGAAGTGGGCGACCATTTCCCGCGACCAGTATGCGCTTAACAACGTGATGAGCTTCATGCCGGACAGCCTGTACAACCTGGACTGTTCCCTGACGCCCATTTACGTGTTCCTGGATGATCACAAGGCCGAGACTCTCGACCGGGTCACCAAGGCCGTGGCGGAGTTCTCCGAAACCCGCAATAACCAGGATGTCATCGAGTTCAAACTGGCATCCGGTAACGCTGGTGTAGAGGCGGCGACTAACCAGACCATCGAAGCCAGCCAGTACCCGATGCTTGCACTGGTTTACGCTGTGGTATCCATTCTGGTGCTGATTGCGTTCCGCTCCATCCGTGCGGTGATCTGTATCATCGTGCCGCTGGGCCTCACCTCCATTCTCTGCCAGGCGTTGATGGCGCAGATGGGGATTGGTGTGAAGGTGGCGACCTTGCCGGTGATTGCGCTTGGTGTGGGCATCGGCGTGGACTACGGCATCTATATCTACAGCAAATTGTCCGAGTACCTGAAACAAGGCATGGATCTTGAGTCTGCCTATAAAGAGACACTGAAAACCACGGGTAAGGCGGTGGCATTCACCGGTATCACCCTGGCGGTAGGTGTGATCTTCTGGGTGTTCAGTTCCATCAAGTTCCAGGCGGACATGGGCATCCTGCTGACCTTTATGTTCCTGTGGAACATGATCGGTGCCCTGTGGTTACTCCCGGCATTGGGCCGTTTCCTGCTCAAGCCGGCCAGCGCCGCGAAATAACCGGCGCGCTGATTTCGTTGGTTGTGTGTGCAAGCCCGGCGTAAGCCGGGCTTTTTTTATGTTCATCGCGGATTAGCGGGAATGTGTGAGGTGAAGAAGCGCAGGACGCAGAATCCTGCCTAAAGGTCGCCAAAAGCCAGAGGGCAGGAGTCAACTGTGCGAGCGACGGTTCCGTCGCGCTGCCTTGGCCTCGGCCTTTCGCGGTCGAACGCCCGCTCCCACAAAACCGCCCCCGCCGGGAATGCCCTCCCCAGTGGGAGCGGGCGTTCGACCGCGAAACGGCATTTCCAGCCTGGCACAGCGCATCGCGGCGGAACCGTCGCTCACACAAAACGGAATGCTCCCCCTGTCCGACACAAAGCATCGAAGTAACCGCCCCCCTTGGCTATAATGCGCGCCAGCTCACCAGTTGCGGACGCCTCAATGCTGTATTCCCTTGCCAGACCCTTATTGTTCTCCCTCTCTGCTGAACAGTCCCATGACCTGACTCTGGCCATGCTGCGTAAGCGCGCGGGCAAGATGTGGCCTGGATGCCAGGTCTCTTCGCCGGTGAAGGTGATGGGGATTGAATTTCCCAATGCGGTAGGGTTGGCTGCCGGGCTGGACAAAAACGGTGATTGCATTGACGGTTTGGCCGATCTGGGCTTTGGCTTTATCGAGATCGGTACCATTACTCCGCGCGCCCAGCCGGGCAATCCTAAGCCTCGGCTTTTCCGCGTGCCAAAAGCCAACGCCATCATCAACCGCATGGGTTTTAACAACCAGGGAGTGGATTACCTGGTCAATGCGGTGAAGCAGAGCAAGTATGAGGGCGTACTGGGTATCAATATTGGCAAGAACAAGGACACCCCGGTGGAAAACGCCGTGGAGGATTACCTGATCTGTCAGCAGAAGGTGCATGCCTATGCGACTTATCTGGTAGTGAATGTGTCTTCTCCAAACACCCCCGGCCTGCGTGAATTGCAGCATGGGGATGCCCTGAATACCTTGCTGGCGACCTTGCGTGAAGCCCAGGATCGGCTGGATGAGCAGCATCGTCGCAAGGTTCCACTGGTTATCAAGATTGCGCCGGACAACACCGCAGAAGAACTGCAGGCCATGGCGGAAGCTTTCGTGAAACACCGTATCGATGGCGTCTGCGTTGGCAACACCACGCTGTCTCGGGAAGGTGTGAAGGGCTTGCCTCATGGGGAAGAGCAGGGTGGGCTAAGCGGTACACCGCTTACTCCGATTGCCAACCAGGCGCTGGAAACCATGAGTAAGGCGCTTGATGGCCGTATCCCGATTATTGGTGTCGGTGGTATCACCAGCCCCGAAGACGCGCTGGCCAAGAAAGCCCTGGGCGCTGAACTGGTGCAGATCTACAGCGGCCTCATCTACCAGGGCCCGGGCCTGATCAGCAAGATCGCCCGTGCCTGGAAGTAGGTATCCGGGAAGGAAAGACGGGTTTTCCACAGAGGTCACAGGGATCACTGGGGAAAAGAAGGATTTCACACTGTGTGCTCTGTGCCCTCTGTGGTGAAATTGCCTTTGGATGGGCGGAACGCCCATTAAAAAGGGCCCTGGTGGGGCCCTGTGGGTCGGCGCGCGAACGCGCCGGCGCATTGGTGAACTTGGAAGGTTTAACCGATATTCTTCAGATTCTGAATGCTGGCCACACCCAGCATGCCTTGAGCGAGGTTGGTACGACCTTCACGCCAGCCACCCATCCAATTGGTTCGGGCCTGAAGTGAGCCGAAGGGGCAGTCTTCTCGGGATTTACCATCAAGGCCAGCGTTGTAGCCTTTGTTGTAGGCGCGGTCGTCTCTGTTTCGTTTTTGTCGCTTCATAGACGCTTTTCCTTTCACATACATCAGTACAAAAAGAAATAACCCCGGGCAATGCGAACAGGCCCGTTGTGTTGTGGACTTCACCTCCGGGGTCGACAGATTCAGTATGGAAAACGGGTAGAGTAGTGTCGAATATCAAGTAGCAATATCATCGCGGCCCTTTAAGCATATGACGTATAAAGGACAGCGAGATGACAGTTTGTGTAACACACTGAAAGTTATAGATAAATATTTTATGTGATTGCACAAAACAGTCACTTACGAGGAACTGATAATGGAATTTGTAGCCACCAGTATGCCGGGTATCGCGCCTTTACTGGCAGAGGAACTCGGCACACTGGGCATATCGGTAACGGAGACAGGCAAGGCTCATGTCGAGTTTTCCGGAGGCACTGCCGATGCGCTAAAGGTGTGTTTATGGTCTCGTCTGGCGGAGCGGGTACTGTTGCCCCTGGCCAAACTGGGAGTGACCCCGGACATCGCACCTGAAAAACTGGCAGCAAGTCAGGACTGGCTTGCACTGGTCGGCAATGATGCGCCGATTCATGTGAATGTGGAACATGGCCTTGGCGTGCGTGGCGACAACCGTATCAGTGCCAAGCGATTTATTCAGGCGTTGCCGCCCCAGTTCACCATTTCACGGGATCTGCGTGGTAGCTGTTGCCTGCGTGCTCGCCTGGATCAAAACGAAGCGCACCTGTGGCTGGATCTGGCCGGTGATCCATTACACCGCCGCGGCTACCGTCTTGCTGGTGGCCGGGCACCGTTACGTGAAACCCTGGCCGCTGCCATGCTTTGGGCTGCAGGTTGGCATAAGGAAGACCGTCCTGGCGCTTTGCTGGATCCTTTTTGTGGATCGGGAACCTTGTTAATCGAAGCCGCATTGATGGCCGCGGGAAGAGCCCCGGGCCATCAGCGGCGTCATTATGGTTTTCAACACTGGCGGGGGTGCCGCCGCCAGCTATGGCAGGCAGCCATGGATCAAGCTGCTGCCAGTGCAGACCGTCCAGTACCGGCTTTGTCCCTGAAGGGGTTTGATGCGGATCTCAAAGCCATTCAGCTGGCCCAGCAGAATGCCGAGCGGTCCGGGGTGCGCCATGCCATCCATTTTGAGCGCCGTGAACTGGGTGCGCTGCGACCAAGGGATGTGGCAGATGAGGGGGTGATGGTCACCAACCCGCCTTGGGGGGAGCGCCTTGATGAGCAGGAACAGGCAGGCTGGTTGCACCTTGGCCTGGGTCGCATCATGGCCAGGCTGGCTCCGGGCTGGCAGGTCGTTTTGCTTGGTGCTGATGCCCAGGTAATGGACCGCTCCGGCATGAATCTGGAAAGCCAGTGGCGCTTGAAAAATGGGCCGTTCAATAACTTCATTCGCCTTTATTCTCCGCGCCAGCAACAGCCGGTGGAGGTAGTGCAAGTAGCCGATAGCGCGGCGTTTGATGTGCCCGAGCAAGCCATGCCGCTGGTCAACCGGTTGAAGAAAAACGGCAAGCATCTGCGCCGTTGGCTGGAACGTGAGGATATCCAGTGTTATCGCCTCTATGACCGGGATCTGCCTGAATTCAATGTGGCCGTGGATATCTACGGTGACCAGGTACTGGTGCAGGAGTTTAAAGCTCCGAAAACGATTGATCCCGAGAAAGCACGCGAGCGTCGTGATTGGGCCGTTACGGCCGTGCGTGCTGCTTTGGGCGTGCACAGAGAGCAGGTGCATCTGCGTACCCGTGAGCGACAAAAAGGCAAGCAGCAGTACCAGAAACTGGATGGGCAGGGGCACTATCGTCCGGTGCGTGAGGGGCAGGCGCAGCTGTTGGTGAACTTGCAGGACTATCTGGATACCGGCCTGTTTCTGGACCACCGCCCGGTCCGTTTGCGTATTGCTGAAGAAGCCTCGGGCAAGCGTTTTCTCAATCTGTTTGCCTATACCGGTTCTGCCACGGTGCATGCTGCGGTGGGTGGCGCCAAGCGAACGGTAACGGTGGATGCGTCGAAGAAGTATCTGGAGTGGGCCGCCAGTAATTTGGCATTGAATGGTTTTTCCACAGATCAGCACAGCCTGGAGCGTGCCGACACCATGCGCTGGCTGGACGAATGCAAGGAGCAGTTCGATCTGGTGTTCTGCGATCCGCCAACATTCTCCAACAACAAGTCGCGTAGCGATTTCGTGGTGGAAGAGCATCATGGTGACCTGATTCGCAAGATCATGCGCCGGCTGGAGCCTGGCGGAGTGTTGTATTTCTCCTGCAACTTCCGGCGTTTCAAGCTGGATGAGTCCATTACCAAGTGGTACGACGTGGAAGACCTGACACGCTGGAGCATTCCGGAAGACTTCCGCCGTAATGACAAGATTCACGTGCTGTATGCCATTCGCCATGTGGAGGAAGCATGACGGTCGTGCTCTATACCACGCTGGGTTGCCACCTGTGTGAGCAGGCCCGGGAATTACTGATGATGGTTAACCCCGGCCTGGAAATCGACGCGGTTGATGTGGCAGAGAATGATGAGCTGATCGCGCAATACGGTGAGCGTATTCCGGTGCTGTCCCGAAATGGGCATGAGCTGGCATGGCCTTTTGGGCTGCTGGATGTGCAGGCATTTCTGCAAAAACCCTAGGCGGTTAAGACACCAGAAACTTCCCGGCAGGGGCGGGGAGATTCCACAAACCTGAAAACATTTTTTACCACAGAGATCACAGAGCACACCGAGAAAACCCAGGTTTTACCTCAGTGAACGCCGTGATCTCTGTGGTGAAATGGCATTTGATTTGGTTTTGGGGCGCACAGCCTGCGCTGGCTGGCACAAGAGCAGCAGATTCGCTGTTTTCTCATGACGCAGGTTTCACGAACAAGGCGTAATGCTGATGGTCATGAAGACGATCAGCGCAGATAAACTCAAAAAGCGACAGGCTGAGGAAATCGAGATTACCTCAGCCTGTCTGTCCGTGTGTACGGTCAGGGTTCGCCTGGACGGTGAATGGTTCTGGGTGACGGATCGAAATGGCAAGATTCAGCGTTTCAATGGGCCGGAGCACGCCAATAACCTGTTGAGTCATGTCTCGACCCCCAAGGCAACGCTGTTACATCACTCCGCCCATGCGGAAATGGTGGGGCAACCGGAAGGGGAGGTAATACCGCCCCTGAAAGTGGATTTCCACTGGCGTAGTGATCACGCCTGACCGATAGCCTTACCAAAAGTCTTTTCACCCCAGAGATCACAGAGTTTACCGAGGAAATCCAGGTTTTACCTCAGTGAACGCTGTGTGCTCTGTGGTAGAACAATGTTTTTACCGAGCAGTAAACAACGCCTTGGCATTGGCACTGGTCATTTCCGCCACGGTTTCGACTGCCTGGCCCCGCAGAGTCGCGATTCGCTGGCCGACCCACGGCAGGAGTGAGGGTTCGTTGCGGCGTTTTTTCGGTGGTGGTTCGGGCAGGTCGCGGGGCAATAAATACGGTGCGTCCGTTTCCAGCAGCAGGCGGTTATCAGGAATGTTGTGCACCAGATCGGCCAGTTCCTTACCGCGCCGTTCATCGCAGACCCAGCCAGTAATGCCGATATGACAGTCCAGGTCCAGATAGTCAAAAAGAGCGGCCTTTGAGCCAGTGAAACAGTGCACTACTGCTCCCACTAGATCATCACGAAATGCTTTCAGAATCGGCTGAAAACGTTCGTGAGCATCCCGTTCGTGGAGAAAGACCGGCAGCCTGGCATCTACCGCCAGTGCCAGCTGGGCTTCAAAGGCGGCTTCCTGATCCGGGCGGGGAGAGAAATCCCGATTGAAATCGAGGCCCATTTCACCGGCAGCGCGAACAGCAGGATGCCGAAGCATGTCGCGCAACTCCCTTTCGAGTTCAGGGGAATAAAAACGGGCGCTGTGCGGGTGCAGGCCGGCAGTGGCGAACAGGTCATCGTGCTGCTCTGCCAGCGCGATAGCCTGACTGGATTCGGCAACGCTGGTGCCGGTAATCAACTGCCAGCTAACGCCGGCGTGTCGTGCTCGCTGGATGACCGCATCGCGGTCATCGTGAAACTGCTTGTCAGTAAGATTGACGCCGATATCAGCCCACTGGACGGGCGGATTCGTTGTCGAGCTGTGCGCTTCGGTCATTGGATGGGGTCTCTGCCAGCTGTTCGCGCAGGGATTCTACCCGACGGCGATTGGCACCTAAATCCCAGTAGCCGACACGGGAAGCTGAGCGTACCTCTACCACGCCGTTTTCGCGCACATAGAAGGTCACATCATCCGTGAAACGCAGTACCAGGCTTTTGAAGCGTGCCTGAATCCGGGACTGGCCAACCACGTCGTATTCCACTCGTGGCAGGGAATCCAGAACGGACTGCACCCGCTGCAAGCTGGTTTCACGGCTGTCGGATACCGCTAACGGTGCAACCCAGTGATCCTTGCTGCCACTCAGGCTGGAAACACAATTGGGTGAGTTCGGGCACGGTGCGAGCAAGTTGTTATCGTCTGACATGACACTGCTACTCAGAACCAGAATAAAAACACTAGTAAGAATTCGGATCACGGATTAACCCCACAAAAATGCCTTCAATCACCAGCTGGTCAGCTGGCACCTTGATGGGCTCATAAGCCTCATTCGCAGGCAGCAGGGTAGCACTGGACTTGTTCAGTTTTAATGTCTTGACCGTGACTTCCTCGTCAATTCTGGCCACTACGATCTCGCCACTGCGCGCCACGTTGGATTTGCGCACCGCAATCAGGTCGCCATCGAAGATACCCGCATCCACCATACTGTCGCCCTGCACTTTGAGCAGGTAGGTGGGGCGCTGCTTGAACAGACCCTGAGGTACCGGCACTGTGCGCTCCACATTCTCAATGGCCTCGATGGGCACACCGGCGGCAACCTTGCCGACGATAGGTAGCTCTTCTTCACCCCAGTAGGCGTTGTCCAGCAGCTGGATGCCCCGGGAGCGATCGCTGTGCAGGCGAATGTAGCCCTTGCGTTCCAGTGCACGAAGGTGGTCTGAGGCAGCATTCTTCGACTGAAAGCCCATGATGTCGGCGATCTCCGCCCGGGTCGGGGCCATGCCGGTATCGGCAATGCACTCGCGAATACAGTCCAGTACTTGCTGCTGACGATCAGTGAGTTTGCTGCTCATAACCTTCTCCATGTAGGCGCAGAGGGCGGCGGAGGCGTGTCCGTCGTGTCAGTGAAAGCTGACAAACCGGCGCTTTCTTGTACGATTTTTTCGATGCTAGCACGGATACTGATAATATGAACAGTGTTATTTGTCCAGCCTGTCCATAAGGCCAATGTAAGGGGGCGAGCGTTTTCTCATGCTCCACGGGGCTAAGAAAAGTGCTGTCGCTGGCTCCTAATGCGCCATTTGGCTAATTTTTTTGAATCTCGTTTTAATGAGACGTTGTTCTCACTTCGCAGGGCGAATAGCATGGAGACTTTGTATCCATCAGCGTTTTGTGGGGTAACAGATGGAAAAGGCCAATAACAATGACTATGGCCAGGAACGTGCTCGGCAGCTGTTGTCTGGAGTGCCGTTCTTTAATGAAATTGACCGTGATGATGCAGAGCAGTTTGACCTGCTGGAAAGCAAGACCCAACTGTGGCTGGCGGGGCCAGGAGATGCGGTGATTCGCGAAGGAGATGTGGATTCCACCCTGTATTTCCTGCTTCGTGGCCAGCTGGAGGTATTGGGGGATTCCCCTGCTGCTGCTCCTCTTTACTATGTTTCGCCGGGCGAAGTGTTCGGCACGTTATCCATGTTACTGGGGACCCCCCGCAGTGCCGATATACGGGTTTCCGATAATTCTCGGGAGGCGGTCATTGCCAGTCTGGATTTCAATGATTTCAGCGAAGATGACAGCCCCTATACGCTGACTACACGTTTAGCCTTCTTCCACATGATTGTTCACCACATTCGCTGGACGCTGGAGGTCAAACGCATGGCGAACCCCGACCATGAGCTGGTTCAATCCATGCGCAAGCTGCCGGTTTTTCATGGCGAAAAAGGTAGCGAGGAAGAACTACGCTCCTTGCGCGAGCAGGCTCAGGGGCTGGCAGAACTGTTGTGCCGCTGGAACGAGGAAGGGCAGGGGAATACGGGGGCTCTCCAGCTAACCTAGAAGCAGTGAAGAGAGTTAACAGTTAACAGTGAATAGTTAACAGCGACGCGATCCAGGTTTTGATTTGATTAAAGCAATGAGGCCGCGCCCAAGAGTTGGGCGCGGCCTCATACGTTTAAAACCAGAAACCGTTGCTCGCGCAACTGTTCACTATTCACTGTTAACTATTAACTGCTTTTCTGGTCGACCTTCACAGCCAGTACATCACAGTGCGCCCCTGGCACCAGCCCTCGGGCGGTGGAGCCGAGCAGTAACGCCAGGCCGCTGCGGGTGTGGCTGCCAACGGCAATCAGGTCTGCCTCTAGTTTATCTGCCATGTCGAGAATGGTTTTCTCGATGGAGCCGAGCTCAACATGCACGTTGGTATCGGCAATGTCGTACTGAGCGGCATAGCGCGATGCCATGGCCCTGGCCTGATCCATCAGCCCGGTCTGCAGATCGGTGACGTCCATGGGAACGTCTGCGCCGTAGGCCAGCGCCAGCGGCTCGATCACATGAATCAGGTGCAGTTCGCCTTCGTTACCGGACAGGACACCGGCAGCACGTGACAGCACCTGGGCGGATTCGTCACTGCCATCAATGGCAACCAGGATTTTGCGATAGGGAGTGGGCACAATCTTCTCCAGCAGCAGCTTTCCTTCGAGTATAACGGTCTTTTAAGTGCTTTCCAGAGGTCTGGATAGGGAGCCTCTGAATAACCCCTTGCGTGCTCAGCGTGACCTGAAGCGTGCAGCTGTTGCGTCTTGTCTCGATGGTCAGGGTGGTGTCCTTTCCGAGAGGCAAGGCGCAGCAGATGTGCGCTTCAGGCTACGCCCTCCGGGTCTTTTTGGCTGAGCATGCAAGGGGTTATTCAGAGGCTCCCAAACTTTTCTGGTGGGGATCAAGGCCTTGTCATACGCGGGTTTGCGGCGCTTTCAGCGGGGCCTGTCACCGTGCGTGAGAAGGGCAGGGGTTGCTCTTGGGGGTGGCTCTGGTCTAGTACTAAAAAAGGAAGGCCGAGTCAGTTCCTGCTTGACCCGGCCATACCGGCGCTGTCTAAATAGCGCCCATCGCAAGCCTTAGATCGGATGTTGAGTACCTGAGAATGGGAAAATCGTTAGTCATTGTGGAGTCGCCTGCCAAGGCCAAGACCATTAACCGCTACCTGGGCGACGACTTCATCGTGAAGTCCAGTGTCGGCCATGTGCGGGATCTGCCGGTCAGTGGTGGCTCCAAAAAAAGTACCCCTCAGGAACGCGCCAAGGAGGCAGCGTATACCCGCTCCCTGCCAAAGGAAGAGCGTGAAGCCTATAAAAAGAAGAAGGCCAAGGCCCAGCTGATCAACCGCATGGGTATCGACCCGGAAAAAGGCTGGGATGCCCACTATGAAGTCCTTCCTGGTAAGGACAAGGTGGTCGACGAACTCAAGCGACTGGCCGAAAAAGCTGACCGTATCTATCTCGCTACCGATTTGGACCGCGAAGGGGAGGCCATTGCCTGGCACCTGCGGGAAGTGATCGGTGGTGATGACGCCCGTTTCGACCGGGTGGTGTTCAACGAAATTACCAAGAAAGCCATTCAAGCCGCATTTGAAGAACCGGGTAAACTGGATCTGCACCGTGTAGAAGCCCAGCAAGCCCGGCGCTTCCTGGATCGTGTGGTTGGCTTCATGATTTCGCCACTGCTGTGGGAAAAGATCGCCCGTGGCCTTTCCGCCGGCCGGGTTCAGTCCGTGGCCGTGGAATTGGTCGTCGAGCGCGAGCGGGAAATCCGCGCCTTTATCCCGGAAGAATACTGGGAGATGTACAGCGACACCCACAGCACCGAGGGCGAAGCCCTGCGTCTGCAAGTGGCCAAGCACAAGGGCCAGGCCTTCCGCCCGGATAACGGCGATGATGCCCACGCCCATCGCGCGGCGCTGGAAGCGGCGGGCAAGCTGACCATTACCCAGCTGGAGCAGCGCCCTACCAAATCTCGTCCGTCTGCACCTTTTATTACCTCCACCCTGCAGCAGGCGGCCAGCACCCGTCTTGGCTTTGGTGTGAAGAAAACCATGATGATGGCTCAGCGCCTCTACGAGGCGGGTCACATCACCTACATGCGTACCGATTCCACCAACCTGAGTGCCGACGCAGTGGCGGCCTGCCGTGAGTGGATTGGCGAGAACCTGGGCGACAAGTATCTGCCCGAGAAACCGCTGTCCTACTCCAGCAAGGAAGGCGCCCAGGAAGCGCACGAAGCGATTCGTCCTTCCGACGTGAACCGTCGTTCCGAACACCTGAAAGACATGGAGCGCGATGCCCAGCGCCTCTATGAGCTGATCCGTCGCCAGTTCATTGCCTGCCAGATGCCGCCAGCGGAATACCTGAGCAGTACCCTGACCGCCACCGGCAACGACTACGAGCTGAAGGCGAAAGGCCGTATCATGAAATTTGACGGCTGGACCCGTATCCAGCCGCCGGCTTCCCGCAAAGGTCAGGAAGACACTCTGCTGCCGGATGTGAAGGAAGGCGATATCCTCACCATCGATCAGGTGGATGCCGAGCAGCACTTCACCAAGCCGCCGGCCCGTTACACCGAAGCGAGTCTGGTGAAAGAACTGGAAAAGCGTGGTATTGGCCGCCCGTCCACCTATGCAGCGATCATTTCCACTATTCAGGATCGTGGCTATGTCCGTCAGGACAACCGTCGCTTCTATGCCGAAAAGATGGGTGACATTGTCACTGACCGGTTGGTGGAAAACTTCCCGCACCTGATGGATTACGGCTTTACCGCCAGCATGGAAGAGACTCTCGACCAAATCGCCGAGGGTGACCGTAACTGGAAAGATGTGCTGGACGAGTTCTACAAGGACTTTGTCGCTAAATTGGAAGCGGCTCAGGGCGAAGGGTCTGGCAAGCAGGCTATCGGTGGCATGCGCGCCAATCTGCCTACGGATACGGATATCGAATGCCCCACCTGCGGTCGTCCGATGCAGATCCGCACTGGTTCCACAGGGGTGTTCCTGGGCTGTTCCGGTTACGGCCTGCCGCCCAAGGAGCGTTGTACCGCCACCCTTAACCTGCTGCCCGGTGAGGAAGCTGTTGAGGTGAAAGCGGATGATGAAGAAGCCGAAATCAACGAGCTGCGGAAAAAGAAGCGTTGCCAGAAATGTGGCACCGCCATGGAAAACTACCTGATCGACGAAAAGCGTAAACTGCACGTCTGTGGTAACAACCCGGACTGTGATGGCTATGTGATCGAACAGGGTGAATTCCGCATCAAGGGTTACGACGGTCCGACCCTGGATTGCGAAAAGTGTAATCACGAGATGCAGCTGCGTACCGGGCGTTTCGGCAAGTTCTTCAAGTGCACCAATGAGGCCTGTGGGAATACCCGCAAGTTGCTCAAGAGTGGCGAGCCGGCACCGCCGCGGGCGGATCCGATTCCCATGCCGCACCTCAAGTGCGAGAAGTACGACGACGATCACTACCTGCTGCGTGACGGGGCCTCCGGCCTGTTCCTGGCTGCCAGCAAGTTCCCGAAAAACCGGGAAACCCGCCCGCCGCTGATTCTGGAAATCCAGAGTGTGGCCGAGCAGCTGGATCCCAAGCACAAGTATCTGGCTGAGGCACCGGCCAAAGATCCGGATGGCAACCCAGGTGTGCTGCGCTACAGCCGCAAGGCGAAAGAGCAGTATGTGATGAGCGAGATCGACGGCAAGGCCACGGGCTGGATGGCGTTCTATCGCGATGGCAAATGGGTGGAGGAGCAGACCAAGAAGAAGGCTCCCGCCAAGAAAAAGGCCGCCGCGAAGAAAAAACCTGCAGCCAAGAAGAAGGCGGCGGTGAAGAAGTCCTGATATCAGGAATGGCAAGTTTCAAGTTGCAACGCGACAGAGGCCCCTGGTAATTGCAAAGCTTGTGGCCGCGATCAGACTCTTGAGCGCGGCTGCAGATCCCGGGCTCCCTGCCTGATCTCGCCCGCGCCTTGCAACTTGAAACTTGTCACTTGCAACTCCATGTAGCCGTTAATCCTGATTTTCCTCCCGTTGGAAGCGAGTCCCCATGTCCCGAATGGTTCGTGAAAACACCGTCAGTGGTCTGCGTGAGCGGATCTATTTTGCCCAAGCCATGCTGCGTCAGCTGACTCACGATCAGCTCGAGGCGACCCCGACTATTCGTCTGGCACTGCGCGGTGCGGTGATATTTCACCTGTACTCCGCGTTGGTAGGAATGATTCGCCAGTCTGCCAAGACGTACCAGGTGCCCGGTGCGGATAACCTGTTCAGTTTGGCGGCCCTTGAGCAGGCGTTCACGGATGCAGGGGTAGAAGCGCCGGAAGTTGCCGTGCTGGCTCAGGCACGCAAGGATCGAGACGATCTGTTGGCCTGGCTGGATGGGGAAATGCAGACCGCACTGGGGGCTGCGGGCCTGGCTCGCCGCCCGGCTCCGCCCAGTGAGGCCAATGCCCTGAACCTGATGGCGGAAGACCGCTATGCGCCGTTGGCAGAAGGGGATCTGGAACGTCTATTCCTGGCCTCTTCTCGGGTAGCTGAACTCGTTGAGCACTGTGTGGGGTACCTGGAAGAGTGGTAACCCGCGAGTCAGCCCCGCGACGCTACCGTTAAGGTAATCCAATCTTGATAACCCGCCCACCGGCCTCAATGCTAGGCAGGTCGGGCTATTGGTTATTAGTTATTGTTCTTGGTGACGTCCGGCAGTTGTCGATTCCCCGGAGTTTCCATGACACGCCCCTATCGCTGGATGTCTGCCCTGTTACTGTTCCTGTCGGGATGGATGCTGTTAAGCATGCAGTCCGCCAAGGCTGACGCGCTGCCTGTCGTTTCAAAGGCGCAATCAGACTGTGTGGTTCTGCTCCACGGCTTGCGCCGTTCTGCGTGGGCCATGTCCAGAATCGAGGACTCCCTCACTGAGGCTGGCTACCAGGTGTATAACCAGGATTACCCCTCAACCTCTGCACCGGTTGAATCCCTTGCTCGTCAGGAAATAGCGCAGGCGCTTGATTGGTGTCGGCAGCAGGATGTGGCACGGGTGCACTTCGTGACGCATTCCATGGGCGGCATTCTGGTGCGCAGTTACCTGCAGGAGCAGTCCATCCCGGAGCTGGGCAGAGTGGTGATGTTGGCACCACCCAATCATGGCAGTGAAGTGGTGGATCGCATGCAGGATTGGTGGTTGTTCCGCAAGCTTACCGGACCAGCCGGGCAGCAACTGGGCACAGGCCCTGAGGGGATTGCCGCAAGGCTGCGGCCGGTGGCGGGGGAGATCGGCGTCATTGCCGGTACCCGCACCGTCGATCCCTGGTTGTCGTGGATAATCCCCGGAGAGGATGACGGTAAAGTGTCTTTGCCAAGTACCCGTCTCAAGGAGATGCGGGATTATCTGGAAGTACCTGCCAGCCATGCCTTCATCATGCGTAAAAGGGCGGTCATCAAGCAGGTGCTGACGTTCCTCCAACATGGCTACTTCGCCAGCCTCGAAGTGGGTTCGGCCTGACATTTACGCTAAATTTCTGACATCTCTTCACCGCCACAATGCCTATTTTGGCCTCATTGGCCTCGCCGTTTCCCGCGAGGCAGGTATCATGGTAAACACGATGTTGCGCACATCGTCGCTACAACAATGATCCCCTGACCAATGAGGACACCCATGACATTTCGTTTGCTCACCGCCTCCCTGGCGTTTGCCCTTGCTTTTCCGCTACATGCCAATGCTCAGACGCCTGAAGAAAGGGGGCTGGAGATCGCCCGTACAGCAGATGCCCGTGGTGATGGCTTCGGTGATTTTCAGGCAGACATGAGAATGGTGTTGATCACCAAGCGGGGCGATCAGGCCGAGCGCGAGCTGCGCGTTAAAACGCTGGAAGGGAAGGGCGATGAGGGAGACAAGAGTCTCACCATTTTCGATACTCCCCGCGATGTACGCGGCACCGCCATGCTCACCTTCAGCTACAAGACCAAGGATGACGACCAGTGGTTGTACCTGCCGGCTTTGCGTCGGGTAAAGACTATCGCCTCGCGTAACAAATCCGGCCCTTTCATGGGCAGTGAGTTCAGTTTTGAGGACATGCGTGGCCAGGAGGTGGAGAAATACACCTACAAATATCTGCGCGACGAAGCTTGTGGCGAGTTGACCTGTTATGTGATGGAGCGTTATCCCACCGATGAGCACTCCGGTTACACCAAGATGGTCGTCTGGCTGGACAAGGCGGAATACCGCACCTGGAAAGTGGATTACTACGACCGTCGTGGCAGTCTGCTCAAAACCCTGGAAGCCAGTGATTTCTCCCAGTATCAGGATAAGTTCTGGCAGCCCGCCAAGATGTCCATGGTGAATCACCAGACCGGCAAAGCCACGGACCTGTTCTGGAGTAACTACCAGTACGATACCGGGTTGAGCGAAGCCGACTTTAACCAGAACAGCCTCAAGCGCGCCCGATAAGCCATGAAGAAATCTCTTTTGACGGCATCGCTGCTGGTGATGCCGCTGATCTCCATGGGCTGGGAATTCCGTGGCGAAGTGGCGCTGGAAGGACGTTACTTCACTCAGGATTCCCCCTACCCGGAAGCGGATTATTCCACAAACGGTTCTGCTTACCTCAAGCCGGAAATCTTCCATGAGTGGAACGATCGGGATGATCTGTTCACTTTCATCCCCTATGCCCGTGTGGATGAAAACGATAGCGAGCGCACCCATTGGGATATTCGTGAACTGTCCTGGATCCATGTGGGGGATGGCTGGGAATCCCGGGTCGGGATTCGCAAGGTATTCTGGGGCGTCACTGAGGGACGCCATCTGGTGGATATTATCAACCAGACTGACCAGGTCGATCAGGTGGACGGTGAAGAAAAGTTGGGCCAGCCGATGATCAACTTTTCACTGGTGCGTAACTGGGGGATCGTGGATCTGTTCATCCTGCCGGGGTTCCGTGAACGTACCTTCGCCGGCGAAGAGGGCCGGCCGCGTACCCCGCTGCCGGTGTCAGATGATGCTCTCTATGAATCGTCCAAAGAGGATGGACGGGTGGATTTTGCCATCCGCTATCAGCAGTACTTCAGCAATGGTATCGAAATGGCGCTGTCCCATTTTTCTGGCACCAGCAGAGACCCATTGCTGATTCCACAAAATCTGACGTCCGCAGAATTGCAGTCCCTGATTCTGACGGGAGTGCTGCCTGCAGGATCGGACCCGGAATTCACACCACTGTACAACGTTATCGACCAAACGGGGCTGGAACTGCAATACCTGCAGAACGGTTGGCTATGGAAGCTGGAAGGTATTAGCCGGTCGGGGCAGGGGGAGCGTTTTTACGCGCTGGATGGTGGTTTCGAATACACCCAGGTGGGCTTGTTCGGCAGCGCTACGGATCTGGGCTGGATACTGGAATATATCTGGGAAGACCGGGATGACAGTCTGGCCTCGCCGTTAGCCAGCGATGTGCTGCTGGGTACTCGCTTTACCTTCAACGACGTGGCTTCCACCGAGATCCTTGCTGGCATCATCTACGATACTGAAGAGGAAGAGAAAGCCATTAGCTTTGAATCCAGCCGTCGCTTTGGCAACAACCTGAAGGCAACCTTGGAGGCTCGCTTTTACACCGACGCAGCTGATCCACTCAGCCCGTCAGCCCTGTACCGCGATGCGTTGCGAAACATCAACACCAATCCCGGCCTGGGGCCGATCAGCCGGTCTGACTTTGTTCAGGCGGAGCTGGTGTATTACTTCTGATTGTCTCTTGCCGCTGGCCGTTTAACGATCACAGGGCGGAATCGGAGAACGCATTCCGCCTTGTTCACAGGTCCTGACCAAGGCGTACTTTCTGGCCCGGTCTTCTGCACAGGCCATCCCGGAGCGGCTGTGGGAGCGGTCGTTCGACCGCGAAATCCCTTCCCCGTGCGGGCAGCAATCGCTATTTCCCTACTCATTGTTATCGCGTTCATCAGCCCTGCTTTTGGATTGCGTACTTGACCGAATGTGGCGCCAAACGTATGTTTGAAACGTATGTTTTGAACGCGGAGTGGGGTAATGGCACAGCCAGGGACAGTGGATCGGATTCTGGATACGGCAGAAGTGCTGTTCGCCCAGAAAGGGTTTGCCGAGACCAGTCTGCGGGCCATTACCAGTAAGGCTGGGGTTAACCTGGCTGCGGTGAATTATCACTTCGGTTCCAAGGAAGCCTTGATCCAGGCGGTCTTCGAGCGGTTTCTATCTCCTTTTTCCGAAGCGCTGAATGCCAAGCTGGCGGAAATGGAGGCCTCAGGTACTCCGGATACCCCGGAAAATCTGTTGGCGCTGATTTCTCGTCTGGCCCTGGGCACTCATCCAGAAGATCCACGCCGCGCCGCGATTTTCTTCCGCCTTTCCGGGCAGGCCTATAGTCAGCCAGTGGGACATCTGCGCGAATACCTGCATAAACAGTATGGTGCTGTTTTCAGCCGTTTGCAGGAACATATGCAGCGGGCTCTGCCCGATATGCCGCCGAGAGAGTTGTTCTGGCGGGTGCAGTTTGGATTAGGCGCCGCCATCTTTACCCTGTCCGGGATGGAATCCCTGAAAGAAATCAGCCGTAGCGATTTCAACATGGAAGCGACGGAAGCCGATATCACCGGGCGCCTGCTGCCATTCCTGATCGGTGGCATCACCGCTCCCATGCCGTAAGGCGTAACACAAAACCTTTTTTACCACAGAGACCACAGCGCTCACTGAGAAAACTCACTTGTTTATCTCGGTGAACCCTGTGGTCTCTGTGGTAATAGGTTTTAGCGTTTCAGGTTGCCGCTGCGGCAAGCGCTTGCCATTGCAATAATCCTCCCTTCGGGCATAGTCGAAGCATGGACAATAACAATGAGGATGGATGTTATGGCTCTCGATTATGCCTTGCTGGATGTGTTTGCCGGTGCCCCTTTTCAGGGCACCCAGATCCCTGTCGTTACCCTGTCCGGTGAGCCAATAGATGCTCGTGGCAAGGCCGCCATCGCCAGCGAGTTTCAGCAAACCGAGACGGTGTTTATCGAACCCGGCAATCGCGCTTCACCGGTATCGGTGTTCAATGGTCGGGGGCAGCAGCTGTTCGGTGCCCATACCATTCTGGCGGCATCTTATGTGGCCTATGAAATGGGGCTGACGCAGGATGAGGGCGACTTTGCCTCCTTTCTGTTGAAGCAAAACGACCAGTTGATTCAGAGCTTCGTGGACAAGGGTGACGCTGGCCCTGGCGCGATCCAGTTTGCTCGTGAACTGGACCCCACCATTGATCACTACACCCCTGAAATTGCCAAACTGGCGGCGGCGCTGAACACGGAGGAAAAACACATTTCCTTCAGCAAGTACAAACCCATGGTCGTCAGCGTAGACAAGCCAACCCTGATCGTGCCATTCACCAAACCCGAGCATGTGCTGTCAGCCAGCCTGAATACAGGTTACTGGGCGGCGCTTAGTGGCCATGTGTACACCACCGAACTGTTCCTGTTTGCGCCAGGTACCATTACCGGAGAGTCGGATTTCCACGGCCGTATTCTCAACCCGAATTTGCCTCGGGATGTCTATCCGCCTATCGGGAATGTCATGCCGGAATTTATTGCCTACCTGGCAGAACAGAAAGACACTGCCGATGGCACCCACACCTTCTCCATTGACCGGGGCAGTCTGGATACCCGCAAGAGCCTGTTGCGCGCCGAGTTCGACAAGCGGGCAGGCAAAGCCCTGCGCTGCCGGATCGGTGGCAAGGTAGTCAAGATGGGCGTGGGGTCGCTGCTGTATTCCTGAATCTGATCTACAACGTGGAGCTACGCTGTGCTGAATGACCTGACGCTGTATCAGCTGATCACTGCCTTCGTGATTTTCCTGCTGGTGATCGCCAGCGTGGCCTTTGTCGTGTATTTGAAAAACCAGCGCGGGAAGTGAGCAGCTTCGAGCTGTGAGCTATGAGCTGCCAGTCGCGACATAAGCCATGAGGTTCATCGGCACCGTGCCCGCGCCGGTGAGTTGAAAGTTCAAAGTGTAAAGTTGAAAAGGAAGCCCTGTGGGCAATGGCGGGGCTGTTATCGTAGGGCGGAAATGCCTCAGGGCATCTCCGCCTTACGCATCTGCAAAACCCAGCGCCGTGAGATCTGACAGGCCATGTCGGAGATCGGCTTTCGCCGATTTCCGACCTACACGGCCGGAAAGCTTCCCGGAAAATCAGCCAAGCCGTCCGCCCGTGTTCAAGGCTGGAAGCGCGGGCAGAGCGGCCCAAAACGACTCCCTACCCATCTCGCGCCTTTCAACTTTCAACTTTCAACTTTCAACTCGCCACTCAACCCCTCCAGCAACGCACAAGTCTTGTCCCAGCCCAGGCATCCGTCAGTAATGGAAAGCCCGTAGGCCAGTTCTCCATCCTGTCCCTGCCTGCCATCTTGCAGATGGCTCTCCAGCATGACGCCAGCAATATGGGATTGCCCTTCATCACGTTGAGCCAGCAGGTTACGCATAACGGCAGGCTGTTGCAGTGGGTCCTTGCCGCTGTTGGCGTGGCTGCAATCCACGATCAGGCGTGGGTTCTGGCCACGCTTGAGTAATTCGGATACGGCTTGATCCACGCTCGCAGCATCGTAGTTGGGGCCATCATGTCCACCACGCAGTACCAGATGGGTGTCCGGGTTGCCGGCGGTTTGTAGCAAGGCGGCACGGCCGTCTTCATCGACACCCAAATGACTGTGCGGGTGCGAAGCGGAACCCATGGCATCGCAGGCCACATCAATGCTGCCGTCGGTGCCGTTCTTGAAACCTACAGGCATGGCCAGGCCGCTGACCATTTCCCGGTGCACCTGCGATTCGGTGGTTCGCGCACCAATGGCGGCCCAGCTGAGCAGGTCACCCAGGTAGTCTGCGGCCATGGGGTGCAACAACTCGGTGGCCAGGGGCAGGCCTAGCTTTGCCAGATCCAGTAACAGATGCCGCGATACGGTCAGGCCGGTGGCCATGTCATGGCTGCCATCCAGATGCGGGTCGTAAAGCATTCCTTTCCAACCCACGGTGGTGCGAGGTTTCTCCACGTAGGCACGCATCACGATGAAGGCCCTATCCGCCAGTGTGGTGGCAAGCTCTGCTAGCTTGTGGCCGTATTCCAGCGCTGACTTGGGATCATGGAGAGAGCAGGGACCAGTGATGATCAGCAGGCGAGGATCTTCGCCATTGAGAATATTGCGGATGATCTGACGGTGGCCGGCAATCTGTTGCGCCAGAGAATGATCCACTGGCAACCGCTCACGCAGCGTAGCGGGAGAGGGCAGGGGCAGACTGCGGCGAACGTTGTCGCTCTTCAGTTCGGTTGCGGCATTGTGAAGCTGTTGCATGGTGTTTCCCTTGTTCTGTGCGTATTCGGTTATCGTCGAAATCGGATTCGGGTCTGTGGCCAAAAGCTAAATCGCAGGTGCTGCGCTGTCGGTTGATATCGGTACATGTTCTCTCTCCTGTACGGCGTTTTGACGGTCTGGCCGGGATTCAGGCAATAAAAAACCCCGGGCGGGATACCGACCGGGGTTTTCAGAGGTTTCGGCAGGCGTCCCGTAGCGGGCGCGCCTGGGTAAGGTCAGGCGCGCGAGCGGCTAAACCAATACCCAAAATAGAAAGCGACGGACACAACGGCGCGTACCGCCACTGGGGCAGTTAGCTGCTGTTGGGTACCGACATTCACTTTCATGGTAATTATCCTGTTCAAGAAGGCATCAGACTAACCAGCGGCGGCTATCCCTGCAAGTGGAAATCCCTCTGTACTGGAATAGGAAATAGCTATACCTGCTGTTTGATGACAAGTTGAAGTGATATTGGGCCAAAAATAACAGCGGTAGGGCTGGCCAACCTTCACCATCCTGCTGCAAGGTCAATGGTGTTGCCCGCTGGCTATGACAGACTTCGTCACGGTGTTTACTTCCCCTCTTGAAGAAGAAATAGACTGAAGACGAGGATGTCTCCCATGGCGCAACAAAGTGAAGCTTTGGCGTATGAGCCCCGCGATGCCATTCTTGAGGCGGCAGCATGGTGCTTCATGGAGCGTGGTTTCAATGCCACCAGCATCGATGATATTGCGCGTCAGCTGTCTGCGACCAAGGGGATGGTGTACCACTATTTTGATTCCAAGGCCGAGCTGTTCTTCGAGATTCATCATCGTGCCATGGATGCTCTGCTGGATGAGGTTCGCCCTGTTGCTTCTTCCGCTCTGCCTGCTTCACAACGTTTTTCCGAGATGGCCCGTCGCTATGTAAAGACGCTGATTGTTACCCGGCATTATCAGCGTACAGTCTCCGAAGCGGTGCAGATGGTGCTGCGCAGTTCCACCACGGAAACACAGCGGCAGCAGCTGACCAGCTTGCAGGATCGGCGCAACCACTGCGAAGCCCTGTTTCTCTCTGTGCTGGAGCAGGGCATCGAGGAAGGCTCCATGCTGGCACAGCGTCCCCGGATCGCCATCAAACCGGTGTTCGGTGCCATGAACTCCGTGATCAGTTGGTATCACCCCAGGGAAGACGAAACCCCGGAGCAGCTGGATCAGCTGGTAGCGGAAGTGGTGGATGTGGCCCTTAAAGGGGTGATGGGGAGCAACTAAGCGCCGAAACTGCTGTAGGAGCGGCGGTTCCGCCGCGAACCTGGCGAGCGAGGAAGGGTGTTCACACCGCTTGCTAACATTGGCGTCGAAGACAGCAAACCCAACCCTGTCCCAATTGCCGGCGGGCACCTGCTGGACGCCGGATCTAATCAACCATTCAGTCAACCAGTCGTCCTGCATGCCCCTCAGGCTTGCTCATCGAAGCTCCCCCTGTTATATGCATCAAACTTATTGGCCAGGATTCAAAATATCAATTTCACTAACAGTCTGGGCTGTTCTAGTCTGGGGCTACTTTCATCTCCCTAGGAGCAGCGCATGGCCCAGTTTTACCTTGTCCGTCACGGACAAGCGTCTTTCGGCAGTGACAACTACGATCAGTTATCACCTCTGGGGCACCAGCAGGCGCGCTGGCTGGGCGAATACTTTGCCGAACGGGACATGCAGTTCGATGGCTTGATGACCGGTGATCTGGTTCGCCATCAGGAAACCGGCGCAGGCATCTGCGAAGGCCTGGGCATTATGCTGCCTTCCGAGATTCACAGCGGTCTCAATGAATTCGACTTTCATGCCATTGTTCATGCGTGGCTTGCCCAGCATCCTGAAGCCGAGGCAAAGGAAGATGGAGCAAACCCTTCCTCTTTCTATAAGGCGCTCAAGGCAGCCATGAAAGCCTGGCGTCACGGTGAGTTGCAGGGCGACCTGCCTGAGTCCTGGGAAGGCTTTTCGGATCGTGTCGCCGCCGCCAGGGACCATCTACAGCAGCACTACAGCGACAAGGACAAAGTGGTAATTGTCAGCTCTGGTGGCGCCATGGGCATGTTCATGAAGCATGCACTGAACACGGCTGACGATACGGTGGTAGAGCTGAACTTGCAGATCCGCAATACCAGCCTGATTCACGGTTTCTTTAACCGCAAGGCGGTGAGAGTGGCCAGCTTCAATAATGTACCGCATCTGGACCGGGCTGACCGGTTCGACGCTATTACCTATTTCTGATCACGTACGCAGCATGACCAAGCGGCACCAAGACCGCCAACAGAGACTGTGATCGCGTAAGCCACAAACAAAGGACAAGGGAGAGCTGCATGGACTTTCAATACACCGACAAGATGAAGGAACTGGTGCTTCAGGTCCGCGAGTTCATCAATACAGAGATCCGCCCGGTGGAGGCGCGCTTTCGTGATGAACTGGCCGCCAATCCATGGGAAACCCCGCCAGTGATGGATGAGCTCAAGGCCAAGGCCCGGGCCAAAGGGTTGTGGAACCTGTTTCTGCCGAAAGAATACGGCGACTACAGTGCGGGTCTGAGTAACCTGGAATACGCCCCGTTGGCCGAAGAAATGGGCCGCAGCCTGATTGCCTCAGAGGTGTTTAACTGTGCCGCGCCGGATACGGGCAACATGGAAGTACTGGCCAAGTACGGTAATGAGCAGCAGAAGCAGCAATGGCTGGAGCCATTGCTGGAGGGCAAGATCCGCAGCGCCTTCGCCATGACCGAACCGGAAGTCGCATCCTCCGATGCTACCAATATTGAGACCCGCATCGAGCGAGATGGCGATGACTACGTTATCAACGGCCGCAAGTTCTACATCAGCGGTGCCATGCGCAAGAGCTGCGAGATCCTTATCGTGATGGGCAAGACCGATCCGGACAACCCCAATCGTCATGTGCAGCAATCCCAGGTACTGGTTCCCACCAACACCCCTGGTGTAAAGATCGTTCGCCCCATGAAAGTATTCGGGTATGACGATGCCCCGGAAGGCCATGCGGAAGTGATCTTCGACAATGTGCGGGTGCCGAAAGAAAACATCATTCTCGGCGAAGGGCGTGGTTTTGAGATCGCCCAGGGGCGTCTTGGCCCCGGTCGCATTCACCACTGCATGCGCTTGATCGGAGCGGCTCAGGAAGCCTTCGAGCTGATGGCCAAGCGGGTTAACGAGCGCCAAGTCTTTGGTCAACCCATGAGCAAGCAGGGTTCAGTGCGTGAAGATCTGGCCAAATCCTGGTGTGAAATCGAGCAAGCGCGCCTGCTCACGCTCAAGGCCGCTGACATGATGGATCGCGAAGGTAACAAAGTCGCCAAGGATTTGATCGCTATGATCAAGGTGGTTGCGCCCAATATGGCGTTAAATGTCATCGACCGGGCGATACAGGTCCACGGCGCGGTGGGTGTCAGTCAGGATACCCCGCTGGCTCACTTCTTCAGCTATGCCCGCAGCCTGCGGCTGGCAGATGGACCGGACCAGGTTCACATGATGCAGCTGGGCCGCACTCTGGCCAAGCAATTCGCCTGACAAGATCGTGTGCGGTGCTGTTTCAAAAGAACGGCGCCGTAACGAGCCATTTGCGTAGCAGACAGAACAACAGGAGAGCTCCATGTCCCAGGTGGATTCACTGGATACCGTAAAACTGGCCGAGTACCTCGAACAGCATATCGAAGGTTTCAAAGGGCCGATCGAGGCTGACAAGTTTGAGGGAGGCCAGTCCAACCCCACCTTCAAGATCACGACCCCATCCGGTGCTTATGTGCTGCGTCGTCAGCCGCCGGGCGAACTACTCAAGTCTGCCCATGCCGTGGATCGCGAATACCGCGTGATGGCCGCTCTCAAGAATACCGAAGTGCCGGTGCCTAATGTGCTGCACCTGTGCGAGGACCGTGATGTCATCGGTTCCATGTTTTATGTGATGGAATTCTGTGAGGGGCGCATCTTCTGGGGGGCAGCGCTGCCAGAGTGTGGCGAAGGTGAGCTGGGCAATGCCACACGAGCGGCCATGTACGACGAAATGAACCGGGTGCTGGCGGCCATGCACAGCGTGGACCTGGAAGCGGCAGGCCTGAGTGACTATGGCAAGCCCGGTAACTACTTTGAGCGTCAGCTGGGCCGTTGGACCAAGCAGTATGCAGCCTCAAAGCTGAAAGATATTCCTGCCATGGATGAACTCATCGCCTGGCTGGAAAAGCACCAGCCCGAAGACGATGGTCAGGTGGCGCTGGCGCACGGCGACTTCCGCCTGGACAACATGATGTGGCACCCCTCCGAACCGAAAGTGATTGCGGTACTGGATTGGGAGCTGTCCACACTGGGGCATCCGCTGGCGGATCTGGCCTACCAGTGCATGGGCATGCGCCTGCCGCAGGGCGATGCCAAGATGGAGGGTATGGCGGGTGTGGATCGCAAAGCGTTGGGTATTCCTACCGAGCAGGAATATGTGCAGATGTACTGCCAGCGTCGTGGTATTGGCAAGATTGATAACTGGGAGTTTTATCTAAGTTTCAGTTTCTTCCGTCTGGCCGCCATTTGTCAGGGTGTCGCCAAGCGGGCGCAAGATGGCAATGCCTCAAGCAAACAAGCCGCCACAGTGGGAGCCATGGTGGAACCACTGGCTAGCATGGCGGTGGATATCATTCATAACGGGGCTTGATGAGTTTCAAGTTACAAGTTGCAAGTTTAAAAAAAATCTAAAAAGAATCGCGGGCAGGGCGTTGCCGTTGCGCAATGTCCCTGCCCGCGTTGCATCTTGTCCCTTGAAACTTGTAACTATTTTCAATGGGAGAGTAAGTGATGAGTACCAAGCTGTTTGATCTGACGGGCAAGATCGCCCTGGTGACCGGTGCCAGCCGTGGCATCGGGGAAGAAATTGCGCGCCTGCTGGCAGAGCAGGGTGCCCACGTGATCGTGTCCAGCCGCAAGCAGGATGACTGCCAGGCCGTGGCGGATGCTATCAAGGCAGAGGGCGGCAGTGCCGAAGCGTTTGCCTGCCATATCGGTGAGATGGCGCAGGTCGACGCGATCTTCGCCCATATTCGCGAGTCCCACGGCAAGCTGGATATCCTGGTCAACAACGCGGCAGCCAACCCGTACTTTGGGCATATCCTCGACACTCCGGTGGATGCCTTCGACAAGACCGTGGATGTGAACCTGCGTGGTTATTTCTACATGTCCGTGAATGGGGCCAAACTGATGCGGGAACACGGTGGTGGCGCTATTGTGAATACTGCTTCCATCAACGGTCTCCATCCGGGTGACATGCAGGGCATTTATTCCATTTCCAAGGCCGCAGTCATCAGCATGACCAAATCCTTTGCCCAGGAATGCGCCCAGTTCAACATCCGCGTGAATGCGTTGCTGCCGGGTCTCACCAAGACCAAGTTCGCCGGCGCCTTGTTCACCAACGATGACATCTACAAGCACGCCATCGCCCAGATCCCCATGCGTCGCCACGCCGAGCCCAAAGAAATGGCCGGCACCGTACTGTATCTGGTGTCCGATGCATCCAGTTATGTCACCGGCGAATGCGTGGTAGTCGACGGCGGTTTTACGATCTGATTACGAGCGAAGCCGCTCCTACAGCGGCTTCGTAGGTAACCGTTCCTATATTGCAGGTTTTCTCGCAGCTCGAAGCTCATAGCTTGCAGCTGTTCGACGAAGGAGAACTCCCCCCATGGATCCGATCCTCGATTTCACCGGAAAAAGCGTTGTCATCACCGGTGCTGCCAGTGGCTTTGGCAAACTGTTGGCCGAAGAGTTGGGCAAACGCGGTGCCTGCCTGGTGCTGGGTGATATCAACACTGATGCCCTCGATTCGGTGGCCGATGCGCTGGCCGGGCAGGGCGTGAAAGTGGCCGCGCTGAAGTGCGACGTGGCCAGCGAAGCGGATTGCAAAGCCATGGTGGATACCGCACTGGCTCAATTTGGTCATCTGGATATGGCGGTGAACAACGCCGGCATCGCCCACGCCTTTGTGCCTTTTGATCAACTCACCGATGAAATACTCGACCAGCAGATCAACATCAACGTGAAGGGCGTGATGTATGGCATGAAGCACCAGATCGCGGCGATGAAGGAAAGCGGCGGAGCCATCGTCAATGTCAGCTCCATGGCGGGCCTGGGCGGCGCTCCCAAAATTGGCGCTTATGCAGCGGCCAAACATGCGGTCATCGGTATGACGAAGACGGCAGCAGTGGAGTACGCGCGCCGGAATATCCGCGTCAATGCGATATGCCCTTTCTATTCCCACACCCCCATGGTGGACGAGGGTGAACTGTCCGAGAACAAGGAAACCGTCCACGCCATGCTTGCCTCCGGCAGCCCCATGAAGCGTCTCGGCCAACCGGAAGAGATCGTCACCGTCATGCTGATGCTGCTATCTCCTGCCAATAGTTATATGACAGGCCAGGCCCTGGCGGTGGATGGGGGCGTGTCGGCGTTTTAAGCCAGACGCGGGATGCGCCGCCTGATGAAAACAGGGGCCTTGTAGGCGTTTGCCTGCAAGCGATTCCCCATCGCCTGCAGACAGGTAGGTTAAGCATGGGGATGCGGGCAGGACGCTTCAGCTCCTGCCTGCCCATCCCTGTATCTTTGTCTGTTCGTCAGGGCTACCAGCCGATCGTCAAGCCTGCATAAAAACCGGTACCAGGCCCCGGTTCAAAATAGCCCCGTGCCTCTACCGGCCGGTCGCTGTTGGCATTGATGCGCAGATTGCTGATGTAGTCACGGTCAAACAGGTTGGTGATGCCGGCAAACAGCGTTAGCGTCTGTTGCTGCTGCCGCCATTCACGCCCTAACCGCATATTAACGATCATCTCGCTACCGACTCGGGTGGTATTGGTGTTCTCCGCATAGCGATGCGAACTGAACAGTCCTTCCAGAGCAGCAAACCATCCGCTGTCGGCCTGCCATTCCACCTGACCATAAAGATGGTGTTCCGGCAGACCTGGTAACCGGTTGCCTTGCACATCGGCGTTCTGTTGTGTGTCGAAAAACTCACGGAATCGAAAATCCGACCAGGTCCACGACAGGGCCAGAGTGAGCTGCTCCGTGGTGGTGTGTTCCAGTCCCAGTTCGATGCCTTCGCGGCGGGTTTCGCCAGCATTCTGGTAAAAGGTTCGACCACCCAGATCATAGGGGGTGATTTCATCGTCCACGTCTACCCGGAACAAGGCCGCTTCATAAAACAGTCGCTGGGTCAGCGCGCCCCTGGCGCCCATTTCCAGATTCAACGCTGTTTGTGGTGCCAGTTCTGGATTAAATCCTCCCGCACCGGAAGGGTTGGCCAGCTCGGTAAAGGTAGGGCTTTCAAACGCGGAACTGATCGTGCTGTAAAGCGTGTGGGCGGGATAGGCCTGCCATGTAAGCCCCGCGCTGTAGCTGATTTCATCAAAGTCGCGGTGACCACTGTTATCACCATCACTGAGAAGGTGATCATCAATGTTCATGCGCAGTCGGTCAGCGCGAGTGCCAATGGTCATCATCAGACTTTCGGTGAGATGGCTGTCCAGTTGCAGGAACACGCCGGTTGCCGTGGCATGCTGATCTTCGTCGGCGGTCCGTGCAGTGATAGCACCGGAGGGGCTGACCGCATGGCGGCTGCGCGCATCTTCCTGCCGGTCAGCATCCAGTCCGAGCAGCATGCGGTGTGGCCTGGCAAACAGGTTGAAGGGCAGGGTGTAATCCAGCCTGGCACCGTAAAACACCCGCTCATAATCGATCAGGCTGCTGCCAGGGAAGGGAAGCTGCTGGCGGAAATCACGCTGGCTCACGAACGCTCTGGCATTGAGTAAACCTCCCGCCAGGGCCTCATCCCGGTAGTGGAGACCCACGCGCTGCTGGTCCACCTCCTGGCCGGCGTCCAGCCGCTCCGCGAATAGGGTTGCCTGACGGGGATCCTCACGAACCTGCTGCCGGGTCAGTCCACCAGGATCATTGGCAAAGGGGGTGTCCATGGCTGTCAAAAACAAGGTAACGGAGCGCGATTCGGGTAGCTGCCAACCGGCCTGGCCGGTGAGCTGGTATCGGCGAACTTCACTTTGCTCGCGGTAGCCGTTGTCACCCAAGGCGGTGAGGCTAAACGCGTGGTGGCCATGCTGATGCTTGCCGCTGGCCTGCACATTTGCCTGCCGGAATGCATCGCTGCCTGCGATCACGGTGGCGCTGGCTGACTCCGTGAACGGTGCTGAAAACGTGGTGATGTCGATAACGCCTCCGGTAGCGTTACCGTAGAGCAGGGAGCTGGGGCCTCGCAGCACCGCCAGCTGGTCGATGCTGAACAGATCAATGCTGTCCAGCTGGGACTGGCCATCGGGTAGCGTTTCCGGGAATCCATCCACATTCAGGCGTAGCCCGCGCACACCAAACGGGGCCCTTGAGCCAAATCCTCGTGAGGAAAGACGCAGCCCTTGGGCAAAGTTATAACGGTTCTGAAGATATAACCCCGGCACACGGTTGAGGCTTTCATCCAGCTGCAGGCGGGGCTGAGCCTGTTGCACCGTTTGTCCGTCCACGATCGTGATTGCCGCTGGCGTATCTGCCAGTGGGCGTTCCATACGGGTACTGGTCACCGTGATCGGCTCCAGCGTGACCGGCTCCGCGAAAGCGGCCAGTGGCAATAACAGTGGCAGAGCAGTAAAACGCAGAAGTTTCATGTATGACATCCATGGCTACGAATGTTGTACATGAGCTGACACAGGAAGCAAATGGGATTCAGTGGCGAGTGACGAGTCACGAGTTTCGAAGAGCAAAAAGCACTGGTGTTCGTTACGGTTTTGTCTTGTGATTTTCGAAACTCGAAACTCGCCCTTAATCCCCATAAACAAAAAGCCGCGCAAGGCGGCTTTCCATTTTTGCTTTTTCTCGCAGCTAGAAGCTAGCCACTCGAAGCTGCTTTTAATGCAGCTTCTTTTTCTTCTTCTGGCTGGCCTGCTCGTGCTGCTCGGTGAGCATGCCTTCGGCACCGAACAGACGCTCGCGCCATTCGTCCAGCAGCGCATCAGTATCGTGCTGGGAAGGGTGGAAGCCCGGCTTGAAGAAATCCAGATACTGCGGCCACAGCTGGGTGAACAGCCCCTTGCGACCGAACAGGAACTTCACGCCTTTCCAGTTGTTGCGCAGGTTCAGCAGTTTGCCGTCAGAAGCCAGCATCTGCGCCTGGAAGACACCGATGACGGCAAAGAAAATTACCGTTACCGGAATCATGGTGCCGGCCCGCAGCAGGTAGTTGCCGCTGACCTTTTCGTACACATCATAGGCCACGGTCTTGTGCTCGTTCTCTTCCAGAGCGTGCCACAACCACAGCTTCAGGGTTTCCGGATCAGCCAGCTCGCGGTGGGATTCGTCCCGCAGCAGCTGCTCGGCAATGATGGCGGTGTAATGCTCAAGGCTCACGGTGGCAGACAGCTGGAAAATCTTCGGGGTGTATTTCTTCACCGCACCCAGCAGCTTGCCCAGGGTTTTGTCCAGCTTCTCGGTAGGGTAGCCGAACTTCTGACCCAGCTCGTTCCAGGCTTCATGCTCTTTACTGTGCATGGCTTCCTGGCCAATAAAACCGGCAACCTGGGCCTTGAGGGTTGGATCAGTGATGTCCTTGCGATAGTGGCGCACAGCCTGCACAAAGAAGTCTTCCCCTTCCGGGAACAGGGTAGAGAGGGTAATCCAGAAGGCACTCAGGAACGGGTCATCCGCGTAAAAATAGCGCTTGGCCGTGTTCTCATCGAACTCGAAGTCCAGACGACGCGGCGGGATGTTGACCGTGGCACCCAGTGGTACCTTCTCGGCCTTTTTCTCGTTCTGCTTGATGGTGTTGGTAGCTGTTGTTGTCATAAATCCTCCTGGCCAACGGTCGTAATATGACCGTTCAATGTCTAACTGTGACATTAATCAATGTAACGATGGTGTCTGTTCGGGACAGAAGGGTAAATGGCACTTTTGCGCCCCGGCTGGGGCGCTAGTGCCAGTACACAAAACAGGCCTTTTTGTGTCTGTTAATGACCGGTCATATCAGGCCGGCTCGATCTCCTGATATAACGCATGGATCTTTGCCCATGACCAGCCGGGTTTCCTGAGGTGTCTCGCGGTATAAGCGGGGGCTATGTGGATAGATACCGGCACCGTCTCCGGGTCGGATTGATGCAGAGCCGGGTTTAGATGAAAGGCCACCTTTTGCTATATTCATCCGCATCCCCCTCCAATTATCAGACAAGCCGACGGAGCCCCCAGGTAACATGACTTTTCGCCGGCGAACTGGATTGTGCGCGTTACTGCTTCTGGCAGCGTCTGTGCTGGCAATACTGCAGTTCCTGCCATTGCCTGAGCGTCTCCATAACACGCCTTACGCCACCCTGATGCTGGATCAGAACGGCCGCATGCTGGATGCGCGTATCGCGGCTGATCAACAATGGCGTTTTGTGCCAGTCGGCAAAGTGCCGGACAAATATCGTCAGGCATTGCTGAACTTTGAAGACAAGCGTTTTCCCTGGCACCCCGGTGTAGACCCCGTCGCCATCGGCAGGGCCGCCTGGCTGAACATGAAAGCGGGCAGGGTGGTCAGTGGCGGGTCCACGCTTACCATGCAGCTGGCACGGCTGCTGCGGGATGACCCGCCGCGCACACTCACGGAAAAAGCCCGAGAGGCGGCGCTGGCATTTCAACTGGAATGGCATTTCAGTAAAGAAGAGATCCTGGGCCACTACGCCAGCCGCGCCCCGTTTGGGGGGAACACCGTTGGCCTGCGAGCCGCCGCCTGGCGTTACTTCCAGCGTGAGCCTGATGCATTGAGTTGGGCAGAAGCGGCCTTGCTGGCAGTGTTGCCCAACGCGCCCTCCTGGATTCATCCCGGTCGCAACCGGGAAAGGCTGAAGCAAAAACGCGATCGTCTGCTGGTGAGTCTGCATGGAGAAGGCCAACTTACCGACCGTGATCTGCAACTGGCATTACTGGAACCGTTACCTCCGCCACCGCCAGCCCTGCCAGCCCTGGCTCCCCACTTGATGAACACGCTTGAAAAAGCCGGTCATGGCAAACTGTTGCAAACCACCCTGGATGCGGCCCTACAGCAACGCGTTGTGGCACTGACCCAACAGCACGGTGAGCGCCTGGAAAGGGAAGGTGTGCACAACCTGTCGGTAGTGGTGATTGATCACCAGCAACAACAGACTCGTGCCTACGTGGGTAATGTCACCCATGGCAATGCGGCGGAGTATGGTGCTGCTGTGGATATTGCAGCCTCCCCACGATCCACCGGCAGTATTCTCAAGCCGCTGTTATATGGCCTGATGCTGGATGGTGGCCAGCTGCTGCCACAAACCCTGATTCCCGATCTGCCTACCAACTATGGAGGCTTCAGCCCGGAGAATCATGATCACTCCTACCGGGGTGTGGTGCCCGCCCACGAAGCACTCAGCCAATCACTCAATATTCCCGCTGTACGCATGCTGCGTGAATATGGCGGTGGTCGATTCCACAGCACCTTGCAGCGCATGGGCATGAGCACACTATTCCGCCCGGCGGAAGATTATGGTTTGACCCTGATCCTCGGTGGCGCAGAGGGGCGGTTGGATGAAATCACCGCTATCTACGCCCGGCTGATGGCCGCAGCCAGTGGCCGTATTCCCCAGCCGTTGACCGTGCTGCGGGATCAGCCGCCAAAGAGTAATCCGCCCTACATGCTGACACCCGGTGCCGCCTGGTTGACCCAACAGGCCTTGCGCGAAGTGGCCCGACCCGGCACCGCAAGGCAATGGCGTCAGTTCAGCTCCAGTCAGCCCATCGCCTGGAAAACCGGTACCAGTTATGGTCTTCGCGACGCCTGGGCAGTCGGCAGCAATGGCCGTTACACCGTGGGGGTGTGGGCGGGCAACGGCAATGGGGAGCCAGCCCCAAGCCTGGGAGGCGCGGCCACCGCAGCACCATTAATGCTGGATGTATTTAGCCTGCTGGGGCCGTCTCCCTGGCCGGAGCCGCCTCTCTCAGAACTGAAAACCGTGCAGGTATGCAAGGACAATGGTTTTCTCGCAGGAGGGCAATGTCAGACTCGCGAGCAATGGGCGCCCAGACTCAGTCATTTCCAAACCGTCACACCTCATCATCTGCGCATTCATCTTGATCGTAATGGCCAGCGGGTACACAGCGGATGCGAAGCGGTGGCCGCCATGCAACATCGCGACTGGTTTGTGCTACCCCCTGCACAGGCCTGGTTCTACCGTCGCCACCATCCGGATTACCGTCCCCTGCCTGCCTGGCGACAGGATTGCGTAGCCGGCGCCCTGTCATTGCAGAGTGAGCCCCCCATGGCACTGGTTTACCCCCATGCGGGCAGCGCCATTTATATCCCTACAGAACTGAACGGCACCCTTGGCCGGGCCGTTTTCCGTGCCGTACACCAAAGCTCGTCCGCTACTCTCTATTGGCATCTGGATGACCGCTTCCTCGGCAAAACCCGCCACTTCCATGAAAAAGCCATCGTCGCCGATCCCGGCTGGCATACTCTGACCCTGGTGGATGATCAGGGCTTCCGCTTGCGCCAGCGCTTCAAGGTACTGGGGCGATAACGTCTGTATCGGAGTGTGGCTTTGTCCGCTTCAGAGGTGGTCCGATCTCGCAATGAAGTCAGTGAAAAGGGGAGCTATGGATTCCAGAAAAAGCACAAAAAAACCATGAAATAAAAAAATCAAACGAAGAAAGTATTAGACGGTAAAAATGCGGCTTGTTTTTACTGCCTGTCTTAATTTCATGTAGGAGATCGCTGACATTAGGCGTGAGAAATAATTCTCCCGGTTGAGATAAACGAGCAGGTGCTCGTGAGACTTTTCACATTAAATGTCGTACGCCCGTTCTTAAATGGTTTAATTAGTACAAAAAAACAGCACTTGATCGTGTGTGCATCACAAAAAAAGAAAAAGCCCCCTTTTTGACAGTCGCGGGCCAGATGGAAAGAATCGCCCCGCACGAATCCGGTCGGTAGTAAACCTTCATCCGAACGGATCCTGAAAATGGGGGAAGGAATGGATTCCACGGCAGCCAGGAAAGGCAGCAGAAAACTCTCCGGTAAATCCGTTCACACCTTGATCGAGGGTGTGGCGCGTCTGGTAGATGGGCAAAAACGTTTCGCTGATGAAATGGGGCTGCCCTATACCCGCATTTTCAATGACGGTTTCGAAGCCTTCAAGAATCAGGACGCCAACAAGGTGATTCTCGAATGGTTGCACTGTAGCGATCAGGGGCAACGTAATCTGGAATTCCTGTTTTCCGACCTGATGGCTCACCAGCTGGCACTGGTTGAGGCTATCTCTGCCATACAGGCAGATTCTCCGCGTAAGGAGCGCCCCTTGGTTGAGCGTCTCCAGAGCTTGTTGGGTGAACGAAACAAGTCAACCGATCAACACCGTCGTCACTACATGGAAGTGACCGCACCTGCTCTGGTGGCGGCCTATGCCCGTGCCCGGGAAGAAGGTAGCGAGTTGCTGCCCTGACGCTATTCCATCCGCCTTCTGGTTTCGGAGAAATTCCGTTATGCGAAAAATGTTTTTCGTGGCTTGGATCTGCCTGCTGGCAGGTTGTGCCGCGCCTTCACTGAAATTCGGCGTGTCTTCCACCGCAGATATCAACCGTAATGAATACGGAGAGCCTTTGGCCGTAGTGGTCAGGATCTACCAGCTCAAGGACCGCCGCAGTTTTGAAAGCGCCAGCTTTGAAGAGCTATGGAAGCAGGACTTCCAGGTGCTGGGTAACGATCTGGTGATGAAAGAAGAGGTCACCATGGACCCCGCCTACCAGCGCCATATCGAACTTCCACGACATGATCAGGCGGAATACCTGGCCGCCATGGCGGTATATCGTCAGCCAGAAGGGGAGAGCTGGCGGGATGTGGACAAGATGCCGGGCAATTTCATTACCCGCCGATTTGATCGGAAAGTGCGCATTACCCTCGAAAAAAATCGTCTGATTCTCGATTGAGGCGTCTATGAGTCAAAAGCGTCAACGCGTGGTCTGGGCCGAAGGCCTGTTTCTTGGCCAACAGCATTTCCAGCAGTGGGATCGCAATCTGCAGCGTGAAATCCATCAGCGTACGGATTTGGCCCGTTCCCATGGTTGGGGAGTCGTCTCTCTGAATCTGCTCGAAGAGCCTTTGGGTATTGGCCAGTGTCGTATCGAATCCCTGTCGGCGATTCTTCCCAATGGCCAATGGGTACAGTTCGATAGCCAGCGTGATGGTGATCCCTTGCTGTGTGATCTTACTGCCGGTGGCGACAGCGTCACCGTATGGTTGGCACAGCCGGACAATGAAAGGGTAACGGGCATCAGTGGTTATCAGGAGCAAGGCCGGCTGTGCGGGTGGCGCGCGGATTATCTGGACATGCCCGATGAGCACGATCCCGCACGAACCCGCGAAGTGATCATTGGTAAACCCAATCTGGTGCTGTTGCGTGGCGATGAAAGTCGTGAGCATTACAGTGCCATTCGCCTCGCCAGCTTCGAGTCCATCGGCGATGGCGCTTATCAGCAAACGGCCAATGTGGTGCCGCCACTGGTTAATCTGAATGCGTGTGAATTGCTGCAAGCCATGGTCCATCGGATCCGTGACCTGATTGCTGCTCGGGTTCGGCTGCTTTCCCAGCAGCGCAATAGCTATGGTGACATTGCCGATATGGGTAACCGTGAGTTGGCCCAGGTGTTGCGCCTGCAGAAGTTGCGCCCCGCGCTGGTTGCTCTGGATCATTACCTGCGTGAAGACGCCAGCCACCCGGAAAGCATCTACCGTACGCTGTCGCAGCTGATTGCCGGGATGTGGGATCTACAACCGGATATGGGCGAGCTGGTGTTGTCTGAATACATGCACACTGACCTGGCCGACGTTTTTTCTTCTCTGGAATCGAGCCTGCGCGCTGCACTGATGCAGGAATCCTCCACCACCAGTACGGCCTTGTCATTGCGTCATGAATTGCCTGCATTGCTGGTTGGAGAAGGCATCCCCTGGCAGGGAATCAATGCTCGTCATCTCTATTTGGGGGTTTACCACGAGGCGGAAAATCCTGAATGGATCATGGAGTTCGGTCGCCAGTGCAAAGCCGGCAGCCGTGATGATCTGGAACTGATTCTGGCCTCGGCCCTGCCGGGTATTCGCTTGAGTCATACACAGCGTCCACCAAACAAACTACCGGTCAAGAGTGGTTTTGAATATTTCCGCGTGGAGCCCGCCGGTGAGTTCTGGCCGCGCGCGGTTGAGGCAGAAAGTCTTGCCGTTTTCCTGCCGGCCCAGTTCCAGAGCTGTCGCTTTGAACTGCTTTGCATCGAGGATTGATCATGAGCAGTGATACGGATATCCACCCCAACACCAACCCCCTGCTGGAAATCACCGCACACCTTTTCGACAGGGTCATGCCATTGCGTGCCGGGGGAAGTGATGCCCCGGACGATCTCCACGAAAAGATCATGGAAGGTTTCGACACCTTCGAACGGCTTGCCTTTGAAAAGCAGATAGCCGCCGCGGATGTCCAGCATGCCAAGTTTGCGCTGGCTGCTTTTATCGATGAGGCAGTGATGGCTTCCTCCTGGCCAAAGCGGATGGAATGGATGTCTGATCCATTGCAGCTAAAGCTGTTTGGTGAGCATCTGGGCGGTGAGGTGTTCTTCGTGCGGCTGGGTGAATTGCGCCAACGTGGAGAACAGAACCGGGATTTGCTGGAGCTCTACTACGTTTGCCTGCAGCTCGGTTTCGAAGGGGTTTACAAGCTGCGCGGCCTGGAAAAATTGATGGCCCTGCAGGTAGATCTGCGTAGCCAGATTGACGGGTTTCATGGCGTGCCGGATCCACGCCTGGCACCCAATGGTGCTGCCAAAGAGCATGTTCTCAGCAGGGTGGGGCGTGAGCTTCCGTACTGGGTTATCGCAACCGTCACCCTCGCCATTATCTTCTTCAGTTATACCGGCTACACGGCTTTCAGCATGCACAGCGCCCGCAATGCCGCGCAGTCCATTGCTGATGAAAGTCAGTCCTTGCGTGCGGCTGCGTCTGTTAGTTCTGATTCCCTGGGAGGGCAATTCTGATGTCTGCCAATGCTGTAGGGGCACTCGTTAAGCGTTATTTATTGTCCCGGGCGGGAAGCTCCCTGATTGGGCTCGTCGCCGTACTGGCGCTGATCTGGTTTGCCGGCCCTCGTCTGGGGCTGACAGGGTCTGCGCGTTATCTGGCCGTGGCCGTGGTGGTAGGTCTGTTTCTGCTGGTGGTCGGCGCGCGCTATCTGCTGGCCCGCCGGCGCGGTAATCAATTGCAACAGGCGCTTGCCAGTGATCAGGGCAACGGTGATGTGGTGGCGCTGCGCGAAAAAATGGATGAGGCCATCTCTTCACTCAAGGCCTCCCAACTGGGCGCAGGCTACCGTGGGGCTGCCGCGTTATATGCGCTGCCCTGGTACATGGTGATTGGTCCCTCCGCTGCGGGCAAAAGTACTTTGCTGCGTAACTCTGGCCTGCATTTCCCCTACTCCGATGCAGATGATCTGCATTTTCAGGGTGTAGGTGGTACCCGGAATTGTGATTGGTGGTTCTCCGACCAGGCGGTGCTGTTAGACACTGCAGGCCGCTATACCACGGAAGATGATGATCATGGGGAGTGGATGGCTTTTCTTGATCTGTTGCGCAAGCAGCGCAAGCAGACGCCTATCAATGGTGTCATCGTTGCCATCAGCGTAGCGGACCTGCTCACAGCAGACAGCGAAGGGCTGGAAAAGCACATCCGTATTATCCGTGATCGACTCAATGAACTGATGGAGCGGTTGGGCCTGTCGTTCCCGGTGTTCATCACGTTTACCAAGTGCGATTTGATCCCCGGCTTTGAAGCCTATTTCGAAGATCTCAGCGACGGTGAGCGGGAGCAGGTCTGGGGCGGTTATCTGCTCGAAGACAATAGCGACCAGGATGCGGCAGAACGTTTTGAAGCGCACACCCGTCAACTGTACGAAAAGCTGTGCGAGTTGCGGCTACGCAAGCTGTCCATGCAGCGTAACCTGGATCGCAAGTCGGCCCTCTACGCCTTCCCCGATCAGTTCCGCGCCGCCGCCGATACCCTGTCCGAATTCGTGCACCTGTTATTTCGGGAAAATCCGTATCAGGAAATGCCCCGTTTTGCCGGGGCCTATTTTACCAGTGGTACCCAGGAAGGTACGCCGCTGACTCGATTGGTAGGTAATCTGCGTCAGGCATTTGGTTTCAGTCAGGCGGAGGGGCCATCGCGCACCACGCCACCGAAGCCTTTCTTCATTCATCGCTTTTTCACAGATGTAGTGATCCCGCTGCAGGGGCTGGCCCACGGCAACCGCAACCGTATTCGTTGGCAGCGTTCCCTGAAAACCGCGGCCATGGGTATGGGGGTTGCTTCCATTGCTGCCACGATGCTGCTGCTGGTGGCGTCCTACGGTGCCAACAAGGTGCTGCTCAATGAAGGCGTACTGCTTAGCCAGAAAGTCAGCCTGGCCATGCAGGATGATCGCTATGACGATGAAGAACAGTTTCTGGTTCTGGAAAAACTCTACCGTCATTACCAGCAGCTGCTTGCCTATGAAAACGACAAGCCCTGGCAGTTCCGTCTGGGGGTTTATACCGGCGATACCCAGATCGATGATGTGGAAAAGATGCTGGTCAGTGGCATGGATGCCTTCTTCCGGGACACGGCTTTCCGTTCATTGGAGTTGTCACTGGAAAATCATGCGCGTACCTGGGAAGCCTCTGATCGTCAGGGCCAGGAAGCACTGCGTGAAGAGTACTACCAGGCACTCAAGAGTTACCTGATGATTGCCCGTGCCCCGCAGAGGATGGATACCGATGTCGCCGTACCGGTACTCAATTACCTCTGGCTGGATCGCAAGGGATTGAATCAAGAACCGGTGTTTGCTGGCGCTACCAACAGCCAGGAGCATGGTCTGTATGGTTTGGTCGAATTTTATCTGGCTTGGCGGGCGCAGCAGGAATCCCCCTGGAAAATGCATCAGGAACGGGTGGATCGCGCCCGCGAACAGCTGCGGACCCCGCCAGACGCCAGCCAGATGTATCACCTGATTGTGTCCAAGGGTGCGACCCAGCTACCGGGTTATGGAATCGACCAGATGCTGGATCGGTCAGCCCTTCGCATGCTGGGGGCACAACAGACGATTCCGGGCATCTATACCCGAGAAGGGTGGGAAAGCTTCGTACAACCCCAAATTGATGAGCGTATTCTCGCCGCCACCAAGGGGGACTGGGTGCTCACGGGACAATACGACCTTCGCGATGGGGAAAATGGTGATGGGGAGCTGATCGATGATGTGCTCGCCAACCAGTTGCGTGGCGAAATTCGTGATCTCTACTTCGAGGATTATGCCCAGCACTGGCGTTCCTTTCTGGCCAGTGTCCGACTGCGCCGCTTTGCGTCCCTGGAGCAAGGGGTAAAGACGCTGGACAAGCTGTCTCGTAGTGGCGGCCCCATTGGTCAATTGATGAAGGTGACAGGCAAGAACCTGCAACTTTATGAGGCTGCCCCTGCCTTGGTGGATGATGCTGCCGTCGCCAATCTGGCAGCAGCACCCCGGCAGACCATCAAGGGGCTGGACGAGCGAACCACGGAATTACGCCGCTTTACCACGGCGGCAGAAGAACGCTCGGTCAGTGAATTGATTCACCAATACCTGCTGATTGTCTCCACCCTGAAAAGCGACATGGAAAAGCTGGCCCTGTCGGTGGACATCGGGCGACAGGCGGAATCCTATGCAGGCAGCATCCTTGGTCGTGGTGGTTCGGAAACGGAACTCTACAAGAGCTGGGTGACCATGAGCAGCCTGCTCGGTAGCACCGATGCGCCGACCCGTGATGCGCTGCGCCCCTTGTTTGAAGGTGTGATCCGGGAAAGCTGGCGCAATGTGCTGCTCGAAGCCCGCAACGGCATTGCCGAGCAATGGCAGGAAGAAGTAGCAGGAATCTTTGATAGTCGCCTGAAGAACCGTTTCCCCTTCAATGAAGATGGACAGGACGCGACCCTCGATGACATGGCGGACTTCTTCCAGCCTGGCAATGGTCGCCTGTGGCGGTTTGTGGATGACAGCCTTAGTCCCTTTATTGACCGCTCCCGTCGCGGCTGGGAAGAAAAGCAGTGGCTGGATCAGGGGCTGGGTCTCTCCCGTGAATTCATGGGTAGCTTGGCGTCTGCCCATGTGATTACCGAGAGTCTCTTCGGCCGCGGTGGTCGTCGCCCCGAAATGAGCTTCTATCTCTATCCGGTTCCCGCCAAAGGTGTCAGCGAAATCATGCTGGAAACCAGCGGTCAGTCCTATCGTTACCGCAACGGTCCTCAGGAATGGCGTCGGTTCTCCTGGCCGGGTGATGACAACACGCCAAGCGCGAAGGTGGCGGGGGTGTCCCGGCGTGGCCAGATCCGCGATGAGATTAGGGTAAGTGGCCCCTGGGCATTGTTCCGCCTGTTAAATGAGGCTTCCATCTCCCGTTCCAGCAGCTCGGAGTTTGTGCTGCAGTGGGAGTTGAATGGTGGCGTTAGTGAGCCGCTGCTGGTGCGCTACCGGCTGCGCGCAGACCGTCAGGCCAACGTGTTCAATCGCCGAGTGTTGAGCCGTTTCCAGCTTCCCCACAAGATGCTGCGTCCGCTCATGCCATCGGCGGGCAGTGTGCTGGAGGCGGGCTGATGCTGGGATTTTTGAAAGCGAACAAGGTGGCCAGCCCGGCGCCTCAGAAGCCGGCGAAAACCCCCATTGCCGCTTTTGGCAAGCTGCCAATCCGTGCTGATTTCATCAAGCTGAACGTGAAAGAACGTGAGTTTCGTGAACTGGACGAATGGATTCAGGAAGGCTACTCGCTGATCTCGCGTCGCTATAACGGTAGTGATGATGAGCAGCGCCTCAGTCAGGCGGGGATTCACCATCTGGTATTTTCCGCCACCGACAATCGTCGTTGCGTGCTGGCCACGATCGGGCCGGGAGGAGACCGCAGCGGCCGCTGGTATCCGTTCTTGATCAGCGCAGTGGCTGGACAGGCCTACCTGCGTCAGGCCCAGGCGGCCGTGCCTCTCATTTATGCGCGTTTTCTGGACGATTCCCACAAGGTGCTGAAGCAGAAGTGGGGTACAGAGCCATTGGAAACCCTGTTGGGGCAACTGGAAACCATTGCCAGTGAGTGTGATCAGGCACAGCGGGCCCAGGCTGTGGAGCAGGAGCTGGGGTTATTGCGCAGTACCAACGTTGTGGTAATGCACGATCTGGCAAGTCAATTCGGTGAACCTGTCGCCTTTTATCAGGCCGCCATTGAGTTAATCAGCAATGTGATGCGCCGTGGCCCTGCACGGGTGCATTGGGGAGTTCGCCTACCGATTCCGGCGGGCGAACATGGCATGGCCGGGCTGGTGTTCTGGTTACGCTTGCTAGATAGCCTGTTGGGGCGTTCCAGTCAGGCCAATGTGATCTGGCATTGGGGTGATACAGCGCCAGGAGCAGATGCACAGGATCCGGGTGAGGTGACCGTGTTTTTCCGCCGGGTACCTGCCAGTTATCTGCCGCACCTGTTTGACCGGCAATTGCGTGACGGTAATGTGCAGTCGCTCCAGGAGCTGCTGGATAACCCGTTGGCTCCGACTCAGCGAGCCCGTGATCTGGCTGCACTGGAGCAGGGAACTCTGCTGGATCTGCTCAGCCGTTTTGTCAGTGGAGGTTGGGCATGACCGATACTGCGACGCTGTCTCTTGTTGAGCTTGTGCAAACCTGGCAAGACAAACCCGCCGGTGAAGACCCCCGCTATAGCGACAGCTTTGCCCAACTGCGTGCCGAGGTGGAAAAGCTGGCCGGGAATGATTTCCCGCGCATTCGTGAACAGGGTGAAAAATTGCTCTCCGAGCAGGCTCTGGACATGAGAGTACTGGCCTATACCTCTTTGGCCTGCACCTATCTTGAGGGTGCTCGAGGTCTGGCCGACGCTCTCGATGCCTGGTGCTGGTTGATCCAGCATGCCTGGATCGGCGCCACGGTCAGTTGTCATCCAGCTCGGGAAAATGGCCGTGTCAGTGCGATTACCTGGCTACAGCAGGAGCGGCTGGCAACCTATCTGTCCGGGCAACCCAGTGATGCGTCGGAGTTGGCGGCGTTGTCGGAAAAGCTGGATCAGTTCCACTCGTTGCTGGCAGAAAAACTGCCAGAGCCGATCCGCCTGAAAGCGGTGGAACGTTGGCTGGACAATCAGAAACAGAATGCGCAGCCCTCTCAAGCAGTGGCATCTCAGCCGCAAGCTGAGTCTAAATCCCAACCGGCGACTAGGGAGACTGAGGTCTCTACCTCCACCCCTACATCCACGCCAACGCCCCCGGCCAGTCAACCACCGGCAGCTCCGATATCGGGTGCTGACCTGGTTATCAAAAGCGAGCAACAGGAAGAAAAAGCGCTGCGCGATCTGCTGGCCTGGTATCGGCAGGAAAGACGTTTTGAACCCATGGTCAGGCTGTCGCGCACCCTGCGCTGGAGTGGCCTGGTGATCCCGCCGGCGGAGGGCAATCAGACACGTGTACCGGCTCCTCGTGCCGCTTCTCTGAATGCCATCCAGCATGCCGCCAGTCAGGGAGATGCTGGTGAAGTCTTGCTGGCAGCGGAAAAGGCGTTTCTGGAACCCGGCGGGCAGTACTGCCTGCTGATACAGAAAGCTGCTGCCGATGCTGCTACAGCATTGGGGCAGGCAGCTCTGGCAGCCTTGATTCAACGGGAAACGGTGGCCCTGGTAGAGCGGTTGCGAGGACTGATGGCCTTGCAGTTCGCGGACGGTTCTCCCTTCGTGGAAGGCGATACCCGTAACTGGCTGGAAGGCCTGTTGTCTTCCACTACGGAAAGCCACGGCGAGGAAGCTTCACGGTGGGCTGAAGTGGCACTGGAAGCGGGTGTGGTCTGCAACCAGTCCGGGTTGGCAGATGGACTCAAGGTCATCGATGCGATGGCCACCCGTGGCCGTCGTGAGCGCACCGAGCAGGATCTGTTGAAAGCCGAGCTATGCCTGGCCAATCAGCGCAGTGAGCTGGCTGTGCCGTTGCTGGAAGCCGTGGCCGAACGACTGGACGATCACGGCATTGCGGCCTGGGAGCCGGGATTTGCAGTACGGGTCTGGCGTTTGCTGCAGCAGGCGTTGCGTGCACGGGGAGACGGTGCGGATATCCAGCACCGGATTGATCAGATCAGCCACTACATCAGCCGCACGGATATCCGCGCAGCGGCTGCCATTCTCTAAACCTGATACGGATTATTGACGAGGGAATCATGTCAAAAAGCTTTCAAAACGAAGTCCCGCGCTCACGGGTCAACATCACCCTGGATCTGGAAACCGGTGGGGCGAAGAAAAAACTGGAATTGCCGCTGAAGTTGCTGGTGATGGGCGACTACAGCAATGGTCAATCCGAAGGCCGTATGGCAGAGCGCGAGCGGGTACGCATCGATCGCAACAACATCAACGATGTACTCAAGGACATGGCTCCCCGCGTGAGCTACACCGTGGAAAACAAGCTCCGGGAAGATGGTTCTGAAATTGCGGTGGATCTGAGCTTCGAGAGCTTCAAGTCGTTCAAACCGGAGTCTGTGGCACAGAACATTCCCCAGCTCAACGACATGCTGGCCATGCGCAGCCTGCTCAAGGATCTCAAGTCCAACCTGCTGGATAACAGCAAGTTCCGCCGTGAACTGGAACGCATCGTCAAGAACCAGCCGGAGCTGGAAGCCCTGATGACCCAACTGCAAGACCTGGTGCCCCTGGAAGGGGAAGACACCTCCCGCTAAATCCCCCCTTCAAGGAGTGAAGCAATGAACAGCCAGACACAGCAGCAGTCCGCCAAGGTGGTGGAAACCCGTGACGATGCCAGCATCTATGAGCGTCTGTGCAGCATGGTGGATATCAATCCGGTAGCGGAACCCCTGCGTCTTAATACCTTTCATCACAGTGAGAACCTGGCAGAAGTACCGCTGGAGCAACGTCTGACCGCCGCGCTGCAGGTCTTTCTCGATCTGGCCAGTCGCAGTGATCGCTTCGAGCGTATCGACAAGACCCTGCTGGACGAATACATCGCGAGAATTGATAGCGCGATTAGCGAGCAGCTTGATGCAGTTATGCATCACCCGGAATTCCAGAAAGTGGAATCCGCCTGGAGTTCCCTGAAATTCCTGGTAGATCGTGCCGATCCAAAAGCGAATATCCGTGTCGAACTACTGGATGCCAGCAAGGATGATCTGGCCGAGGACTTTGAAGACGTACCCGATGTTACCCAGTCAGGCCTGTTCAACCATCTCTATACCCAGGAATACGACACTCCCGGCGGCGAGCCCATGTCGGCGGTAATTTCCAATTTCGAGTTTGACTGTTCAGCGGCAGATATTTCCTTGCTGACAGAAATCTCCCGGGTGGCTGCCGCTTCACACTGTCCTTTCCTGGGCAGTGTCGGCAGCAAATTCTTTGGCAAGGATGCTATTGAGGAAGTCCCCAAGATTCAGGACATCGGTAGCTACCTGGAGAAAGCAGAGTACACCCGCTGGCGCAGTTTCCGCGACAGTGAAGATTCCCGCTATGTGGGGCTGGTGATGCCGCGTTTCCTGCTGCGTCTCCCTTATGGAGAAAGCAATCCGGTACGCCTGTTTAACTACCAGGAAGATGTGGCCGGCCAGGATCATGAAAAATACCTGTGGGGTAATGCCACCTTTGCATTTGCTTCCAACATGGCACGCAGCTTCAAGCAATATGGCTGGACCGTGAATATTCGCGGCCCGGAAGCGGGTGGCAAGCTGGAAAACCTGCCGCTGCATCACTACGACGTGGGGCGCGGTACCCAGGCGAAGATTCCCACCGAAATCCTGATTTCTGAAACCAAGGAGCTGGATTTTGCCGAAGAAGGCTTTATTCCGCTGAGTTTCTACAAAAACAGTGATTACGCCTGCTTCTTTTCCGCCAATTCCGCACAGAAGCCTGCGGAATATACGACAAAAGAAGCCACCGCTAACTCACGCATTAATTCGCGTTTGCCTTACATTTTTCTGGTGTCACGTCTGGCACATTATCTCAAGGTGTTGCAGCGCGAAAATATCGGTGCCAGCAAATCCCGCCAGGAACTGGAAAACGAACTCAACGACTGGTTGCAGGGGCTGGTCACCAAGATGAACAACCCCGACCCGGAACTGGTGGCCAACTTCCCGTTGCAGGATGGCTTTGTGCGCGTGCATGACATCCCTGAAAACCCGGGTTACTACCGGGTGGACATGGCGGTGATGCCGCATTTCCAGATCGAAGGTGTGGATGTACGACTGTCACTGGTATCGCAGCTGCCCGCAGGCAAGGAAGGCTGATTTTATCTGTCTTTCTCACAGCACGCGCACCCCAAGCCATCAGGTTGGTATGGCCGGGAAGGGGAGGGGTGTGTGGCCTGCCTGGCCTTTATAAAGGCCAGGCAGGCACACGGAAACCTGAACGGATTCGGGTTTGGGTTTCTGAAAATCAAACTGACCAGGAGGTTAATTTTATGGCGATTCCTGCCTATATGTGGATCAAGGATGATCAGGGGAGCGAAATCGGGGGCTCAGTAAGCATTGCCGATCGTGAAGGCAGCATTGAAGTGCTGCATTTCGATCATGAACTGCGTATCCCCACTGACGGTGATACCGGTGCGCTTACCGGCACCCGCAAGCACGAACCCTTTGTTTTCACCAAGGGTTTCGACAGCGCCTCACCGTATCTGTACAAGGCCTGCAGTAACGGCCAGACCCTCAAGGAACTGGTGCTGCGCTGGTACCGCATCGACGATACCGGTACGGAAAAGGAATATTTCCGTCACACCCTCAAGGACGTGAAGATCACTTCCGTGAAACCGGTGATGCATAACGTGAAAGACATCGACAAGGAAAGCTACCCGCACCTTGAAGAAGTCTCTGCCCGCTATGCCAGCATCACCTGGACCTTTGTGGACGGCAATATCGAGTTTTCCGACTCCTGGACGGAAGGCCGATAAGCTGCTCGGGCGGACGTGTTCCGCCCATTCTTTTATTCAATGCTGGAACCCGTCATGACCGCCGCCCTGTTTGAAACCCTGCAAGGCCGATACAGCGATGGAACCCCGGTTTCTGAACTGGAGGGCCGCAGTGCCCGGATTCGCAGTATCCAGGATCATTTGCAGCGGCTACTCAATGCCCGTTACGACGTCCTGGCCCATATCCCGGAACATGGACTGCCTGATTTGCCGTCCCTTTACGATGGATTGCCGTACTCCCTGGACGCCATGACGCGCATTGTCCGCAATACCATCCTGCGTTTCGAGCCACGTCTGCAGCATGTGCAGGTGAGTGCCCGCTATGAAGAAAAAACCGATAGCGTGGTGCAACTGGATATCACCGGTGTATTGCAGGAAGGCGGAATGGCCAGATTCCGGACCAGTTTCATGAGTGATGGCGGTGCAGAAATCCGCTCGGGAGCAGGTGCCCATGCGGGAGTATTTTGAATCGGAAATGCGGCTTTTGCATGAGGCCGCAGTGGATTTTGCGCGAGCCCATCCCGAGCAGGCGCGCATGCTCAATCTGGCTGAGGTGCAGGATCGAGACCCCTATGTGGAGCGTCTGCTGGAAGGCATGGCGTTTATTGCTGCGCAGATTCGCAGCCGCATTGATGACAGCGAAAGCCGCATCAGCGAACAGTTGTTGGAGCAGCTCGCACCGGGTCAATTAAGGGGCTACCCCAGTCGAGCGGTCATGGTGTGTGAATTCTCGGCGGGTGCACAGAATAGTAAAGTGCTGGAGGCCGGTAGCCAGATCCGATCCGCCCCGGTGGGGGACGATAATACCGAATGTGTCTTCACCACACTGGCTCCCGTGACGTTGGCTCCGCTCATTGTTGATGCGATTGACTGTGAGGAGAGAGGGGACGGCGCGACCCGAGTTACCCTGTCACTAAAACCGTCGGGGGCGGGAAGCCTGTCAGATCTGGCGTTGTCAGAACTGAACCTGTTCCTCCATTGCGACCCGGCGCTGGCCATGGCTTTGGTACACGGGATGACTTGCCAACAGCACGCCATGGATATTCTGGTGGATGACGAGCCCGTGGGCAGTCTGCCAGCGGCAAACCTGAGCTTGCCCTATCTGCAATCGCTGGATGCGGATAGTCGCCATCGTGCCAACCCCGCTTTCGCCTTGTTGCAGGATTATTTTGCCTGGCGTGAACGCTTCTTTTTTCTGCGTTTGTCCGGGCTGGATTCAATGAATCTTCCGGATAAATCCCGCAGTCTGAAAATCACCTTTACACTGCCGGTGCAGCTTCCTGCGGAATATCCATTGCGCCCGGAACACGTTCAGCTTAATGCGGTGCCTGCTGTCAATCTGTATGAGCAGGATGCGGAACCGCTGGATGTGGATCAAAAACGTGCGGCCTACCGATTCCTGCCAGATCAACGTCGCCCGGACAGTGTCGTGCTTAATGAGATCCTGTCTTTGCAGGGCAGGGACCGTAAAGGTGCTGCGATTACCGAGTACCTGCCGTTTTATCAAGCCAGAGATCTTTCTGGTGGTCACGCCTGCTACCGCATTAGCCGGCAGAACATGGGACTGGAAACTCCCCAGGCGTTTATCAGTTTGTCTGGATCGGGGTTAATTCATGCCCAGACCCTGAGTGCACAGGTTAGCGTCAGCAATGGTTTCTTGCCGCGCCGTTATCTGTCCGAAAAACAGATTCACCGTGCGGTGTCGGGTATTCCTTCATCCATGCAGATTCATAACCTGCAGCGCCCATCCGCTTATCTCCCCTGCCCGGATAGCAACAGCTACCGCTGGCAACTGCAGTCCTTGTTGCAAATGCCGGTCAGCGGTTTGGCCAATACTGATTCGCTGCGTGCGTTGATGGGTTTGCTGGACTGGAGTGAGCGTAAGGAAAACCAGCGCCGCCGCGAAGCCCTGCAGTCGGTATCAGTCGAACCGGTAACGCGGATGCACAAAGGCATGCTGTATCGCGGTGTGGCAGTGGAGGTGGAGGTCAACGAAGGGGACTTCCTCTCGCTGCATGACATCTATCTCTTCGGCTCTGTGCTGCACACCGTATTGGCCAATATGGCGGCTATTAACGAATGTGTTGAATTGAAGATTGTCGCCCAGCCCACTCACAAGGAGTTGTTATGGGAGCCGCAAATGGGCTGCCAGACGCCGCTCTAGCGCAGGCGCTGCTGTCCGCCCCACAACAGTTTGATTTTTGTCAGGCCATGGAGCTGCTTGAAGCGCTGGATCAGGCGGGGCAGGGGTTTGGCTATGGTCTCGAAAAACGGGTGAAGCTGGTTCCCGATGAAGATCTGGTTTTTCCAGCTTCGGATATTCGCGCCTGCCAGGAGCAGGGTGGCGTGATCACAATGCTACTCAGTTTCATGGGGCTCTATGGCGTGGATGCCCCGGTCCCTCATTACCTGCTGGATCAGGCCACGGCTGATGATGATGATGCCGCCCGATTGCGGGACTTCCTGAATATTTTTAATCCCCGTTTTTATGCGTTGTTGTACCGCGCCATGCAGGTTGAAAGGCCGGCGGCGGGCAGATTACCCGCCGGTTTTCTTGGCTGTGCCCAGGCGATTGCCGGCATCTTGCCAGGAGCTGATCAGGAAGAAAAGAACGAAAACGCGGAGGGCGTCAGCACTCGCTCGCGTCGTTATTTTCCCGTGCAACGGGTAAGAAGTGTCAGCACCTTGCAGGCCTGTCTGCGCGATGCCATGGGTGGTATCGACGTGAATGTTGCGGACAAGCTGCCTGCCTGGGAGCCGCTGGGTCAAGGCATTCAGCTGGGCTGTGGTGGCAATGGCCTGGGCGATGATGCCGTACTGGGCGGACGAGTATTTATCGCTAATGGGCCGGTGCAGGTACAGCTCGGGCCTGTCTCACCAGAGCAAGCGCAAACACTGCTTCCAGGGCACCCAGAGGGTAACCAGGTCCAGCACATTTTAGGCGATTACCTGGGTGGGCAAGCCCAGGCATCCCTGGCGATTCGGGTGGCTCCGCTGGATCGGCAGCCGGTCCGACTTGGTATCGAAGAACAATGCTTGGGGCGTTCTGCCTGGCTGGGTGAACAGCTACAGAAAGAAACCATTATTCGTGTGGCGGGGAAGGCCATGCAAGCCAATCAGATTCAGGGAGTGATGTGATGCAGGGACTGCGAACACTGGTGGAAAAACTGAATGACACCTGTGCCTCCGCACTGGAGCAGGCAGCGGTATTGGCCGCCGCACGCGGCGATTACGAGGTTCGTCTCGAGCATGTGCTAATCAAGTTGCTGGGCAGCGATGTGCAAAACGATCTGCAAGCGGTTTTGGAACAGACCGGGATTAGCGAAGACTGCCTGTTCGACGGGCTCATGCAGAGTCTGCAACGCTTGCGCACCGCCAACCCGGACCGGCCGGTATTCTCCACTCGGTTAGTGCAGTGGCTTGAGCAGGCATGGGTGAGTAGTACTCTGCATTACCAAAGCACGCATATTCGCAGTGTGCATTTGCTGGATGCCTTGCTGGAATTGCTGCCACGTTTTGGTGAAGTCTCGCTGGAACCACTGCAATCGATTGGGTTAACGAGTCTTCGCGACAATGCCAGCCACTGGCTGATGCGTTCAGTGGAACATCATGGATCAGACCCTGAAGCACAAGTTGAGAAAGATGCTTCACCGGTTGCATCAAGCCAGGCTGCGCCAGTCAAACAAGAAGCGCTGGATTTGTACTGTCAGGACTTCACCGAGTTGGCACGGCAAGGCGAGATGGATCCGATCAGCGGCAGAGGCAATGAAATCCGCATGGCCATAGATATTCTCTGCCGGCGCCGCAAGAACAACCCTATCCTGGTGGGTGAACCGGGTGTGGGTAAAACGGCGGTAGTGGAAGGCCTGGCTCAGATGATAGTGCAGGGCATGGTGCCGCCAGCCCTGCAGCAAGTGCGTCTGCTGGGGCTGGATCTTGGTCAGCTGCAGGCGGGTGCCAGCGTCAAAGGCGAGTTCGAACGACGGCTCAAGCAAGTGATCAGTGAAATCCAGTCTTCCCCAGTGCCCATCATTCTGTTCATCGATGAAGCACATACCCTGATTGGGGCCGGTGGAGAGGCCGGACAGAATGATGCTGCCAACCTGCTCAAGCCAGCCCTTGCCCGAGGCGGCTTGCGCACCATCGCCGCCACCACCTGGGCAGAATATAAACGCTACTTTGAACGGGATGCGGCACTGGATCGCCGCTTCCAACGCGTCCCGGTGGACGAGCCGGATGTGGAACAGGCGCTACTGATGTTGAGTGGCCTGAAACACAAGTTCGCTGAACACCATGGCGTGCATCTCAGCGATGAAGCATTGCAGGCAGCCGTGACATTGTCGCAACGCTATATTCCTGCGCGCCAGTTGCCGGACAAGGCCATCGATGTACTCGATACCGCTGCGGCGCGGGTGCGCCTCAGCCAGTCCTGTCCGCCCGCGCAACTGGATCAAGGAAAGGAAAAAGTGCGCTATCTGTCCCAGCGTCTGGAAGCGCTGGAGCAGGATCAAGCCAAGGGGCTGGCTGCCAGTGCGGTGTTGCAGCAGCAGTTTCGAGAGAGTCAAGCCGACACCGAACAGCGCAACGCAGCGCTTCAGCAAGCCTGGCAGAAGGAGAAAGAGCTGGTTTCCAAACTGGATGGTTCGCCAGCCAGCCGGGACGCTCTCTACGCCCTTCAGGGCGAAACTCCGCTGGTGTACCCGGAAGTGACTGCGACCACCGTGGCGGAAGTGATTGCCGACTGGACCGGCATCCCGCTGGGCCGCATGCAATGTGACGAACTCACCGTGTTGCAAAACCTGGAATCCCATCTCGCCCAGCGCGTGACCGGGCAGGAAAGCGCGCTTGGCCGCCTGGCCCAGAGTCTGCGCACCGCTCGCTCTGGGCTGCGCAAGAGTGACGCACCGTTGGGCGTCTTTCTGCTGGCCGGGCCCAGTGGCGTTGGCAAGACAGAAACCGCGCGAGCGCTTGCCGAAAACCTGTTTGGCGGGGAGCGCAGTCTGGTCACCATCAATATGAGTGAATACCAGGAGTCGCATACCGTCTCCCAACTGAAAGGCAGCCCGCCTGGCTATGTGGGCTACGGTGAAGGCGGTGTGCTCAGTGAAGCCGTTCGCCAACGACCCTATTCAGTGGTGTTGCTCGATGAGGTGGAGAAAGCCCACCCCGATGTGATGAACCTGTTCTATCAGGTATTTGATCGCGGCATCTTGCGTGACGGGGAAGGGCGTGAAATCGATTTTCGCAATACCGTCATCCTGATGACCTCGAACCTGGGCAGCGACATCCTGATGCAGGAAGCCGCACCGCTGGAGGCGAATGAGTCCCTTGAGACAGAGCAACAGGGCGGTGATGACACTACCAGCAATGAACAGGGCGACTGGATTGCACCAACGGACAGCCAGCTGATCGACGCGATTACCCCCGCACTCCGGCAGCATTTTGCGGCGGCATTGCTGGCACGCATGCAGGTCATCCCGTTCCGCCCCCTCGATGAAGAAGCCCTCGCCACCGTTGTGGCCATGCGTCTGGAAGCCGTGGCGGAACGTCTGCAGCAAGCCCACGACATGACGTTCCGGGTAGACCGCCAAGTGGTCGATTTGCTGACCCGACAATGTCAGGTAGCCGAAAACGGAGCCCGTCAGGTGGAAGCCATGATCGAACAGCAGCTGCTGCCAGGCCTGTCCCGTCAACTACTGGGTTATATGGCAGAAGACAACCTTCCCGACATTCTCACCCTGACGCTGAGCGACGACGGTGAAATCGACGCTATTTTTTCTGATCGAAACATCCCGGAAGAAGATGCGCTGAGTGCCTGACGGGAGATCAGTTTCGAGCGGTGAGCTACGCATTTAGACGAAAGGAAGACACTGAGGATCGGACATTCTCGCCCTGTGGGAGCGGTAGTTCCAGCGGGATAAGTCGCTCATCTGCTGCTCCCCGAACAGATGGAAGCAGACCGAACATGACAAGGACGACATCATGAAACCGGATGATATTTTCGAATCCGCGCTCAGCAAGCTGACCGGCAAGGCGGGGCAGATGGACTCCCCCCTCAGCAACCTGGGTGGAGTGAGCGGTGGAATGGACACGCAAGGTGGACTGGGGGCGCTGGCAAAGAGCATTACTGACGGTGGCTCATTGACCGAGCAACTCCTGACGGGATTAGGTGAAGCTGCCGGCATCAGTATGACCACCTTGGTCGAGGCACCTAAATGTCGTTTTTTCATTGACGTAGCGGGTCTTGGTGAAGAAGCACTGGCAGTGGAATGCTTTGCTTCCCGTGATCTGGGATTGTCTTCACTGGGGCGCATGCAAGTGGATGTCCTGGCACGCATCAATCCTGCGCTGGCCTCCATGCCCGGCGAACCCGCCACACTGCGCGTAGAGGGCGCAGGGGCCCAGCAACAACATTTCGGGTTCATGGTCGAAGCGGTAGAAGAACTGGGTGCCAGCCCGGAAGGGCCACGATTGCGATTGCATCTGGTGTCGCCCCTGTATCCGTTGGCGCTCAATCGTCACAACCGGGTGTTCCTCAACAAGACCGTTCAGGAAATCATTTCACAAGTGATGGAAGAAGCGGGTTTCAACGCCGATACCATCACCATTGAAATCAAACAATCGTTACCCACCCGTGCCATGACCGTGCAGTATGAGGAAAGCGATCTGGAATTCCTGACCCGGCTACTGGCTCGCGATGGCATTTTCTATACCGCAGCACACCAAGAGCGCGGTGCTCACCTGTACTTTCTGGATGACAGCAACCGCCTGCAGGACATCCTCGGCAGTGCCATGCTCGAATACCATCCCAGAAGCGGCCAGCCGAGTGACAGTGAATGCGTCTTTCAGCTTACGCGAACCCTTCACTGGCGCAGTGGCACATTCAACCTGCATGACCACAACCCGGATACCCCGGACGCTGACCCCAAAGGTTATGCCGAAGGGCTGGGCGGTCGTGGCGATCAGCACTTCTGGGGTGTAAATGCCGTTGATGCTGACCAGTGCAGCACCCTGGCTCGCATTCGTTGTGAAGTGGAAGATGTACAACGGCAAACAGTGATTGCCCGTGCCGACACAGGGCAGTTCATCCCCGGCATGAAACTGATCCTGTCCGGTCACCCTCAACACGACGGTGAATGGCTGGTGGCAGCGGTCAATATTCAGGGAGATCAGCGTGTCGGCCATGCCTTTGGGCAGAATAGTGATCAACCGGGCCTGCAAAGTGAACTGACACTGGTGCCGGTATCGATTCCATGGCGCAGTGCGGCGCAATGGCGTCGTTCACCGGTGCATGGCACCTTCTCTGCGCTGGTCGAAGGTGATGGCAGTGAGTATGCCTATCTGGATGATCAAGGCCGTTACCGCATTCGTTTTCCCTTTGATTTAAGCGATACCCCGAAAGGTGAAGCCAGCCCGCCGGTGCGCCTGATGCAACCCTACGGCGGGCCGGATAGCGGCCTGCATCTGCCTCTTCACGCTGGCACAGAAGTGATGCTCAGCTGTGTCAACGGTGATATTGATCGTCCCGTCATCCTCGGTGCTCTCAGCAATCCGGTCACGCCGGGGCCGGTCTCTGCAAGCAACCCCAGTCAGCACATCCTGCGAACCCGGGGGGGGAACGAGTTGCTCATGGAGGATCGTGCCGGTGAAGAACGCATCGAACTGTTCACCCGCGACCGACAGAACCGACTCAGTCTGGATGCCCGTGCAGACGCGCAGCAGGTCACCCTGGAAAGCATCGACGGCGACATGACAATCCGCGCGGGCAGCAACATGACCACCGAAGTGGGTGGGTCACAGACCTGGCAGGTAGGCGAGGATCAAACCATTACCGTAACCCGAGACCTCAAACTGATGACCCAGGAAGGTGAGGTGGAATTGCAGGCAGGGTCAGACCTGTTGTTCAAGGCCGGTGACAATCTGCGCATGGCCACGAACAACGGCAACCTCAATGTGCATGCCGGCAAGGATCTGATCCTGAAAACCGAAAATTCCTTCTCACTGGATGTGGTCTCCGGCGATGCCTCCATGGTGGTGAACAGCGGCAAGCTGGGAATGGATGTTCAAGGTGCCATCATCCTGCGCGGTTCGGGCAGTGCCCCCATTCGTCTCAGTCAGGGCGGAGGCTCCATCGAAATCACCCCAGGCGGAGATCTCATCATCGATGGCAGCAACGTGGAAATCTCCGGCGGCTCCATCAAGGTGGATGGGCAGATGGTTGGCAGTAATTAAGCGTTAGCAGCAAGCTCGCTACGTATAGGGAAAGCACAATCAGGGAATGAATATGGGTTGGCGGGACAGTATCGAGAACAAGCTGAATGATGCTCTGGAGGATGCCAGGGAGGCTATCGGTGAGCGGCTGGAGCAGGGAGTGGGTTCATGGCTTCAGCCCGGGCCTGACGCACCCGGTGGTGGAGAAATCGAACTGACCGTAGACGGACTTTCCCTGGAGCCCTATGCCTTGATCGCTCAGGCGGCGCTCAGCCAGCCAGGAGAGTATCGTTTCTTCTGTGCAGTAGGAGCAGGGCTGGAGGCCGGCAGTTTGTTGGGCAAGTCTGCGGACTGGTGCTGCATTAGTGCAGACGGGCTCAGCTGTGATTACGCCGGCCAGGTGATGGCTATCGAGCAGGGGCGAACTTTGCCCGATGGTCGCGAAGAATGGATCTTTTCTGTCACTTCAGGGCTTGCTTCCCTGAGCCAACAGAGCCGATATCGGATTGTGCATCAGCGAAGCGTTATCGAGTTGGCAGAAGCATTGCTCAAAGAGCACGGCTTGACGGTGGACAATCGTACCCGGCAGTCATACCCGGTGATGGACTGGACAACACAGGTTGGCGAAACCGACCTGCAGTTTTTGCAACGGCAGTTGGCCCGGCACGGCATCTGGTGCTATTCCCGGAAAGGCGATCAGGGCGAGATCATTGTGCTTGCGGATGATCAGCACGGTGCCGAGCGGGCAGATCGTGGCCAACTGGATGTGATGGCGGAAGTCGGCGGGAATCGCAGTGCCCAGGGTATGGCCTCAGTGGCACTGCGCCAGTCCCACCGTTACTACCGTTGGCAGCCAGAGAAAACCCGGATACATCAGCAAGTGTGTCCTTCGGAGTTTCCTGCCCAGACCCAGGACCGCCGCTCCGGAAATACTGAGTCGGCGGCGGAGCAGGTTTTTTTCGAAGCCGGTAGCCCGGATGCCCATGACGCTATCTCCCTGGCAAGGCTGGAGACAGAACGGCAGCAGTGCCGTGCCCACGTTATCCGGGTGAGCGGTGCCATTGGGGATCTGCAACCTGGTCAATGGGTACCCATTGAAGGGGAGGGGCCCTGCCTGGTGACGGAGGCAAGGCTAACCTTTTCTTCACCGCGTAACCATCAAGGCAATACGCCAACCGGATTCGTCTGGGAAGCAGAGCTGCTGCATCTGTCGCAAGCCTACCGGCCGGCATTGCCCGCAAAAGTCTCCCCTCCACTGGTCTTTCCCGCCCGAGTGGAGTCCTCCGGGCCGTACAGTGAGTTGGATGGCCAATGCCGTCGCGTAGCACGACTCCATTTTGATGACGCAGGAAAACCTCACGCTGAGTCCAGTCCGCCGCTGCGCCAGTTACAGCCACATGGCAGTCTGCCGGGGTTGGATGGGCAGTCCACTGGCTGGGATTGGCCGCTACGTGATGGTGCGGAAGTCCTGCTCACCTGTTTGAATAACGATCCCGACCAACCCGTCATTCTTGGTTACGCCCCGGCGGCAAATCAGCCCGGCCCGGTTATCAATCAAAATGCATCAGAAAACCGTTTGCTCACACCGGCAGGCAACCAGCTGAGTCTGGATGACCGGAAAAACGCGCAAGCCATCACCCTCAACACACCGGACGGCGAATGCCTGCTGGCACTGGATGCCGCCAGCGATAGCCCGATTGTCACTCTGGCCTGTGAGCAGGGAGCGTTGGTCATGCGCGCCGGGGGGAGCCAATCCCTTGAGGTTGGAAAAAGCAGTCAGACTCGCGTGGGCAGCGACAGTACCACCCAGGTCATGAATCACTCCTCAGTCAAAACCGACAGCGGGCTTATTCATTACCAGTCCCAAACCGACACCCACGCCACAGCCAAGAACAACGCCACGTTAGAAGCCAAGAACAACCTGGAGCTCTACAGCGCAGCCAACAGTCAGCTACGCATCGAAGGCAACCTCAGTATTACCGCCAAAAAGGGGCTCGCCACCCGGATAGGCGGCAGCCTCCATCTACAAGCCGCAGATGCCATCGACATCCGCGGCGATGGCAGCGGTGACATCACCCTCCACCAGGGCGGCGGTGGCATCACCATCAAAACCGACGGCACCATCCGCCTGTTCGGTAATACCGTGACACTGAAAAGCCAGAGTGGGGTGACGTTTAACGGGAACATGGAGTATGGGGTGCCGGTGCCTGTGGTGGCGGATAGTCCTGTGCCGGTAATGGCATTGACTGGTGAGTCGATGCCAGAGTTGGATCTGGATCCGGAATGGCAGAGTGATTCGTCATCAATGCAATTACGGTCGGTGACCTGGTTACAGAATCGAATTGCTTCAGGTAACTCGCCTTTCGCCAAGCTCGCTGCCCGCGGATTGACCCTGGGTGATCAACTGACCGTGACCGTGATAGAGAAGCAGGGTGAGAGCGAATCGGCAATAGAAACGATTCAGCACAGGGTCGACAAGGCATCTGGCGAACTGATTCTGCCTTGGACTGGCCAGCTGCCTGCGGGTCAAGTCCAGTTGACAGATGACAGGGATGATGAGGTCTTGCAGGCCCGAAATTATTGGCTCCGGGTTGAGTATCAGGGGCAGCAGGTGGAAACAGAGGTTCCCCTGCAAATACTGGGTGATTTGCAATTCACTCCCTTGTCGGAGGCAGGAGGTCCGCTTCCAGAAGGGGCAATCGCCACAGTGGAAGATGCAAACGGAGAGCTGCACTACAGCACGGTCACCAATGGGTTACTGAGCTTTAAGGGGGTACCACTGGGTGACGCCAGATTAAGCCTGGATCACTATCAGCACCTTAGCGAGCCTGAGTATCAATCAAACGCTCAGCAGCACGGGGATGCCTGCGCCCTCCGCTCTTGCTCCAGAGCAGACAACTGCCTTTCAGATGGCAATGAAACTACAAACCTGACGTGCAAGCTGGCTCCAGTCGAAGATTTCATCATCATCCCCGCCAGTGAAGAAGTTTTGCTGCTGACAGAAGCCGAAGTGAAGAAACTGCAGCGGCTTGAAGAGAAATACAACGCGCCAGTGAAAAAATTGCAGGAGGCGATTCAGGCAGGGGATGACCGTGGGGCTGCTGAGGCGAGACAGGAACTGGAGGTATTGCTATCCCAGGCAGGAAATCAAACATCTGACGCTGGTGAAAGTGGAAGCAAGCCACCGGAGAGATATGCGAACGGCGGCAATGCTCCGCCTGCAATGATTGAACTGGTTCGGCCCTTGAAAATCGGGGGGAGTCAATTTTCCTTTATTCCCAGCGATGCATTGGCCTATCACAGCCTGGAGGGCGAACGCCGCTATACCGTACCTGGCATTCGTGATGCGTTGACTTACGGAACGAATGACCTGACGGATAAGGATCAGGCTGAAAAAAGGACCCAGGGGCTGAAAGAAGCTTTTGGCAATGTGTCCGCCAAAATCAACGCTGAGGTTGAACTGGTTGAAAAACGGGAGGGACAAATTCGCTCCCGACAGGCGCTGGCTTTGTTAGGCCCTGGAGCCACACTGCTACAGCTACTACCTGACAGCTGGTTCCAGTCCGTGGACAACTGGGTAGCCGATGTTAATGAAAAAGCCAAGTTTTCGATGGGCTGGAAGCAGTATCAGAGAGACAAGGCGCTGGAGCTGCTGGCCAGTGAAGAGTTGGATAAGAGCGGATTGGGTGAGGCTCAGGACGCCGTGTCGCAGGTGTGGTCAGTGGAGGGGGAGAATCAGCCTGAGTGGCTATCGGAATTCACCCAGACAGAAGATCTGACCCAGGAGGAGCGCCATTACTGGCATGGTGTAATCAAAGAAACTGACTTGCCTCCCGAGTCCTTCGAAGTGAGTGGTGGAGCGTCATTCATGCGCTATGTGGGCGGCGCAACAGCGTCTGCCGACATTGATTTGATGAAAGGCACGGTCAGCGCTGAAGCCAAGGCAGAGATGGATCTGTCGTTGGCGCAAGGGAAGATGCAGGGCCAATTCATGCTGCCCGACAAGCTCGGCTGGCAAGCTAGTTTCAATGTGCGGCGCCGAAGTACGCAGATTAGAGTTGATCAGGTGCGGTCGCTGCTGCAAACCGTCCCGGTAGATCATGGTAGCTTCCCCTCGCCACACGTCGTCAGTCTCCTGAATCAGAGTCTCAGAGCGCTCCGAGCTGCTAGTCAGTTGACCCGAACAGAAATGCGTGTCGATGCCATTGGGCGTGATGCTTCGGGTAACTACTGTCCTTATCGCACTCGTGCAATCCAGAGCTTTCTGCTGGGTGATGTCAACGGTTGGTTGGCACTGTTCCGGGAAGGTGTATGGGGTGGAGCAGAGCAACAGCAAATCAGTAGCGCCCTGGGGGTGAAAAGAGTCACTAGTTACCAACCCATGGGGCAGCTATTAACGATGATGAATGATGAGCTGTTACCAGGCTTATCAGTAGCAGACAGGAGTGGGCCAGGTTCTTTGCAACCAAATGATGAAAAGGAACTGCGCCTGCTGATAGTTCAATATTTCCAGAAATACCGGGATTTGGCGCAGATTAATACCATGAGCTTTTACTCAAGCGTTATCAGTAGCCATTTCCACCAATGCCCACCTCCCAACAGCCAATCATACTGTGACAGTATTCGGAGGCCATCGGGCAATGGAGACATACTGCTTAATCCGTTTAGAGTGACAGTAGAGAAGAATGTTCTCCAGGACGAAGAAGCAAAGCTGGGTAATTTCCGGTTTGATGTGACAACCAGCCTGACAGGGTATGCCGGGGCTAATCTGTTGGCAGCAGGGAAAGTTTACATCAACCCGAAGGAAGGGAGCTTGGAAGCAATAGGTCTCCGCTCGGACGCCCCTTGGCCAGATCAGGAGAGCCAACGCAGTGGCATGATCAATACCACAGCGCTAGCCACCCCCTCTGACAATGTAAAAGTAGCCAAGAGCACCAGATCACCGTTCGATACTGAACTGGATGACCAACAAGGTGCCAATGTGCAGCTGGAGGCCTTCGTAGGGGTAAAAGCCACTTTGGGAATCAAGGGAGGGCTCATGTGGCAGCAACCCCAGGCAAGTCAGTTCAAGGCTTTAGGCAGTGTTGGGTATTCTGCTACGGGGATGGCCGGTATCGGTGCGGGGCTGGATTTTCAGGTCGGATTTGATGCGCTTACAGGGCGATTTGTAATCCACTGCAAGGCAGAGTTGGCGTTTAAATTGGGTGTTGGCGGTGGTTTTTCCTTCACTGTCGATGCAATCCATGTAAAGGGTTTTCTGGTGCTTTTGTACAACGAGTTGAGCGATGCAGAGTTTAATATAATCGATTTGTTTGCAAAAGATGGTGATCTAAACACTGCGTTTGATGCCTTCTGCTCCTTCCAGTACGAATTGTTCAAGCTAGGAGGAGTGCCTGGCGTGGCGGCTGGTGCTGCCGCTACTGGGGGCTTGATGGCTGTTAGTGCTGTGCAGGCGGTATTTAATTATCGTGCTGATTTGCTTTATCGCTGGGAGCGTTGGGATGAGGATAGCGAAGCTGCCCACCGACTGGCTGAAACCCTATTGGATCAAGCGGAAGCGCGTGAACTGCTCGGTTATGCCTTTCCGGAAACCAAGGGGCGGCTCCTCAATACACTGATCTCGGCAGGGACTACCCAACGAGATATCAATCTACTCTCGGGTGGGCTTGATGAACGTCGGGAAGAAGCGGTAGTTGTGGTCCTTGAGAGTATTCAGCATGCCCGCGAGTACCAGGAGGTGATGGAGCACATGGGGGTCAACATTCCCGTCGATGATGGTCCTGCGGAAAAAATGGATAGGGCTGACGATAACCAGAAGCGTGTGTTGACCTTCCTTGATGGTGAGGAACGAGCTCGCTTCCAGAATATTTCGAAACGTTTTGCGGGTTAATGATACCTCATTAAAAAAACACCTGACTCCTTGAATTGGGGCCAGGTGGGGATGGGCTAGTTGTTGTCCTCTCTCTCCTGTTGTATAGAAGAAACAATAACTTTGGGTTGATTGACCACACAACGAGCACCGCCTTGTTTGTCTTCGGGCTTAAGGCCGGGAGATCGGCGGTATAAGACATTGTAGCGTTGTGTGCCGACAACGCTTCCACCACGGTATATTTTTGTTGTTCCCGTTGCAGGCCCATGAGGGTTTAGCCCTGGAGATTTCTCATAATAGTTTTTGTCATGCCAATCCAGCACCCATTCCGCCACATTGCCGGTCATATCGTACATCCCAAGTGGGTTGGGCGGATAAGTCCCTGATGGCTCTGGGTGCCAGGGCGTATTGGGGCCGCCACGATAGTTGCGTCCCCAGTCCTGGGTGCCATCATCAGTGGCGTAAAGGGCACGACTGCTGCCCCGACTGGTGGCGGCATATTCCCATTGCGCTTCGGTGGGTAACTCAAATGGTAAGTTAGTCAATTCACCCAGCCAGTGGCAATACGCCTGAGCGTCATACCAGGTGACTCTCCACGCTGAGTTAGCGGGTTCCCGCAGAGGTTCGCCCATGGCTTCTTCATTAAGGAAGGGGCGATCCGTGGCTTCGGTGAAGGTATCAAACTCCCAATAAGACACTTCGTAAGCCTGAATGGAATAGCTGTCGAGAGTCACTTCCACGGTCTTGGTGAACTGCGGGTGGCCCATGGTAAAAGTGCCTCCCTCCACAAAGACCAGGGATTTGAGCGTATGGTCGATGACGCGCTGTTCCGCTTCGCTGATATCAGCGCTCTCACCGCAGCCAGATAGCAATAAAAGAGAGACGATGGGTAGGGTGTGAAAAAGGGGGAAATGACGATTCATTATAATCCGATCCTGAGGAAAAAATGGCATCCATGCCGGCGACAACCCTAGCAAATATGCTTGGGATTGTCAGTGTGTACAGTTCACGATTGGGTTGTGAAGTTTTAGAGCCGGTCTCTTTTTATTCGATATCAGCCATGCTCATACAAGTAGGGGCTCGCCTGTCATCCTTTCTATGGCCATGGTGTCGAATACTTGCGTAGCCTCTTTAGTGAAGGAGAGGACGTTAATCAGCATGCGCTGGATTATCTCGGGGCTTGGTTTAACGAGTTGTTTGAGTAAGGAGAGAATAGATTGATGTTGAGGTTACAAGTGAAGTTGTTATTTCTGCTTTTTCTGCCGTTTTTGGTTAGCTGTGATCAAGGGCATCAGGTGGAACGAGGAGGCAAGCCGGAAGCGATCTTGGAAGGCAGTCATATTATATACGATGGCAAGCCATTGAAGATCGGTGGTTCTATGGATGATTGGCTAGAGGTGTTGGGTTCACACAGCAGGGGAGGGCCGGGTATAGGGCCATACTTATGGGATGGTTTAGGTGTCATGATTGCGCATCATTATAGTTCTTCAGAGGAGATCGTTTTTGTAATAAATCACCGCCCCCCGCCAAAATATCGAGATCCGGGGCCAGCACCGGGCGAAGAAGGTGGGCCGGTAAAGAATACTTTTTCCGGTTATCTGGAGATCGGAGGGGTAGGTATCGACAGTCAGACCACGGTGGAGGATATCAATAAACAAATTGATTACCCGTATGGATTTACCTGTTCTCGCGGTATGAACATGTGTAGTGCCTTGGTTGGTGAAGAAAAGCAACTAATCGCTATTAGCGTTGATGGGCGAAAGGAAAAAAGTCCTGTTTATAGCATCGCTTTTATTGCTGACCCTGTAGATCAACTAGCAGAGTAAAATATGCGACGGCCTTTGTGGAAAGGGGGGTTGTTATACCCGAGTCATCATCCCGATGATAGTCAGGTATTCCCCCCTTGTTAGATCAAACGCTTAAAAGCAGCACAGTTGATGCCATGCAGACAAAGACCCGCTTAACTGTCTCTTCCTTCTGGTTACCGTGCTGAAAGGGGTACACTGGTACGGTTTACCAAACAGCAGATTCTAAAAGGGCATCCCATGACGTATTCCAGGCAGCAATGGCTTCAGGCTTTTACGGGCGGTTTTCTGGCGACGATGATTTTTCATCAGGGCGTGTTGGCACTGTTCTGGTTGGGTGGGTTGGTGCCTGCCATGCCATGGAATATGTCTCCGGTGCCGCCGCTGGGTGTGCCGCAGGTGGTGTCGTTGGCGTTTTGGGGGGGTGTTTGGGGCTTGCCGGTTTGGTGGGTGATTCGCCGCTGGCAGGGCGGGAAATTCTGGCTGAGCGCGTTACTCCTTGGGGCGGTTGGGCCGACGTTGGTGGCGATGCTGGTTGTGTTTCCCATGAAAGGCCTGGATGTGAATGCAATGAAGGTGGTAGGTGGTTTGATCGTCAACGGGGCCTGGGGTTTGGGGCTGGCGGTGTGGATGCGGCTTAGCCTGAAAAAGGCTGCATGATTTGAAGGAAAAGGCGCGTCAGCGCCTTTTCGGTTTTTTGCAGAGCGCATTGCTGTCGGGCGCGTCGATAATCAGTGCGCTCGCTTGGGCCCAACTGTTGTTACACTGCATCTCTGAATTCCTGCCACTTGAGCCTTGCCGTGACTGACTCCCTGTTTTCTTCGCTGCCCCTTGGGGCTGACATGCTTGCCAACCTGGATACCCTTGGCTACGCCAGTATGACCCCGGTGCAGGCGGCGAGCCTGCCGTTGCTGCTGAAAGGCCATGATGTGATTGCCCAGGCCAGCACGGGCAGCGGCAAGACGGCGGCTTTTGGTATTGGTTTGCTGCATCCACTGAATCTTCGCTATTACGGTTGCCAGGCATTGGTACTGTGCCCGACTCGGGAGCTGGCGGATCAGGTGGCCGCGGAGATCCGGCGGTTGGCGCGTGGCGCGGGTAACATCAAGGTGCTGACCCTGTGTGGTGGCCAGCCGATCGGCCCACAAATTGGCTCGCTGGAGCATGGGGCGCAAGTGGTGGTGGGCACACCGGGCAGGGTGCTCAAGCACCTGAGCAAAGGCACCCTGAGCCTGGATGGCCTGAATACTCTGGTGCTGGATGAAGCCGACCGTATGCTCGACATGGGGTTTTACGACGATATCGCCCAGGTGATTCGCCAGACGCCATCCCGACGCCAGACCATGCTGTTCTCGGCCACGTACCCTGCGGGTATTAAGCAGCTGGCGGAAACGTTCATGCGTGAACCTGAGCATGTGGAGGTGGAAGCCCTGCATGACAACAGCCGCATCGAACAACGTTTCTATGAGGTTGAGCCGCTGCAGCGTTATGAAGCGGTGGCGGATGCCATAGCCTGCTTTCGTCCCACCAGTTGTGTGGTGTTCTGTGTGACCAAACAGCAGTGCAACGATGTGGTGGGTCAGTTGTGCCGCCGAGGGCTGTCCGCACGCGCTTTGAACAGTGATCTTGAACAACGTGAGCGCGATGAAGTGCTTACCTTGTTCGCCAACCGCAGTCTTTCGGTATTGGTGGCCACCGACGTGGCCGCCCGTGGGCTGGATATTGATAACCTGGATATGGTGATCAATGCCGAGCTATCCCACGATCCGCAAACCCATATCCATCGGGTTGGGCGCACCGGTCGGGCAGGGGAAAAAGGACTGGCGATTAATCTGGTGGCTCCCAGAGAGAGCCGTCGGGCCATGGCCATTGAGGAGTTGCAGGGTGAACCCCTCAACTGGCACCCGGTGTCCAGCCTCAAGCCCCGCGAAGGCGATGCCATGCTGCCGCCCACCATTACTCTGTGTATTGCTGCGGGGCGAAAGGACAAGCTGCGCCCCGGCGATATTCTGGGTGCGCTCACCGGTGATGCGGGTATCCCGGGTAATCAGGTTGGCAAGATTACGGTTACCGACTATCAGGCCTATGTGGCTATCGAGCGTGACAGCGCTGAGCTGGCGTTACAGCGTTTGATGGGTGGCAAGATCAAGGGCAAGAACCGGCGGGTAAGAAAACTCTGACCTGTGGTGCAAGGTGGATCGACTCCGCAGGCAATGGAATAAAAAGTGCCGCCTAAAGCCCTGGCGTGGTGTGATTATTAATCCGGTTAAATACATGGATGCTGGGCTTTCCGCGTTGCGCGCGGTTCGTCCCTCAAGTGGGACTCCTACAGCCTGTTTAACTGCTGGTTTAACAGCGCATGGGACAGGTTGGCAGAGCCGGAAAAGTGGCCGACCTGTCTTCTCTTAGGGATTGAATGCCCGGAACGCATTCTGCACTCCGGTTATAGAGCAAGGAGGGTGATCCCCCCTGCGTTCCCAGGGAGTCTCAATCGCTATCCATTCGCCACGTTGATGCATGCTTCCTCGGGCTTCTCGCTGTCATCATCGGTGGGCGTTGAGGTGTTGCGTAGCAGGATGGCCACCAGCGCTGCGGTTAGGGCGAGAATCACTGCGCCAATAGCGGAATTGGTGTGCAGCGCCAGATTGAACGCCGCTTTGGCTGCGCTGATCAGCGCTTCGGCGGTCTCTGCGGGTAGCTCGGCCGCGGCGCCTACTGCCCCACCCAATGTGTCGCCCGCCGCCAGTGACAGGTTGTCCGGCAGCGCCTTGGGCATGGCAGTCAGCATATGAGCGCGATACACCGCTGCGCCGATACTGCCGATGACCGCAATGCCCAGTGCCATTCCCAGCTCCGTGGCGGTTTCCGAAGTAGCTGAAGCCGCTCCTGCTTTGCGGGGCGGGGCGGCACTGACCACCATGTCGGTGCCGAGAATCATCATGGGCATAACGCCGATGCCCATGATGGTCATGCCCACAATCAGCAGCGGGATGTGCGAGGGATTCTGTACCGGCAACAGTAACAACAGGCCGATGGAGGCCATCACCAGGCCAATGCTGACCAGCTTCCAGCGGGGGATGCTACCGGCCAGGCGAGGTATCAGCAGGGATGCCAGAGTCTGGACCACTGCCGGTGGCAACATGACCAACCCGGACTGCAGCGGTGACAAATCCAGCACGCCTTGCAGGTACTGGAACACCATCAGCCAGGCACCGGACAATGCCAGGATCGTCAGCATCATGGCGCTTACCGAGGTGCTGAACATGCGGTTGGCAAACAGCGACATATCAAACATCGGGTCTGCCAATCGTTTCTGGCGACGCACAAAGATCACGCCGATGATCAGACCAAGCATAATCGCGAGCAGCGGCAGTGCCGCCACACCATTACGTGCCATCTCTTTCAGACCGTAGATCACTGCCAATACCATGGCCACGGACAGTAGGGCGCTGGTCCAGTCCTGTTGGCCGGCTTCGTCATCACGGAATTCCGGCAACAGTAGTGGCCCGCAGATCAACAGCAAGACCATGACCGGGACACCCAACAGGAAAACCGAGCCCCACCAGAAATACTCGAGCAGGGCACCACCCACTAGCGGGCCGATGGCACTGCCGACGATAAACCCGGTCATCCAGACGGTGATGGCCAGCGTCCGCTCCTGTTCCATCTGGAACATGTTGCGCAGCAGAGAGAGCGTTGAGGGCATCAGGGTGGCACCGGCAATGCCCAGTACGGCGCGACTGGCGATCAGCATTTCTGCGCTGGTGGCAAAGGCCGCCAGCGCAGAGGCGGCACCAAATGCCGTTGCGCCTGCCAGCAACAGTTTGCGTCGGCCGATGCGATCTCCCAGCGTGCCCATGGTCACCAGAAAGCCAGCGATCATGAAACCGTAGATATCCAGTATCCACAGCAGTTCGGCGCTGGTGGGTTGCAGGTCGGCACTCAGATGCGGCGCGGCCAGGTGCAGCACGGTCATGTCCAGTGCCAGCAATACGGTCGGCAACATCAAAACGGCCAAGCCCAGCCACTCACGACGGGTGGCCGGTTGTTCAACGGGGTTCATGGTCTCTCCAGGTCCTGCAAACGCACAAGGTCAATTCGACCCTAAATCCTCAATCAAGGTTGAGGTCAAGAAAAACAAATCAGCCTGACAGTATCTTGCCTGGTGCAGGGCAATGCCAGTGATGATTCTATGACCGAAAAGCGCATAAAGGGTTGCAATGGAAAACAAAAAAAGAGGGGGATGTTGTGATTGCGACGCAAAGCAAGACACATTGCGGCGGAAGCGCCGCTCCCACAAGACCTTTACGTCGTGGCAAGCCTGTGTGGGAGTGGTGGTTCCGCTGCGAAGAAGCCTGTCAGCAGTCTTGGCATTCTTACTCCGCTCATGCCAATCCGCGAGGAAAGCAAAAAAAGGGCACCTTGTGGTGCCCTCAAGCTCTCCCATGTGAATCTGTTCTATAGCCCCCGGTTCTTCAGCCGGTTGGCGTGTTGGCGAAATACGGTCGCCGGGTTGGTTTCGAAGGGGCTGGTAAGGCCGGCGATCTGGTTGACTTCATCCAGATGGTTCATCCGGTAGTCATCGCGAATCACCAGGCCCAGATGGCTGGAACAGCTGGAGACCAGGCCATCATTCTTTTCGCCAAGATAGAGCAGGGCGAGCAAGCCCATTCCAGCATCACTGATATCCAGGATGTTGGTTAACGGTTTGGCTCCGGACCAGGAGTAATAGCGAACTCCGTTACTGGCTTGCTCCGGGGCTTCTCCACAGGCTTGCTCGGGCAGGCCTTCCGGGTGGTGGCTGTTGAATTCTGTGCTGCCGGGGGTGGATAGTGAATACAGGGCAGCCAGTGAATCCTGGTCATAACCGCCGCTGGAGATCAGATCCAGAAAACCGACGGCAGCATTGACGATCTCTCCGATGACGTCGGCAGTCAGAGGTAGGGCCTGCTGGACACCCAGCAGCACGTCGGCCATGCGAGCGCCAGTATGCGGCCCGGCAACAGAAGTCGCGGAAGCTACGTATTGTGGGTACACCGATGCCACATAGCGAACGGTGGGGCCGCCATGGCTGTGGCCAATCAGGTTCACTTTTTCGGCACCGGTGGCGGCCAGAATATCCTCGACTTGTCGGGCAAGCTGCTCGCCTCGCACTTCGGTGCTGTTGGCCGCCGCGACCTGGGTTACATAAACTTCCGCCCCGCTGCGGCGCAGTTCTTCGGGTATGCGGTACCAGTAGTTGTAGCCGGCGATATCATCGAAACCGAACAGCCCATGGCTTAGCACTATGGGGTAACGGGTTTCGGTGTAGGTATCCTTGAACAGCCAGTCGAACCAGCCAGCCTGTGCAGGCATGCTGATGGAAAGGCTTAACAGGAACAGGGTAAGACTGAGTGCCCGCAAGGGGGCCCTTGTTGGTATTGTCATAGCGTTATACCTGGCTCGTTATTGTTATCGACGGTACTGCCGTTTCTACGCCGAGCCTCCCTGGTCAGGGGGTGAGGACACCTTACGGCACTCGAAATTAAAAGTTAACACTAATGTTAATATTAAATGGTTATAACGATCACGATCTGAAGTGATAAACAGTCGACTAGGAATAAAGCGCTATATTGCGAGTGATATGAGGGTGGGGCGTGCTGGTGGCGATATCGAAGGAAATCAGTAAACTAACAATGCTGTTAATATTGGTGGGTAGTAATGAGTGAAGGTGCGGCACCACGCCGGGGACGCCCTCCGGGCAAAACGGGAAAAGCGGAAGAAACCCGGGCGCGAATTTTATTGGCTGCCCGTGCGGTGTATGGCGAGCAGGGTTCTCATGGCACCACGGTGCAGCGGATTCTGAAGGAAGCAGGGGTATCACGCCCGACGTTCTACAAGTATTTCGCGTCGGTGCCAGAGGTGATCGAGGAGATTGTCACCGCCTGCAACGCTGAAGTGGAAGGCTTGTTCGTCAAGGTGTTCGCCCAGCCACAAAAGGCCTTTTACGATTATCTGCCCATTGCGTTGAGTGGTTATCTGAACTGGGGGCGTTCTCTGGGGCCGTTGATGACAACCCGTTTCCGGGAGCTACACGATCTGTCATCTCCTGTGTCCCGGCATCGTGATGCGCACAATGATCGCATCGTAAACATTCTTCATGAGGCGATGGTGCAACATGGCCGGACACCGGCAGATGTGCTGGCGCTAAAAACCCTGGTGCAGGGAATTGAACATTTGGGGTACCAGTTCTGTGCCGAGGCAGAGCACACGGACATGCCGCGCTACATCGCCGTGATGTCGCGCTTGTGTGTGAGCATGCTCGGCAATCGTGAGGATTGGGAAGCCATGCTGGCTTCGCCTTTCTTCAGTCGTTTGATGGCGCTGGAGGATTAGAGAAGAACGACTCCGACGCCGGGCATGACATAAAAAGGAGAACATCATGTCGCGGATAACATTGTCTTTAGGCTTGTTGGCAGTGCTGGGATTGGCGGCGTTGGGGTGGCGGTCTCTGCAGCCTGATGCTCCGGCTCCGGTAGCCTTGCCTGATGAAACCCGCACACACGCTTCTCTGACAACTCACAACCGTTCGGTACCCGAGGCGTCTTTCGGCGCCGCTCTGGCTCATGCGCAGACTCTTCGGGAGGCTCCCGATTCGTTAACCGGTACTCAGGTGGATGGCCAGCTGCAAGTCACTGAGCAGGGGGAGCTGGTGATCTCTCCGGATCTGCGGTTGGTATTTGATTATTTTCTTTCTACCCAGGGCGAGGAATCACTGGCCGATTGTCAGGCGCGACTGGCTCGCTATCTTAATGAGACTCTCCCGCCCTTGGCTGCGGATAACGCCTGGCAGCTCTTTCAACAGTACCTGGCGTTGGGGGAAGCCATGATAGCGTTGCCGCCCCATGACGGTTCTCCTGAGGGTATTCGCGAGGCTGTGCGACAGCGGCATGCCATGCAGCAAGCGTATCTCGGCCCGGAAGCGGCAGATGCGTTCTATGGGCTGGATATGGCTTACGACCGTTACATGGCAGATCGTCAGGCTATTCTGGATGATCCGACACTGGATCAGGTAGCCCAGCAGCAACGATTGATGCAGTTGTCGCAGTCCTTGCCGCAAGAGATGCAAAGCATGATGCAAGACACCCAGGCACCGGTGCGACTGGCAGAAAAAACGGAGGTGTTGAGGGAGCAGGGTGCCAGTGAGGCGGAGATTCGGGTTCTGCGCGAGCAACATTTCGGGGCCGCTGCAGCTGACCGTATGGAGGCTCTGGATGCAGCACGGGCGGAATGGGATAGCCGTTATCAGGTATACCGCACGCAGCGGCAATCCATTCTGGATAGCGGGTTGGCTGAACAAGATCAGGAGGCTGAGTTGGCCCGTCTCCAGCAACAACTCTTTAGTGGGCAGGAATTACCCAGAGTGCAGGCGTTGGATCGTATTGAGCAACACTAAGGGGGTTTGGAGATCGTAAAGAAAGAGAGCCCAGAGCGCGGCGCGCTCTGGGCAGATGGGACTAGCGGCGTCGAATCAGGCCAAGTGAGAGAAGTAACAGCAGTCCCATAGCCGGGAGGCTGCCACCCTCGCCGATTGGCTGTATGCGTGGGTTACCGGGGCCGGTAACCGGAACGGTGACGGCGAATGTTTTTGTCAGCGTGGTCTGCAAAACGGGCAGGCCGGAATCCATTACGGTGACGCCAATCTGCAAATCGCCTTCTACCAGCAATGGATCAAGCTCCGGCCCGGAGTTGTTCTGGCAGGTGGTGTCATGGGCCGGGTTCCTGCATTGGGCTTGCCATCATTATCGCCATCGGTGGAGGGAACGTGAGGATGGCTCGGCATCAAAAAAAGTCGATGACTTTCCCTGAGGGCTGTCCGATAACTTCTTCTTCACTCATCACTACGGTGCCGGCAATAATGGTGGTGGTGGGCCAACCTTGAAGCATCATGCCATCAAAAGCACTCCATCCTGGCGGCGAAGCAAGCTTACGGTCATCAACGGCCTGCCGTTTTTGCATGTCTACCAGGGTCAGGTCCGCATCGTAACCCACTGCGATCCGTCCTTTTCCTGCCATGCCAAAGAGCCGTGCCGGGCCGGCACAGACCAGATCCACCAGCCGAGACAGTGTCAGCCGTCCCGCATTCACGTGATTGAGCATCAAGGGAAGCAGTGTCTGTGTGCCAGTCATGCCACTGGGCGAGTCAGGGTAGGGGCGTTGCTTTTCCTCGCGGGTGTGCGGGGCGTGATCGCTGCCGATGACATCCACGATACCGTTATTCACCGCTTTCCAAAGGGCGTCCTGGTGGCGCTTATCTCGAATGGGTGGGTTCATCTGAGCCAGAGTGCCAAGGCGTTCGTAGCACTCCGGGGCAGTAAGGGTGAGGTGCTGTGGCAAGACTTCTACCGATACCCGGGATTTGTACTGTTGCAGGAATGCCATCTCCTCAGCCGTAGAAATATGCAGCACATGCAGGGGGCGTCGGGTTTCAGCAGCAAGGGCAACAATTTGCCGGGTCGCGATCAGGGCACTTTGTTCATCTCGCCACAGGGGGTGGGCTGAGGGGTGAGCTGCTTCTTCGGCTAGGTGGCGTCTGGACACCAAGCGCGCCTCGTCCTCAGCGTGCACGGCCACACGGCGGCGGCCATGACTGAGGATAGTGCGAAGCACGGCATCGGTGTCGGCCAGCAGATCGCCGAAAGAACTGCCCATGAAAATTTTGACGCCGCAACAGCCCGGCATGCGCTCCAGTGTTGCCAGCTGATCGGCGTTTGCCGCTGATCCCCCCATATAAAAAGCATAGTTGCACCAGGCATCCCGTTCAGCGATAGATATCTTCGCCTGAAGATCCTCCGCGTAGAGGGTCAGCGGTTGAGTGTTGGGCATTTCGAACACGCTGGTCACGCCACCCAGCACCGCGCCACGGGTACCGGCTTCCAGGGTTTCCTTGTGGGTCATGCCCGGTTCGCGAAAGTGTACCTGGGAATCCACCACGCCAGGCAACAGGTGCAGGCCGTGGGCCTGCAGGGTGGTTGCTGCCCGGAAAGGCTCACCAATGGCAATGATGCGGCCATTCTCACAGGCCACGTCGGTAACGGCAGGGCCACTGGGAAGCATGACGGTGGCACCCTTGATCAAGAGGCTGTTGCTGGCATCTGACTGCATTGTGAATTCTTCTGTCGCGGTGGTCAGTAGGTAGCTCTTCCGGTGGCCCGCCTAGCAGGCCTGCTGCCGTTCTGACAGTGCCCGGCGGAACCAGGTCTGGGTTTGCTGCCAGTGCGAGTGGCCGGACAACTCGATGAATTTGCGGGTCATGTGGTCATTTTGATTGTCGAGAGCCATCAGTCTTTGCTGAATGAAGTCGGCAGTGAGAGGGATTCCGCAGATCTCCGTTATGCAGTGTTGCCACTCGGTATAGGAGGCGGGGAGCGGGAAACTCATGATCATTCTCCGGCATGGTTGTCGTCTTCAATTGATATGTTATAACATATCACAAAAGGGAGGCTATCATGCCACGCACTATCAGTGAAAACGCACTGCTGAAGATGCCGGCGTCCAAATACATGAATGCCGCCCAGCGGGCTTTCTTCCGTGAACGTCTGCTGTCACAGGCCAGTGAATGTGATTTGGAGATCCGGCGTGCCATGCAGCACCTGCAGACGCCGCTGCAGGCCGATCCTCTGGATGCGGCGGTAGAGGAAGAGTCCTGCCGACACCAGCTAAGGTTCATGGGGCGTCAACAACGCCTGTTGGGCAAGATCCGCGCGGCGCTAAGACGATTGGAGAACGGTGACTACGGTTATTGCAAAGTTTCCGGTGAGCCCATTGGCCTGCGTCGGCTGCTGGCCCGTCCCACCACAGAGTATTGTGCCGAGGTAAAAGCCCGGCTCGAGCAAAACGAACGCCATTTTGTCCATCAACGAACCGGATAAGCCATGACAAGCCCACAAGCCAATCTGCCAAGCCAGTTGCCCGTTACCGTGCTCTCCGGGTTTCTGGGTGCAGGCAAGACCACGGTGCTAAACCATATTCTCAACAACAGAGCAGGGCTGCGTGTCGCTGTGATCGTCAACGACATGAGCGAAATCAATATCGATGCGGCGCTGGTGAATCAGGATGTGTCGCTTAATCGCGCGGAAGAAAAACTGGTGGAAATGAGCAACGGCTGTATCTGTTGCACACTGCGCGAAGACCTGTTGCTGGAAGTGGATCGCCTGGCCCGTGATGGCCGTTTTGATTATCTGGTGATCGAGTCCACAGGCATTTCCGAGCCCCTGCCGGTGGCAGAAACGTTCACCTTCGAAGACGAAGAGGGCATCAGCCTTTCCAACATTGCCCGTCTGGATACCATGGTGACGGTGGTGGATGCGGTGAATTTCCTGCGTGACTATCGCAGCACCCGTAACCTGCAGCAGGAAGCGGAAAACCTGGGTGAGGAAGACCAGCGCAATGTGGTGGATTTGCTGGTGGAGCAGGTGGAGTTTTGCGACGTTCTGTTGATCAGCAAAACGGATCTGGTCAGCGAGCGTGATCTGGAGATGCTCACGGCCACCCTGCGGCTGCTCAACCCGGATGCCCGCATTGTTCCTATCCGTCACGGCAAGGCCCCGCTGGAAGCGGCGCTCAATACCGGGCTGTTCGATTTCGAAAAGGCCCAGCAGGCGCCGGGCTGGCTAAAGGAAATGCGCGGGGAGCACCTGCCGGAAACGGAAGAGTACGGCATCAGCAGTTTCACCTATGAAGCTCGCCGACCGTTTCATCCGCAACGCTTCTGGGATTTGCTGCAACAGGCCTGGCCCCACGGCACCCTGCTGCGCTCCAAGGGATTCTTCTGGCTGGCAACACGTCCTCAATTTGCCGGTAACTGGAGTCAGGCCGGTGACATTGTTCACCATGGCCCGGCGGGACTGTTCTGGAAAACGGTGCCGGAAAAGCACTGGCCGGAGGACCCGGAGTACCGTGCCATGATCATGGAGAAATGGCAGGAACCCTTTGGTGACATGCGCCAGGAGCTGGTCTTCATTGGCCACAATTTGCAGCCGGAGGCCACTCGCCAGGCGCTGGATGCCTGTCTGCTTTCGGAAGACGAAATGCTGCAGGGCAAGGCGGTATGGGAGCAGCTTGCTGACCCCTTCCCGCAATGGGAGATGGCAGGATGAATGCTTTCCCGATGACACAGGCTGCACAGTCGCTACCGCTTACACCGTCGCAGCAAGAGTATTCCTGTAGCAAGGAGCCGGTGGTGCTGGCGGACATCATGTCCGATGAGGTGCAAGTGGCGGTCTGGGATCGCCCGGACCCGCTTTCTCCGCAACTGGTCGCCCAAGCCTGCGATGAACGGATTGCCATCAAGAGTTGGTTGCCCGTGGCGGACCTGGACGCTGCCCTGAATCGCAGCCTGCCCGGTGATCACTACCAGCCATTGCGTGATGACCTGTTCCTGTTGGCAGACATGACTGCGTGCCTGTTCGGTGTAGAGGAAGTGGGATTGCGAGTCATGGCTCTGACAAAACCCATGTGCCCGCGCTTTCATGTGGACCGCATTCCGGTGCGTTTGCTGTGCACCTACGGCGGCCCCGGCAGCGAGTGGCTGCCCGGCAATGTGGTGCCAGCCGGCCTGCTGACGCCGGGAGAAGATCAATACGGTCGCGTTGCGGCGGAACAGGTGGCGCAGCTGGCCACCGGGCAAGTCGCCCTGTTCAAAGGAGACACCTGGCGGGATAATCCCGGATCGGGCGTGGTCCACCGGTCCCCGTCCCTGTCTCCCGGCCAGCAGCGTTTGCTGGTCACATTGGATATCTAGAGGTGTAGTGATGAGTCGTACCGATCGCATTCTGGCCAGCGCCGAGCAGCAGTGCCGTGAGCAGGGTGTGCGGATGACTCCCCAACGCAAACAGGTCATGGATCTGTTACTGCAACAGCAAGGCCCGCAAAGCGCTTACCAGTTGCTGGATCAGTTCAAGGCCCGCTACCAGGGCAATGCCCAGCCGCCCACCATCTACCGGGCACTGGATTTTCTGGTGCAACAGGGCCTGGTGCACCGGCTTAGTTCCACCAACCAGTACTTGGCCTGCGATCACATCACTTGTCATCACGGGCACAAGGGCACGGTCTTTCTGCTCTGTGATGAGTGTGGCGGCGTGCAGGAAACCCCCATGGCCGGCGCGGCGGTGAGTGAGTTGGAACACACCCTGGATGATCTCGGCTTCGTGATCCAGCAGGAGCCTCTGCTGGAAGTCCACGGACGCTGCGCCCGCTGCGTGGCGTCCTGATTCACCCCTGACGGGAGACAACCATGTTACGTTCACGTCTGGATATGGCGGCCATCGCCCTGTCCGGTATTTGCATGATTCACTGTGTGGCCAGTGTGGCGGGGTTATTCGCCATCGGCTTGCTGTCCGCCTTTGGTCATGTGGATGAAATCTTTCACCTCACCATGCTGGCCTTTATTGTGCCTGTCAGCGCGCTGGCCATTGGTGCCGGGTATCGACGTCACCGCCGCCTGAGGGTCTTGTTGCCGGGCTTGTTGGCGCTGGCAGGTTTATGTCTGTTGGCGGTGCTTGAAGGCGCAATGCACGGCACCTTGTGGGAACCCGTGCTCACCAGTCTGGTCGGAGTATGCTTGGTAGTGACTCATCTGGGGAATATTCGGGCTTGCAGGAACTGTGAGGGACATGATGACACGTCTAAACAACGCTGTGCCGTTTAGTGGCCTGGCCGCCTTGTTGCTGGTGGTCAGTCTGTCGGCTTCCGCCGCCGGTGTGCATCAGCACGGTCTGGCCCAAGCCGCAGTGGTGCTGGAAGAGCAAAATCTGACCGTGACGTTCCGTGCGCCCCTGATGGACATTCTCGGCACAACACAACCACCGGGTGATGCCGCCGCCCGTGTACGCTATGCACAGAGGCTGGCTCAGATTACCCCTCCGGTTCCCGCTTCGCGGGCAGACTGTAAAGTGGTCAGCGCCGTGCAAACCACGGTGGAGCAGCTGTTTCCCGAGGGGCACAACCACCGCCATGATCATGAAAACCACGAAGCTCACGAGCATGACGCGCACGATGATCATCATGACGAACATCAGGATGTGGAAGCAGAGTGGAGCTTTATCTGTCAGCAACCCGATGGCTTGAACGTGCTATTCCTGCCTTTTCTGAACACCTTTTCCAGCCTGACCACCGAGGTGGTGTTGCTGTTACCCTCGGGTCAAAATGCTCAGCGACTTGCCCCCGGTAATCCTCGCATCCCACTGGAGTAAATGTGGTGCTGCATCTGCACGATCTGAAATATTGTCATCCTGGGCAAGACCATCCCTTCCTTCGTGTGTCCGACTTTTTTCTTGAAGCGGGCGAGCGGGTGCTGCTGCACGGACCCAGCGGCTGTGGCAAGAGCACCTTGCTGTCTTTGGTAGCGGGCATTCGCCCGGTGCCGCACGGATCTATCCAGGTGGCCGGGCAGGCATTTTCTGCCTTGTCGCAGCGACGTCGGGATGCGTTCCGGGCTGATCATCTCGGGGTGATCTTTCAAGCCTTCAATCTGCTGCCGTATCTCAATGCGGTGGACAATGTGACCCTCAGCGCCGGTTTCTCGAAGCGGCGTTGTGAGCGGGAAGGGGCACGCAGCAAAGCGCAGCGCCAGCAGGTCGCACGGGCATTGCTGCAGCGACTGGGGCTGGACCCTCAGACGTCGGCGTTACCGGCATGGCAACTTTCCTTTGGTCAGCAGCAGCGGGTGGCGGCGGCCCGTGCCCTGTTCGGCAAACCTGAACTGATCATTGCAGACGAACCGACCTCTGCGCTGGATAACCATAGCCGCGATGTTCTGCTGAACCTGCTGTGCGAACTGTGTGAGCAATCCGGCAGCGCCTTGCTGATGGTCAGCCACGACAACCAGGTGGCCGGGCATTTCCAGCGCAGTGTGAGTTTTGCCAGCCTGAACGGGGAGGGCGACCATGCTGCCTAAGGTGATACTGGCGTCATTGCGAACCCGTCGGACCTCGGCGCTACTGATCGTGGCCGCCATTGCCCTGAGCGTGCTGATGATTGTGGGCATCGACCGGGTGCGCCATCAGGTGCGCGCCAACTTTGCCAGCACGGTGTCAGGTATCGACCTGATTGTCAGTGCCCGTGGCGGGCCCATGAATATCCTGCTCTACAGCGTCTTCCGGCTCAGTGATCCTACCGCCGGTATTCGCTGGCAAACCGTGGAGCATCTGGCGCAACACCCGGATGTGAAGTGGTGGATTCCTATTGCCCTTGGTGATTCCCATCGCGGTTTTCCAGTGGTGGCCACCAATGAGGCCTATTTGACTCACTACCGATATGGTCGTGATCAGGCGCTGGCTCTGCAGCAGGGCGAATGGTTTGTCGGCGCAGATCAGGTGGTATTGGGTAGTGCTGTGGCGCGCCAGCTGAATTACCAGCAGGGAGACAAAGTGGTGCTTGCCCATGGGGCAAGCGGTCCGGCCATCGTCGAGCACGATAACCATCCCTTTACTGTGGTTGGCGTGCTGGCTCCCACCGGGACCCCGGTGGATCAGAGTCTGCATATTTCCCTTGCCGGCATGGCGGCCATCCACAATGGCGGCGCTTTCCTCTCCGGGATGCCTCCGCTGCCCGGCCAGCAAGCGGACAAACCCGATTCGGTGAATGCGGTGATGCTGGGGCTCACACGGCGCACCGCAGTATTGAGCCTGCAAAGGGAGTTGTCGCGTTACAAGCCCGAACCGCTCAGCGCCATAATTCCCGGTGTGCAATTGCAGCGGCTGTGGCGAATTACCGCCGCCGGCGAAAATGCCCTGCGCGCCACCTCGCTGGCGGTGCTGGTGGTGGCTTTGCTGGTGCTGGTATCCACGGTGCTGGCGGCCCTGGAGGGGCGGCGTCATGAGCTGGCAGTACTGCGGGCCGCAGGCGCTGGCCGGTGGGCCGTGTACGGCATCATTGTCGGCGAGAGCCTGTGCCTGACGGTGATGGGGTGCCTGCTCGGGCTGCTGGTGTTGTTTGTGGCCCAGTGGGGCCTGGCTCCACTGGCGCTGGTAGAGTGGTCCCTGCGTTTGCCGGAGCATTTTCTGGCCCTGCGCGAGTTGCCTGCCGTAGCCGCTATTCTTGTTGCCGGGTCTCTGGCCGGGTTAATCCCGGCAGAGAAAGCCTTCCGTAACAGTCTGGCCGATGGCCTGACACCAAGGAACTGACATGCGTGTATTGATCCTCCTGTTTTGTCTGACTCTCAGTGTTCACGCCATGGCGGCACGTGAGCTGGAATGGGATGACCTGGTGCCAGCAGGGTACGAGCCGCAAAAGGTCTACGGTGCCCTGTTCGAGGAAATCTACGGTGACGAGGAGCCGGAAAGTATCGAAGACGGTGATGACAAGGGCGAGAGGATGATGGATGCCATCGACAAGGCCTGGCGCGAAGCCCCGCTCAAACAATCACTGGATAATACTGCTGTGCGTATTCCCGGTTACGGTGTTCCCCTGGATGGCGATGAGGAGTATGTACGGGAATTTTTGCTGGTGCCGTATTTCGGCGCCTGCATTCATACGCCGCCGCCGCCGCGCAACCAGATTATTCTGGTGAAGATGGAAGGGCGGGGCGTGCCACTGGATCTGGCGGTGGATGCCATGTGGTTAGAAGGCACATTGAAAGTCTCCAGCCAGGATACCGAATACGGCACCGCGGGTTATGTGCTGGAAGGCAAAAGTGCGGAGCCCTTTACCGGCTATCCGCAGTAAGCCGGCCCCACTGCTGCTAGCTGTGGGAGCGGCCGTTCGGCCGCGAAACGAAGCAGACGCGAACATCGCGGCGGAACCGCCGCTCCCACAAAGACAACGCGCCTGCAGCCAGGTTGTGGGCGCCTCGCTCCGTTTGCCTGATTCCCGCGAGCACAGAGGAGTGATGCCTTATGGTGCATCATTTTGTGACCCAAAATGATGCACAAAGAGGCCGCTCAGCTGGCTTTCTTGCTCAGTTCGGCCAGTTTCTGATCCAGCATATTGAGAATGTGGCGGCGGCTGATGACGCCAAGCACCTTGTTGTCGGCATCCACCACAGGGTAAATCTTCGGCTTGGCATTGAGCATCTGCTGGGCCAGCGACAGTACATCGCTATCCAGCGATACCGTCAGTACTTCGCTTTGCATCAGGTCTTTCACCGTAGCCACCCGTTGGTTGTGATACACCACCTGTAGCGCGGCCTGCAGGCATTCCCGCTCGCTGATCCAACCCACCAGGGTGCCTGCTTCGTCGGTTACCGGGCTGCCCAGCATGTCCTGCTTGATCAGGTTGCTGGAGGCTTCAACCACCGGCATGTCGGGAGTGATCTGGGCATAACGGGTGCTCATCAGGTCTTTGATAGATGCAGAATCCATGGGGTTACCCCTCGCATTGTTCTCAGGTTATTCATAATGGTGATAACGGCATTTCTGTCGTTGGTTACCCCTAATACTGCGTAAACCGTGCCAACTCTGGCGAGAGACATTGCGGGAGGTTTTGTGGAGCCGGGATTGCGGTGTTTTCCGTAGGAGCCTGCCCGCAGGCGATCCGAGCACTGGCGGGGTAATAAACCGGGTGATGAGTGACGAGAAGCGAGTTTCGAGTTGCGAAAGTCAAAAGCGAAGGTTCTGTTATTCAGCGCATTGCTTGCCGGTGGGAGCGGCGGTTCCGCCGCGAAACCTGCACGAATCACGGCGGAACGTCCGTTCCTGCAAGGCGGGTTAATCTGGGGATTGTTCTGTCTGGCTGACGGAGGACGGCGGCGTTGCCGTTTCTGCGTCTTCTTCTGTGTCCTCCTCCGGAATCATTTCCAATGCTACCTGTGATGTGCGCACCATGGGCACAAAGTGGCTGGAGTGATCGGAGAGATCTTCGCGCAAAACATGCAGTCTCATAAGGGTATAGAGTGCGAGCGCGACCTGCATGATCACAAAGTACAGTGGCAGTGAGCGGGCGCCCAGCAATTCCATGAGCAGGCCCGCCAGGGCGGGGCCAACCGCCGCCCCGACACCATGCAGAAACAGCGCACTGCTGCCGCCAGACAGAATCTGATCCGAGTCCAGCCGATCGATCATATGTGCCAACGCTACCGGGTAAGCACAGAACGCCAGGCCGCCGTAAATGCCGATAGCCAGATACAACAACACCGGCACACTGCTCGACAACCACACCAGCCCGGCGGCCCCGGCGGCAGCCAGGCAGATCACCATCAGAACCGTACGACGGTCATGGGTATCGGAGTAGCGCCCGAGGGGATACTGAAACAGTGCTCCGCCGAGAATGGCCATGCTCATAAAGGTGGCCACACTGCCACTGTCCAGCCCAGCGCGGCTGGCATACACCGGCCCCAGCCCCCAGAAAGCCCCCATGGCGAGGCCCGAAAGCAAGGCACCAGCTACCGACACGGGGGCGGCTTTATAGAGTGCCTTGAAGCGCAGCCGGGTTACGGTTTCCACCGGCGGTTGGGCAAAGCGCGTCCAGGTTACCGGCACCAGACTCACGCTGATCAGCATAGCTGCGACCGCAAACAGCATGAACGACATGGCCGATTCCAGTCGCAACAGCTGTTGCGCGGCGGCCAGTGCGCCCAGGTTCACCGCCATGTACACCGCAAACACCCGGCCACGCTGCTCCGCCGGCGTCTGCCCGTTCAGCCAGCTCTCCACCACGGTGTAGAGAATCACCAGCACAAAACCATTCATCACCCGCAGGGCCATCCACACCCAGGGCTCCACAAACATCACATGCAGCAAGGCAGAGCAGGCGGCCAGCGCCGCACACATGGCAAAGGCACGGATATGTCCGACACGGCGAATCAGGGGCAGTGCGGCAAAGGTGCCGGAGAAATAGCCGAGAAAGTAGCCAGACATGATCAAGCCCAGCGAGCTGTCGCTGTAGCCTTCCAGGCTGCCGCGCACCGCCAGCAGGGTATTGAGTAGCCCGCTGCCCAGCAGCAACAGCGCCACCCCCAGCAGTACGGCACCAATGGGCACAATCAGCGGTAGCATGTTCCCTCCTTGAAACCACGACTCAAGGTCAGTGATAGGAGACAAGCGGGAACCGTGCCAAGTCTGTTTTCAGGGAAGGGGGGAGAGTTTGAGTCACAGGGCTCTGCGGGAGAGCCCTGTGCCATTATGCCGTTTCTACCAGAACGACCTCGCTGTCGGCTTCTGCCTCCACCACCAACACGGTTTCATCGCGGATGGCCAGGCCGTCGCCGGTTTCAGCCAGTACGCCGTTCACGCGAACACGGCCTTTAGCGGGAACCAGGTAGGCATGATGCCCCGCTTCCAGAGGGTACTCGGTGAGTTGGCCCTGATTCAGGGTTGCCGCCACCACTCGTGCGTTGGCATGAATCGGTAGTCCGTCGTTATCCGTGTCATAGCCACTGGCCAGCACTTCAAACGCGCCCGCACGGCTGCCTTTCGGGAAAGGCCGAGTGCCCCAGCCAGGTTCAATCCCGGTGGCATTGGGCAGAATCCAGATCTGGAAAATCTCTGTCTCCGTGTCCTCCAGGTTGTACTCGCTATGCGTAATGCCGGTACCTGCAGACATCACCTGCACATCGCCCGCTTCGGTTCGCCCGGTGTTGCCCAGGCTGTCCTTGTGGGTGATAGCGCCCTTGCGCACGTAGGTGATGATTTCCATCTCCCGGTGTGAATGCGCAGGGAAGCCGGTTTGCGGGGCAATGGTGTCATCATTCCATACTCGCAGGTCTCCCCAATGCATTCGGTCTGGATCGTAATAGTTGGCGAAGGAAAAATGATGCCGCGTATCCAGCCAGCCATGGCGGGCATGGCCCAGTTCATTGCGGTTGCGAAGCTTAATCATGGTGACCTCCTTCAATCAGGCGGAGATGCCTGATCGGTAATGAGGTGTATTTTAGTATCTTTAAAGTTGATAAAAATGGAGAAAAATTACTTGAATTGATCTTCTTTTGTGATGCTTTTGGGGCCTGAGGCTGGGACTGCCGTTCGCTTGATTGCCATGACAGAAGAGACTGGCAAGCACGCTTGAGGGTTGCATTAATAGAAATTCCGTACCTTATTCATAATGATAAAGGTTTACGGAGGAGGGGCTTTTCTCTATAAAGGGCGCTCGAACCAGGCGGTGGTGCAGGGCATTACAGCACCGGATTGCCGCCGTTGACGCACTTTCAGGGAGGAAAAAGTGACGACACAACAGGTCGAGGGCCACGCATTCCATGATGCTTTTGCCAAAGGAAAAGCATCTGGAACCATCACTATCGATGCCAGTGCCGTGCGTTTCCGCAATGATGCAGGCAATGTTGCCTTTCCCCTTGCTGGCGTCAAGGCGCGCTTGGGAGGTGCCAGCGATCGACTGGTATTTTTCGAGCACCCTGATTACCCCGACTGGCAGCTTTACACCTCAGATCGTTCCGTACTGAAGAACCCGCATTTTCAACAACACAAAGGCCTGTCGCGCCAAGTGGCGGGGGCTCGTCGGTTGCGCGTTTTCAACTGGAGCGTGTTGGGTGCTGTTGCAAGCCTGGTGGTGGCGGTGCCGCTGTTGTTCATTCTTTATATGGATGTGGTTACCGGGTGGATTGCCCCGACCTTGCCCGCTGAGTGGGAAGAATCCCTTGGGGAAAGTGCGCTTGCCCAGTACAAGATCAACCAGAACATGATCGAGACTGACGCCGCGAAAGCTTCACTGCAAACGCTTATCGCCCCGGTGCTGGAAAGCGCAGATACCTCCCGCTATGACTTTAACGTCTACATTGCCAATGACTCCGAACTGAATGCCTTTGCCTTACCCGGTGGTTATATCGTGCTGAACTCCGGGCTGCTGTTACGCGCGGAAAATGCCGATGAAGTGCTCGGTGTGTTGGCCCATGAAATTGCCCACGTGACTGAACAACATGGTGTGCGACAGATCATGGCGAGAGCGGGGCTGGTACTGACGGTGCAAGCGTTGGTGGGAGACGTGAACGGCATCATGGCCATGATTAGTGCCGCTGCCCCACTATTGCTTTCTCAAAGCTACTCGCGTGATTTCGAATCCGACGCCGACAAGCGCGGCTTTGATCTGCTGGAGAAAGCGAATATCAATCCCAATGGCCTAGTGTCGTTCTTCGAAAAAATTATCGAAGAGGAGGCTCGTCGGCGTGAGGCGCTGGAAGATGAAGACAGTCAGGCAGTGATTGATAACCTCATGCCGCTGTTAAGCAGCCATCCTGCCACGCAAGAAAGAATCGAAAACATGGAATCCATGATTGCGGACTCAAAGGGCAACTATCGCAATCTGGATAAGGAGTTTCTGGCCTTGCAGGAGCAGGTCAGGGAAGCGGTGGCGGCAATGCCACAGGACGATAACAGGGAAAAGGATGACCTGAATGAAAACACGCAAAGTGAACTTGGGGAGCAATAAATGAAAACTGAAATTAAAGGGGGTGCGGCGTTTTCCTACATTGATATGGATCTGGAGCCTGGTGAGAGTGTGATTACCGAGGCCGATGCCATGTCCAGCATGGATGCCCGCCTGGATCTGAAAGCCATTTTTAACGGTGGCTTGCTACGTGGCTTGCTGCGCAAGTTTTTGGGGGGTGAAACCCTTTTTGTCAGCCGCTTTACCAACAATGCTGACAGCCCGGCCAGGCTGACTATTGTGCAGCCCACGCCCGGTGAAGTGCGCTGCCATGAACTGAATGGCGACAGCCTGTTTCTGCAGCCGGGGGCGTTTCTGGCTTGTGAAGAAACCGTATCTCTGGGGCTGCGCTGGGCAGGTTTCATTTCCTGGATTGCCCGTGAAGGTTTGTTCCGGCTGGAAGTGAAGGGTACCGGTAAGGTCTGGTACGGCGCTTATGGTGCACTGCTTGAGCGGGAAGTGGACGGCGAGTTTATTGTTGATACCAGCCACCTGGTGGCGTACGACCCGACCATCAAGCTCAAGCTACAGCTGGCTGCCGGCCTGTTTTCCAGCTTTTTCAGTGGCGAAGGTCTGGTGACACGCGTGCAAGGGAAAGGCCGCGTGGTAATTCAGACTCGTTCAATCAGTGGTATCACCAGCTGGGTGAATCCCAAACTGCGCTAACCGGGGGAAAAATGGATATTGAATTGTTGCATCGCCCCGGTAATGCCGCGGCCAGAATTACCCTGAAAGAAGGGGAAAGTTGCACCGCAGAAGCCGGTGCCATGATTGCCATGAGTGGCAACATGGGAATTGAAACCACCACCCACAAGCGCGGCAAAGGCGGCTTGTTGAAGGCGGTGAAACGTATGGTGGCCGGCGAGTCCCTGTTCCTGAACCACTTCTCTGTTCCCAGCGGTGAGGGCGAAGTGATTATGGGCACAACCTTGTCGGGCGATATGATGGAATACGAGCTGGATAACGAAAGCCTGATTGTGCAGGGCGGTTCGTTTATGTGTTGTGAATCCGGCGTCGAGATTGATCTGGGCTGGCAGGGCTTCAAGTCACTGTTCTCCGGGGAGAGTGTGTTCTGGCTGAACCTGAAAGGTAGCGGCAAGCTGGTGGTCAGCTCGTTTGGTGCTATTTATCCGGTGGAAGTGGATGGCGAGTACATCGTCGATACCGGTCATATCGTGGCTTTCAACGAAACGCTGGATTTCTCCATCACCAAGGCCGGTAGTAGCTGGTTGCAGTCTTTCCTCGGTGGGGAAGGCATGGTGTGTAAATTCAAGGGCAAGGGAACGGTATGGTGCCAGTCTCATAACCCAAGCAGTTTCGGTTGGGCCATGTCGCCCGGCCTCAAGCAGCGTCGCGCATAGGAGGCATGATATGAGCGAGACAGTGAATATTCGCATCCACCATGATTTCGATGAAACCGCGCTGCAGCAGGCTATTACCGGATTTGCCGCGTTGTTCAAAACGGAAGAAGAAAAAGCATCAAAAGTGTTGCGCAGCGCTCCAGTGGTGATTCGCAAGAATGTCACCCCGGATGTGGCCGAAAAGTTTCGTGCTGCGCTGCAGAACCTGGGCATCGGGGTCACCCTGGAACAGTCTGCCAGCCAGACCGTGGCCGAGCCGGCACCGGCTCCTGTCAGTGAGGCCCCCGCAGCCGAAGCCGTTGCCGAGAAGGCCACGCCCGATAATGCAGTGATAGAAAGCGATAAGGATCACCCCGGCTATGCTTTCAAAATCGAAGGGCGTCCGGACTTCAGTTTTCTCACAGTGACCGTGCCCGCCAATCAGATGATCAAGGTTGAAGCATCTGCCATGGCGACCATGGATACCCATCTGGAAATGAAAACCCGGATGCGCGGTGGCCTGGGACGTCTTGTCACCGGTGAATCCATCTTCATCAACGAATTCACCTCAGCCGGTGGGCCGGGTGAAATCGGTATCGCGCCGGCAGCGCCGGGCGATATGGGGCACGTCTACCTGAACGACGACACCATCTATCTGCAAAACTCCGCCTTTGTGGCCTCAGGTCCGGAAGTGGAAGTGGAAAGTAAATGGCAGGGCCTCACCAAGGGCTTCTTCTCGGGAGAGAGCCTGTTCCTGATCCGTGCCAAAGGCACCGGGGATCTCTGGTTCAACACCTACGGCGCCATGATCGAAATCGATGTGAAAGGCGACTATGTGGTGGATACCGGCAACATTGTGGCCTTCACCGAAGGGCTGGATTACAAGGTATCCAAAGTGGGTGGCTATAAATCCCTGTTCTTCTCAGGCGAAGGCTTTGTCTGCCGTTTCAGCGGGGAAGGCAAGGTGTGGATTCAGACTCGTGGCGTGGATGCGTTCCTGAGTTGGCTGCATCCGTACCGGCCGGTACCAAAACGGAATTAGTCCGCTAACGCCGGTTATTCCTTGGGTAATGAAAAACGAACCTCTTACAGAGGTTCGTTTTTTTTTGTTGTCAGTATAGGAGGTAGCCTGCGCGTTATTCCCTGTCTGGTTTTATTGTTCATGATGGTTTTACAGCCAACGACAAAGAGGAAGTGCCCGCCGCATGACAGAATGCACTCGCGATTGAGCAAAAACGCATGATCTCTGGCGGGTAGATAGGGCTTATGACGTCCCTTCCTTGTGGGGCTAGCGCATCGCTTGTCCTAAAGAGAAATGGCCAACCTCTTTGCTCCTTGGGCATTCCGGGTGAGCGTTTGCTAAGCTTGTAACGCTTTAGGGCGCGAAACGGGGTGTGCTGTTGGGAATAGAATCATGAGTCATGAAACCGGGTTGTCACCGGCTGGGGAGCCGCTAAAGGATGACGACCTCAAAGCACTGGTGATGTCGATCATTCAGGGGAAACAGGATTACGAGCAGCTGGTGGCCTTTCTGGAACCGGCGACCCGCGAGCAGCAGGGGCTGAATTCGGATACTGCCCTGACGCTGGCGCTGCTGATGAAAGAGGTAGAGCAGCAGGCAGAGCTGAACGATCAACTGCGGGCACTGGTGAATGATCAGGGTGCCCCGGCAGTGGTGTTGTCAGCGGAGGGTAGGCTGCTGGCCAGTAACCCGGCCGCAGACAGCCTGTTTGGCTCCCTCCCCGGTAATGACATGGCGAAACTGGGGATTCGCCACGATGAATTTGATGCCTTTCAGCAGCGTATCGTCCAGCATGATGGCCCTTCCTTGTTGCGCACCTATCCCGATACCCAGCAGCAAACGCCGTTGATGTTTATCGGGGTGTATCAGCCGTTGCACCAGATCTTTGTGCTCCGCGCCATTGAATGCCAGTGGTCAGCCGCCATGGATCATGCGCTGAAAGAAATTTTTCTGCTGACCGACGCTGAGCGGGAGATCCTGGCCTGTCTGGCCCAGGGCATGAGCAGTGAGCAGATCAGCCGGCAGCGTAGCAGTTCAGTAGGCACGGTCAGGCAGCAAATCAAGAGTTTGCTGGCCAAGCTGGGAGCATCCAGCCAGGTGCAGGCGGCGGCGTTGGCATCCGCCATTGCCAGCCAGCCGCAGAGCGCTGCTGCGAAGGTATCGCCACCCATGGCGCTTGCCAGCCAGCCGTTGTTCCGGGAAGAGTTGATCCGTGATACCCGGCGGATAGGGTGGCGCCGCTATGGCAAACCCGGCGGCAAGCCGGTGTTGGTATTGCACGGTGCCTACTTTGGCGCAGGGGAACTGGAATCACATCGGGTAAGGGCCAGCCGTGAAGGTCTGGACGTGGTGCTGGTGGAACGGCCCGGTTATGGCCGCACCCAACCCCCGGGCAAAAAAGAAGATGTGCTGCGCACCCAGCTGGAGGATATTGCTGCCGTGCTGGAGGTGCTGGGCTGGTCACGGGTATGGCTGGAAAGCCATGATTTCGGATTTGTGCCAGCCGTGGCGCTGGCAGCCCGGTGGCCGCAACGAGCGGCCGGGTTGCTGGCCATTTCTCCACCCGCCCCCTACGACAGCGAGGCCGGGTTTGATCATATTCCCCGGTATCAGCGCATGTTTATCTGGTCGGCGCGTCACGCCTTCTGGATGATTCGTCTACTGCTCAGGCTGGGGCAGATGAAGGCCCGCAAATATGGCCCCGAGCACTGGATGGAAATGGTGTTTGATGAAGCGCCCCATGAGCTGCCTTTCTTTGAGAGTCCTCAGGGCCGCACGGTGTCGATGAGCGCCTATGCCTTCAATCTGCAACAACACTCCCGCGGGCATGAACTGGATATGCAGGTGGTGGTGGCCACGGACTGGACTCCGTTGCTCAGCCAGCTCAGGTTACCCGTGCAGGTAATCACGGGCGCACGCAATACCACCTTTCCCATCGAACAGGTTCAACGCCTCACCGCGCTGCATGCGCCAATTCAGCTTCAGGTGATTGAGGATGCCGGTTTGACCCTGAGCCTCACCCATAGTGATGCCTGCATGGATGCGCTGCTCAAGCTGATGGAGGGCGCTGAGCCAACATGAAAACGGGGCCAGTGGCCCCGTGTGGTTATCGCTCAGAATTGATACATCACACCAAGCTCAAACGCGCTGATATCTTTCGGTTCCGCCTCGAAAGGGACATCAATCACGTAGTCCAGGCTGTCACCATCGAATGCGCGGTACTCCGCCCGAACGGAGAGCTGCTCAGTGAACTGATAACGGGTGCCCAGGCCCCAGCCGGTGTAACTGCCGCTGTCGCTCCTGGTGGCGCTCATGCCGTTGTTCTGGTTGGTAACGGTGAAATCGGTATCGCCTTCCAGATAAGCCAGCCGGGTATAAACCAGTAGCTCCTCTGTCACCAGATAGCCGGGTATCACGCTCAGCCCCAGGACGCTGTCGGTTTCTGCTTCCAGCTCCCCGTTGAACAGAGTGGTAGAAGCATCACCCATGCTGTCCCGCCACTCCAGCTCACCGGCCAGATACCACTGGCCAAAGCGTTGGCCGTAGCCGGCAAACAAGCCTGCAGCGGTCACGCTATCCGCATCCAGATCAGCCTGTTCCTGCTGGCCGTTGGTGCCGGTGACAGTGATGTCAAAATCCGCCTCGGCCTTGATCAGTGATGCCCCGGCATAGAAAGCCTCGAAAGCCTGAGCGTGGCCAGTGACGCTGGCCAGCGCTGCGGTGATTGCCATGGCGGTGATTGTCTTTTGCATAGTCCTTCCCGTATGTAGTGCGTTTGGTTCGGGTCGGAATCATGCCTGCGGAGAAAACCCGGCCGCATCTACCATCTGGTATAAGCGGGGAAATCCGTCGGGCTTTCGCCATTGGCTTCAGGGTGTGAGGCATCCAGTGTGTGGGACGAACAGAATACCAATACCGCACTGAGCGCCATGCCCATGGCGGTGAGGGTGAGAGAGAAAGGTAAAGGGAGAGGGAGCAACAGGCCGGGCTCTTGTTCCGGGAGCCCGGCCGGATAAACAGCTCACGCCAGGCGAGCCATTGTCTGCACGTCGCTAACACTGTCTTGCAATTGCGCTACCAAGGCGGCGATTTGCTGTTCGGCATGCTCAACAGACTCGGCCAGCCGCTCTCCGCCTTCTTCCTGATGTTCCACCGCAATACGGTGAATGCGGGTAATGCCGATGAATTCCAGTACGGTGGTCAGGCTGGGCTCCAGATGGTTCAACGCGGCCAGCTCGCCGCCGGGCTCAAACCCGGTCCCGCCCCGTGAGGAGAGGATCACCGCATGACGGGGGCGGTCACTCAGCAGGGCAGTGAAAGGGGCTTCCGGGCGGGTTTCGTCGTACTCCACAGTGCGGCCCATCCGCACAATCTGATCCACCCACGCTTTCAGTGCGGCGGGCATACCAAAGTTATAGAGCGGGGCACCGATCACCACCACGTCGGCCGCAATCAGTTCATCAATCAGCACGTCGCTTTCGTGCAGCACCTCTGCCATCCAAGGCTGTTGTTTGTCTGCCGAGGCAAACGCAGAGGCAATCCAGCTCTGGTCGATGAAGGAGGGCGGCTGGGCACCCACATCCCGGTGAGTCACCGTCACGCCCGGCTGGCCAGCCTGCCAGCGACGGACAAAACCCTGGGTCAGGCGGCGGCTCACCGAGCCGTGGGCATCGGTTCCGGCAAGGCCGGGGCGGGCGCTGGCATCCAGTTGCAGAATATGGGGCATGGTATGGCTCCTTGATATTGTGAGTTGAACTCATTCATGTTTTGGCGTGAAATCAGCCTATCGCCAGTGGATAAGCACCCACAAACGATCATTATTTGTTGCTATGAATGAGTAAAACTCAGCTATGAGCCATCGCCGATTGCCGTCCCTGTCTGCCCTGCGAGCCTTTGAAGCGGCCGCCCGACACGAAAGCGCCAAAAACGCCGCCAATGAACTGTCGGTCACCGCCACGGCCATCAGTCATCATATTCGCGGGCTGGAAGAGGCCCTGGGCGTCGCGCTGTTTGTGCGCAAGCCCAGGCAGTTGCTGCTCACGCCGCAGGGCAGGGAGTTGTTTCAGACCCTTGAAGTGGCGTTCGACAGCATTGGGGAGGCGGTGGCGCGGTTGCAGAGCATGCCGGTGCGTCAGGCGGTCACCCTCTCTACGACCCCCGCGGTTGCCGTGCGCTGGTTGTTGCCCTGGGTGTGCATACTCCGGGACGCCCACCCCGATATCGACCTGCGCACCCATGCCTCCCACGAATCCGTGGCACTGGATGGGGTCAGCGCCGATCTGGCCATCCGCTACGGCGATGGCCACTGGCCGGGGCTGGTGGCAGAGAAGTTGTTCGATAACCACTTTATCCCTGCCTGCAGCCCCTACCTGAACCTGACGGACCCGGCGCAGCTCCCCCAACACCCACTAATCCACTTCCGTCCCCACGGCGCTTCCGTTACCCCCATGGATTGGGCAGGCTGGCAAAAGCGCGCGAAAGTACCGGGCCTGGATGTCAGTGCGGGTCTGGAATTCTCCGATGAGACCCACGCGATTTCCGCCGCGATCGGCGGGCAGGGAGTCGCCTTGATGAGTCGGCCCTTGATTGAAGATGAGCTGGCACAAGGACGGTTAGTGCAACCCTTTGGCCCGGAGCTGGAAGGCAAGCCGTTCTATCTGGTGTACCCGGAAAGCCGCCAGGACGACCCCGCCATTCTGGCCGTGCGCGACTGGGTGCTGAATGTCCCCGGCGGGTTATGCCCGCAGCTGATGGGCTAGTCGTTCACGAGTCAGCCAGGCCCTTGCCAACCAGAGTGGCCTCAAGAGGCTGCTGTAGATCGGTCAGATCAATCTGGAACGTCTCGGCCAGCAGCGTGGCCAGTGCCGCTGCGCTGGGGATGTCCTGCTTGTCGCTGCTGCCGTCCGGGTAACGCACGGTATAGAGCGTATTCAGCAAGGTGTGCCTGCGGTCATCCTCCGTGCGGACGGCAATCAGGTTGTTCACAAATTTCGAGTTTGGGTGGCAGGACACGTACCAGTTGGCCATTTCAAAATCGATGGGCCATTGGGTCATCAGATCAAAGCGATACAGCAGCCGCCACTGTTCCCCCAGACACACCTCCAAGCGGTAATGATCTTCCGCAGGGACCACCCGAAACGGTTCCAGTGGTGTCGCCTGGGCAGAGGTGTCATCCAGTCGCAAGGGCGCGGTGGGGGTCATGCCGCCGAATCCCACATCACTCAGATAACGTTGTCCGTCCAGCTCCACCAGCAGCAGCATGTGCGAACGGGGCAGTTGGGCATCCTCCGGGGCATTCCAGTACACCCGCGCGGTGATCCCGCGAACCGTAAAGCCCAATGCCTCCAGCACCGCCATAAACAGCAGGTTGTTCTCAAAGCAATAGCCGCCACGCCCTTGCTGCACCAGCTTGTGCTGCAGACTCTCAATATCCAGCGGCACCGGCAGGCCCAACAGCGGATTCAGGTTCTCAAAGGCAATGTGCTGGAGGTGACGCTGCTGCAGAGTGGCCAGCGTCGTCAGGGTCGGGGCGGGCACACCATCCACGTGTATCCGTTTCAGGTAAGCATTCAGATCGAGGGGCATGGCCAGTTCCTGCGCAAATGTCGGAGGGAAGCATACGGTCCATGGCTGTTGACTGTCAGCCCCTTGTCGAAGGAATACCGGGAATGAAGCCTATTCATTTATTTGCGGCGGAAGATTGTGTACATTCGGGAACCAATAATGAAAAAGAATGAGGTCTGCCAGGAGGGTGGGCCAATCAGGGAAGAGGGATCGGATGCCGTTGTTATGGGGATTTCCCCGTTCCATCACCCGCTATTGCGGGCCACTGCCGCGAGCGATGTTGTGCTCGTGCCCCCTCCTGTTTTGCTCGTTGTATATCCGTGCCGAACTCTTCCTTCTCGCTAAACTCGACAAGGAAGCAATGCCATGAAATGGCCATGGAAGAAGAACAAGAACCAGCAACCCGTACCCGCTGAGGTGCCTGATGCGTGGGATTTTTACCCTTGTCAGGTCGATCATGCGTCGGCGTCCATTTTCCTCAACATGTACTACGCACGCGTCGCACCCCTGGCTAGCCATGGGCACGTGATGTGGACGACGATGCAGATTTCTGATCCGGGCGAGCATGGTATGGGGACACAGGCTGCGGCTGACGTGCTGAATCCCCTGGAAGACGCCATAACCGGCGCTGCCGTCAACGCTGGCCTGCACTATGTAGGGCGGTTGCGTAACAACGGCGACTGGCAGCTGTTCTTCTACGGAAGGGAAGGGCAGCTGGATCTACTGGATAACATCCTGGCCAGAGTCATGAAAGGGCAAGGGCTGGAATACCGCTCAGGCAGCAAGCCCGACCCGGATTGGTCCTGTTACACCGAATTCCTCTATCCCGATACTGAGAGGCACCGGTGGATGATGGACTTCAAAGTGGTGGAGCAACTCCGCAGCCACAACGACCCTCTCGCCGTTCCCCGTGTTATTGATCACTGTGTCGTTTTTCCGGGCAAGGAAGGCGTAGATGAATTCTGCAGCAAGGTGCAGGCGCAGGGTTTCGTAACCGAACTCAACGAGCGGGACGATGAATACAGCCCTTGTGTGCTCGAAGTGCGCCGGGAAGACCCGGTAACCCTGCAAGAAATTCATGCGGTGGTGATGGAGGTGGCTGGGCTGGCTGAGCAGCATGGCGGTGATTACGACGGTTGGGGTTGTTCGGTGGTTAGTGCGGATGAGGTGTCTGCCTGATAGGGTGGCGCGGCTTGGTGAATAAATAGGTTATGGGCGCGGGCGAGAGCTTAACCCAATGTTCTTAAAACAATAATACCATCTGGAGAGGTTATAGGTGCTTTCTTGCAACGATTAGTAAAGCCAAGAAAATTAAATTTGGATATCATTCATTCTGCTGTAAAACGTTTGATTAAAGAAAAGATGGGAAATGGCAGAGCTGTGCTCGCGTCCTAGAAAAACAGTCTATAAAAATTCGAGTGTTAGAGAATGGAAATACGGAAGTTAACCAAAAAGGATGTCCTTAATTATTGCGCGAGGGAAGAAGACCACTTCTTCGATCGAAAAGCCTTTGGAATTAAAGGCGATAAAGTGCAAAGGATCGCTGTCGCATTTGCCAATGCAGATGGTGGTGAGTTTGTCGTTGGTGTTGCTGACGAAAAAGAGGAATCTGATCCGATTAAACGTTGGAAACCAGTAGATAAAATTGAAAAATTTAATCCTATAATTCAGGCACTAAATGATCCAGATCCAGTTATAGAGTACAGGTGTACCTTTTTAAGATACGAAGCGATTCCTGGCTACGTTTTGCTGGTAACAATCGAGAAAGGGCGTCAAGTGCATGAGACTGCCCAAAGAAAAGTTATTGTCAGGAAAAGTGCCCAATCTTTAGAGCTTAAAGGAAATTTCAAGATTGCAGAGTTGGCATATGCAAAAGGTCAGCGCTCATACGAGGACGAACTGATTCCCGATACTTCCATTGATAGTTTGGAGTCATCAGAGTATTTGGCTGAATTTGTAGGGCACCTTCCTTCTGAAAATATCGAGCCTTTAGATTTACTGGTAAAGCAAAATCTTGTAGATAAAGACTGGGTTCCTCGTGCTGCTTCAGTTCTCATGTTTTCAGAAAATCCATCGGCCATGCTTCCTAAGCAATGTGCAATAAGGGTTGCTCGTTATAATACAATGGATGAAGATCCGGAGCGTGATGCACTCACTGATGATATTTTTTCTATTGAAAAGCCAATATTTCACCAGATCACAGATGCGTATGAAAAAATGGTAGAGCTTTTCGAAAAGGTCAAAGTGTGGTCTTTAGACGGGTTCATCCCTGTATCGTATCCCAAAGAAACACTCTGGGAGCTTTTGGTAAATGCTGTCCTTCATAGAGACTACTCTATATCGGATAATATATTCATAGGAATTTTTAATGACAGAGTGGAAATTAAGAGTCCTGGCCGCCTTCCGGGATTTGTGAAAGTGGATAATATTTTAGATAACAGATTTAGTAGAAACTCTAAGCTTGTTCGATTGTTGTCTCGCTACCCTGGCTCACCGAATAAGGATCTAGGCGAAGGCATTAATACTGCATTCCAAAGAATGAGATCTATTGGGAAAAAAGAACCACTAATCGTCGAAGATGGAAACTTTGTAAAAGTGACTGTTCGGCATGAGTTGAATTTGCCCCCAGAGACAGTGATAGTGAAATTTCTAGAAAAGTTTGGTGAAATAAATAATGGTCAGGCAAGGGATTTAACTGGAATTAGAAATTCATCAACAATTTCATCTATCTTCTCTAGGATGAGAGATAAGGGGATGTTGCATAAAAATTATTCTAGTTCAACAGCTAACGTCACTTGGTCTTTAGCTTAAGGCGTGGAAGTGAGTTGTTGTGATTTTCCTGTTATCAGGATTTGCAAGGGCGGGGGTTATTCGTTTGGCTGGGGCTGTTTTGTGGGTAATGAGGATATGATTCCTATGTCACAAACCTTGATAAGTTATTTTCAACGTGGATTGCCGAATTAAGGAAAGCTGTAATTGGATGCTTTAATCTTCATTGATACAAATATTTTTTTGGATTTCTACCGAATAAGAAAATCTGAAATTGGTCTCTCTTATTTGAGGTTGCTAGATGAGCATGCTGATATAATTATAACTGGAAGCCAGGTCGAGATGGAGTATAAAAAAAATCGGCAGGCTGTGATTGTTGAATCTCAAGGAAAATTTAAAAATCCGGATTGGAATAATCTGTCAGTTCCGGCTTTACTCGCAGAAAGCGAAGATGCAAAAAGAATAGAAGAGCTTAAAAAAGAGGTGACTCAGCTTCAAGCTAAAATTAAAAATGAAATTGAAGGCATATTAAAATCTCCTTTTCTGCATGATTCTGTTTTTAATAATCTGGAAAAAATATTTCGCAGTAAGAGTGATTTTAATTTGACAAAAGAACATGCGGACAGAGATCGCATTATAAGGCTTGCTGTGAAAAGGTTCATGCTTGGATATCCGCCTAGAAAGAAAAACGACACATCAATTGGCGATGCCTTAAATTGGGAGTGGATTATTGCTTGTGCACAAAAAAGCCAAAAAAATATTGTTCTGGTGACCAGGGATGGAGACTACGGCGCAACTCTTAAGAACGAATCCTATATTAATGACTGGTTGTGCCAGGAATTTAAAGAGAGGGTTTCCGGAGAACAAAACGTAATTCTGACGGCTAGTTTGGCAAAAGCATTTAGATTTATCGATGTGCCAGTTACTCAGGAAATGTTAGATGAGGAAGAAAGAATTATTGAATCCTATGGAGGGGAAAAGCTGGTTACCGGTTCTGATAAAATCACAGACAAAATATTTGACATATTTAAAATATATGAATGATGAATTTTATGGGCAGAGAATTGTACAAGACAAAATATGGAAAGCTTTTGTTGGGTGATACTATTGAAGTATATAAAAATCATCTTTCCCGATATTACAGTGGCAAGTTTCAGCTAATTATCACATCTCCACCATTTCCTTTAAATAACAAAAAAAAATATGGAAATTTGCAAGGCGATGAGTATCTGCGCTGGTTTACAGAGTTGGCGCCAATGTTCAGTGATCTTTTGACTGATGATGGTTCACTTGTCATGGAGATAGGAAATTCTTGGGAGTCAGGTCGGCCTGTCCAATCTCTTTTGCATCTAGAGTGTTTGCTTGGACTTGTCAAAAACCCTGAGTCTGAGTTGAGGCTGATTCAAGAGTTTATCTCATACAATCCCTCTAAACTTCCATCCCCGGCCCAGTGGGTCACAGTCAATAGATTGAGAACGGTTGACAGTTACACTCATGTTTGGTGGATGGCAAAATCAGATTTTCCAAAGGCTGACAATTCAAAAGTTTTGCGGCCCTATAGTAAAAAAATGGAAAAATTAATTGCATCAAAAAAATACAATTCAGGAAGGCGTCCTTCTGAACATGCAATTAGTGACTCGGCATTTGCTAATAATAACGGGGGGAGTATAGCCCACAATTTATTTGAGCTTGAACAGATTGATCCTAATAGAGATGTAAGGTTGCCGCACAGCGTCTTAAGTTTTTCAAACACAAATTCAAATGACTATTTTCACCGGCGATGCAGAAAAGAAGGCGTCGATCTGCACCCGGCGCGAATGCAAGCCGGTTTGGTGAGTTTTTTTACAAATTTTCTAACGGACGAAGGCGACCTTATTCTAGATCCATTTGGTGGAAGTAATACAACAGGATATGTGGCAGAAAAACTTAAGCGACGATGGATAGTCACCGAGATTAATGAGGACTATGCATATAATTCGATAATAAGGTTCGAGGATCCAGAACTAGGCTCTGTGCTGGAAATAATTTAATGGAGTAAAGGATGATCAGCCAGAAATTAAACTCTATTCTTAGTGTCGATATTTTTGACAAGGGAAAAGATCCGGAAAAATTTGTTGGAAACTTGTTTTACCTCGATTATGAGGCCGCCAATTTACTTGTCTCAGATGCCTGGAAACACAAGGTGAAAGGGGTTCCTCAAGGAGCATTCTTGCTTGCCTTTTATCAGGGGGAGCCTAGCGTTGATGAGGTGTTGCTTCTAAGAGTTATTGGGCACACGAAGCTACCTAGTGATAACGAAGTTATATCCTCAATGGTGGACTATTATAAGCAGGGGGATGATATTAGTGGTCGTGCTGGCGCTGTAAGTAGCAGTGAGCTGGATGATTTTACTCGATATGAGTTTAGTTTTTCCGGTTTGCAGTGCAGAGTGCTTGGTGCTTTTTATAAAGTGCTATCAGGTGGAGAGATTAGAGAAGAGTTTGGTGCAGACGTAGAAAATTTTTATGCAGCAAATAATTATAAGGTTTATAAAGCAGACGGTGATGTATTAAAAAAGATAGTCAATCAGCGGGACTTAGGATTGATACCTGGAAATGAAAATGAATCTAGGATTGGACTCGTTCGCTATAGTTCAACCAGAAGGTTCCAGGCAAGTATAGACGATGTGGAGGTTTTTATTAGTCCTCAAGATTTCGTTGGTAAGCGCACCGCGCTTTTTGGAATGACTAGAACAGGGAAGTCCAATACAGTAAAAAAAATCATTGAGTCGACTGAGCAAATTTCCAGAAGGGCTTCTCAGGAAAACCTGCCTGATGCTAGCGATGATTCTCCTCCCTTTAATAAGCAGACAGGTGCTCCTCAGTATCCCGTAGGGCAAATTATATTCGATATTAACGGCGAGTACGCAAATCCAAATCTACAGGACGAAGGGACAGCTATTTATGAACTCTTCGCTGAGAAGGTGACTAGATACAGTGTTTTGGATAAAAAAGATTTTAAGGTTTTAAAAGTAAATTTTTACAATGAGATCGAGAATGGTTTTGAGCTTATTAAAAGCTACTTAGACGAAAGGGGAGGAGGGGTCGATTACGTTAATAATTTTTTAGCGGTAAACCTGTCCCCGCCTGAAGACTATAGCGTGGACCGTTCAGCAAGTACAAGGTTTGATAGACTTAAAGCAGCTTATTTATGTTGTTTATACCGCGCAGGGTTCTCTGTGCCTTCGAATATGAAACTCATTAAATTTCAAGGAAATAGTGAAATAAATAGTGCTGTATGTGTACCTGGAATAGATCCGTCAAGGGGGATATCACTCGAGGATGCATGCTTATGGTTTGAATGGGTTTGGGAAAATTATGATGAAGACGAAAGCGTATTTGATAAGTATAAGAAGAAAAATGGGAGAGAGTGGGCCAGTGATGATTTAAAGACTTTGATGGTATTTCTAAGTACTTATAAAAAGCCAGGGAAAAATAATCAAGTTAGTGGATATAAAAAAATCAAGACTAAGGATTTATTGCAACTTCATACAAGTAAAACGGATGAGTCGTTTGAGAAAGAGATCCCAAGCCTTCTACGTCGGGGAAAGATAGTAATTGTTGATCTTTCCCAAGGTTCTCCGATTGTTCAGTCGTTATTCTCTGAAAGAATATGCAAGGCGATATTTAATAATTCAATGAATAGATTTGTCCTTAATAAGCCAAATAACTTTATTCAGTTCTATTTTGAGGAGGCTCATAATCTTTTTCCAAAAAAAGAGGATAAAGATTTAAGCCAGATATATAACAGGCTTGCTAAAGAGGGGGCGAAATTACATATAGGTATGGGTTACGCAACACAAGAGGTTAGCTCAATCAGTTCGAACATATTGAAGAATACACAAAATTGGTTTATTGCGCACTTGAACAATAGTGATGAAATTAAAGAGCTAAAAAAATATTACGACTTTTCAGATTTTATGTCTTCGTTGATTAAGTTTAGCTCCAGTAATGATAAAGGTTTTGTTCGAATGAAAACTTATACTAATCCATTTGTTGTTCCTATACAGGTAGATAAATTCTTGGCTGGAAGATAGGGGAGCGTGCTAAAGGGGCTAGTTATGAATTTTAAATCTCGAGCAAATCATTCTCAAATAATTAATGATGATTACATCAGGGCATTTTTGAGCGGGTGTCGTTTTCCCAAAAAGCCAGGGCCAGATGCTGTGTCAGGAGGTGAAATATTACAAGCGATCGAGAAAGTGGATTTGGGATTAAAGCATTTGCTGACGGTTGATGGTAGTTACACTGTCGTTGATGTTGAGAAAGATTTCCCCTCATCTCAGATCGCATTTTTTCAATTTGGTGCGATACTTTTTACAACAGATGATCTCGTAAGTATATCTGATCTGCCATTTATTTCGCCTGATGATATGAAGGCGCTGCAGAATCTACAAAGAATTAAGTTGGCGCTTCCTGTAAAAAATGTCGTTTCTAATAAAAGTTCATCATTGAATGAGTCAATTCGAAAATCTATTTATGATTTTTTTATGAGGGAGCCATCTAAAGAATCAAGTCTAATGGAAACTCTTAGTTGGTTGATTTTTGCTCGGTATTTAAATGAGCCAGATGATTCATATGAATTGGGGACTAACCCCAACTTGGGGGCAGCAGAGGGGAAAGTGGTTCTTAAACGCTGTGAGATGAGGGCCGACTATACTTTTCCAAATGAGTTCGGAGATATTTATTTAACCGATGTTTTTAGGTTGCATGAAGTTATTGACGAGGAGTTTGGAGCAGTTGGCATTCTTGGTTATTTGTCTAGGCTTGTGGAGCAGCTAATTCTTTTTCACTACGTAAGAATAATTTACCAGAGCAGGCCTTCGGTTCTAGGTGATTTTGTTTTTATTTCAAATGGGCCACTTAGCTTTTCTGGGCAAACTGCTAATATGCATAAGGTGGCTAGAAGGTGTGCCAATCATCTTTTAGATAAGAGAGATTTGAATCTTGTTGGTATTGAAAAAAATGGACCGTTTGTCGAGCATGCGCTGAGCATTTGCAAAAATGAGAGTGGTGCTTTTTATCTTTCTAGGAATAGTTTTCTTATACTTAGTAATCATTATATATATAGCTATATAACTCCCGGTGATTCAAATAGAATGCATTACGGAGCGACATCCTATTACGGTGGAAAAGTTATTGTTCATACTGAAGATGGGCAAGTTTTTGTGATTACAATTCCTGTAAGTCATGCTGATGTAATAAAAAAACCCAAAGTGGTTGAGTTTCGTAACCTTGACTTGATTATTAATGTTATCAGGTTGCTGAAATGCGACATGTACAAAGATTCTATAGTTCCAGTAGCTATGGCGAGTAAGTTAATTTCTTTAACGAACCATCCAAGTGTCTCTATCTTGGGAAATTTTGCAAAAGATCTGTCTAGAAAACAATGAGTCATATGTAGGTTTGTCATGATGTTGTCTAGCCTATCGGTTCTCGCTTTTAAATAAAAAGACTTTACTTAAGCAACAGGCCCTTCATCTATTTAGCCATCGGTGTACGCTTGGTTTACTCTGGAAATACCGCCTTCTAAGCTCCGGGGTCAGGTCTTTCATCGTGCGTTTAGTGACGTCAATGGCTTGTCTATATGCTTGTTCGAGACGAGGCGAATCAGGACATCCATCTCTTCCATTCCAGCTCCCACCGGATTTGCCCTCCTAGCTGATTTCAGGCGCGAGGGCATAGTCCTTTGTGTTATCCGCTATTTGAAGGAATGCTGGTTTTTTTGGCGTTAAGCTAACGGTTGATGTCACATTCATCGTGGCTATTTCGTCTTGGTTTTAACAACCACAATAGACGGAGCTTGAACCATGACGTTTAAACTTGATCCTTTCAAAGAAGCCCCGGCCATCATGAACAGTTGGATGGAAGCCTCCACACGCATTTCTGCCAGTCTGGAGGCCTCTTTGATTAACCTGGTAAAAGTGCGTACGTCCCAGATCAACGGGTGCGCCAACTGTATCAACATGCACACGGAAGAAGCCCGGAGCAGCGGTGAAACCGAGCAGCGGCTCTACCTGCTTTCCGCCTGGCGGGAGGCTCCTTGTTTTAGTGATCGGGAGCGTGCGGCGCTGGGTTGGACCGAGTCCCTGACGGAGCTGGCGAAGGGGGTACCTGGTGAGGCGCTACACGAGGCACTGGATGCGCATTTCAGCCATGAGGAGCAGGTTAAACTGACCATGATGATTAATATCATCAATGGCTGGAACCGTATCGCGGTGGGGTTTGGCTTGTGGTACGAGTCCGGGAAGCTGGTAGCCGTGGCAGGAAGGTGAGTGGATGGACAAAGAGACCATGCAGGAAGCGGAGGCGATTTTTGATCCGCTGCGCCCGGTGTTGATGCGGGTGTGCTACCGCATGTTGGGCTCGGTGGCGGATGCCGAAGATATCGTCCAGGAGGCCTTTATTCGTTGGGTCGCGGCGGATCGCAGTGAGGTGGTGGCACCGGAAGCCTTTCTGCGCCGCACGGTGACGCGCCTGTGTCTTGATCAGCTTAAATCCGCCAGGCAGCGAAGAGAGGTCTATGTGGGGGCATGGTTGCCTGAACCGCTGGTGGAAGAGCAGGTGGAGGAGGACATTACCCTGCCGCTGATGCTGGCGCTTGAGCGCCTGTCTCCTCTGGAGCGGGCGGCATTCCTGCTTCACGATGTCTTTGGTGTCGAGTTCGATGAGGTGGCTGAGACATTACAGCGGTCTTCTGAGGCATGCCGCAAGCTGGCTTCCCGGGCGCGGGTACGTGTCCGGGAATCGCGCACGCGGTTTCCGGTGGACAAGCAGCAGGGAATCAGACTGGCTGAAGCCTTTTTTGCCGCGTCTCGTAGTGGTGACATGAAGGCGCTGGGCGAGATGCTGGCAGAGGATGTGAGCCTGCATGCGGATGGTGGCGGCAAGCGGCCAGCAGTGCGGGAGCCGGTGTTGGGCTATGACGCTGTGATGAAGCTGCAGGGGCATCTGGCCATGCTGTTTCAGAAGAAAGGCTCCACCTTTGTCCGGGCGTGCTTCATCAACGGGTTGCCCGGATTTGTGTCCCTGGAGGCGGATGGCGAGCTTCAGACCACCGCGCTGGAGATTGAAAACGGCAAAGTGGCCGGGATTTACGTCGTCCGCAACCCCGACAAGCTCCGCCATTTGCACTGATGGGTTAAATCGCTGGATAACACTATGGGAGAGCGGGGCCAGCTCTCCCATTTCCCAAATATTGATCACGTGTAGTGGTTGATCTCTGAAGTGAAAGATGAGGACACCCACCCATCGGCGAAGAGTTCATGGGTGTCCCAGTTTGGATCTTGACCTAAAGTCGACTTGAAGTGGCATGCTCACGCATAAATCGAGGTGATGTTTCCCGGAGAGTGAGTATGCAAGGTTCAACAGAGACCCCTGACAACCCGTCAACGTTGTGGAAAAGCGTGGGTGGCCGCAACTGGGTGGAATCCCAGCGCCTGATGGATCACCTGTTCAAACCCATTGAAGTGTTGTTGGCTGAGGCGGTGGAATGCCTGTCACCACAGCGCGTTTTGGATATCGGTTGCGGCACCGGCGGGACAACCCGCACGATCAGCCGTTATATGCGAGCTGAAGGCCGTGCAACGGGCGTCGACATTTCAGAGATCATGATTGAGGCGGCACGACAGGGCACGGAAAGGCGCCATAAAGAAAGGGATAGAGTAGAAGAGGAGAGGGTAGAAAGGGAGGCGAGAGAAAAGGAAAACCTGGCCCCGGAGTTTATCTGTGCCGATGCTGCCACTTACGACTTCTGTGAAGGCCGCTATGACATGCTGGTCTCGCGCTTCGGTATTATGTTCTTCGATGATCCGGTAAAAGCCTTTCAGAACCTGAGGCGTGCCGCCGCCAGAGACGCCCGTGGGATGTTCATCGTCTGGCGTTCCCCCAAGGAAAATCCTTTCATGACCGCTGCGGCTCATGCGGCCAAGTCCATCGTCGCACTGCCACAATACGTCCCGGACGCCCCTGGGCAGTTCGCATTTGCAGATCCACAACGTGTGGAAAACATTCTTGAGGCTGCGCAGTGGCATCACATCAGTATCGAACCACTGGATTTCGAATGCTCTTTCCCCGAAACGTCGTTGATAAGCTACTTTACCCGCCTGGGGCCGCTCGGTCGCGTTTTCCCCGATCTGGATGAAACGACGCAAGCCAGGCTTATTCCCGTCGTCAGAGAAGCCTTCGAGCCCTTTGTTTCCGGGGATACGGTGACATTCAATGCGGCCTGCTGGCAGATCAGGGCACGAGCATAAGGAAAAGCGTGCTGCTCAGTACGCAAGGAGTGATTCAGAGGCTCCCTGGCTCATGTCAAAGATAACGCTGCACAAATTCGGCCATGACTTCCTGTGCATGATGTGAGTCGCGTTGGAATTTCTTTTTCAAATCGGCACCCAGAACTTTGGCCAGCTTGTCGCCAACGATCGGGACGTTGATGCTCACTGAGAAATGGAGGTTCAACACGCATCCGTCGTTTTCATCGGCCAGCGTCATATCGCATTTCACCACGGCGGGCATGCCTTTGAATTGAATGTCGAGGTGGCCGCGCAGAGTGGTTTGATCCCAGCTATCGACTTGCACAACGGTAATGGTGTCGGGAACAAACTTGCGTGCAAAGGCTGGAACGTCGACATCAATATCTACCTGACGGCTCACGGCAATGCGGGTTTTGCCGTCGTCCTGTTGTTCGTCAAGCAGCTGAATATTGCTGGCGCCGGCCCCAGTGTATTTCGTGATGAAATAGTCTTTATCGCCGAAGACTTGCACTACAGCGCAAGCGGGGAAGGGGTAACGGTTTGATTCATTAAATTGCATAGCCTTCTCAATAAAGTCGGTGCCCGGTGATACCTGATGAGGGTGAGATTAGCGTCGTTGTGCTGTCTGTGTCATTGGCTGGTTGACAGCCTGACACCACTGGAGAGCCAAAATCATTGGGCGTTTCCGGAACGCCAGGCAAAGCCGTCAGCACATCTGCTGATCCAAAATGAAAAGGACATCCCCCCAATGGCGATGAGCTGAGTCTCCTGACGGGGCGCCGGTTCAGTAGTATCCTTTCCCTCTGCGCACCTTATGCGTTGGTTTTATCGATAACCATTTTAGTGGTGAGCAGAGATACCGGTTCCCTGCCGCATAAATACACCCGAGTTTCAGTTGTGAAATATCGCTATGACGATTCCATCTCATTGCCTGTATTCCTTTCGCCGATGCCCCTATGCCATGCGCGCCCGGCTGGGTATTTTGTTTGCGGGTTTGCAGGTTGAGCTGCGGGAAGTGATCCTGAAAAATAAGCCCGCGCAAATGCTGGCGATAAGCCCTAAGGGAACCGTGCCGGTTTTGCAGCTTGCGGATGGTGCTGTCATTGAAGAAAGCCGGGATATCATGGTGTGGGCTCTTGAGCAGCAGGATCCACAGGGGCTGTTGGACGCAACGATCTTGCCTCAGGCGAATGACCTGATTGAGCAAAACGATAATGAGTTCAAGTATTGGCTGGACCGCTATAAATACGCCGACCGCCATGTGGAGATGACTCAGGAAGAGTATCGGCAACGAGGGGAGGCGTTTCTTCAGGTCTTGGAGGCGTTGCTGGAGAAAAGCGCCTACCTGCTTGGGGAGGCACCGAGCATAGCGGATATTGGCATCATGCCGTTTGTTCGCCAATTCGCCCATGTTGATCGCGATGTCTTTAGCCAGCTGCCTTACCCGAATCTGCAACGGTGGTTACAGCACTGGTTGGAGCACCCTCTGTTTCTTCAAACCATGGTCAAGCTGCCAGTATGGCAGGAGGGTGATGATGGGGTGGTTTTTCCTTCCGGCTCCTGAGTGAATGCCAGGGTTAGGTCTCCCATTTCCCAAATGCTGATCCTGGTGGACGGGCGAGCTTCCAAACCCCGCTTCGCGGGATCGCCATGCAAGCATGGACTCCTGCGGCCAAGTTAGGTCTTGATGGCTTTGCGTGCGGCGTGAAGCGTGATGCAGCCGCGAAGCGGCCAAAGAAAAACCCCGGCGGGTAGCCGGTTTTTTGTTTCCTCCCTGCCCTTGTGGGGCGGGGCCGGAAATTCGCATCCGGGCCTGAGTACCGGTTTGCACAAAAGAAAAGGACACCCATCAATTCGCAAATCTCTTACGCGCCTGATGGCCATTATCTGATGGCAAGGTCTCGTCACTGCTGCCTATGGTGGACGCAGAGCATATCGAATCAAATGACGAGGCCACCGTATGCCGCATGCGTTTGATGAATTATCTGGTGTTGGTCGATGTGCCACTGGCAGGGCCCTGGCATGAAGCCGGGTGCCTTTGGTTCCCGCGGATAAGTGGCGTTGTCTTCGTGTCAGGCGCATTTATACTACTTGGTAGTGTAAATGCGCCTGAGCGAGGTGTGAGATGGCGATGGTAAAGAAGAGTATTACGGTGACGGATCAGCAGGATAGCTGGATCAAGGCCCAGATTGAGAGCGGTCATTACGGGAACGAAAGTGAAGTGGTGCGAGAGTTGATTCGTGAGCGCCAGCTGCGTGAGCAGGAAATGGAACGTGAACTGGAAGTGATCCGAGCGAAATTACGGGAAGCGGAGCGCAGCGGCTTCACGGAGCCGAACCCTGCAGAACTGCTGAGAGAGATCCAGGACGGATTGGGAAGGGATGAGGTATAGACTCAACGATGAGGCCAAAAGGGATGTAGCCCGATTGTACTGGCGTGGTGTAGAGGCATTTGGTGAAGAGCAGGCGGTTCGCTACTTTAGAGCGCTAATGGAACGCTTCGATGTGATAGCCCAAGCGCCATACCGTTATCCTGCTGTTGAGCATATTGCGAAGGGATACCGGCGTAGTGTCTGCGGTGTAGACAGCATTTACTACAGGCTGAATGGTGGAACGGTTGAGATTATGCGGGTGCTTGGTCGTCAGGATATTGATAAGAATTTATAGCATCCAGGCTCTACCATGCAGCTGAAATTTTGGAGTGGCGGTAATGTTTAAGAAAAAACAGAAGGTCGTGGAATCGACCCCTTTTTCTGACTTTATCCGAAACGCTTCTTCTGCAGAGCGAAAGCGGGTGTATGGCCGTGTGCTGAAAAAGGCCTCCGAGCGTCAGAATCGGCTTGTTGAGGAAGTTAGCAAGGCCGAGTAGCTCAAGCCTCTATCTAATTCCCCAAAAGAAAAACCCCGGCGGATAAGCCGGGGTTTTTTGTTTCCAGTCCTGCCCTTGTGAGGCGGGGCCGGAAATTGGCATCCGGGCCTGAGGCCGGACCAAGTCCGGCGTCAGGCGGCGGGTGTCAGGCTTTATACACGTTCGCTTACACGCGCTCAATGATGGTAGCGATACCCTGACCCAGGCCGATACACATGGTGGCCAGGCCGAGCTTGCCGCCTTTCCATTCCAGTACGTTCAGCAGGGTGCCGGTGATACGCGCACCGGAGCAGCCCAGCGGGTGACCCAGGGCGATGGCGCCGCCGTTCAGGTTCACTTTCTGGTCGGCTACGTCCAGCAGCTTCAGGTCTTTCATGACGGGCAGGGACTGGGCGGCGAACGCTTCGTTCAGCTCCACGTAGTCGATGTCGTCGATGGTCAGGCCTGCGCGTGCCAGGGCCTTCTGGGTGGCCGGTACGGGACCGTAACCCATGATGGCGGCGTCGCAGCCGGCAACGGCCATGGAGACGATCTTGGCGCGGGGCTTGAGGCCCATTTCTTCGGCCTTGGCAGCGCTCATGACCAGCATGGCGGACGCACCGTCAGACAGGGCAGAAGCGGTACCGGCAGTCACGGTACCGTTGGCCGGATCGAACACCGGACGCAGTTTCTGCATGTCGGCCAGGGTGGCACCGGGACGGATCACTTCGTCGATTTCACACAGGACCTTGTTGCCTTCGGCATCGTGACCTTCGATGGGAACGATCTCGTTCTTCCAACGACCTTCCTGGGTAGCTTCCCAGGCCAGGCGGTGGGAACGTACACCGAACTCGTCCTGCTGCTCACGGCTGATGCCGTGCATCTTGCCGAGCATTTCTGCGGTCAGGCCCATCATGTTGGAGGCCTTGGCGGTCACCTTGGAGATCTCCGGGTTGATGTCCACACCGTGATCCATGGCCACGTGACCCATGTGCTCCACACCACCGATGACGAACACGTCACCGTTGCCGGTCTGGATGGCCTGGGCAGCGGAGTGCAGGGCCTGCATGGAAGAACCACACAGACGGTTCACGGTTTGCGCGGCGCTGGTGCGCGGCAGGCCGGCCAGCATGGCGATGTTACGGGCGATGTTCATACCCTGTTCTTTGGTCTGGTTTACACAACCCCAGATCACGTCTTCGGTCTGCTGAACGTCCCAGCCCGGGTTACGCTCCATGAGTGCTTCGATCAGCAGGGCAGACAGTTTCTCGGCACGCACGTTACGGAACTGGCCATTACGGCTCTTGCCCATGGGAGTACGGACCGCGTCGACGATTACTACGTCATTAGGATTCAAGCTCATTTCTATATCTCCTGTCAGTCCGTGGCTTAGGCGAAGAAAGACTCGCCCTTGGCGGCCATGTCTTTGAGCATCTGCGGTGCTTCGTAGATGCCACCCAGGTGCGCGTACTTGTCGCACAGCTCAACAAAGGCTTGTACGCCGATGCTGTCGATGTAGCGCAGCGGGCCACCACGGAAGGGAGGGAAGCCGATGCCGTAGATCATGGCCATGTCGGCCTCGGCAGCGGAACCAACGATGTTGTCTTCCAGACAGCGAACGGTTTCGGTGCACATCGGAATCATCATGCGAGCGATGATTTCTTCGGCATCGAACTCTTTGGTGTCGGCAACGTGCGGCTTGATCAGCTCGTAGGTGGTCTCGTCGACAACCTTCTGGGTCTTGCCCTTGCGATCCAGCTCGTACTTGTAGAAGCCAACGCCGTTCTTCTGACCGTAACGGTTGTTTTCGAACATCACGGTGGAGACGTCTTTGAAGTCGTACTGCATACGCTCAGGGAAGCCTTCGGCCATTACCTGGGCAGCGTGAACACCGGTGTCGATGCCAACCACGTCCATCAGGTAAGCCGGGCCCATGGGCCAGCCGAACTTCTGCATGACTTTGTCCACGGCCTGGAAGTCAGCGCCGTCACGCATCAGCATGCCGAAGCCGCCGAAGTACGGGAACAGAACGCGGTTTACCAGGAACCCGGGGCAGTCGTTAACCACGATGGGGTTCTTGCCCATTTTCTGAGCGTAGGCCACCAGGGTGGAAACGGTTTCGTCGGAGGTCTTCTCACCACGGATCACTTCCACCAGCGGCATCATGTGTACCGGGTTGAAGAAGTGCATACCGGCGAAGTCCTGCGGACGCTCAAGGGCTTCGGCCAGTTTGGTGATGGAGATAGTGGAGGTGTTGGACGCCAGAACGGTGCCTTCCTTCACTTTGCCTTCGGTTTCGGCCAGAACGGACTGCTTGATCTTCTGGTTTTCTACAACGGCTTCAACGATCACGTTGACGTTGTCGAAATCACCGTAGTTCAGGGTCGGACGGATGGCAGACAGGACTTTGCCCATGCCAGCAGCGTCCAGCTTGCCTTTGCTCACACGCTTGGACAGCAGCTTGGAAGCTTCAGACATGCCCAGGTCCAGCGCCTTGTCGGCGATGTCCTTCATGATGATCGGGGTGCCTTTCAGCGCGGACTGGAAGGCGATACCGCCACCCATGATGCCAGCGCCCAGTACGGCGGCCTGATCGATTTCCTTGGAGCCCTTGGCGGTCTTGCCGTTCACTTTCTTCACGGCCTGATCAGCCAGGAACAGACCGACCAGCGCGGTGGCTTGCGGGGTCTTGGCGACTTTAGCGAAGCCTTTGGCTTCCACTTCCAGTGCCTGGTCGCGGTTCATGCCAGCAGCAGTCTGCATGGCTTTCACGGCGGCAACCGGAGCCGGGTAGTTCTTGCCAGCCTGACCCATGACCATGGCCATGCAGGTCTGGAACGCCATCATGTTTTCCATGGGCGGCAGTTTCAGGGGCTCGAGCTTTTCCTGACGCTTGGCGCGGAAGTCGATTTTGCCTTCCAGGCACTGCTTCACCAGCGCGATGGCGGCGTCTTGCAGTTTGTCGTGAGCGACAACGGCATCAGCCACACCCACTTTCAGGGCTTTGGCTGCTTTGTGCTGACCGCCAGCGGCGATCCACTCAACGGCGTTGTCCACACCGATCAGACGCGGCATGCGCACGGTGCCACCGAAGCCCGGGAACAGGCCCAGCTTCACTTCCGGCAGACCTACCTGAGCCTTCTCGCTGAGTACGCGGAAGTCGGCAGCCAGACACATTTCCAGACCACCACCCAGGGCGATGCCGTTCACGGCAGCCACTTTGGGAATGTCCAGATCTTCGAATGCGTTGAAGACCTTGTTGGATTTCAGACACCAGCCGGCGATTTCTTCTTCCGGCAGTTTGAACATGTCGGTGAATTCGGTGATGTCAGCGCCAACGATGAAAACCCCTTTGCCGGAGGTCACGATCAGGCCCTTGATGTCGCTGTTGCCTTGAATGGCTTCGACGGCCTTACCGAGATCTTCCACGGTTTCCTGGTTGAACTTGTTAACGGACTCGCCCTGAAGATCGAACTTCAGTTCGGCGATGCCGTCGTCAAGCAGTTGTACGCTTACGGCGTTGCCTTGATAGATCATAGCGTTTGCTCTCCAGTCCCAAAGTACGCGGCTAACGTGGCCGCTTTGGTAGTGCCTCTTTACCCCTCTCTTTATTGGAAAGGTCCTCGCAAAAGAGGGAGGCGACGTGATTCATGTGAGTGTTTGCTTACATAAATCAACGAACTCGTAGGCCCGCAAGTATAGGGAACGTGAAGGGTTTTTTTAGCCCTAATTTGTGACCCGTTGGTCGGATGACGTGAGATGGCGTAATTGGGGCCGGGTATGTCGTTTGTGACATGACGGGAGGGGGATCCGTTGCGAGGTACGAGTAACGAGTTTCGAAAGGCAAAACCGGAAATCTGCCCCCGGTACAACGCCCAGCGTTGGGTAGGAGTGCCAACAGGTTGGCTGATTGGCTTCGCTTACCCCTTCGAGACTGCCATGCGGACTCCCAAGGGTGGGGATTTGCTGGCGTGCGGGCCGTTTTTGTGGGAGCGGCGGTTCCGCCGCGATGCGCCGGGCCATGGTGGAGGTGCTGTTTCGCGGTCGCACCCGGAGGGCATAGCAAACGCCCGTATTCGCTGCGCTCACCCTTCGGGCCGCCCTGCGGGCGTTACTCCGCTCCGCTTCGTTCCCACGGGAAGGGATTTGTCGGCGTGCGTGCCGTTTTGTGGGAGCGGCGGTTCCGCCGCGATGTGTCGAGCCATGATGGAAGTGCTGTTTTTGAGGTAAACTGCCCGGCACTCTTATTCCCGCCCTCGTAGGAGCCTGGCTTGCCTAGGCGAACATTGTAGTTGCGAGGTACGAGTAGCGAGTTTCGAAGAGCAAAAGCGGAAACCTTTCTGGCCAGGTTTTCGTGACTCGAAACTCGTTACTCGCATCTTCAGCGTTGTTCCCCAGACAAGCTGGGCTCCTGCGGGGCTTTTGCTTCAGGTCTTTTGATGCCCGCCGATTCACTGCGTTTGCCCATGATCTCCCGTCGCCCGATGCACACTCCGGACTGGCCGGATGTGCCGCCGTTGCTGGCGCGGATTCTGGCTGGGCGGGGGGTAGAGGACCCGGCGCAGCTGGAGTTGGCGCTGAAGCGTTTGCCGCACCCGCAGGGCTTTACCGGGTTGAACGGCGCGGTGCAATTGTTGCTGCAGGCTCGAGCCGAGCACTGGCGGATCTGCATTGTGGGCGACTACGACGCCGACGGTGCCACGGCCACGACGTTAATGGTGCGGGGGCTTCAGTTGCTCGGCTTTGCCCGACCTGAGTTTCTGGTGCCGGATCGGTTTGAGTATGGCTATGGGTTGTCGCCAGCCATTGTTGAACTGGCCCAGCAGCAGTATCAGCCGGATCTGATTATTACCGTGGATAACGGTATCGCCAGCGTGGATGGGGTGGCGGCGGCACGCGCCCGAGGCATGCGAGTGCTGATTACTGACCATCATTTGCCCGGCGATACGCTGCCGGAGGCGGATGCGCTGGTAAACCCGCGTCTGCCCGGCTGTGAGGATTTTCCGGCAGCCAATCTGGCCGGGGTTGGGGTGGCCTTTTATCTGTTGATGGATTTGCAACGGGCGTTGCGCGAGCAAGGTTCCAAACCCGTGCAGCAGATCACCGATTTGCTGGATCTGGTGGCGCTGGGCACGGTGGCCGACGTGGTGGTGCTGGATGATGCCAACCGGGTCTTGGTGGAGCAGGGGCTACGCCGGATTCGCGCGGGCAAGGGCTGCCCGGGTATTCGCGCACTGTTGCAGGTGGCCGGGCGTGATCCGGGACGGGTGTTGGCAGCAGACATGGGCTTCGCCGCAGGGCCACGCCTGAACGCCGCAGGGCGGCTTTCAGACATGACTCATGGCATCGCTTGTCTGCTGGCTGAAACCGATGCTGAGGCCATGGAGATGGCTCAGGAGCTGGACACCATCAACCGGGAGCGCCGTTCCATTGAGCAGGGCATGCGTGATGCGGCCATGGAAGAGGTGAATCGGTTGGATGCGGACAACCTGCCTGCAGGCCTGTGTCTCTATGGGGACAAATGGCATGAAGGTGTGGTGGGTATTCTCGCCTCGCGGGTAAAGGAGGCGATTCACCGCCCGGTCATTGCGTTTGCCCCGGCGCAACAGCCGGGCACGCTGAAAGGCTCTGGCCGCTCCATCCCTGGCCTGCACTTGCGCGATGCGCTGGATGCCGTGGCCACTCGCAATCCCGGTTTGCTGAGCAAGTTTGGAGGCCATGCCATGGCTGCAGGGCTGTCGCTGGATCTGGATCAGCTGGATCGCTTCAAGGCGGCGTTTGAGGCGGTGGTGGCCGAGATGTTGTCGCCCAAAGCGCTGGAACGTCGGGTGGAGACTGACGGCGAATTGTCGGATCAGGATCTGACACTGGGTAATGCCGAGCTATTGAGCCATCGGTTTCCGTGGGGGCAGGGTTTCCCGGCGCCGTGTTTTGATGGTGAGTTTGAAGTGCTGCAGCATCGTATTGTGGGCGAGCGGCATTTGAAGCTGACGTTGGGACTGCCGGGCGTGAGCGGGGTGATTGACGCGATTCACTTCAATGTGCCGGTGGAGGCGTTGCCGAGCCGGATTAGCCGGGTGCGCGGGGTGTATCGCCTGGAAGTGAATGAGTTCCGCGGGCAGCGGAACCCGCAGTTGCTGTTCGAGCATTTGATTCCGGTGTAGTGCCTGTTTGTCTCTCTCTTTGGGATAGCCAACTTGTTGGCTGGATTGGGGCAGAAGCGAGTGATGAGAAGCGAGTTTCGAAAACCAACCCTCAGAAGCCTGCAGGTTTTGCCGTTCGCAACTCGCTTCTCACAACTCGCAACTCGGCCGTTCGCAGGTCGAGCCTGACCCTGCCATTTCCACAGGTGCCCTACGGACGCCTCGCTGGCGCTCGGGTTCGCGCCTCAAGCGGCGCTCCTACAGCACGTTCTCCGGTGGGAGATTGCCTGCAAGGAAGTCTTGTCCTGCGTGTACGCGTGTCGCGTCTGTGCAAAGTAGAACACCCGCGCCCCGGCGCGGACGCCGGGAGCGGGTGGAGAGAACCTGGGGGGGTATTAAGGGATCAGGCGCAGTAGCGGCCGTACTGGCTGAGCGCTTTGCTGCTGTGTGGATCGACAAGATCGACCCAGACTTGCATGGAGTCCTGATTCCGGGTGTTTTGCAGGTTGCTGAAGTCGCCGGGGGTGAAGTTGCCTTTTAGCGTGTCGCCGGCTTGCGGGCTGATGCCATCCAGTTGCTTCACCAGCACCATGCCGTTGCTGGAATTGAGCAGCAGGTATTCGCAGCTCTGGCTGAGGATCACAGTGGCTTGCTGGTCGGAGGCGTGGGCCTGGCCGGTGAGGAGCAGGGCGCCAGCTATTGCGGCACCGCACAGATGCATTTTGAGTGCTGACATGATTTTCCTTCCCTTTTATTTTTGTGTGCTGACAGTCGTTCTGCAATTCACATTACTGCGCAACCGGAATCGTTCCTGTTGTGGAATGGCAGTATTGCTGTAACGCCTGTGTAGCCTTTTATTGCGTTCCTTCTGGTGACCGAGCATCTCACAAATAGTGGCACTGCAATATCATCGTTTCGTGCCCTTGTTGCGTAGGGAAAACGGGTGATTGGGAGCGTTTTTGGTACGAGGAAAATCATCGGGTTGTGGCGGGGCTGGCTAGCTCCAGAGGCCGGAAACTGGCGGTTTTGCCGGGAATGAGTGGCCTAAAGGCAAAATTGTCGACAATTGCTGTCGGGGGGCGGGGTTTTTGCTAGCATTGCGCTCTGCCTTTACCCCTCTGTCTCCAAAAAAGGGGAGAGGGAAGGTTGCTGTTTCTATGATGTGTGGCCCACAAGGCCTCACCAGCATTGACTCTTGCGGCGGGCTATCGCCTGTTGCAGTTGTGTCCTTAACGGAGGGGACCCGATGAAAACCATACATAAGCACCGTCTCAATGTGTCCAGCGATGTGCAGGAAATCCGCCTGCCGGAATCGGGCAAGGTGCTGAAAGTGGATTACATCCTTCAGGATGCCGCGATTTGCATGTGGGTGGAAGTAGATGCGGATACCGTGATTGATACTCCCAAAGAGGTGCGTACCTTCAAGGTGTTCAGTACCGGTTCTGGTATTCCCGACAATGCCAGCTACCTGGGCACCACCATTGACCACATGAAAGCCCATGCCTATCACGTTTACGAACTGAAGAACTGACCGCGCCTCTCGTCAGCAGCGGCGCAACCCGCTAAACTGCGCCGTTTTCCCTGGGCCTGCTCCGGCAGGCCTGCCAAAGCCCGATCATTTGACGATCTGAAGAGAGACGTAATGGAAGTCAATCCGCTGCGAACCCATCTTTCCGAACTCGCTGAGCGTGTGGAAGCGCTTAGGGGGTATCTTTGACTATGCTACCAAGCATGAGCGCCTGATCGAGGTTAGCCGTGAACTGGAGAGCCCGGATGTGTGGAATGATCCGGACTATGCCCAGGGGCTGGGTAAGGAGCGGGCTCAGCTGGAAGCGGTGGTGAAGACCATCGATGATTCCAGCCAGGGCATCACCGACACCCAGGATCTGCTGGAATTGGTAGTCGAAGAAGGTGATGAAGACAGCTTGCCGGAAGTGGAAAGCGAGCTGGAGCGGTTGGAGAAGCTGGTGGCGGATCTGGAATTCCGCCGCATGTTCTCCGGGCAGATGGACCCGTGTAATGCCTATCTGGATATCCAGGCCGGCTCCGGGGGCACCGAAGCCCAGGACTGGGGCGAGATGCTGCTGCGTATGTACCTGCGCTGGGGCGAAGCCCACGGTTTCAAGACCGAGCTGGTAGAAGCCTCTGCTGGCGATGTGGCCGGCATCAAATCCGCCACCATTCGTTTCGAAGGCGATTACGCCTATGGTTGGCTACGTACCGAAACCGGCGTGCACCGGCTGGTGCGCAAGAGCCCGTTTGATTCCGGTGGTCGCCGCCATACTTCATTCAGCTCCGTATTTGTTTCTCCTGAAGTGGACGACGATATCGACATCGAGATCGATATGGGCAATATGCGGGTGGATACTTACCGTGCCTCCGGTGCTGGTGGTCAGCACGTTAACCGGACCGATTCTGCGGTACGACTGACGTATGTCTTCAAAGATGAAGGCGGCACCGAGCACACGGTGGTGACCCAGTGCCAGAGCGAGCGAAGCCAGCACCAGAACAAGGACAAGGCCATGAAGATGATGCAGGCCAAGGTCTACGAACTGGAAATGCAGCGCCGAAATGCCGAGAAGCAGGCACTGGAAAACAGCAAGGCGGATATCGGTTGGGGCAGCCAGATCCGTTCTTACGTGCTGGATGATGCCCGCATCAAGGATCTGCGTACCGGAGTGGAAAACCGCAATACCCAGGCGGTACTGGATGGTGCGCTGGATCCCTTTATTGAAGCGTCCCTCAAAGCAGGGTTGTGATCTAGAGTCTGACGTCGGAAGTCTGACGTCGGACGCCAAACCCACAACGCCGAACGTCTGACTGCCGACGTCCGGCTTAGGCAAAGTTTTATTGCGTCTGACGTCCGACGTCTGACGTTCGACCCTTGTAAGGTAGGCACATGGCTGACGAACAGAACACCGCAACCGAACAGCAGGAATCCGAGAACCGCCTCATCGCCGAGCGTCGTGCCAAACTGGCCGATCTGCGTGAAGCGGGCAATGCGTTCCCCAACCACTTCCGTCGTGATTCCCTGGCCGCAGAGCTGCAGGCGCAGTACGGCGAGCTGAGCAAGGAAGAGCTGGAGGAGAAGGGTATCCAGGTGGCGGTGGCAGGTCGTTTGATGCTGGATCGCAAGGCGTTCAAGGTGCTGCAGGACATGTCCGGCCGTATCCAGATCTATGCGAGCAAGGATGTGCAGAAAGACACCAAGCACTGGGATCTGGGCGACATCGTTGGTGTGAAGGGCACCCTGTGCAAATCCGGCAAGGGCGACCTGTACGTGATGATGGATGAGTATCTGCTGCTCACCAAGTCCCTGCGTCCGCTACCGGAAAAGCACAAGGGCCTGACCGATACGGAAGCCCGCTACCGCCAGCGTTATGTGGATCTGATCGTGAATGAGGAAAGCCGCCGGGCGTTCCAGATTCGCGCCCAGGTGGTGGCCGGTATCCGTAATTACCTAGTCAAGAAAGGTTTCGTGGAAGCCGAAACCCCCATGCTGCAGGTGATTCCCGGTGGTGCGTCTGCTCGCCCGTTCATCACCCACCACAACAGCCTCGACATGGACATGTTCCTGCGCATTGCGCCGGAACTGTACCTCAAGCGTTTGGTGGTGGGCGGTTTCGAGAAGGTGTTCGAGATCAACCGTAATTTCCGTAATGAGGGGCTTTCCACCCGTCATAACCCGGAATTCACCATGCTGGAGTTCTACCAGGCCTACGGTAACTACCTGGACCTGATGGACCTGACTGAAGACATGTTGCGCACGCTGGCGCAAGACGTTCTCGGTACCACTGACGTGAATTATCAGGGCGAAGTGTATGATTTTGGCAAACCGTTCGCGCGTATGACGGTGGTTGAGTCTATTCTGCACTTTAACCCTGACATGGACGCGGCGGCGCTGGCGGATGATGCCGGTGCCCGCAAGATCGCCGAAGGGCTGGGTATTCCGCTCAAGGACAGCTATGGTCTGGGCAAGGTGCAGATCGAGATCTTCGAGAAGACGGTGGAGCACCGTCTGAAAGATCCGACCTTTATCACCGAGTACCCGACGGAAGTGTCTCCGCTGGCACGGCGGATGGATGACAACCCGTTCGTGACCGAGCGTTTTGAGTTCTTTATCGGTGGTCGCGAAATCGGTAACGGCTTCTCAGAGTTGAACGATGCTGAGGATCAGGCGGAACGTTTCCAGGCTCAGGTTGCCGAAAAAGATGCGGGTGACGATGAGGCAATGTTCTACGACGAAGATTATGTCGTCGCGTTGGAGCACGGCCTGCCGCCGACTGCCGGTGAAGGGATAGGTATTGATCGACTGGTAATGCTGTTTACCGATTCCCCGTCGATTCGTGATGTGATTTTGTTCCCGCACATGCGCCCCCAGGGACGCGGCTAAACTTTTTGGGGCACGGTTTGTGCCCCTGCCGTTGCGGGTTGAGGGAGAGTGGCACGAACCCTGTGAACAACAAAGGCTTGTAGTGTCCATGACAAACGTAATTCAGTACCAAGGTCGAAAAGCCCGCCGTGCGGGCAGTGAACAGCGGCGTCAGGCCATTCTGGAAGCCGCGTTGGCCATCATCGTGAAGGATGGTATTCGTGCGGTGCGTCACCGTGCGGTGGCGCGTGAGGCGGATGTACCACTGTCCGCGACGACCTACTATTTCAAGGATATCTCCGATTTGATCGCAGATACCTTCACTCTGTTTGCCGAACGCGCGCTGACTGAAGTGATCGAACCTTTCAAGCAAAAAGCGTTCGAGCTGTTGTCCAATTTTTCCCGTGACACGCTGGCCAACCCTGACTCCCGCGCACAGATGGTGACCACGTTTGGCACTATGCTGGCCGCTTTCATCACTGATGAATTTCATCAGCGCCGTGAGCATCTGGTTGCCGAGCAAGCCTTTTTGCAGGAAGCGGTACTGGATGAGCGACTGCGTGATCTGGCAGATCTTTACCTGCGCCAGCAGCTGGAGAGCCTGAAGATTGCGACTGAAATGTTCGGTTGCAGCAATCCGCGACTGGATGCAGAGCTGATTCTGTCTACCATGATGACGATTGAACAGCGCTTGCTGGTCCATCCTGAATACGCGACCCCCGAGTTTGTGGAGGCGCGTATGTGCAACCTGATCGATAAGCTGTTGCCTCGTGGCTGACGTTCAACCGCTGGAAGCCGGCTGGCAGGAGCATCTTGGGTGTGAGTTCGACAAGGACTACATGGCCCGTCTGCGTGCGTTTCTTGGCGCGGAAAAACAGGCGGGCAAGACCCTCTATCCGGCTGGGCAGGATATCTTCAATGCCTTCAACCTGACGCCGTTTGAGCAGGTAAAGGTGGTGATTCTGGGGCAGGACCCATATCACGGGCCAAACCAGGCCCATGGCCTGTGTTTCTCTGTTCAGCGCGGGGTCAAGACACCGCCGTCCCTGGTCAATATCTACAAGGAAATCCAGCGCGACCTGGGCATTGCCCCCGCGTCTCACGGTAACCTGAGCCATTGGGCAGAGCAGGGTGTGCTGCTGCTGAATGCGGTGCTGACGGTGGAAGCCGGGCAGGCGGCGTCTCATCAGAAGCAGGGTTGGGAAACCTTTACGGATCAGGCGATTGAGCACCTCAATCGGGATCGGGACGGGTTGGTGTTTCTGCTCTGGGGTAGCCATGCCCAGAAGAAGGGGCGCTTGATTGATCGTGAGCGGCATTGTGTTCTGACAGCACCGCATCCCTCACCGCTGTCGGCGCATCGTGGCTTTTTGGGCTGTGGCCACTTCTCCCGGGCCAACCAGTACCTGCTGCAACAGGGCAAGACCGCCATCGACTGGAGCGTGCCAGAGTAGGGCGGAAGCGGGAGGCGGGGTGCCGTAGGAGCGGCGCTTGAGCCGCGAACCTGCGATGGAGTTTCCTCGCCAAGGCTCGGATTCGCCTCTCAAGCGAGGCTCCTACGATAACGGCCTTCTTTTCCGATGCAGTTGCTGTACCGGATAACGCTTAAGTGAACAGCATTACAGTTCAGTGCAAGCCGCCCGGTTTTGCCTTTCGAAACTCGCTTCTCGCAACTCGCTACGGTTTCCAGAGCCTCCATTCGGTCACCTCGCGGTGGCTCCGGTTCGCGCCTCAAGCGGCGCTCCTACAGCAGACCGGTACCGTAGGAGCTTGCCGGCAAGCGATTGGGGCCCGACATCCATCAGGAGGGTAGGGCCGCTGAAACTGGCTGCAGGGCTCTCTGGGAGGGTTCTTTGCGGGGAGAGACTTATATTTCGATAGGGAATAAAAGTATCACTATATATTCCTTTATATTCTTCCCGGAGCCCCTATTATGACCCTTCGCCAATCCTGATAGTGAAGGACTGAAGACCATGGGTAGTGCTCAATTGATTACACGTTTCGGAGATAACACGGCTGGCCTGTCCAAAGAGGCGTTGGCCGAGTTGAACCGTGTGTATCGTTCGCTGAGCTTTGAAGAGCGTATCCGCCGTGTATACGAGGATTTTGCCCCTGAGAAGATCATGGTGACGTCCTCTTTTGCGGCTACGTCTGCGTACTTCCTGCATATCATTTCCACCATTCGTCCCGAGCAGCCGGTGCACTTTATTGATACCGGTTACCACTTCGAGCAGACGCTGGAGTACAAGGATTACCTTGTCGAGCGGTTTGGGCTGACGGTGGTGGATGTGAAGCCGGATCCGGATCATCACCAGGTATCACTGGAAAACCGGATGTGGGAAACCGACCCTGACCTGTGCTGTCAGGTGAACAAGGTGAATCCGCTGGAAGAAGCCAAGGAAAACTACGACCTGTGGATTTCCAGCCTGATGGGGTGGCAGACCGAACACCGTGCGGGTCTGGAAGTGTTTGAAGAGCGTCGCGGCATGATCAAGTTCAACCCAATGATCGACGTGACCAAAGAGCAGCGTGATCGCTACATTGCCGAGCACGATCTGCCGTTCCATCCGCTGGTTGCCGAAGGCTATGACTCTATCGGTTGCAGCCACTGTACCTTCAAGGGTGAAGGCCGTGATGGTCGCTGGAAAGGTAACAGCAAGACCGAGTGTGGCATTCACTTGTAAGTGCTGCATCACGTGTTATCCCCCGCGATCCGCTAGCGGATCAAAACAAAAAGCCGCGCCAAGCCATTGGCGCGGCTTTTTTGTTTAGCTGGGATGTATTGGACGCAGCACCAAGAGCTGCGCTGCCTTCGAGGACACCGTCGTTCAACTGCGATACGGCGTTTCCATCATGGTTCGGCACATCGCGGCGGAACCACCGCTCCCACAAAAATCACGCAGGCCGGAAAATTTCCACCTGTGCGAGTTCGCCTGCTTATTGGCGGTGAATAAAAAAGCAGGAATACCTGACGGCATTCCCACTCAGGGGTTGCTCTGTGCTCGTCCGGCCTTTAAATCAATGCAAGCCTGGTTGCAGGCAGATCAGCAGGTGTCCTGTCTTGCCATCGCTGAGTTGTACTTGCAGTGATCCCTGTGTGGCTTCGGGAACGGTTTCCAGCGATACGGGCAGGGACAGCTGGCTGGGGCCGGGCAGGATGGCCTTGATGTTGCCGGCAATGATGTTGGTGAGCTCGGTCAGGGCGTCGGCGATGTCCTGAGGGTCTACGCTGGTGTCATCCTTGCGGAACATGGCGGCGGCAATGCGGCGGCTGAGTTCATCGCTGCTGCTGATAGTGATGCTGCCTTTCCAGCCACCGGAGATGGTGATGGCCGCGCCTCGGGGCAGGGTGGTGGCAGGAGCCTGTTCACTCTGTACCGGAATCTTCAGGAAATCATTCATCACGGTACTGCCGATACGGGCAATCTTCATCGATAGTTGCGCAGCTTGTGGGTCCATGTGAGGCACCTTTTGGCAATATTCGGACTTAGGAAGGTTGATAGAATGAGCCGTATTTACTGGCCGAGACCGGTTTAAATCCGCTGGATTTTTCCAGGCTTTCGGCGGCACCCAACAATAAATAGCCATCATGGCGACTTTGATGCCGCATCTTGCTGAGTACCAAATTGCGATCTGCAATGGAGAAATACAGCAGCACATTGCGCAGCAGCACGATATCAAAGGTGGGGAGATCTTCCGGCCATTGCTGAACCAGATTGATGGTCTGGAAACTCACCTTGTCGCGAATCTGGGGCTTGAGCTGCCATTCCAGATCGATCTGTTCGAAATACAGCGCCATAAAACGTGCGGGTAGCCCACGGTTCATTTCGGTAAGCCCGTATCGGCCACTTTGGGCTTTAGCCAGGGACTTGCGGGAGAAGTCACTGGCGATGATTTGCACGTCCCAATCCTTGAGCTCGGGAAAGCGATCTTCGAGCAACATGGCGATGCTGTAAGGTTCCTGCCCGGTGCTGCAGGCCGCACTCCAGATTTTCAGGCTTCTTTCCTTTCGACGCAGTGTCATGAGATTGGGAATCATGTGGTCGATAAAGCTTTCATTGAAAATCGGGTCGCGGAAGAAATAGGTTTCGTTGATGGCCATGGCTTCTACCAGCTGGCAACGCAGTTCATCGCCAGTGTCGTTGCAGGCTTTTTCGATGAGGGCGTTGATGTCCCCATGGGTGTGCTCCCTGGCCAGGTTGTGCAGCCGCGCTTCTGCCAGGTACGCCTTGTCATCCGGCAGGTGCACGGCGATGCGTTCGCATAGCAGGTTACGCAGGTGACTGTAATTTTCAGGGTGGATCTCGCTCATCCAGAAACCTCGTGATTGTGCTTGCCATTCTGGTTGTCCAGACGGGAGCGAAAGACGGGCCGGCCACGATTAACGCGTCGGGTAATTTCATCGGCCATCTTGATTAATGGGTACTCTGCGGTGGCGAGGCCGGCACGGGATACTGAGCCTGGCATGCCCCAGACGGCGCTGCTGGCGCGGTCCTGAATGAGAATCTGGGCGCCGCATTCAGACAGTTTCCGACACCCGTCCAGTCCGTCCTGGCCCATGCCAGTCAGCACCACGGCCAAGGTATTGGCACCGAAATGTTCTGCGGCGGTATTAAAGAGAATGTCTACAGCTGGGCGGCAGAAATTCACCGGCTCTGAGCGAAGCGGAGAAGCAATGATCTTGTCTCCCTGGCGGGATACCGCCATGTGATAGTCCCCTGCTGCGAGCAGCGCCTGACCGGGTTCCATCTCGCAGGGTTCGGAGCATTCCTTGATGGATAACTTACTATTCTGGTTGAGCCGCTCTGCCAATGCTTTGGTGAATACGGCGGGCATGTGCTGAACCATCAGGATAGGGACCGGGAAGTCGTCCGGTAGTACCGACATGATTTCGCCAAGTGCCTTGGGTCCGCCCATGGATGAGCCGATGACCACCAGATCCACCCGCGAGGGAATGCGGCGGTAAGCGGCTGCGCTGGGAGTAATGTTCAGTGATGACGGTTTGGACGGCGTGAGGGGTTCCAGCTTGAACAGCGACTTGATCTTGCTGAGCAGGCTGTTGCGAATGTAGTCGCGAGCTTCGGCTGCAGTACCGACCATGGCGGGTTTGGGCACATAGTCGCTGGCACCGAGGGAGAGAGCTTCGATGGTGACCATGGCACCCCGTTCGGTGATGGAGCTGAATACCAGAACGGGCAGGGTAGATTGCTGTGCTTTCAATGCCTTGAGCATTTCCAGGCCGCCCATGCCTGGCATTTCCACATCCAGAATGAGCAGGTCCGCTTCCACCCGGCTGAGTCGCTCCAGACCTTGTTGGCCATCCGAGGCGGTGCCGACCACCACGATTTCCGGATCTTCTTCCAGGATCTGGGTGAGGATGTGCCGCACGGCGGCGGTGTCATCTACCAGAAAGACACGGATTCGGTTCATGCGTGGCGCAACCCCAGCATTTCCAGTTTGCTGGCCAGTGCCTCTGATGAAAAGGGCTTCATCAGGTACTCATCCGCTCCCGCTGTCAGGGCTTCCACCATGTGGCCCACTTCGGCTTCGCTGGTGACTACCAACAGTTTCATGTCGGTATAGCAGGTCTTTTCCCGAACGGCCTTGATGAAGTCCAGCCCGTTCATGACCGGCATATTCCAGTCCACCAGTGCCAGAGTGGGAATGGTCTGGTCTTCCTCCAGCAGGGAGATGGCCTGTTGGCCATCTCCTGCTTCGTGGGTTTCGTAGCCAAGCTGGTTCAGCAAGTCTCCGAGGATGAGCCGCATGGCCCGGGAGTCATCAATGACTAATGCTTGCGGAGTCGCCATGGCTGTTTCTCCTTACTTGCTCTGGTTATCTGCTCGTGAATTACGCTCGGCATCCACGACCAGGGTTTGCAAGTCAGCAGACAGTTTGGCCAGTTCCGCGGCTGCCTGACGCATGCTTTCCACGCCGGCGTTGGTGCTCTTGGCGGCTTCTGCCACACCGCTGATGTTGGATGCCACTTCGTTGGTGCCCTTGGCGGCATCACCAACACGGCGACCCATTTCATTGGTGGTGATGGTCTGCTCTTCTACCGCCGAGGCGATGGAGCCCTGTACCTGGCTGATGTGATGGATTACCTCGCTGATACGGGCAATACCTTCGATGGCACCTTTTACATCCACCTGGATGGCTTCGATCTTCTGACCGATGTCCTCGGTGGCCCGGCCAGTTTCCTTGGCCAGTTCTTTCACTTCGTTGGCCACGACCGCGAAACCTCGGCCTGCATCGCCGGCACGGGCCGCTTCGATGGTGGCGTTCAGTGCCAGCAAGTTGGTTTGTTGGGCAATGCCGGTAATCACCTTGATCACCTTGCCAATTTCCGCACTGCTGGTGCCCAGGCTGCTGATGGTGGTGTTGGTCCCTTCGGCAATGCTTACCGCTTCATCTGCTACGCGGGCTGCATCGGTGGCGTTCTTGGCAATTTCCTTGATGCTGGCCCCCATCTCTTCGATGCTGGTGGAGACGGCCTGCACGTTTTCGTTGATGTCATCAGCGGTGTTCACCGCAGAGTTCGCTTCGCGGCTGGTGATGGCGGCGTTGGAACCCATCTGGTCACTGGTGGCGATCATTTCTTCGGAGGAAGTGGCCAGTACTTCCACGGTGCCGCGGATACGTTCTTCCAGCAGCACCTTCTCGGTAACGATTTCCCAGGTCAGCATCGGGCCCACATAGCTGCCTTCGGCATCGTAGATGGCGTTTACCAGCAGGTCGGCCTTTTCTTCACCGATGTTGATGCGGGCACGGTAGGGCAGGTTGCTGGGATCGGAGAGGATGCGGCGCTGATGTTCGGGGCGCTTGTGGAAGATATCAATGTTGGCACCCAGCAGCTCATGGGCCTTGATCGGCAGATGCGCTTCCAGCTTCTTCATGGTGACGGTGGCTGACGGGTTCAGATAGATAATCTTCAGATCGCGATCACACAGGAACACGTTGGTGGGCATCTGGTCCACCATGTTCATTACGCGACGGAATTCGTTTTCCTGGCGTAGCTCAGTAGTAACGTCTTCCCAGCACACCGTATAACCGGCGATTTTCTTCTCGCCTGTCAGCACTGCATTGATGCGGGTGCGCAGGGTAACACCGCCGAAGTTGAAGTCAGCGGAATGGGGCATGGCGTTGGGGTTACGCAGAATGGTTTCCACTCGTTTGGGATCGCGGTGGAAACGGTGGATATGACCGTTGAGGATTTCCTCAATGCGCACACCGAAGGTGTTGTAGATCGGCTGGGAGATGGTTGCCAGCGTTTCATTGGCGCGCGGGTTGATATAGACAATGTTGAGGCTGGTATCCGCCACAAAGACGTTGGCCTGCAGACTTTCCAGGGTGGCTTTCACCCCTTCCAGGCTGTCTGTGACGGAGGTTTCCACATCGACGTCACGCAGGGCTGAATCGCTGGCTGGCTGGTTTCCATTGGTTTGGTTTGCATTGGACTCGTTCACGATTTCCCCCTTGAGAGGTGCTACTGCCTGCATGATTTGTTCGGCAAGGTCTTCGGCTACGCCAACCGCTAACAAGGTGTCGTTGAGATACTCGGCAACCTTGTCAAACGTCTTGACAGTGATGTTCATGTTTTTATGGGCTTCAGCCATGGTGCGGCCGCTGTAATTGCGAGGGCCACCCAGTGCCTGACTGAAGAATCTGACCTGGGATTTTTCCAGGCCCTTTCGCTGTTTATGGCGGAAGAAGGGGGCGAGTGAGGGGTCACCCAGTACACGATTGTAGAACTCTGTTACTACTGCCTTGATGGCCGGTTCGCCACCTACCTGGCTGTAGAGAGAGTCATCGTTACTATTGTTCTGTTGATTACTCATCGGTCACTGTCCTTGTTGTTCTACTATTGCAATACGCTTCGTGTGCTTTGGCTCAGTGAGCGTGTGCACATTTCATCTTCAAGCAGAGTGTCGAGATCGAGCAGTAGGTGCAGGGTGCCCTGCACGGAAAAAACACCGTTCATGAATCGCCGGGCTGCGCCTTTCAGGGTTTCCGGTGGCGCTTCAACATCCTCAGGGTTGATGGTGATGATGTCGCCAATCTGATCCACCATCAGGCCAACCTGTTCGCCATCGTGATTAATGATGATGTTGAAGATGTTGTCTTCATCGTCGTCTTCTTCGTTTTTGACGACTTCCTCCAGGCGCAGCACCTTGCGCAAGGCAATAGCTGGCACAATGCGACCGCGAATATTCATCAGCCCCATGACGCCGGGCGGTGCCAACGGGATATCGGTGATCTGGTGGTTGGCGAGCACTTCCTGCACGTTATCCACGATCACGCCATAGTTTTTCTCGGCAACGGTGAAGGTGCAGAGCAGCTGATCAGTGTTCATCGTGGCCTCCGTTGCTGTTCAGGTTCCGGTAGTGGCGGAGCAGGGCGTCGCTATCGATAAAATCGGTAATGTGGCCCTGCAGAATGCCTGCGCCGACGATGCCGTCAGACTGGGCAACCTTTTCAATTTCAGCCTTGTCATCGGAAACAATGTCGATGATGTCGTTCACCACCAGACCGACTTCCCCAAACTCGGTGGGCTGCACCACGATGCGAATCATTTCGCTTTCTTCGGCTACAGGCTGGCGGTTATTGCCGAGGCGAATCAGCGGCAGGATCTTGCCGCGATACTGAATGACCTCCCGCCCAGCGGAATATTCGATGCGGTCGCAACTGATCTCTTCCAGACGCGATACCTTGGACAGGGAAATGGCGGAGCGTCCTGCCTGGTCGTTGGGGCGTACCAGCAGATAGTTTTCGGCCACGTTGATGGGCTGGTGTCGCTGATCCTGCATGGCGGCCTGCTGATTGAGCTTGCGATCCTGGCGGGTGACACCGGCAAAATCGGCAGTGGATTTCACATCGAGGATAAGCGCCACACGGCCATCCCCCATGATGGTGGCCCCGGCAAAGCAGGGGTTGTCCTTGAGCAGCCTGCCGAGCGGTTTTACGACAATTTCTTCGGTGTCGCGAACATCATCCACCAGCAGACCAAACTCTTGCTGGTCGGCGGTGAGCACCAGGATGAACTGATCGTGTTGTTTGTCGGGAGTGCCCATGTGCATCAGGGTTCGCATGTCTACTAGCGGCAGCAGGCGGCCACGCAGGCGGTAAACCAGCGCGTCGTGAACGGTCTGAATATCTTCTTCGAGTCGCTCTGCTTCCACGTAGACCACTTCCATCAGGTTGACCTGGGGAATGGCAAAGCGCTGATGCAGACAACGCACAATGAGTGCGGGAACAATCGCCAGAGTGAGCGGGATTTTGAGTTTGAAGGTGGTGCCCTGACCGGGAGTGCTCTTGATGTCGATGGAACCGCCGATGCGCTCCACATTGTTGCGTACCACGTCCAGACCGACGCCTCGACCGGAGAGATCGTTGACGGTTTCGGCGGTGGAGAACCCCGGCTGGAATATATAGCGGATCTTTTCACGTTCGCTGAGGGAATCTACCTGATCGGGATGCAACAGACCGGCCTCGAGGGCGCGGCGAATGATTTTCTGGCTATCCAGCCCTTTGCCATCATCGCTGATCTCTACGGTGACGTTGCCGCTTTCATGGTAGGCGCTGAGGGTCAGGGTGCCGGCTTCCGGTTTGCCGGCGGCAAGCCTGGCTTCCGGGGTTTCAATACCATGATCCACGGCATTGCGGACCAGGTGAATCAGCGGATCACGAATGGCTTCCAGCAGGCTGCGGTCCAGTTCGGTGTCGCCGCCTTTGAGGATCGGGGTGACTTTTTTGCCGGTTTTCTTTTCCAGATCCCGTAGCAGGCGAGGGTAGGTAGCCCAGGCGTTACGGATGGGCTGCATGCGGGTTTGCATGAGCCCTTCCTGAAGTTCGCTGGTGACCAGATTCAAACGCTGGGACAGGTTTAACAGTTGGGAATCGTTCTGGCTGGCGGCATGTTGCAGAAGCTGATTGCGGGTCAGTACCAGCTCGCCAACCACATTCATCAGCTTGTCCAGCAGGACCACGTCGACCCGGACGGTGCTTTCTGCAGCAGCAGACCCTGAGGTGGTGGCGTTATCGCTGGCGGAGGCATCCTTGTCGGCGTGCTCGTGATGCTCCTGTGCCTGCAGCTCCGTTTGATGTTGCTGCTCTGTTTCATCATGGTTGATGGTGACGCTGCTATCAGTGTCACTATCGGATGCTGCCATGACGGGGGATGGTTGGGTGTCGGCCTTTTCCGGTACCAGACTCTGCAGGCGGTCCATCAGGTTTTGTGGGGCCGCCTCTCCATCGCTGCCATCGCTGTCGATGCGTTTCAGGAAAACCCGAATCTCGTCGACGCCTTCCAGCAGTGCGGCAGCGGTGTCGAGATTCATCTGCACCTGCCCGTCGCGCATGGCGCCGAGAATATCTTCCATCAGGTGGGTGAGGGATTCGAGGTGACTGAAGCCGAAGAAGCCACAGGTGCCCTTGATGGTGTGGATGGCACGGAAAGCACTGGCTACCCGCTCGGCATCTTCCGGCTCACGTTCCAGTGCAACGATGTCCTGCTCAAGTTGCGCCAGGTTCTCATCACTTTCAATCAGAAAACTTTGTAGCGCTTTATCATTCTGTGGCATGACCAATTCCGGTTATGTGGTTGTTCTTGTGTCCGGTCAGGCAGAGGTCTGTTTCATCAGGGAAGTCAGTCGCATCACCGATCGCAGATCGCTGTCATGGGGTGGCTTGACCAGATAGTTGTTGCAGCCTGCCTTGTGTCCGGCCATGTGAGATTCCGCAGAGGTGATGCTCGAGAGCATGGCGATGCGAGCGGTGACACCCATTTCGCGAAGTTTGGCGCAGGCCTCAAGTCCGCCCATGCCCGGCATTTCCACATCCAGGAAAATCAGGTCGAATGACTTTTTCTCGGCACAGGAAATGGCCTCGTTGCCATCGGCGGCCTGGCTAACGTCGATATCGAAGGTGTCGGTGGCAAGTTCGTAGAGTTTGGCGATGATCAGGCTTCGCACGGCATTACTGTCATCTACCACAAGAATATTGAGTCGATCCGTGACCTTGTGTGGTATTGCGGCTGCTTCCATTCCTTCGTACCTCTGTTCTCTCTCAGGTCATGAAGCGGGAACCTTTTCGCCGGTACATACCGGTGAGTAGGTGGCCCTTCAGATGTAAAAGATCAGGCAGGAAGTAGGAAACAAATTGCAGATAAGTGGTGCATTCCGTGCGATGTCCGCGCCATTGGTTTTTTGGCTTGTTCGGCGCGGAGGAATGTCACTTGTCCCTCTCCCTGGGTGATCCTTTCTCGCCTGGTCCCTTGGCGATGGTTTTACATTAATCCTCAATTTCAGTGTCCGCTCCATGGTGGTGATGAATGAAGCGTGAAGAGGGATGAATGGTGTTTTTTTAGCCGAAAGGATTAGAAGGAGGAAGAAAAGCTCAGAAAAGATTCGGCCCGCGATGGCGGGCCGGATCATTCAGGGTTGGAAGGGGTAGGGAGCCTAGTCATGCCTGCCGTGCAAGGGCACGCCGGACAGCTTCCGTACCACCACATAGAACAGCGGGATGAAGAAGATGGCTAGCACGGTGGCGGTCAGCATGCCGCCGAACACCCCGGTACCAATGGCGTTACGGGCACCTGCGCCGGCACCGGTACTGATCATCAGCGGGGTTACCCCGAGCATGAAGGCCAGCGACGTCATCAGGATCGGCCGCAGTCGCATGCGCACCGCTTCCAGGGTGGCCTTGAGCAGATGTTCGCCTTTCTGTTCCAGCTCCAGTGCGAATTCGGCAATCAGAATGGCGTTCTTCGCCGATAGACCAATAGTGGTTAGCAGGCCAACCTGGAAGAATACATCGTTGTTGAGCTCCCGGAAGGTGGCTGCCAGCACGGCACCGAGAATCCCCAGCGGGACGACCAGCATTACCGCGAAGGGGATAGACCAGCTTTCATACAGGGCTGCCAGACACAGGAATACCACCAGCAACGAGATGATATACAGCGCAGGGGCCTGATCACCGGATTGGCGTTCCTGATAGGACATGCCAGTCCATTCGAAGCCGAAGCCGGGCGGCAGTTTGGCGGCCAGCTCTTCCATGGCATCCATGGCATCACCGGTACTGTAGCCTGGTGCTGCGTTGCCCTGAATGTTCACGGACGATACCCCGTTGTAACGTTCCAGTTTGGGTGAACCATAGCTCCAGTGACCGGTGGCGAAGGCGGAGAATGGCACCATTTCGCCCTGATTATTACGCACGAACCAGTCATCAATGTTCTTGGGCAGCATGCGGTAGGGGGCATCTGCCTGAACATATACCCGCTTCACCCGGCCACGATCCACAAAGTTGTTCACGTAGCTGGAACCCCAGGCAATCTGCAGGGTGCTGTTGATGTCACTGATGGACAGGCCCAGCGCCTTGGCTTTTTGCTGGTCGATATCGATCTGGTACTGGGGGCTGTCTTCCAGTCCGTTGGGGCGCACAGCGATCAGGCGCGGATCCTGGCTGGCCATGCCGAGCATCATGTTGCGGGCATTGATCAGTGCTTCATGGCCCTGGCCTGACTGGTCAAGCAGCTGGAAATCAAAACCACTGGCGTTGCCCAGCGCCGGAATCGACGGCGGGCTGAGGGCGAACATCATGGCCTCACGGATGGTGGAGAAGTAGCCCATGGCTCGTCCCACTACCTGATTGGCGCCGTCTACCGACAGATCCCGTTCAGACCAATCCTTCAGATTCACGAAGGCCATGCCAGCATTCTGGCCACGGCCGGTGAAGCTGAAGCCGGCCACGGTGAACAGGCCATCCACTGCCGCTGATTCCTCGTTGAGGTAGTAGTCTTCCATCTTCTCCAGGACTTCCACGGTTTGCTCCTGAGTGGAGCCCGCCGGCAGCGTCACCAGAGTGAACAGGATGCCCTGGTCTTCATCGGGCAGGAAGCTGGAGGGCAGGCGCAGGAAGCTGAAGCCGAGTACGCCCACGATCACCACATAGATCAGCAGATAACGGCCACGGCGACCGAGGATCTTCTCTACGCTGCCCTGGTATTTGCGGCTGCTGCTGTCGAAAGTGCGGTTGAACCAGCCGAAGAAACCGTGATCAGTCTGATGTTCGCTGTCCTTGGCCTTGAGCATGGTGGCACAAAGGGCTGGAGTCAGAATCAGAGCGACCAGCACCGAGAGCACCATGGCAGAGACGATGGTGATGGAGAACTGGCGATAAATCGCGCCGGTGGAACCGGGGAAGAAGGCCATGGGGACGAATACCGCTGAGAGCACCAGGGCGATACCGACCAGCGCGCCGGTGATCTGTCCCATGGACTTGCGGGTGGCCTCCTTGGGCGGGAGGCCTTCCTCGTGCATGACCCGTTCCACATTCTCCACCACCACGATGGCATCATCCACCAACAGGCCAATGGCCAGCACCATGCCGAACATGGTGAGGGTGTTGATGGAGAAGCCGAAGGCGGCCAGCACCGCAAAAGTACCCAGCAGTACGACTGGTACCGCCAGAGTCGGGATCAGGGTGGCGCGGAAGTTCTGCAAGAACAGGTACATCACCAGGAATACCAGCACGATGGCTTCGAACAGGGTGTGCACCACTTCCTCAATGGAAATGCTCACAAACGGGGTGGTGTCGTAGGGGAACACCATTTCCATCTTGTCCGGGAAGAACGGCTGCAGTTCTGCCAGACGGGCGCGCAGGGCCTCAGCGGTTTCCAGTGCGTTGGCCCCGGTGGCCAGGTTCACGGCGATACCGGCAGCCGGTTTGCCGTTATAACGGCCGGCAATGTCGTAACTCTGGGCGGCCAGTTCTACCCGGGCCACATCACCAAGGAATACCTGGGAGCCATCCTGATTAACCTTGAGAAGGATGTTCTTGAATTCCTCGGTGTCTTCGAGACGAGTCTGGGCAATGATGGTGGCATTGAGTTGCTGGCCGGGAACGGCGGGGGCGCCGCCCAGCTGACCGCTGGCCACCTGGTTGTTCTGCACACGGATGGTTTGCACCACGTCTTGCGGGGTGAGATCAAACTTGTTCAGCTGGTTCGGATCCAGCCAGATACGCATGGCATAGGGCGCACCGAACAGCTGAATCTGGCCGACGCCAGCCACCCGGCTGATGGGGTCCTGAAGGTTGGATGCCACATAATCCGCCAGGTCGGCACGGGTCAGGCTGCCATCTTCGGAGGTGAAGCCGACCACCATCAGGAAGGAATCGGAGCTCTTGGTGACTTGCATGCCCTGCTGTTGCACTTCCTGCGGGAGCAGGGGAGTGGCCAGCTGGAGTTTGTTCTGTACCTGAACCTGGGCGATGTCCGGGTCAGTGCCGGGAGCAAACGTCAGGCTGATTTGAGCGTTACCGAATGAGTCGCTGCTGGAGCTCATGTACATCAGGTTATCGATGCCGTTCATTTGCTGCTCGATTACCTGCGTTACGGAGTCTTCCACCGTTTTTGCAGACGCACCCGGGTAGTTACCCGCAATGGTCACCGCTGGCGGTGCCACTGAGGGGTACTGCTCAATAGGGAGTGTGTAGATTGCCAGTGCACCGGCCATCATCATGATGATGGCGATTACCCAGGCAAAGATTGGACGATCAATAAAGAATCTGGCCATGAAAATCCCGCTGGTCGAATGGCTGCGTTACTGTGCCGGAGTCTCGTCCCCGCTAGCGGGGGCCTGGGTTGCGTTTTGCTGTGATGCCTCGGTGTCTACTGGTGTGACTGGCATGCCAGGCTGGATGCGCTGCAGTCCATCTACTACCAGCCGGTCGCCGGCACTCAGGCCGGAGGAGATCAACCACTGGCTTTTCACCGCGCGGTCGGTTTCCACTTTCACCCTGGCGATCATGTTGTTCTCGCCGATCACCATGGCATAGGCCTGACCGGTAGGGTCTCGGCTGATGGCTTTCTGGGGAACCAGAATGGTGTTGTCCCGCTGACCTTCTGGCAGGCGGCCACGTACAAACATGCCTGGCAACAGCTCACCGTCCGGGTTCGGGAACAGGGCGCGCAGCGTTACCGAGCCGGTGCTTTCATCCACTGCATATTCGGAGAACTGCAGGCGGCCGGGCTGGCTGTAGGGGCTGCCATCTTCTAGCAGCAGGGTGATACGGGCGGCATCATCACTGACTTGTTGGAGCTCGCCATTCTTCATGGCTTCGCGTAGCTGACGCAGATCGTTGCTGGATTGGGTCAGGTCCACAAAGATGGGATCCAGCTGGCGGATGGTGGCCAGGGTCTGCGCCTGGTTGGCGGTAACCAGCGCACCTGCGGTCACACTGGAGCGACCAATCCGGCCACTAATAGGGGCCTTGATGGTGGCGTAGTCCAGATTGATCTGGGCGCTTTGCAGGCTGGCGCGGGCGGCGGCCACGGCGGCTTTGTTCTCGTCCAGCTGGGCGCGGGCTTCATCATATTCCTGCTGACTCACTGAGCGCTTTTCCAGCAACTGGCGGAAGCGTTTCTCGCGCAGCTCGTTGGAATGCAAGGTGGCCTGGGCGCGAGCCAGTTCGGCACGGGCGGTGGCCACGGCGGCACGGTAAGTGCGGTCGTCGATCTTGTAGAGAGGCTGACCCGCTTCCACTTCCTGGCCTTCGTCAAACAGACGATTCTCGATGACGCCGCTTACCTGTGGGCGCACTTCGGCGATCCGGTGGGCGGTGGTGCGACCCGGTAGTTCACGGTTCAGCGTTACGGTTTTGGACTGGACGGTGATATAGCCGACTTCAGGAGCCTGTTGAGGGTTCTGTCCCCCCTGGTTGCCGCTGTCGTCGCATCCCGCCAGCTGCAAGGCCAGAAGTAGGGCGGTGATGGGGAAAAGCAATCCGCTGCGCATAGTTACCTCAGTTCTTGGAATTCACGCCAGAAGCTCTGCCGGGTCGCAGATGGGCGGGGTTGTAATAAAAATGAATCAAGTTCATTATATATACATTCAAGCATGAATGTATATATGTCATTGGACGGTTAGATCGATTTTTCTGCTCCATTCCGGCAGGTCCCCTATGGTTAGACGCACCAAATCCGAAGCGATGGAAACCCGTACGCAAATTCTTGATGCGGCTGAGCGGGTGTTCCAGCGTGATGGTGTGTTGTCAGCCTCTCTTAACGATATTGCCACTCAGGCCGGTGTGACACGAGGGGCGATCTACTGGCATTTCAAAAATAAACATGACCTCTTTATGGCTATGGTCGAGCGGGGGCGGCTGCTTTTCGACATTCTTTCCGAAAAGGCGGAAGACCCGGAAGAGCCGGACCCGCTTGGGCGATTGGCCGAATTCATGACATTCCTGCTGCAGCAAGTGGTCAATGATCCTGGTCAGCGGCGTATCTTCGAGATCATCTTCCACAAGTGTGAATTCAGCGGTGACAATCTGTGCCTGCTGGGCATGCAACGAGAAAAGTGTCGGGAGTCCTCCCGTCGACTTGGCCAGGTACTAAGTAACGCGATCAGCCGTGAACAGCTACCGGCGGATCTGGATGTGAGCCGGGCAGTGGTCTGGCTGCATAGCCAGCTCACGGGGATGATCATGTACTGGTTGCTGGACAACGAGTGTGTCGATCTTGCCGAGGAGGCAGACGGCTTCGTAGAGACCTGTCTGTTCTCGCTGGCACACAGTCCTTCGCTGCGTCAGCGGCCACGCTCTGCCTGATCCCTTCTGGCGGGTTGCTTCCCCGCGTATCATGGCATTCCCGCTGTTGTACGCGGGTGTCTGAATACTTCAACCTCATACCAGAGATTTTCCATGACAGACCAACCTCGCTTTCTGATCATCGGTGCCGGTGCCATCGGCAGTTTTTATGGTGCGTTGCTGAAGCGGGCAGGGTGCGAGGTCAGCGTGGTGCTGCGCTCGGACTATGAGGTGGTTAGCCAATCCGGATTCCATATCAACAGCACCCTGGGCGATCTCTCCTGGCAACCAGACCATGTCTATCGTGACGGGGATACTCCGGTTGCCGCGCCGGACTACATCCTGCTGTGTGTCAAAGTGCTCCCCGGCGTTGACCGTGCTGCGCTGGTGCGCCCCTGGATGGGCAAGCAGACCGTGCTGGTGTTGATTGAAAATGGGCTGGATATTGAGCGCGAACTGCTGGACGCCTACCCCGATCGTCCTTTGGTCAGTTGTCTGGCGTTTATTGCGGTGAGCCGTGTAGGGGCCGGTCAGGTGAATCATCAGGCTTATGGTCAGCTTGTCATGGGTTCGTTTCCGAATGGATTTGATGAACATTGCCAGCGGGTGTCTGCCTTGTTTAAAAAGGCCGGAATCCAGGTTGATGCCAGCGAAGCGATCGTCGGTGAGCGCTGGCGCAAGTGTGTCTGGAATGCGGCGTTCAACCCGTTGAGTGTGCTCGCCAACGGTGCGGATACACTCACCATGCTGGATGCGCCGGGAGGAGAATCACTGATTCGTGCGTTGATGGAGGAAGTGATTGTCGTCGCGAGGGCTGACGGTTATGAGCTGCCTGACACTATCATCGAGAAAAATATTCCGGGCACCCGAGCCATGGGGGCCTACAAGAATTCCATGGCGCTGGATTACCTGAACCAGCGGCCCATCGAGCTGGATGCCATTCTGGGTAATGTGGTGTCGATTGCGAACCGACTCCAAGTGCCAGTTCCTCGCCTTGAGACGATACTGGCTGCCTTGAAGATGCGACAGCCATCCGCAGGCTAAGTGGTGCCGATGGCCGGCGGGAATCCGCTGATTGGACGCAGATATTCCTCCCGCCAGTAGGAATTGGTGCGACGGAGCACTTTCGAATCTCTTTCAGTGTGATTTGGCGGTGAATAAATTCGTCATGCTGCGGTTATTTATGTCACTCATTCGTTAAGCAACAAATTGATAAACGCGTAAACGCATTTTGTTGGCCGCTATGACGCAGAGCCTGTAAATGTAGGTGTTTTGGTTTGAGACAAGAACACATCTGGTGTCTCTGTATACTTTTTGGTAGATAAAACCCTGTTTTTTGTGGATTTTTAAATTACAAACGATAACGCGCAGATACCAGCGCACCATCGAATGCATTACCCCTGCTCCGTGACTATGTAGTCCGAAAACAAGAACAGGGTGAAATGATGCGCACAAAAAAATTCCTCACCGCCACCTCCGTGTTTCTCGGTCTTCCACTGCTCTACGCCTGTGAAGAAGATCCGGATGTGTTTATCCCGCCGGACCCGGGGCAGGCGCTGATTTATGCCTATCCTTCTGACGGCATGGTGGACCTCCCTACTGGCAGCAAGATGGTGCTGACCTTTTCTTCCGCTATCAGGGCGTCAGCAGTGACTGCCGGTTGTGATCTCGATGGGGAGAACTACCGAGGGCCGATTTGCCTGGTGGACAGCGACGGTGAATTGGTTGATCTGTCGTCTGCGCAACTGACCAACCGGAATCGCACTCTGACTTTTTCCATGAAGAATTTGCGCGAAGGTGAGGAATATCGCCTGTGGCTTTCCAATGGCATGGCCAGCAACGTGGTGAATCTGGGCGGAAAGGGGCCGCTTATTACTTTCCGGACCCGTCAATATGCATCGGTCCCCAATGCCGCGCCTTCCGTGCTCGCCATCAATATGGAGAAGCCGGAGGTGTATCTGCCGGGTTCTGATGTTGAAGGGCGCTTCCCGTTTATGGATTTTGCTCCGGTGCGTCTTACCTTTACCGAACCGCTGGTGCAGAGCTCCGTGCAATACGGCAGTACGGTGAAGCTGGAGCAGCTGCTAAGAGATGAGCAGGGTGAACTGACCGGCGCGCGAGAGCTGGTGGATGTGAACATGCTGTCTGAGCGCCAGTACATCACGCTGGATCCACGCACTGACTTGATTGGCGGAGAAACCTATCAGGTGACCCTCAGTGGCGTTGAGGATTTTGATGAGGACGCGGTGACGGATGTCACCTACGAGTTTGTCCCGCTGCTGTCCAAAGCTTCTGTCGACGACGAAAATCCGGAGATCCGTCAGTTGATGAAAGCAGACCCGACTCTGGGCGAAGCAGGTTACCCCTCCATTTCCCGCCTGCATGGCGAGCCGCTGAATCAGTTCAATCTGGAAACGGTGGCACTGGGTACCACGAGGGTAGATACCAAGCCCGTGACCCTTGAAGGCTGGTTGGGCAGGCCATCGCAGTTTCCGGATGCCACCCCGGTAGTTGCACGTGCGGGCCAGCAGCTGCGCATTACCGGCATCGATCCCATCAAGCTGGGTGGGGAAGTGGATACCAAGATCAGCAGTGGTGACATCATCGGTACTTTCGTGACGGATGTGACCGGTTTCTTGACCAAGAATCCCTATCGTCCCAAGGGCGTGAATCCGGATGACGAGTTGGCTCCGCTACATGTGTATATGGATTTCGACCTGGCCATGCATGCCGAGAATCCTGACGGCAATGGTTCCATTAACCAGAATCTGATGCACATCCGCGCGGTGGGCGTGGTGGATGTCAAAGATGGTGCCCTGACGTTTGAAGTGTTCCGCACTCTGGAGCTGGATCTGTTCAGTGGTGCTACCACGGTGAGCGCGGACTTCGCTCTGGGGATTCGTGCGGATGTGGATTTCCCGTTCGACAAGTCCAACGCCGATCCCCTGATTGTGACCGGTGCCTTGCCGGTGGATGGTGAGCCGGCGGCGGATCCAGCGGATAACATCATTATCACCTTCAATGAACCGGTGGATGTGAACACCTTGCCGGGTGTGACCCTGACCAACCTTACCGCCGGTACTGATGTGCCGATTCAGGTACGCAGCACCGGTTCTGCCGTGGTGGTGACTCCCCTGAGCCCGATGGCGCTGGGGGCGGATTTCCAGTTGAACCTGGGCGCCAGCATTACGGACATGGGACTGTACGAGCCGTCTCCATTGATGCTGTCTCCGGACGATGCCACCCAGGGAGATGGCATCTTGAACTTCACTACCTCCAGTTATCAGGCGACGGCGAAACCGAACGCGGCACCGGTGCTGATTGGCATGTATCCGGGCATTGGTTGTGCGCTGGTGGATATCGATCTGGAAGAGGGCAAGTCAGGCCGTTGTGCCGGGGGGATTGGCGCGGACGAAGCGGCCAGTGATGACACCTATGAGCCGGATTACCTGTACAGCGATTTTCTCTATGACGTTAGCCGGCCCATCGAGCTGACTTTCAACCAGCCGATGGATCTGGCCACGATTGAGCCAGGAGCGATCTCTGCTGACGGTAGCCAATGTGAGACCGGCGCAATCTGTCTGGGTGAAAGTGTGGAAGGCAGCTGGGCGACAATCCCGCTGTCGCTGCAGAAAAATCCCTTGCGGGTGAGGGCTTACCCGGAACCGAACCGAATCGTGGTGGGAGAGCGGTACCGCATCGTGATTAATGGCGGGAATGACGCTGCAGGCGTGTTCCGCAACGGTCTGGGGTATGCACTGAATACCGATCCGCTGATGGGCATCGGTAACCCGGACGATGACGCGGATGGTGGCCCCAATGCGGGTGGTCCCAATATCGTACTGGATATCACCGCAGAGCCGGATAACGGGGCCATCTTCGCCACCGTGATCACCCGGGATTACACCGATGTGAACGGCAACGGTTATCAGGATGACTCCGAACTCCCTGCCGGAAAAAACAACGCTACGGCGAACATCAAGGAATTTGGAGGCTTGGTGACGGATGCCTCGCTGGCCAATGGTGGCGTGGCATATACCTCTGCGGGTCTGCCGATGGCGTTCCTGGAGAAGGAACCTATTGCACTGGACTACTTCGGCCTGAACCTGGAATCCCGGAATGGTGATCAGCGCACCTGGTGTGCGGACGAGCGCTTCGTTGACGAGAACGATGAAGTGTTCTGCATCACCACTGAAGGGGATTTCATGATTCCGGTGGAGATCAATCCCGAGATTGTAATGGGAACCAATCTGGTGATGACCGCCACCGTGGCAGGGCTGGTGCCGCTGGAACTGGATACCGGGCCGTTGGTGCTGCGTTTCAGTCCATACTTTGACGAGCACCTGCGCGACACTCCGCTGCGCGGTTTTGTGATCAACGAGGCCGGTGCCGATGAGGTTCAATTCATCGCTCGTCTGGATGCCCTGATGGACGCTCCGGATGTGGAAATCCTCGGCGGTCTGGGTACCGGTAATGTTCGCAGTATTCGTCTGAGCTCTTATATCCAGGGCCCCGTTCAATACCAGCCCAACGGCAAGATCGCATTAGTGTCAGATAACCGCACGGCCATGTCGGCGGATCTGGTGTTGAACATCAATACGGATTTTCTGGAAGACCAGGGGGTACTGCCAAGCCTGATTGGTGACCTCCTGGCCCCAGTGACGGACCTGATTACCAGTGCGATTCCTGCGCCTGCCACGGCCACATTGGCCCTCGACCCGCGACAGTTTCGCATTCGGGTCGTGAATTCCCATGCCAAGGCACTGATGACCACGGCGAGCCAACTGGATGCGGGGGCGCAATAATGAAAACCATGTTTCGATCGATAGTGATCCCCGGCTTGTTGCTGCTTTGCGGCGTGTCGAATGCCCAGCAGGAAATGTACGGCCCTGATTATCCCGGGGTAGGCTTTGTGCAGAAGCTGTTCGGGGAGGACCGTCTGTATTTCCGCATGGGTGCGCTGTACATGTACCCGGATGTTAAGACCAAATCGATTACCCTGAAAAATCTTTCCGAAATTGCCGAAGTGGCAGTGGAACCAGGACCCCAGGAAGGGGAGGCTTTTAGCGATCCGCTGCTGCTGCCGGCGGCGACCATTGGCTACAAGCTCCGCTGGGGGCTGTGGGGTGGCGGTTGGTCCTTTGAAACCATGGCGGCACTGCCGCCGACGCTGGAGCTGAAAGCCAAGGGGAAACTGGCGGATGTGCCACTGGTGACGGAGGCCAACGGCATCCCCACGGAAGTGCCCGCCTTAGGTGAAAAGGTGGCGGAAACCAAGGTTGCGCCGCCCATGTTCACGTTGGTGAAGCGGTTCAATAACAATGGTCGCCTTCGGCCTTATGTGGGGCTGGGCTGGGTTTATCTGTTCACCTACGACAGCCATGTCACTAACCCTGTGCTGTTGGAAGTCGGTGAGCCTGAACTGGATATCGAAGACAAGTTTGGCTTTGTTGGCCAGCTGGGGCTGGATTACCAGATGACGGATTACTGGTGGGTGTCTGCCGATTTCAAATACCTCAGCGTGCCAGACGTTAAAGCAACGGTGGAAGATGCCTACATCAAGCCGAAAGGGCTGCCGCAATATGAATATGCGGAAGTGGGGGACGCAGAATTTGTGGCGGATCTGAACACCTATGCGTTTCACATCGGTGTGGGTTTTACCTTCTAACTGACATTACGGTAACCAAAACGCCGCAACGGGCCTAAGGCCCGTTGCGAGCTTTCAGCCCTGAGCTGAATGTTTTTGTCATTGGCCTGTCAGGAGTGCCATGAAATAGTGACCTTACTGCATGAAAATGGCTGCATGAATATGGGCATTCAATGACTGGCACGCTGTCTTATCCTTTTCCTGACATTCCTCCAACTGCCTCCCGCCATGAAGTGGCCCCTGGCGTTTACTGGTTACGCTTCCCGCTTCCTTTCGCGCTGGATCACATCAATCTCTGGTTGCTCAGGGACAACACCGGCTGGACGGTGGTGGATACCGGGTTAGGTGTAAGGCCCAGTCAAAAGATCTGGAAAGCGTTGCTGGCGGAACAGCTGGATGGCTTGCCGCTTACCCGTGTCATCGTTACGCACTATCACCCGGATCATCTGGGCCTGGCCGGATGGCTGCAGCAGGAAACGGGTGCAGAGGTGTTGATCAGCCGTGGGGAATGGGAGCTGACCAATATCATTTGCGATGCACCAGAGGCTGACACCATTGAACGTTTGCGTACCTTTCTGGGCGGGCATGGCCTCAGGGGCGAGAACCTGGACAAGGTGGCGGGTAAGGGCAACGGATTCCGGCGGGTAGTGCAGCCGTTGCCTGTCAGTCCCGGTTTTTTGTCAGCGGGCGATTCGCTGAGTATTAACGGGCAGTGTTGGCAGGTGCATGTGGGCTGTGGTCATTCGCCGGAACATCTGTGTCTGTATCGTGAACAAGACCATCTATTGATTAGCGGCGATCAGGTGCTGCCTACCATTTCGAGTAATCTCAATGTGCGGGCTGCAGAGCCAGATATGGATCCGGTTACCGATTTCGTGGACAGCCTCAAGGCGCTGCGCGACAACCTGCCTGACGATACTCTGGTTCTCCCGGCACACGGACTGCCATTCCGAGGGCTGCGGGCCCGGGTGGACGCGCTTGTCGAGCATCATGATGAGCAGCTGGATCGTGTCCAGTCCGCCTGCCGTGAACGACCGCAATCCGCTTTCGATATTCTGCCAGTGATGTTTGACCGCAAGCTGGATGTCCAGCAGCTGATGTTTGCCATGGGCGAAAGCATTGCCCACCTGAATTGTCTGATGCAGCAGGGCAGGGTGCAGCGCGAACAGGTCGACGGAATCTGGCGGTTCAGTGCATGAAGCCGTTGCGAGGGACGAGTTTCGAGTAGCGAAAATCAAAACCGGCACTTAAACAGCGATCCGTAGACTCTTTTGGTGCCTCAGCAGGACAGAACCATAATCCTGATCGCAACTCGCAACTCGCAACTCGCAACTCGCAACTCGCAACTCGCAACTGATTCTGGCATTTTGTTCCCCTGATCTTCCCCCCTTAGCCGCCTCGCGGCCTTTATTGACCAGGAGACTTCCATGCAGGCCTTTGACTGGCGCGATCCGTTGTTGCTGGAGACCCAGCTCAGTGATGACGAGCGTATGATTCGTGATACCGCGCGGGAGTACTGCCAGAACCATCTGATGCCGCGAATCCTTGAGGCCAACCGCCATGAAAGATTCCATCGGGAGATCATGAATGAGATGGGGGCGCTGGGTTTCCTCGGCCCCACCATTCCGGAACAGTATGGCGGCGCGGGAGTGAATCATGTCAGCTATGGCCTGGTGGCGCGGGAAGTGGAGCGGGTAGATTCCGGTTACCGCTCTGCCATGAGCGTGCAGTCGTCTCTGGTAATGCACCCGATCCATGCATTTGGTAGTGAAACGGTACGAATGAAATACCTGCCAAAGTTGGCCAGTGGCGAATGGGTGGGCTGCTTTGGCCTTACCGAACCGGATCATGGTTCTGATCCCGGTTCCATGAGCACCCGTGCGCGCAAGGTGGAAGGTGGCTATCTGCTTAACGGTACCAAGACCTGGATTACCAACTCGCCCATCGCTGATGTGGCGGTGGTATGGGCGAATCTGGACGGCAAGATCCATGGTTTTGTGGTGGAGCGCGGTTTCGATGGCTTTGCTACGCCAAAAATTGAAGGCAAGTTTTCCCTGCGTGCTTCCATCACCGGTCAGATTGTCCTCGAAGACTGTTTTGTGCCGGAAGAAAATCACCTTGAGGTGGAGGGCCTGAAAGGGCCGTTCAGTTGCCTGAATAAAGCCCGCTATGGCATTAGCTGGGGGAGCATGGGGGCGGCCGAATTCTGCTGGCACGCTGCGCGTCAGTACACTCTGGACCGCAAACAGTTTGGTCGCCCTCTGGCCCAGACCCAGCTGATCCAGAAGAAGCTGGCCGACATGCAAACCGAGATCACATTGGGATTACAAGGCGCGTTACAGCTGGGCCGCTTGATGGACAGCGGGCAGTGGGCACCGGAAATGGTGTCGCTGATGAAGCGTAATAATTGCGGCAAGGCGATCGATATTGCCCGTCAGGCCAGGGATATGCATGGTGGCAATGGGGTGAGTGACGAATATCATGTGATACGCCATGTAATGAATCTTGAAGCGGTGAATACCTATGAGGGCACTCATGATGTTCATGCCTTGATTCTGGGGCGGGCACAAACCGGCTTGCAGGCGTTTAGTTGAAAGCCTGTGGTATTGGATGAAAGTGGTCTGAATCTGACAGGTTTATCGCTGATCACGTCGCGCAGTTTGGATGACAGACCCATATTGAAAGGGTACAGCCATGAATGATTTTCCCGTTTCTTTCCTGTTAAAACGCTGCCTGCTGCTCATCACATTGGTGCCGGCATTGCTGCTGTCAGGCTGTGGTGATAGCAGCCATACCGGCTCGGATGGCAACACGGCTCAGGAGGACGCACAGCGAGTGATCAGCGGTAAGGTCATGTATCGCGAGCGCATTGCGTTGCCTGAAAACGTGACCGTGACGGTGACTCTGGCGGATGTCTCCCGCGCTGATGCGCCGATGAAGGTGCTCGCACAAGAACATATTGATAACCCGGGGCAAGTTCCGGTTTCCTTCAGTCTCCGCTACCAGACGGCAGCGGTGACGCAAACCCATCCCCATGCCTATGCGGTTAGAGCAGAGATCCGAAGCGCGGATGGTGAGCTTCTGTGGACTACCACCGAGCGTCATTCGGTGGATCTGGCCAGCGATGTAGCGCCGGCCGAGATGACATTGATGTTGCAGCGGGTCTCCGCGCAGGAGGGCGCTTCGCTTTCCCCTGCCATGCAGCAAGCCCGTGATGAGGGGGCCAGCTTCTGGGCCATGGGCAATGAGCCTGGCTGGCACGTGGCGATTTATCCGGATGACAAGATTGTCTATGTGGGGGATTACGGCAACACCCAGGTGACACTGCCGTATGCCGACCCCGAGATGGAAGGTACTGAAGCGCACTATCTGACTGGGGATGAGGCGCATCAGCTGGCACTGTCGATCAGTGAGCGCCCCTGCCAGGACAGCATGAGCGGGAGCCGCCATGACTATGATGTGATTGTGACCCTGAACGAACACGAATATCGTGGCTGCGGTAATAATCTCTGAAATCGATGTGGGGAAGCGTTCACCGCTTCAGCATTTTGCTAAGATGTGGCCTGCTGCACGCGCTCGTGCCGGCGGATCACAATAAGGATATTTATCATGCTCAGCTATGTTGCTCTCGGGCTACTGGTTTTTGTAGGGCTGGTGCTGTTTTACGGCGTCATCGTTATTCACGATATTCCCTACGATATCGCCAAGGAACGCAATCACCCTCATCAGGATGCAATCCATGTTGCCGGCTGGGTAAGTCTGTTTACCCTGCACGTGCTTTGGCCGTTCCTTTGGATCTGGGCCACGCTCTATCGACCGGAACGGGGCTGGGGTTTTCAGGCTGTTCAGGAGCAGCAGAAAGCAGATGAGGCCTTACTGACCGAGCTGCAGGATAAGCTCCATGCTCAGGCAGAGCGTATTAGTGCGCTTGAACAGAAACTGGGGGGGCAAGACTGATGGAAACATTACTGCTCCTGACATATGCCGCAGTGTGTATTTTTATCTTCAAGGTCTTCAAGGTGCCGCTCAACAAATGGACGGTGCCTACTGCCGTGCTGGGCGGGATTGTACTGGTTGGTTCATTGGTGTTGCTGATGAACTACAACCACCCCTTTACTCGCAAGGTTCGTCAGGTTTATGTGGTGACGCCTGTGGTTTCCGAAGTGCGGGCGCGAGTGGTCGCTGTGCCGGTGGAGCCGAACTCGCCTGTGAAGCAGGGAGACCCACTGGTTATTCTTGATGACACTCGTTACCGCGCCCGGGTCGCGGTATTGGAAGCCCAACTGGCAGATACTGGTCAGTTGGCGCGGGGGAACGTTGCTGCGGTGTCTGAGGCCCGTGCAAGAGTGGCTCAGGCAAAGGCAAAGCGCGATCAGGCCCAGAATACCCTGGCTCGTTACGAAGGTGCGCCGAGTGCCTTCAGCGCTCAGCAGATTGATACCCAGCGGGAAAGGGTTGTGGCTACCAACGCTGATCTGGATGCTGCCAAAGCCGCATTGGAGCAGGCTCAGACCCAGCTCAGCGGAGAAGTGAATGGAGATGATCCTGCAGTGGCGGCCATCAAGGCGCAGCTGGAGGAGGCCCAGTTCAATCTCGACAACACGGTCATCCGTGCTCCAACAGACGGGTTCGTCACTCAGCTGGCGGTCAAGCCGGGCATGATGGCTGTACCTCTTCCGCTGAAGCCGGTGGCAAATTTTATCAGTGAGCAGGATCGTTACTATGTGGCCGCGTTTCGCCAGCAATCGCTATTGCGGCTGAAGCCGGGCTATGAGGCCGAGTTGACGTTCACCTCTTTGCCCGGCCAAGTGTTCAAGGCAAAGCTGAAAGAGGTGCTGCCGACCATTGCCGAGGCCCAGTTGGTGCCCGGCCAGCAGCTGGTCGGAGCGGAGGCTTTCCGGGATATGAGCAACGAAGCCATGGTGATTTTGCGAACCGAAGACGGTGCGCTTCCAGATGACCTGCCCATGGGTATGAATGCCCAGGCTGCGGTATATTCCGAGCATGTCCATCATGTGGCTGTGATGCGCAAGATTTTGTTAAGAATGCTGAGCTGGCAGCATTATCTCTATTTGGATCATTGATCTTCTTCACGGGCGGCCTCGGGCCGCCCATTTTGTATTGGCGGTGCTGCTGGGGGAGCAAGCCACTGATAGCAGAACCGGCCCAGCGCCAACCACAGCAGCACAACGATCAGAGTGAAAAAGACGCTCCCCTCCTGATAGAGAGACCATAGCCAAGGCACGAACAGTGCCCCGCTCATGATCATGGCGGTGGTGAAGGCAAGAATCTGGCGGCGGCGGGTGCGGTCTTCTGCGGGCTCTGAAGGCGTGTTCATTCCTGCTTCCGTTAGCTATCTCAATGATCGGTACTTTACCATAGCCGTCAGGCTGTCAACTTCCTGGAGACGTCCCATCAACGGTTATCCTGTTCCCGCCGGTCCTGTGGATCGCGAGATCATTATCAATAAAAGCCGCTTTATTACCTGGCTCAGGCCTGTCAGCCATCGTGAGGATGCCATGGCCGTTGTGGAGGAAGCGCGCACGCGCTACCCGGATGCCTCCCATCATTGCTATGCCTATCTGTTGGGGAATCCCGCTTCCGCCCAGGCAGCGATGAACGATGACGGTGAACCTTCCGGCACTGCCGGTAAACCGATATTCAATGTGATCCAACACAAGGGCCTCAGTGATGTGCTGGTGGTAGTGATCCGCTATTTTGGTGGCGTAAAACTGGGCGCTGGCGGCCTCGTGCGTGCCTATGCTGCCGCGGCAGAGTCGGTTCTGGCAGAAGTTGAGCGGATTGAACATGTCCCGCAACTTGAAGCCAGGCTGGAAATGGATTTTGCGCTGGAGCAACGGCTGCGGCACTGGGTGGATCAACATCACGGGAAGGTGCTGGATGTGGATTACGGCCAACGGGTGACCCTGAAACTGTCGGCGCCCTTAGAGTATCTCCATGATTTGGAAGCGCTGTGCGCTGCTGAGCAGATTGTCCTGATACTGATATGACTGCTTTATCTGTTTTTGTGTCGCGAGTTGCCCTGTCAGGGGCATAAAAAGATTGAGAGTCTGTAGGCTCTAACAACAACGGGAGTTCCCATGAGCGACAAACCTGTGATTGACCCGAACCCGGCCACGTTACCGCAGATTCTGGCTTCGCTGCCGGATGATACGCCGATTGTCATGCTCAACTTGCTGCGCTTCCGGGAAGTTGCACGCTACAAGGAAGGGGACGCGGCTTACAGTGGCCGTGAGGCTTATCAGAAATACTCTGAGGTGGCTTTTGGCAAGGTGCAGGGGGTTGGCGGCGAGATGGTCTGGAAGGGGCGTGCACTGGCGGGTGTCATTGCACCGGATAACGAACAGTGGGACAGCGTGCTGCTGGTACGCTACCCGAGCAAGGAAGCCTTTGCCAGCATGCTGGCAGATCCGGAATACCGTGAGGCCACCAAACACCGTACTGCTGCGCTGGAAGAGGCTCGCTTGATTGCGATGCAGGAAAACTGAAAACCAATGAATGGTTGGTAAGTGGCGTGGAGTGGCCCCGTTGAACCGGGGCAGGCGATGTCGCTAGTAGTAGCCTTTGGGTTTCGTTATTAACTATTAATTGGTTCTCCCATGTCCAATCAACCTGTAGGCATTCCCATTCCTGGCGGTCACACCATGCGTGCCCGTTGGCTGCGGCCGACCAGTGCCAATCCGCACAAGGCGGCGGTTATCGCTATCCATGACATCTTTGGCTACACCGACGATATCGAGCGTATCGCCCAACGGCTGGCGGATAATGGTTATCCGGTACTGGTGCCGGATCTCTATGATCTACCCGGCAGCAAGGCGTTGTGTGTGGTGAAAACATTGAAGGCCCATGAAACCGGCAAAGGCCAGGCGTTTGAGCAGCTGGAAGCCTGTCGACACTGGTTGCTCGCTCAGGACGAGGAGCCAGTAGAGCAGATCGGCGTGATGGGCTTTTGTATGGGGGGGCGTTTTGCGGTGTTGTATGCCAGCCAGGCACCAGTACAGGTGGTGGCACCGTTTTATGGTGGTATTCCCAAAAAAGCGGAAAAGCTAAAAGGCATTTGTCCTGCTGTGGGTGGTTGGGGACGCCAGGATTTGATCTACGGTGATCATGGTGAGCGGTTGGCCAATCACCTGGACAAGCTGGGTGTTCCCCATGATGTGAAGACCTATGAGGACATCGGCCATTCCTACATGAATGATCATCAGACCTTCACTTTCAAAAAACTTGGGCCATTACCGCCCCTGCGCTCCAAGTTTGATGCAGGTGCTTCCGAGGATAGCTGGCGGCGTGTGTTGGTGTTTTTCGAGAAGGTGTTCTCTGGAGAAATTCAGGCGGGGGAATAATCCGTCTGCGTTTCTACGACGCTGCTGCAGGAGCGGACGTCCGGTCGCGAACCGTGCGCAGCACGGACGCGACCGAAGGGAGAGCAGGGGGATTGAAGGCGGGGAATTCCTGTCCCCCCTTGTTCGCCTCACTTATTCCGTGCACTCACTACCGGCCCATTTCCCATCAATGCGGGTTTTCATGCTGTGGTTATTTCCCGACATCGTCATTTCGGAGGTGTAGTGCTTACTGTCGTGCAGCACCATCTTGCCGGTGACGCGGGTTTTGACCTTGGTGCCGGGCATGGTGCAATCAGCGCTCCAACGCATCGTGTTGCCGCTATGCTTGATTTCGCCAGCACTGCAGTTGTCTTCCTTCCAGCTGTTGCGTAGCGCCGCTTCCGGGTCACTGGCTTCTTTGGCGTTGATGCAGTCGTATTGAACCTGTTTGCGCATTTGTTCAGGGATGCCAGGGGCATCCAGTTCCACGGACAGGTTCCATTGCCCGGGAGTCATTTCACCGGCCTGGGCGATCGGGGCGAGCAAAAGCAGAGACGTGAATAATGCTAATGATGCTTTCATGACGAATCCTTTCGTAATGTGAGTTGGTCTGCCTGACAATCAAGCCGTGCGTTTGCTGGTGGGAAATTCGCACAGATCCGCAATCAGACACTCACTGCATTTGGGTTTGCGGGCGGTACAGACATAGCGACCGTGCAGAATCAGCCAGTGATGAGCATCGCGCAGAAACTCTTCGGGTACCAGCCGAACCAGCCGTTTTTCGACTTCCAGCACATTTTTCCCCGGTGCAATCCGGGTGCGGTTGGAAACGCGAAAGATGTGCGTGTCCACTGCCATGGTGGGGTAGCCGTAGGCGGTGTTAAGCACCACATTGGCAGTCTTGCGGCCCACACCGGGCAGGGCTTCCAGCTCTTCCCGGGTGCGCGGCACCTGGCTGTCGTGCTGCTCGATGAGAATCTTGCACAGCTGGATGACGTTTTCGGCCTTGGAATTGAACAGGCCAATGGTCTTGATGTACTGCTTCAGCCCGTCGAGACCCAAGGCATAGATAGCTTCCGGGGTATTGGCCACAGGGTAGAGTTTGGCCGTGGCCTTGTTGACGCCTACGTCCGTGGCCTGTGCTGACAGCACCACGGCAACCAGTAACTCGAAGTCCGAGCTGTATTCCAGTTCCGTGGTGGGGTGAGGGTTCTGATCCCGCAGCCGGGTAAAAATTTCAGTACGTTTTTCGCGATTCATGGCCATGTCCTGAGTTCGCGAAAGAGTATAGCGGATCTGGGTTGGGAGAGCAGGGGAAGCAGGGGCAAGTTACAAGTTTCAAGTTGCAACGCGGGAGGGGGCCTTTGACGTTCCCAAGGCAAGATTTCGCGCACCATATGTGAAGCGCGGGCAAGGCCTGGAAATCCCCAAGGCTTTGACCGCGCCTTGCAACTTGTCGCTTGAAACTTGCTGCTTTTTATTGCTGAGCCGTAACCACCTTACCTTCTTCAATACGCAGCCGCTCGCCGGGTTTCTTGTCCATGCGAATGGTTTCTTCCGCGTCGTTGAACACATAGGTCACGTCATACCCTTCGGTGCTGCTACGGTTCTCCATCACGGTGTTACAGCGCTGCTCCGTAGTGGTGTAGGTGTTTTTCTCCTGCATGCCTTTCTGGACCTGGTTACCGGCGATACCACCGACGATGGCACCACCTGCAGTAGCGGCATCTTTACCACTACCGCCACCAAACTGGTGACCGATCACGCCGCCAATGACGGCACCAACGGCACTGCCCGTGATGCGGTGTTCATCCTTTACAGGCTTTTGGCGAGTGACGGTAACGTCCTGGCAGTTTTGTCGCGGTTCTTGCCAGCGTTTCACAATGGGTTCCACCTTGGTGACGGTGGCATAGCCGGACGTGGCCGGGGTCATGACGCGCCAGGCACCATAGCCAGCGCCAGCAATGGCGACGGCACCCGCCAGACTGAGAGTAGCAACAGCAACGCTTTTCATGGTGAAACTCCTGTTATCCGTTATTTGCTGGTTTGAGCCGTCGACAGCACGAATGGTTTCGTGGGCAGATGCAAAAGAATGTTAATTGAGGCGTTCAATAGGCGGTGAAACGCCCGTCGGACGGGCGTTCAGCCGTAAATCAGATAGCAGGGAACCAGAATCTCTTCCTCATTCTGCATATGCCCGTGCAACAGGGCTTCCAAATCGGCGGCCTGATTTCGTGCTGTATCGAGAATGGCTGACGAAATCAGTGATGACGGTGCCGCCTGTGCTCGCTGGTGGAGCATATGCAAAAGCTGATCCAGCGCTTGATGATCCTTTTCCATGAGATCAATCGCCACATTCAAGCGAGGATGCTTGAGACGGATGGCAGGAAAGACGGTGCTGTCTTCAAAGCCATGATGGCTGTGCAAATTGCGAAGCAGGCTTTGCTGGTGCTGCTGGATAGCCGGAAGCAGCTGCCGTGTATCGCCACTCTGGCGATCCTGATCACTGAGATTGCTCAAGTGGTAAGGACCTGTTAACGCTGCCGAAATAGTTCCTGCTGAATGCATTTTTTCGTCCAGTAGTGTCAGCCGATGTGCCGTGTAGTCATTCTACATAAGTAGCGGATGGCGCTGCTCGGCGGAAAAAGGGATCAGCCCTCCGGGTTGAGCCCAAAAATCCGGCACTCGTCGTTATTCGTCACTCATTTGGGGAAACCAAACGTCGCTCCTCATGCCTAGATTGGCGAATTTTTGGGCTCAACAGGTACCATTTCGGCAGCGTTAACAGGTCCTGCGTGCGCCATGATATTGCCGTGCCTGCTTTTTCAGGCTGGCATGATTGCGCAGTAATGGCCTGGCATCACTGGTAAGAAAGTGGTCATGGTCGCGCCACTGCTCGCGTGGCAGCGGATACAGGGTCTGCCGTACTGAGTCTGGCAGAGGCTGGGATGGAATTGCAGGCAGGAACATGACCTTCTCCATTCTGATTTCCGTCGAGTGTGCAATTTTGTTTCGGGAAATGGGATAGGGTTAAATGGCGGCGTTTGATCAGACTTTCTGATTGGAGGGGGAAAGGGCAGATATGTCACAACAGGATCAGCAATTGGAAGCAGAGTACTTCCATCTCACTAACCTGATTGATTCATTTGATCAGAAGTCACTGACCATCAAGGCATGGAGTGTGACTCTGGCTGGCATTCTGGCAGGTTCCGGCGCTTTCTTTGATCGCCCCGGCATGCTGTGGGTGGGGGTGTTCGGCAGTTTGATGTTCTGGCTGGTGGAAGGACACTGGAAAGCTTTTCAGGCGGCCCACTATGCGCGCATTGAGAAAATCGAAGCCCATTTTCGTGGTGAAGTGGATGAAATCGCCCCGTTCCAGAGTGCTTACAGCTGGGAGAAGAGCCGACGTGCTGGCGGTACGCGTGAATTGATCCGGATTCTGGGCATGCGCCACGTATTTCTGCCGCATGGGTTGATGGCGGTGGCGTTGGTAGCGGCAGGGTTGGTGCTATAGCGCTGGTGCTGTAGGTGGCAGCCTGCTAGCGATAGGCGAAGTTTCGAGGAGCGAGTTTCGAGTTTCGAAAATCCCGCCCGGTTGGCGGCATTGTTTATGTTTTTCGAAACTCGTCACTGATTCTTAACTCACCTTGCCAGTGGTGCGCACCCGCCTGCTGACTTTCGGTTCGTCTGCCGCTTTGGCTTTCTGGATTTCTTTAAGGCGCTTGTCGATCACGTTCTTGCCGGCAATGATCAGGCCCAATCCGAGGAAGGCGCCGGGGGGCAGGATGGCGAGCAGGAAGCCGCCATAGTTGTCGATGACGTTGAGCTGCCAGTTGGCCGCCATGGGGCCGAACAGCAGCTGCATATTGGTGAACAGGGTGCCTTGGCCTACCAGCTCACGCATGCCGCCGAGGATCAGCAGGATGACCAGGAAGCCCAGTCCCATCATAAATCCGTCCACCGCAGAGGGCAGGATCGGGTTCTTGCTGGCAAAGGCATCCGCGCGTCCCAGCACGGTGCAGTTGGTCACGATCAGCGGGATGAAGATACCAAGGATTTCATACAGCTCGAAGGTGAAGGCCTGCATCAGCATCTCGATCACGGTGGTCATGGCCGCAATGATCATGACGAAAGCGGGCAGGCGCACCGCATCGGTGACGTAATTGCGGATCAGCGACACGCACACGTTGGAACCTACCAACACCACCAGAGTGGCCAGACCAAGACCGAGAGCGTTGACCACGGAACCCGTCACGGCCAACAACGGACACAGGCCCAGAATCTGTACGGTGGCAGGGTTGTTGTTCCACAGGCCATCCATGCTGATTTTCTTGTAGTTCACATCACTCATCACAGACCTCCGCCGCAACGGTTTCGGCATCTGCCGCAAACAGGTTGTCACGGTTGGCGTCAAAATACTGCAGGGCGCGGTGTACGGCACCGACTACGGCTCTTGGGGTAATGGTGGCTCCGGTGAAGCTGTCAAACTCGCCGCCGTCTTTCTTCACGGCCCAGCCTGCCTCGACCGGATTGTCCAGGGAACGACCGTCGAAACGGTAAATCCAGTCCGACTTTTTGGTTTCGATGCTGTCGCCCAGGCCTGGAGTTTCATTGTGGGGGGGCACCACGCGTACACCGCTGACGGTGCCTTGCGCATTGACACCAACGATCAGGGCAATGTTGCCGCCGTAGCCATCCGGGGCGGTGGCTTCCAGCACTGCACCGCTGGCCTGATCTGCCAGGCGGGCACGATAGATGTGGTGCTCGTTGCGGCCCAGCAGTGGATCAGTCACGGTGATACGGTCTGCCAGCAGATCGTTGTCATGCAGGTCGTGGGGCATGACCTCGTTCAGGGAGCGCATTAGCGCCTGTTGGCGATTGCAGTCTACCTTGTTGATGGTCAGCTCATTGGTGACGGCCAGCGCCGCAGCGGTGCCGATGGCAAACAGGCTGAGAATTACCGCATTTTTGGTAATCGCATAACGCATCATGATTTGCCACCTCCGGCAGTGCCACGATTGGGTTTGCTGTGGCCGTAGGTGCGGGGCTGGGTGTAGTAATCAATAAACGGTGCTGACAAGTTCAGCAGCAGCACGGAGAAGGCTACCGCATCCGGGTAGCCGCCGAAGCTGCGGATGACCCAGATCAGTACACCAATCAGCAGGGCGTAGACCAGGCGCCCCATGCGGCTGGTGGCCGCGCTCACCGGGTCGGTGGCGATAAAGAAGGCGCCCAGCATGGCACCACCCGAGAGCAGATGGAACAGCGGGTCGGCAAAGCGTACCGGGTCAATCAGCCAGGCGATCAGGGCTGGGGCTGCGAGACCAGCCAGGAAGCCGGCAGGGATATGCCAGGTGATGATCTTGCGGCTGATCAGGTACAGCCCGCCGAGCAAAAATGCCAGGTTGACCCATTCCCAGCCTTGTCCGGCCAGATCGCCATGCAGGATGCCATGGCTGGCCAGTTCCGTTTCGTTACCTGCCCAGGTACGGAAGGTATCCAGCGGGGTGGCACCACTGAGGCCATCCACCGGCAGTTGGCCGGCAAACAGCTGCAGGCTTTGCACAAAGCCTGGCGCTTCGCCGGGGGCAATCCATTGGGTCATGGCCACCGGGAAGGAAATCAGCAGTAGCACATAGCCCACCATGGCGGGGTTGAACGGGTTCATGCCCAGCCCGCCGTAGAGCTGTTTGGCAACAATAATGGCGAAGCCCACGCCAACCAGAGTGAGCCACCAGGGCGCGGTGGGTGGCAATGCCAGGCCGAGCAGAACGGCGGTGAGTACCGCACTGTAATCTTTCAGGTAGAAGGCCACGTTGCGGCCGCGGGCCTTGAGAAACAGCCCTTCGCAGATCAGCGCGACCACTACAGCCCAGAGCACATTGATGACTGTGCCCCAGCCGAATTGCCAGGTCAGCACCGCCAGGCCGGGCAGGGTGGCGTAAATCACCTGACGCATAAATGCGCCGGTATTGTTCTTCACCGATGCATGGGGCGAGGTGGAGGTAATCAGGCTCATGTCAGCTTAGCCCTTGCCGTTCAGGTAGGGTGGAAATGAGCGCGAGCCCATCTCCGCCATTGGCGTCATGATGGCGGAGATTCCCTGCGGGAATTTCCGCCCTACGAAGTAGTCGCGTGTTGTGTGTTGCGTTGTGTGTTGTGTAGTGCCCTGCAAGCGTTTCATTCCACCAGCCCTTGTTCTTCCAGCGCTTGTTTGAGCGCCTTGCGGGCGATCTGTGCTTCAGCTTCCAGCGCTTTGAGTTCCGAGTTCAAGGCTTCCAGGGCGTCTTCGCCACTGCTGCTGGCCAACTTGTCCAGCTCCAGCTTTTTATCGGCCAGGGCGCTTTCCGCACGGGCGGCTTCCAGCTTGAGGGTTTTCAGGTCCTTGCCGGTATGGGCTCGAATGTCGGCCTTGGCTTCTTCGATCAGGGCATCGAGGGCATCACGGGCCACGTCAGCCTTGTTCTTGAGCTTGTCGACCTTGCGCTGCATCTCAATCAGCTCATCCGCGCTGACTTCCTCTTTGCGCTCGGCACGCTCCAGCGCCGCGTGGGCTTCCTTGTACTGCTTGTGCGCCATGTTGTATGCCGTCTTCAAGCCTTTGAGGCGCTTCTGACGTTTGGCAGCGGCTTCCGGATCTACTGCTGTCAGTGGCTGTGTCAGTGCTTGTGGGGCCGAGGCTTCAGGCATTTTGGGCTGATCTGTGGGCACGGGCGGTGCTTTCGCCACTGCAGGTGCTGCCGCCTTGGCGTCGCGCAGTTCGGCTTTCCAGTGATCCGCATCGGCCTTCAGTGTGTCAGCCTCGGCACGCAGTTCTGCCGCATTACCAGCGCCATTTTCTTCGGCTTCCTTGGCCGCTTTCACGGCGGCCTTGTAGGCAGCAGAAACCTCGCCCACTTTCTTCTTCAGCTCGGTGAGCGGATCGGCAGGGGGCGCGGTGGGAGCCTGCACGGGCACTGCCGCAGGGGCATTGGCCTTGGCATCGCGCAGTTCGGCTTTCAATTGATCCGCAGCGGCTTTCAATTCGTCCGCTTTGCTGCGCAGTTCGGCGGCATTGTCGGCCCCGTTTTCTTCGGCTTCCTTGGCCGTTTTCACTGCCGCCTTATAGGCGGAGGAGGCCTCGCCGACCTGCTTTTTCAAGTCTGAGACCGGGTCTGCCTGTGCAGCGGTTGGCGCGGCTGCGGGTGCTCCGGCTTTGGCGTCACGCAGTTCCGCCTTGAGCTTGTCGGCGGAGGCTTTCAGTTCATCGGCCTGAGCCCGCAGTGCAGCAGCGCTGTCGTCGCCATTGGCTTCGGCTTCCTTGGCGGCTTTTACCGCGGCTTTGTAAGCGCTGGAAGCATCGCCCACCTGTTTCTTCAATTTGGCGACCACATCTTCAGCGGGTACCGCAGCCGGGGCGGCGCTACCCGCATCGCGAACGGCGGCCTTGGCTTTGTCGGCAATCTCTTTGAGACGATCCGCTTCGGCTTTTAGCTCGGCTGCGTTCGCAGCTCCTTCGGCATCTGCCGCCTTGGCGGCCTTGACGGCAGCCTTGTAGGCTTTGGAGGCTTCCAGCGAAGCCTGCTTGAGGGCGGCGGTATCTACCGTGGGTGCCGCTGAGGCTTCCTTTTTCTTGCGGTTGGCTTCCAGCCGCGCCTGACGGCGAGCTTCTTTCTCGGCCTTTTCCGCATCGATACGGGCCTGGCGAGCCTCAAAGCGCTGGCGTGCCTTGTCGGCTTTGAGCTGATCGGCAGCCTGCTGACGCACCGCGCCCTTGGCATAGCGATAGTACTGCACCAGCGGAATATGGCTGGGGCACACATAGGCACAGGCACCGCATTCAATGCAGTCCATCAGGTTGTGATGCTGGGCCTTTTCCAAGTCGTCATTCTTGGCGTGCCAGTAGAGCTGCTGGGGTAGCAGGTTGGCCGGGCACACTTCGGCACAGGAGCCGCAGCGAATACAGGGCTGCTCTGGCGGTGGTTCCGGCAGCTCTTCCGGGCTGGCGGCGATGATGCAGTTGGTGGTCTTCACCATCGGAACCGTCGGGCTGTGCAGGGTAAAGCCCATCATCGGCCCGCCCATGACCAGCCGACCGATTTTGCCAGCGTCTACGCCACCATGGTGCAGCAGGTCGCTGACCGGGGTGCCGATCAGCACTTCATAGTTGCCGGGCTGGCTGACACCGTCACCGGTCAGGGTTGTCACCCGCTGGATCAGGGGTTCGCCGTTGATGACCGCACGCTTGATGGCATAGGCGGTGCCCACGTTCTGGCATACCACGCCCACATGCGCTGGCAACTGGCCACTCTTCACTTCCTTGCCGGTGACCAGCTGGATCAGCTGTTTTTCACCACCGGAAGGGTATTTGGTGGGCACTACCCGAATTTCGATATCGCAGCCCTTGCAGGCGCGCTTGATGGCCTTGATGGCTTCGGGTTTGTTGTCCTCGATACCGATCAGGGTGCGGCGCGGGTTCAGCAGGTACTGCAGGATGTGAATGCCGGTAATGATTTCATCTGCGCGTTCGCGCATCAGACGATCATCGGCGGTGATATAGGGCTCACATTCCACCGCGTTGATGACCAGCTCTTCGACCCGCTGATGATCGCCCAGGTTGACCTTGATGCTGGTGGGGAAGCCCGCGCCGCCCATGCCGGCAATACCCGCGTAGCGAATAGTGTCTACCAGCTCGCCGGGGCTGCGTTCGGTGTAGTCGCTGATGCCACTATGGGCAATCCACTCATCCCTGCCGTCGGTATCAATCACGATACAGATAGCATCCATACCCGAGGGGTGCTGGATGGGGCGGGGGCCAATGGCGCTGACGGTGCCGGAGGTTGGCGCGTGAATCGCCGCGCTCACCGCGCCTGCGGGTTCGGCAATCATCTGCCCCTTGAGCACCCGGTCGCCGGGTTCTACCAGCGGCTTGGCCGGCGCACCGATATGCATGTTCAGCGGCAGTATCAGTTGGGCAGGCAGGGGGCCGGGTGCAATCTCGGTGCCGTTGGACAGGTGTTTCATTTCCGGCGGGTGAATGCCGCCGTGAAAATCAAACACCTTGGGGGTGCGAGAGCGGAAAAAGGTGCGAATCACAGGTTAACCACCTCGATACGGCTGTCCGGGCGCTGGCCAATGCCCGCCGGGCGATCCCAGCCCCAGGTTTGCAGGGTGGGTTTGACTGGCACAATGTCGATGCAATCCACCGGGCAGGGCTCCACACACAGGTCGCAGCCGGTGCACTCATCAACGATCACGGTGTGCATCAGTTTGGCGGCACCGACGATGGCGTCTACCGGGCAGGCCTGAATGCACTTGGTGCAGCCAATGCACTCGTCTTCCCGAATGTAGGCCACCTTGGCCACCGCAGCATCTTCCGCGCCGTCATCATCCAGTGTCAGCTCGTCACGGCCGAGCAGATCGGTGAGCGCGTCCACGGTGTCCTGCCCACCGGGCGGGCAGCGGTTATGTTCTTCGCCTTCAGCAATGGCTTCCGCGTAGGGGCGGCAACCGGGGTGGCCACATTGGCCGCACTGGGTCTGGGGCAGCAGGCTGTCGATCTGCTCGACAATGGGGTCGCCTTCGACTTTGAATTTTTCCGAGGCGAACCCGAGGATGGCTCCGAACACGGCAGCCAGGGCCAGCAAGGCAGCGACAGCGATCAATACTGCACTCATAACTTGATCAACCCGGAAAAGCCCATGAACGCCAGCGACATCAGCCCGGCGGTAATCAGGCCGATACTGGGGCCTCGGAAGGCTTCAGGTACATCTGCTACCGCAATGCGTTCACGCATGGCGGCAAACAGTACCAGCACCAGGGAAAAACCCAGTGCGGCGCCAAAGCCATAAGTGAGCGATGACATAAAGGTGGCATCTTCCTGGCGTACATTGAGGAGTGCTACACCCAGAACGGCACAGTTGGACGTGATCAACGGCAGGAATACGCCCAGCACCCGGTAGAGCAGGGGGCTGGCTTTCTTGACGAACATTTCGGTGAACTGCACGGCAACGGCAATCACCAGAATGAAGCTGATGGTACGCAGATATTCCAGCTCGAAGGGCACCAGAATGTAGGCCCAGGTCAGGTAGGCCAGTACGGAAGACAGGGTGAGCACAAAGGTGGTGGCCAGAGACATGCCCATGGCGGTCTCGATCTTGTTGGAGACCCCCATAAACGGACACAATCCGAGGAATTGCACCAGAACAAAGTTGTTAACCAGCACAGCGCTGATCAGTATCAGGACGTATTCGGTCATTTCACCTTGCTCGCGGGATAAACGCGGTGATGAGGACGCTCCGACAATCCCGTGCTCAGCGCGCATGCGAGCAAGGGTTTACCCCGAGATCCCCGGATTTTCAGGGCCGCATAGTATGCGGGAGGCCCTGCAAAGGCTCAAGAATGATAATGCATAAGCTTAACGTTTTGGTTTTCGGACCACATTGACCCCAGACACAGGCCAACTGTGCATTTTACCACCGTCTGAGCCTGTGAAACTTGCGCTCACCAGTGCAATCCAGTATCCAGAGAGGCCACCACCAAAAAGCGCCGCCCCCACCGAGCGGTGCAACAGCCAGGAGAGCTTCACCGTGACAGATTTGCCCCGCGATTTTGACCGTGACGGACTGTTGGAATATTCCGTGGTCTTCACGGACCGGTCCCTGAATCACATGTCTCAGCAGTTTCAGCAGGTCATGCGGGATATCTCCGACAATCTCAAGAAAGTCTACAACGCGGATACTGTCACGGTGGTTCCCGGCGGTGGCAGCTTCGGGATGGAGGCGGTGGCACGTCAATTTGCCACTGGCCAGCATTGCCTGGTGATCCGGAATGGCTTTTTCAGCTACCGCTGGAGCCAGATCTTCGAGATGGGGAGCATTCCCGCCTCGGAAACGGTCCTCAAGGCCAGCCCGGTGGATGACACCCCCAATGCCCCCTTTGCACCGGCTCCCATTGAGGAGGTTGTTGCGGCCATCAAGGCCGAAAAGCCCGGCATGGTGTTCGCGCCGCATGTGGAAACGGCTTCTGGCATTATCCTGCCGGATGATTACCTCAGACAGGTGGCGGATGCAGTGCACAGCGTAGGTGGGTTGTTCGTGCTCGACTGTATCGCCTCCGGCACCATCTGGGTGGACATGAAGGCCATTGGGGTGGATGTGCTGATCAGTGCCCCGCAAAAGGGCTGGAGTTCTTCTCCCTGTAGCGCGTTGGTGATGATGAGTGAGGCTGCCGATGCACGCCTGCAGGAAACCACGTCCACCAGCTTTGCGGCAGATCTGCGCAAATGGCGTGACATCATGATTGCCTACGAAAAGGGCGGTCATGCCTATCATGCCACCATGCCCACTGATGCCCTGCGCGGTTTCCGGGACACCATGCTGGAAACCCTTCAGGAAGGGCTCACTGCAGTGAAAGAACGTCAATGGAAGCTGGGCGTGGCGGTACGTGAGCTTCTGGCGGAAAAAGGGTTCGCCAGTGTGGCAGCAGCGGGATTCGAGGCGCCGGGTGTGGTGGTCTCTTACACCACGGATGATGCTATCAAGAGTGGTGCCGCCTTCATCAAGCTGGGCATGCAGACCGCGGGTGGTGTGCCGCTGATGTGCGATGAGCCGGCAGACTTCAAGACCTTCCGGGTTGGGCTGTTCGGGCTGGACAAGCTGGGCGACGTGGATGCCGCTGTGGCTCGTCTGAAGAATGCGTTGGAGCAGCTGTAAAGCAGTTGACAGTGGATAGTTGGCAGTTGACAGCTAACGGCGAAAAAACAGCAGACTGTGTGGTGTTGCTGCATGGTTTGGCGCGAACGGCGCGGGCCATGAAAAAGATGGAAAAAGCGCTGGTTGATCACGGTTATGTGGTGATTAATCAGGGCTATCCGTCTACTCGCCACGACATTCCTGCCCTTGCTGCTTGCACCCTGCCAAAGGCACTGGCCCGTTGTCAGGGCGAGGGCAGTATTCACTTCGTCACCCATTCCATGGGTGGCCTCCTGCTGCGTTATTATCTTGGCCAGAACGCCATCCCGCGTCTGGGTCGCACAGTGATGCTCGGCCCGCCGAATCAGGGCAGTGAAGTTGTGGATCGTCTTGGCAGCTGGGCTCCGTTTCGCTGGGTCAACGGACCCGCGGGCAGCCAGATGGGCACAAAGCGCGATAGCTTGCCTGTTCAGCTCGGCCCGGTCGATTTCCCCTTGGGGGTGATTGCTGGCAGCCGCACCATCAATTTTCTCCTCTCTACCCTGTTGCCCGGCCCCAATGATGGCAAAGTCACCGTGGAGCGCACCAAAATCCAGGGCATGCAGGATCATCTGGTACTGCCAGTGACTCACCCGTTCATGATGCGAAATGATCGCGTGATCGAGCAGGTGAAGATGTTTCTGGGCAGTGGAAGCTTTCACAAGACCAGGCTGGACTCAGAATGAGTATGCAAGAGCATTTCGTATTGCTGGCAAACTACAACCAGTGGATGAATACGAAAGTCTATGAAGCTGCCGGGCAGCTTGATGCGGCGGCATTGGCTCAAGATCGGGGCGCTTATTTTGGCTCGATTCTTGGCACCCTGAATCACATCCTGGTGGCAGACATTATCTGGCTGAAGCGATTTGCTACGCACCCCTCCTGTGGCGAAGTGCTTTCTGAGGTGACAAAGCTGCCTGATCCGATCGGTCTGGATCAATGCCTGTTTGCTGATCTGGAAGCACTGACTGCTCAGAGGGTGTGGCTGGATCGGACAATTACTGACTGGGTGGATCGGCTCGATGACGCTGATATGAGTCATGTGTTGAACTACCACAATGTCAAACGAGTTCCAGGGCAGAGGCGCTTCTCAAGCCTGGTGCTGCATTTCTTCAATCATCAGACGCACCACCGGGGGCAGGTTTCTACGCTGCTTTCGCAAGCGGGAGTGGATCTGGGTGTCACTGATTTGCTCGCCCTGATACCCGATCAGGACCAGGCGTAAAGACGGACCTTCAACGGAGGGGCGTTGTGCGATGAAAAGAAGGGCGCCTTCATACCACTGAAACCCGGACTCTCCACTGTGATAAAATAGCCCCTCAGTTGAACCCGGAACCCATCATGCTCGTATATCTCCTTGTGGCCTGTGACGGCCTTGATGAAAAACAGGAAAAGAAGCTCAAGCGTAATCTGCCGGAATTACAGGCGGCGCTACGGGCGTATGTAGAAGACAGCGGGGATAGCGGTCTGGCATTGATCGATGAATGCGATAGCGATGAGTGTGAGGAGTGGCAGCTAGGCATTAGTCAGCCGGTCAAGAAAAAGGCGGAATTGAAACCGTTGGTGGCCTTGTTCGATGAACTCGCCAGGAAATATGGTTTTGACTGCGAGGCGGGCTCGATTGAGGATGGTCAGCGTGATCCGGTGAGTTATTTTGGAAAGCAGGAAGGGCAAGGGGATGCTTTCCTGATCGCCGCCTATCTGGGTTTGTAGTAAATCCAAATCTGACTGTTAAATCCTTCGTCTACATGTCGTCTTCTATGCCTGAAGTGCTTATGCGCGGGCAGGGATCTGCCCGCGCTTGTCTGTGAAGTCTCACGCTCAGGCGGCAGCGCTTTTCTGACCAGTGTCCGAGTACTGGTTGGCGTCGGTGGTGTATTCGGCGTGACCGTACTCCACCAGTAACTCCTTGATGCGTTTCACCAGTATCCGGTCGGCAATTTTGTTGGCGACCGGGATGTCCTGGAGCACCCGAAAGGCAGTAAGGCGGGGAAGGACGAACAGGTTGCCCACAGTGAATAAGGCGTAGTCGAGCAAATGTGGTTCAACGCCCATTTCCCTGGCTTTGGTTTTATCCTTTCGACCGAGAAAAGCTTCAGTAAAAAAGACCTTGGAATAGCTGCGTTCCACCATGTTATGGAGTTTGCTGAGCAGGCGTTTGTCTTTGGGGCGATACACAGACATGGTTGCTCGCGTCAGTTCACCGCAGGTCTGATGGTCATACCCTTCCCGCAGCGTGCCGGAGTAGGTCAGCATGGTGTCGATAATATCTTGCGCATTGGCCGGCAGCAGTTCCTCGGGCAGGCCTAACAGAAAGCACTGGTAACGGGAGAGTTCGACAATGGCTCTTTCATTTGGTGTGAACTCGGTGCGGCCCTTGCGCATGGCTTTGAAGGCGGTCAGGTAGGCCGGCATGGTGCCTGCGGGCATTTGATCCACCTGGGGAATGGGAATGCCATAGACGGCTGGGTCCCAGAGCCCGCCTTTGTCCGGGGTAGAGCGCTTGAGGATGTTGAAGCGCACCATGGAATGCATCAGTCGTACCATGGCAGCGGCCTTGAAGCCGGGGCCAAAGCGCTCCAATGCGCCTGGCAGGGTGGCAGTGGTAAAGAAACTGGAGGTCTCATTGATGCGCTGGTTGACAGAATCGTTGGCCAGGGTACCGGTGATCGCCATGGGCAAGCCGGAGTATTTGTTCATGAAGGTGGCCACGAAGGCGCCACGAATTACCCATGGCGCCAGATTGGCCATTTGGTTACGGCTCAGGCGGGCACCTTCTCGTACCAGATCCATGTCGACCCAGTCCGGTGTGTGTTCCATGGCATGAATAAAATCCAGCAGTTCCTGTGGGGCATCTTCCACGGCATCCAGACCTTCGTCGCAGGCCTGTTTCAGCATGGTGATCAACCGGCGAAATCCATACTGCGGCATCAGGGCGGCATAAGCATCCGCTACCGTATCGCCAAGCAGGGTATAGGCGCGGGCGCGCTCCACTTTCTCCTTGTCTTCAAGAATTGCCGGGCGGTATTTGCCTGCAAACTTGCTGGGAAGCGTGCTGCGAACGTTCAGATCATCGGTAAAGCGCTCCGGGGTGGCATCAAAATCGATGTCGCCGTAGAGGGAAGGGATTCGGGTTTTCTGGGCTCGCACTTTTTCCCAGAGTGTATCCAGCGATTTGGACATTTCAGCCTCGTCATGACGCGGGTATTTAGGTAATACATAGCGTTTACCTCGGGGGCGGGCAATGGCGGAAACTGACGTGTTTGGAACTCATGGGTTTTTGGCGCGGAATGACTACGAAAAGGAAACAGCAGGGACGGGAATGTTGAGCTACGAGCTACACCGATTGGATTAGGGAAGGCCCCCCGGGTGCGACCACGAAAGGCCGATGCTAATGCATCGCGACGGAACCGTCGCTCCCACAGTTGACTCCTGCCCTCTGGCCTTTGGCGACCTTTACGCAGGGTTCTGCGTCCTGCGCTTCTTCACCTCACACCACACATTCCCGCTAATCCGTGATAAACCTAAGAAAGCCTGGACTGTGGAGCCCAGGCCGCATTTGCTTTTCGAAACTCGAAACTCGAAACTCGAAACTCGCTACTTCCTTCTACTCCTGAGCATCCATAGCCGCTTTGTAGAGCGATTTGCGTGGCTCGGCAAAGACCTTGCGCAGCATTGGCTCGAAGTATTCCAGGGGCAGAGTTTCCCCCTCAGGATCAAACGCGGGAGCATCGTACTTGCTGACGAATTCCACCGTCTGTTTGAAGTGCGGGTGCTCTTTGAAGTTGTCGCGCAGGTTGCGGTCCATCCCCAGATAGTGGAAGAAGTAATAACCCTGAAAGATGCCGTGGTGCTTGACCATCCAGTGGTTGGCTTCACTCACGAACGGTTCCAGCAGCACGGCGGCAACATCGGCATGGTTATAGGTGCCCAGTGTGTCGCCAATGTCGTGTAGCAGGGCGCAGACCACATATTCGTCATCCTTGCCGTCGCGGTGGGCGAGGGTGGCGGTTTGCAGGCAGTGTTGGTAGCGATCAATCTGGAAACCACCAAAGTCACCTTGTAGCAGGCGCAGGTGGTCCATGATGCGATCCGCCAGGCCGGTGCGGAAATTCCCGAAACTGTCGGCAATGATTTTCCAGTCTTCGGCGGTGCCGTCTTTCATGTGCCTGAAATCAGCACGGGGTTGGCTCATGTCATTCATGTCGGCTCTCCCGGTTGATGATGTGTTGTTGTTAGTCGGCGTAGCCGGGATTCTCACGGTCCAGTTTGCGTAGCAGGCCAGGCCAGGCCAATTTGCCGCCCATGCCCTTGGTTACCTGATCGGCCTGTTGTTTGATGGTCTGCACAATGCCGTCCGGGATGGGGGTCAGGGGGCGATTGCCAGACAGCGCCTGCAGCTGGATTTCACAGGCCCGTTGCAGAATGAACATGTTCAGGAAGGTATCTGCCACGCTGCTGCCTACCGTGAGCAGGCCATGGTTACGGAGGATCATAAAGTTGGTGGAACCCAGGTCCGCTTGCAGGCGGGCTTTCTCGTCCTCACGCAGGGCAACCCCTTCATAGTCGTGATAGGACAGATTGGATAGCGGGAACAGGCTCTGCTGGGACAGGGGTAGCAGGCCCTCCTGCTGGGCAGATACTGCCACGCCGGCAGTGGTGTGGGTATGCATGACACAGGTGGCGTCATCGCGAACCGCATGAATCGCACTGTGAATGGTGAAGCCGGCGGGGTTGATATCGAAGTCATTGGGATCAAGCTTGTTTCCGTCCTGATCCACACGCACCAGGCTGGAGGCGGTGATCTCGTCGAACATCATTCCGAAGGGGTTGATCAGGAAGTGATGTTCTTCTCCCGGCAGGCGTGCAGACAGGTGGGTAAAGATCAGATCGTCCCAGCCAAACAGGGCGATCAGTCGATAGGCCGCGGCAAGATCCACCCGCAGTTGCCACTCTTCTGCACTTACCTGGTCTTTTCGAGAGGGGATGCTGGCTGGGTCCAGTTGCACCTTGCTATTCATGGTTCGCTCTCCGGTTTCATTATTGGTATGTCCTGAGTGTAGGCCCGTGGGGTTTGGAAAGACTGTCAACAGGTTTACAATTGGTGAATGCTGAATGTGGTCGAAGTTTTAAGAGCTTGCCCGCTGTTTCAGGGCTTTCCTGATGTTGCCATTGTGGAGGCAGCCCCCCATGCCCGGGTGCGGCGCTTTGACAAGAATGGGCCGGTTTACGAAAAGGGGGAGCCCCAGGTCTGGTTGTGCGTGATTGCCTCCGGGATGGTACGGATTCATTCAGTCAATGCGCAGGGGCAGGAGGCATTGCTGATCGTGCTGGATCAGGGAGCCTGGGTGGGGGATGCGGTCTTTGCCCCGGGTGCTGAGCGTGTTTATGGTGCTACCGCTCATACCGCCGCCGAGATAGTGGAACTGCCCGGCGATTTCTTCCGTGCCTTGATGGCCCGTTATCCGGAAAGTTATCCGGTGGTACTCGATTGCATCAGCCGACGATTATGGTCGGCCATGACGCTGATTGAAGAAGATGCGTTACGGGGAACGTTAACCCGTATCGGGCGGCGTCTCCTGTTCCTCTGTGACATGCAGCGCGGAGGTCAGCGTGGTGCTGACGGTCCGGTGAGAGTGGCGCTGACCCGTGAACACATTGCCAGCATGATGGGGATGACGCGGCAGGGGGTGCACAAGACGCTTAAGCGGTTTGAGTCGGAAGGGCTGATTGAACTGGGTTACGGCTTTATCACGGTAAAAGACGAACAGAGGCTGACCGACTTTCTGGCATCGTCTCCCGATTAAGAATGCTCGCGGTGTTTTCAGGAAGAGCACTGCTGGTCCCTTTGGATGCCGCTTTTCAGGAATAGACTAGCCTCAGGGACAACTATTCAAGTTAGCTGCTAGCTGGTTACTCCTTCTCTCGGTTTTCTGAATTCTTTTTCCCTAATACCTCCAGCTAATAAATTTAATACCTAAAAACATTTTTATACGCTATCAATTAATACTTTTGGCTATTTTTAATTAACTAAGTCTGCCATTAATGATTGCTGATATAGCAAAAGCATCCAGAAAATTTGTTGACATAACTTAAGTTAAATTCATTAGACGGTTCGCGTCACATTTTAACGAAAAGCCCGTAGAACGGACTTTTTCCCGCCGTTAGGATTTCCTCCAACAGTTAAGACTAAGAATAAATTCTTAACAGGTCATGGGCACTCATCATGGAGGTGATGTCTCAATTGGCATAAGGAGAAAATTCAGGAATAAAAAATGTGTTCTTTATATAAAACGCTTGTATTTATTTTCACCCTAAATGTTATTGGCTGTGGGGGGGCGGAGACCCCGACCGCAGTATCTGAGCCGGAGGGTGGAACGGGGAGTTATGAGGTTGGTAAAGAGACGGGTTCGGGTTCTTCGGAGAGTGGCGATCAGGAAACCATTATTAGCGAAGAGACGCAGAGCGGTGAGGATTCCACATCCGGCAAAGTCGGCCTTAAAGAATCGTTTGTCCCCCCTTTTTCCACCAGTGTTCACCAGTATGAAGTCACCGATGGTGTGATCGGGAAGAAGACGATTTACACAGATGAACTGCTGACGTTTCCAGAGAAAGACTATTTTTATTTTCAGGATAATTATCTGGTTTATGACCTGACCCGAGAGGGGAAAGCCAAGAAACGCTCTGAACTTCGGCAGTATCCGGAATGGAATGTGGCGAACGAGAACATGATGAAGGGCACCCTTCGTCTTGAGGCATCCCCGCTCAATGAATACACCTGGATGCAATTGCATCGCAAGGAGTCCTATTCGGTGAAGCCGCCGCTACGTTTGACCTGGGCCAAGTCGCAATCCATTGATGGCAAGGTCTACAAGGATTATCTGGTGGCGGTTATCTATCACGAGAAAACGGGCTACAAGAAAGTCCCACTGATGCCGCGGCCGTCAGGTGACATGGTCGCCGAGTTGCGTGCTTATAACCATCAGGTGTTTATCACTATTAATGACACCTTGCTGCATGTTGAGAATGTGTCTGACTGGGGGGGCTACAAATGCTATTTCAAGGCAGGACTCTACCTGTCGGGAAGCGAGGCCGCCGAGGGGCAGGCCCGCGTTGGGATGGCCAACCTGGAATATAGCATCGAGGGTTAGCCGGGCAGAGAGCATGGCTTTGAAAAGGCGCTGGGTGACATGCGCCTTTCAGATTCATCGCGAAATTGCGGCGGTGCAGCACGGCCAGACGTTGGGCTTTTACCTATACGAACGGGCATGGATGGGAATGGACGTCCCTGGCTTGTGAGTGACAATAAGGGGAAAAGGAGACGGAGGGTTTAACGGACGAGAGCCCGCCATTGGCGGCGGGCCCTGTCTGCGGAGCTAGCGGACTTCCATGCCGGGTTTTGCGCCACTGTCTGGCGAGAGGATATGGATGTCCTCTCCACCTGGGCCGGCAGCCAGTACCATGCCTTCTGAGATGCCGAACTTCATCTTGCGGGGGGCCAGGTTGGCCACCAGCACGACCAGTTTCCCTTCCAGATCTTCAGGGCTGTATTTGGCCTTGATGCCGGCAAAGACATTGCGCTCACCCAGCTCGCCCACATCCAGAGTGAGCTGGAGCAACTTGTCGGCGCCGTCCACATGGGCCGCCTTTGCTACCCGTGCCACGCGAAGCTTTACCTTGAGGAAATCATCAATGCTGATGGTCTCTTCCCCGGTGGTATCCGATTGGGTTTTCGGCGCGGCAGTTTTTTCAGCCTTGCCGCTTTCAGCAGGGGCATCCTTGGATTTGGAGTCTTCCAGCATGGCTTCAATCTGCTTCATGTCGATGCGGCCAAGCAGAGGCTTGAACTTGGCAATTTCATGGCCAAGCAGCAGCGTATTGGCATCAGCCCAGGCAAGAGGTGCTACTTGCAGGAAGGCTTCGGCTCGCTCTGCCAACGCGGGCAGAACTGGCTTGAGGTAGATCACCAACAGGCGGAATACATTGATAGCAGTGCTGCAAATGGCCAGCACTTCCTGTTCCTTGCCTTCTTCCTTGGCCAGGGCCCAGGGTGCCTTGTCGGCAATGTAGCCGTTGGCGTGGTCTGCCAGCGCCATGATCTCGCGCATGGCCTTGCCGAATTCGCGCTGTTCGTAGAACTCTGCAATGCGTGGGCCGGCTTCCTGTACTTCGCGGACCAGCATCGGGTTATCCAGTTCAGTGCTGAGCGAACCACCAAATTTCTTCACGAAATTACCGGTTCGGCTGGCAATGTTCACCAGTTTACCTACCAGATCGGAGTTCACTCGTTGGGCAAAGTCTTCCAGGTTCAGGTCGAAATCATCCACCCGGCTGGACAGCTTGGCGGCAAAGTAATAGCGCAGGTATTCGGGGCCGAGATGATCCAGATAGGTGCGTGCCTTGATGAAGGTGCCGCGGGACTTGGACATCTTGGCACCGTTAACGGTGACAAAGCCGTGGCTGTAGATGGCGGTCGGCTTGCGCAAGCCGGCACCTTCCAGCATGGCAGGCCAGAACAGACCGTGGAAGTTGATGATGTCCTTGCCGATAAAGTGGTACAGCTCGGCGTTGGAGTCCTTGCCCCAGTAGTCATCGAAGTTGAGGCCTTCACGCTCGCAGTAGTTCTGGAAGCTGGCCATATAGCCGATGGGCGCATCCAGCCACACGTAGAAGTACTTGCCCGGGTAGCCGGGGATTTCGAAGCCGAAGTAGGGGGCTTCGCGGGAGATATCCCAGGGTTGCAGGTCTTCGATCCATTCCTGCAGTTTGTTGGCTACCTGTTCCTGCAGGGCGCCGGAGCGGGTCCAGTCGCGCAACATGTGTTCAAATTTTGGCAGATCAAAAAATAGCTGTGTCGTTTCTTTCTCTACCGGAGTGGCGCCACTCACGGCAGAATAGGGCTCGATCAACTCTGCTGGTGAGTAGGTAGCACCACAGACTTCGCAGTTATCGCCGTACTGATCCTGGGCTTTGCATTTGGGACAGGTGCCCTTGACGAAGCGGTCTGCCAGGAACATACCCTTTTGGGGATCATACAACTGGGTAATGGCCTTCTCGACAATGTAACCTGCGTCTTTGTTTCGCAGGAAGACCATTTCGGAAAGGGCCCGGTTCTCCGGGCTGTGGGTGCTGTAATAATTGTCGAACTGGATCTGGAAGTCGGCAAAGTCCTGCTCATGGTCAGCTTTGACCTGAGCGATTTGCTGCTCCGGGGTGACTCCATTCTCTTCGGCCTTGAGCATGATAGCGGTGCCGTGGGCATCGTCTGCACAGACATAGGTGCACTGCTGGCCACGGAGCTTCTGGAAACGTACCCAGATATCCGTCTGGATGTATTCGAGAAGATGTCCCAGGTGGATTGGGCCGTTGGCGTAGGGCAGGGCGCTGGTCACCAGGATCTTGCGTGGTGTGTCACTCATGAGAACAGGGTCGTTTATCCGGTAAAAGGGCCGCCTATGATACGGGGACAGCGCGTCTTTTTCATCCTGTCTGGGCAGTCATCCAACGGGAACTGCCGCTGGTAGAACGTCGGACTACTTTTGCTGGCTAGGCTGGTATGAATCCAGATGGCAGGATAGCCCGACATAACTCGAATAATCCGCTTTAAGCTGTAGGGGTAGTAGGGGAATGACACTTCGTTCACGAATTCGCTGGCTGCTGGTGGTTGCGGCAACCTGCTGTGTGTCACTGATTTCCGTTGCCCTTTATCAGGTCAACCAGTCCTTTCTTGATCGTCTCAATGAGCAAAATGCCGGCCGGGAGCTGCAGAAGGTAGAGTCCGCGTTTCTGGATCAGCTTTCCGTACTGCGGGTCCGCGCCGAGGATTGGACTCAACAGCCTGACAAACCACCACTCAAACTGGACGGTGTTGGTCACCTGGACCTGCTAATGGCCCTGGATAACGACAGAATTGTCTGGCAGCAGGGGGCCCAAGCGCTGGTGGCGGACGGTGTGGCGCAGCGCCTGGTGGGGCAGTTTGCCCAGAGCTGCTCTCCGATGTGGGGCGTGGTCAGGGCGGATGGCCGTGCCTTGCTGTTTATTACAGCAGTCGAGAACCAGTGTGAGGCTTATCTGCTGGGGGTCTGGCTGGACAGTGACTGGATGAGCTATCTGTCGGACCGGGTAGGCCACGCCCTGTATGTACGGGACATTCCGGCGGGTACGGCGCCTTACCGTGGTCTGGCCGGTGCCAGTAGCGATGCCCTCCATGGCCGTTTCCCCTTGCCCGATTATTTGGGTGGGCAGCCGCTGGAGGTGGTGGTGGAGCTGCCGCGGGATGGCATGGGTACCATGATCAGCTCGGTGGTGGCGATGGTGGTGATCATGTTCGTGCTCACCGGGTTAACCGTGTTTTTGGTGAACGTGCGGATTCAGGTCATGCTGTTTGGCAGGCTGAGGATGGTGCACAACGCGGTGCGATCCATTGCCCGTGGTGGGGCGCTGGATCAACGCTTGCCGGTGCTCAGCGATGACGAGATCGGCGAATTGGCGACAGATTTCAACAGCATGGTCGATAGTATTGATCATGCCCAGAAACAGCTGGCCGAAGCACGCATGCAGGCGGAGGGTGCCAGCAAGACCAAAAGTCAGTTCCTGGCCAACATGAGCCATGAAATTCGCACTCCAATGACCGCGATTCTCGGCTATACCGAATTGCTGCGAAACGGGACGTTGTCTCCCGGCGATCAAAAGCGCTACCTGAGCATTATCCAGCACAACGGTGATGCCCTGCTGGCGTTGATCAATGATGTTCTGGATCTGTCCCGGATCGAGGCGGGACAGGTAATGAGCGAGCAGCGTCTGTTTTCACCCCAGGAGTTGCTGGACGAAGTGGTCGACAGCCTGCTGCTAAAAGCCCGGGAGAAGGGGCTGGAGCTGAAGCTGGAGCTGCTGACACCGCTGCCTGCCGCCTTGTTTGGCGATTTGTTCAGGCTGCGCCAGATCCTGGTGAATCTGGCGGGTAATGCGGTGAAGTTCACTGAACACGGCCATGTTTGTGTGAAGACCAGCTGGGACGGGCTGGCCCAGAGCCTGAAAGTGAGGGTGGAGGACACCGGCATTGGGATCAGCGAGTCCCAGTTGAAAAGCATCTTCCAGCCCTTCTCGCAGGCCGATGCGTCTCACTCCCGCCGTTATGCGGGCACTGGCCTTGGCTTGAGCATTGCCCGTGAACTTGCCAGGGCACAGGGCGGGGACATCACGGTGTCGAGCCGAGTGGGGCGGGGTAGCCAATTTGAACTGGTATTGCCACTGGCGGTAGCCAATGAAGTGCCGGTGAGTGCTGATACCCCGACACCGAAGTCGGAGTCCGCCAAGGGGCTGTTGAGCGGAAGGGTGCTGCTTGCCGAAGATAATCTGGTCAACCGGTTATTTGTCCGCAAGGTGTTGGAAAATGCCGGCTTAAAGCTGGTCGAAGCGGAAAATGGCAAAGAAGCCTGCCGGGAGTTTGCGGATAATCCTGATTTCGATCTGATCGTGCTGGATATGCAGATGCCGGAGATGGATGGTTATCAGACGGTGGTGGAACTACGGGAGCGGGGCTTTACCGGGCCGGTGCTGGCCTTGACTGCCAATGTGCTGGCAGCAGATCGCCAGCGTTGCCTGGATGCCGGCTGTGATGAATTCCTTGGTAAACCGGTACGCATCCAGGATCTGGTTCAGGTCTGTTCCCGCCTGTTGCATCAGGCGGAAACGTCGTTGGATCTGGAGAGCTGAGCACGTTTGATCGCCTCGCTTACCTGTTGCTGGGCAACCGGCTTGCTCAGATAGTCATCCATGCCCGCATCGCGGGCTTTTTGAACATAATCTCCGGTGGCATGGGCAGATAGCCCTATGATCCAGCAATGCGGCTGGCTGGATTGCTCGGCTTCCATTTGCCGAATGGAGGAGGTGGCAAGGTAACCATCCATTACCGGCATTTCACAATCCATGAAGCAGATATCCCAGTAATTGGGCTGTTCATTCACCAGCTTGAAAGCCTCTTCACCATTGCCCACCAGGGTAGGCTGGACGCCCAGCGATTTCAGGATGCTCTCAATCACCAGCTGGTTGACCGGATTGTCTTCCGCAACGATCACGTTCAGGCGATTGGCTTGATCCAGAATAACAGTCTGTTCCGCCAGCGCGCTCTCCACGGCGAACTCGTCCTTGCCGGTGACCAGGCTGCGTTTTAGCGCCTGACAGGAGAGCGGCGTTTCAATCAGCAGCAGGTCTTCTGGCAGGGTGTCACTGAGCGGGGTGCCGGTGGGATGCAACAGCACCAAAGTGGGAGAGTGGAACTGCTTGCGCAATCGTTCAACGGTGGATGAAGTTGCCATCACATGCTGTTCTGCGATGACAAAATCGACGGGCTGATCTGGAATGGAAGGGTCCAGCGCAGATTCCACATCGCGGAATTCCAGGGTCTTGGCTCCCCAGCGGCTAAGCAATTGCGACAGACTGAGCAATTGTGCGGGAGTGCTGGAGATCACAACCGCGGTACGGTTCTTCAGCACCGGTTTTGTCGTGCTTTGGGCGACTTTCACTGGTAGTGATAGCCAGAATGTGGCGCCGCGGCCCAGTGAGCTGCTGACGCCGATATCACCACCCAGCAAATCGCTGAGGCGCTTGCAGATTACTAGCCCAAGGCCTGCGCCTTTCTGATCGCCAGTGTGGCGGACTTCACTGACGGTTTCGAACAGGGAGGCCTGCTGTGCTTCATCCAGACCTGTACCGGTATCGACTACCTCAATCATCAATACACACTGGTTATTGTTGTTTACTGGTTGCTTGAGTGTCACATGGAATGCCACGCTGCCGCGCTCGGTAAACTTGAAAGCATTGCTGAGCAGGTTGGTGAGGATCTGTTTCAGGCGTATCGGATCGGTACGGATGATATCCGGTACACGGCTGTCGATATGGATGTGCAGCGGCACTTTCTTTTCACTGGAGCGCAGGGCAAACAGGCGGACACAATCATCAACAACGCTCTCCAGGGCTACGTCCTGAAAATCCAGTTCCAGTTTGCCGGATTCAATCCGTGAATAATCCAGAATATCGTTGATGACGGTGAGCAATGATTGGGTTGATTGGTAGATGGTACTCACATACTGGGCTTGTTGTTGTGTGAGCGCGGTACGACGCAGTAGATCCGTCATGCCCATGATGCCATTCATGGGGGTGCGAATTTCATGGCTCATGGTAGCGAGAAATTCACTCTTGGCATGATTGCGGGCGCCGGCCTTGAAGGCTTCCATTTCCGCGATGGCACGATCCCGGATGGAATCGGAGTGCGCTTCCTTGAGACGGTTGATGCGCCGCGCCAGAGCCAGAGACAGCAGAACCACTTCCACAAAAACCCCTACCTGCAGCAGGTTTTCGGTAAAGGAATTACGCGGCACCACACCGTATTTGTTGAGCGCCATACTGGCGGCGCCCATGATGAAGCACGCCCAGGCAACGGTGAAAATACGCGCGTCAGGGTCGTTGTGGCGGGAGCGTACCAGGCCAACCCAGAGGATGCTGAAATCCATCACCAGAATTGCCAGCACCGAGACAGGAATCAGGAATTCCCGGCTGGTGAAGGGTGTCGCCAGAAACAATATGCCCCCGGTGATCACGAGTCCCTTCATCCAGACGGCAAGACGAGGTGCCTTCTGGTTCAGGGACAGAAAGTGGAGAGTGAACAGGGAAGGCAGTAGCACCAGCAAGGGTAGCAGGAAGTGAATGATGTGACTGCTGATCAGCGTTGAATGTGGCCATAGATAACGCTGGGCATAACCCTGCAATACGGCCAGGTAAAGGGTGATCGCCAGTGACCAGCACACATAGATCAGATACGCCTTTTCCCGCACAGTGAAGAACAGCGAGAGGTTGTAGAGAATCATCACCAGCATGCCACCAAAAAACAGGCCCTGTACCAAGGTTCGTGTCAGGAAACCGGATTCGAACTGTTCTTTGGAAACCAGGGATAGTGGCAGCTGGATACTGTGTGCTGACCTGACCAGAATATAGAAATCACTATCGACCCCGGTGGGTAGAGAGGCAGGAAAAGCCGGGATGGGATAGTTGTTGCTGCGTACGCTGAAATCACGATCCATTCCAGCTTGATAATGGCTGACGATATTGCCGCCCGCATCCAGCTGGTAGGCGTCCACTTCACCCAGCATGGCGTAGTCGATCAGCAGGAACCAGTTTTGGTGCAGTGGGTTGTGATTTCGTACGGTCAGGTGGAACCAGCATTTGTCACTGGTGAAACCAAGGTTGGCGACACTTTCTTCTGTAGTCTGCCAATCCAGAGGGGAGCTTTTGCGCACGGCGTTGATATCAGGCGTCTTGTCTGCGGGAAAGCAAAAATATTTTATCCCGGATTTGGGATAGAGAATTTGTTGCTGATCACCAATAATCTGCATACCGGGGCCGTGGCCATGGGCCTGCGTCACCAGTATTTGCAGAAAAAAAGCAACAACCAGTAAAAAACCGAATCGTACGTCCCTGGACACAGTTGGGTTCCTGATAAAGGTGGGGCACCTTTGCCGGTGTTATTGAATTATCCCCTTACCAGAATGCTAGCAGTGTGGGGCCGGGGGCTCAATTAGAGGGGTAGGTAATGTCACGGATGGTGAACCGCTTCGCGGTTGGCCCGGTTGTGGGGGAAACAGGGGTAACCCATGCAAGGTTATTTGGTGCCTTGCCGACGGATACCCTGGTGGCAGGAGAGAAGCGCATGTGGGGCCGCGTGCGCTGGCGTCCCGAGGGTGATCTTGGGTGGTCTGACACACTGCGATTTCGGCTCAATGGTAATTTTGATGGTAGCGGTGTAGTGGTGCTCAATGGGCTGCAAGCGGGTACCCGGTATCAGATACAAGCCGGTTGGATCAGCAGTGAAGAGCTGGATACGCCGCTGGATTGGCAGCACATCGAGATCGGGCAATTGGTGACAGATCAACCGGATGCTGCTGAAACCCGTTTTTTGTTTGGTTCCTGTTGTTATCGTTTTGTGGGCCTGGATGGAAAAATTCAGGATGACCGGGCGGATAAAATCTTTGCCGAAATGTCGGCTTTATCCCAACAGGTTAATCCTGATTTTGTGCTGTTCGGGGGCGATCAGGTGTATGCCGATTCCATGCATAGCCTGGGTGCGGCAGAAAGCCGTGAGGATTTTTTCAGCCTATACCGAGAAAGTTTTTCCCAGCCGCACCTGGCCCGTCTGCTGAGAGAGACCAGTAATTACATGATTCTCGATGACCATGAAATCGAGAATAACTGGCCGGCAAGGGCAGACGCTGCGCGCTGGACCAGCAAATACCCGGCGGCGATCAAGGCTTATCAGATCTATCAAGCTTCCCATTCGCCCGCGTCGCCGTTGAATGCAGCCGGGACTTATCTGGATCGAGATCCTGACAAGTTCTGGTACACCTTCTCCAGGGGGCCGGCAGACTTTTTCGTGATGGATGTGCGTACGGAGCGGGTGCTGAGCCGCTGGCCATGGCAGCGCAAGATGATCAGTGATGATCAGGAAGCCGCATTCCGCACCTGGCTGGATCTCAACCCGGATCGAATCAAGGTGCTGGTTAGCTCGGTGGTCCTTTTCCCTGAGCAACGCCGGCCATTTCGAGGCAGGGACGCCTGGGAAGGTTTTCGACACCAGCGGCAGCGCTTGCTTCAGGCGATGGCGGATAGCCCCAGCGAGAAGTTGGTGGTCATGAGCGGCGATGTGCATGCCTCGCTCTATGCCAGCCTGACCCTTCAGGGAGGCAAACGTGTGCATAGCTGGACGTGCTCGGGATTGTTCTGGCCAACAGCGCTAATGGCATTCCGCTGGTATCGGCCGATGCTACGAGTACCGGGATTGCTCTATGGCGGTTGGGGCAAGCCTCTGGGGCAAGTGAGTGTGCCGGGGCAGGTGTATAGCGATAACGCCTTCTCGGTGGTGTCTTTCGACACTGGGGGGGCGCACTTTGCGCTCTACGACCGGCGTCAGCGTTATGTGGAGTCCGCAAGCCAGCAGATTCACTGGTAAGGCTGGTGGGAGTAGGCGAGGGCGTCGCTCAGCTATGGCAAATGGCTTACAGGATCTGGGGGTGATGTCGACTTATCTCCCCGATGGGGATTGCCTAAAGTTACTCCCGCAAGGACGCGATAGAACATGGATGTTCAATTTTCGGCCCGGTACAGCCCGCCCGTCAGCCCCCAAACTGACGGGCGTTTCTTTTTGCTCCTCTCGCTGGCTCGCAGTTTCCTGCCTGTACACCCTCCGCTTTGCCTATTTGTCACCAAGCCACGATAATGCGCCGGATTCGAAGCGGAGCCGATGATGTCTGAACAAACCGAAGAACGTGAAATCCTCAGAGCCAAACTGAATCAGGAGACGGCCAAGGCTGGTTGGGGGGAGCTGCTGCCCTTTTTTGCCCGTGGCCAGACGGTCTCGGTTGCTCCCGGGCTGGATTTGATCGACGTGGCATTGGCTTTTTCGGAAGACAATGCCGGGCAAATCACTCTCTGGAAAGAGAAGGGGCTGGTGGACAAGGTAACCGATGAGCAGGCTGCTCAGTGGTTTGACTCAGACCAGACCCTGTGGACGGTCGTCGTGATGCCTTGGGTGCTGGTCCAGCCGGAGCAACTGCAATAGTGGCTGGTTAGGAACCTCTGAATAACGCCTCTTGGTGCGTACCGCTCTTGAGTCTTGCCTTCGACGGTCAGGGGGCTCCCTTTTCGACAGGCAAGGCGAAGCCGATGTGAGCTTCAGCTTGAGCCTTTATGCCCGCGATGCCGCTAATTCTGTGCTGCCTGTCGGCTAGTGCTGAGTGCAGTACCTGTAACGTCACGAAAATGATGCCTCCATCGGGATACGCCCTGCTGATCATTGAATTGATGCCTGCCTGATCGGGCCTCGTTGCTGTAATGGCAGCTGCCAGGGTGGTATTGCCGTATGGCTCCGGTATAGAGTGAGGTAAAGCCTGCCAAAGCGTTATTTGGCTGGCTAGCCGACGCCGGAGGATACGATGCAGGATGACATCTCCCAACGTCAGACGCTGTTGCTGGCCCAGCTGGAACGAATGCTGTCGGTCCAGATTCCGAGTGAAGAGCAGCCCCTGTTTCGCAGTTTCCTTTCTGCCTATTTTGAAACCGCCAGCCATGCGGCGCTGAATGCCCGTACCCCTGAACAACTCTTCCAGATGGCCCGTGATCATTGGCAGCTGGCTTGCCGTCGCGACCAGGATCTACTGATCGAAATCTGCCCTCCAGCACGAGCGGGAGAGATGGCCTGCCTGCGCACGCTCACCGATGACATGCCGTTTCTGGTGGATTCGGTGGCCATGGCAGTGCGCGATGCGCACACCGCTATCGACTGGACGATTCACCCGGTATTGCGCCTTCGCCGTAATGACGAGGGGCAGATTCTCCAAATAGACGGAACCGGTGATGGCGAGCATCCGGCCGAATCGCTGATTTATGTAGAGTTCGAGCCGCTGGCCAGCGAAGCAGAATACGAGGCACTACGGGAGCAGCTTGCCCTGGTGCTGGGCGAATTGCGGGTGGTGGTGAGTGATTATCACGCCATGCTGGATCGCCTCAAGGCAACCCGGGATAACCTGTCCAGAGACTACCCGGAAAGGGATCAGGATGAACTGGCAGAGGCTTGTGCCTTCATTGACTGGCTTGAGCAAGAGCACTTTACCTTTCTCGGTTATGCCCGGTCCCATGCCCATAATGTCGGAGAGCTAACCCAGCTTCAGCTGGATGATAATGCGGGCTTGGGGGTGGCCCGTGAGGGTAGCCGTTATGCGGATGCCGATCAGTTTATCGCCCCTCATGAAGAAATGGCCAAGTACATTGCTCACGGGCGTTTAGTGGTGGTGACCAAGGCCAATATGCGCTCCTCTATCCATCATCCCCACTACATGGATGTGATTTCCATCAAGCGATTGGCGGAGGATGGCAGCGTTGAAGGAACCGATCGCTATATCGGTCTGTTCTCTCTGGACGCTTATATCAACCGACCCCGTGATATTCCGCTTATTCGTCGCAAGGTAAACCATGTACTGGAGCGATCACGGTTACCGGAGCGCTCTCATTCCGGGAAACATCTGCGCGATATTATCTATCAGCTGCCGCGGGATGAATTATTCCAGTGCAGTGAAGAGGAATTATTCCATGTGTGCATGGGGGTGCGGGCGCTGCGTGATCGCCATCATCTGCGGCTGCTGATGCGTCGGGACCGTTATGGCCGTTTCTATTCCTGCATGGTGTACTTGAGCCGCGAGCGATTTTCCCGGGAACTACGGGATAAGGTGACCGAGGAGCTCAAACGACTCTGCAACGGTATCTCCGTGGAACGCACGGTGGATTTCCTGCGTGAAGGATTGGCACGTATCCACTGCATTATCCGTATTCCCCAGGGCACCCGGTTAGGCATGACGGAAGGCCAGGTAGAGGAGCGGTTGCTGACCGTGACCCGTTCCTGGTCGGATCAGTTACGGGCGATTCTTCATGAAGAGGGCGAGGAGGGCGCGGCGCTTTCCATGCGCTATGCGGACGCCTTTCCTGTGGGGTATCAGGAACAGATTACGCCGATGGAGGCGGCGGCAGATATTCATTATCTGGCCAAATTGTCGGATCAGCAGCCTGTATTGCCCAGCCTGTGTGTGAGTGAAGAAGGCAGTCTCGCTTGCCCCACTTGTTTGCGCCTTTTCAGCCTGGGCAAGCCGCTGGCACTTTCCGAAATTTTGCCATTGCTGGAAAACTTTGGATTACGGGTGATCAGTCAGGAGCCCTCACGGATTACGCTACGAGAAGGCAAGGATCAGTGGGTGCAGTCTTTCACCATCAGCGTCAAAGGCGATTGTGCGCTTGGGCCGGTGCAGCAGAAGCGTTTCTTCGAAGAGGCCTTCCTCGCCTGCTGGCAGGGACAGACCGAGAATGACGGCCTGCATCGATTGGTGTTGCTGGCGGGGCTGAATGCTCGGCAGATTGTGTGCCTGCGGACCCTGACCCGTTATCTGGTGCAGACCGAGCTGCCTTTTTCACAAGGGTATATGGAACAGTTGCTGGCGGACCATGCGTCGATCGCCCGGTTGCTGGTGCAGTTATTCGAGAACCGTTTTGAGCCCGGTGCGAAGGATACACAGCGGCAGCAGGAAGGAATGGCGTTAGCCCAGGCACTGGATCATGAGCTGGACCAGGTCGCCTCTCTGGATGGTGACCGGGTACTTAGAGCCTTCCTGAGTGTGGTGAGAGCAGGGCTGCGCACCAATTTTTATCAGCCGGATGAAGAAGGGCACAGCAAGACTTATGTGAGCCTCAAACTGGATCCGACCAAGGTGGCGGAACTGCCCCCTCCGTTACCTATGTTTGAAACCTTCGTGTATTCCCCGCAGATGGAAGGTATTCATCTGCGCGGAGGCCCGGTGGCCCGTGGTGGTTTGCGCTGGTCGGATCGTCGGGAAGACTTTCGCACGGAAGTGCTTGGCCTGGTGAAGGCGCAGATGGTCAAGAACGCCATTATTGTACCGGTGGGTGCGAAAGGCGGTTTTGTGGTGAAGCAAGGGAATCCAGCCGAGCGTGATGCCTGGCAGGAGCAGGGAGTGGCCTGTTACCAGCAGTTTATCCGTGGTCTGCTGGACATCACCGATAATCGTGAGGGCGATACCGTAGTGGCTCCACCCTCGGTGGTGCGTCATGACAGTGATGATCCCTACTTGGTGGTGGCGGCCGACAAAGGTACAGCCACATTTTCTGATATCGCCAATGGGTTGGCGCAAGACTATGGCTTCTGGCTGGGTGATGCCTTTGCCTCCGGCGGGAGCGTGGGGTATGACCACAAGAAGATGGGCATCACCGCACGGGGAGCCTGGGAAAGCGTGAAGCGCCACTTTCGGGAAATGGGCAAGGATATTCAGCGCGAGCCCTTCACCGTGGTGGGTATTGGTGACATGGGCGGGGACGTATTTGGCAACGGTATGCTGCTGTCAGAGCAGATCCGGCTGGTGGCGGCATTTAATCATCTACATATCTTCATCGATCCGAATCCGGATCCGGCGAGTACCTTTCGTGAACGGCAGCGACTCTTTACGACCCGTGGGGCGACATGGGATGACTTTGACAGGACGTGTCTTTCTGAAGGGGCGGAGGTGTATTCCCGTTCGGCCAAGAACATTCGTCTCAGTGAGCAAGCCTGTGAGGCATTGGGGATTGAACAGGCCAGCCTGACGCCAGCTGAACTGATTCGCGCCATCCTCAAAGCGCCGGTGGAATTGCTCTGGAACGGCGGGATTGGCACTTACGTCAAAGGCAGCAATGAGAGCCCGGCCCAGGTAGGAGACCGGGCCAATGATGCGATTCGTATCAATGGTCGTGAGTTGCGCTGCCAGGTGGTGGGCGAGGGCGGTAATCTGGGGCTTACCCAGCTTGGCCGGGTAGAGTTTGCCCTGCATGGTGGACGCATCAATACCGACGCCATCGATAACTCGGGGGGCGTGCATAGCTCTGACCGGGAAGTGAATATCAAAATCCCGCTTAACCAGATGTTGCAGGCCAACACCCTGACCCACGATGAGCGTGATCCTCTGCTGGAGAGCATGACCGATGATGTGGCGGATGCGGTTTTGCGTGATAACTACGTACAGAGCCTGGCGTTGAGTTTGCTGGAGTACGATGCGGCCAGTCGCCTGGAGGAACACGCTAATCATTTACGCATGCTGGAACGCCAGGATGCGCTGACACGGGCGGTGGAATTTCTGCCTGATGACGAAAGCCTGACTGAGCGCCGTACCCGTGGCAAGGGGCTGACCCGTCCGGAGTTATCGGTGCTGCTGTCCTATACCAAAAATGCCCTGTTCGATGCCTTGCTGGCCTCGGATGTACCCGATGACCCGTTCTTTGATCGCGATGTACTGGGGTATTTCCCGCCCGCATTAGTGGAGCGCTATTCGGATGCGTTGCTACATCACGGATTGCGTCGCGAGTTGATCGCCACGGTATTGGCCAATGCGGTGGTCAACCGCATGGGCTTTGCTTTTGTACACCGCTTTTCAGATGAGCATGGCCTGTCGTTACATCGCCTGGTGAAGGCCTACGCCATGGCGCACGCTGTGTTTGATAGCGATGTGTACTGGGCTACCGTGGATAGACTGGACAGTGTTGTCGATAGTCAGGTGCAGCTGAGGTTGTATGGTCGGGTCATTGGCTTGCTCAAGCACATGACCACCTGGTTGTTGTTTTATAAGTGGGGGCGGCGTCCGGTGGCAGAGGCGGTCAGCCGTTTCAGCCAACCGATAGCCGAACTGGAACAGCTGCTGCCGGATATTCTGCCGGGTAGTTATCTTGAGGAATGGCAGCAGGCGGTGGCTGGTATGGGGGAGGATGGTGTTCCGGAGCAGGAAGCCCGGGTATTGGCCAATACCATGGTACTGGGCTGCGCGCCGGATATTGTCGAGCTTGCCTCCCTGGCCCAGGTGCCTATGCAATTGGCGGCGCAGGTATATTTTATCATTGGCGATCAGCTGAATATTCTCTGGTTGCTGTCGGCGATTATCGACTTGAAAGTGAATGGTAAATGGCAAGCGCTGGCCCGGGCCAATCTGCGTGAAGATACTTACCGGTTGCATCGTCAGGTGGCCGCCAAGGTTCTGGAGCATCCGGGGGAGACCGCAGAGGAGCGTTTTCTGCACTGGAAAGACAGTGCCCAGAATAAAATCGCATTCGGTATTCACCGGCTGCAGGCGCTGCGCACGGACAGCCATCATGATTTCATGACCCTGGCCGTGGGGGTGCGCGAGCTGCGCAAGTTGCGGCTTTTGTAACGGAACGAATCGCGGCTTCTTGTTGATCGAATCTGCCTTCGCGCGGCGAAAACCATTGAGTTGAAACTCCTGTTGATATACTGTCCATAAGAACAGTGTATCAACAGGAGTGGGTATGCCTGCTGTCAATCGGGGGACGCTCAGCCAGATGCCGGGCCGCTTTGCTGTTTCTCACAGCGATCTGGATGAGGGTCCGGTCAATCGTCCCACCCGCTACCACCGGGAGGTGGCGAAAAGCATCATCATGACCAACCGCAGCCCGGACCTGCCTTTTGCACAGAGTATCAATCCGTATCGGGGCTGTGAGCATGGCTGCATTTACTGCTATGCCCGCCCCAATCATGCCTATGTAGACCTGTCGCCTGGTCAGGATTTCGAAACGGAAATCTTCTGCAAGGAGAACGCCGCGGAAGTGCTGAGGGACAGTTTGCGCAAGCCGGGTTATCGTTGCCAGCCGGTGGTGTTGGGCACCGCCACGGACCCATATCAACCGGCTGAGCGGGAGCGGCGGCTGACCAGGGAGTTGATACAGGTGCTGGCGGATTGTCAGCATCCGTTCAGTCTGATTACCAAAAGTACCCTGGTTTTACGGGATCTGGATTTGATCGCACCGATGGCGAGGGCCGGGCGTGCTTCAGTGACCGTTTCAGTGACGACATTGGATAACCGGCTCAAGGCCCAGCTTGAGCCACGGGCAAGTGGCGGCAAGGAACGGCTGCGGGCGATTCGCGAACTCAGCCGCGCCGGTGTGCCGGTATCGGTACTGGTGGCTCCCGTGATCCCCTTTATCAACGATCACGAACTGGAGGACATCGTTGGTCAGATTGCCCAGGCGGGAGCCGAGCACGCGGGCTATGTGGTGCTGAGGCTGCCCCATGAAGTCGGCCCCCTTTGGCAAGAATGGCTCGATGAGTATTACCCGGATCGGGCCGAGAAAGTCATGTCGGTGATGAGGGATCTGCATGGCGGTGCTATCTACGATAGCCGTTGGCATCATCGCCAAAGTGGGCAGGGGGCTTGGGCTCACCTGCTGAAGCAGCGCTTTGAGAATGCCTGCCGGGCTGCCGGTTTATCGTCAAGGGAGTCATTGGCACTGGATACCCAGGGCTTTGTTCCTCCTGGGCCTCATGGGCAGTTGGCGCTTTGGGCGGGTTTGCCAGAGACAGAAAACCCGGGCGGATTGTGACAAAACATCGCCGGAGCATTTCCCTTTATCGGCACGCCTGTTATTTTGGTGACCCATGGTTACTTAAGGGGCTATTCAGAGGCTCCTTGATTGACGGCGACAGATTCGGAGAGAGAAATGGACGCTACCCCCCTCAGAGCGGTTCTGGTGACTGGTGCCAGTGCCGGTATTGGTGAAGAGTTTGCCCGGCAGTTAGCGATGGCGGGGCATCATCTGGTGCTGGTGGCAAGGCGTCTGGATCGTCTGGAAGCGCTTGCCAGTGAGCTTCAGGCCAGGCACAACATTCGAGTCGCCTGTATTGCTTCAGATCTGTCCAAGTCAGATGCTGCCGAGTCCCTGGTTGCTGCTTTGCAGGCACAGCAGATACAGGTGACAGGGCTGATTAACAATGCCGGCTTTGGCGACCGGGGGACGGTGCAAGACTTGCCGCTGCAACGCCAGCTCGACATGATCCAGGTCAATGTCACTTCACTGGTGGATCTGACCTGGCGTTTGTTGCCGGCCCTGAAAGAGAGCGCCAACAGTTTTGTGATCAACGTGGCGTCCACTGCGGCCTTTCAGGCGGGGCCGAATATGGCGGTGTACTACGCCAGCAAGGCATTCGTGTTGTCTTTCTCGGAAGCCTTGCACGAAGAGCTCAAGCGAACCGGTGTGGCGGTGAGTGCACTTTGCCCTGGTGCGACGGATTCCGAGTTCGCCAGTGAGGCGAATATGAGCGACACCTTGTTATTCAAGGCTGGCACCATGACCACTGAAGCGGTGGTCCGCAAGGCGCTGGCAAGTCGCCGGCGAGCAATCGTCATCCCTGGGTTGAAGAATCTGTTGATGATCTGGCTTGGGAAACTGTCGCCACGGGTGGTGACTCGCCGCCTGGCTGGGATGCTGCAGGCGTGAAGTCCTGTCAGTTTCAGCGAGCGCGCTCACCGCAACAAAAGGCCGAGCGCCGTGCCCATATCCTGCTGGCGGCGGCGGATTTTTTCAGCCGGCAGCGGTTTGAATCCATCGCGTTGACGGATATAGCAAGACAGGCCGGTGTCACCAAGGCCGCCTTGTATCGTTACTTTCCTTCCAAGGAAGCCCTGTTTCTGGAATTGTACCTCAACGAACTTGAAGCGCTGGCTGAGGGTGAGCTGAACAAGGCGTTGCCCCTGTGGGAGGCGCTTGCGGATGTGTTGGTGTCACGTTCGTTATTCTGCCGCCTCACTGCGATCCTGCACTCGGTGCTGGAGCAGAACCTGGATGTGGGGCAGGCTCGCACATTCAAGTTAACCCTGCTCCAGCACTTTGCGGTATTGGGGCAGCGTTTGCAGGAACACTCTCCTTTTCCCCCTGATAAAATCGGCGGTTTTTTACTTCAGATACAGCAGGCCATTATTGGTTGCTGGGCGGTTAGTCATCCTGCCCCGGTGATTAATAAATTGCTAAATGCCCCACCGCTGGATGTATTTCGTGTGGAATTTGCTGATGCACTGAGAGCACAACTCAAGGCGTTGGAGGCCGCAAGTCGATGAGCCTGACTTCAGATCTTCCCGATCTCTTGATTAACGCGGCTGAGCAACCGAGGGCTTTGCTGCTGCTTGCCCATGGAGCCGGTGCCCCCATGGACAGCGATTTCATGTCGCTCATGGCGGCAGCCGTGGCGGAGCAGGGCATCTGTGTGGCGCGGTTCGAATTTCCCTACATGCAGCGGCGACGGAATGAAGCCAGAAAGTTTCCCCCGGACCGTGCCCCGAAGTTGCTGGCGCATTTTCAGCAAGTGGTCGACCAGGCTGCAAGCATGGGCCTGCCGATCTGGATCGGTGGCAAATCCATGGGCGGGCGGATGGCTTCCATGTTGGCTGCCGAGCCATCTCTGGCCCGGGGGCTTGTGAAAGGCGTTATTGCTCTGGGGTATCCTTTCCATCCACCGGGTAAACCGGACAATGTCAGAACAGAGCATCTTCAATCGCTGCGACTGCCGATGTTGATTTGCCAGGGAACACGGGATCCGTTTGGCAAGCCTGATGAGGTTTGCGGTTATGGGTTGCCGGGCAATATTCAGGTGCGTTGGCTGGAAGGCGGGGATCATGATTTCAAGCCGCTGAAGCGCAGTGGCCGCACCCAAGAGGAACTCATTGCTGAGGCGGCAAAACAAGTGAGCGGATTGATTTAGCACCGTGCTACCAAGCTCGAAGAGAGTTTCTGAATCAATGCTGACTGATTCATTTTGCTTAACCGCAGTTGTATCGTATGCCGCAAGGACGCGATGGCCAGACAGCCTTGGCCTGGAGCGCGGCTGTTTCGTCGAAAAATATCAGGTAACACAATGACTGGGGGAAGTGCATGGATGCCTGTGGTTATCACGCTCGCAAACCCGCGAGCTGGGTGTGCGAGGGGTGCAGTAAAACCTACTGCACGCAGTGCGTACCGGGCGGGGAAGAAAATTTCCGGGCGGGCCAGCCCCGTTGCGTATTGTGCAGCCAGCGATTGCAGTGGTTGGGCGATGGCTTGCCACGCACACCCTTCTGGCAACGCTCACGGGAGATTCTTGGCTATCCCCTGAAACTGCCTGCGTTAATGCTGTTACTGGTGTTCGGGGCTGCCAACGTGATGCTCGATGGCATGCTCACTGCGTTGTTTTTCCTGTTCGTTTCGACGCTGTTGTCGGTCTACGCCATGTTGGTGATTGCCGATGTCGCTCAGGATAAATGGGAGCCACCGTCGCCCATGGATGGCATATCAGAAGGTGGCTTACTGTTACGCCAGATCGGCTTGATGTTCGTTCTCTTCGTCGGCCCCTTCCTTTTTGCTTCAGCGTCCATGGTGCTGGCGCTGGGTTTACTGGCATTGGCGGCATTCATCCTGCCGGCTGCCTTGATGATTCTGGCGGTGAGTCGGTCTTTGCGTATGGCGTTGAATCCCTTGCGCTGGCTGCAGTTGATCCTGACGGTAGGGGCTTCATACCTGCTGCTGTGGCTGGCCGTGATGGGGGTGACTGCCGCACCGGCGTTGCTGGAATCCGGTGATGCCATGCCAGCACTGGTGTTTGTCGGGGCGGTGTTCTCTGGCTACACCACCTTGGTGGCGGCAGCCATGATGGGCGCTTTGTTAAGTGAAAAGGCCCGTGAGCTGGGGCTTGCCATGGATGAAGATCGTGGCCGTTCCCTGTCGATGGCGGATTATGAGGTGGCAGAGGTGCTGGGGACGGCGCATGTCTATGCCCAGGAGGGGCGTCTCGATGAAGCGTTGAAGGTACTCAATCGGGGCTTGTCTTCCGCGCCGATGCATCAGGAACTGAACTGGCGACGTCTGCGCCTGTTGAAGCTGCTGGGTAAGGAGAAGCCTTGGCTGGAACAGCTGGCTCGTTTTGTGCGGCAACAATTGGGAGCGGGTAACGCGGGCACTGCCGTGCAGATCTGGATGGAGGCCAGCCAGCAAAAACCGGGTCTGAAATTTGAGGATGATCCAGCGCTGTGCCTGTCGCTGGCACAGGCATTGTATGAGCGTGGCCGAATCCGTGAGGCACAACAATTATTGGTGAACCTTCACCAGCGAGCCCCGCAGTTCAGCGGGCTGGGCGAGGCGTATATGTTGTTGGCCAGGCTTTATCTGGAGCAGGGCAGTGCCGATACGGCACAGCGCCTGATTGGCTTCGTGAAGAAACATTTTCCGAAGGATCATGACAGTGAACAGGGCGCGGAGACCGCTGCCCTGCTGGCTCGACTGCAGACACAAGCGTGATACGTGGGCGGTTCAGGAGCCGCCCATTTGCTCACTGAGTTTGTCCATACGGGGATGCTGCCATTGCTGCTCCTGCAGGCTGGCAATGATGTTTCTGGCAACGGTTCCCCGCTTCTGTTGCCAGGCCAATTCGGCCAGCAACAATCTGAATGGCGGCGGTAGCCGGTGAATGTCTCCCCCAAGCGTTTCGTATTCCTGCCATAGCCAGGTGATCAGAGGCGTTTTTGACGGCTGGTTATTGATGGCCTTCATGGCCTCTTTCATGGCGTGATCAAGTCGTTGCTGTCGGAGCCCCATTTGCAGGTAGAAGGCCCACAACGGACGGCTGGACGGGTGTTTTTCCAGCCATTGTCGGCAGCGTTGTTGGGCATCAGCGAAGCGCAGCGCTTCTGCCAGTTGCAGGCAGGCTTCCGGCACATCGCGATCACCCTCATGGCCTTCCCGGATTTCCATGCTGCGGTTGCTGTGGCCGGTATGAGGCAGAATGAACGCGAGGACCAGGCCACTGAGCAGCCCCCCTGCGTGGGCCATGTAGGCCACATTACTGTCTGATGTTGCTGCCTGCAGCAGCTCCCAGCCTAGCCAGACGGGGAACAGCACCAGTGCCGGGGCCCGGAAGCTGCCAAAGACAAAACCCAGGGTATAAAAGAATTCCACTTTACGAAGTCGATAGGTACCTGCATACAGGCCCATGATGCCGGAGATTGCACCAGAAGCACCTACCAACGGTACGCCGCTATCGGGATCGACCAGAATGAATAGCAGATCAGCACCCAGCCCCGCGACCAGATAGGCCACCCCAAAGCGTAAGGCTCCCCAGTATCGTTCCATGGCGATGCCGAAGAGTACCAGCCAGACCATATTGCCGAGCAGGTGAAACCAGTCGCCATGCATGAACATGGAGGACAGAAACGTGGTCGCAGTGGGAGCGTTGGGCGTAAGCCCCCAGCGGAATGTGGAAAAACCGGATACCCAGCTCTCCAGTTCCGTGCGTTGCTCTAGCCATTGCGTGGAGGGAGGATGTGTTTCCCAATATTCATGGACATGCTGGGTGAATGCCTGGTTGAACCAGCCGTAGGCAAACAGGAAATCCGGACCGCGATCATCCATGGCGATGGCATCGACGTAAGTGCCGCTGTCCTGGTGCTGAAGCCATTTCAGTAGCAGAGGGGATTCCCGCTCGGCGAGGCTGACCAGCTGTTGATCGGTGAGAGGTATTTCTCGCTGGTTATCGCGATGCGTCGTCACCGCGTACAGAATGGTGTTGCTGATAATCAGCAGGATACACAGCCAGGGCAGGGTGCGGTGGCCGGTGTTTTCGCCGACAGGCAGTATCAACATGATGGGTTTCCCTTCCCCAGAGATAAAGATGCACGGACGAGGCCGTTTTAAGCAATGTGTTGCAGTGTAACGGCAGTGGCCAGAGGGCGGGAAGGGCTGGATAGAACCGGGTGTTGGACAGGAGCGCCTCGACAGGCGCTCCTGAAAAGCTCAATACACGTCTTAAGCTGGCATGACTTATTTGCTGGGCTTTTCACTCACCCAGAGATTGATCGTGCCTTCCACTACGACGGTGCCGTCATCGCGCATTGCCTTGACGGTGACAGGCAGATCGCCGGGCTTCCAGTCTTCCGGGCTTACCTCGGCGGTGGCGGTGATATTGCTGCTGGCCTTGGCTGTGTAGTTGACGTTCATGCCTTTGGGAATCCAGCGCAGATGCTTGGGAATGGAGGATTCCGCCATGGCACCCATGGCACACTCCAGCGCGTTGCAGATGGCGATGACGTGAACTGTCTGGATGTGGTTTTCAACGCCTTTACGCTTTTTGAACTTAACTTCACAGAAATTCGGGCGTAATTCGGTGATGACAGGGGTGATAGTGGCAAAGTAGGGCGCTTTGCGGCTGAACATCATGGAAAACAGTTTACGGCCCGCTGGTAGTTTGAGGGCTTTTTCGTAAATGTTGAGCAGGTAATTGTCGCTCATGGCAGTGGCTCCTGGTGGCTCTCCTGATGAGAATGGCCACATTGTCCATGGCCAAGGCTGGCGTGCAATGGGTTTAGGGCGCGAGGTGGGCGCTCAGCTGCTACCATGGTGTCAGGATTGAATTATGCAAGAGGGATCGGGTGTGAAGGTGTTGGAGTCATGGAAGCAGGCAAGCTGGAAGCTCAAGACGCTGGTGATTCTGGGTGTTCTTTATCTGCTTTACGTGTTGCTGGGGTTTCTGGTGGCCCCTGGCTTGGTCCGGGACAACGCCCAACAGGCGCTGGAAGACCTGACTGGCCGTGAGGTGAGGATTGATGAAGTGAAAATCAATCCGCTGGCTCTGAGTGCCACGATCAATGGTTTTGCCATTCATGATGAGCAGACCGAGGTGCTGGCCGGCTTTGATCATCTCTATGTGAATTTCCAGGTTTCTTCCCTGTTCCGCTGGGCCTGGTATTTCGATCAGGTGGCCCTGGATGGACTCACCGTTCGCGCCCGCCGCAACCCGGATTCCGTATTCAACTTCGATGATGTGCTCACGCATATCGAAGCTCAGGTGGCCGCGGAGCCGGAAGCAGAGGCGTCTACTGACGAAGAGGAAGGCGGCTTGCCCAATATTGCTGTGGGTGAACTGGCATTAACCAATGGCGACCTGCGTTATACCGAGGCTGCCGGGAAAAAGCCCCATGAGCTGGTATTGCCCATTGCGTTTACCGTCAACAATTTCTCTACAGTCGCCAAGGGCCAAGATCAGAATGACTATGCGATTCGGCTGGAGGGGCCTGATGGGGGCGCATTCGACTGGGCAGGGCATTTTGAATTCTCTCCTTTTTTGGCCAATGGCCGTCTCCAGGTAAAACGGGTGGATCTGGTGTCGCTGGCCCAATTGGGGCAGGAACAGGTGCGTTTCACTGTGCCGTCCGGTGAGCTGGATTTTGAGGCGGAATATGCCTTCACCCATGCACCGGATACCCGGCTGGAGATCAAGGAAGGGCTTCTGGCACTGAGGAATCTGGCTTTCCAGAAGCCTGGGGAAGCGTCTCCCAGTATCGTGCTTCCGAACCTGGAGCTGTCAGGAATCGGAGTGGATACCCTGGCCCAGACCCTGTCTATTCCTGAAATGGAAATTGCCCAGCCGGAAATTAATGCCGTGTTGGAAGAGGCGGGTGTGGATTTGGCGACGTTGTTCTTGCCACCCGACCCTGAAGAAGCTGAAGCGCGCAAAGAGCAAGTGAAGGAAAAGGCGCAGGAGGCGGCAGAGCGGATCAAGGAAGCTGAGACGCTTTGGAAAGTGACGCTGGATAAGATAGGGATCACGGACAGTACGATTCGCTTTACTGATCGCACTTTGTCACCCGCGCAGACTGTGGCGTTGACCAAAGGGGATTTTACTCTCACCAATCTGGTGGTGGGAGAAGAAGCCCCTTTCCAGTGGCAGGGTAGTGCCACGGTGGCCGATAGTGGATCGCTGAGTCATTCTGGGGAGGGGCAATTGGCTCCGCTGTCCATTTCCAGCAAGGCCAGCCTTGCGGGTTTGCCACTGGCGACGTTTTCGCCGTGGCTTGAGCATGAGATGCCGCTGAGTCTTTCTTCCGGCCTGCTGGGCCTTGAGGTGTCCACACAGGTATCTGGCGATGCACCTGATATCAACGCCAGCGGCAGTGCGACCGTGCAAAACATGAATGTTCTGGAAAATGGCCGCTCTCTTCTCAAGATCAATCAAGGCGCGCTCAAGGGATTGTCCTTGTCGACGGCAAACCAGCAGGTACAGATCAATGAAGTGTCACTGACCGGTCTGGACGCCCTTCATCAGATTGATGCTCAGGGGCGTGATGCCAGCACTCGTATTGCTGCCGGCACTCGCTCTTCCAGCACTTCGGCTAATAACGACACTGACGATAACAATGCCAAGCCCTGGCAGGTGGCGATCAAGCAGGTGCGTTTGGTCGGTAGTCAGGTACGTCATGAAGATCTGACGGTAAGCCCCAACTTCCGCATCGGTCTGTATCAGTTGTCCGGTGTGATTTCGAATCTCAATACCCGGCCGGGCAGCAAGGCAAACCTCAATCTCCAGGCCCAGATAGATCGTTATGCTCCTTTCTCTGTGAAAGGGGTGATTGCACCTGAACCTCTGTATTCCGATTTGACGCTGTCCCTGAAAAACTACGAGATGACCAGCTTGACGCCCTTTACCGGGCTCTATCTGGGTTATCAGGTAGAAAAGGGGCAGTTGGGTGTAGAGACCGGGGTGGATATCGAGAATAACCACCTGCAGAGCAAGTCTGACATTCGCGCTGACCAGTTCTATCTGGGTGAAAAAGTGGAGAGCGAGGAAGCGGTCAAGGTGCCCATTAAATTGGGTCTGTCGGTGTTGCGCTCACGCAGTGGTGAAATTCATTTGCCGGTGACCATGTCCGGTGATCTTGATGACCCCAGTTTTAGCGTGACCGGCATGATCCTGAAAGTGCTGACCAATATTGTCGTCAAGGCGGCCACCGCACCGTTCTCCGTGTTGGCGGGTCTGACGGGGGGGCAAAGTCTTGAACAGATCCCCTTTGCGCCGGGAAGTGCGGAAGTGAATGTGGATACCAGTGGTTCGCTTGAAGCCCTGGCAAAGGTGCTGGATGAAAAACAGGAACTGTCCATCGGCCTGATCGGGACCACCAATGGAGACGACCGTGTGGCACTGGCCCAGAAGGCAATAGGGACAGATATTGATGGTGATGGCTGGAACGGCATTGATCTGGCGCTGGAAGAATCCTCCCTGCGCCGCAAGCTCAAGCGTCGCTATGAATCGACCACCGACAGTAAAGTGGAATCGCTGGTGGGCAGCCCACTGCCCGAAGATAAGGACGAAGCTGATAAACTGCTGGCCCAAGCGGCCTGGGACGCCATGGTAACGTCTGAGGCGGCATCAATTACCGGGCAACAGCTGGTCGAACTGGCCAGGATGCGTTCGGAGAATGCCAAAGCTGCCCTGGTTCAACAGTTTGGTGTGGCGCAGTCTCGTGTTTATCTCAATGAATCCAAAGTGGATGGTGAGGTTTCCGGCTTGACGCTGACTTTGGGTAAATAATATGGCCGTTGTGTGGAGTGCAGACCGCGAGGGTGTGCGCTACGAAGTCCACAGGAAGGGCAAGAAAATGGAGCTGTACGCCAATGGCGTACAGCATTCCGAATTCCATCCTCAGCGCCTGCTCACAGGCAGTGTATGGGACTTGCTATGGCTGCCTGCCTTGTTGCACCCCACCGAGCGTTATCGTCGGGTGTTAGTGCTTGGTCTCGGTGGCGGTTCGTTGATTCCTCCCATTCGCGCCTTGCTGGATCCGCAGACACTGGTTGCCGTGGAGTTGGACGCGCCGCACCTGGAAGTGGCGAGAGATGTGTTCGGCGTTGCCAGTCTGGGAGTGGAAACCCATCTGGCGGATGCCTGCCAGTGGTTGGAAGAGTATCAGGGGCCACCGTTTGATCTGATTATCGAGGACCTGTTCGCACCCAGTAATGAGCAGGTTACCCGTGCGGTGCCGGCGTCACTGGAGTGGCAGCGACGGCTCGCCTCCCACGTTTCCGATCAGGGTATGTTGGTAATGAACTTCGGAGACTGGGCTGAATACCGGGATAGCGCAGTGTCCGGTGATGAGGCGATGCAGGGCTTTTCCAGCCGCTTTCGGTTGTCCTGCGGGGACTGCCACAATGCGGTGATTGCGTTCAGTCGCTCCCCCGCCCGCAGTGTGAAATTACGCCGCCACCTGGCGGACATCCCGGAACTGAGCACCCGGGATGCGCGCGGTCGGTTGGACTATCACATTCGGCAGTTGGATTAGGGTAGTGCCGAGCTACGAGCTATGAGCTATGAGAAAAAAAGCTTTTCGCTTTTGAACTTCCTCGCAGCTAGTAGCTAGTAGCTAGTAGCTCGCAGCTGTTTTTATTCCAGCATGGAAAGGGAATAGCGGCTTTCGCTTTCCATGTCGGTCATCAGTTGCGCGGTGCGTGGTTGATCATCGTGCAGACCTATAAACAATACCCGATAGGTCAGTACTGCCTGCACATAATCCCGGGTTTCCCGGAAAGGAATGGATTCCACCCAGACGTCCGCAGGCACCGCTTTGTCGTCTTCTTCCTCCAGCCAGTTATCAATCCTGTGTGGGCCGGCGTTATAAGCGGCCAATGCCAGCAGACGGTTACCATTGAATTGTTCAAGCAGCTCGGCCAGGTAGCGGGTGCCCAGGCCGATATTCACGTTCTGATCGAACAGCATGGCCTGAGTGGGACGCTCCTGATTGGCCTCTTTGGCTACTTGGCGCGCAGTGGCTGGCATCAGCTGCATCAGGCCACTGGCCCCCACGCCAGAGCGGGCCCGAGGGTTGAAGGCGCTTTCCCGCCGGGAGACGGACATCGCCAGCCACGGGTCCAGATCGTTTTCCACCCCTTCCTTTTCAAACTGCGCGCGATAGGCGGGCGGGAAGCGCCAGGCCAGTGTGTCCCATGATTTGGACTGGATAGAGGCTTCCACTGCAAGGCTATACCACTGTTTTTTCAGGGCGTAATCCGCCAGTGCACGTTGCTGTTCCCGGTCACTGTGCCAGAGTAACCAAAGCCATTCCCGGTGGGCTGCGGTGTCCTCTTCGAGTTCCTGCAGCAGGACGATCCGGTTGACGGCCTTGGGTGCTTTGAAATCAACGGTTGCCGAGTAGGGGGCGTCGGAAAAACGATAGGGCTCGCCCAGTCTGTCTGCAGCCAGAAACGCAAAGAAATTACGTCCCTTGGCGGCTTGTTGTAACAGCTCACGGGCGGTGTCCTCCTCTCCCGTGGCTTCCAGTGCGCGGGATAGCCAGTACCGCCAACGGGAATCAGCTTGCTCTTCTGCAGGCAATTTACGGATCCAGTGGGCTGTGGCTTCCCAGTTCTGTTCAATCACTGCTCGACGTGCCCGTTGGCTGAGCAGCTCTACATCGCTGTGGCTTTCCAGCCATTGGTCAAGCCATGCACGATTTTCTTCTATGCCGCGAATGGTGGAGTACCAGGCCAGCCGGCGGCCCAACGATTCCCGAGCATCATCATTGGTGATTTGTGTTGCCTGTTTTTCAAACCACTTGCGGGCGGCGATGGTGTCAGTATAAATCCAGCGAAACAAACCTGCCTCGCGCAGCATTTCTTTCTGCTCGCCACTGAGACCTCGAGGCAGATCGCTGAGTGAATCCGGTGATCGGTATAACTTTTTGAGCCAGTTCCCGGCGGTTTCGTAGTCGCTGCCTTCGAGTAAGCGGTTCAGATAACGCATCAGGCTGTAATTACCCGCTTCGAAGGCCAGGCGCTGGCGCTCCCAGATAGCTTTGTCATCAATCACGCCGGCTTGCCGTGCGGCATCGAAGAGCGGGTCGCAGGCATTGGGTCTTGAGCTGCCATGGGCCCATAACCGAGCAGCTTCCTGAAGTGCGCTCTCGTCGTTGTTGGCCAGTTTGGCCTGATAGTAATAACACTGCAGGGCAACCTCACGGGGGGCTGTCTCGCTGACCGTCAGCAGGGCATCCCAGCGCTTCGCTTTGCCGTAGGCAACGATGGCCATGTCTACCACATCGCCAGGGAGCGGGGAGTCGCTGTAGGTTTCGGCATACGCCTGGATTTTCTCCGGGGGTAACTCCGGCAGGCCTACACGAATCCGGTGGAATTCCAGGTACGCTTCGAGCGGGTGATTATCGTCAAGCGCGCTTTCCATACGGGAAAGTGTTTCCCAGTCATCGTTGCGAGCGGCATCCAGTGCCTGGCGGAAAGTGCTGGTGTCGGCCATGGCCAGTGGGGCCATCAAACTACAGGCAATCAGTACAGCGGCGCGAACCATCTGTGCCTCCATGTGAGTCGCATTCAGGATCAAGTATTTTTCTGATTCTACCGACAGGAGGAGGAAGGGTGAGTGGGGATTGTGTAAAACTTTCAGGAATGTGATGCGGGTAGGGAGGTGAGGTCCCCCTAGGGTATACTGCCGCTCAATTTGCCCTCATGCCGGTTTGTCTCAACGGAATACCATGGAAAATACTACGCAATTATTACTGCGCCACAGCGATGAAATGGCAGGCCGCCATGTCCTGGTTGTCGAAGCCAATGATGTGGCGCTGATGTCGCTGGATGTGGATGCGCAAATTCATGTGCATGCGGATGATTTCACTATCGGGGCCCAGCAATGGTCGCCGGTGCCTTCTATTCCTGATGAGGTGGATCTGTTGATCCTGCCACTGCCGAAATCCGGTGATCGTCTGCGCTTTTTGCTCAATGGGCTGGCCGGCAATATAGAACAGCCCATGGAAATCTGGCTGGTCGGTCCCGCCAAGGGGGGGGTCAAGGGCGCGCTCAAACATTTTGATATTCACGTTGATCATAGTGAGCTAGTGGACAGCGCCCGTCATTGCAAGCTTTACCGGGGGATGCTGCAGCCTGGGGAGAAGCAAACGCTGGATGCCTGGGGAGAATTGATCAAGGTTGATGAATTGACGGCGGTGAGCTACCCGGGAGTCTTCAGTCATGGTCGTCTGGATGAAGGATCTCGTCTGTTACTGGATGCTTTGCAGGCGCATACGCTGCCCAAACCAGGCAAAGTGATTGATGTGGGCTGTGGTGCCGGTGTGTTGACCATCACCCTTGCCCGGCAGGGGTGGCAGGTGCAGGCCATGGATGTGAGTGCGACGGCTGTTGCCGCTTGCAAGGACAGTCTGGAACGTAATGGTTTGCAGGGGCAGGTGTGCGGCGGGGATTTGTTTTCGCCGGTGTCCGGCCGGGTCGATATGATTGTGACGAACCCGCCGTTCCATGATCGCCGGCTGCGCACTACCGATATTACCCGTCGCTTGATCGAGGAAGCGCCGGGTTATTTGAAGGAGGGCGGTGAGATGTGGCTGGTGGCCAATCGTGAGCTGCCTTATGTCCAGTGGCTGGATGAGGCGTTTCGTCATGTTCAGGTGGCTTCGGAAACCAACCGTTTCCGGGTCTACCGGGCAGTCGTGTAAGGGCAAGGAGGCCCGCAGGTCTCCTTTCCCGGAGTCATTGCCTCTTACAACATGTTTTCCTTCGCCATCCAGGTGATGCAATTTTCAATCATGGTGGCTAGCGGAACCCGGTCGTTGAATCCCAACTGTTCAACCGCTTTGCGGCTGCTGGCATGCACTCGGTGGGTGACCAACGCCACCTTTTCTGGCGTCAGCCTGGGTTCGTTTCCGGTAAACAGGCTACCGATGGGAGACAGCTGACCGGCTAGCCGCAGCACGATGGGGGGAACGGTCCGGGTGGGTACCTTTCGACCCAGCTGGCGGGCAATGGTTTGCACCAGCTCCAGAAAACTGGCTTCAACCCCGGCTAGAATATAGCGCTCACCGCAAACCCCTTTCTCGAAGGCGGCAAGGTGTGCCCGTGCTACTTCTTCCACTGCACAGAAGCTCCCGCCTCCGGGAGGGACGCCAGGCAGTTTGCCGTCATTGATCAACTTGATCATCTGTGACCAGTTGTGGGTATCGCCCGCACCAATAATGCCGCAGGGGTTCAGGATCACTGCATCCAGCCCCTGACGGATACCATTCTCCACTTCCTGTTCGGCCAGATATTTAGTGCGGTTATAGTTGATCCAGTCATTGGCCGCATTGGATGGGGTTAGCTCGTTGATGGGTTCGTTCTGGATACCCCAGGCCGAAATGGATGAAGTATGGATAAAACGGCCTGCCACATTTTTCTGAGCCGCGCTCACCATGGCACGGGTGGCAAGCACGTTGTCCCTGTATTGCTGGTCATTACCGCGACGCCACATGCTGGTGTTGCCTGCCACGTGGAAAACCGCATCCGGTGCGGGGGGCATCACCAGTGCCAGTTCGGTGGCATTGTCCAGAGGGGCCTGTACCACCGAAACGCCTTTGGCCTGCAGCTGGCTGGCATCACTGCGTGGCCGGATCACTGCAGTGACATCCCAGCCGTTTTCCAACAGCTGATCCACAATGTGACCGCCCAGAAAGCCTCTGGCTCCACTGACAAATGCCACTGGCATGGTGTTCTCCTGACTGAATGGATCTAGGCAGTGTACCCCGAAGTGCTATCAGGTGAATAAAGAACCTGACGGAGTGGGTTGAGGGCTGGTCAAGATGCAGGGTTTTGTCTATATTGCCGTCTCCAAAGCGGGTGTAGTTCAATGGTAGAACGGCAGCTTCCCAAGCTGCATACGAGAGTTCGATTCTCTTCACCCGCTCCAGAATCTGACAAAGCCGCCGCCAGGCGGCTTTGTGCGTTTTGACGGTCTGTGCCCAATCCGGGCTCGAGCCCGTTGCATCTTGGCCGCAACCCCCGGACACTTCTTCCATGGAATTGATCATCAATTTGACCGAGCAGTACCTGGAGCTACGCGGCGAACGCACCGAGCGTTTTGCCATCTCGTCGGCGCGTAACGGGGCAGGGGAGGCCATGGGCTCTGAAGCGACGCCGCGGGGGCGTCATGTGGTGCGTGCCCGTTTCGGTTCCGGTCTGCCGGAAGGCGCAGTGCTTGCCGGGCGCAAGTTTTCCGGCGAGGTTTACGATACCGAACTGGCTGAACAACATCCCGACCGGGATTGGGTGCTCACCCGCATCCTCTGGCTGGGCGGTCTGGAGCCCGGCCGTAACCAGGGTGGCAACGTGGATAGTTTTCGGCGCTTTATCTATATTCACGGCACACCGGACGGTGAACCCATGGGTACCCCGGCGTCCCATGGTTGTATCCGCATGCGCAACGCGGATCTCATCCGTCTTTTCGACCAGGTGCCGGTGGGCACGCTGGTGACAATAACCGAATAATCGTCTCCTTCAGGGTAGTCATGTCTGACACAATCTCCCCGCTGTTAATGCTGGACCTGGAAGGTCTCACCGTTGCCGATTCGGAAAAGGATCTGCTGCGTCATCCTGGCGCCGGTGGTCTGATCCTGTTCGCTCGTAACTACGAAAGCCGTGAGCAACTACGTGAGTTGGTCAGGCAGATTCGCGCCGAGCGTCCCGAGATACTTATTGCTGTGGATCAGGAAGGGGGGCGAGTGCAGCGTTTTCGTGACGAATTCGTCCGCCTGCCGCCGATGGCCGCCCTTGGCCGCCGTTATGACCAGGACGCTGATGCCGGAATCCGTGAAGCGGCGCTGCTGGGTGAGCTAATGGCATCGGAGCTTACCGAACTGGATATCGACATCAGTTTTGCCCCGGTGCTTGATCTGGATTACGGCAATAGCACGGTGATTGGCGATCGCAGTTTCCACGGTGATGCCGATGCCATGATCGCGCTGGCTGGCAGCTTCATCGATGGCATGCACGCCGCAGGCATGGCCGCTACCGGCAAGCACTTCCCGGGTCATGGCCATGTGGTGGCTGATTCCCATTTGGAGCTCCCGGTGGATCCGCGCACTTTGGCGGAGATCGAAGCAGCGGATATGCGCCCGTTCATGGCGCTGGCGCGACGGCTGGATGGCATCATGCCGGCCCATGTGATTTACAGCGCGGTAGAGAACCAGACAGCAGGCTTCTCCCGGTACTGGTTGCAGACCCAGTTGCGCGAGAAGCTGGGTTTCCGTGGCGTGATTTTCTCGGATGACATGTCCATGGCGGGTGCCCAGTGTGCCGGTGGCTATCCCGAGCGTGCTGAAGCTGCTCTCAAGGCCGGCTGCGATATGGTGCTGGCATGTAATAACCGTGAAGGGGCAGAACAGATGCTCGCCTGGCTAGAGGGGCAGCGCTTTAGCGGTCAGGTCCCGGCTGGCGGTCTGCGGGCGCGCCCACGCTGCGCTATGGAATCGGGTCGCCGCCGCGAGGCACAGGCCCTGGCACAAACACTGATTGAGGATTACGCATGAATTGGGATTGGAGTCAGCTGCTGAGCTGGCCAACACAGGCAACTTCTTCCGACATCTGGCTGACCCAGTTGTTTCTACTGGTGGTATGCACGGTGGCTGTGAACTTCACCATGATGCGTATCATTGATATCGCAGAGCGGATGATTCTGAAGACCGACACCCTTTGGGATGATGCCTTGCTCGAAGCGGCAAGGATTCCGCTGCGGTTGGTGTTCTGGATTATCGGGCTGTCTATTTGTGTGGAACTTCTGCAGGCGGTAAGCGACGAGCAGAACGTGGTGTTCGATATGGTGCCCCAGGGTCGCCGAATTGGCTTTATTGTCATTATTGCCATGTTCCTGAACCGGTTTATTTCCTACACGGAAAAGAACCTCATTGATCCGTCGCGCATGCGCAAGCCCATGGATCATTCTACTGCGGCAGCCATTGCCAAGTTGCTGCGGGTATCGGTCATTATCACTGCCCTGCTGATTATCCTGCAGACGCTGGGATACAGTATTTCCGGTGTGCTGGCTTTTGGTGGTATCGGCGGCATGGCGGTAGCGTTTGCTGCCAAGGACCTGCTCGCCAACTTCTTCGGCGGCATGATGGTTTATCTGGACAAGCCGTTTCGGGTGGGGGACTGGGTGCGTTCCCCGGATCGTTCCATTGAGGGCACGGTAGAGAACATCGGCTGGCGCCTGACCCGTATCCGTACTTTTGACCAACGTCCGCTATACATCCCCAATGCCATGTTTACCTCCATCGTTTTGGAGAACCCATCGCGGATGTTTAATCGACGTATCAACGAAAAGATCGGTATCCGCTATGATGACTGGCAGAAAATGCCGGCGATTGTAGAGGCTGTCAAAGCGATGTTGGTTGCCCATGAAGAGTTGGAAACTGAAGCGAAGACGCTGATTGTGAATTTCGACAGCTACGGCGCCTCTCATCTTGAGTTCTTCATCTATACCTTCACGAAGACCACTGACTGGGTGCGTTACCATGAGATCAAGCAGGATGTGCTCATGAAGATCATGGCAATTGTGGACGAATATGGCGCTGAGTTTGCCTTCCCCACACGCACGCTGCATTTGGTCAGTAACAATAGTGATGCACCCGAAACCGGTCTTGAAGAAGACAACGCAGAGGAAAGCCAACATGTCCATCGCTGATGATGTGCAGAAGGAATTGATGCAGGTCCGCCGTGAGGCCATTGAACTGCATTCTTCCGATCAGGTTCAGGAAGCCATTGCCAAGCTGGCGTTTGCTGTCACGGAGGCCTACAGCGGCAAGGTGCCGGTGTTTGTCACCATCATGAACGGCGGAATGATCTTTGCGGCAGAGTTGGTCAAGCGACTGGATTTCCCTCTGGAGATGGATTACCTGCACGCCAGTCGTTACCTGGGAGATACCACCGGTGGTGATGTGGAATGGGTGGTGACTCCCAATGCCAGCCTGGCGGGCCGCCATGTGCTGATCGTGGATGATATCCTGGATGTGGGCACTACCTTGTTGTCCATCATCCGGGCCTGTGAAGCCCAGGGCGCGGCATCGGTGAAAACCTGTGTGTTGGTGGACAAACAGCATGACCGCAAGGCTGAACCTGGCCTGAAAGCCGACTTTACGGCACTGGAAGCGGCGGACTACTACCTGTTCGGCATGGGCATGGATTACAAGGGCTTCTGGCGTAATGCGCCGGGAATCTATGCTGTGAAAGGGAGTGACCAATAGCATGTTGGCCTTTATTGGTGGCACCGGTCTGACACGCATGGCGAATCTGGAAATCACCGCGCGCCATGACATTACTACCCGGTTTGGCAAGCCTTCTGCCCCGGTGCTGGAAGGGGAATTGGAAGGCCAGAAAGTGTTGTTTCTGGCCCGCCATGGTGATCCGCATATATTACTGCCCCATCAGGTCAACTACCGGGCCAACCTTGTGGCACTGAAAGAAGCCGGTGCCAGCGCTATTGTGGCAGCCAATGCGGTAGGGGGAATTACCGATCAGGCTCCAACCGGGGCGCTGGTGCTGCCCGATCAGATTATTGACTACACCTATGGCCGCGAGATGACATTGTTTGATGATCTCGCCGAACCGCTGGTGCATGTGGACTTCAGCTGGCCTTTCGATGCGGCATTGCGTAATGCCCTAAAAGTGGAATTGTCTGCTTCCTCCTTGTCATGGACCGATGGCGGTTGCTACGCCGCCACACAGGGGCCGCGCCTGGAGACCGCTGCCGAGATTGCCCGCCTGGAGCGTGATGGTTGCGACATCGTCGGCATGACCGGGATGCCGGAAGCGGTATTGGCTCGGGAACTGGAGCTGCCTTATGCCATGTTATCTCTGGTGGTGAATCCTGCGGCGGGGAAATCCACCCATGAAATCACCATGGCAGAAATTGAAGCGGTGATTCACGATGGTATGGCCAGCGTGTGTCAGCTGCTAGCCGATTTCGCACGTCAATATTCCCCAGCCTGATACTGAACCCGCTGCTTGCCGCAGCGGGTGGCAGAAGGAGTAAGCCCCGTTGACCCTGCTGATTATCTTCGCCTCGATTTCCATCGGCTTTTCCTTCATCTGTTCGGTGCTGGAAGCTGCGTTGTTGTCTATCACTCCCAGTTATATTGCTGGACTGAGAGAGTCTCGGCCGGTTTTGTACGAGCGCTTGCGTGCCTACAAGGATGATATCGACAAGCCCCTGTCAGGGATCCTGACGCTGAATACGGTGGCCCATACCGTAGGGGCCACAGGCGTTGGCGCTCAGGTGGCGGTGGTGTTTGGTGACGCCTGGCTGGGGGCGGCCTCTTTTGTCATGACCATGGCGATCCTGATTCTTTCCGAGATCATTCCCAAGACCATTGGTGCCAAGTACTGGCGCTCCCTGGCTCCCATGCTTCCGCCGGTACTGAAGGTCATCATGGTGTCGCTGGCCCCTTTCGTCTGGTTGTCCAAGCTGATTACCAGCCGGATTGGTGGGGGAGAGCATGATGTGGATGTCCGTGCAGAAATTCGTGCACTGGCCGATATGGGCAAGGACCAACAGGCCCTGGCGGTGGATGAGTACAAGGTCATCAAGAATGTTCTGCATCTTCATGATGTGCAGGTGGGCACCATCATGACACCTCGTACGGTGTGCAGAACGGTTTCGCCGGAGATGACCGTGGCCCAATTTCTGGAGCAGGAACGGGGGCAGCCGTTCTCCCGCTTTCCGGTCATGACAGCCACGGGCGAATGTCGGGGTTATATTCACAAATCGGACTTGCTGGGGGTGTCGACTGAGCAGACCATGAAGGCTCTGGCGCTGGAAGTGTCGATGATTGGTACCCGGATGAGCATCGAGTCCTTGTTTCATGCCATGCTCAACCAACGCCAGCACATGGCGGTGGTCTATGACGAGCACGGCACCTGGGTCGGGCTGGTGACCCTGGAAGATATTCTGGAAACCATTCTGGGGCGCGAAATCATGGACGAAACGGACAGCGTGGCAGATTTACGACTCTATGCGCGTCAGCGCTGGAGCAGAAAGCTGAAAAAACAGGACATTCCCGACAAGGGCAAGGATAAGCGTTAGCACTTATCCCGCATCACAAGGAGGCAAACCATGGCACAGATTTACAAGGACAATAGCGAAACCATCGGCAATACGCCGCTGGTAAAGATCAATCGAATCAGCAACGGCAACATTCTTGCCAAGCTGGAAGCGCGTAACCCGGCCGGTAGCGTGAAATGCCGGATTGGTGCTTCCATGATCTGGGATGCGGAGCAGAGCGGAAAGCTCAAGCCGGGCATGACTCTGGTCGAGCCCACCAGTGGTAATACCGGGATTGCGCTGGCGTATGTGGCGGCAGCCCGTGGTTACAATCTGGTGCTCACGATGCCGGATACCATGAGCCTGGAGCGTCGCAAGATTCTCAAGGCATTGGGGGCACAGCTGGTGCTGACTCCGGGCGCCAAAGGCATGCCGGGCGCCATTGCCCGGGCAGAAGAACTGGTCGCCGAGAGTCCGGATACCCATCTGATGCTCCAGCAGTTCGAAAACCCGGCCAATCCCGCCATTCATGAGAAGACCACCGGCCCGGAAATCTGGGATGCCACCGATGGCGAGATTGATGTGCTGGTTGCCGGCGTGGGCACCGGCGGCACCATCACGGGTGTGTCCCGTTACATCAAGAACACCAAGGGCAAGGCTATCACCACCGTGGCGGTAGAACCGGACTCATCCACCATGATTGCTGCCGGGCTGAGCGGTGATGAGCCCACCCATGGTCCGCACAAGATCCAGGGGATTGGTGCCGGTTTTGTGCCGAAGAATCTGGACCTGTCTGTAGTAGACCGCGCCGAGCAAGTGAGCAATGAAGATGCCATGGCCTGGGCGCACAAGCTGATGCAGGAAGAAGGGATCCTGGCGGGCATTTCCTGTGGGGCTGCCATGTGTGTGGCAGACCGTATCAGCAAGCTGCCTGAGTTTGAGGGCAAGACCATTGTGGTGGTGCTGCCGGATTCCGGCGAACGCTACCTGACCTCACCGTTGTTTGCTGACATGTTCAGCGAGCAGGAGTTGAGCCAGTAAAAGAGGCGCAACACGCGGGGAGGGCCTTGTCGGTTGGTGAGGCCCTCTCTGCGTTGTAGAAGAGTCAACTTGTTGGCCGAATTAGGTATCAGAAGCGGGAGACGAGTTTCGAGTTTCGAAAACCCGCTCTCAGACTTCCACAAGCTTTGCTTTTCGTAACTCGCTTCTCGTCACTCGTCACTTCGGGATTCGGCCAACAAGCGGCCTTTCTTGCTGAGTAGGCTTCTGGCTTTTGTCATCCGCTTCTTCGCCTTTTTGAAGCTTGCCACTTGCTGGTGTCTTTTTTGGTATCCTTGCACCCCAATCAGGAGGGGCCATGGTTGCCACCACAGAGACTGACATTGTTGTGATCGGCGCCGGGGCGGCGGGGCTGATGTGCGCGGCGACGGCGGCGTATCAGGGACATCGTGTTTTGCTGCTGGACCACGCCAACAAGGCTGGCAAGAAAATCCTCATGTCCGGCGGTGGCCGTTGCAACTTCACTAACCTGAATACCACCCCGGAGCACTTTGTCTCCGCGAATCCGCACTTCTGTAAATCCGCGCTGAAGCGCTATACCCCCTGGCACTTTGTCGAGCTGGTGGAGCGGCATGGCATCGAGCATGTAGAGAAGGCTCCGGGACAGCTGTTCTGTGCGGATTCCTCAAAGGAAATTCTGGGTGTCTTGCTCACCGAGTGCGAGTGGGCTGGTGCTGAGATTGCCCTTAATACCGCCATCAAGCGGGTGGCGAAGTCTGCCGATGGTTTCACCCTGACAACCAGTACCGGAGTGGTGTCTTGCCAGAAATTGGTGGTGGCCTGTGGTGGGCTGTCCATTCCCACCATGGGAGCTACCGGTTTTGGCTACCAGCTGGCGGAGCAGTTCGGTCTGTCCGTGCTGCCGACCCGGGCAGGGTTGGTGCCCTTTACCTTGCAACCGGATGACAAGGCCTGGCTGTCCGAGTTGTCAGGAATCAGCACCGAGGTGGTCGCACGTACTGCCAGTGCGGAGTTTGCCGAACCCATGTTGATTACGCATCGAGGCTTGTCTGGCCCAGCCATGCTGCAAGTGTCCAGTTTCTGGATGCCGGGACAGGCTGTCACCGTGGACTGGCTGCCCCAGCTGGAGGATCCCGTAGCGGAACTGGTGAGCGAGCGCCAGCAGCACCCCAACCGTAGCCTGGAGCGCTGGTTGCGGCAGTACTTTTCCCAGCGGTTGGCCTCTGCCATCACGGAACAATTTGGCTGGCAGGGCAATCTGCAGCAATTCAGCAATGAGCGTCTTGGTGCAGTGGCTGCAACATTGAAAGGGTGGGACTTCAAACCCTCTGGCACAGAAGGTTATCGCACCGCAGAGGTCACATTGGGCGGGGTCGATACCGATGCCATTTCCTCGAAAAACTTTGAGGTGAAATCGGTGCCGGGGCTGCATTTTATCGGTGAAGTGCTGGATGTCACCGGACAGCTGGGCGGTTTCAACTTCCAGTGGGCATGGGCCAGCGGCTGGTGCACTGGCATGATGTTGTAATATGGAACATGAACGCTTGTCCGCTGACATGACGTTCGGCCATGTGACGTGCAGGAGCCATCGTGCCACCCAATAACAAGAATGACCTGATCGGCCAGATTTATGAGACGGCCCTGTCTCCGGGGGACTGGGTGGATCTTCTCGATGCCATTGCCAGTTGGACGGAAGGGGATTCGCTGGATACCCGGGAAGGCGCGGCATCATCTTCACTGGGCTCGCTCAGTAATGCTGCAGATACGCCCGCGAATACTGAAGTGGAGCAGCTGGTTTCCCATCTGGATCGCGCGGTGCGCAGCAGCGCCTACATGCATGCGCTTGAGGACCGTACTCAGGTGCTCAATGCCATGTACAACCAGATGCCCTGGCCCATGCTGATGCTGGATGAGCAAATGCGGGTGGTGGAGTGTAATGCGGTAGCTCACCAGGTGCTCAATGATGGGCCAGTACAGCTGAGGGCAGATGGTTCACTGTCATTCTCTGATCGTTCCCTGATGCAGTCGCTGGCGTCCACGCTGGCGCTGGCAGAGGGCAGGGATACTCGCTTGCTCAATTCCCGAGAGGGCAATGTGGCCTTGCTTTGCCTCCCCGTGAGGAAATCGGATGCGCCGGGCACCATCGCCAAAGTGCGCACCATTGTCTGGGTTCTGTCCGGCCATAATGTGGTCACCCCGTCTCCGGAAGTCCTTGGTTCACTGTTTGAAATTACCCCGGCAGAATCTCGTCTGCTGCATTTGTTATGCAAGTTGGGCAACCTGAATCAGAGCGCTGAGTTGCTCAATATCAGTATCCACACGGCACGCACCCAGCTGAAATCCACCATGTCCAAGCTCAATGCCAGTAGCCAGGTGCAGCTGGTCAGTCAGGTGATGGGTCATGCACTGGTGCAGGCTGCCAAGCTGCCGCAAGTCCAGCAGGACAAGGAATTCACTGTGACCTTGCCTGATGGCCGGGTATTGAGCTGGTATGAGTATGGCGACCCTGCCGGGCGGCCGGTTCTGACCATGGAGAATCTGGGGGCCGCAGTGCCAGACCATGACTGGTTCGTGGATTGGTACCGTGAGCAGGGTTTGAGGATGATCGTGATCGTGCGCCCTGGCTACGGCATTTCCACCTACAAGCCGGACTTCGAGTTTCGGGATTTCGCCAAGGATATCCAGTTCCTGTGTACACACCTGGGCTTGAGCAGGCCGCCGATGGCCGCCTACTGCGCCGGTGGCCCCTATGCGCTTTGTGCTGCAGCCCAACACCCGGATCTTTTCGATCGCCTGGGCTTGCTGGCCTCCACGGTGCCTATCGAGCATTTTGAACTGGATAAACTGGATGCCCTGCACAGCATGTTCCTGCGCCTGTTCCGCCGTGATCCCAGGCTGTTTGTCATGGTCGGCAGATTGGGAATAAGAGGCGTGCAGAAAGCACCGGAGAGCTTTTTCGCCCGGCTGGCAAAAGGATTATGCGAGGAGGACAGGGCAATACTGAGCAACCCGGACATCCTGCAGCGTACTATCAAGTGCATGCGCAGGAGCCATTTCCAGGGGGCCCGGATACTGATTGAAGAATACCTGCGGATGCAGAAACCCTGGCAGGTCGATCTGGGCAAGATCCGCATCCCCGTCATGCAGTGGCATGGCGAAGATGACCGTATTATTTCCATAGGCAGCGCCCGCGGGCTGGCGTCGGAATTGCCGGGCAACCGTTTTCGCAGCTTTCCGGGCAAGGGGCGTTTCATGGTGTATTCCGTCTGGAAAGCCTTTCTGAGCGAGCTATTGGAATTGCCGGCAGGTGCTGCAGAGAGCTGAAACAACCTCAATCAGGGAGAGAGACGTTGGCCACGATAATCGGACAAGACGGCAGACCTCGCTGTAGCTGGTATGCCGATGCCCCGGATTATCCCCGCTATCACGATCAGGAATGGGGTTTCCCCGTGGCTGACGATATCCGCCTGTTTGAAAAGGTATGCCTGGAAGGATTTCAGGCGGGGCTGAGTTGGCGCACCATCCTGGAAAAACGCGACGCCTTCCGTGATGCCTTTGCTGGTTTTGACTTCCATCAGCTGGCCGCATTCGACGATAGCCAGGTGAATGCCCTGATGGACAATGCCGCAATTGTCCGTAACCGCCGAAAAATCCTGTCAGTGATCAATAACGCCCGCCGGGCACAGGAAATGGTTGCAGAGGAAGGCTCCCTTGCCGTCTTTTTCTGGTCCTTTGAACCCGACCCTGCCAGCCAGGCTCCTCCCCAATCGGTCACCACTTCCGCTGAATCCATCGCGCTTTCCAGAGCCCTCAAGCAACGTGGTTGGAGCTTTGTCGGCCCGACCACCTGCTATGCCTTCATGCAAGCCATGGGGCTGATCAATGATCATCACTTCGACTGTGTAATTCGAGAGCGGGTTACCAGTGCACGATCTCATTTTGTGAGACCCAAGAAGAATAGCTGAGCTGCCCAGGTTAGCGATTCAAGGACGATTCTGAGGGTAGCGTCCCCAATTTGGGGGATGTGGCCTGATGCAGTGTTCAAGTAGCCTTTTAGGAGCAAGGTGATTGCATAGATTGCCGTGAGACTGACTGGATTGAGGAAGAAGTTAAAAATGGAGCTAAATATGTATGGCGTGATAAGGGGATGTCTCGGGTTTGTTCTTTTGGTCGGGGTGGGCATTGCCCATGCTGAAAGCCGTGGCTATATGTTCTGCGAAATGGAAGTCAGATTCTACGGTGAGGACCGTTGCGAGGGCTATGTTTCCAATGTCTTCTATGTGTCGTCTTCGTACGATAACGATGTCCGAGACGACTATGCAGATTTTGTTAACGCAAAGTACTCTCCAGATGGGCAGGTTTACAACGTTAACTGCGAATACCATGAGAGAGACACAGAGCGAGAAGCTGAGGCTGAACGGCTCGATGTTATTTCGGACTATAAAGCGTCGAGCTGTGATGTGCGCAAAGTGAGATGGCATTACTGATGTATGAGATAAACCCCCTCTGTATTTTGAGATGACTACGTTAATTGGTGGTTTGATAGGGCGGCAATGATGTTGGTTTGTGATTGAATCGTTAGATTTGATGCATTTTTTGAAGGGTAAAGAAATAGCTGGAATATATTTTTATGCAGAAAAAAATCATGGTTTTCGGTTTGGTTCTATTGGCTTTTTCCGGAAGTGTGTTGGCGGAGAGTGTAGAGCGGATAAAGCTTAAATGTGATTGGGAAGGTACTTACAAGGGGGTGGTACAGAGTGGTACGCACTACTACCTGTTCATTAATACGAAGGAGAAAAAAGAGAGCCGTATCGACGATAATAACGCAACTGTATACGAATTCAGAATGACAGAAGGAGGCCACTGGTTTGAGAGGGATGGTCGTTTTTACAGCGTAAGAATGACTGAGGGTAGTCTTTCAATGGCCAAGAGAAGGCACCGTCATGACGACTTAGTGAAGATTAACAGAAGAACAGGCAGGTATTACCATGAATCGTATGGCCTTACGGAGCGGGGGGAGTGTGCCCCCATCGATTCTGACCCGGTAGTGCCAAAGCCAAAATTCTAATTAATAGTTGGTAAACCCCAGGTTATGCCGAGGTGATTCGCATAGGTTTGACCGATGCAGGATTGAGCCTTTTCCCCGCTACATTTACGTCGTTTCTGCTATCCCTGTTGAGGATTCCGTGGGGCCCATTAATGAATACTTGAATCATGATATCAGTGAGGAAGTCTGCAAGCTTGGGAGGGGGGAATAATGATACGCAAACCGTTTCGTCTGCTGTTGTTAATGGTAATGCTGCAGCCGGCAATGGGATCGGAACTGGATCGCTATGATGCCTATCTTCTGGTTTATGCGGATGTGGATCCGTCTGAGATCGCCCTGCGGGACAGGGGCAGAATGGAATTAATCGATGTGAAGCATCGTTTGATCGCGGCCCGTGAAGCGCTTATTTGGCTGGAACCCCTGAGAGGTGGCAATCGCTATGGTGCCATGGTCACTCATGCGCAGGGAGATGCGTCGGTGAATAGTGAGTTGCAGATGGAGCTGGATTACCGCGATGGTTTATATCAGGTGCAGCTTGAGCAGGTGAACAATGGCAGGCGTGCGACTTTCCGGCTGTATCCTCTTGAGCGCCGGGACCTGGCTTTTTTCCGTGAACAGCGAGTCGGTAAATGGGAAACACGGGAAAGTAGTAACTCCGGTGGAGTGTCGCAAGACGAGGGCCAGTGCAATGTTGGCTATCGTCGCCAAGATGACACGATCTTGATGGTGCATCGAGGAGAGGACGGCCAGCTCTCTCGCCAGAACCTACTGTCCGAGAACGGCGACCAGTTAGTACAGACACCTGCCCAGGGAACGGATAAAACTCCCATACGCAGACTGGAATATGCTTTGGCGGAAGCGCCATCGATTGGATTGTCTGTCCGCCTGGAGGGCGCGGGGCTTGCTGATTATGGTAATCCCGACCTGAGCGGAGGCCTGATGATGGTGTCCGAATGCGCTGATGGGCAGTAGCAAGAGATTCTGTCGCTTCAGTGCTTTTTCGGGGGATCCTGCCAACCACCCAAAAAGTAGAGGAGCAGGTGTTATACCGGAAACGCCATGAAGCGTTTGCCGATCAGGAACAGGGCCTGAATCTCAAAGGGCTCTTCCAGGCTTTGCACCGCATCGCTGGCCAGCTGGATATAGGGGTAGCGGTGGGCCCAGGCGCTGGGGTTCACATAATGGGTGCGGGGGTAATCCGCATGCTGATTGATTGCCAGAAAGCCGTCGTGCTCGTCATTGTAGAGAACATAGCCCTGAAACGCTGCGCTGGGCGGTAGCCCTAGTTCCTCCACAAAGTCGGAGAACCAGCTCGGGTTGGTTTCTATACTCATACTCTCCTCGGTCTTCTCGACATAGACACCTAGAAGACGGTCTATGCTCTTTCTCGCTGTTATGGCTTCACAGTAAGCGATAAGTTGCATTGTGCAGATAGCGTTTATGGCTGGCTTTTGTGAGCGATTGTGAGGCTTGTTGAGGTTTCGTATCCGTACAGACGCACCATTTGTTATGCTGTACATATGGACAGTATTTTTTTATCCTGATTCTCCATTGTGAGTCAGGTGTGTCATGGCCGTATTACCGTTTTTTTCTGAAGCTGTCCGGGCAGGCTTTCCCTCACCTGCCCAGGGCTATATGGAAGACCCCGTCGATCTTAACCGGCTCTGTATTCGCCAGGAGGCGGCGACTTTTCTGCTGCGTGTGGAAGGCGACTCCATGACGGATGCGGGTATTTATGCCGGGGATATTCTGGTTGTGGATCGATCACTGGAGGCGGTGCATGGCGATATTGTGGTGGCGGCGGTGGATGGCGAGTTCACGGTCAAGGAACTGGCGCTGAAACCCTCTCTCAGGCTGTTGCCCCGCAACCCTCGCTACGCTCCGATTGTGCCGGGCGAGCAGGGCCTGGAACTGTTTGGGGTGGTAACGTTTGCCCTTCATTGCCTGCACGGCAAGGCCCGAGGCGGCGGCAGCTGAGATGTTTGCTCTGGTGGATTGCAACAGCTTCTATGCCTCTTGCGAGCGAGTGTTCAGGCCGGATTTGCAGGGTCGTCCGGTTCTGGTGCTATCCAATAATGATGGTTGTGTGATTGCCGGCTCAGCGGAAGCCCGCGCCCTGGGGATCCGTACGGGGGTGCCGCTGTTTCAGGTCAGAGAACTGATTCACAAGCATGGAATCGCCGTGTTCTCCTCCAATTACACCCTGTACGGGGATCTTTCCCGGCGGGTGATGGCAACACTGGGCTCTCTGGTTCCGCATGTGGAAAAGTATTCGATTGATGAAGCGTTCCTGGATCTGTCCATGGTGCCTGAAGGGCAATTACAGCGCTTGGGTGCCGAGTTGCGGGAGCGGGTGAAGCGCTGGGTCGGATTGCCTGTCTGCGTTGGCATCGCTCCTACCAAAACACTGGCCAAGCTGGCCAACCATTACGCCAAACAGCAAGAAGCTGGAGTGGAGGTCTGGACTTCTTCCGACCACTGGCAGGCAAGATTGGCGCAGACACCGGTGGGCAATATCTGGGGTGTCGGCAGAAGGCTGGCTGCACGATTGGCGGCTCTGGAGGTGCACAATGGTGCGGATATGGCGGCTCTGGAGAGTGGCTGGGTGCGCCGTCATTTTTCTGTGGTGCAGGAGCGAATGATCCGGGAGTTGAATGGCGAGGCTTGCTTGTCGATGGAGCTTTGTCCGCCCCCGCGGCAGCAGGTGATTCATTCCCGATCTTTTGGCCAGCCTGTGGTGTCTCTGCCGCCGTTGCGTCAGGCCATTAGTGATTATACCGCTCGGGCTGCGGAGAAAATGCGGACAGAAGGCTTGCTCGCTACGCGTATCAGCGTCTGGTTGCGAACATCGCCCATGGGCAAGCCCCAGCAATTGTGGCCGGATACTCTCAGTACCGGGCTGTGCCAAGCTTCGGCAGATACCCGTGAGCTGGTAGCCAAGGCATTGCAGTTGCTGGATCAACTGTGGAAGCCGGGGCTGCGTTATGGAAAGGCAGGGGTGATGTTGACGGAGCTGTGTTCCCGCGAATTTTCCCAGGGGGGGTTATTCGAAGACCGTCAGAGCCAGCGTGGACAGGCATTGATGGCGGTGATGGATAGCATCAACCAGAGCGGTAAGGGTCGGGTATGGCTGGCTGGCCGGGGAATGAAAGGTGCCAATGAATGTGTCTGGAGCATGCGCCGGGCGCATTTGTCTCCAGCCTATACGACGCGGGTGAGTGATTTGCCGAGGGTGTGGTGAAAGGCAGCTGCGAGTCATGAGCTATCAGCTGCAAGCTACAAGGAAAGACAAAAGCGGGGCGGGTTTGTTGTGGGAGCGGTCGTTCGACCGCGAAAGGCTGAGCGATCAATAGTGCAGGGCGATATTGGGTAGGGCGGAAATCGGCCTGAGCCGATCTCCGCCATGGAGGGCTGGGCGAGGGTCCTGTCACCACAACGCTCTCACTGCCACTGAGAAAACGGTTTTTTCCTCAGTGATCTCTGTGACCTCTGTGGTAAATCCCGCTTTTGCTTTTCAGGCATCCGGCGCTTTGCAGACAAGAAAAAGGCGGAGATTGGCTTTCGCCAATTTCCGCCCTGCGGGGTGGTGCCTGAGCCTTTGGCGTCCGTTTACACCACGGACATCGGCACTTGGTCCAGCATGCGTTCTTCGATGCGATCCAGGCGTGCGCGGCAGTCGCGGAAGGTTCGGCTGATCATGGTGGTATTGGCCACCATTTCCACTTTCGGCCAGGTTGCCTGCTCCCCCTTGCGGATGTAGTTGCGGACATCCTGCAGGGTGGGGTTGCTGAGCACTTTCAGAGCATTCAGCGGCTGGCGTGGCGGGATCATGTTGATATCGCCGATGTATTTCTGCGTCACCATGCTCTTGGCCTTGTCGATCATCAGGCCCACATCGTTGGAGGCGACACGGCGCTGAACCAGCTTGAGAGCATAGCGAATATTCATGGATGCATTACGCAGTGCCCAGTCACCCATGACGCTGAGTGAGTTGCCGGTATCGCTGCGGGACAGGAACGGCACCACATGGGGATTGGTCTGGCTGACAATGGAGTGGTTGACGCCGTACAGGCGGGACAGGCGGCGGATGGGCAGATCGTCCACGATGGAGCCATCCACGAACTTGCGACCCGGAATGTAGGGGACGCGTTCGCCGTCCATGTTTTTGGCCCACAGGGAGACCGGAGGATAAATGCCCGGGATGGCGCAGGAGGCCAATGAAGCCTTGCGAATCAGGACGTTCGGAGAGGTGCGCCAGTTCAGCAGGCGGGCATGCTGGTTGCGGTCGTAGGGGCTGACGGTGATGTTGATTTCCCGCCCGGTGTGCCGGTAGGCCTCTTCAAAGGTCATGTCGGCAATGTTTTCTTCCAGACAGGCTTCCAGATGATCGCCATCCAGCACCGGTGTGCCGCGAATCAGGCCTTTCCAGCCCAGCACCTTGAAGGCTTCCAGATAGATGTTTTCCGGCTCCAGCTTGAGCTTGAGCTCTTCATCGTTATGGGTGCCCACCACCGATGCAATAATACTGCCGGCACTGGAGCCGGAAATGATGGTTGGCAGGAGATCCTGTTCCCAGAGACAGCGGGCTACGCCGATATGGAACAGGCCGAGCGCCGCGCCACCGGACAGCATCAGGCAGCTCTGGCCAAAGGCCTGGCCGGTGTTTTCGAAGAAATCGAGCTTTTCCTTGAGCCCGAATTCCTTGAAGTTGGTGTCGCACAGGTAATTCAGTGCGGTGGTCACCTCGGTGAGGTAATTCTCGATCAGGTGCTTGGTGCCCACACGGCTGTTCTGATAGAGGTGCGGGTTAGAGATATTGCCGAGATTGCCATGCAGGCCTTCATGGAGGTGGAAAACAAGCTTGTTCACGTCGCCACGTTCACGGGCCTGGCGAATCTGCCACAGGCGATTGCGGATCAGCTCATAGTCATAGTGGGGGGAGCGATCGATTTCCTTCCATTCATCCGCGCCGGACAAACGGTCGTGTTCCTGACTGGCCTCATACCACTCACTGTAAGTCTGAGCGTGCTCAATGGCCCGTTCCAGTTGCTTGAGCGTGCCTTTCATGACGTGTCTCCGTCAGATTCATTATTGTCATTGGGTGATGGCAGTATAGCCATGAAAAGGACTGAGACAGAAGCAATTGTCAGACAAAAGGTAAAGAGTTGCGGTTAAGAGCAACGGTGGAACAGGGGCTGGAGGAGGAGAGTAGGGGCAGCAGGATGCTGCCCCAGGGCCTTGTTCAGATGTATTGGTTCAGACAGCCAGGTTGGACTCTACTTCCTGGCAGGCACGGCGTGCCAGCGCCAGGTTGGACTTGCCTTTGTCGAGCACCAAGTAGATAAACAGGCCGCTATGGGCGGCCACGGGCCGGATGATGTGGTACTGGGTGCCCAGCGTGATGAGAATGTCTTCGATGGCATCATTCAGGCCCAGCGATTTCATGGTCTTCATCTTTGCCCGTACCACTTCGGTGTTACCCGCCGCTGCCAGTTCCAGATCCAGACCGGTGCCTTCCTGGCCAAGTACCATGCCGCTGTTGGCATCCACAATGGCTGTGCACATTGCGCCATCGGGCTGCAACAGTGCGGAAAGACTTTCTTTAACGTTAGCCATGTTGTTCTCCTTGCTCACTTCCTTGAGGGTGTATTGTTTTAATGCTCACAGGCATCGGTGGTGATCACTTTCTTTTCAGTTGCGTGGCGAGGCTGCGACAGCATTCTTTCGAAGCCCATAGCAGCTGTCCAAGGACCGTCTTGTCGTTGGCGATGACGGCCAGGGACATAGGGGGAGAGACGTCGGGCACTTCCATGACCGTCACTACCCCGGATTCGGATTCCACTACCATTCGGCTGCATTCCTTGAGGCTGGCTTCTCTGGCGATGGCCTGGCCAATGGCCGCAAGGGAGCTGCCCATGGCTGCCAATTTGCTGGCGCTCTCATCATTCAGGTGCAGTGAGGCGACCTGAAAGCCATCGTTGGTGAGCAGGACGGCGGAGGTGACCCCCTTGGTTTCCTGCCCGAACTTTTCCAGCTGCTTGGTGGCAATAGAGGTGCCAACCTTACCCAGAGGGGACTGTGCATTCATGCTTCCATGCTCCTGCAATCATCGGCTTCAATCAGGCAAAGCAGGGTGTCCACCAACAGCAGTACATCGTCCTGTTGGCGGACATCTGCATCAAAAATCGGTAAGGCTATGCCGCGCTTTTCAAGGCGCATTGCCAGTGACTCCAGTCGGGAATGATCGTCGGCTGGCAGGCGTCCCACACCGATGACCATCGGTACTTTTCCGGAGCCAAAGGCATCGACATAGTGCTCCAGATGATCAAGCAGCTCGGGGTGTTCGCCGTTGAGCAGCACGATCACGCCGGCAGCGTTGTTTAGAAGAATGGGCCACATGAAACGGAAACGCTCTTGGCCGGGAGTACCATACAGACGAACGCAACTGTTATCGGGCAGAACAATCTGGCCGTAATCCAGAGCGGCGGTGGTTAGCTCCTTGTTGCACTGGGCCAGGTCGGTATTGATGACATCGGTAGAAACGGCTTCATGATCGCTGATAGCGGAGATCGCTGTGGTCTTGCCAGCACCCATGGGGCCGGTGAAGAGAATCTTGAATTCGTTGTTGGCTACTGCATTCATGGTTAGCTACTCAGTCCAAGGCGGTGTCTCAATCCCTGAATGAAGGATCCCAACCGGCGCGGCTCATCGGACATGGGGGAGCGGGTGGGGGCTGCCGTTCCCGCTTCGCACACCAGCAGATCGCTCATGGCACAGGCAGACAAAAAGCGGTCTACCTGTTGTTGCTCGCACCCGGCGTGGGCAGCCAGTTGCTCACGACGGCAGGGTTGCTTGGTCATCAAGGCGCTCATGGACAAGTAGGCCCGGTTGTTCTTGGCAGACCGGACATTGGGCCAGCGTTTCAAACGGAAGTTGCCATCTTTGGGGAGCCACTCCGGCAACGTGCTGGCCAGCTGAGCAGTCATCCAGGCAAGCTCCGCGATGGGGCGGCGGATGTAGGCGCTCAGATCGGTGTTCGCGGCAGGTTTCAGGGCCGAGAGCGCCACGGTCTTGTGGCGTACCTCATTGAAGAGGGGTTCCTGAATGAAGTAAGCCCCTGCAGAGGGAGAGACGAACAGGGAGCCTTTGGCGCTTTGTGCCTGATACAGGGCTTCCTTGTTTTTTCCTGTGACGGCTTGATAAAGCGATGCACTGAAATCGTTTTCCTGGCCTGCGGTGGCCGGGTTGGGAACCGGGGTTTCAGAAGGCGCCACTTTGGCAGAATCTTGCTGGCTGCCACCCAGTGTGGCAGAAACATCCTCTAGAATATTGATGAGCTGCATGACCCGGAAGGGGTGGGAAAGCGTGTAGGGCGCGGAGGGCTTTTGCTCGTTGTTGTGGTAAATGACGATGCAGGGTTTGTTGCTCTCCTGCCATTGCTGGCAGGCTGCACTGTCTTCGTTCGCCACCATGAGCACGTCGGCATCTTCAGGCTCTGCCTGCATCCACTCAACGCTGGAGCGACCATTCATGATCTTCAGCATGGACAGGCAGGCGCTGGTGGTATCGGCCTCCAATCCAACAAATGCCAGTTTTCTGTTCTCCATCGCCGCTCTCCGTGCGGTCCGCGCTTCCGGCTGGGAAGACGCCGTGATTTGCCATCTTCTGCAACCTCGAAACTCACTGTGGTGACGATTGCGTGAAATGGCTTTCCTTCTTTGTAGGGATTAAGTGATCGGGTTGGCAAAGGGATGGCGATGAACGGCTCAGAAAAGTAGCTGAAAAATCATCCATGCGGAAAGCAAGTGGTACGGGTGTGCGAATGGCTGCATATCCGGGTAGGAAAAGGTCTTGTTGCCGTGTAAGAAATGTCTTACACGGATTGATTGGCTTTACGGTACTGTCCGGGCGTCTGTCCTGTATGACGCTTGAAGCTGCGCTGGAAAGAGCGAATGTCGGAGTAGCCTAGCGCATCGGCAATGCAGGTTTGCGCCTGGTCTGTGTTGCGCAGCAGCTGTTTGGCTTGATCCAGGCGAATTTCATCGAGCAGCTTTTGCCAGCTCTGTCCTTCATCTGCCAAGTGGCGGTGCAGGGTGCGAATGTTCATGCCCAGGCGCTCGGCAACCGCTTCCTTGCGGGGCAGGGTATGGCCGATGGCATCTTTGATGCACTGGCGAACCCGTTGGCTGAGACTGGTTTCAATGCCAAGCTGCGCCAGCTGCGTGATGGCATGGGCTTCCAACGTGGATAGCAGTAGGGGGTCTGGCTGTCGGATGGGGAGCATCAGGAGCTCTGGAGGGCCTGCCAGCGCCGAGTGGGGTTGTCCGAAACGTACCGGGCAATCGAAGACACGCTCATACTCGGCGATTTGTTCAGCGGGTGGTTCGGGGTGTTCCAGGAGAACCTCGGTTGGGGCCAGATTATCGTTACCTGTGAGCCAGCGCGCGTAGCAGAACCAGGAACTGAGCACGTTATCGATTAAATGGCGGCGCACTGGCTGGTCCGGATAGCGACAGTGCCAGCGAATTTGGGCCTGATCACTTTCCAGATTGATATCGGTGGTGCCCATGTCCCCAACCAGACGTTCGTACAGGGTGACCTTCAGTAGGGCTTCATGAAGGGTTTGCACACTCATGGAGATGTATCCCATGACATGGTACGAACCGGGCTGGATGAATGCTGAGGTGTGCAAGCCGAAAAGTGGATCGCCTGAAGCCTCGATCAGGTGTTGCAACAGGCGCTGGAAGTCATGGCCATCTACGCGGGCTTCCGGGCGTAAAGCTTGTTCAGCCTGGATTCCGGCATCGGCTAGCGCAGCACCGGTATCCAGCCCCAGCTTTTCGGCATGGGCCAGATACTGCTGCAAGGCTGCGCTGCTGATTTCACCCAAATCGCTCATCGTGGATTTATTCCAGTTCGAAAGTGATTTGAACCTGAGCGCTAATGTCGGTTTCGCCTGCCCGATAGGTGTCTGCTGCACCTTCCTTGCCGCGAGCCATCATCATCATTGGGCGTGGCGCATTTACGGAATGGGACTCGATTCGGATCGCCTTGCCCACATCTCGTCCGGCAGCAGAAGCCAAGGCTTCGGCCCGTTGCCTGGCATCTGCAACCGCATTGGCGAGAGCGGTAGATTCAAGTGCATCCGCATTACTGACCTCGCTGCCGGCGGGCTGAATATCACGGATATTCAGCTTCGCCAGCCCATCCAGCAGTTCGGCATAGGTATCAAGACCATTGGCCTTGAACTGTACCGAGCGGGAAACCTGGTGACCGATCAACTTTCGCTCCGGCTGATATTGCCATACCGGGTTAACGCGAAATTCGCTGGCACGAGTTTGTGATTCAGGGATATCCAGATCATCCGCTAGCTCCAGCATGGCTTCGACTTGCTCATCGACACTGGATTTCATGGCATCGATATCGCTACCTTCGGCGTTAACCGAAGCATGAACAGAGAAGATGTCGGGGCTTGCTGTTACCTCGCCTTGCCCGGAAACGGTGATGCTGTCCCTTTCCAGGGGCAGAGATGACTGGCCGCAGGCAGCTAGAAAAAAGGGGGTGAGTGCGGTCAGGCAGACGAAGGCAATGCCTTTCATGGTATCTCCTTGTTTTTTGTATACCGGTTGGACTCTATTGTGCGAATTCTGGAAGAGATAGCCAAGCATTGACCTCTTGCTTGAGTCGAAAAGAGGCACAGTTCGGGCCGATAATGGTCTGACCCCTTGGTTGGCGGAGGTTTAATCCCTATCATCGCTGCCGAGTGATGAGGGAGCAATAATCATGGCCGTTTCTGAACAGGCATTACGTGAAAAACTGGGGCATTTTGTGCCGGATGATCTGGGTGTCAGCCTGGACCAGGCGGGTGCAGATATCCGCTTGTCAGTGGCGGAGAACAACGTAACAGCCTCGATCACACTGGGTTATCCCTGCACGGGGGTGGAAACGCTTTTACAAGCGCAAATTCAGGAGCACATGTCTGAAAGCCTTGAGGGCCATGAATTTTCCCTGTCGCTGCAGTCTCATGTCGTTCCGCATCGCACCCAGTCTGACATGCCGGCACTGGATCAGGTGGCCAATGTGATCGCCATCGCATCCGGTAAGGGTGGGGTTGGCAAATCCACCACCGCCGTGAATCTGGCGCTGGCGTTGCAGGCGGAGGGTGCCAGGGTTGGCTTGCTGGATGCCGATGTGTTCGGGCCCAGCCAACCGCTGATGTTGGGGCAGCCTGACGGGACCCGACCACAAGTCCTGGATGGCAAGACCTTTGTGCCGGTTGAGGCCTATGGCTTGCAGACCATGTCCATGGGATATCTGACCACCCAGCAGACCCCGGTGGTGTGGCGCGGCCCCAAGGCCAGTGGCGCGCTGGTGCAGATGATGGAGCAGACGCGCTGGCAGCAGCTGGATTATCTGCTAGTGGATTTGCCCCCGGGTACCGGCGATATCCAGCTGACGCTGGCGCAGAAGATTCCGGTGGCCGGAGCAGTCATCATTACCACTCCCCAGGACATTGCATTGCTGGATGCGGTCAAGGGGGTGGAAATGTTCCGCAAGGTGGATATCAAGGTGCTGGGTATCGTGGAAAACATGGCGGTGCATATCTGCAGTAACTGTGGCCACCAGGAACATGTGTTCGGTCAGGGCGGTGGCCAACGTATGGCCGAGGATTATGACACCGAGGTGCTGGCTGCCCTGCCGTTGTCCTTGAAAATTCGTGAACAGGCGGATAGCGGCAAGCCCGTCGTGGCAGCTTGTCCGGACAGTGAGGAAGCGGCGCTGTATCGTCAGGCGGCGCGACGCATGGCGGCAAGATTGTCGCTGACCGGCAAGGGCAAGCGGGCGTTTCCGAAGGTGACACAGCACTGAGGAGGGCAAGTTACAAGTTACAAGTTTCAAGTTGCAACGCGAGTGAGGTTGTGCGGATTTGAGAGGCTGCGAACGCGAAAAAGCTCGGGCGCTGACTTTTGCCTGTGAATCTGATCGTGACCTTTCATGCGTTGAAAGTTGTGACTTGTAACTTGTACCTGTGTCTCTGGCATCTGGCATCCCGCCCCTATACCATTTAGCGCTTGGCGTTACAGGCCCCACATTTCGGAATCGAGAGGCAGGAATGAGTATCAAATCAGATCGCTGGATTACCCGCATGGCGAATGAACATGGCATGATCGAGCCGTTTCAGGCCGAGCAGGTGCGTGCGGATGCCGAGGGCAACAAGCTGATTTCCTACGGGGTGTCCAGCTACGGCTACGATGTGCGTTGTGCGGATGAGTTCAAGGTGTTCACCAACATTCATTCTGCCACGGTGGATCCCAAGCACTTCGACGAGCGCAGTTTCGTGGACATCAAGGGGGAGTACTGCATCATCCCTCCGAATTCCTTCGCACTGGCGCGCACTGTTGAGTACTTCCGCATTCCGCGGAACGTGTTGACGGTGTGCCTGGGTAAATCTACCTATGCCCGTTGCGGGATTATCGTCAATGTGACGCCGCTGGAGCCGGAGTGGGAAGGGCATGTGACCCTGGAATTTTCAAACACGACTACCTTGCCAGCGAAAATCTACGCCAACGAAGGTGTGGCGCAGATGCTGTTCTTCGAATCCGACGAGGTGTGCGAAACCTCCTATGGTGACCGGGGCGGCAAATATCAGGGACAGCGCGGGGTTACCCTGCCTCGGGCATGATGGTGCCGGCCTGATGGCCGGCGTTGGCATTATCCGTGGTGGAGCTGGAGGATTGGCTGTCGGCTGACTGGCTTTCCGGCTTTGCATCCAGAGCCGGGCCTGAATAGTCAATCATGATCAGTTCGGCTTTGAGGAAAGTGCTTTCAATGTGCTTTGCCTTGACCACCATGTAGTCCAGAGACGGCGCTACCCAGAACAGGGTGCGCCGTTTTTTCTTGCTGTCTCCTTCCCGCTTTTTCTCTACCAGCAGGGTATCCAGCTCGCCCACCGGGGTATCAATAGTTTCCCTGTCGATCACCTCAAAACGGTGCGTGCGCAGCTTGTCACCATAGACGCTGGTTACCGAGTAAGCCTTGTCACCGCTGGCAAATACACAGCGTCCGCGCAGCAGGATGGTGAGCTCATCCAGCGTATTGTCGGGAATATCCAGGCTCTCTTTGTCGTCTTCGGAGACATTGTGAACACGAGGTGGTGCCCACTGGAAATTCATGCGGTGATAGCGGTGTTTGCCGAAGCCTTCAAACTCGTGCAAGTAGCGGCTGGTGCGAGGTTGGCAATCCCGCCACTCAAAGAAACTCTCTTCGGTATTGGTGAGCAGAAAGGATTTTGCCTTGAGAAGCATGTGGTAGCTGTCTTCCCCTTCGGCGGGCTCAAGAACCAGGTCGGCCTTTACCGGGGTGGGCAGTTTGTTTACGTAGATGCGAAACTCGGCGGCAAACGGAGCCAGGGTGTCAGCCATGGCGAGTTGACTGAAAAGCAGTGAGAAGCAAAGAAGCAGTTGGCGCACGATTATTGCCCCTTCAGAGATTGCAGTGTCATGACATGCTCACCGTCGTTGTTCTTTTGCAGCAACTGTACCAGAAGATAATGATGTTTCGGTGCAAACCACATGAAAGTTTGTCGAGCACTGTTGGCGCCCCGGATACGTTGAACCTTGACGGTGGTCAGCCGTTCTCCGTCGATTTTCAGGGTTTCTTCCCCGACCACCCGGAAACGCTGGGTCTCCAGTGATTTTTCGTCTGCTACGTCCAGCTCAATGTCTTTCTTGCCCTGTTCCAGAGCACATTGCAGGGCCAGGCTGACGGACAGTTCATCGGTGGCGCTATCGGAAATGGGATAGCTACGCATGGCTTTGCCGGTGCGCTCACTGGCGGCGATGCCGGTTTCCCGGTCCAGATGCAATGTGGCTTCCTTGAGTCGCCCCAACCCTTTGCGCATATAACCGTAGTAGCTGCTTTGCGGGGTACAGGATTGCCAGTTGAACAGGGCGGTTTCCCGGATTTCTCCCAGCCAGTTCTTGGCGCTGACCTCCATTTTCCACAGATCTCCCCGCACCTTTTGCAGGCTGCGGGTGGCGGTGATAGAAAACGGGATGCCATCACTCTTGAGGCGGTAGTCGAGAGAAAACGGTGTGACAGGCGGCTGGGCCATGGCGGTCGATGCCAAGGCCATGGGCACCAGCAAGAAAAGAATGCTAAGGGACTTGATAGCCCTGTTCCGGAAGCGCTTCCCCATCCAGTTTGACTCCCTGTTCGTCCAGCGTCAGGCGCTGTTCCGCGCGCCACTGCAGCACCAGCGGATACAGCTGGTGTTCTCGTATTTGTACACGGTTGGACAGGGAATCTGGATTATCGTTCGCAACAATTTCCAGGCGTGCCTGGGCGATCAGAGGGCCGCCATCCAGTTCTTCGGTGACAAAGTGGATAGAACAGCCATGTTCGCTGTCGCCAGCTTCCAACGCCCGTGCGTGGGTGTGCAGTCCACGGTATTTGGGCAGCAGGGAGGGGTGAATGTTGATCAATTGGCCGGTGTAGTGACGAACAAAAACCGGGGAAAGGATGCGCATAAAGCCTGCCAATACCACCGTTTCAGGCTGATACGGGGTGAGCGCGTCGATCATGGCCTGGTCAAAGGCTTCGCGGCTGTCGAACTGTCGATGATCCAGTACCTCGGTAGGAATCCCTGCCTGACGGGCTCGCTCCAGTCCGCCGGCATCGGCCTTGTTGGAAAGGACAACGGCAACCTGCGCCTGTAGGGAACCACTGGCAATAGCGTCCAGAATGGCCTGGAGATTGGTGCCTGATCCACTGATCAGCACGGCCAGACGATGGGGCGAGATGGTGCTTTCGCTCATGAAACCTGTATCCGGGGGTAGGGGAGGAAGGCTGCCACCTGCGTGGCAGCCCCGCGTGGATCAGTCTTTCAGGCCTTCCAGTACAACTTCAGGCTCGCCTTGACCCTCACGGATTTCACCCATCAGGAACGCGTTCTCACCTTCGGCTTCCATTAGCGCCAAAGTGGCATCTACCTGGTCTGCGGGAACCACGATCACCATGCCTACGCCACAGTTGAAGGTGCGGTACATTTCAAAGCTGGGTACCTGGCCTTCCTGCTGCAGCCACTGGAATACGGCCGGGAATTCCCAGCTGTTGGTGTCGATCACCGCCTGGGTGTTGTCCGGCATGACCCGGGGCAGGTTCTCTGGCAGGCCGCCGCCAGTAATGTGGGCCAGCGCGTGCACTTCCACCTGTTCGATCAGCTTGAGCAGCGGCTTCACATAAATGCGGGTAGGGGCCAGCAGGTGCTCCATCAGGGGTTTGCCGTCCAGTTCAATGTCTGTATCCGCCTGGGCCATGATGCGGCGTACCAGGGAATAGCCATTGGAGTGAGGGCCGCTGGATGCCAGTGCGATCAGCTTGTCGCCAGCCTGTACCTTGCTGCCATCAAGAACGCCGTCTTTTTCCACCACGCCGACGCAGAAGCCGGCAAGATCGTAATCTTCACCTTCGTACATGCCGGGCATTTCGGCGGTTTCACCACCGATCAATGCACAGCCTGCCATTTCACAGCCTTCGCCGACACCGGTGACTACGCTGGTGGCGGTTTCCACGTCCAGCTTGCCGGTGGCGTAGTAATCCAGGAAGAACAGGGGCTCGGCACCACCTACGATCAGGTCGTTCACGCACATGGCAACCAGATCAATACCGACTTTGTCGTGTCGGCCAGTATCGATGGCCAGCCGCAACTTGGTGCCTACGCCATCAGTACCGGCTACCAATACCGGGTTTTTGTAGCGCGAAGGCAGCTCACAGAGCGCACCAAAACCACCCAGGCCACCCAGGACCTCGGGGCGACGGGTGCGCTTGGCCACAGGGGCAATACGCTTTACCAGCTCGTTTCCGGCATCAATGTCGACGCCAGCGTCACGGTAGGTCAGTGGCCGTTTCTGTTCGGTCATGGGGGGCTCCGGGTTGATGAAGGCGCGTATTTTAAGAGTCCGGGGCGGATCTTTCCACCGCTGAGTGGCCGGGAGAGCGTAGAGAATGCGCTTTTATCTGACTGGCCAGCCATGCTGATGCTAATGCTGTTACAGGAGCAGGGAATCCAGGGTGGATTGTAAGGGAGAGGAGAGCCTGGGTGTGGAAGGAGTTTTGTGCAGGCTTCTTATAGGTAATAATGGCCCGCTTTACAGGACGGCTTGGATTTGGCGCTCATGCGTGGAAATGGAAAACAGTGGCTAGCGGCAGTGTTGATGCTGCTGGGTGTGCAGATGGCGATGGCCGGCACACTGGATACCGTGGAAATTGCGGTTGAAGATCGTACGCCGGAGGTGCAACAGCAGGCCCTGAGCGAGGCATTGAACCAGGTGCTGGTGCGGCTCAGTGGCAAGGCTTCTGTATTGGAGTTGCCGGTAGCCGAAGAGGCGGCACAGCAGCTCGATCGTTGGGTTATCCGCCGTGATTATCGGGATGGCATGCTGGTGGCGCGTTTTGATATTCGCAGCCTGATGGATTTCCTGTCGTCCCGTCGCGCCCCGGTATGGGGTGTGCCTCGTCCGCGTGTGCTGGTCTGGCTGGTCGATCAAGGTACCGGCAAGGGCAGCATGGTGAACCCTCAGCATCCAGATTTTCTGATGTTGGAGCGGGAGGCGGATCGCCGAGGCCTGGATCTGGTGCTTCCCGAGTGGGATGGGCAGGATCGGGGTGCGCTGGCCGTAGCCGATATCCGTGGCCGTTTTGACAACCAGATTCTGGACGCATCTGCACGTTACCCCCATGAGATGGTATTGGCTGCGGTGCTCTACAGTGGTTCGCCGGCGACGGTGAGCTGGCGTGTACTGCAAGGCCGCAAGACGTTGGATGATGGTCGTCTCAAGGCGGAGTCTACCGAGCAGGCTATCGGTGATCTGGTCGACGCGGTGACCGATCAGCTGGCGGATCGTTTTGCGGTGGCGGGCGGCGCTGCTGATCAGCGTACCTTGCTGACGGTCGATGCGGTCGGTTCGCTGGGCGACTGGAAAAGCCTGCGGGATTTCCTGGCTGGCTTGAGCGGGGTGCAGGCGGTGTCACTGGTGCAAGTGTCCGGGGACTCCCTGATCTACGGTCTCGACTTCAGCGGCAGCGATGCCCAGTTGCGTGACTTGCTATCCCTTTCTTCCTCCCTGACCCCGTGTCCGGATGAAGCTGTGGCTGGGCCACAGTGGCATTACTGCTGGCGACGCTGATCCATGGTGGCGCAATTGCCCCTCGCGTTGCAGCTACGCGAGGGTAATGATCTGTCCAATTTCGTTGCCGGGGATAACGGTGCCCTGTTTCAGGGTGTCCGGGAAACGGTAATGGGAGCGGACCGTCAGGCCTTTATCTGGGGCGCAGAGGGGCTGGGTAAAAGCCATCTGCTGGAGGGTGCCGTACGGCTGGCCCAGCAGGAGGGACTCGAGGCCTGTCTGTTACCCGCTGAGGAGCTGCTGCCACTTAGCCCTGGAGTGCTTGAGTCCATGGAGCAGTTCGACTTGTTGGCGGTGGATGACTGTCAGCATTTTGCCGGTGATCGACACTGGGAAGAGGCGCTATTCCATCTCTATAACCGCTTGATGGCGCGGGGTGGGCGGTTATTGGTCTCCGCCAGCGCCGCTCCGGCAGCGTTGGGGCTGATGCTGCCTGATCTTGCCACCCGGCTGGCGGCTGGTCCGGTTTATCGGCTACAGCCATTGGGTGAAGAGGATCTGGAAGCCTTGTTAATCGCCCGAGCCCGAACCCGTGGGTTACGCCTTGAGCCTGAAGTGGCGCATTTCATCGTGTTGCGTAGCGAGCGCAGTCCCGCTGGCCTGGTTGCGCTGCTCAACCGGCTTGACCGACTGGCGCTGGCGCAGCAGCGCTCGGTCACTATTCCCTTTGTCAAGGATGCCTTGGGGTGGTAAAAAGGGTCGCTTACAGAGAAACAACAGTCTGAAACCGATATCGGCGGTATTATTGCCCGTAATTACATGGGGTTACACTTTGCTGACCCATGGGCTCCATAAAGACTTATTAGAACAATAATGCCAGGCGGACTGACGCCTGCAGGAGAACACAATGCGTCACCTTGGGCTATGGCAGAGTCTTGCTGGTTGCTCCCTGCTTTTTGCAGCCTCCTCCCACGCGACGGTTTACAACATCAACAGTACTTCAGATCCTGAGGTGATCGTGGAGGCCGTGGATAATGATGCCTCGGATCCAGCTTGGGATGCCGGTACTGAGTGGCAAGTCACCTATATCTCTGGCGCCAAAGATGGCTTTTGCTCTCTGCGAGAGGCTGTTCTAGCCAGCAATTACCGAATCTCTATTGATGGCTGTGCGGCGGGTACCGGCACAGACTCTATCCGACTTCGTGAAAATAGCACTTACCTGCTTGAGCATGGCAGCCTGAGTGTTGGCAGTGGCCAGCGAATTGTCTATGAGTACGCCCCTGATCCTGACGATTCAGACAAAGAAATTATTGTCGGAGCGGAGATCGAGGATCAGCCTGCCCAGATCGCCATCACCATTCAGCTTGACGCCTTTGAGGACGCCTTGGACAAGGTGCGTCCAATTATTTCAGCGAGCAGCAATTCTCGAGTGTTCATCGTTGATGAGGGCGGAGTGCTTTCTCTGGCTAATGTTGAGTTGATTGACGGTAATGCCGCCGGGCCTGATGCAGATAGCAACATTGCCGACAGCAACGGCGGGCTGATTCGCGCCATAGGCCCGGTGATTGTGAACAGCAATGTGCGCCTGGCTGGCGGTGAAGCAGACAACGGTGGCGCTGTTTATATGTCCGAGGGTAGTGGGATGGCATTCCAGACCGGAGGCCATTTCGAAAATAACCTGGCGCATCAGATGGGCTCGGTAATTGCCACTTCGGATACCTTTAATGGCTCGATTATTGGTTATGACTTCTACATGGCCAATAATCAGGCCGGTGGTGGTGTCGATGCTGGGGTGATCTATCTGGCTGGTGGCGATCCTGGTGCTGACGCCATCCCCGAGGATACCTCAGTGGTTCCTCCGATCCCGGCGGTTCCCGCTGTACCTGCGGTACGGATTGGTCTGGAGCTGGGTAATGGCACCATTACCGGTAACACCGGTGGGGTGATCAATGTGGTGTCGAAAAACTACACGTCAGCGCTGGTCAACATGACCATCGCGTTTAACGATGGGGTCGCCCTGACTCTGGAAGAAACAGTGTTTAATGATCCCGCCGATGCCGAAATCACAGACAATATTCTGCATACGGTAATGGTCGGCAACAGTGATGGTGCTTGTGCTGGTCCAGGTTTGGTGGATGGTACCGCTGTCAATGCCGCAGCTCAGGCTCGCTTGCTTTACACGATTACGGATGACGACACTAATTGTCCAAAACCGGAAGATTGGGAATTAGGAATTAATGTAACTGACGAGCCCAATCAGGCAGAAGAAGATGTATTCCTGGGAGAAGGGCGCGTTGCCTGCACGATAGGAATTAAAGGTGCAGGAGCCTGTTTGCCAATGTCGGCTGAGGAAATAGATGGACCCTATCCCGGCTTCTTGCCCAACCCGCTTCCCGCAGCAGTGGAAGCGAATCCACTAGCCATTCCGGGCGCGCCCAGCCTGTTTGATCGCGCTAACCCGGAAAATGTTTCCACCGACCTGTGTGAAAGCACCGACAACCGGGGCAAAACCCGCGGTGGTGCCGGCGGGCGATGTGACGTGGGGGCAGTAGAGTTCCTGCGCGCACAGGCCCAGCCAGAAGAGGTTCTGCTGGTGAGCGGCCAGAGTGTGTTGGCAGATGTGGTTGCCAACGATCTTAATGATACGGAAATTGACTGTTTTCGACTGAATGACATCGTGGTAAGCGAAGGTACTTGTAGCATTGGCGATACTGCCTGTATCGAACAGGCTGTATTGGATCGTTGCCTGACGGTTATTGAATTTCCGAGTTTGGGTTCTGCGGTGCCTGTGATTGACTCAAATGGTTATCCGAAAATTCGTTATACGCCCTCGTCAAATTTCCACGGTGTGGATCAGATCCGTTATCTGGTGGATAAGGATGCCTTCTTTGGCGGTGCGGACCTTGGCCAGAACCAGGACGAGATCACCAACTTCTTTGCTGAACCGGCCTCCGGTCTTACAGAGAAAGAGAGCATCGGTTCATTGGGTGGGTTTATGGGCCTGATGATTGTACTGGCAGGGGTGGCGCGCCGTTTGCGTGGCGGTCTGCGGGGGCTGGCGGCGGTTGCGATGCTGGCCGCCGCTGCTCAGACGCAGGCTGTCGAAATCAAAGTGAACTCGCTGGCAGACCATGTCCCTCCTATCAAGAATGACGGGCGGTGTACGCTGCGGGAAGCCTTGTTGAATGCGGGGGAAGCCGGAAGCCCGGATTGCGCTTATGGGGGCAACTCGACGGATACGATTCTTCTGCCGGCTGGGGATATTCAGCTGGTCGACACCTTGATTGTGCAGGGTGGCGGGGTCGAGATTGTCGGAAAAGGTGCCTATGAAGACCCGAACGATGATGAGGACGATACGTTAACGCGTATTCTTGGTGACGGCAGCTTTCGTCTCTTTGAGGTACGTCCTCCTAACGGTAGTTCAGGGCATCCATCTGTCCTTTTCCAGTTTCTGACTCTGGAGAAAGGGTTTGCCAGCGGCAACGGGACGGACGGGGCAGGCTCCGGTGCGGTGATCATTACTGGCGGCTCAGTGATTTTTGATCGGGTTCGTATACTGGACAACGAGGCGGAAGCGAATGGCGGGGTGGTGTTCATTCGCGCCAACGCAGGTAATCAGAAGCTGTTGTCGTTCAATCGCAGCTTTGTCAGTGGCAACGTTGCGGGCGTGTCGGGCGGGGTCATGTCCAGTGAAGCCCGCAACGAAACCTTCAAGATGGCACTTGTCGACAGCACATTTCACAATAATTCTGCGACTCAGCAAGGCGGTGTGCTGGACGTGAACATGCCTGCAGGTGAACTGCAGATCGCCAACAGCACCTTTGTGAGCAATAGCGTCGCGGCTGGGACCGGGGTTGGCTCCGTGCTGGAGCTGGGGGAATTGACGGTCAACGCCAATATCATGAACAGCACCTTCCTCGACAACACCGGGGGTAGTGCTATTGATCTTGGTGATGCGGCCAGCGAAGTACGCATGTCCAACAGTGCCTATTTCAACAGTGGAGACACTTGCAGCAGTGGTGCCACCACGCTCCTCGAAAGTGAATACAACGCCTACTCAGGGTTGGCTTGTGTCGCCGACACTGCCAGTACCACGGATCAGTCCTCAACTGGGGTGGCCTCGCTGGAGACCAGTTTGAGTAGCCTGGAGGGTGAAGGGGTTGCTGGAGACTATCTTCCCCCTTATCTGGCAATCGCCAATGCTCCCACCGATCTGGTGTTGGTGGACATGGGCAATGATCAGGCTGATCCGGCCAGTGGCACAAGTTCGGTGATGGCTTGTCGTGCCACGGACCTTCGCGGCATCGCCCGAACAGCGGGTGAGCGTTGTGATGTAGGTGCTTTCGAATATCAGCAAATCACCGCGGACGATGATGAGGGCAGCAACCAGAATACACCGAGCAGTCAGGTGCCGGTTGATATTCTTGCGAACGATTTGCCGAGTGATAATGCGGAGTTTGCCTTGCTGGATGAGACTGGCACCCCGGTGAAATTCGACCTCTACAAGTTCACGTTCGAGCATGCTGAATGGGACACAAGCGTTGATCCAGAAAAGTATGTCGGCACGAATGAGGAATATGTGCAAGACGATAGCCTGGACGGAGAACCGACACTTTTTACTCTGGCATCCTCTGATGCGTCTTTGGATGGGGCGACTCTGCAATTTGTCTGGCTTTACTACAATGAAAACCGTTCGGGTTACGATCTAAAATGTGGCGAGCCGATCCCGAGCCATATTATTTCTGCTAACCCCAGCTTGTTTGAGCCAGGCGATGTGGCGGATGAGTGCGTGGTGTTGTTCACTCCGCCAGCGGTTCCCGAGTTCGATGACAGGTTGTGTGCCAGCACCTCTGAAGATCCTCTTGAAGTGGCGTTCCTGTATAGCTTTATCGACAGCGCAGGTGAACAGTCTAATGAAGCTACGGCTGTTATGACAATCAAGGACAAACCGCCCACAATGAAAGGGCAATCTGTGCTGAACCAGCCGGGTAAAAAAGTGGTGTTCAAGCTGGATATTGAAGATCCAGATACCCCGGATGCCCCCATTGACTGGACTCGTTATGACATCACCGTGGCCAGCGAGCCTTCATTTGCCAAGCGTGATGAAGATGGTCAAACGCTCGGGACGGGGCTGATCATTGAAGATCGCTATGACGCGGATTCGCTGCCCCATAGCGACCCCGCAGACGCAGACCGTCGGGCCATCGTGACCTATGTGCCCGACAGCAATTACAACACCTTCAAAGACGTCTTCACCCTTAAAGTAGAAGATATGCTGTGCGGAGGTTCTTCCCAGCAGGTGCGCTTTACCATCAGCTACGAAAATGAAGAAACCTCTGCGGGCTCCGGCTCTATGGGGTGGATGATTCTGGGCAGTCTGGTGCTGCTGTTACGCCGCAGGTTTGCGGCGTAACAGGGTACGTTTGAGTAGTTCCCAGACTAGCGCGCCAATGACCATGCTGATCAATAGCAACAGCAGTTTCGGAATGTCCACCAGTGTCCAGAACAGAATGTCGATGCTGGTGGGTTCCAGATTCTGTGCCACGATAACCACAAGAAGAATCAATCCGAGAAGCTGAATGGCACCGATGGGATGGTTGATTAACCACTGGCCGGATTTCCGGCTTCCTCTTGCCAACGCTGACGATTTTGCTGCCTCATTGTTCTGTTCCATCTTGCTGTCTCCCTGACGTGCAACCGGTGTTTTTCTTCTGACTCTCACCTTAGTCTAACTCGTCGTATCTCTGCCAGCCCTCTATACTGGCCATCAGTATGCGATGGAGGTGTGAATGGATATCAGTGCGGGTTGGGATCTGGTGGTGATTGGTAGTGGTCCGGCAGGGGAGGCGGCGGCCATGCAGGCTGCCAAGAAAGATCTGCGAGTGGCTATCGTCGAGGACCAGAAGGCCATGGGGGGCAATTGTACCCATTGGGGCACCATTCCTTCCAAGGCCCTGCGTCATCAGGTGCGCCAGGTGATCCGAACCCAGCGCAACCCTCTGCTGCGCGGGATCATCAATCCCCGTGATGTACGCTGGCAGGATCTCATTCGGCGCACACGAGAGGTGATCGATTCGCAGGTACAGGTACGCACTGATTTCTATATCCGCAATCGCGTCACTATCTTCGCGGGCCGTGGTCGCATCGCTAACCCCCATGAAGTACAGGTGGACGATGTCGAGGGCCGGACGCATTTGCTGGAGACCAAGAATATTCTGATCGCCACGGGGTCGCGGCCATACCATCCCGCAGATGTGGATTTTGACCATCCCCGGGTGTACGACTCCGACACCATTCTCACCATGAATCACACGCCGCGGCATATCATCATCTATGGTGCCGGGGTTATCGGCTCGGAGTATGCCTGTATCTTCACCGGTCTGGGGATCAGGGTGGATCTGGTCAACTCCCGTGATCATCTGCTGGATTTTCTCGATACCGAAATTTCAGATGCGCTGAGTTATCACCTGCGCGACCAGGGGTGCACTATTCGCCAGGGAGAGGAGTACAAGAGTGTCGTTGCTGATGAGGATGGCGTCACTCTGGAGCTGCATTCTGGCAAGAAACTCCGCGCTGACGCTCTGCTGTGGTGTAACGGCCGTTCGGGCAATACCGGCAACATGGGGCTGGAAATGGTAGGTCTTGAGCCGAATAACCGTGGCCAGTTGGCAGTCAACGAACGCTATCAGACCGAAGTGGAAAATATTTATGCGGTGGGTGATGTGGTCGGCTGGCCATCACTGGCCAGTGCCTCCTACGATCAAGGGCGTTTCTGCGCTGCCGCTATCGCGGGAGATGAGATCAAGCAGGTAAAAGATGTCCCCACCGGCATCTACACCATTCCCGGGATCAGTTCAGTCGGGCAGACCGAGCAGGAACTGACCGAAGCAAAAATTCCCTATGAAGTCGGTCAGGCGTTTTTTCGCAATCTGGCCCGGGCGCAAATCACAGGCGAACGGGTGGGGATGCTGAAAATCCTGTTTCACCGTGAAACCCTCGCTATCCTGGGCATCCATTGTTTCGGTTATCAGGCTATGGAGATTGTTCACGTTGGCCAGGCCATCATGCGCCAACCCGGGGAACACAACACCCTGGAATACTTCATCGACACCACTTTCAACTATCCGACTATGGCGGAGGCGTATCGGGTGGCGGCGATTAATGGCATCAATCGCATCCAGCGGTGATTTCAGTTAACAGTTAACAGCGAATAGTTAACAGCGACGGGATTGAGGTTTTCTGGTTTTGAAACGTATGAGGCCGCGCTCATGGCTTGGGCGCGGCCTCATACGTTCAAGATCAAAACAAGGCGCTTACGCGCACTGTTCACTATCTATTATTCTTCCCCGCCTCCATAAAGAACTCCCGATTCTGTTGTCTCGCCTGGCTATTCTTGCGGATCAGGACATAGGTGGCGCCGGTGCCGCCGCGATTTTGCGGTGCTGTGTGGTAGGCGAGTACCAGTTTGCTTTCCTGTAGCCAGTGCATCACATAGCTCTTGAGGAAGCCGGGACGTTCACTATGCAGTCCCTTGCCATGGCTGATCAGGACGGCGCGGTGGCTGTTTTCATGGGCGCGGGTCAGAAACTGGTGGACTTGTGTGCGGGCGTCCATCAGGCGAACCCGGTGAAGATCCAGTACATCCTGGGCTTCATATTTGCCGAGCCTGAGTTTGCGGTAGACCCCCTCCTGAACCCCGTTTTTCTTTACACCTATGATATCCAATGGGCCAATAGGTTCTACCTGTTCCGGGACGGTGAGGGGGTTGCTGTCACGTTTGTCATCTACCGCCGCGGCCCGGCGTAATTGCTCGCGAATGCTGTCTTTACGAGGTGTGCGAGCTTCCTCAACCCGGCCATCATGCTTGATAGGGGTAACATCCGCCATTTCCTGGCGAAACAGATCATCATCATTGCTGGCCATGGAACTGCTCCACAGAACGTAAACTTCTCATTGCATGGTACACAAAGCGGGAGGAGACTGTCAGGAAGACCGGCATGAAAGAGGACTCGTTATGGAACGTCGTCGTTTTCGAAGGCCCCGGTTACGCCTCAATGTGAAGGCGAGTATCGGCAGCCAGCCTATAGGTCATGTTTTAAACCTCACCGATGAGGGCGTTTGCCTTACCGGCAGAGGTGTCCCTCCCAGCCAGGTGCAGCCTTTGCGCCTGGATTTACCCATACCTTTATATGGCCAGCGCGAAGTGGCCGTGATGGCGACGCCATGCTGGCACGATTACCTGCCCAATGGGCATTGGCGTGGAGGTTTTCATCTACAGGTAGACGACGATGCCGTCTCACTGCTCACCACCCTGGCCGGGCGTTACGGGGACGTGTGACGCTGTAAAACGAAAAGGGGGAGGCTCCGAAAGCCTGTGTTTCAGGCTTTCGGGGGATGAGAATCCTGTAACGCCGTTCAGGGCTCAGGAATAACGTGAATCCCGGTTTTCCCGGTGCTCGTTATTCTCTTCGCCATGATGCCGCTGCCGTTTCGCATCGCGTTTGCGACGATCCCGGTCTGCGCGCTTGTGCTCTTCTTCCCATTCTTCCGGTTCATAGTCATCAAATTGTCGACGACCCATGGTGCTGCTCACTTTCCGCTGTTGATAGAAGGGACGTCAGTCAATCCCCTGAAACAGGAAATGGACGGCGTCTGAAGCGATATATAGCACTAAACCGGTAGCGGGAGAAGTGTCCGTAGCCGCATTTATTGCTACTACGGACGTTGGAACGGATGAACGGATTATCTGGCGTAGGTTTGCTCCAGGTAGTCGAGAATGGCGGCGGATTCGAACATCTCCGCGCCGGTATTGGGATCGACAAGGTAGGGCACGGCAATGCTGCCGGCACGCTCCATCAGTTCGACACGATTGCGTTGGCTGGGAGAATAGTCTGGAACCAGTTGTTTTCGTACCGGCGGCAGCACCCAGTCTTGCCATTGATCACGGCCACACTGGCGAAGCAGGTACGGGATCTGGAGCTCTGTGAGACGTTCGCGTACCAAGCGCGCAAAGGGGCTGGCTTCGAAGGAATACAGCTCCAGCGGTTGTTCCGGGAGCTCGGAATCATCACGATAAATGCCGCGCCGGGCACGGGGCAGGGAGGCTGCGACCGATGCAGCGGTGCGGATGCTGCGCACCAGCCAGCGCTTGGGGGCAGGGCGGCCGCCATATTCCTGATACAGGTATTCGATAATGTCTGCCGATTCGTAAAGGGCTGCCCCGGTGTTCGGATCCATCAGGTAAGGAAACTGCTGTTTGCCTCCGAGCCGTTCAACCAATGGCCGATAGCGATCACCGTCCTTGGGACAGGGAAAAATCAGGGCGTCCAGATCCAGATCGGTCAGTGCTTCACGTACAAGGCGGCAAAAAGGGCAGCCTTCCATATCGTAAAGCTCCAGCGGTTCCGCCGGTTGACGTGCATGCCCGGCGGTGCCGATGCCGCGCCCTTGCTGCAACGCAGAGGATGCCAGGGACTGCAAAACATCCAGAGTGTGTGACATCTGAAATCTCCTTGAAAGAATGTCCGCACCATAGCAGTTCCGGTTGGCCGCGCAATGGCCAGGAGTGATCCATAGGTCCCCTGGGACTGTACAACGGCGGAAAAGCCAAGTTTGGCCCTTTTGTGCGCAAGTTTTCGTCAAATAGAACCACTCTTCAACGGAAATTTGCACACAAAATAGTACCAACCCGGTTTGCCTCAGTGACTCACATCCAGGTCCGACAGACTCCTACACAGACAGGGTGAAAGTGTTTGCCATTTCCGCTCACCCCTGCTGTTAACTCATGTCATTGAGTGAAAGGGCATCGGCAGGCACTCTTACCGTCTTTCTATCGTGGGCAGGATGCCTGTTATCGCACTGTCCCCCATAACCCGTCAGCAAACGCTGACATCTGCCTGAGGCAAGAGGAAGGTTCCATGACCGAAGCCTATATCTACGACGCGATTCGTACGCCCCGAGGTCGGGGCAAGAAAGACGGCTCGCTGCACACCGTGAAGCCGATTTCCCTGGTGGTCGGCCTGATTAACGAAATCAAGGCCCGTTTCCCGAACATGGATCCAGCGATGATCGACGACATCGTCATGGGCATCGTGTCTCCGCTGGGTGATCAGGGCGGTGTACTGCCCAAGATTGCCGCGCTGGCTGCTGGCCTGCCGGAAACTGTATCCGGTTTGCAGATCAACCGTTTCTGCGCCTCCGGTCTGGAAGCGGTAAACCTGGGTGCCATGAAGGTGCGTTCTGGTTTCGAAGACCTGGTTCTGACTGGTGGGGTGGAAGTCATGAGCCGCGTTCCCATGGGCTCTGACGGTACTCCGTGGGCGCTGGATCCTGAAACCAACTATGACACTGGCTTTATCCCTCAGGGTATCGGTGCTGATCTGATCGCCACCGTGGAAGGTTTCACTCGTCGCGATGTGGATGAGTACGCCGCCAATTCCCAGGCTCGGGCTGCCAATGCCTGGGAAAAGGGTTATTTCGCTAAATCTGTGGTGCCGGTGAAAGACATGAATGGTCTGGTGGTACTGGATCGTGACGAACACGTTCGTGCTGGCACCACCGCAGATGCACTGGGCAACCTGAATCCTTCCTTCGCCATGATGGGTGAAATGGGTGGCTTTGATGCCGTCGCATTGCAGAAGTATCACTGGCTGGAAGAGATTAATCACGTTCACACCCCGGGTAACTCCTCCGGCATCGTGGATGGCGCTACTCTGCTGCTGATGGGTAACAAGGAAGCCGGTGACAAGATCGGTGCCAAGCCCCGTGGCCGTATCGTTGCTACCGCTGTGAGCGGTGCTGATCCGACCATCATGCTCACCGGCCCGGCGCCGGCTGCCCGAAAAGCACTGGCCAAGGCAGGTATGACCGCTGACCAGATCGACCTGTGGGAAATCAACGAAGCCTTTGCCTCCGTTGCCATGCGTTTCATGAAAGACATGGAAATCAGCTACGACATCACCAACGTGAATGGTGGTGCCATCGCCATGGGTCACCCGCTGGGTGCTACCGGTGCCATGATCGTCGGCACTGTGCTCGACGAACTGGAGCGTCGCGACCAGAAATTCGGCCTCTGTACCCTGTGTGTAGGTGCAGGTATGGGTATCGCCACCATTGTTGAGCGCCTGTAAGCGGCCACCGGAATTGGAGATATTGAAATGACAGAATCGACTATTCGCTGGGAAAAGGGCGCGGACAATATTGTCATCCTGACCCTGGACGATCCGCAGCAGTCTGCGAATACCATGAATGCCCGTTACACCAAGTCCATGCACGACACGGTGGAGCGTCTCGAGAAAGAGAAAGCCGAGATTGCCGGTGTGATTGTTACCTCCGCCAAGAAGACTTTCTTCGCCGGTGGTGACCTGCGCGATCTGATCCAGGTGACACCAGAAAACGCTCAGGAAATGGCCGACAGCGGCAAGCTGCTGAAAGGCGACCTGCGCAAGCTGGAAACCCTGGGTATCCCGGTTGTGTGTGCCCTGAACGGTACTGCGCTGGGTGGTGGTCTCGAGATCGCGCTGTCCTGTCACCGTCGTATTGCCCTGAACAATCCCAAGGCCCAGTTCGGTCTGCCGGAAGTGTCCCTCGGCCTGCTGCCGGGTGCCGGCGGTATCGTGCGTACCGTGCGGATGCTGGGTATTCAGAACGCGCTGATGAACGTACTGATGCAGGGTCAGCGCATGAAAGTCGATAAAGCCCTGAAGGTGGGCATCATCGATGAGGTGGTCGACTCTGAAGAAGAGATGATCGCCAAGGCCAAGGAATTCATCCTGGCCAACCCGAAGAGTCAGCAGCCCTGGGACGAAAAGGGTTACAAGATTCCAGGTGGCACGCCGTCGGTGCCCAAGTTTGCCGCTAACCTGCCAGCATTCCCGGCTAATCTGCGCAAGCAATTGAAAGGTGCCAACTACCCGGCTCCAAAAAACATCATGGCGGCGGCTGTTGAGTCTACCCAGGTAGATGTGGACAACGCTTTCCTGATCGAAGAGCGTTACTTCATTGATCTGGTCACCGGCCAGATCGCCAAGAACATGATCAACGCCTTCTTCTTCAACCTGCAGGCCATTAATGGTGGCGCCAGCCGTCCCAAAGATGTGCCGAAGTTTACCGCCAAGAAAGTCGGTGTACTGGGTGCGGGCATGATGGGTGCCGGTATCGCCTACGTGACCGCCATGACCGGTTCCGAAGTCGTACTGAAAGACATCTCCCAGGAGAATGCAGAGAAGGGCAAAGACTACTCCCGCAAATTGCTGGACAAGGCTATCTCTCGCGGAAAGATGACCGAAGAGAAGAAAGAGCAGGTGCTGTCTCTGATCACAGCCACTGCAGATGCCAAGGATCTGGAAGGCGTGGATTTCGTGATTGAAGCCGTGTTCGAAAACACCGAGCTGAAGCACAAGGTGTTCCAGGAAATCGAAGACGTGGTACTGCCCGATGCGGTACTGGGTTCCAACACTTCCTCTCTGCCGATCACAGGTCTGGCAAAGGGTGTGAAGAAGCAGGACAACTTCATCGGTATCCATTTCTTCAGCCCGGTAGACAAAATGCCGCTGGTGGAAATCATCTGCGGTAAAGATACGTCTCCGGAAGTGCTGGCCAAGACCTACGATTACTGTCTGCAGATCCGCAAGACGCCCATCGTGGTCAATGATTCCCGCGGCTTCTTCACCACCCGGGTGATCGGCACCTTCGCAAACGAAGGTATCGCCATGCTGGGCGAAGGCGTCTCGGCTGCATCCGTAGAGCAAGCTGCTCAGCAGGCTGGTTACCCGGTAGGTACCCTGAAGCTGATTGACGAGATCAACATGGGTACGGCGCTGAAGATTGGCAAGGCAGCCCGTGACGACGCAGAGCGTGACGGCACTCCGATGCCCCCTGAGCATCCGGCAGAAGCCGTGATGAAGAAAATGGTTGAAGAGCTGGATCGTCCAGGCAAGCTGCAGGGCAAAGGCTTCTACGACTATCCGGAAGGTGGCAAGGCCAAGCTTTGGCCAGGTCTGAAAGACGCGTTCGGCGCCTCCACCGAGGTTCCCATGGAAGACATGAAAGAGCGCATGCTGTTCATCGAAGCCATGGAAGCGGTGAAGTGCTTCGAGGAAGGTGTTATCGAATCAGTGGCCGATGCCAACATCGGTTCCATCTTCGGTATCGGTTTCCCAGGCTGGACCGGTGGTGTGATCCAGTACATCAACCAGTACGAGGGTGGTCTGAAGGGCTTCGTGGTCCGCGCTCAGGAACTGGCTGCCAAGTACGGTGATCGCTTCAACCCGCCGGCACTGCTGGTGGAGAAGGCGGAGAAAGGCGAAATCTTCAAGTAAGATTCGTTTTTCACCCGACAAAAAAGCCCGGCCATGCGCCGGGTTTTTTTGTGGTTCACCGCATGTTAGCGGGAATGGTTAAGAGGAAATAAAGCAGGAAACTGAATCCTGTGTAAACGTCGCCAGAGGCCATCGGAGAAGATTCAACAGTGGGAGCGGCGGTTCCGTCGCGATGCCTTGGCATTGGCCTCCTTGCGGTCGAACGCCCGCTCCCACAGTGGGTGAAAGTGCAGAGGCCTTTCTATAGAAGGGGCGTGCTGCTTTCATTGCGCCACTTGACGCCAGCCCGGTATCCCAGACTCTTTTCAACTTTCAACTTGCCCCTTCCTCACCGCGGTCCAACCCAGAAATGCGGATTGCACGCCACTTCCCATAAGTGCCCGTCCAGATCCGCGAAATACCCGGAATAGCCTCCCCAGTCAGTGGGTTGACCTGTTTTTATAACCGTTGCCCCTGCTTTTCGAGCTTGCTCAAGCAAGGCATCGACTTCGGCCGGGGAGTCCAGATTGTGGGCAAGAGCAACACCGCGGAAACCGTTTCCTTCTGCATCGACCCCTGCATCGTGAGCAAGATCATTACGACCGAACAGACCAAGCCAGCTGCCATTGAGCTCGAAAAAGGCGACCGGCGCATCATCTGGCACAGGACGACGGGGGAGGCCGAGACCCTGCTCATAAAATTCAGTGGCGGCTCTTAGATCATGGACGCCGAGGGTTATCATGCTGATTCTGGGTTGCATGTCTCTCTTCCTGATTTTGCAAATCGGTTTATCCCATTATGCTCAAGGAAAGGTGCGGAGGGTAACTGGAATGACTGTCATGGAATTCACGGATCAGGTTACACCGGGTATGCGTGTCGAAAAGCTGGCTACTCGCCTTGAAACGCCGAAAATACTGGAGCTGGCGCCACCATTTGATGTGTTACATGAGCATCAACGGCGCCTGTTGGCAAACCGTCAGCATGCAGTGCTGCTGGTCGTGCAGGGTCTGGATGCTTCCGGTAAAGATAGCCTCATCCGTACACTTTCCCACGCAATGGACCCAGCAGGATTCAGGGTTCACGGTTTTCGTCGCCCTGTTGGAGACGAAGTACATCATGATTTTCTTTGGCGTGTGTGGCGTCATCTGCCTGCACGGGGGGAGGTAGTGGCATTCAATCGCAGTCACTATGAGTCGGTTCTGGCGGAACGGCTGTGGCCAGTGACAGAACATGCCAGCGATGAATGGAGCCTTAAATATGAGGCCATCAATGCTTTCGAACAGCACTTGCACCGGGAAGGGACACGTATCATCAAAATCTGGCTGAACACCTCAAAGGAGGAGCAGCGAAAGCGACTCCTGAAACGCCTTGATACCCCTCGTAAACGTTGGAAATTCGACGATGCAGATGTGAAGAGCTGGGAGGCTCGGGCTGAGTATCTGGCACTAGTGAACGAAGTGCTACCGGCCACGCATACCGAATATGCGCCTTGGCACGTGGTCCCCAACGATCACAAGCCGACAGCCCGTACTGCCGTGGCGGCAATATTGGCTGCGATGCTCAAAGAGCTTGCGCCTGATTACCCCCGAGAACATGAGGATTGCATACAGCGCTACAGAAACTTGCTGCTGCGGGGGGAGAGTGAGAATGCATAGTGCTCTCACCATGATAGCGGGGCTTGGCCTTTTTCTGTTTGCCATGCAGCAGATTGAACAGTCGGTCCAGGCGTTGTTCAGCGAGCGGGCGGCAGGCTGGTTACAGACCAGTACCTCCACTGTTTTACGGGGCGTTATCGCTGGCGCCTTGATCACGGCGGTGATGCAGAGCAGCTCGTTGGTGGGCCTGCTGGTTTTGGCGTTTGTGGCCGCAGGTATTTTGCCGTTCCGGCATGCGATTGCCGTCATGCTGGGGGCGAATCTGGGTACCACGATCACCGGATGGCTGGTGACGTTGCTGGGGTTCAAGTTGTCGCTGTCCGGAATCAGTTTGCCCTTGGCGGGTACGGGTGCTTTGCTCTGGGTGCTGATTCCCCGGGGTGTTTGGCGCTCTGCGGGACTGTTCTTGTTTGCATTTGGCCTGCTGATATTCGGGCTTGATACCATGAAGCTGGCGGTTGAAGGCGTTGGGGACCGCTTTGACGTCGCGTGGCTGCAAGGTTATCCGGCGTTCGTGTATCTGTTGGCTGGAGTGATTCTCACGGCCATCATCCAGTCGTCTTCGGCAGCCATGCTAATCACCCTGTCGGCGCTACATGGCGGTCTGATTGGCTTGCCAGAAGCTTTGGCACTGGTCATAGGTGCAGATCTGGGTACGACCAGTACGCTTTTATTGGGTGCGTTGAAAGGCTCTTCCAGCAAAAAGCAGGTGGCTGCTTTTCATGTCGCCTACAATGTGGCCACGGCGGCCATGGCGTTCATGCTGGTCATGCCGCTCTGGCCCTGGCTGATGGAGCAATGGGGTATCCATGATCCGTTATATTCCCTGGTGGCTTTCCACACGGGGTTTAACCTGATCGGCATCCTGGTGTTTATGCCTTTTCTTGGCTGGTTCGAAAAAGGGATTGTTCGCGTTGTGGGGCACCGGGATAAGGAGGAGGAATTGTTCTCCGATGTGGCTCCGGATGCTGTCGAGCCTGCACTGTTGGTGCTCGCTCAAGAGGCAGACAAGCTGGCGGAGATTATTCGCCAGTTATGCCAGCATCCGGTTGCCGCTGACTCCCTCGAATCCTTTTATCACCGTTATGAGGCTATTACGGATCAGGAACTGGCGATGGCGGATTATGCAAACCGACTTGCCCAGCAGACAATGTCGTCGAGCCAATCGGATCGTCTCGGCAGGACGCGCCTGCGTGTCAGTGAAGCGGTCTATGCTCTGAAATCGGTAAAAGATGTCATCGAGGACATGGTCGCCATGTCTCGCAGCAGGCAGCCTGCCTTGAAAGCGCTTAGTATCCAGATACGGGATTACCTGGAAGCACTGTATAGCGAGCAGGGCGTTAGCGAGGAAAACCATGGCAAGGTCATGGAGCATTTGCTTGCCGAGGCCTACGCTGCGGTGAGCCCGGCTCGTCAGCAGGGTATCAGCGTGTTGAATCTGGCGAGGGAAATCGATGAAACCGGCCGTCACTGGCTGCGGAGTGTGGCGGCCAACCAGGTTTGAGCGAACCGGAGGTGCGTCAGCTGGCTTTGGCCAGGTAGCCTTCCAGCCAGCGGCGCAGCTCGCTGGGGCGGATGGGCTTGGCCATCAGTGTGTCTCCACCCGCATCAAGGCTTTGCTGCTGGTAGGCTTCGCTACTGTTACCTGAGATGAACAGGATGGGGATATTACGGTCTTCGTTGCGGACTTCGCGGGCGACACTGAAGCCATCCAGCACCGGCAGTTCAACGTCGAGAATCAGCAGATCCACCTCTCGCTGGCGAAACAGGCGCAACGCCACCTCACCATCAGCTGCCAGCACATATTCGTGCCCCAGCTCCTCGATGATACGGCAGATGATCAGGCTGACAGCCTTGTTGTCTTCTACAACGAGAATTCGCATTGGTTGTTTGTAGCTGATGGCGCGTTGGAGTACAAGGGCATGTAGCGATGACCGAGCCAATTAGTGTGACAAGGTGCAACAAGAGAGCCCGTGGGTAGGGGGTAATTGATATAATTGATGAAATCAGGGGATTTCTGCAAGAGTAATGTCAATTACCCCCGTTTTCTTTATTATTGGCGGCTCATGGCTTCGCTTGAAGCCACAGCAGCCCGGCTGACAATAATGCTGAACGGGCGGATCGGACAGTAGAGGATAGGCTGATCGATGTACCAACGTAGAACGATCAATATCAATCGCGTGGTCAAGCTGTTGCAGGGGGCAGCGAGATCCGGGGCCAGTATTCCCGAGTTGCTGGACAAGTGCGGCATTCCGCGTCAGTTGCTGGAAGATCCGGATGGCACGATTGAGCGTGACGTCTTCATCAAAATGATGCTGCTCATCATGGAGCAGACCCAGGATGAGTTTCTGGGCTTTGGCCAGGGACGCAAGTCCAAACCCGGCACTTTCTCCATGATGGCCCATGCGGTGATCAATTGCCCTAATCTTGGTGCTGCCATTGAGCGGGGTATCCGCTTCTACGACCTTTTCGAGCTCAGTACTCGTACCGGCGTGGAAGTCGATGGGGAAATAGCTCGTCTTACAGTGAATGCCGATCCTCGTCTGGATTTTCGTGAAGTCATTATTGAGGCTTCCCTGTTTATTTGGCTGCGTTTCATGAGTTGGCTGGTAGGCAAAGCCATCGAACCTCAGGAAGTCCGGCTGGACTACTCTGACACTAAAAACGATGAAGAGCATCGTTTCCTGTTCGACTGCCTGATTGAGTACGGAGCCAATGAGAACTCCGTAACCTTCAAGTCCGAATTCCTCGAGCTGCCACTGGTTCAGAATGAGCTGTCTCTATCCAAGTTCCTGAAAGATTCCCTGGCACAGCTGTTTGACGGCAATATCCACAATGTGGGGCTTCCGGCCCAGATCCGGGCCATCATTTCCAATGAATACGGCAACAGCTTCCCGGATTTCACCGAAATCTGCGGCAAGCTGAACATGACACCACAGACCCTGCGTCGCCGCCTCAAGGAAGCCAATACAAGTTACCAGGAGATCAAGGATTCCATCCGCAAGGATGCCTCGGTCTACTACCTGTCCAAGCCGGAGCTCAGCATTGACGAGATTGCCTTGTTGATGGGCTTCAGCGAAGCCAGTTCCTTCCACAGGGCCTTCAAAAAGTGGACAGGGAAAACCCCGTCCAGCTACCGCAAGGAACACTTTGGTGTCAGCCAGTAATCCTGGCTGACACCCGTATCAGGATCTGAGATGACCATGACCGACGCCACCACGGCGCGACTGCTGGTAACCTGCCCGGATAAACCCGGCATCATCAGTGCAGTCAGTACCTTTCTGTTCAATCACGGCGCCAATATTACTGATTTCGACCAGCATTCCAGCGATGCCCTCGGGGGGACCTTCTTCCTGCGCCTGGAGTTCCAGACGCCGGATCTGGACTGTTCTCGTGATGCACTGCGCAACAACTTTGCCAGCCGGGTGGCTGAGCCCTATGGCATGCAGTGGCAAATTAGCTACGCCAGTGAGAAAAAGCGCATGGCGGTACTGGTGTCAAAGCACGACCATGTCTTGATGGACCTGCTCTGGCGCACTTCTCGTGGCGATATGCCGGCCGTTATCCCTCTGGTGATCAGTAACCACGATGATTTGCGTGAGGAAGTCGAGCGCTTCGGGATTGAATATCATCACATTCCTGTTACTGCAGACAACAAGGCAGAAGCTGAGGCCGAGGCATTACGGCTGCTGGAAGGGCGAGTAGACGTGATAGTGCTGGCGCGCTACATGCAGATCCTCAGCCCGGAGTTCGTCTCCCATTACCCGCATCGGGTGATCAATATTCACCATTCTTTCCTGCCAGCGTTTGTGGGGGCCAATCCTTATCAGCAGGCCCACGACAAAGGAGTGAAACTGATTGGGGCGACCAGCCATTATGTGACGGCGGACCTGGATCAGGGGCCGATCATCGAGCAGAACGTTCAGCGGGTGAGTCACCGTCATTCTGCAGATGAGTTGAAAGCGCTTGGTCAGGATGTGGAGCGCCAAGTGATGCTGCGGGCAGTGCGTTGGCACCTGGAAGACAGGGTGATCGTGGACGGCAACAAGACTGTTGTTTTCGTCAAATAACGCAGTCGGTTCTTGCTGTGTAGCGTAGCCGGAAAGCAATAAGTGACGAGTTGCGAGTAACGAGTTTTGAAAATCTGGGGCCGTGCCTGTTTTGCTTTTCGAAACTCGAAACTCGAAACTCGAAACTCGCGACTAATCAGTTGCTATAACGCAGACCGAACCCAACGGTGCTGAAGTTTTCAGACTCCAAATATTGATACTGGGCGGTCAGAGAGAGATTATCGAGCACCGGTATCGCAATGCCGGCAGTTATGTAAGGCGATACCTCTGAGACACTGTCAGTTTCTGGCGCATCATTTACTGTCTGAAAGGCGGTGCCCGTGTTATCCAGCAAGGTCCGGGTTTGTTGCTGTTTGACCTTGCGATCGTACAGATAACCCCCTGCCTTCAGGTAGAGCCAGAATGGCGATTGCCAGACGACACCTGCGGTGATCCCGCTCATTTCAAGAGTGATATCCTGGTCGAAGATCACAGTGTCCGCATTGTTGTCACTGGGAGTGCCGGGGCGGCGAAATTGACGAGTTTTGCTCACATCGCTCTGATTTACAAAACCTGCCTCAAGACCAAGGCGGGATTTTTCACCCAGATCAATACTATTCAGCCACATGCCGACATTGATAGTAAGGCCGTCGGCATCTTCATCGAAGCCGTAGGGCTCCATATCGGCTTTGGTAACCTGCGCTTCAACGAAGAAATCCACATCCGGTGGAGCGAGTTCTTCTTCAGCGTGGAGAGGGGTGATCAGGGCACCAGTCAGTGCCAATGTCAGCGGCAGTGTTGTTTTCATTATTGATCCAGCCGTTGTGATAAGGACAATGTAGCCATCTTGAAGCCTGCTTCTGCATCGTTTCCATAAACGTTGCCAGAACAGGCAAAAGCCACCGTATTGTAACCAGCGTGAGACCAACATGCCCAGTGACTTCTTGAATACCGGCACGGAAACCCTCTTGGCCCTGTGTCGACCGGGCTTTGAAGCAGATCTTGCCGCTGAAATGAACTTTCATGCGGCTGAGCAGATGGTGGCTGGCTACCCGCGCACCACGGCTGGTAGTGGCTATGTGCTGTGGCACAGCCAACAGGGCAGCATGTCGCCGCTGCTGCAAAGTGGTCTGATCTTTGCCCGCAGCCTCAGTCTTGCGGTGGGCGAATTTATGGATATCGGCGACGACCGGATCAGTGCTCTGTGGCCGCTGCTGGAAGACGCTGCGCCGTTTTGTGAGTTGTACCTTGACCATGCTGACACCAACGAGGGGCGTGAGCTGCAACGGTTTCTCAAGGGCTTTCGCAAGGCATTGGAGCCGCGTCTGAAAAAGGCAGGTTTGCTGCGTCGCAAGGCGGCAAATCGCATCCATCTGTTCTTCAGCGATTCCCACAATGGTTGGGTGACAATCAGCCCGGCAGAGGTGCCTCTGGCAGAGGGCGGTGTGCGTCGCCTCAAGCTGCCTGCGGAAGCGCCCAGCCGCTCAGCGCTGAAAGTGGAGGAAGCCCTGTTGCGCTTCTTTGGCTCCACCGAAGCGCTGACAGCCAAAACGGCCGTGGATCTGGGCGCGGCTCCTGGTGGTTGGAGCTGGCAGCTGGCGCGCCGAGGCATCAAGGTGCAGGCGGTGGATCACGGCAAGCTGAATGCGAGGCTGCTGGACGAATACCCGGTGCAGCACATTTACGGCGATGCTTTCACCTGGCGGCCGAAAACCAGTGTGGATCTGGTGGTGTGCGATGTGGTGGACAAGCCCGCCAGAACCCTGCAGCAGATGGAAAAGTGGCTGGATCAGGGCTGGAGCAAGGCGGCGTTGTTCAATCTCAAATTACCCATGAAACGCCGCTTTCAGGAGGTTTGGCAGCTACTGGAAAAACTGGCCACCGCCATGGAACGCCATCCAGAGCGCGGCGAGATCATCATCAAGGCGGCGCATCTTTATTATGACCGTGAGGAAATCACGGTTTGGGCCAGCTACCACCGGGACTACTGAGCATGACCGTACGACCGGGGCTGACCCTCTACGCGACACTGGCTGCTCTCTACTTCGCTCAGGCGCTGCCTGTGAGCATGCTCGTCAAGGCCATGCCTGCGTTGGCCCGGGATGCGGGTCTGCCCACCGAATGGATTGGTTTTCTGGCGCTGCCCGCCATTCCCTGGGCGCTCAAGTTCATCTGGGCACCCTGGGTGGATCGCTGGGGGGCAGGGCGCCCCAACCATCGCAAGCGTTGGATACAGGGCTGTCTGATTGCCGTGATGGTCGTGATCTTTGTGGTATCCCTGTTCCCGCAGAAATGGTTACTGGGTCCGGGATTTGTGCTGCTTCTGGGGCTGCTTTTCCTGCTCAACCTGTTCTGTGCCACCCAGGATATTGCCACCGACGGGCTGGCTACCCGGATGCTGCCTCCCGAATTGCGCGGGCTGGGTAACAGTATTCAGGTCAATGGCTACAAGATCGGCATGATGGTGGGCAGCAGTGCCTTGCTGATGATGGTGGGCTGGTGGGGCTGGGAAGCCACGCTGGGACTGGTGATTGTCTGCATGATGCTGGTGCTGGTTCAGGTGACCCGATTCAATGAGCCTGTCGAGCAGCCGCGGGAACGCGAACATGCCAGTTTTCGCTGGTGGCGGCAGGAGCTGCTCCGCTTCTGGCGGCGTCCCGGTATGAGGCTATGGCTGTTTCTGTTGCTGTTCTACAAGGTCGGGGATGGCTTTGGCACCCGCATGATTAACCCCTTTCTGGTGGATCAAGGCTGGAGCTTGGTACAAATCGGTACTCTGGATCTGGTGATATCCTTCGCCGGGCTGGCGGGTGCTGCCATGGCGGGTTTACTGATGATCCGTATGGCTCACCGCACCGCCTTGTTTGCCTTTGCGGTGTTGCAGACTCTGGCTTTTGCCGGCTGGGCGGCACTGGCGCACTACGAGGCCATGGCCTGGGTCTGGCCGGTTGCACTGTTCGAGCAGTTCACCGATGGGTTATCTACGGTGGCGTTTTTTACCCTGATCATGGATTACTGCCGGGACGGTCATGAAGGCAGTGATTACTCCATGCAGGCTTCTGTGAGGTTGTTTGCTGTAGGAGTGTTCACTCTGGCTAGCGGTTTCAGTGCCGCCTGGCTGGGTTATGATGGCCACTTCCTGCTGGCCGCTGCCCTGGTTGCAGTGGTGATACCGGTGGCCTGGCGCTGGCACCCCCCAAGTCTGGGGCAGACAGCTCAGTGAGGGGCTTTTTCAACAGCCTGCCAGGCATTCCCGTAGCGGTGTACCGTCCCTATAATGGCCGCCCTTGCTGAACTGCTGGAGTTTTCCATGGAAGCCCAACACCACCTTGATGCCACAGGACTGCTGTGCCCTGAGCCGGTCATGATGCTTCATAACAAGGTGCGCGATATGGCGCCGGGAGAACTGTTGGAAGTGCGTGCCACCGATCCCTCTACAGAGCGGGATATCCCCAAGTTCTGCCAGTTTCTGGGCCATACGCTGGAAGGGCAGGAGGTTGAGGGGGAGGTTTATCTTTACTGGATACGTAAAAAGCAGTGAATAGTTAACAGTGAACAGTTAACAGCGTCGCGACCCTGGTTTTCTTTTTTCACAAACGCATGAGGCCGCGCCCGAACTTGGGGCGCGGCCTCATACGTTGCAAAGCAGAGAGTGTTGCTCGCGCAACTGTTCACTATTCACTGTTAACTGTTCCCTGCCATTAACGTTCTGTGGCCAGCATTGCCACTGCCGCCAGTGCTTCCGGGTCTCTCTCCTTTAGCCTGTTGGCGATGCCGTGCTGGAAGAAGTATTGAAAGTCCTCTTTCTCCTGTGCTGAAACAAGGCATTTGGCTCCGGGTAGTACCGGGGTTTCTACCGGGTCAGACTCTTCGGCGACCATGGCGATGAGTGTGCCATCCGCATGTAGTCGCCAGCTCACCACTTCCATCAAGCTGATGGTGTGGAATTCGTCTGCGGAGAACACCGCATGGGTGCCGATGGTGTCCGGAATTTCCTGAACGGATTGGGTTCCGGGTTGTGGTTTGCCAAAAAAGCGGATGGCTGCGTCCAGTTCCTGCACTTTGTGTTCAGGGGCATCTACGAAAAGATAGTCGCTGCCGGGAAGTCGGTAGCCCTCCCAGCGTCCGTTGAGTGGGTCAGCCAGAGCCATGGCGGTGACCGGGGTTTTTAGCCAGGGGACCATGGCGACGGTATCGCCATTGGCGAGTCTCGCCCAGGCAAGGATCTTCAACGAGAACAGGGTGTCGGGATGTTGATCATTGGCATAGAGCAGCTCAATGCCATCGTATTCCGGTGACAGCCGAAGTATAGGGGGCTGGGCCGCTTTGCGACGTGGGGAGAAAGGGACGACGTTACTGTCCCCGCCAGGGTGTTGCCGGTGAGCCGAAGTCATGGGCACCTCCCGGTACGTGTCCTAGAGGGTCGCCAATGGTGTTACACCCGGCAGGGTGCTGGCACGATCACATGCCATGGCGACCGTTACCTCAACTTAGCTTTTACTACGGAGCCATGCAAGTCGTCGTGAAAGCTTCATGAAGAAAGGTCGGATGGTGAGATAAGTGGCAGGGGCTTCACGGCCGGGTGTTTGTCGGTGGGGGGGGATGAGTCGCGAGTGACGAGTTACGAGTTTCGGAACGGGTTCTTCTCTTATGCCGCTTGTTGCGGTTTGGGTGAGGTATCTGTTGTCGCTGGCAGGGGCTGCCGCATGCGCCATTTCAACCGCCAGCCTAGCAAAACCGCAGCTGTGGTCAGGCCTGCCACAAGGCCAATCCAGAAGCCAGCTGGCCCCATGGGGTCTCCGAACAGATCTGTCAGCCCCAGTGCATAGCCCAGAGGGAGGCCCACACCCCAGTAGGCAAACAGCGTCATGATCATGGGCCAGCCGGTATCCTCAAAGCCGCGCAGGCAACCGTTGGAGCAGACCTGGAGCGCATCGGAAATCTGATAGAGCGCGGCGAACAACAGCAGATAGCTGGCCAGCTCGATGACGTTTTGATTGTCGGTGTAGATGTGCGGTATCCAGTGTCGAGCCAGTACCAGCGACAATGAGGCCACCACTCCGACCGCCAGCGTGATCATGTGTGCTACCTGCACGGCATGCCGCAGGCTGATTTGATCATTGCGCCCTCGGGCATGGCCCACCCGCACGGTGGCGGCGATGGCAAAACTGAGGGGGATCATGAAGATCAGGGAGGTAAAGTTGAGCGCGATTTGATGGCTGGCCACCGTTTGCGCGCCAAGACTGCCGATCAACAGCGCGATAACAGCGAAAATGCTGACCTCAAAGAAAATGGTCAGGCCTACAGGTAAACCAAGGCGCAGCATATAGCCGAGACTGGGCACCTCGAAATGCCGCTGGCGCAGGTTGAGTGGGGCATGCAGATAGACCGGGTGACGGTGGGTGTAAATCAGCATCATCAGGGCCATGGACCACATCACCAGGGACGTGGCCCAGCCACAGCCAACGCCACCCATGGCCGGGAAACCCAGTTTGCCGTATATCAGGACGTAATTACTGGGGATATTGATCAGCAAGCCCATCACACTGAACAGCAACACGGGGCGGGTGTGATTCATGGCCTCGGTGTAGCTGCGCATGGCCAGCATCAGGGCGGCACCGGGCATTCCCCAACTAAGGGCATCCAGATACCCCGTCACCATGGGCCTGATGGCCGGGTCCACGTCCATCCACACCAGAACGGGGGCGATGCTGCGCAGAATCAGCGCGCTGAGCACTCCCAGGCCCATGGCCAGCCAGATGCCTTGCTGGGCCAAGGGGTTGATACGATGGTAAGCTTCGCCGCCGAGATGGCGTGACAGGATCGGGGTAGCGCTCATCAGCACCCCGGTCATGAACAGGTACAGGGGCACCCAGATACTGGCTCCCACGGCCACGGCGGCAAGATCATTGGCGCTGACACGACCCGCCATCAGGGTATCCACAAAGCCGTTGGCCGTCTGCGCCAGCTGGCCGCCAAGAATCGGCAAGGCAAGCGTGAGCTGGGCAACAAATTCCTGACGGCGGGAAGACATAGGCACGACGAATCTTATGGGTGAGAAGCACGATCTGCGAAAGGTCGCTACCATACCGCAAACCGGGCTCCGGGGGCACTCCAGTGCCGACCTGGAAGTGCTTTTTCGTGCCACTTTTTTCCATGATTTTGCCACGGTGCTGGAAGGGGGCGCTGCCGAGCCGGTTTATCTGCCGGGCAGCCCTCACCGGATCTGTTACACCCATGATTATTTCCGCAGCGCGCTCCATGAGATTGCGCACTGGTGTGTGGCGGGGGCGAATCGGCGTGAGCTGGAGGATTACGGCTACTGGTATGCCCCGGACGGCCGAAATGCCGAGCAGCAGGCGCAATTTGCCAGCGTAGAAATCTTGCCGCAGGCCTATGAGGCCTTGTTCTGCGCTGCCTGTGGCCATGATTTCCGGGTCTCACTGGATAACCTCAATGGTGACGGCGGGGATGAGCAGGCTTTCGCAAGGAAGGTCCGGGCCCGTGCGGAGGCCTTGTTGGAGCAGGGACTGCCTGATCGCGTTGGACGCTGGTGCGATGCCCTGGCTGGTTACTACGACCGCCAGAGCCTTCCTCTTTCTGAAGCCCTGCAACAAACCTTCCAGCTACCGTTGTAGGAGCGGTGGCTCCACCGCGATTGGCGCGATTTCGCGGTGGAACCACCGCTCCCACAGAAACAGGACAGCCTTCCCCGTAGCAGCTTGCCGGAAGGCGGGGCGGAATTCGCTTGCAGGCAAGCTCCCACAGAGTGTGGATTGAAGAAAAGGGTTCATCAGCGACATTCCCTCTCCCTGAAGCCCGGCAACAAACCTTTCAGGTACCGCTGCAGGAGCGAGCCTGCTTGCGATCCGAGCCTGGGCGAGGTATTGAGGCAAAAGGTCGAAAACCTGTTTGAACTGGAGGATTGGTTCTTCCTGCATCAGCAGCGAGTGACGAGTTTCGGGTAGCGACAACCAAAACGTCTAAAATCGTTTTTTCACGGTTTTCGAAACTCGTTACTCGCTTCTCGTAACTTGATACCACAAAAAAGGCCGCACCCATCCTGGCGCGGCCTTCTTGTCTTTAGCCAGCAACAACCCTCAATCGCGTTGTTGCGTGCTGTGCCTTCTAGCGCAACATATGCAGGAAGTGCATGTGCTTCTCGTACTGATCCAGCACGTCCACGATCACCTGGTCCTTGGTGTAGCCCATCAGGTCATAATCCTGACCGCCTTCCTGCAAGAACACCTCTGCACGATAGTAAGTGTCCTTGTCCGCGTGCTTCTTGGCGTGGTCCAGCTGACGGATAGTCAGTGACGGACGGGTGTAACCGCGCACACGCACACCATAAATGAAGTCGGTTTCCTGACCATGGCTCACTTCCAGATAAGCGCGATCGTCCTCGTGGCGAATTTCTACCTTGAGGCCGTAGCTCTCCAGCTCCTTGGCAACGGTTTCAAGCGCAGGCTTTACGGTGACTTCCAGGAACTCCAGCACTTTTACTCGCAGCGGGAAGTTGACCATGTTCTTCAGGCGGGACTTCCAGCCACCGCTACCCTGTGGCCGCTGATGGCCAACATGCACTTCTGCGGGCGGTGCTACCGCAGCCGCCAGGCTGCGCTGGCGAATGTTTTCGATGCGCAGCGAGCGCAGCAGCCCGTAAGCTGCCACCAGCAGAACGGCGGAGAAGGGCAGGGCTGCCGCGATGGTAGCGGATTGCAGAGCGCCGAGACCGCCTGCCAGCATCAACGCAATGGCAACTACCCCTTCGGAACTGGCCCAGAACACACGTTGCCAAACGGGGGTGTCGTCGTGACCGCCGGAGGCCAGCATGTCCACCACCATGGAGCCGGAATCGGAGGAAGTTACGAAGAACACGATCACCATCAGCGTCGCGACACCGGAAATGAAGCCTGAGAACGGGAACTGTTCCAGGAAGTGGAACAAGGCCACAGACATATCCTCGCTGACCAGTCGGCCGAGATCCGCAAAGGACTCGGTCATGATCATGTGGATGCCGGAATCACCAAATACGGTCATCCAGAACAAGGTGAAACCCGCAGGGACAAACATGACGCCCATGGCGAACTCACGAATGGTGCGGCCGCGAGAAATACGCGCAATGAACAGCCCCACGAAAGGAGACCAGGCAATCCACCAGCCCCAGTAGAAGATCGTCCAGCCGCCTACCCAGGCCTGCGGACCACCATCCACCTTGGGTTGGTAAGCGTACAAATTGAAGGTCATGCTAACCAGTTCAGACAGATAGGACCCCACATTCTGCATATAGGTCTTCAGCAGGAAGATGGTTGGCCCCAGTAGCAGGACAAAAGCCAGCAACAGGAAAGCGAGCCCCAGATTGAGCTCGGAAAGGCGACGGATACCGGCATCCAGACCGGTTACCACGGAGATAGTGGCCAGGCCAGTGATGACCACAATCAGGGTCACCTGCATGGTATCGCTGACCGGCAGCCCGAACAGGTAGTTCAGCCCCGCGTTGACTTGCTGCACACCAAAACCCAGTGACGTTGCCACGCCCAATACCGTGCCGACCACAGCAAAGATATCCACGGCGTGGCCAATAGGGCCGTAAATTTTCTTGCCGATGATCGGATACAGCGCAGAACGCAAGGTCAGCGGCAGGCCGCGGCGGAAACTGAAGTACGCCAGAATCAGGCCGACAATGGCGTAGATCGACCATGCATGCAGCCCCCAATGGAAAAAGGTGACACGCATGGCTTCCTTGGCAGCTTCAATACCGCCGGGTTCTGCCATCGGCGGACTGGTGAAGTGCATCACCGGTTCGGCAACGCCGAAGAACATCAGGCCAATGCCCATACCAGCAGAGAACAGCATGGCAAACCAGGAGCCATAGCTGTAATCCGGCTCGGAATGATCCGGGCCCAGTTTGATCTCGCCATAGCGACTGATGCCGAGGAAGGCAACGAGTGAAATGATGATGGCGACGGTCAGTACATAGAACCAACTGGCTTCTTCAATCACAGCGAGCTTTAGCCCGTTGAAGAAGGAGCCGGCGGTTTCAGGGGCGACGACGGAGAAAAGTACCAGTCCGACGATGATGACGAGAGAACCGTAGAAGACGGGGGGATTGATCTTGCTCTTAATGCCCGAGGTAGGCGAAGTGTCCTGCTCGGCAGACTCTGACATTGGAAGCTCCTTGTCCGGATTGAGGGTGCCGTTTCCGGGAACCGTAGCTTCTGCACTGCGCACTGACTGGCAAAGAAAGGCCTTGAAATACAAGGGGCGCAATGACAACCAGATGACGCCTGTTGTCCTGCACCGCGGAGTACTACAAAACTGTATTCAGTGGTTCCCTTGTTGCCCCACCTTAACATATGAGGCTTTTTAATCACCCCCGGTGGTGGTGTTGCGGGGTCTGTGGTCAAAAGGACGAGGATCGGGCTCTGATCCTCGTCGATTGTTTCCCGAATCTCATACCGGCGTTGTTCGCGCCTCAAGTGGCGCTCCTGCAGTGGGGGAAAGGGCTTCCTGTTCTTGTAGGAGCGGCGGTTCCGCCGCGAAACATGCGTACCCGGAGGGCATAGCAAACGCTGCTCCTACAATGAGGCTTGGGGTGAAGGGAGGGCATTCCGGCTGTCGGCGCACCCGGTATTCGCTGCGCTCACCCCTTCGGGGGCGTCTACGACGTTCCTGCGCTTCGCCTGGTGAGGTGCGAATCCAGCGATAGTCGTTTTGAGTTACGAGTTACGAGTTACGAGTTACTAAAGTCAAAGGCGAATACCTTGCGGATCGGAGGGGGGATCTTCGAAACTCGCTTCTCGCAACTCGAAACTGTCTCTACAACCGCCCACTACGCTTGAGCATCAGATATAAATGATTCAGCTGTGCGGGCATGTTCTGTGGCGTGGTGGCTGTGACCAGCGCGCCGGCATGGCGCAGGCGGGTATGCAGTTGCTGGCGTTCCTGTTGCTCCTGTGCCGCCGCACAGACTTGCAGGGCGCCATCAAAATCGTGCACGTCAGCCCGTGCCAGGTTCTCCTGTTCAGGGAGCAGCATGTCTGCCACCAGCACCAGATGATGTTTTCGCAGCAACGTCACAGCGCTCATCAGATCATCCCGATCTTCCTGCTGCAGGCGAGTGATCAATACCACCAGCGCGCGGCGGCGACTTTGTTTCAGTAGCTGCCGAGCGGCCAGGTTGAAATCGCTGGCGTGTTCACTGGGGTGCAGATCATAGAGGCCGTTCAACAGATGGTTGATGCCATGCTGGCCCTGGACTGGCGGTAGCCAGCGTGGCTGGTCGCCGGAAAACAGCATGGCGCCGGCTTTATCCTTCTGTTTGAGTGCACTCCATGCCAGCAGCAGGGCAGCATTGAGCGCATGGTCAAAGCCGGTGAGTTCGCCCACCGGCATGGCCAGTCGTCGGCCGCCGTCCAGCATCAACAAGATTTGTTGGTTCTGCTCATCTTGATATTCGCGGCTAATCAACGTGCGTCGGCGGGCGGTGGCTTTCCAGTCGATCTGCCGCAGGCTGTCACCGGCGTGGTATTCGCGTAACTGATGAAACTCCATCCCTTCACCCCGGCGCGGCTGCAGACGGGTACCGCTGAACAGGTAGGTATGGCTGGCGTCCAGACTGGTGGCATGCAAGCGGGAAAAATCCGGGTAGACGGGCACGCTGCAGGCGGCAGCAACGGATTTGCGAGCGCTCCACAGCGAAAGCCGGCTGGGTAGCCAGAATTCCAGGTCTCCAAATTCCGTTGGCCCGCGTCGGCTTGGCCGATACGGGTAAGTCAGTTCGGTCAGTTCGTCCTCTGCGGGATTCAGCAGGCAGGGCAGGCCGGTATCCGGGTCATCGCCGGGGTGCCGATCAGCCAGCAGAGTACCTGCGGGGAGGCTGTTTGAGCGTACCCGGATACGTACCGGGTGAGGCTGCTGGACAGACAGGGCACTGGGCAGGATGCGCTGTGCTTGCGGGGCAGGTTGTCGCGTGAGCTGCCAGCCGTCGAGCAGCGCAATCACCGTGATAAGCCCGCCCAGCGCCCACCACAGGGCGACCAGTCCGGTGGAATCCAGCCAGATCAGCGGGATGGCGAGGCCGGCCCAGAGGGCGACCAGCTGGAGCAGACGACGAGCCGGCTTCATTGGCGCGGGGCTTCCACCTGCTCAAGCAGGCGTCCCAGTACGGTTTCCGGGGTTTGCCCTTCAATTTCTGCATCAGCACTGAGCTGAATGCGATGGCGCAGTACCGGGCGTGCTACCTGCTGAATATCATCCGGAGTGACAAAGTCGCGACCCTCCACCAGCGCTTGAACGCGAGCGGCACGGGCCAGGGCGATGCTGGCGCGGGGGCTGGCACCGTGGCTGAGGCCGCTGAAGTCGCGAGTCGTGCGCACGATGCGCAGGGCGTAATCGAGCACTTCCGCGTCGATCAATACGCTGTCACAGAGTTTGCGCATGGCCAGCAGGCCGGCGCCATCGGTGGCCGGGGTCAGGCTGTCCACATCCAGACTGGCGCGAATGGTGCCGTCGAGCACCATGTTGACCAGGGTGGTTTCGTCGTTGTGGTCCGGGTAATCGATCATCACCTTGAACAGGAAACGGTCCAGTTCCGCTTCTGGCAGCGGGTAGGTGCCCTCCTGGTCCAACGGGTTCTGGGTGGCCAGTACCATGTAGGGCTCGTCCAGGCTAAAGGCTTTGCCCTCAATGGTGATCTGTCGTTCCTGCATCACTTCCAGCAGTGCGGCCTGGGTCTTGGCAGGGGCGCGGTTGATTTCATCAGCCAGCAGCAGCTGGGTGAACGCCGGGCCACGACGAATCCGGAATTGCTCGGTCTTCTGGTCATACATGGCGTGGCCGGTCACGTCCGTTGGCATCAGGTCTGGAGTGAACTGGATACGGTTGAAATCCAGTTCCAGCACCTTGCCCAGGCTACGCACCAGCAGAGTCTTGCCGAGTCCGGGCACCCCTTCAATCAGCACATGGCCGCCGGCAATCAGGGCGATCAACACTTCTCGTACCACTTGCTGCTGTCCGATCAGCGCTTGATTAAGGCGTTGCTCGATATCACTGGCAAGGGCTGCCGCTTCCTGCAGGGTGTTGGGTTGGCTCATGTGTTACTCCTTAACGCTTGCAGCAGCCGGACCTGATGAATCAGCTGGTCACGGGTCTGCGGGGTGTCATTGAGGGCGCTGTGCAATTCGCTGGTGGGACAGTTCAGATCCCTGGCTGCGAGCGCCAGTGCCTTGTCATCATTGGTGTGATAGCCGCGCAATCTGGCCTTGGCCTGCTGGCGCAGAGCGGAGAGCAGTGAATCCTGTTGCACAGTGCGCCACTGGAAATAGCCACTGGCATGTAAATGCTGGAGGTAGTCGCGTTGCTCATCCTCATCGGGCGGTTGCAATGGTCCCTGGCGAGGGATGCGCAGCCATAGCCACAACGCCAGCAGAATCAGCAGCGAGAGGAACAGTTCCGGAGCACGTTGCCAAAGCCACTGCAGTAAAGGAGGCATGGCCACTGAGCGGATAAACCAGACTGCATCGTCGCCGGTTAACCAGACCAGCAACCAGGCATGGTCAAAATAGAGCAGATGATCGTTGTCCCACAGGCTGAGATCGGTAAGTACCGTGATCTGACCCTCGCCAAGCGACAGCTGCAGCAGCTGACTGCCGTGATCATTATCGGCGTAGGCTGTGACTTCGGCCGGCCACTCGCGGTGTGGCTCAAATCCGTCTTCTTCATCCCAGCTGTCGTGCCAGAGCACATGGTCACTGTAGAGCTGGATATGGCGAGGAAAGGTGTCCTCATCGGTGTGCAGTTCCAGCGTGTCCGGTTGTTCGGGCGCGTCGCACACCAGGGATTCACAGTTGGCGCGCAGCTCTTCGTTGTCACTGGTGATGCAATACTGCAATGGGTCGCCGGCGAAGGCGGGCATCATTGCCAACAGGGCAACCAGAGGGTCTTCCTCCAGTTCCTGGAATTCCCCTTCCTCGATATCCCAGACAGTGATGCCAAGCGGGTAGAGGAGGGGGTCGTTATCACGCCACTGCTCGTCGGTGGCGCTCTCTTCGTCACGGGATTCCGGCAAGGCTCGGGCAGCGACGATAAGATCGCCTCCTTCCATCACCCAGTTCAACAGCTGGTTTACCTGATCCTCGGTCATTAACCCGCGCTGCTTGTCGAACACCAGGGTGGTGTCGGTATCGGGGAGCGGGAACAGGGCGGCGGCACTGAGGATTCGGCGGGTGGGTTGTTCCCGCCGGGCCATCCAGGCCTGGGCGGCATGGAAAGGGTCGCGCTGCACGCTACTGTCCGGAGCCACTCGGGCAATGGTAGTGATTTCTTCTGTCAGGGCGTAATAAGCCGCGGACAGTACCAATACCAACAGCGCCAACAGGGCGGGAAACCATTTGCGCAGGCTAGCCATGCTCCACCTCCACAAAACGTACTGACTGCCATTGCGCCAACAGTTCGCGCACGTCACCTTCGCTCACTGGGCGGTGTGCCCAGGCGGTGCGTACCCAGGCATTCACCACCTGCTTGAGTACCTCAATGCCGCTGGCCTGGCCATGCTCGCGCTGCAGGGTGCGCAAGCAATGTTGTTCCGTGCTGCCTGCGGCGAGCGCAACAGGGTATTCGCGCAGCAGGGTGGCCAGGCTGACTCGCAGCAACAAGGACAGGGCGGTACGGATATCGTTTTCTTCGAGCGCACTGTTCACCGCCTGCTCCAGGTCATCGGGCAAGCTGTGATGGCGGATGTCCAGCCCGGCCACATGGGTGGGGATAGCATGCTTGCGCTTGCGGATCGGGCCGGAGAAACCAATCTGTGATGCGACTTTCATGAGTAGCCAAAGCACAATCGCGGCAAACAGGGCCCAGAACACCACCCAGATCAGGGTGTCTGGAATATTGAGCGGTTTGCTGGAACGCTCGGCCCCATCGTCGGTGCTATCAAAAAACGCTTCCCAGAAAATCTCCCACCAGCTGCTTTCTTCGCTGGCATCCTCATCGCGATTTTTCCACTCCCGGCTGGTGCGGGTTTCGAAAGGCATGTAGTCCTCGCCCGCCAGCAGTTCAATCACCTGTTGTTGTTCGGTGTTGGTTTTATGTTTTGGAGTGGGCTCGGCACTGGCGGGCTCTGGCAGTACCGGAGCCAGTAGGGCCAACAGCAGCACGGCGGCAACCGTACCGGAACGGCGGCGTTTACCGATGCGAGTGAGGCCGAGTTGCAGATCCCAGCCTTCCAGCCAGGTGCGCTTGTTCAGGTAGAGGGCAAATCCGCAGGCCACATAGAGCGGTTCGGTGACACACAGCACCAGGTACAGGCAGGTGCTGGCAACGAGGGTTTGCAGGATGCCTTGTTCAAAGAACCAGTCGCTGAATTCCAGATTGAATTGCCAGGGAATCAGCATGTAAAGCAACGCCATCATTCCATAGGCCATGAACTGTTCAATATGGAACAGGACTATCGTCAACATCCCCGCGCGGTTGGACGGGGCGCGATGCAGAATGCGATGCCTCAGACCAACCTGATCGCCACGAGCTCCCTCCAGTTGCCAGATGGCAGTATTGAAACTGCGGGCCGGGCTGAGCCGCCGCCAGGTCAACTGCGCCATCAGGCCGGGCAGGGCATAGTGCCTCCAGCGTTTGAACAGTTCCTTGAGGGTGAGTTCTTCTGCGAACAGGGCGTGGCTGTACCAGGCCAGCAAGGGCCGCTCCCAGGCGGGCTTTAACCACCAGAACAGCACCAGCGGCCAGAAGGATTCAAAGCTGCTGGTGGCGGCCAGTGTCAGGAGAAAGGGGAGTAGAGTGAAAGCCAGCCAGATACGCACGGTAGGCCAGGCCCAGCGACGGAACATCTGGGAACCCAAATCCACTGCCTGCCAGGGGCTGCGTGGTGCCAGTCGGGCGCTAGCCTTTTCCAGTTCCATGGCGTCCCCCGAACAATAGATAAAGATACAAAAGGCCCCAGCAGGCCGCTCCCACGCTGTATTTCACCACTGGCTCAAAGTCCCGTGGTGACCAGAACGCTTCGATAAAGGCCGCCAGTAACAGCAAGGCGAACACGCCGTACATGGTTGGCAGGCTGTCTTTTGCAGCCAGTCGCAACGCATTGAGCCGGGTGTACGCTCCCGGCGCAATAATAGCCCAGCCCAGGCGCAGCCCGGCACCGCCGGCCAGTACGATGGCAGTCAGTTCCGGTGCGCCATGGGCAATCACAAAGGTGAAGAAAGGCTCATCGCCACCCACATTGATCAGATGCCCGGCGATGGCACCGAAGAAACTGCCATTGAAGAGCATGACCAGAATGGCCCCCACGCCCAACAGCAGGCCACCGGCAAAGGTACGGAACGCAATGCCGATATTGTTCTTGATGTAGTAACCGAACATCAGCACATCATCGCTACCATCACGGTCGGCATGAATATCGCTGCCGCCGTCTTCATCGGGCTGATACATCATTTCGATGTCAGCCAGGGAGCTTTCATCCAGTACCGTGTAGACCATGTCGGGTTGTTGATGCACCAGGGTCCAGGCCAGCGCAATGGAGAGCACAAAGCTGAGCGCGCTGATCATGTGCCAGCGCCACTGACGGCGCACTGCCTGCGGAAAACTGCGGCCAAAGAAATCGCCGATGCGATCCGCCAGCGAAGGATTGTAGCGATACAGTTGACGATGCGCGCGCAGCACCAGGTTGTTCAGGTACTGCTGAAGTTCCAGGCTATAACCACGCTCCCGTGCCAGAGCCAGCTGGTGGCAGAGTTGCCGGTAGTCGGTAACGAACTGGTCCAGCGGTAGAGCCTTCTGCCGTCCCACCCGAATGGCTTCCAGTTGTTCCAGCTGGGCCTCAAGGCCGTTCCACACAGAGCGATAGCGGTTTTCAAACTGGATCTGTTTCATCGCGCCCCCTCCATCAGATAGCGGGTGACGGCTTTCAATCGTTGCAGTGCCAGTGAAGGGCTCAGTTCCGGGTAAGCGAGCTGGGCCAGTTCCTGTTGGCGAGGTTCAGAAAACTGGCTCTGGCGTTCCTGGAAGGCGAGCAGGGCGAGTTGATCTTCCCGGGTCAGGGGCCAATCCGGTGGGGTGGTGTCGGCATTTTCCGGTTTCACGGCAGTAGGCGTGCTCTCCACATGGATAACCACGGAGTTGGCCGCCATATCACCGAGCCGCTGGAAACGAGGGCTCAGCAGCGTGCTGATAAAGCCCAACAGATAAAACAGCGGGAAGGCATCTGCTGTGCGCAGCAGGTTGCGGATCAGGCTGCCATTGAAGCTCAGCGGTGTGCCATTGCTGTGTACCACGGCAATGCCCATGAATTTTTTGCCGGGGGTCTGGCCGTGGCGCAGTGCTTCGAAAAGTGTGGGGTAAAACCACTCCAGCAAGAAAAGGGTGATCAGCATGATCCCGGTGCCCACCTTGCCGAGGGCGGCCAGTACCATGGCGAAAATGGCAAAAAAGACGATGCGAATGAGTAGATCAATACCGTAGGCCATGGCGCGGGGAATCGGGCCAGCCAGGGACAGCGTCAGCAGCGTCCCTTCCGGTGTCTCAATCTCCAGCCGTTCATCAATCTGCATGCTGGCCCTGGCGGATCTGCATGGCGGCCAGCACGAACATCACCACGTTCAGACTGGTCTTGACGATGGCAAGGGTACGCACCGGGGGCGGGTCCAGCAGTTGCACGGTATAACCGCAGAAATAGAACAGCAGGATAAAGCACAGCCAAGTGCATTGACGCTTGTTACCGTCGCTCATGGCAGGGGCCATGATCAGCAGCGGCACATAGAGCACCAGCGCGATGATCAGGGTAGAGAGCCAGTGTGCGTCCGGTGGCGCAAGGCTGAACAGGCCGGTGATGCCTACCAGTAACAGCAGGGCATAGCTTGCCCTTAGCAAGTTGAGAATCATCATGAGGCCTTTAATTGTCTGGCGAGGGTGCCGAGGCGTTTGCCCAGTGCCCGCGCCAGAGAGATTTCGTGTTCGGTGAGGGAGGCATCACCGCGTGTACCTGACACATGGGTGGGGCCATAGGGTGTGCCGCCGCTTTGGGTGTCAATCAATGCCTGCTCGGTGTAGGGCACGCCGGTAATCACCATGCCGTGGTGCAGTAGTGGCGTCATCATGGAAAGCAGGGTGCTTTCCTGGCCACCGTGCAGGCTGCTGCTGGCTGAGAATACACCGGCCGGTTTGCCAACCAGAGTGCCCTGCATCCATAGCTCGCTGGTCTGGTCGATGAAATATTTCATCGGCGCGGCCATATTGCCGAAACGAGTGGGGGAGCCCAGCGCCAGGCCGGCGCAGCCTCGCAGGTCATCAAGCGTGGCATAAGGCGCGCCGTTATCCGGCACCGGGTTGCCGGTGGCTTCGTGATCCGCAGAAACGGGCGGTACCGTGCGAAGGCGCGCTTCCATTCCGGTGCTTTCCACGCCACGGGCTACCTGAGTCGCCAGATTGGCCACGCTGCCATTGCGACTGTAAAACAGCACCAGCACATAATCCGTCATGATTTGCCTTTATTTGCCCAGCAGGGCCAATACGTTTTCCGGTGGGCGGCCCAGTACGGCTTTATCGCCGCGAACGACAATCGGGCGTTCGATCAGTTTGGGGTGCGCCACCATGGCAGCGATCACATCCTTGTCGCTGCTGTCCTTGCTCAATCCGGCAATAGCGTAATCGGCTTCCTTGTTGCGTACCAGATCATGGGCTTTGCTCAGTCCCAGTTTTTTGATCAGGGCCGCAAGGGTTGCTGCATCCGGGGTGTCATCCAGATACTTTACAATAGTGGGGGTAACGCCGTTTTCTTCCAGTAATGCCAAGGTCTGGCGAGATTTGGAGCAGCGTGGATTATGGAAAATAGTGTAGTCCGTCATCGCTTTGCATATTCTGTGAGTTCGCCGACATTGTAAGCTGCCGGCACACGGTGGCAAGGAGAGGATGCCTTTTCTATGAAGGAACCCATGGATATGGAGGATGCCCTGATCCCTGTACGCCCGCGATATGATTCCGTGCGTGCCTTTTGGGGCTTGTTGGTTCGACAGTTCAATGAAGATGGTTGCCGGCAGAGTGCTGCCGCGCTGACCTATACCACCCTGTTTGCCATTGTGCCGGTGATGACGGTGAGTTTTGCCGTCCTGGCATCCGTGCCGGCGCTCAAGGACAAGGGGGTGCAGTTCCAGCAATGGGCGTTTGATTATTTTGTGCCTTCAGCGGGCAACATGTTGCTTGAGCATCTGCAGTCGTTTGCCAAACAAGCGAGCAACCTTACCGGGTTGGGCATTGTATTTCTGGTGATCACCTCGGTGCTGATGCTGCGCACGATCGAGCAAACACTGAACCGAATGTGGAAAGTGCCGACCGCTCGCAAGGGGCTTACCAGCCTGTTGATGTATTGGGCGGTATTGTCACTGGGGCCCATCTTCCTTGGCGCCGGGTTGGCAATCAGTTCGTACCTCACCTCCATGAGCGTATTCAATGAAACGGTGAGCTTTCTGGGTGGCGCGAGAATGTGGCTGACGCTGCTGCCGTTCGTGTTTACCACCCTGATGCTGACGTTGCTCTATACCGTGGTCCCCAATACCAGTGTGCCGTTCCGACAAGGGCTGCTGGGCGCGGCGTGCGCGGCCCTGTTATTTGAGCTCGCCAAGGGGGGCTTTACGTTCTTTATCAAACAGGCTCCCAGCTATCAGGTAGTTTACGGGGCCTTCGCGGCCGTGCCGGTATTTCTGTTATGGCTCTATGTGTCCTGGACCATTGTGCTGGGTGGGGCTGAACTGGTGCGGGCGCTGGTGGTATTCCAGGAGCATCGCAGCAAGGTGCCTCGTATGCATGCGCTGCTGCGGTTGTTGCATGTGTTCTGGGAGCGGCAACAACACGGCAAGACATTGCGAAGCCGGGAAGTGCGCAAGGTGATGCGCCAGTCGGGGATTTCCCAGTGGGATGAGTTCCGCAATCTGCTGTTGGATGCCCGTCTGATTCAGCGTACCGATGAAGGTGGTTATATCCTGTCTCGTGATCTACGCAATTTGACCCTGGCGCAGTTGCTGGCGGCGCTGCCCTGGCCCTTGCATACCCAGCTGCGTATCCGTTCCCAACAGGAGATGCTGCCTTGGGAAGATCGCTTGAAAGATCACATGGATGAAGCCCGCGGTGAACTGATGCAAACCCTGAAAGTGCCATTGGATGAATTGTTCCGGGGCCAGGTTGATTCGCAGCCACAGGAGGAGACAAATGCTGACTAGACATGTACTGGTAACCGGACTAGTGCAAGGAGTAGGCTATCGCGCCTGGACTCGCCAGGCGGCGCTGCAGCGTAATCTGGTTGGCTGGGTACGCAATCTGGATGACGGCCGGGTGGAAGCGGTGCTGCAGGGGAACGATGACGACGTGCTGGACATGATCGATGCCATGCATCAAGGGCCGTGGATGGCCAAGGTCGATGACGTCGCGTGCCGTGCCGAAGAAGCGCTGAAGACCAATTACTTTGAGGTGGCAGGATGAAACAGGTTGAGCTGGTGAATGGGGATTTGCGTTTTCCCGCCTTGATGGCGGGTGAGGGTGAACCGGTCATTCTGTTGCACGGCTTTCCTGATACGTACGAAAACTGGGCGGTGCAGATTAATGCCATCGCCAAGGCCGGCTACACCGCGATTGCGCCAGCATTGCGGGGCTATGCGCCCGGCTGCCAGCCGGGCAACGGCGATTATTCCCTCTACGCCGCCGTGGACGACCTGATGGTATTTGCTGCCCAGCTGGGTGGTCGTGTGCATCTGGTCGGCCATGACTGGGGAGCAGTGGTGGGCTACCTGGCCTGTGCCCAGGCCCCGGATACCTTCTGTTCTTTCAGTGCCCTTGCCATCCCGCCGGTACGGCGCATCCCGCAGGCATTGCTGAAAGTGCCGGAGCAGATCCTGCTGAGTGGCTACATGCAGTTCTTCCAACTTCCACTGGCCCCGGAAGCCTGGCTTACCAAAGGTGATCTCAGCGGGGTAGAAACGTTGTGGCGTCGCTGGTCTCCGAACTGGGAGCCGGAAATGTATCTGGACAATGCCAAGCACACCCTGTCAGAGCCGGGTGTTATCCCCGCTGCACTGGCCTGGTATCGCTCCCTGTTCAAGGTGTGGAAGAAAGAACACCGCAAGGCGCGGGCCTGGCTGGGCCGTGATCTGGCCACCCCTACCCAGATTCTGATCGGCGAAAACGATGGTTGCATGAGCCCCAAGCTGTTGAACGAAACCCTCATCGAGAGTGACTTCAAAGGCGGGGTAGAGCTGCAAACCATTGCTGGCGCAGGACATTTTCTTCATCTGGAGAAACCGGATGAGGTCAATGCCCACCTGCTGCGCATGCTCAAAGCCACTGAATGTGACTGCACCCTGTAGCTGCCCTGTAAAAACCCGCCAACAGCGGGTTTTCTCCTGCTTTGTTCTCTGGGCTATACTACCGCCCCCAAATTCAGTCCCAGCAGGAGTTCCCCATGACGGTGATTCGCCAGGATGACCTGATCCAGAGCGTGGCAGATGCCTTGCAGTACATTTCCTACTATCACCCGGTCGATTTCATCCGTGCGGTGAAAGAGGCCTATGAGAAGGAAGAAAGCAAGGCAGCCAAAGACGCCATGGCGCAGATCCTGATCAACTCCCGCATGGCCGCCATGGGGCACCGCCCGATCTGTCAGGACACCGGTATCGTCACCGTGTTTGCCAAAGTGGGCATGAATGTCACCTTTGAAGGTGACATGAGCCTGGATGACATGATCAACGAAGGTGTGCGTCGCGCCTACAACCACCCGGACAATGTGCTGCGGGCCTCGGTGCTGGCGGACCCGGATGGCAAGCGCGCCAACACCAAGGACAACACCCCTGCGGTGATCAACTACTCCATCGTGCCCGGCGATACCCTGGAAATCGACGTGGCGGCGAAAGGCGGTGGCTCCGAAGCCAAATCCAAGTTCGCTATGCTCAACCCGTCAGATTCCGTGGTGGACTGGGTGCTGGAACAGATTCCGAAAATGGGCGCCGGCTGGTGCCCGCCGGGCATGCTGGGCATCGGTATTGGCGGTACCGCCGAAAAGGCCATGATGATCGCCAAAGAATCCCTCATGGACCCCATCGACATTCACGAGCTGCAGGCCCGTGGTGCCCAGACCCGTTCCGAAGAACTGCGTCTGGAGCTGTTCGAGAAAGTGAACGCCCTGGGTGTAGGTGCACAGGGTCTGGGTGGCCTGACTACTGTGCTGGACGTGAAAGTGGTGGATTACCCCACCCACGCCGCCAACAAGCCGGTAGCGTTGATTCCCAACTGTGCAGCCACCCGTCACGCGCACTTTATCCTTGATGGAACCGGCCCTGCGGATCTGAAAGCACCGGATCTGGAAGAGTGGCCAGACATTGCCTGGGGCAACGATGAAGGTGCCAAGCGCGTCAATCTGGACACCATTACCCCGGAAGAAGTCCAGACCTGGCAGCCCGGTGATACCTTGCTGCTGTCCGGCAAGTTGCTCACCGGTCGTGATGCCGCCCACAAGCGCATGGTGGACATGATCTCCAAGGGCGAAAAACTGCCAGTGGACTTCACCAACCGCTTTATCTACTACGTGGGTCCGGTGGATCCGGTTCGCGAAGAAGTGGTAGGCCCGGCCGGCCCGACCACCGCCACCCGCATGGACAAGTTCACCCGCACCATGCTGGAAGAAACCGGTCTGATCGGCATGGTCGGTAAAGCCGAACGTGGCGACACCGCCATCGAAGCGATCAAGGACAACAAGGCCGTGTACCTCATGGCCGTAGGCGGCGCCGCCTACCTGGTCTCCAAAGCCATTCGCAAATCCCGCGTGGCAGCCTTTGAAGATCTGGGAATGGAAGCCATCTACGAATTCGAAGTGGAAGACATGCCCGTCACCGTGGCCGTGGACTCCCTGGGCGAATCCGTACACAAAACCGGCCCGGTTATCTGGAAACAGAAAATCGCCGAAAAGAGCGCGTAGTACGTACTACAACGCTCAATCCAAAAAAGCCGCGCATTGCGCGGCTTTTTTGTGGGCGATTGAGGGGTAGCTGCCCCTTCGTACTGGATCGATCTAGAGCCTGGTAGTGCGCAGGGAACCCAAGACAAGTCGATTTTGTAGGATATGGCTTACATCGCTTATTCAGAATTTTGTCTAGAATACTTGTTTGTTTTGGATATGAAGAGGCTGGTTCGGCCTCAAGAAACTGGGGGAAAAATGAAAAGAAGTATGCGCGTAGTCGCCGTGTTGGCCTCGATGTGTTCTGCAACTTGCTTTGCGGAGGGAGGCTTTATTGGGGCAACGTTAGGTAAGGCGGACCTTGATGTTGATGGTTACGAGGATGCTACCAGCTACTCCTTTCTTGCCGGTTATCAGGCAAATGAAAATCTCGCTTTTGAATTCTCTTATTACTCAACTGGAGAAGCTGAGTATTCACAAGAGTCATTTTCCTACCGTTATGAAGACAGCGCAGAAATTGATGGCCCAACGTTGAGCATCATGGGCATTGCCCCACTTAACGAACGATTCGAGTTTTATGGTCGATTAGGTGTCTGGCTCTGGGATGCGGAATACAGCTTTAAATATTCCGAACCGGACTTCAGCCTTGAGGCATCAGAGAGTGAGGACGGCAATAGCGTCTTTTATGGGCTTGGAGCGCAGTTTGCTGCCGGGAAGAATGCCAAGATTTCCTTGGAATTCACCAAATATGAGGCGGGAGATGAAGTCGATATAGATATCGATAATATTTCTGTTGGCGGGCGTTATTACTTTTGACGGCTGAAAATAAATAGGCTTTGCATTGAAAGCGTATTTTTTAGAAAACCCGAACCATATCTTGTCTTTTTTCATGTCTTTAGGTTCTCAATGAAAATATGATGAAGGGTTTAGGGGGACTATTGTTTGGTTTTTCTAATTCAATCATTAGGGGGAGACATGGTTAAGGGGTTTTTGGTTATTTTTGCGTTGTCGGCTATTGTCTATGGCGCATTTAAAGGGGTGGGTGTAATAAATAAAAGCGAGCAGGGAGTTGGTACATTTTCTGCAAAGGAGATTGCTGAGGCTATTGCCAATGAGTCAGTGGGGAGAGTTCCGAATATGATTAACGATGAGCTGAGATTGGATAGTGTAAAAAGTAAAGGATCAGAAGTCGTTTTTTCCAATACTATAATATCTGGCACGTCAGATGAGTATCTTGATAAGGATGTAAAGTCTGTATATCTGCCTGTGATGAAGCAATCCTTATGCGCTGACAAAAATATACAGTCTGCCTTTTCTAAAGGTGTTGCGTTTAGGTATGTCTACTCTGGAAACAATGCTGTGAAAATTACAGAGTTTGTTATAGATGGCCCTTCCTGTGGGGGTGATGCATAACGGTGTCATAGGGTCAGGTCTTGCCCTGTGCGCGTTAAAGAAAAAATAGTCTTGGCTTTGGAGTTGAGGTAGGAGACAAGACCTGAGCCATTGTTCGTCTCCTTCCCTGTGTATTAGCTAATAAGGCCATTAAGTGCAAGAAACTCGCAAACTGGAAGACTATCTAACCCCGAGACCCAAGCCCAAGGGTATTGATGTGCTCTGTGGTTTGAAGCATTTTGCAATCATCACTTATGCAGTGCCTGAGGAGCGATTTGAAGGGCTCTTCCCTGAACGCTTTCAGCTGGATACGGTTGAGGTTGCCGGGCAGCGAATGGGACTCGTGTCTGTGGTTCCGTTCATTGATGTGGATTTTACTTCTGCCGTTTTCCCATTCCCGAAGTTTACAATGGGGCAAACGAATTACCGTATTTATATTATCGATACCGAGACGGGAGAGCGTTGTGTGTGGTTTCTTGGCACAACCCTTGATTCGTGGACATTGTTAGTGCCGAGGCTCTTGTGGAATTTGCCCTGGCATGCGGGAAAAGTACGATTTGATTGTCATTTGAATAAAACAACAGGCCTGTACGAAAAGTACACAATGGAAACCTCTTCCTCATGGGCAGAAGCCTCGGTGGAATTGGTTCAATCGGAGTTCGACGAACTTGAGTTTCCCGGCTTCCCGGATGTCGAGTCAGCCTTGGTTTATCTTACACATCCTCTGGCCGGGTTTTACTTCCGAAGGGACAACAGACTTGGCACATATCGTGTTTGGCACAAAGCGTTGCAAGTGAAGCCCGCAAAACTGAAATCTGCCAATTTTAAGCTTTTGTCGAACCTCGGCATCGTTCAGGAGTCAGAGCAAAAGTCCCCTTATAGTGTTCTGATAGAACCGATCAATGAATTTACTATCTACCTCCCTCCAGCCGTTATCCGGTGAAGAGGAGGAGCTTTACTCCTGAGGTAAAGTTTTCCGGGGTATTGATCTCTTGAATTCAAGACGGTTTCGTACTCTTCGGTGCGACAACTACAGGGTTTACAGTGTTGGAACCCACGAGTAGAAGTAATCAGAATTAATGTCGACCCAATACATAGAGCGAGCCCTGAGGCACTGTGAAAACGAAATATCTACCTGCTTTTACGCTATCTCTACTTTCCATGACTGCTTTCGGCGTCTTACAGGCTGCAGAGCAAAGTACGATCAAAAGATCGGACGGGACCGAGATACATTTTTACTTGTCTGACGCCGAGCCTCCCGGTGATGTGCTTCTGGTGCTGATTCAGGGTTCGGATTGCAATAGCGTTTATCGCAATGACCGAATCAATAATGAGTTTTCACTAGTGCTGCCAGGGGCGGATGTGCTCACTGTTGAAAAGTATGGGATTGACTCGGGGCTAGAGTGGAGTGATGACCCTGAAAGACGTGATTGCCCTGATGCGTATATTGAGAATGATTCCCCTGAGCAACGGGTGATGGACTATACGCAAGTCATTGGGGAATTAAGGAAAGATAGAGAATACAAGCAAACGGTGCTACTTGGAGGAAGTGAGGGGGCAGTGGTCGCTAATCACCTCACAGTGGAGCTGGACTATATTGACGCTACCGTCTCAATCAATGGCGGTGGTCGCCGATTTATTGATGATGTTTTGCACAGCATCGCCTCCCAAGCGCTTTCAGACGAGGAATATCATGAATCCTCAAAGGGTTTTCTCGGCTTTTATAACCATATTCTCAATAGAGAACCGTTTGCCATGAATGTAAGTGGGCATGGTTATCGTTGGTGGAGGAGTATGTTTGAGATCGACCAGACGGCTCTGCTTTCGCAAATCGATACGCCGGTTTTGTTGGTTCAAGCGGGAATGGATAAGAATGTTTCTGTGGAACTGGCGGTTGAGCAGGCGAAAATACTCTCCGGAGACAAGCCGAACATTACATTCAGGGTATATGAGGAGCTGGATCATTCATTTGAAAAGCCGGATGGGACTAGCGGGGTAGAGCAAGTGATTGAGGACATCAAACTGTGGCTATCTCGGCTATGACTGACATTACCTTCACTCAAGACCAGAAAGACCGGATGGTCGCCAAGATCAAGACCTACTTCGAAGACGAGCTCCAGCAGGAGATTGGTGGCTTTGAGGCGGAGTTTCTGATCGATTTCTTTGCCAAAGAAATCGGACCTTACTTCTACAATCGGGGGGCTGTTTGATGCCCAGCAGGTGCTCACCGAGAAGATGGAGGAAGTGGGGTATGTGATGCAAGAGTTGGAAAAGCCGGAAGGATAGGGTTCATTAAGACTTGTTGTGAGGTCTTTGGGGTTTGTATTGATTCACCAATCAAAAGGAAAATAAAGAATGGAAAGCCGTGATTATCTGGAAATGACATTCCGCTCGATCAACTGTTTCTCTGATGATGGGAAGCTGGATGTGAATGAGCTCGACTCGCTGGTGGAGATCGCCATGCGGGATGGGGAGATTGATGATAACGAGAAGCGGGTGCTGCGCAATATCATCGACCGCTTGACCGATGCTGAGTTGACTGACGATATGCAGGTTCGGGTGCAGAGCTTGCAGGAGCAGCATGGCATTTGATGCTGACTTGGCGCTGCGCAAAAAGCCGCTCTTTTGAGCGGCTTTTTTGTGGCCGTTTGCCCGCAGGCACCCGCAATGATCGTTTGCAGGGAGGCTGTGTGAATAAGTCCGGGGAGCCCGGCCCCGTCCCTGGGGCGCGGAGATCAATCATCAGGCTTTCCTGGGGTCACAGTAATGAAGGCCTGTGGGCTACCCGGACGATCAATATACTGTTCATTTGGTCAGTGGTCAAATGAGGGCAGTTTCGAGTTGTGAGTTTCGAGTTGCGAAAGGCAAACCCCAACCCCCCCTAGGGCACCTTCCGGTTTTGATCTTCGAAACTCGAAACTCGAAACTCGCCCTTGCCAGTGACCAACCGCAGGATCGCTTGCAGGCAAGCCCCTGCGGCGGCGGGTTGCGGTAAGGTTATCCCGCCCTCAGCTTCGGTTTGACGGTGATCAGCAGGGCTGGCAGCAGGGTAAGGTTGCTGAGCAGGGCTACCAGCATGGCGAGGCCGGTAAGCAGGCCGAAGTACACCGTGGGGTTGAAGCTGGACAGGGCCAGGATGGAGAAGCCGGCGATGATGGTGAGCGAAGTGTAGTACATCGCTTTGCCAATGGAGCCGTGGCAGCGCTTCATGGTGGCGACGTAGTCATTGTCGTTGGGCAGCTCTTCATGGAAGCGGTGGATGTAGTGGATGGTGTCATCCACGGCGATGCCTATACTGATGGCGGTGATGGTGATGGTCATCAGGTCCAGCGGCAGGCCAATCCAGCCCATGAGGCCGAGTACCAGCGCGGCGGAGACCAGGCTGGGTACCATGCTGATCAAGGCCACGGGCAGGCTGCGGAACAGTATCAGCAACATGAACAGGATAGCAGCGAAGACGTAGCCGAGGGTCTTGATCTGGGAATCGAACAGGCTCTGCAGCATGTTGTTGTAGAGCACCATGGCGCCAGTAAGGCGCACTTGCTCCGGTTCCAGTCCGAAGTTGTTTTGCAGGTCATGGCGGATCTTGGCCAGCAGCTCGTTGCGATTCAGGTTTTTGTCGGAATCGATCACGCGCACGCTGATACGAACCTGATTGCCATCGTCAGACAGGTACGGCTTGACCAGTTGTTTGTGCAGATCCTCGGGGATGAATTTGGCCAGCAGCATCAGCTGGATGTACTCCAGTGGGCCGTCATTGAGTTTCTCTGCCACTTCATAGGTGGTGGCCAGTGACAGGACCTTGCCGGTTTCCGGCAGGCTCTCGACGTAGTTCTGAATTTCGACCAGTTTGGCGAGGCGGGCAGGGGTGAACCAGTAGGCATCCTTGAGTGACTGGGCTTGAGAAGAGGTATCCGCAAAAGGATCTCCACCGTCTTCGGCAAAGGGATCTTCTACTGGGGCTGCGTCCGCGAAGGGATCACTGTCGGCAAAAGGATCCTCGCTTTCGAAGGGATCTGAACTGGCGAAAGGATCTCCGCCGTCATCAGCAAAGGGGTCGCTCACGGCGCCGTCGAGAGATTCTCCATCCCAGCCTTCACTGGGTTGATCCGTTGTCAGCACGGGGGCTTCAAGCTTTGGTGCATCGATGATGATGTCCAGTGGGGTGGTGCCGCCCAGTTTGCGGTCGATCTGCACCATGCCCTTGTAGATTTCGGTGTCTTCCTGGAAATAGTCGATGAAGCGGTTTTCTACGGTGAGTTTGCTGATGCCCCACAGGGAGCCACCGACGACCACCATTGCCACCAGCAACAGAGTAGGGCGGTGGCGTTCGGTGAAGTTGGCAAAGGCCAGCGTAAGCTGGCGGCTAATGTCTTTGCCTACCCGGGGTTTGCCGGGTGACAGAGGGGCCAGCAAGGCCGGGAAGGCCAGGAAGCAGACCAGCAGCGCAATGCCCAGCCCCAGGGTCATCATCCAGCCAAAATCGATCACCGGGCGGATGCCGCTGATCACCAGGGAGGAGAAGCCGACCATGGTGGTGAGGATCATGTAGATGCTGGGCCGCATCATGTGGGCGGCGGTTTCCTTGATCAGCCAGCGTTGGCTGGCCTCCGGGTTTTCTTCATGCAATTCCCGGAAGCGTACAGTGAGGTGGATGGTGATAGACATGGTGATGATCAGCAGCAGGGAGATGTAATTGCTGCTGATGACAGATACTTTCCAGTCCATGAAGCCCAGCCAGCCAGTCACCGCAGTCACGGTGATGGCGCAGCATACCAAGGGCACGACGACCCAGCGGGGGCGACGGAAAATCACGAACAAGGCGAGGATGAGGAACAGCAACACGCCGACCCCAAAGACCTTCAGGTCTGCACGAATGAAGCTGACCACGTCGGTGGTGATCATGGGCATACCGCCCAGGAACAGGTCGGCCTGATCCCGGTATTTGTCCATGACGTCGCGGACCTGCTGGATTTCGTCAGCGGTTCTGGTCTGGCGTTCACTGTTGTACTGGCTAAATGCCTGATTGGCCTGTTCCAGCTGTAGCAGGCCGTCTGCGTCCAGTTCGTCCTTGCGTTGTTGCTCGCGAAGGTCGTTGCGGGCGTAAAGCAGGTCAAAGTACTTTTGATCGCGCTCGAATGTCACCAGCAATGCGGTGGTGCCTGCATCATCACTGACCAGCAGGTCTTCGTAGAGCGGATTGACGTTGGTGAATTCCTGCTGTGCTAGCTGCAGGTCCACGTCGCTATCGGTCAGCGTGCGGTAATTATTGGCCAGTTCGCTGAATTCGACTTTGGGGCTGAACAGCAGTGGTACGTCCAGCATGCTGTAAACGGATTTCACCCGGCTGACGGCCTTGAGGTCTTGCTGCAGCGCTTGCAGGTGCTCAAGGGTCTGGCGCTGGAACAATGGCGTATCGGTTGGGGTGTAGGTGATGACCAGAAAATCGCTGCCGCCGTACTGCCGGGAGACCTTGCGGTAGTATTCCAGATCCGAGTCGTTTTCCAGTACCAGCGAATCGGTTGAAGCATCGATCTGGAAATGGCGAGCCTGCCAGCCGGCGAAGGTGCACACCAAGGCCAGTATTACCAGCCAGAAGATCGGGTGGGCGAGCACTGCCCGGCAGTAGGCGTTAAACAGCCGATGTGTCATGGATCAATCCGTTGTTGTTGAGAGGTCCAGGGAGCCTCTGAATAACGCCTTGCGCCCCTCATTAGCTTGGCCGAAAGGGCAAGCCAGCCTGAAAGGCTGAGCATGCAAGGAGCTGTTCAGAGGCTCCCCAGGTGCGATCAGAACATGGCCGCGTATTCTGCGGCAAACCGGGTGTCGAAGCGGTGAATGAGCTTGCCGACCGGCCAGCCGACCAACGGGGTCAACAACCCTTCGGTCCATTCTTCCTGATGCACACGGCAATTGCCGTCGTCGTCATCCAGGAAGGTAAAGCGATGGAAGATGCGTCCTACCGGCAGGTCGATACCCCAGGTGATACGTTCATTTTCCTTGTATTCGTAAACGCGAACGATCACCGGTGCCGGCGGCAGGCCTGGGAGATCCACAACAAACAACAGGAAGGCTCCCGGACGCCAGTCGCCATTCAGCAGACGGGCATGGCGCACCACGGAACACCAGCTCTGCCAGTTGCTGGCTTCGGCGAACAGCTTGAAAGCCTGTTTGCGGGGGGCGAGAGTGTCGGTCACTTCATCGACCAGATAGTGTTTCAGCATGGGCGTTCCTGTTGTTGAGGTCTGTTGTTGTGATCTTGAGGAAAGGCCATAGCTTACCGGGGGAGGTGGCGGCATAACAGGCCAATTGTGATCAGCCAGTTGACCATGGCATGACGATTTTCTAGCTTGATGGAGCTGCGAGGGAAACCAATGACCACAACATTGCTGCCGGCCTCTATTCTGCCTGGCTTACTGGAAGTATCACTGCGGAGCCAGCTGGACATTCCGGCGCTGTTTGAGCGTTTGGGCATCGATGTGGACATCGTGGGGCGCAGTGACCGCTTCATCAGCCTCACGCAGCTGGATGAGCTGCTCTATACCGCCTTTATGGAGAGTGGTGACCCGTTGTTTGGCTTGCGGGTCGGGGCGGATAACCATTATGGCAATCTGGATTTGCTGGGCAATCTGATGGCAACGGCCCAGACGCTGGAGGCCGGGCTTGCGGTGCTGTTTCGTTATAAGGATCTGTTGGTTCCCTATCTGGACTTTACTCTTACCGAAGAGGGCGAGCTGGCGCGGCTGGCAGTAGAGAGTGGTTCCGGGGAGCTACGGGTTACTGGTACCCGTATCCATAATGATCTGGTGGTGGCGACCATGGTGGCGATTGGTCGCTCCCTGCTGGCCAGTGAGATGCCCTTGAAGGAGGTTGAGTTCCTGCATTGCCGCCCACCGGAAAGCGAACTGGCTCGTTATGAGACGTTTTTCCAATGTCCGTTGCATTTTTCGGCGCCGCATAATGCCATTGTGTTCCCCCGCTCGTTGCTCAAGACCGCCTTGCCACGGGCTTTCCCGAAATATCATGAAAGGCTGAAGCGTTCCGCGGATCAGGTCATGAGCGGCTTGTTCCGAGCCGGTGGCGGCCTGGCGGGGCAGGTGTTGCTGCGTATGCAGGATCTGCTGGGCAATGACGACATCACGATTGATGGGGTTGCTGCTTCTCTGGCCATGAGCCCAAGAACCTTGCAGCGTCGTCTTCAGGAGGAAGGCACCCGGTTTGCCGCGCTGCGCGATCAGGTGAAGCACCGCTATGCCTGCCAGGCGTTGGTGGGCAGCCACTGTGATATGAGCGTGCTGGCCCAGCAATTGGGCTTCTCCGATACCGCCAATTTTTATCATGCCTTCAAGCGCTGGCAGGGGTGTGCGCCGGGGGAATATCGGCGCCGCAATGGCGGTGGCTCTCTATAATCAAAGGCGTTATTTACCACAGAGGTCACAGAGCACACAGAGATAACCCGTGATTATCCCCATGGCCTCCGTGGTCTCTGTGGCAGGCCTTCTCTCGTGTTTTGGGCTTGTTGTGGGAGTCTGCTTGCAGACGAAAGGTTGGGGTATTCGCGTGCAGGCACGCTCCCTCAGTGGTAAGCACGCTTTCAGGTTTCGGGGTGAGGTGCGACACTTTGCCGCATTGGCATTTCTGTTCTGGCCGGTAGTCTTGCGTCCGTCGCTCACTACCGGACTTTTGTTATGTTTCTGCGTGTTCTTCCTGTTGTCGCTTCACTGGGCTTGGTTAGCCTGCCTGCTTTGTCTCATGCCCACTATGATGGTGGCCGTGCAGACAGCCACGCGCCGATTTCCGTGATGGGTGACCATACCCATGGCAAGGGCGAGTGGATGCTTTCCTACCGCTACATGGGCATGAGCATGAGCGGGGCAAAATCGGGCAGTGATTCGTTGAGCACCGAGGAAGCGTTTGCCGAGATTCCGGGTATGGGCATGATGAACATGAAGGTGCTGCCCTATGAAATGACCATGGATATGCACATGCTGGGCGGCATGTATGCGCCTACGGACAATCTCACCCTTGTCGCCATGCTGCCCTATGCGACCCGTGAGATGACGGCCAAGTCCCGTATGACCATGATGATGAATACCACCGAAAGTGAGGTGGAGACAGAAACCTCTGGTATCGGCGATGTGAGCCTGGGGGGCTTGTACAAATTCTACGATCAGGGTGGTTATCGCCTGCATCTGAATCTGGTGCTGGGACTGCCGACCGGGTCCATCGAGGAAGAAGACTATATCCCTATGCAGCAGCAGGATGTTCAGCTGCCTTATGGGATGCAGCTGGGTTCTGGCAGTTATGAAGCGCGCCCGGGTATTACCCTGAACAAGCAGTTTGACAGTTGGAGCTGGGGTGCCCAGGCCAGCGCGAAGATCGCGCTGGACGAGAATGATCAGGGCTACAAGCTGGGGTCGCGAAAGTACCTGACCGCCTGGGCTGCCAAGCCGTTGGCTCCCTGGGCTTCTGTATCCGTTGCTGCCTACAAGAGCTGGTGGTCGGACATTCATGGTGAGGCAAAGGATCTCACCATCTCCCCGCAGATGAATCCGGGGGCGGACCCTGATGCCAAGGGCGGCCAGCGTCTTGATATCGGTGTCGGTCTGAACCTGCTGGGCAAGAACGGCGCCCTGGAAGGCCACCGTCTGGCGTTTGAATACAAGGCTCCGGTGCAGGAATCACTGCACGGTATTCAGATGGAAACTGACTACAGTTTTACTGTGGGCTGGCAGAAAGCCTTCGGGGGAAAGTGATCCTGCTGCAGGCACGCCGCTCGCGGTGCGATAACCAGACCAGGATCAAGACCTTTTTCACCACAGAGATCACAGAGTTCACAGAGAAAATCCGTTGTTTTATCTCAGTGCACTCTGTGATCTCTGTGGTAATCCATCTTTTAAAGGCAGTGCGGTTATCGCGCCGCGAGCGACGCTCCTACGGCCGGCAGGGGCGGTGGGCGTTCGACCGCGATGCGGGGTTTCAATTCTGGCTCGGCACATCGCGACGGAACCGTCGCTCCCACAAGAGCGGCATGCTGCGGCAGAAAACTCCCGTCCCTGTGGGAGTGGGCGTTCGACCGCGATGCGGCGCTTCAACCCTGGTTCGGCACATCGCGGTGGAACCGCCGCTCCCACAAAAAAAGCCGCGCCTTTTCGGGCGCGGCTTTTTTGGAAGTGGTGCCGGATATAGGAGTCGAACCTACGACCTTCGCATTACGAATGCGCTGCTCTACCAACTGAGCTAAACCGGCGTGCCTCGGGGGGCGGCGCTATTCTAGCAGGACGCCCCGTGCAGGCAAGCAGGAATCAGCCTTCCTGCTTGATGCCGGCCAGTTTGCGGGCATGCCACTTCTTGGTCTCTACCTCCATGCCACGCAAGATCTGGATGCGCTGGGCCTGGGGGCTGCCGGCACCATGCATGGACTCGGTGAGGTAACCCACGGCGTTGCGGCCCAGGGTCATGTTCTCGATGAGTCGAAGGATGCGCATGCGATCCTCGGTGGGAATGTCTTCGCGGCCCTTGAGGAAACGGCGGATGATTTCGCCGGCTTCTTTGTTTTCCAGGTCTTGCTCACTGGGCATGGTGACCATGATGCCGCCGGCCAGATCCTGGGCGAGACGGGAAATCTCATAGGGGAAGCGAGTCACGTTGTGCTTGCACACGTTGGCCAGCATGGTGTCGTTCATGTAGATGCCACTGGGCATTTTCTTTGCTTCGTGGGAGCTGGCGATACCGGAGGAGTAGATGGTCTCGTTCAGGTGGGTCATTTCCACCAGCTTGTCGCGGATGTGGCTGACTTTCTCCAGGCCGTTGTATTCGGCGATGGAGGCAGCTGCGCCCACCATGACGTCGCCCAAACCGGTTTTGCACACGTAGCTGGCGCGGTGGTAGGCGGTGAAACGGGTCACCAGTTCCTGGGCGAATTCGTATTCGCCGTCCATGAATACATGCTCGTGGGGAATGAAGACGTCGTCGAAGTAGACCAGCACTTCCTGGCCGCCGTACTGGGCGTTGCCCTGGTCGATCTCGCCGCCTTCCATGGAGCGGGTGTCGCAACTCTGGCGGCCGTAGATGTAGGTGATGCCTTCGGCGTCACCGGGAATCATGCCGACCACGGCATAATCCTTGTCGGCTTCACCCAGGTTCATGGTCGGGAGTACGCAGATCCAGTGCTGGTTCCAGCCGCCGGTCATGTGGGCCTTGACGCCTTTCACATAGATGCCTTTGTCGGTACGGCGAGTCACGCGCATGAACATGTCCGGGTCGGCCTGTTCGGATGGGCGCTTGCTGCGATCTCCTTTCGGATCGGTCATGCCGGCGGCAATCAGGATGTTCTTGCGCTGAGCTTCCTTGAGGAAATCCAGGTAGCGCTGGTGGTACTGGGTACCGTGCTTTTCGTCGATTTCGTACGTCACCGAGTGCAGCACACTGATGGTGTCCAGGCCGGTACAGCGCTGGAAACAGGTGCCGGTGATCTGGCCCATGCGGCGCTGCATCTTGTTCTTCATTACCAGATCGGCAGGGGATTCCACGATGTGCAGGAAGCGGTTGACCTGTTGCTCAATCAGCGGTGACCAAGCGGTGGCAAGGTCTGGATCTTCGATGGCCAGATCGTAGCTGGCACGCAGGGCGTTGATGCTGGGTTTGATCATCGGGTGATCAGCAGGTTCGTCGATCAATTCACCAAACAGGAAGAGGCGGGTGCCGCGGTTGCGCAGGCTGGCCAGGTAATCTTCGCCGGTCTTGATGACGGGAATGCGCGCCCATCGATCCTGAGCGGATTCTTCACGTGACGGGGCAGGGGTCGCAGCGTTCATGGGGCCTCCAGTGTTCTTGGTGGATATCCGGCAGCGTCAGGCAAGCAACGCCACATGACATAACTTGGGTATGTCATCGATGGTATACACGGTGTAACAGCGTGCAATGACAGAATCGGTCGTTGTGCTCTACGGTCAAGTCAGGGAGGCGGAAGGGACGGAGGGAAGAGCGATCCGGGGAAACAAAACCGTTTCGAGTTACGAGAAGCGAGTTTCGAAAGGCAAAAGCTGAATGTTTGGTTTTCGCAACTCGAAACTCGTTACTCGCTTCACTGGAATCTTTACCTCGCTTTGGCTCGGATCGCTTGCAGCCACACCCTGAAGGGCACAGAGAGTCCTACAAGGGGGGCTACGACTTGAACGTCATGGAGGCGGAGTTGAGGCAGTAGCGCTGGCCGGTGGGGGGCGGGCCGTCAGGGAACACATGGCCAAGGTGGCCGTCGCAACGCGCGCAGCGGATTTCTACCCGGACCATGCCGTGGCTGGTGTCACGCAGCTCACGGATGTGTGCGCTGTCAAAGGGTTCGTAGAAACTGGGCCAACCGGTGCCGGACTCGAACTTGCTGGTGGAGTTGAACAGCGGCAGGTCGCAGAGCTTGCAGTGGTAGATGCCGTCTTCCTTGTTATCCAGCAGGCCGCCACAGAAGGGGGGCTCTGTGCCTTGGTTAAGCAGGATGCGGCGCTCTTCTTCGCTCAGGTTAGCGGCGTTTTGCTGCTTTTCCGCATCGCTCAGCGGGGTCAGGTCATAGCCGCTGGAAGACGTGGCCATCAGGCATCTCCTTTGAGTTTGTCGGGGAAGGCATGGAACAGTTTTTCCACTTTGGGCATGGCGACAGCACGGATATAGCCCTGTTGGGGGTTACGTTGCGCAAAGTTCTGATGGTACGCCTCACCAGGGAAGAATTGCTGCAGTGGTTCCAGCGTGGTGACAATGGGAGCGGTGAAGGCCCCTGCGCTTTCCAGCTGCTTTATATAGGCAGAGGCGACGGTTTTTTCTTCCGCGCTCTGAAAAAAAATAGCTGAGCGGTATTGGGTGCCACGATCGTTACCCTGACGGTCTTTCTGGGTGGGATCGTGGGCGATGGAGAAAAATACCTTCAACAGCTCACTGTAGGGAATCACGTTGCTGTCGTATTCAATATCGATCACTTCAGCGTGACCGGTGGTGCCTGTGCAGACTGCCTCATAGTTGGCCGTTGCAGGATCTCCGCCGGCATAGCCTGAGGTGACTGCCAGGACGCCTTCCAGATTCAGGTAAACCGCCTCAACACACCAGAAGCAGCCACCAGCGAGAATGGCATGGCGAATGCCGTCGGCAGCCAGGTCGGTGTTGGCGTCCGGAAATTGTTCGGGGTGAATCGCCAGAGTGGTGCCGGGTATCACCGGGGTCATGGTTGTCTCCTTGGGAGCCCTGAAGCATTCAGGGTCTTCTTCAAACCTTGCTTCCCGGAGCCCCGGATTCTTCCGGGGCTCCGAGTGGCAAAGCGGTTAGTCCTGTTTCACGGCACCGCTTGCAATGAGTGCTTCAATCGCATCCTCGTCCATTCCCGCATTACGAAGTACGGCAAGGCTGTCTGCTCCTGCCGTGGTGGCTGCCCTGATTTCACCAGGGGCGCTTCGTGAAAAGCGCGGGGTGGGAGCGGGTTGAATGCTACCGTTTACGTCGACAAAGGAACCGCGAGCTACGTTATGCGGGTGTGAAGGCGCTTCTTCAAGGCTCAGCACCGGAGCAAAACAGACATCGGTACCTTCCATGAGCTCGCTCCATTCATCGCGGCTCTTCTGTTTGATGACGGCAGCCAGCTTTTGTTTCATCTCTGGCCATTTGGGCGGGTTCATCTGATGCCCAAAGTCTTCTGCCGGCAGCTCGGCAATCTGGCACAGCTGGGCATAGAACTGGGGCTCGATGCTGCCAATAGAGACATACTTGTTGTCTGCGGTTTCATAGACCTCATAGAAGTGGGCCCCGGAATCCAGCATGTGGGTACCGCGCTGATCGGTGAACAGCCCTTGTGATTTCAGGCCGTAGAACATGGCCATGAGAGCGGCAGACCCTTCTACCATGGAGGTGTCGACCACCTGGCCTTCGCCTGAGCGCTGTGCTTCGAGGGCGGCACAAACCAGACCAAAGGCGAGCATCATGCCGCCGCCGCCAAAGTCGCCTACCAGGTTCAGGGGAATGGCAGGCTTCTCTCCGGCGCGGCCCATGGCATGCAGGGCACCAGACAGGGAGATGTAGTTCATGTCGTGGCCGGCGGCCTGGGCCAGCGGGCCGGTCTGGCCCCAACCGGTCATGCGACCGTACACCAGTTTGGGATTACGGGCCATGCAATCTTCCGGGCCAATGCCCAGCCGCTCGGTGACACCGGGGCGGAAGCCTTCGAAGATACCGTCGGCGGTTTCGCACAGTTTGAGGACGGTTTCGATGCCTTCCGGCTTCTTCAGGTCCAGGGCAAGGTTCTGGCGGTTGCGAAACAGGACGGTGTGGCCGATGGCGGAGTGGGGATTGCCACCGGGGCGATCAACGCGAATCACGGTGGCGCCCATGTCGGCGAGCATCATGCCACAGAAGGGGCCGGGGCCAATGCCGGCCAGCTCGATGAAAGTCAGTCCGTGAAGTGGGCCTGTCATAGAGAGTTTTCCGTTGTCAGGTGTTGGTTCGGATACCGGCAACGGGTGCTGCGCCCAAGCCGGGCGCAAGGCATGCCTGCGCTACAGGTATCCCTGTTCTCGTAGTGTCTTGCGCAGGGCCTGGCACTGACTCTTGGCGATGGCGACCATGTTATTGGCTTCATGAGTAGTCGCCACCCCGGTCCATATCGGGCTGCCCTGGGCATTGATCAGCTCAGCGCCATGCTGGCGAAGGGCATCCGGAACGTCAGCCTGCTTCAGATCGCCGCCAATGCCCATCTCCCAGGTGGGAGGCGGGCTGCCGGGCGGCTGATTTATGGCGTTGAGCTGATTTACCGGTTGCGGTGGCTCGGCAGCATTAATCAGCAAATGGGTCAGTTCCACGACCAGAACCCGGTCTACGCCGGTGTCCTGCGCCCAATCGAGAATGCGTTGTTTTCCACCTTCATACCATAACGGTAATTCTTGATGGCTGAGCAAAATGGTCAACGAATCGGAGGAAAATATATCCCTGCAGGTCAGTTCCCAAGTTTCCCGGACGCCACCTTCCGGGGTGTGGGCCACCAACAGCATGCGATCGGTGGCGGGGAAGCTCTCTTCGCTGGTGAAGCGGGTCGTGACTTCCGTGGTGCTGGCGCAACCTGCTAGCAGCAGGGTGGGCAACAGCACAATCAATAGTGAGCGCATGGCAGATCTCCGTCTTCAGAGATACGAAGTGTAGCAGCGCCATGCGGGTGTCACATCCCATTCACCTTTGGATTAGCAAAGGAGCGGGTCAGTAAAAAGGCAGCCCCTTCCGATAGGCGAGTGCAAATTAGCGCCTATCGGTGGGCTCGGGAGGCCGGTATCGGGGTATCTTGGATCTGACAGGGAAAGGGAAAAGCTCAGCTATGCCTTCGGATAACGTAGGGGAAGCTGACCGCAGGATGCGTGACGTTGCGGCGTGTAACGGAAATTCACAAAGTGCTCACCTAAAAGCAAAGTTTGAACTCCGTCACAACATTTAAGTAACGCAAAGCCACCGTAATTCAATTTTTTTTGCTCCTGCCTCCTATTCTAATGATTGCACTGTTTATTCATACCCAAGGGGGGTAGTCATGAAAGGATGCATGCGCATCAGCACATTGGCCGCCAGTGTCATGTTGGCATCGAATGCCATGGCCGCTGAGGACAATGCTGAACCGACTCGCCAATATCTGGCACCGATGGTGCATTACCTGATTCTCGATGATGATCGGGATCTTGCCCGTAATGGTTTGGGTGGTGGTCTGATTTACGGCCGCCAGCTTTCTGATCATGTGTGGTGGGAAACGGAAGGCAATGCCTTCGGCCTGGATTCCGGTATCGAGGGAGCCACGGATTTTTACCAGTACTCCGTGAGCACAGGTCTGGCCTACGCGTTCGGTGATCGCGAAGGGTTTACGCCTTTTGTACTGGCCCAAATCGGCGGTATCTACGAAGACGTGGTGCCCGATGATGACGACGGGATCAACCTGCACGCCAATGTGGGGTTGGGCGCAGTGACGGGTCCTCTCTTCGATAATGGCCTCAAGCTACGCGTGGAAGGTCGTTACATGTATGACGATTTCGACGGCGTGTCAGGCACCGCCTCCGATGGCGAGGGTGGTTTCAATGACTGGCGTGTCTCTCTGGGTCTGGAAATTCCGCTGGGCGTCACGCGCACTGTGGAAGTAGAAAAGATTGTCTACGAGACCCGTGAAGTGGAAAAAGTGGTCGAGAAAGTAGTTGCAGAAGCCGACAGCGATAATGACGGCATTCCAGACAGCCGCGACAAGTGCCCGAATACGCTTGCCGGAGGCAAGGTGGATGGACAGGGCTGTCTTCTCAAGAACCAGACCATTTCCTTTAACAATATCGGCTTTGAGCTGAACTCAGCGAAGATTACTGCTACTTCTCGTCCGACCCTGGACAAGCTGGCCCAATCTCTGCTGTCCCAGACTGATTTCAACGTGGAAATTGCCGGCCATACCGACAGTAGCGGTTCCGCCGAATACAACGAAACGTTGTCTGATAAGCGTGCTAAGTCCGTCCGTGAATATCTGATTGAACAAGGTGTTTCCGGTGATCGTCTGACGTCCCGCGGATATGGCGAAGTGGATCCGGTTGCCAGCAATGAAACCGCATCCGGTCGTGCAATGAACCGCCGTGTTGAATTCCGCGTCAGCGAATAAGGAGACAGATCATGAAAAGTGCAATGAAAGCTTTATTTTCAATACTGATGGCTGCCTCCCTGGCGCTGGTGCTGAGCGGTTGTGAAGCCGAAGGCGACGGCAGCAGTGGTGGTAACGGCAACAACAATCCCAACACCCGCTCACTGGATACAGACGGTGACGGGATCCCGAATAACGTGGATAACTGCCCGCTGAATGCCAATGCCATGCAGGAAGACCAGGATGGCGATGGTATCGGTGACGTCTGCGACGATGACCGTGACGGCGATGGCGAAGATAACCCCACCGATAACTGTCCGCTGGTGGCCAATCCGAATCAGGAAGACACTGACGGTGATGGCATCGGCGACGCCTGTGACATGGACAATGACCAGGACAAAGACGGCATCGATGACGGTGTAGATAATTGCCCGACTATCTTCAACCCGGAGCAGGGTGATGTGGATGGCGACGGTATTGGCGATGTCTGTGATGACGACGCGGATGGTGATGGCGTTGACAACACCAATGATAACTGTGTGTACACCGCCAACGCGGATCAGGCAGATACCGATACCGACGGTATTGGCGATGCCTGTGAAGATGACCGTGACGGTGACACGATTCTGGATCCGAACGACAACTGTCTGAACCTGCCCAACACGGATCAGGCTGACCAGGACCTGGATGGCATCGGGGATGTGTGTGACGACGACCGCGATGGTGACGGCGTGGATAACGACACCGACAACTGTCCGCTGGTCGCCAATGCAGATCAAGCTGACAGCGACGGTAACGGTATTGGTGATGTGTGTGACGGTGGCGGCGGCGATCCCACTGACACTGACGGTGACGGCAAGCCGGATGCCACCGACAACTGCCCGCTGATTGCGAACAACGACCAGGCTGACGGCGACGGTGACGGCAAGGGTGATGTGTGTGATGACGATGGCTTTACTTGTTCCGCCACCTCCACTTATCAGTCCATTGGCAATACGGATTACACTGCGCTGGGCGGCTCTCTGGGTCTGTGTCTTGCCTGCGGTGTAGACGATGAAGCCAACATTATCGATGGTAACAACGCCACTTTCGCTTCCATGAACCTGGGTGTGGCGCTTCTCTACGGCGGTGCTGCGGTTGCGGTGGAAGCCAATGACCCCGCAAATGATTTCAGCGCGGATGTTGTGGGCTTTGTGGTAAGCGACCCCACTTCAGCGTTGCTGAATCTGGAGCTGCTGGGTAATTTCATCACCGTTCGTTACTATGACGATGGAACCGAAGTGGAGAGCGCCACTGTGGGCGGTGGTCTGTTGGATCTGGACTTGTTGGGTCTGGGCGCCAACTCTGATCAACGCTTTATCGCAGCACCGGACCCAGGTGTGGCCTTCGACGCCATCCAGCTTGAGTACGCCGGTCTGCTGAACGCGAACAAGACGTTCCGTGTACATGAAGTGTGTGCCGGTACGCCCTGATGCTTGATCAGTGGTAGCGAAAAAGGGGCCTTCGGGCCCCTTTTTTTGGTTCATCGCGGCTTGCCGGGAAGTTGCTGCTACCAAGGTTTTCCCGTAGGAGCGTCGGTTATTCGCTCCGCTCACCCCTACGGGGCCGCCTTGACAGGCGTTCCTTCGCTGCGCTCGGTCGCGGCGCGATTCCAGCGCTTAACTTCGCCCGGGTGAAATCGGCGTCTGGTGGGAGATTCAGCTTGCTGAATGAAGGTTCTGGTAGCGCGCCCTGATCTACAGCAGCATTCGTTCAGGAAGCTGAACTTCCCACACAAGCAACAAAGCCAGTTTTACCAGAGAGGTTGAAGGGATCGCCGAGTCTGAAATCGCGCCGCCAGCGACGCTCCTACGGAATGGACCTTGCTGCGAGCCATTCCCACGAATCCGCGATGAACCTTTATTCATTGCGGATTGGGTTTTTGGCTCCACCGTAAAGCCGGCCATGTAGGATTGTCGCGGCGGCGCGATTGCCAACTTATCTAAAGACAGAATGGTCACACAGGACACACAGGACACAGAGAGCATTGAGGGGGGAAGTCATTTTCTCTGTGAACTTCGTGTTCTCTGTGGTGAATAAGCTTTTGATCATGGTCTCGAATCGGGCTTTGTCGCTAATCCGCCATGAATCGTTTTCAAGCCCGAACGGGGAAGCCCCACGATCCCGGTGCCTGATTGCCTTGCTCTGTGAAAGTGAAGAAGAGGGTGATTGAAGCAGATACAAGCGGCGGTTACTTTCGTCGGATTTGAGTATACAGGGGGGATGTGGGTACCTTAGGCTCAAGCGTTGAGGGATAAGACTGGGGAATGTTATGCGATCTGTAGTGACTGTCTGGCTGATGTTCTTTCTGGCCCTGATGGTGGGCTGTGACTCCAACAGCGGTGACGCAGTGCCGGAGGTCGGCGAGGCCGTCAGTACGTTCGAAAACTATGAAGAAACGGGGGATCTGTCTGATCTGCGCGAGCGAGGCTACATCCGCCTGTTGGCCCCCCGCTTCGATGAGCCTTCCGCATTGCCTCGGGACGGGATTCCCAGCGTGGATTATCAGGTGCAGGCAGAAGCCTTTGTGCGCTCGGTGAACCTGGAGCCGCGCTGGGTTTATGCCGATGATTTCAATGAGCTGGATGACCTGATCAATGCCGGTAGCGCGGACATCATTGTCACCAATTATTCCGTTACGGAATCTCGCAAAAAATCCCTGTCATTTTCCACGCCGGTTAATTCCGTTCAGGAAAAACTCGTTGTTCCCGCGGATCTGGCGGGTAAAACCCTGGCCGAGATGGAAGGCCTGGTGATTTCTGTTCCTGAGGGGACTGCCTATCAGGAAACGGCGGAAAAACTGTCCCGTCGCCATAAGCATGTCAGCGTGGAAGTGCTGGATGGCAGTATGTCTGATGAGGAGCTGGTGGCTGCGGTGGAAAGTGGTGAATTGTCGGCCACCATCATCGACAGCAACATGCTTGGTCTGCTCCTGGGAGAGAAAGAGGGGGTGACAGCTGCGGTAGAGGGACCCGTGGTCAATCGTAAGCGGCGTATTGCCTGGGCTGTGCGAAAAGGCAGCAAGGAGCTGCTGGATCAGATGAATCAATACATCACCAGCGAGCGGGTGATGACGTCGGTGGATGAACCCGAACTTCGCGACTGGGCAGCGATCAAGAACAGGGGCGTGCTTAGGGTCATCACGTCCAACAACCCGGCCAGTTACTTTATGTGGCGGGGGGAATTGATGGGGTTCGATTATGAGCTCATCAAGCATTTTGCCAAAACCCATCACCTGCGGGTGAGCGTGCGGGTGGAAGAATCGGCGAGCGATATGTTTGCTGCGCTGCAGGCCGGAGAAGGGGATGTGATTGCGGCGTCCATGACCCGTACTCCCGATCGGGAATCCCTGGGGTGGATGTTCAGTAAGCGCTATCTTGAAGTGTATGAGCAGTTGATCGGGCGTGCAGATGATGCTCTGTTATCGAGTCTGGATGATCTGGCTGGCCGGTCGGTGGCTGTGAGCCCGGACAGTGCTTTCTATGGCACTCTCAAAGCGCTGCAGATGGGTGGGTTGAAGTTCGATATTGTTGAAGTTGAAGGGCTCAGTACGGAGCAGCTGATTGATGCCGTCGCACACGGCATCTATGACCTAACCGTATCAGACAGTCATCTGGCAGCGATGGAGTCGACCTACCGGGATGATATTGCGGTGTTGTACCAGTTTGAGCCAGCCAAGGAGATTGCCTGGGGCTTGCGACCCGAACAGACTGCGCTACGGGAGCAGCTGGATAATTACATCAAGCGCAATTATCGCGGCCTGTTCTACAACGTCACGTTTAATCGCTACTTCAAGGAAAAGAAAACCATCGCCACTCATGCTGAATACCGTGTCACCCTTGGCAAGGATATTTCGCCCTATGATGAACTGGTGAAGATGGAATCCCTCAAGTATGGACTGGACTGGCGGCTGATTACTTCGCAGATGTATCAGGAGAGCCGTTTCAACCCCAAGGCTCGCTCTTTTGCGGGAGCGCAGGGATTGCTGCAAGTGATGCCACGTACGGGGCGCCAGTTTGGTTACAGTAATCTGACAAAACCGGAGAACGGAGTCAGTGCAGGGGTGGCATATATGGATTGGCTTGAGCAGCGCTTTCCGGCACGGCTTGATCTGGCAGAGAAGTTGTATTTTACACTGGCCGCCTACAATGCCGGGCATGGCCATGTAGAGGATGCCCGGCGATTGGCGCAGCGGCTCGGCAAGGATCCTGACAAGTGGTTCGGCAATGTGGAGCAGGCAATGCTGTTGCTGTCGAAGCCACAATATGCCCGTCAGGCAAGATATGGCTATGTGCGGGGGTCTGAACCGGTGAAATATGTGCGGGAAATCAAAAACCGCTACCTGGGCTATGTGGAGGCGCTTGAAGAGCCGGGTTGACGCTTTGCAACTCTTTTACAAGTTCGGACTGGAAAAGGCATGGATTCATCCCAAACTCTGTTGTTGCCAAAGGTTCTATTCAGGAACAGTCACTAACAGGAGGTTGTGATGGATCGCAATGCTTTTATCGAGAAACTCAAGGCCAAGCTCGATGAGCTTGATAACGAAGTCGACAAGTTCCAGATCAAGGCCGACCAAGCTGGTGAGAAGGTTCGCCATGAATGGGAGAACCGCAAGCTGGAGCTGAAAGAGAAGCGGACGGAGCTGCAGTCCCGGCTTGATCAGCTGCGCAATGACAGCAATGCGCAGTGGGAAGAGCTCAAGACACACGCAGAAAAAACCTGGGACAGTGCCAGGAACAGCATGAAAGATATTCGCGACAGCCTGTTTAAATAGGCGTTGTGAGACGAGAAAGTGAGAGGCTTCTTGGCCCTCAAGCAGGCAGGCTTTGCCGCGGCAAGGCCTGCCTTCACTTCATGGGGGCAGATTGGAGTGAATCAGGCTGTAGTCACTCGCTTCTGCAGCCACTCGGCCATAACCTGATGGACTTCATCCCGACAGCAATCGTTGAGAATTTCATGACGGCCTTCGGGCCAGAAGTGGGCCTCAACCGGTTGTTCCATGGCATGCATAACGCTTTCCAGTGCCATCATTCCCTTGCCCATGTGGCTCATGGGGTCGGCTTCCCCTCCTACCAACAGAACTGGCAGAGTTTCGGGTAGTTCGGACAGTTGCGCCACACTGTGCACCTTCCTCAACCCCTGGCTGAGCTGGAACCAGGTTTCGGTACTGCAATCGAAACCACACAGGTCGTCGTCAATATATTGTTGCACCTGATCCGGGTCGGCACTTAGCCAATCAAAATCCGTGGCGGGTTCAGGAACCTGTTTTGCCCAGGTGCCAAAGGTCATTTTGCGCAGCAGCCCGCTGGTGCCACGTTTGCCATTTTTCAGACGTACCATCCGGATAGGCAATTGCATCATGCGGTAGTAGATCGCGGGGTTATAGTCGCTACCACAAAGCACCAGTCCCGCCAGTGATTCACCTGCCTGCTCCGCGGCACCCAGAGCGATGAAGGAGCCCATGCTGTGGCCGCCAAGCACACAGGGAAGCCGGGGGTGGCGGGCTTGTGCCCAGGCAAGCACTTCACAGGCATCATCGACGACCCGCTGCCAACCATCATTATCGCCGTAATGCCCCTTCGGGCAGCTCTCGGAGATGCTCAAGCCATGGCCGCGGTGATCGGGGCAGTAGAGATGCCAGCCCTGCGCATTGAGGTGTTCCGCCAGAGCACCATAGCGGCCTCCGTGTTCTGCCATGCCGTGCAGCCAGACCAGCACGCCCCGGCTGTCGTTATCCGCAGCGGGCCAGTAGTGAATGCCGATGCGGTGTTGGTCATCGGTGATGTGATGGAGGCGTTCTTCGGTCATAATGATCTCCCGGCCGCGTCGCGTCCTGCGACCGCCGAAGCAAGCTGTGTTCAAGAGGACGGACAATGATAGCAAGAATAAAAGCAATCCTGACGACTTTGGCAGCGTTGCTGCTGCTAAGTGCCTGTGCCACCAGTCACAATACGGATGTTACCAGCTCTGCCCGGGTTAAGGGGCATGCCCCCGGCGATCACGTGAACAAGGTGATCGTGATTGCACTGGTCAACGACAGCAAGATCCGTACGGTGCTGGAAGATCGTGTGGTCAGCGCGCTTCAGGAGCGTAAGGTAGAGGCTTCTCCCTCCCTGCCGGTATTGGGCGAGAACTATGGTGAAGGCAAGGCCCGCAGTGAAATGGCAGCCGATATTGCCAGCCGTGGTTATGAATCGGCGTTGGTGATCACCCTGGTGGATGTGAAGGAAGAAATGCACTACACCCAGGGTGGCATGAACTATGCGCCGGATATTGCCGTGCAGGGTGCCATGGGGCAGACCTATTACGTACGCCAGAACTCGGTCTATGAACCGGGTTATTTCAGTAATGACAAAAAATACTTCCTGGAGTCGAACCTGTACCGCCTGCAGCCGGAAGCGCTACTATGGTCGGCCAAATCCACCACCGTAAATCCTGCGGATGTGGAAGCAGGTACCGCGGGTGTCGCCGAGGCGGTGGTGAGCCGTATGGCCAAGGATGACATGATCTGAGCCTGCACGCGTTTGCCATTCAACGGGGGCTACGGCCCCCGTTTTTGATGTTGCTGTTTTACTGAATCAGAGCCTGGAGTTTTCATGATTGAATACCGGATTCGCCCGTTGCGCCCTGAAGCGCACCTTTTTGAAGTCAGTCTGACCGTGGCGGACCCGACTCCCGAGGGGCAGGCTTTTTGTATGCCTGCCTGGATTCCTGGCAGCTACATGATTCGCGATTTTGCCCGGCATCTGGTGCATATCGAGGCGGATAGCCACGGCGAAACCCTGCCCATCGCGAAGATCGATAAGCAGACCTGGCAACTCCCTCCTTGTGAAGGCCCGGTGCATATCCAGTACCAGGTTTACGCCTGGGACCTTTCCGTGCGTGGCGCACATCTGGATACCACCCATGGCTATTTCAATGGCACCTGTGTGTTCCTAGCGGCCATGGGGCACGAGGACAAGCCTTGCGAGGTGGAGATTCAGGCACCGGAGGGCAAGCGTTACGAAGACTGGCGCGTGGCCACCGGGCTGGAGCGCCTGTCCGGTTCTGATTTGGCATTTGGGCGTTTCCGTGCCGAAAACTACGATGCCCTGATTGATCATCCGGCTGAGATGGGGCCGTTCGACTATGCCCAGTTTGAGGCCTGTGGAGTGCCCCATTGGGTAGTGCTGTCTGGTCGTCACCATGCAGACATGGCGCGCTTGTGTCGGGATTTGAAACCGATTTGTGAGCACCATATCCGCATGTTTGGTGAACCGGCTCCCATGGATCGTTATTTGTTCATGACGCTGGTCACCGGGAATGGCTATGGCGGGCTTGAACACCGAAACTCCACCAGCCTCATGTGTGCCCGTGATGATCTGCCCAAGCGCACCGATGATCCGCTCAAGGTGCGCGATGGCTATCGCACCTATCTTGGCCTGTGCAGCCACGAGTATTTCCATACCTGGAACGTGAAACGGATCAAGCCAGCGGCCTTTACGCCGTTTGAGCTTTCCAGCGAAGTGCATACCGAGCTGTTGTGGGCTTTCGAAGGGATTACCAGTTACTACGATGACCTGTTTCTGGCGCGCACCGGACTGATCCCGGCGCAAAGTTATCTGGAATTGCTGGGACAAACCCTGACCCGCGTTTATCGAGGGCAGGGGCGTTTCAAGCAAACCGTGACGGAATCCAGTTTTGATGCCTGGACGCGTTTTTATCAGCAAGACGAGAATGCACCCAATGCCATCGTCAGCTACTACACCAAGGGCTCACTGGTAGCGCTGGCGCTGGATCTGACCATTCGCAACGCCACTCATGAGCAAAAGTCGCTGGATGACCTGATGCGTGTGCTTTGGAGCCGCTACGGGCAAACCGGGGAAGGGGTGCCGGAGCAGGGTATTCAGCCGCTGGCGGAAGAGGTCTCAGGGTGTGATCTTTCCGCTTTCTTCGAACAGGCTCTCTACAGCACGGAAGATCTGCCTTTGGCTGAATTACTGGCGGAGCGCGGCGTGGAGCTGAACTGGCGGAGTGCTGCGGGGCATGCTGATAACGGTGGCAAGCCGGGCAAGGAAGGTATTCCTCATCTTGGGGCTCGCATGGTGGCGGATCCGGTGGGTGCCAAGATTGCGGTGGCGTTTGAGCAGGGGCCGGCCATGGCGGCGGGCCTGTCGGCAGGGGATATCATTATCGCGGTCGACGGCTTGCAGGCCACTAATGCCAACCTGGATAACCTGCTGGCCAACTTCTTGCCGGGTGAGACCGTGGAGTTGCATGCTTTCCGTCGTGATGAACTGATGACCTTCAAGGTAAAAATCGGTCCCAGTGAACCCAGTACGGCCTTCCTGAGCATTGCCAAGGGCGGGCTGACCGAGAAAGGGAAGGCATGGCTGCATGTTAGTGAAAAGTGAACGGTTAAGAGTGAATAGTGAAAATCAAAATCTGAAGTCATGGCCACTGCCGAGCTGTCACCCCAGTGCGTGTTCGGGCGCTGTTAACTGTTAACTATTCACTGTTCACTCATGTCTCTGAAGTCGTTATACAACCAGTTGAAAAACGTCCGCCATGCCGACCGCTTTCGTTTAAAAAAGCGCGTGGATGGGTTGGCGCGTCTGCCTGAGGAAAAGCGTAGCCAGTCGGCCATGGACAAGCTGGCCACGGCAATGGCCGCATCCATTGCCAACCGTGAACAGCGCCTGGCTTCCATGCCTGCACTGGAATGGCCGGACCTGCCTGTGGTGGCCAGCCGTGAAGAGATCAAGGCGGCGGTGCGCGATCATCAGGTGGTGGTGATCGCCGGGGAAACCGGCTCCGGGAAAACCACCCAGCTACCAAAAATCTGTCTGGAGCTGGGACGAGGAATTGAAGGCACGATTGGCCATACCCAGCCGCGACGTCTTGCAGCACGGGCGGTGGCCAGCCGGGTGGCGGAAGAACTCCACAGCCCGCTGGGTGGCGCGGTGGGGTTCAAGGTGCGTTTTGCGGAGCAGGTGAGCGAGACCAGCCTGATCAAGGTGCTCACCGATGGTATGTTGCTCAATGAAATCCAACAGGATCGCTTTCTCAATCAATATGACACCTTGATCATTGATGAGGCCCACGAACGTAGCCTCAACATTGATTTTTTGCTGGGTTATCTCAAGCAGCTGCTTCCGCGACGCCCTGATCTCAAAGTCATCATTACCTCTGCGACCATCGATCACGAACGTTTTGCCGAGCATTTCAATGGTGCTCCGGTGCTGGAGGTGTCGGGCCGGACATATCCGGTAGAGATGCGTTACCGGCCTCCGACGGAGGGGCAGGAGCTGTCGCGTCAGATCGAGGAGGTACTGCGGGAAATACAACGGGATGAGCGACAACAAGGCTTGCCCATGGCCCGTGACGTGCTGGTGTTTCTGGCGGGGGAGCGCGATATTCGCGATGTCCATCACCACCTCAAACACTGTGATCTGAAGGATACCGAAATTCTGCCGCTTTATGCGCGGCTGAGCCAGGCAGAGCAGCATCGTATTTTTTCGCCGCACCGCGGTCGTCGTGTGGTGCTGAGTACCAATGTGGCAGAAACCTCGCTGACGGTGCCGGGCATTCGTTATGTGATTGATGCGGGTACGGCGCGTATCAGTCGCTACAGCGTGCATTCCAAAGTGCAGCGCCTGCCGGTGGAGCCGGTCAGCCAGGCCAGTGCCAACCAGCGGGCCGGGCGCAGTGGGCGGATCATGCCGGGCATTTGCTTCCGCCTGTACGAGGAAGAGGACTTTATCGGCCGGCCAGCGTTTACCGATCCGGAAATCCAGCGTACCAACCTGGCTGCCGTTATCCTGCAGATGGCCGATCTGCGCCTTGGCAAAGTAGAAGATTTTCCGTTTATTGAACCGCCGGATGGCCGCTTGATTCGGGACGGTTATCGCCTGCTGGATGAGCTTGGCGCGTTGACGGAAAAACAGACACTGACAGCCATGGGGCGTCAGCTGGCGCGTTTCCCTCTGGATCCGACACTGGGCCGCATGTTGGTGGCCGCCGCAGAGCGAAATGTGCTGTATGAAACTCTGATCGTGGTGTCGGCCCTGGCGGCTCAGGATCCTCGTGAGCGTCCCCATGACAAGCAGCAGCAGGCCGACCAGGCCCATCAGCCCTTTACCGATAAACAGTCGGATTTCCTGTTTTTTGTGAAGCTTTGGCATTGGGCGGAACAACAGCGGGAAGCCTTGAGCCGCAACCAGTATGAAAAGCTGCTGAAGAAGACCTTCCTTTCCCCAACCCGGATGCGTGAGTGGCGCGATACTCATCGCCAGCTGTTGCTGCTCAGCAAGGAGCAGGGGTGGGCGCTGAACAAACTGGCAGTGAACGAAGAGGGGGCAGCCGAAGCAAGCTTCGCGCCATTGCACCAGTGTTTGCTGACCGGGCTGGTGACCAATGTCATGCAGCGCACGGAGGAGGGGGAGTGGCTCTCGACCCGAAACCGCAAACCGTTGGTGTGGCCGGGGTCCAGTTTGTCGAAAACCAAGGCGCGCTGGTTGATGGCCGCCGAGCAGGTGGAAACCAGCCGGCTGTTTGCGCGGACGGTAGCGAAAATAGAACCGGAATGGGTGGAGGCAGCAGCGTCCCATCTGATTAAACGTCAGTATTTCGAGCCGCACTGGTCGAAGAAGCGTGGTTGTGCCATGGCCAAGGAGCAGGTGAATCTGTTCGGCCTGATCCTGGCCAGCGGCCGGCGGGTGAACTACGGGCCGATCCATCCTGAGGAATCCCGTGAGCTGATGATTCGCGAGGGGCTGGTGATGGGCCAGCTCACGCGCGAGCCGCCCTTCGTCAAGGCTAACCGGGAGCTGTACGAGTCTCTGGAAGCCATGGAGCACAAGCTGCGGCGGCGGGATATCCTGGTCGACGAAGAAGCCAGGGTGGCCTTCTACGATGCGCGTCTGCCAGCCTCTCTGAATACGGTAGCGGGCCTGATGAGCTGGTACAGCCGAAAGGCGACCAAGGCGGAGCAGAAGGCCCTGCTGATGGACAAGGATTTTCTGCTGTCGCGCAGCCCCGAGCTGGCCGGGGGGCAATTCCCGGATAGCTTGCGAATGGGCGATCTGACCTTGCCGCTGGAATACAGTTTCGACCCCAGTGGCGACCGTGACGGTGTGTCCCTGCTGGTGCCATTGGCGGTACTGAACCAGGTGCCGGAAGCGCGACTCGACTGGCTGGTGCCGGGGCTGCTCAAGGAAAAGCTGGAAGCCTTGATCCGCGCCTTGCCCAAGGCCCGTCGCCGTCACTTTGTGCCGGTGCCGGATTACGTCAGCGCCTTGCTCGATACCCTTACCCCTGATGAGCCCTTGTTAGCCGCAATGACCCGCGAGTTGCAGCGCATGACCGGGATACGCGTTGAGCGGGAAGAGTGGCAGGACGGGGCGTTGCCAGAGCACTTGCGGATGAATATCCGGGTGCTGGATCAGCTGGATGGTAAACCGAAAGTATTGGCCCAGGCGCGAAGCCTGAGTGAGGTAAAGGAGCGCCTGGCAGGGGTGCAAGCGACCCTGCCGGAACCGAAAGCGACAGAGCCTGCTCTGGAAGGGCAGGAATGGCTCTTTGGGCACCTTCCCGAAACCGATGAGCAGGAGATGGGGGGCATTCGTTTACGCCGCTATCCCGCTTTGCAGGATAACGGTGACAAGGTCACTTTGGTCTACCGCGATACGGCAGAAGAAGCACAGTGGGAGCATCGCTGGGGAACCGCTCGCCTGCTCGGCTTCAAATTGTCTGTCCAGCTGCACGATTTGCGCAAGCAGGCATCACAAATGGCCGGTTTCCAGAAGCTCAAGACCGAGAAGGGGCCCATGGCCCGGCATGCGCTGGATTATGCCTTGCTGCGCCTGCTGGCCGAGCACTTTCAGCTTGCTGAGCCGGTACGCGATGCCGACGCCTTCAAGGCGCGTCTGGATGCGCACCGAGGCGACTTTGTTCCCTGGGCCGCTGAGCAGCTGCAGCAGATCGCAGGCTGGTTCAATCTCTATCGACAGCTAATGGCCAAGTTGGAGAAAAACTTCCCGCTAGCCTGGGCCCATGCCCACCGGGATCTCAAGCAGCAGCTTTCGGTGTTGTTTTGTGACGACTTCCTGCTGCAGATGCCCTGGGCCTGGCTGCAGGAATACCCCCGTTATCTGAGTGCCATTGAGCACCGGCTGGAAAAACTGGGAGGGCAGATTGGCAAGGATCGCACGGAGAGCGCAGAGCTGGAGGCGTTCAGCAAACAGCACAATACCCGAGCAGCCGGGCAGCCATTGTGGCAGCAGCCCGAGCCCTTGCAGACCTATTTCTGGATGCTGCAGGAATACCGGGTGAGTCTGTTTGCCCAGCAACTGGGTACGAAAGTCCCCGTCTCAGCCAAACGGCTAAACAAACAATGGGAGTTGTGTTAATCGGGCCAGATCGGGATAAAAGCGGAGACGCCCTTTGCGCCCGTGCCCCTGAATCCGGATAATCGACCCATTCACCTTTTCCGGGAGGGTCAATCCCTCCCGTTTCGAGTGCGAGGACTCGCTGTGAGCTATTCTGTTGTTATTTCCGGCACCGGGCTGTGGACTCCGGAGCAGACCATCACCAATGATGAACTGGTGGCAGCCTTTAACCAGTATGTGGAGCGTTTTAATGCCGAGCATGCCGATGCCATCGCTGCGGGAGAGGTAACCGCGCTTGATGCCTCCAATTCTGCCTTTATCGAGAAGGCGTCGGGTATCAAACAGCGCTACGTGATCGACAAGAGTGGTGTGCTTGATCCGTCCCGTCTGGCTCCCAGCATTCCGGAGCGCGGGGATGATGAGGTTTCCATCCAGGCTGAGATCGCTGTCAATGCTGCCCGCCAGGCGCTGGAAAATGCCAATCTGACGCCGAATGATCTGGATGCGGTGTTGGTGGCCTGTTCCAATATGCAGCGCCCTTATCCGGCAATGGCTGTCGAGGTGCAAGCTGCCCTTGGTATGGAGCATGGCTGGGGTTATGACATGAATGTGGCCTGCTCCAGCGCCACCTTTGGCATTCAGGCGGGTGTTGATGCCATTCGCAACGGCAGCGCCCGACGCGTGCTGATGGTCAACCCGGAAATCTGTTCTGCTCACCTGGCCTGGCAGGATCGTGATTGTCACTTCATTTTCGGCGATGTGGCCACGGCGGTGATTCTGGAGCGCAAGGAAGACGCGACCTCGGATAATCAGTGGGAAGTGCTGGGTACACGTTTGCAGACCAAATTCTCCAACAATATCCGCAATAACTTCGGTTTCCTTAACCGCTGTGATGAGAGCGGCATTGGTGCCCGTGACAAGCTGTTCCGGCAGGAAGGACGTAAGGTCTTCAAGGAAGTGTGTCCGATGGTGGCGGAGCAGATCAGTTCGCACCTGGCGGATACCGAGATCGCCGTGGAATCGCTGAATCGCATGTGGCTGCATCAGGCCAACCTGAGCATGAATGAGTTGATTTCCAAGCGTGTGTTGGGTCGTCAGGCGACCCGCGAGGAAGCGCCGGTGATTCTGGATGATTATGCCAATACCAGTTCAGCGGGCTCCATTATCGCTTTTCACAAGTACAACAGTGACTTGCCGGCGGGCAGTAATGGCGTGATTTGTTCCTTCGGGGCAGGTTACTCCATTGGCAGCGTGATCGTTAACCGCATCAAGTAAGCGGGCGCAGTCGCGGTTCTGGCTGCCCTGTCACGAGTGACGAGTGACGAGTATCGAAAATCAACACCATCTCTTGGTTTTCGTCACTCGTGACTCGCAACTCGAGACTCCTTGGCCCCTTCGAACCATGCCCGAGGGTAACCTCTGGCGCTCGGTCAAATAAATAGCCTTTCTTCCGTAACGTTTACCTCACAGCCGCATCTCTATATTGTCTGATACAGGCGCTACATCAAAAACGCCTGAACCGTTTTGCCTAAGAGCCACCTGGCTCGGGGATGCGGCTTTGGACATTCAATAATGACGTATGGAGACTCAACATGGCTAAGCTGACCAAACTGAACCCTCTTGCCGCCACCGTAGGCGCTGCTGTTGTTGCCACTGCCATGGCCGCCCCGGTAGCAGCCAATGCTGCAGAGAACCCGTTTGCTGTTTCTGATCTGAAAGCCGGTTATCAGCTGGCTGGCGACCACGCGGAAGGCAAGTGTGGCGAAGGTAAATGCGGTGACAAGAAAGGCGAAGGTAGCTGCGGCGAGAAAGGCGGCGAAGGCAAGTGTGGTGAAGATAAAGGCGGTGAAGGAAAATGTGGTGAAGGCAAGTGCGGTAGCGCATAAGGCAGGCTTGTCATGAACCACAAGACACCAGTGTCCGGTGTGGGCCTGGGTCTTCGGCGGGCCCTGATGGGCCCGCTTTCCCGCGCCGAATCACCTCCCTTTGATTTCATGGAAGTGGCTCCGGAAAACTGGATTCCCATGGGCGGGCGCCTGGGCAAGGAATTCAGAAAGTTTACCGAGCGATTTCCGTTCGTGACCCATGGTTTGAGTCTGTCCCTTGGCGGGCCAGAACCGCTGGATTTCGAGCTGTTGGGGTCTATCAAGACCTTTCTGCGTGAACACGATATTCGCCGGTATACCGAACACCTGAGTTACTGCAGTGATCATGGCCATCTCTACGATTTGATGCCGATTCCGTTTACCGAAGAAGCCGTTCATTACGTGGCCGGTAGGGTGCGCCAGGTGCAGGATTTTCTGGAGCAGCCTATTGGTATTGAGCATGTCAGTTACTATGCGGCTCCCGGTTCGCAAATGTCCGAGCTGGAATTTGTTAACGCGGTCCTGCAAGAGGCTGACTGCGAACTACTGCTGGACGTGAACAACGCCTACGTGAACAGCATCAACCACGGTTATGACCCAAAGGCATTCATCAGTGGTTTGCCCGGTGAACGTATCTGCTATGTGCACATCGCTGGGCATTTCGATGAGGCTGACGATCTGAAAGTCGATACTCATGGTGCGGCGGTGATCGACCCTGTCTGGGAGCTGCTGCAGCATGCCTACCGAGAATTTGGCGTACTGCCGACCTTACTGGAACGGGATTTCAACTTTCCTGGTGAGGACGAACTGTTTGGTGAGCTCCGAGAGATTGGTCGTTACCAGCAACAGTATGCTGCCAAAGAGCGTAAACTGGGATGAGTGACGCGGACTTCCAGCGCCTGCAACGGGCCTTTGCCGGTCACCTGCGCAACCCTCATACCCGCCCGGCTCCAGAGGGTATCGAAGAGCGCCGTCTTGCGATCTACCGCAATCTGTTTTTCAACAATGTAAATGGCTTTATCGAGCAGGGCTTTCCGGTGTTGTTTTCGCTGCTGAGTGCTGATCGCTGGCAGCGACTGGTGCGAGGTTTCTTTGAACACCATGCCTGCCAGACCCCCTATTTTCTTGAGATTCCCCAAGAGTTCGTCAGTTATCTTGCCACAGGGGAGGGCGGCGAAGAGGGCGATCCCCCGTTCCTGCTGGAGCTTGCTCATTATGAGTGGATGGAACTGGTGCTGGATGCCTCAACCGAGTCGTTTCCTGAGGCAGGGTTTCATCCTGAAGGTGACTTGTTGCGGGCCATTCCGCAACTCAGTCCCCTTCATGCTGTGCTGTCCTATCACTTTCCTGTGCATGAGATCTGTGCTGATTTTCAGCCTGATGCTCCCTTGCCGCAGCCGGTTTGGCTTCTGGTCTACCGCAATCGGCAAGATCAGGTTCGTTTCATGGAAATCAATGCTCCTACGGCAAGGTTGCTGCAACTGATTGATGAGAATCCCGCTCTGACTGGTGCCGAGGTGGTGAGCGTGCTGGCGGGGGAAATGCAGTTTGATGAAGACAAGCTGACAGAATTTTCTCGTGGCATTCTGCAACAAATGCTTGAACGCGACATCCTTATAGGGACAACGCTGAAGCGTTGTTAAATGCCTTTCTGGCCCTTTTGTGTGAACGGCTGAGCGTGATCAGAAGGGTTGTGAGTAGCGAGTTGCGAGAAGCGAAAACCGGTAGACAAAGCGCTGCCGTCGATTTCGAAATTTCTCAAGCCAATACTTGTGACTAGATGCCGCCAGCGTGGCTCGGGCCGGGAGACGTTATCTGTGACGGAGAGTCCCCTATGCTCGCTCTGATGAAAACGATCCATCAAACTCTGAATACCACGCGTGTGGTAGATTTTCTTGCCCCTCTGGCTCTGCGGCTTTTTCTGGCCCCGGTCATGATCAGTGCAGGCTACAACAAGGCGATGAGTTTTGAGAGTACAGTTGCCTGGTTTGGCAATGAAGAGTGGGGGCTGGGACTGCCTTTCCCGCTGGTGTTGGCATTTCTGGCGACTGCCACCGAGCTGGTAGGGGGCGTTCTGTTGTTGATTGGCCTGCTGACTCGCTACATTGCCTTGCCTTTGATGGTGACCATGCTGGTTGCCATGGCCACGGTGCATTGGGAGCATGGCTGGTTTGCCATCACGCCGACCAATCCGGCAACGAGTATGGCGGCACCGCTGGCCAAAGTCGGTTTCCCCGGGGCGGAAGGCAGCCTGAAAAACAGTGTTGAAGCAGGGGAGAGGCTAAGCCGTGCGCGCGCTATCCTCAAAGAGCATGGCCATTATGACTGGTTGACCGAGAAGGGCGGGTTTGTGGTTCTGAACAACGGTATCGAATTTGCCATGAGTTACTTTGTCATGCTGCTGGCGTTGTTTTTCTGGGGAGGAGGACGGTATCTGAGCCTGGACTATTGGGTGGCTCGTCGCTGGCTTCCTCCTGAAACAGTGTAAAAACTGTCAGAGTTGCGTAAGCTGCCTTGCCTGACCTATTACGGGGCCAACAGCTCCTCTCTATAATAGGCCTCTTTGACTTGCCGGTTGACCGGGGTGACTGTGCGCTACCTGTTTCTGACATTGCTGCTAAGCCTGCCAGTGCATTCTCTCGCCGAGGATGAAGAGGACTGGGGAGAGCCGACTACAGCCTTTGACGCCCCGGCTGGCCAAGACCAGTATGCCGACCCCTGGGAAGGCTTTAACCGCAAGACCTTTGCCTTCAATGAATTGATGGACAAATACGGTCTGAAGCCGGTGGCCAAGGGCTATCGCAAGGTCACGCCTCAGTGGATGGATGACACGATCACCCGCTTTTACGAGAACCTGCGAGACTTTCGCAGTGGTCTGAATAGTGTCCTGCAATGGCGATGGAATCATGTGGGACAGAACTGGGGCCGTTTTGCGGTCAACAGCACCCTTGGCATTGGCGGCCTGTTCGATGTGGCCAGCAAGGTCAGCCTGCGCAAGCACAATACGGATCTTGGTCTGACGTTTGCGCGTTGGGGGGTGCCGGAAGGCCCCTATCTGGTACTGCCTTTCTTTGGCCCCTCCACCGGTCGGGACGCGGCAGCGATCCTGCCGGAAGACTTCATGCGTCTGCGCCACTATATCGATCACGACCTGACCCGCCACAGCTTCACTGCGGTCTATGTGGTGGATTTACGTGCAGATCTACTGGATCTGGAAAGGAACATCGTGGGAGATCGCTACACCTTCCTGCGCAACGCCTACCTGCAACGTCGTCGCTTCGAAACCGGCGACATGCCATCCCTGCGCTTCCCGGACATTGAACAGCGCGATAGCGAGATGGAGCAGGAGTATGAGGACTGGTGAGGCAGTGAACAGTTAACAGTGAATAGTGAACAGCTGCGCGAACAGCGCTTTTCTTGATTTGTAAGCAATGAGGCCGCGCTCAACTCTTGGACGCGGCCTCTTGCGCTGTAAATTCAAAAAGTGCGCTGATCGCGCAGCTGTTCACTGTTAACTATTCACTGTTCACTGCCTTCAAGCGCCTTCATCTTCGCCCTTATATAATCCCCATGTGACACATAGAGCAGGTCGCTGACGCGTCGGATCATGTGTTCTTCGTGGACGTCGGCTTTGCCGTCGGCGGCGGCCATGGACCACATGTCTTCGATCAGGGCGACGCGGGTTTCCGGGTCCCAGTGTTCGCGCAGTGGGGCAGTGAATTCGAACAGGTCGGTGGCCTGGTCGAGGCGTGACTCGATTTCGCCGAGAATGTCCTGCATCTCGACCGGATCAAGATGCCAGCGGGTTTGTACGGTTTCCAGTAGATGGCGGGTTTCGTCTTCGTCCACTTCGCCATCGGTACGCGCCACTTCCAGCAACAAGGCGGCCGCAGCACGATGCAGATCATGCTGAGTGGTTTCCGGAGTGTGGTTGTCGGTTCCGAATAATTGGTTCAACCAGCGCAAATCGGCTCCTTAATTCTCAGTGATGTTTCACTTCAACAGCGCTTCCAGGGCCAGTTGATCCTTGGCGAAACGGCGAATGCCGTCTGCCAGCAGGTCACAGGCCATGGGGTCATCATTCATTTGCCAGCGGAAGCCGGCTTCGCTCACTGGCGTCCAGCTATCTTCAGGAGCCACCAGTTCAGGGTCCAGCCTACGGGTAAGACTGCCGTCGCGGCCAGCAAGTTCCTCCAGCAGGGCCGGGCTGATGGTGAGTTTGTCACAGCCGGCCAGCGCTTCAATCTGGTCTGCATTGCGAAAGCTGGCGCCCATCACGATGGTGTCCAGCCCACGGGCTTTGAAGGTATTGAATATTTGCCGTACGGAAATAACCCCGGGGTCGTCTTCCGGCGTATTGATCTCCATGCCGTTCTTGCGGTGCCAATCGTAGATGCGGCCCACGAAGGGAGAAATCAACGTGGCTCCCGCTTCGGCAGCCGCCAGGGCCTGGGTCTGGTTGAACACCAGGGTAAGGTTACAGCGCGTTCCTTCTTCCTCAAGAATCTGAGCGGCGCGAATGCCTTCCCAGGTAGCGGCAATCTTGATCAGAATCCGGGAGGGATCCACATCCAGTTCCCGGTAGATGCTGATCAGGCGTCGGGCTTTCTCGACGGTGGCGCGAGTATCGAATGACAACCTTGCATCTACTTCTGTCGACACTAATCCCGGCACCCGCTCCAGAATGGCCTGGCCAGCAAGACAGGCGCTGGTGTCGGTCAGCCAGTTGATGTCACCAGCGTGGCCTAGTGCACGGGTCAGCTCGGCGGCTTGGTCCAGCAGTTCGCGATACCGCTCGTCACGGGCCGCAGCCAGCAGAAGAGAGGGGTTGGTGGTGGCATCTTCCGGTGCCAGTGCGGCGATCATGTCGAGATCGCCGGTATCGGCAACCAGGGAGGTCCATTGGGCGAGCTGTTCGCGTTTATTCACGGTTTCCATTCCTTGTGTTGTCATGGCGGGGGAGGTTACATCCGCCATATGACAGGATTCTTGCTTGGTGCTCAGGGGCGAGTTACGAGAAGCGAGTTTCGAAAACCAACAATCTTTTGCCTTTCGAAACTCGTTACTCGCGTCTCGCCAAAGCGGACCAAGGTGGTACGACAAAGGTAAGCAATGTTAGTGCCGACCTCTGTGAAAGAGTTGCCTGCCTACAGGCTAAGGCAGTTGCGCCAGAGCGTCCATTAGCACTTGTGGGGTCGTGTCGGGCTTGTGCATGTTCTCGCTCAGGTGGCGGCGGAACTTGCGGGCCCCGGGTTCGCCCTGGAAAAGGTTGAGGATGTGCCGCAGCGAGTGTTTGGGAGCATGGCCCAGAGCGAAGCGGCGCTCCACATAGGGCAGGAACTGTTCTGCAATCTCGCGACGGCTGGCGACCGGGTGGTGGTCTCCAAACACGATACGGTCTGCCTCGGCGAGGAAATAGGGGTTCTGATAAGCTTCACGGCCAATCATTACGCCATCCACTTCGCCCATGTGGTCGTGCACTTCCTGCAGTGTTTTCACGCCACCGTTGAGAATGATCTCGAGGTGCGGGAAGGCCTGCTTGATGGCATAGGCGCGCTGGTAGATCAGCGGTGGAATTTCGCGATTTTCCTTGGGCGATAGCCCGCTCAGAATGGCCTTGCGGGCATGGATGGTGAGGCTGGTACAGCCGGCTTGTTCCATGCGCTCGACAAAGCGGAACAGGAAATCATAGTCATCCTGATCGTCGATGCCGATACGGGTTTTCACGGTAACGGGCACTGAAACAGCCGAACGCATGGCTTCCACGCAGCGCCCCACCAGGTCTGGTTCTGCCATCAAAATAGCGCCGATCTTGCCCTGTTGTACCCGGTCGGATGGGCAGCCCACATTCAGATTGATCTCGTCGTAGCCATACTGCTCGCTGATTCGGGCCGCTTCGGCGAGTTCCTGAGGGTCGCAGCCACCCAGCTGCAGCGCCACTGGGTGCTCTTCATGGTTGAATGCCAGAAAGCGGTCACGGTCGCCGCGGATAATGGCCTGAGCCACCACCATTTCGGTGTAGAGCAGGGTATGCCGGGTGATCAATCTGGCCAGATAACGATAGTCCCTGGTCGTCCATTCCATCATGGGTGCCACGCTGAGGCGGCGATCCAGCGGCGGCAGGGCGGATGTCGGGGTCTGGATCATAGGATTGGGCGGCATTGTGAAGGCTGTGAACAGGGGGGCGCATTGTCGCATGTCATGGCGCTTTGGCGTAGCCCCCGGATGGGCTGCCTGTCTTGCGCCTGGTGGATCTGGTAGACTCCGCGACCTTTCTACGTGGGCAACTTTGCTTTGCCGCGCGTCTCGTATCGTCGTCAAGGTACTGATTTCATGTTTCGTTCTATTCAGCAGGAATGGTTCAGTAATATCCGTGCGGATGTGCTGGCCGGCACCGTTGTCGCGCTGGCATTGATCCCGGAAGCCATTGCTTTCTCGATCATTGCCGGTGTGGATCCCAAGGTGGGGCTGTATGCCTCTTTCTGTATTGCCGTTGTTACGGCCTTTGCCGGCGGTCGACCGGGCATGATTTCCGCCGCCACGGCGGCCATGGCGCTGTTGATGACCGATCTGGTGAAAGATCACGGTCTTCAGTACCTGTTGGCGGCCACGGTGCTGACCGGGGTGTTCCAGATTATTGCCGGTTTTATCAGGCTGGATCAGTTGATGCGGTTCGTCTCCCGCTCGGTGGTGACGGGCTTTGTGAATGCCCTGGCGATTTCCATTTTCATTGCCCAGCTACCCGAGCTGACCAATGTGACCTGGCACGTCTATGCGCTGACCGGGCTTGGGCTGGCGATCATTTATTTACTGCCTTATCTGACTACGGCAGTGCCGTCCCCGCTGATTTCCATTGTGCTGGTGACGGGTCTGGCGCTGTGGATGGGCCTGGATGTGCCTACCGTGGGGGACAAGGGGGCGCTGCCAGACAGTCTGCCGATGTTCCTGTTGCCGGACATTCCTCTCAACATGGAGACGTTGCAGATCATCCTGCCGTACTCCCTTGGGTTGGCCGTGGTGGGTTTGCTGGAATCCATGATGACCGCCACCATTGTGGATGAACTGACCGATACCACCAGCAACAAGAACCGTGAATGCAAGGGGCAGGGTATTGCCAATATTGCGGCGGGGCTGCTGGGGGGCATGGCCGGTTGTGCAATGATCGGGCAGTCCGTGATCAATGTGAAATCCGGTGGCCGCAAGCGTTTGTCTACGCTGGTGGCTGGTGTCTTCTTGCTGATTCTGGTGGTGTTCCTGGGCAAGTGGGTTTCCATGATCCCGATGGCGGCTCTGGTGGCCGTGATGATCATGGTCTCCATCGGTACTTTCAGCTGGGAGTCCATCACCAATACGATGAAACACCCGTGGAGCAGTACGGTGGTGATGCTGGCGACCGTGGCCGGGACCCTCGCGACCCATAACCTGGCGATTGGTGTTGGTGTGGGGGTGATCCTCAGCGCGCTGTTCTATGCCAACAAGGTCGGGCGTGTTTTCTATGTGCAGGCATCTGAGGATGAGGCCGACGGGCACCGTGTTTATCAGGTTGTGGGGCAGGTGTTCTTTACCTCTTCCGAGCAGTTCCTCGGGTCGTTTGATTTCAAGGAAGCCATTGATAAGGTCACCATTGATGTTCACCGAGCGCACTTTTGGGATATCACCGCAATTGGTGCGCTGGACAAGGTAGTGATCAAGTTCCGTCGCGAGGGCACCGAAGTGAATATCATCGGCCTGAACGAAGCCAGCGCAACCCTGGTGGATAAGTTTGGCGTGCACGACAAGCCCGCCGAGGTCGAGAAACTGATGGGTGGCCACTGAGCCAGGGAGAGAGTCCATGACAAATATAATCGCCTGTATTGATGGCTCCGCAGCGACAGCCTCCATCTGCGACTATGCAGCCTGGTCTGCACAGCGACTGGATGCCCCCCTGACACTGCTGCATGTGCTGGATCACTCCCGTTATCCCGTCGCGGCTGATTTCAGCGGTAATCTGTCTTTGGGGGGGCGTGAGCACCTGATGCAGGAGCTGGCCGATCTGGATGCCAAGCGTAACCGGGTGGCACTGGAGCAGGGCAAACTGATGCTGGAAGCCGCCCGTGAGCGGGTGGTCGCGCTGGGAGTCGACGGTCCTCAAGAGCGCCAGCGCCATGGTGATCTGGTGGACACCCTGACTGGCCTCGAAGATGAGATGCGCCTGTTGGTGATCGGCAAGCAAGGTGAGGAGCATGAGGGGGTCGGTGCCCAGCTGGGCGATAACGTGGAACGGGTAATTCGTGCTGTGCACCGCCCGATTCTGGTGGCAGCAGGTGAGTTCCGCGAGCCGAAAACCATCCTGCTTGCGTATGACGGCAGTGACACCACCCGCAAGGGGGTGAACATGCTGGCTGACAGCCCGTTGTTCAAAGGTCTGGATTGTCACCTGGTAACGGTGGGCAACCGTGAGGCGGATCTGGACTGGGCGGCAGAAAAACTGACGGCGGCAGGGCATCAGGTACAAACGGCGGTGCTGGACGGTGAAGTGGAGCCTGCGCTACACGAATACCAGCAATCACAAAATGTCGATCTGGTGGTGATGGGCGCCTATGGGCATTCGAGGATCCGGGAATTTTTTGTGGGTAGCACCACCAATAAGATGATCCGCGAGGCCAAGGTTCCGCACTTATTGTTACGATGAGTGATTGGGAATGGAAAAGGGCCTCGATGAGGCCCTTTTTGTTTTGTGTCCGTTATTCCACTGTGATGGTGATTTCCTGCGACATGACAGGTGGCTCATGAGGGATGTGGCGGAAATCCCCCAGCAGTAGCTGCAGGGTATGCTCGCCGGGTTCCAGTTCCAGAGTCGTGGAGGTCTGGCCCTTGCCGAAGTGCACCACATTGTCGTTGGCTGGCAACGGCATGCCCATGTCCGGGGCCTCAGCCAGATCGATCAACAGATGGTGATGGCCGCTGTTTTCCTGCTCGGTGCCTGCCGGAATCACCTCCATTCCTTCCAGGCCGAATTCTACAGTGACCGGGCTGGTTACTGTGTCGCCGTTGGCCGGTGTCACGAAAAATACCTTGGCACCTTCCGGAGCAGCGGAACGAGCGATCTGCGGTGCGGCTTCTTCGGCCGCAGTGTCCATGGAGGCCATATCATGGCTGGTTTCTTCTGCGGCAGCTGCGGTCTGTTCGGTTTCACTGGCCATGGGCTCTTTTTCGTCAGAGCAGGCCTGGAGAAGGGTGCTGCTGGCCACCAGGGCCACGAGCAGGGAGCGTTGGAAGGGAATACGCATGCTTGTTTCCTTTGCTTGGTTATTGCCGATAATGCGCGACCGCAAATAGGGCAGCCGCAACGTCATAATCCTGAAACAGGCCAACAATAGCAGAATCGGACGGGCTGGCGTCTACATGGCGCACGTTTTGACAGGTATAATCCGCGCCAGTTTGCACATATGGAGTCAGCATGACTGTTCGCACCCGCGTAGCCCCATCCCCCACTGGTGACCCCCATGTAGGTACCGCCTACATAGCCTTGTTCAATCGCTGCTTTGCCCACCAGCACGGTGGCCAGTTCATTCTGCGCATCGAAGATACCGATCAGACCCGCTCCACCAATGAGTCTGAGCAGATGATTCTGGATTCTCTCAAGTGGTTGGGGTTGAGCTGGGACGAGGGCCCGGATGTCGGTGGCCCTCATGGTCCTTATCGACAGAGTGAGCGTAAGGACATGTATCGAGAGTATGCTGAGACGCTGATCGAAAAAGGCCATGCGTTCAAATGCTTCCGTACCAGTGAAGAGCTGGATGTGCTGCGAGCAGAGCTGAAAGAGAAGGGCGAGAATCGTGCTCTCAAACCTCAGGATTTGGAGTTGTCTGCTGAGGAGCAGTCTCGCCGTGAAGCAGAGAACGCACCCTACGTGATTCGCATGCGGGTGCCGTTTGATGGTCGCTGTGAGATCCAGGATATGCTGCGTGGTACGGTGGAGCTGGACTGGGCTTTGGTCGATGCGCAGATCCTGCTCAAGTCCGATGGCATGCCGACCTATCACCTGGCCAATATCGTGGACGATCACCTGATGGAGATCACCCATGTGATTCGGGGTGAGGAATGGCTCAACTCCGCGCCCAAGCATAAGCTGCTGTATGAATACTTTGGCTGGGATATGCCTGTGCTGTGCCACATGCCGTTGCTGCGCAACCCGGACAAGTCCAAGCTGAGCAAGCGAAAGAACCCCACCAGCATCCTGTTCTATCAGCGCATGGGTTACCTGCCCGAAGCGCTGGTGAACTACCTGGGGCGTATGGGGTGGTCCATGCCGGATGAGAGCGAGAAATTCTCCCTGGAGCAAATGCAGGAAGCCTTCGATATCCAGCGGGTGTCTCTGGGTGGTCCGGTATTCGACGTGGAAAAGCTCAGCTGGCTGAACGGTCAGTGGCTCCGTGAGCAGAGTGATGAGCAGTTTCTCGACTCCCTGCTCAACTGGGCCTACAACCGCGATTACGCCATGAAGATTATTCCTCACCTGCGCCAACGGGTGGAGACGCTGTCTGAAGTGGCGGACAAGGCGGCTTTCTGCTTTAACGGTATGCCGGCCATTACTCCGGCCAGCTTTGAGCACAAGCAGTATGGTGCCGAGGATATGGTGGTGTGGCTGCAGTATTTGCTGTGGACCTACGAAGCACGCAGCGACTGGAGCCGTGATGGTCTGTTCGCCGATGCCAAGGCCATTGCCGATGCGCTGGAAGTAAAGATCAAGGACTTCCTGTTGCCCGTTTTCATCGCCATCGCCGGCACCAGCGCCAGCTTCTCGGTGGTGGATTCCATGGAAATCATCGGTTCTGACGTCAGCCGCGCGCGCATCCGCCATGCCATCGAGGTGTTGGGCGGGGTGTCCAAGAAGCAGATGAAGAAACTGGAGAAGGCGTACCGCGATCTCCCGGTGGGCTGAGCTACAAGTAGCAAGTTTCAAGTTGCAAGGCGCGGTTGAGGGGCCTAGTGCATTCTGAGGCCATGCCCGCGACCGAACCTTCAATCGCGGCGTCGGCGTTTCAGTTTTCCGGAGCGGTTATCGCGTTGCAACTTGTAACTTGTAACTTGCTCCTGATTTTGTCCAGTTTTTCAACAGCTTGCTCAGGATGTAGTCAAATAGACTTCATTCTGAAAAAAACCGGCGCTTGGCGCTTGACAGCTTAGGGGTGGCCGGTAGAATACGCCGCACCTACCGAGACGCACATTGTCTCACTGGTATCTGGGGCTATAGCTCAGCTGGGAGAGCGCAACACTGGCAGTGTTGAGGTCAGCGGTTCGATCCCGCTTAGCTCCACCAAACACGTCCCCTTCGTCTAGTGGCCTAGGACACCGCCCTTTCACGGCGGTAACAGGGGTTCGACTCCCCTAGGGGACGCCACATAAAGAAGCCTCACTCGAAAGAGTGGGGCTTTTTTATTGGCCGCCCCGCGGCTGCTGGACGCTCCATGCAACACGCAAAAGTGGCACACCATGACGGTGTGGAGTCTGGCCCTGTGGGAGTCTGCCTGTAGAAGATAGGGGTGGGGAATTCGCTTGCAGGCAAGCTCCCACGGGGTCGGTGCTGCCGGCTGCTGTCTCTACAGGGCGTCTGAGATCCGTTTTGCCAGGGTCAGGATGTCAGTTTCCACCCTGAAGTCGCCTTCGATGCGGTTTTCATCTCCCTCCCGGTATTTGCCGGTCTGTACCAGACTGGCCTGCATACCTACGTGGAGTGCGCCTTCCACGTCGCCGTGGATGTCGTCACCCACCATCAGCGTCTCCTCGGCAGGGGTTCCCAGACTGTTCAGAACCTGTTCGAAGAAGGTCCTTGAGGGTTTTCCGGTGATGATGGCGGTTTTTCCGCTGGCGTATTCCAGAGCGTGGACAAAGGGGCCAGCATCCAGATGCAGGCCATCGTCCAGTTGGTAGTAGCGGTTGTCGCCAATGGCAACCAGGCTGGCCCCTGCCTGCAGCAACCGGAAAGCCTTGTCGAGGTGGTCGTAGTCAAATTTGTCACCGGCGTCGCCGAGCAATACGGCATTGGGCTGGTTGGTTTCCAGCTCGGCAAATTCCTGTTTCAGGTTGGGGTGAATCAGGCAGTAAGGCGTCAGACTGTGGTGCTTGAGATAGTCGTGAGCTGCCTGAGGTGCGGTGAAGAGTTCCGAGGGGTGGATATCCAGGGCCAGTGTTTCAAGGTCGTTGAGGATCTGTAGTCGATTGCGCTGCGAAGTGTTGGTCACAAAGCGTAGCGGTAATCCAGTGGCGCGCAGAGTCGCCAAGGCTTCCCTTGCGCCCGGCAGGGCTGTGGGGCCTTGATAAAGTACGCCCGCCAGATCCAGGCAGACGGCCTTGAGAGAAGACGAAGCAGGCATGACAAGGCCTCCTTGGTTGCTCCCAGCATAGGCCTCCTGTCAGGGCTGGCTCAAGCGACTAATGGTCAAAATATGCGCGATTTTCTCGCCGTCCCAGATGTATTCGTAGTGGCAGGAGGGGACGACCGAAGTGATGGCTTTGGGGGTGAGCAGTGCGTAGCAGAGCGCGCCGGGGGCGCGGACAGATTCATACCTCAGGCCTGTTTCCTGGTGGGCCTTCAGGTGAGAGCCCAGTTCCTGAGCCGGTCGGTAATCATCGGGGTGATGGTATCGGGGCTGCTTTCTTGCCGGGCTGATATCCAGCAGTTCTGCGCTGAATTCGGTTTTCAGTCCGCCCATGACGATACGGTCGTATTTCAGCCCCTCCACATTCTGGAAATAGCGCTCCTGATGGTAGCGCGTTTCTGCGATGGCGGTGTGGATATGGTCTGCGCAGTAGAACACCCCGAAGTCGCCGTCTGAGAAGCGTGATCCTGCCGGATTGACATGGACAAAGGGGCCAAGCGCGTAATTGCAACCAGGGATGCCCCAGGGACGCTGATCCTCCGGTACCCGGTTGAGCTGACCGACCTGTTGCTGAAGGCGAGGGTTGGTCAGGGCCTGAACGGCAAAAAGGGCGTCAAAATCCGTTTGATCCGCTACATCGTCAAAAATGTGGATAGGCGGGAACTTGCTATTCACCAGGCGAAACGCTGACTGTTGCTTGAGCTGCAACCGGGGCAGTGTCGGCGTGATAGAGGTTAGCCCCATTGCCCACCCCGCAGGCTATCCAGTTGACGGTGGACTTCGTAAAGCCCTGCCACTGTGCCGCCAGTCATGACATCCATCGGGGTGCTACCGTTGAAAAAGTGGTTGTGGTTGGCCATGCGCACGAAGCCATAGATATTGTCACGATTGCCAAACAGGGTGCGCAGCGCTTGATGGATATTGAGCAAATAGCTGAGGCGCTCTAGCAGATCGGCGCTGATACGAGCGCTGTCAGGTTGACTTTGATACTTGTGCAGGGTGGAACGGCCGACTCCCAGTAACGCCATTTTTTCCTTTTCGGTGCACTGCCAGTGGCGGAGTAAATTCAGCACAGCACGCAGCGCAGCACGGCGGGCGCTGTCATCCAGAGGCTGCGTACTGATTTGTGTTGAGGGTTGCATGCTGACACCTTAGCGATGATTGACTTGGATTCCATTATGGGTGTAATTCACCTTTATGTCTATTTATGGACTTAATGTAAAATCTTGGAATGTGGTGCTTTTTGGCAGAACCAGGGGGTGTTCTCGCAGGTCTGTTGGCTAAATGGCAATTTCAGGGACTCTCTATGCTTGCTATGCCTGTGTTTTGGCGCTTTATCCGCCCACTGTTGTTGGGTGGCGTGCTGCTGGCCTTTCAGAATATCTGTATGGCAGAGCAGCGGACGGTGATTGATGCTCATCTTCACTATGTGGATTTTATGCAGGAAACAGAGGGCATGGAGGCTCTCATGGAGGCCATGGACAAGGCGGGAGTGGAGCAGGCCTGGTTGTTCGGACTGCCGGTGATGAAGAAGTGGCAGGCGGACGCACCGCGTAAACCACGCTACTACCTGGGAGATGAGTCTCCGCTGTATTACTACAGTGCTACGGACGACATTGTTGCACAGGCGGTGCAAGCGCTACCGCAGGAGCAGCGCGAGCGGGTGAAACCCTTTATCAGTGGTTTTAACCCTACTGATCTCCACGCTGCTGAACAGATCGAGTCGTTGATCAGGCGTTATCCGGGTATGTGGTATGGCATCGGTGAGATCCTGACCCGGCATGATCAGCTCACCGCCCTGACTGAAGGCGAGACACCGCGGGCCAACCATCCTGCGCTGATGAGGGTTTACGAGGTGGCGGCCGAGCATGATTTACCTGTGCTGTTACACAGTAATTTGACCTCGCTCCGGGAGGAAACGCCGATTTATTTACAGGAGTTGGAAGCGGCACTGGAAGGTAGTCCAAATACCCGTTTTGTACTTGCCCATGCGGGGACGAGCGGGGGGGTCGAAGATTCTCAGCCCCCGCTGAAAACGCTGGTACCGATTCTTCGGGCGATGCTGGAGCGCCACGACAATCTGTATGTGGACCTGTCATGGAGCGTAAAGGACCACTACTTGATGGAAGAGGGCAAGGTGGATCCTGATTGGGTGTTGTTGATCAAGCAATATCCCGATCGCTTTACTTTGGGTAGTGATCTGGTTGGGCACTTTGGCGGCCTTGCCGGGCAGATAGATGGGTATCAGCCCTTACTGGATGTACTGCCCAAAAAAGTCGCACAGCAAATCGGCAGCGCTAATGCCAAGGCGTTGCTGCCCGAAAAAGGTGCAAGAATTGTGGGCAAGTGAAGGGCCTTGGCGGGTCGTCAGCCCGTTCAGTGAAGGGGCTGACTTGCTTGCATCAGGCCGGTTTGTTCCGCGTAAGTCGGCGGAGAAGGGCGGAGGTGTCCCAGCGGCCGCCCCCCATTGCCTGTATTTCGCGGTAGAAGTCGTTTACCTGAGCGGTGACGGGCAGAGGAGTGCCATTGCGCGAGGCTTCATCAAGGCAGATGTCCAGATCCTTGCGCATCCAGTCCACGGCGAAGCCGTGATCAAAATTGTCCTCCAGCATGGTCTTGTGACGATGGATCATCTGCCATGAAGAAGCGGCCCCTTGGCTAATGGTGGCGAAGACCTTTTCGGCATCCAGTCCCGCGTTCTGTGCGAAGGCGACGCCTTCAGCCAGGGCTTCGACCAGGCCGGCGACGCAAATCTGGTTGACCATCTTGGTCAGCTGGCCGCTGCCTGCGGGGCCCATGAGATTGCAGGCTTTGGCGTAGAGGTTGAGCGTTGGCAGGGCCTGGTTGAACACCTCTTCCTCTCCGCCACACATGATGGACAGCTGTCCGTTTTCCGCGCCTTGCTGGCCGCCAGAAACCGGTGCATCCAGAAAGTAGGCCTGCCGTGCCCGGCAGGCCTGATCCAGCTCCCGGGCCATGGCGGCACTGGCAGTGGTGTGGTCGATAAGGATGGCTCCAGCAGTCAGCGTCTCCAGGACGCCGTCTGAACCCAGAGTGACTTGTCTAAGGTCTTCATCGTTGCCAACACATAGGCAGACGATGTCGGCACCTCGAGCGGCTTCAGCTGGTGTGCCGGCAATGTTCGCACCGTCGTAGTCGGCTTGCCACTGCTGCGCTCGACTGAGAGTGCGGTTATAGCCTGTTACCTTGAGGCCTGCGCGAACCAGATGACCGGCCATGGGGTAGCCCATGGTGCCGAGGCCAATAAACGCGATGTTGGGGGCCGTCATTATTGGGCTTCCTTTACGGCTTCAACCTCAGGAGCGGCTGAGAGGGAATAGGCGGCAAAACGGGGTTCGGTAAGGCTGCCCAGATAGAGCGTATCGCCAAACTGCTCCACACTGGTGATCGGGGCGAAAGCTCCAGCGCTGGTGTCCTGGAGGTTGTGTGTGACTTCGCCCTGTTCATTCAGGCCCAGCACGAAAGCGTGATGTGCGGGCTGAGGTTGCAGAAATTCTGGAAGTCGAAAGGCGACTTTGCGAAGCAGGGGTTTATCTGACATGGCGTCTAGCATGGCGTTACGGGGGCTGAAAAGTGCCACCCAGAAGGTACCGTTGCCATTGGCGGAAATGCCATCGGGAATGCCGGGTAGATTGTCAAAGAACACATCGTGGGAGCCTGCTTTTTCTCCCTTGAGCCAGTAGCGGAGGATGCGATAGCTGCCGGTTTCATTTACCAGCACAAAGTCTTCGTTTTGGGATAGCGCAACACCATTGGCGAACTGCAGGCCATCCAGAAGCAGTTCCGCATGTTCCCGTGCAGGGTCGTAACGAATCAGTCGGCCATGGCCACCGTGCTCAAGGATGTCGTCACGGGCTTTCATGGCCGGACCGAATTTGCTGGAGGCATCGGTGAAGTAGAGAACGCCGTTACTGTCAGCATCCACGTCATCCGTGAATCCGTAGTCGATGCCATCCAGGGTATTGCTTAGTGGGCTGATGGCTCCACTTTGAGAAATGCTCAACAGGCCTTTGTAGCCATCAGCAACAATCAAATTGCCGTTCGGATCGAAATCCAGCCCGAGGGGGCGTCCTTCAGTGTTGGCAATCAGATCAGGTTCGCTGCCATCCGGATTGAAGCGCACAATGCGTCCATCCACGTAGCCCACATACAGGTAGCCAGCAGCATCGATGGCCACATCTTCCGGGCCTGCTCCTTCGTCTTCACCCAGGCTTCTGGCACTGGCCAGCGCAGCATTGACGGCGTAGGGGCCTTCAAGCGCAGGTGCTTTTGGTGCTTTCCATGCGACAGGCTCGATGGGCACAGGCCAGAAAAACAGGTAGCCAGCAATAGCTGCCAGAATTAACAGGGCGATGATTTTTTTCATGGGGTGTCCGGATCCTTTGCAAGCGAAAGGGAGATGCTTGCATGGAGGAGCAGGGTTGGCAAACCTGATTCGAGCTACGAGCTACGAGCTACGAGCTACGAGCTACGAGCTACGAGCTACGAGCTACGCTGATTGGATTAACCGTTGCTGGAAGGTTCCCTGGGTTCAAGGCTTTCTGCGAAGCCGTTGTAGGAGCCCTGCTTGTCTGGACGATCCGAGCCTAAGCGAGGTAAAGATTCCAGAAACACTTTTAAAAATGCTGGATTTTCAGCGTGCATTGCGAACCGTACGCAGCACGGACATCACTGTAGGGTGATGAGGATCCCAGGTATAAAAAAACCGCCCGAAGGCGGTTTTTTATTGGCGATAACGAAACGCTTATTTGCGCTCGTTGACCGGTACGAACGGACGCTCGGCTTCGCCGGTGTACAGCTGGCGCGGACGGCCAATCTTGTACGGGTTGGAGATCATTTCGTTCCAGTGTGCAATCCAGCCCACGGTACGGGACAGGGCGAAGATGACAGTGAACATGGAAGTCGGGATTCCAATCGCTTTCAGGATGATGCCGGAGTAGAAGTCCACGTTCGGGAACAGCTTCTTCTCTTTGAAGTAGGGGTCGCTCAGGGCGATCTCTTCCAGCTTCATGGCCAGTTCCAGCTGCGGGTCGTTCACGCCCAGTTCAGCCAGTACTTCGTGGCAGGACTCACGCATTACGGTGGCACGCGGGTCATAGTTCTTGTAGACGCGGTGACCGAAGCCCATCAGCTTGAACGGGTCACTCTTGTCCTTGGCCTTGGCGATGTAGGCATCGATGTTATCCAGGGAGCCAATCTCGTCCAGCATGTTCAGCACAGCTTCGTTGGCGCCGCCGTGTGCCGGGCCCCACAGGGCAGAGATGCCAGCAGCAATACAGGCGAACGGGTTGGCACCGGAGGAGCCAGCCAGACGCACGGTAGAGGTGGAGGCGTTCTGCTCGTGGTCGGCGTGCAGGATGAAGATGCGATCCATGGCCTTGGCCAGGGTCGGGCTGATCTTGGACTCTTCACAGGGGTTGCCGAACATCATGTGCAGGAAGTTTTCTGCGTAACCCAGGTCGTTGCGCGGGTACATGAAAGGCTGGCCCAGAGCGTACTTGTAGCACATGGCCGCGATGGTGGGCATCTTGGCGATCAGGCGGTACGCGGTGATTTCACGATGCTGCGGGTTATTGATGTCCAGGGAGTCGTGGTAGAAGGCGGACAGGGCGCCAACCACGCCACACATGATGGCCATCGGGTGTGCATCGCGACGGAAACCGTTGAAGAAGTTGCGGATCTGCTCATGAACCATGGTGTGGTTCTTGACAGTATTCACGAACTCTTCTTTCTGCTCGGCAGACGGCAATTCGCCGTAGAGCAGGGTGTAGCACACTTCCAGATAATCGGATTTGCCTGCCAGCTCCTCGATGGAGTAGCCCCGATGCAGCAGCTTGCCCACTTCACCATCAATGAAGGTGATTTTGGATTCGCAGGAAGCGGTGGAGGTAAAGCCGGGGTCGAAGGTAAAGACGCCGTTGGCTACCAGTTTGGACACGTCGATTACGTCGCGGCCCAGAGTCGGGGTATAGATGGGAAGGTCTAGATCCTTGCCCTCTACGTTAAGAGTGGCTTTCTTCTCGGTCATGGGAATCTCTCCATTGGCGGACAGGGAACGTTCCTCTGGAAGTCTCAGCGCGACTCCGTAGGGCAGGAAGGTCCTCCAAAGCGCGGTGGAAGGTAAAGTTTTGACACACCTTTGTCAACGCGAAGCCGGGAACTGACGAGTCAGACTTTTGTAGGGTAAACAGCGCGTTACGCTCTGGGAGTGTTTATGCATTGTGCTGGTGCAACGCGTTTTTTGACGCTCCGTTGAAGTGCATCATTGTAAATCAAGGCGTTAGGTAAACGCGAACGTACCTAAATGGTGCGGAGCGTTTGTTTTGCGCAAGTTGCGGCGATATACTGCCGCCCGTCAGCGCACCTGGTGGTGTTCTGATGGATGGGCCCACCCCGGCCCTGGCAGCTTGTTGAGATCAGAGTCTGCGTTTTTGATCTCAGCTACGCTACCAAGTTCCCGACAACCGCCCCGAGATTTCCGGGGCCCGGCTATAAGTAGGCTACCGTGAACGACAAGCGACCCGTTAACCTCGATCTGAGCACGATCAAGTTCCCGGTCACGGCTATAGCATCTATCACCCACCGTGTAACCGGCGTTGCCATTTTCCTGGCGCTGCCGATTCTGCTGTGGATGCTGGATCGCTCCCTGGCGTCTCCCGAGAGCTTTGCGGACCTGAAAGAACTGATGACCTCCCCGCTGGTGAAGCTGGTGGTATGGGCCATTCTGGCTGTATTGCTGTATCACCTGGTGGCGGGTATCCGCCATCTCATTATGGACACCGGCGTTGGTGAAACCCTGGAAGGCGGCCGCCGTGGCGCCAAACTGGTGTTCATCATCTCTGCGGTACTGATTCTGCTGGTAGGAGGTTGGATATGGTAACCCCGGTAACGAGTCTGGGCCGTAATGGCCTGTATGACTGGCTCATTCAGCGTGTTTCCGCTGTCATTATTGGTGTGTACCTGATCGGCATGCTGGGCTATCTGATGTGCACTGGCGATTTGGACTATGGCAGCTGGAAGGCTTTCATGGGTTCCGTTTGCATGCAGATTGCCAATACGCTGCTGGTAATTGCTGTTGCCGCACATACCTGGGTAGGCCTGTGGGGCGTAACCACTGACTACCTGACCAGCCTGACCTTTGGTAAAGCTGCCACCGGCGTGCGCCTGATTGCCCAGGTGGCAATCGCACTGGCTCTGGTGGTGTACCTGTTGTGGGGTCTGGTTCTGATCTGGGGAGGGGCGTAATCCATGTCCATTCGCACTATTACATTTGACGCTATCGTCGTAGGTGGTGGTGGTGCCGGTATGCGCGCCTCACTGCAGATGGCCCAGTCCGGCTTCAAGACTGCGCTGATTTCCAAAGTATTCCCGACCCGTTCGCACACCGTATCCGCCCAGGGCGGTATCACCTGTGCGATCGCGTCTGCCGATCCCAACGATGATTGGCGCTGGCACATGTACGATACCGTTAAAGGCTCCGATTACATCGGTGACCAGGACGCTATCGAATACATGTGTAATGTAGGCCCGGAAGCGGTGTTCGAGCTGGACCACATGGGTCTGCCGTTCTCCCGTACCGAAGAAGGTCGTATCTACCAGCGTCCGTTTGGTGGTCAGTCCAAGAACTTCGGTGAGGGCGGCCAGGCGGCCCGTACCTGTGCTGCTGCTGACCGTACCGGTCACGCGCTGCTGCACACCCTGTACCAGCAGAACCTGAAGAACGGCACCCAGTTCTACAACGAGTGGTATGCCGCTGAACTGGTGAAGGACGACGAAGGCAATGTCTGTGGCGTGATCGCCATCGACATCGAGTCCGGCGAGACCGTGTTCTTCAAGGCCAAGGCAACCGTATTTGCCACCGGTGGTTCCGGCCGTATCTACGCCTCCACCACCAACGCCCTGATCAATACTGGTGACGGCGTGGGCATGGCCCTGCGTGCTGGTCTGCCGGTGCAGGACATTGAAATGTGGCAGTTCCACCCGACCGGCATCGCCGGAGCCGGTGTACTGGTAACCGAAGGTTGCCGGGGCGAGGGTGGCTACCTGATCAACAAGGACGGCGAGCGCTTCATGGAGCGTTACGCGCCGAACGCCAAAGATCTGGCGTCCCGTGACGTTGTGGCCCGTTCCATGATGATGGAAATTCTGGATGGCCGTGGTGCCGGTCCGGATGGTGATCACGTATTCCTGAAGCTGGATCACCTGGGTGAAGAAGTGCTGCACAGCCGCCTGCCGGGCATCTGTGAACTGGCCATTACCTTCGCACAGACCGATCCGGTGAAAGAGCCGATCCCGGTAGTACCGACCTGTCACTACATGATGGGTGGTATCCCCACCAACGTTCACGGTCAGGCCATCAAGCTGTCTGGCGGTCATGAAGGTGAAGACCAGTTCGTTAACGGTCTCTTCGCGGTGGGTGAAGTAGCCTGTGTATCTGTACACGGTGCGAACCGTCTCGGCGGTAACTCGCTGCTGGATCTGGTGGTATTCGGTCGTGCGGCGGGTCTGTACATCGAAGATCAGCTCCGTCAGGGCATGACCCAGTACGAACCTACCGATGCCAACATCGACGAAGCCATGGCGCGTCTGAACCGCTGGGAGTCTTCTACCGGTGGCGAGTCTGTTCCTGCCCTGCGCAAGGAACTGCAGAGCGTGATGCAGAACCACTTCGGTGTATTCCGCAAGGGTGACCTGATGGCGGAAGGTGTGGCCAAGCTGGCTGACCTGCGCAAGCGTATCGCCAACGCTCACCTGGAAGACAAGAGCGGGCCGTTCAACACCGCGCGTATTGAAGCGCTGGAGCTGGACAACCTGTTGGAAGTGGCTGAAGCAACGGCGATTGCCGCTGAAGGTCGTACCGAGAGCCGTGGTGCCCATTCCCGTTACGACTACCCTGATCGTGACGATGAGAACTGGCTGTGCCACTCCATCTTCGACCCGAAAGCCAAGAAGCTGGGCAAGCGTGACGTGAACTTCAAGCCGAAGACCGTCGACACCTTCCAGCCCAAGGCTCGGACCTACTAACGGAGAGTAATACGATGAAAGTTAGTATCTATCGCTACAATCCGGAAACGGACCGCGAGCCGAGCATGAAGGAGTATGAGGTCGATACCCAGGGTAAAGACCTCATGGTGCTGGACATCCTGGCTCTGGTAAAAGAGCAGGATCAGTCCCTGGCCTACCGTCGCTCCTGTCGTGAGGGTGTTTGTGGCTCTGACGGTATGAACATGAACGGCAAGAACGGCCTGGCCTGTATCACTCCGCTGTCCCAGGTGGCGCCGGGTGTTCTGGAAGGCAAGAAGCCGCTGATCCTGCGCCCGCTGCCGGGCCTGCCGGTCATTCGTGACCTGGTAGTGGACATGGGCATGTTCTACAACCAGTACGAGAAGGTGCAGCCGTACCTGCAGAACAACACGCCGGCTCCGGCCATCGAGCGTCTGCAGTCTCCGGAAGAGCGCGCCAAGATCGACGGTCTGTACGAATGTATCCTGTGTGCCTGCTGCTCTACCAGCTGCCCGAGCTTCTGGTGGAACCCGGACAAGTTCCTGGGTCCGGCGGCACTGCTGCAGAGCTACCGCTTCCTGGCGGACAGCCGCGACAACGCCACTGAAGAGCGTCTGTCCAAACTGGACGACCCCTTCAGCCTGTTCCGTTGTCACGGCATCATGAACTGTGTCAGCGTTTGCCCCAAGGGATTGAACCCCACCCGGGCAATTGGTCATATCCGCTCCATGCTGTTGGAGCGGGGTATCTGACCTCCACAAGAAAGGCGGCCTGTTGGTCGCCTTTTTTGTTTGTAAATAGCGGTGAATTGCCCTTTTTTTGCTGTCTATTCGACGTTTTGCCAATTGAGGTCAGCTGGAAATCGATTCATAACATCTTTTATGAATTCGGCGTCTAACAAAACCTTAATAAAAGGGCTACACTAGATGCCGTTCGAGGTAATCCCTCGAATGCGAGACAGCGTCAGGCCGACAAACCTCCATCAGGGTTTTCGGCCTTTGCTGTACTCACGGGGGGAGCAGGGCTTAAAAGGCGTTGCTCCTGACAATCAGAAGCGTACGGGAACAGGGTCATCACCCCTGTGGTCGCAGTGCACCAACCACAGTTGTGTGACGAATTCCCGCGGAAGGAACGAGCAAAAATGCAAGACAGTTCCATGCAGCGACAATGGCAGTCCTCACACATTGGAGGAGCCAATGCTGCCTATGTCGATGAACTGTACGAATCCTATCTGACCGATCCCAATTCCGTGCCGGAAGACTGGCGCGTTTATTTCGAAAAGCTTCCCAGCGTTGATGCCGCCGTCGAATCCGACGTTCCCCATGCGGCCGTACGTGAATACTTCCTGCTTCAGGCCAAAAATCGCTCCCGCGTACAGAAGTTCGGTGCCAGTGCTGTCAGCACTGAACACGAGCGTCGCCAGGTGCGTGTACTGCATTTGATTGCGGCCTACCGTAACCGGGGCCATCAGGTGGCCAAGCTGGATCCGCTGGGGTTGATGGAGCGGGAAGCCGTTCCGGATCTTGAGCTTGCGCATCACGGGTTGAGTCCTGCAGATCTGGATACCGTCTTTCAGACCGGCAACCTGTTTATCGGCAAGCCCGAAGCCACTCTCCGTGAAATCGTAGACTGTTTGCAGACAACCTACTGCTCCAGTGTTGGGGCAGAGTATATGCATATCGTCAACACCGCCGAAAAGCGCTGGCTGCAACAGCGTATGGAAGGTGTTCGCAGTCATCCTGAGTATGGCAAGGACATCAAGACCCATATTCTTGAGCGCCTCTCTGCTGCTGAGGGCCTGGAAAAATATCTGGGTAGTAAATATCCCGGGACCAAGCGCTTTGGTCTGGAGGGTGGCGAGTCCCTGATTCCGCTGATGGATGAAATGATTCAGCGGGTCGGCAGCTACGGCGCCAAGGAAATGGTCATTGGCATGGCTCACCGGGGCCGTTTGAACGTGCTGGTGAACACTCTGGGCAAAAGCCCCAAGGATCTGTTTGAAGAATTCGATGGCAAGAGTTTCATCGAATCAGGCTCCGGTGATGTGAAGTATCACCAGGGCTTCTCTTCCAACGTGCTCACCTCTGGCGGTGAGGTGCACCTGGCCATGGCCTTCAACCCGTCTCACCTGGAGATCGTGTCTCCAGTGGTGGAAGGGTCGGTTCGTGCCCGTCAGGATCGTCGTGATGATGTTGCCGGCGAACAGGTTGTTCCTATTCTGATTCATGGTGATGCCGCTTTTGCCGGTCAGGGCGTGGTCATGGAGACATTCCAGATGTCCCAGACCCGCGGTTTCTACACCGGTGGCACCCTGCATGTGATCATCAACAACCAGGTGGGTTTCACTACCTCCCGCCGGGAAGATGCTCGTTCTACCGAGTACTGTACTGACGTGGCGAAGATGGTGCAGGCACCGATCTTCCATGTGAATGCAGATGATCCCGAAGCGGTTTACTTCGTGACACAGCTGGCGGTGGATTACCGCATGCAGTTCAAGAAGGACGTGGTGATCGACCTGATCTGTTATCGCCGGCTGGGCCACAATGAGGCGGATGAGCCTTCAGGTACCCAGCCGCTGATGTACAAGAAGATCAAGAGCCATCCGACAACTCGCACCTTGTATGCCGAGCGCCTGATCAATGAAGGCGTGGTTAGCGAGCAGGAAGCCCAGAAAACGGCAGATAACTACCGTGACATGCTGGATGCGGGTAACCATGTGGTGAAGTCGCTGGTTCGCGAGCCCAACAAGGCCTTGTTTGTGGACTGGTCTCCCTATATCGGCCACAAGGTTGAAGATGACTGGGACACTGGCTACCCGCTGAAGAAGATCCAGTCTCTGGCGACGACCATGGAGACCCTTCCCGAAGGCTTTGTCGCCCAGCGCCAGGTGAAGAAAATCCTGGAAGACCGTCACAAGATGACTGCGGGAGCCATGCCGTTGAACTGGGGCTATGGAGAAACCATGGCCTACGCCACACTGCTGGATCAGGGCTTTAATGTTCGCCTGACCGGTCAGGATTGTGGTCGTGGCACTTTCTCCCACCGCCATGCGGTTCTGCATAACCAGAAAGACGGCGGGCAGTTTGTCGCCCTGCAGCATCTCCACGAAGAGCAGCCGCGTTTTGACCTCTACGACTCCCTGCTTTCTGAGGAAGCCGTACTGGGTTTTGAATACGGTTATGCGACCACCACGCCCAAATCCCTGGTGATCTGGGAAGCGCAGTTCGGTGACTTCGCCAACGGTGCACAGGTAGTGATTGACCAGTTCATTTCGTCTGGGGAAGCCAAATGGGCGCGTCTGTGTGGCCTGACCATGTTGTTGCCCCACGGCTACGAAGGGCAGGGGCCGGAACACTCCTCTGCGCGCCTTGAGCGCTTCCTGCAGTTGTGCGCAGAGCACAACATGCAGGTCTGTGTGCCAAGCACTCCGGCGCAGATTTTCCACTTGCTGCGTCGCCAGGCGATTCGTCCGCTGCGCAAGCCGTTGGTGGTGATGAGTCCCAAGAGCCTGTTGCGCCACAAGAAGGCGATTTCCACTCTGGATGATCTTGCCGTCGGCAAATTCGAGACCGTGCTGGATGATCCCGGCGATCTTGATGCCAAGAAGGTCGAGCGGGTGGTGATGTGCTCTGGCAAGGTCTACTACGACTTGCTGGAAAAACAGGAAGCCGATGGTCGTACCGATACGGCACTGGTTCGAATTGAACAGCTATATCCGTTCCCTGAACAGCGCCTCGCTGAAGTGTTGTCCGGTTATCCGAACCTGAAGCATCTGGTGTGGTGCCAGGAAGAGCCGATGAACCAGGGTGCCTGGTATTGCTCACAGCATCACATGTATCGGGTGGCTTACCAGGTGGGTGCCGCACAGGTCCATTACGCAGGCCGTGAAATGGCTGCGGCTCCGGCTGCAGGCTCCATGGGTCTGCATATCGAACAACAGCAGCGTCTGGTTCAGGACGCCTTTGAGATCAAGTAAATAAGGATAAGTCATGGCGACTGACATCAAAGCCCCGCAGTTTCCCGAGTCCGTAGCGGATGGCACCGTGGCCACCTGGCACAAGCAGGAAGGCGAAGCGGTTAAGCGTGATGAGCTGCTGGTTGATATCGAAACCGATAAGGTAGTACTGGAAGTAGTAGCACCTGCCGATGGCGTGGTCAGCAAGATCCTTGCTGGCGAAGGTGACACGGTGGAAAGCCAGCAGGTGCTGGCTCATTTTGAAGAAGGTGCATCCGGGTCTGCACCGGCGCCTGCGGCCAGCAGCGAGCCGGCAGCCGAATCTGGATCTGAAGCAACCAGTGCCAGCGATGACAGCAGTGCCTCCGACCAGGCTGGCCCGGCGGCTCGCAAGTTGATGAGCGAGCATGGCATTGCTGCCGAGCAAGTGAGTGGTACCGGTAAAGGCGGGCGCATCACCAAGCAGGACGTTGAGCAGGCCATCAGCAACAAGGCTGAACAGCGTGCCAGCCAACCGGCTCCACAACAGCCGGCTGCCGCTGAAGTGCCTGCTGCACCTGGTGAGCGTGAAGAGCGCCGGGTACCGATGACCCGCTTGCGCAAACGCATTGCCGAGCGTCTGGTATCCGCCCAGCAGGATGCGGCCATGTTGACCACCTTCAACGAGGTCAACATGAAGCCGATCATGGATATGCGCAAGAATTACCAGCCGGAGTTCGAAAAGGCGCATAACGTGCGCCTGGGCTTCATGGGTTTCTTCACCCGCGCTTGTGTGGAAGCGTTGAAGCGTTTCCCGGCGGTGAACGCCTCCATCGACGGTGATGACATTGTTTATCACGGTTACTACGACGTGGGTGTGGCGGTATCGACTGACCGTGGTCTGGTAGTGCCGGTGATCCGTGATGCGGACCAGAAAGGTCTTGCAGAGGTGGAATCCCAGATCATCGACTTCGGTCAGAAAGCCCAGAAGGGCAAGCTGTCCATTGAAGAGATGACGGGGGGCACCTTCACCATTTCCAACGGTGGTGTGTTTGGTTCCCTGATCTCCACGCCGATCCTCAACCCGCCGCAGACAGCCATTCTGGGTATGCACAAGATCCAGGAGCGTCCCATGGCGGTGGATGGCAAGGTGGAAATCTTGCCGATGATGTATCTGGCGTTGTCCTATGATCACCGTCTGATCGATGGCAAGGAAGCGGTTCAGTTCCTGGTCGCTGTGAAGAACTTCATCGAAGACCCGGCACGTCTGCTGCTGGATATCTGATAAACGCCGCACGCAACACGCCTCATGCTGCCTATGCAGTGTGAGGTGGTTTCCCGAGAGGAAAGAACATGTCTGATAAATACGACGTCATTATCATCGGTGGTGGACCTGGCGGCTACGTGGCGGGTATTCGCTGTGCCCAGCTGGGGCTGAACACTGCTGTCATCGAAAAACGCATTAACAAGCAGGACGAGCCCGCCCTGGGTGGTACCTGCCTGAACGTGGGCTGTATCCCCTCCAAAGCGTTGCTGGATTCTTCCTGGAAGTTCCACGAGACCGAGTCTGCTCTGGCCGAACACGGTGTGAAGATCAAGGGTGCAGACCTGGATCTGGACACCATGCTTAAGCGTAAGGACACCATCGTCAAGAATCTGACGGGCGGCATCGCCCAGCTGTTCAAGGCCAACAAGGTGACCTGGCTGCAGGGAACAGGCCAACTGAAAGCTGGCAAACAGGTAGAGTTCCAGCCACTGGATGGTGGTGAAGTACAAACGCTGCAGGCCGAGAACGTGATTCTGGCAGCTGGCTCTGTCCCGGTGGATATCCCGGTGGCCCCGGTAGACCAGAATCTGATTGTGGATTCCACCGGTGCGCTGGAATTCACCAAGGTGCCGAAACGCCTTGGCGTGATTGGTGCTGGCGTCATCGGTCTGGAATTGGGCAGTGTCTGGAACCGTCTTGGTAGTGAAGTGGTGGTGCTTGAAGCAGTGGATACTTTCCTGCCGATGCTCGACAAACAAATCGCCAAAGACACCCAGAAGCAGCTGGAAAAACAGGGCCTGGATATTCGTCTGGGTGCCCGCGTGACCGGCTCTGAAACCACCAAGACCAAGGTCAAGGTGACCTACAGCGATGGCGAAGGTGAGCATACCGAGAGCTTCGACAAGCTGATCGTGGCTGTTGGCCGTCGGCCTTACACAGAGGGTCTGCTCAGCGCTGATGCGGGTGTGAGCCTGGATGAGCGTAATTTCATCTATGTGGATAGCCAGTGCCGTACCGATGTTCCCGGCGTCTACGCCATTGGTGATCTGGTGCGTGGTCCGGCCTTGGCACACAAGGCCATTGAAGAGGGTGTCATGGTCGCGGAAGTGATCATGGAAGAAACTACCCAAGTGAATTACGACGTGATTCCTGGTGTGATTTACACCCATCCGGAAGTGGCATGGGTGGGCAAGACCGAGGAAGAAGCGAAGGAATCCGGTGACGCCTACAAGACCGGGGTGGTGCCTTTCGCCGCGAATGGTCGTGCCATGGCAGCAGGTGAAACCGGGGGCATGGTGAAATTTGTGGCGGACGAAAAAACCGACCGCATTCTTGGCATGCACATTGTTGGCCCGCAAGCCTCTGAACTGATCCACCAGGGCGCGATCGCCATGGAGTTCGGTGCGACTGCGGAAGATTTGCAGTTGATGGTGTTCGGTCACCCGAGCCTGTCAGAAACCGTTCATGAAGCCGCATTGGCGGTGGATTACAAAGCTATCCATGTGGCTCAGCGTCGCCGCAAGAAGTAACGACGTAGAACGGTAGCGAAAAAGGGCGCCCAAAAGGCGCCGAATCATTCAACAGATGGAAATATTGGCATGAATCTCCATGAGTATCAGTCAAAACAGCTCTTTGCTGATTATGGCCTGCCAGTCTCTACCGGTTTCGCTTGCGACACTCCAGAAGAGGTCGCAGCCAAAACCAAAGAGATCGGTGGTGACAAGTGGGTAGTGAAAGCTCAGGTACACGCTGGTGGCCGTGGTAAGGCTGGCGGTGTGAAGCTGGTGAGCAGCGCTGAAGAAGCGGCTGCCTTTGCCGAGCAGTGGCTGGGCAAGAACCTGGTGACTTTCCAGACCGATGAGAAAGGTCAGCCGGTTACCAAGATTCTGGTTGAGACCTGCACCGATATCGCCAAGGAACTGTACCTGAGTGCGGTGCTGGACCGTGCCAGCCGTCGTGTCGTTTTCATGGCCTCCACCGAAGGTGGTATGGACATTGAGACCGTGGCTGAAGAAACCCCGGAAAAGATCCTGCGTGCGGAAATTGATCCGCTGGTCGGCGCACAGCCTTACCAGGCGCGTGAGATTGCCTTCAAACTGGGTCTGGAAGGCAAACAGGTAAACCAGTTTGCCAAGATCTTTGTAGGCTTGGCCCAGTTGTTCATCGACAAGGATCTTGCCCTGATCGAAGTGAACCCGCTGGTGATCACTGAAGAAGGCAACCTGCATTGTCTGGATGCCAAGATCAATGTAGACGGCTCTGCTCTGTATCGTCACCCGGACATCAAGGCGCTGGAAGATCCCTCGCAGGAAGATGCCCGTGAGCGTCGCGCAGCGGAGTGGGAACTGAACTACGTTGCTCTGGATGGCAACATCGGCTGCATGGTGAATGGTGCGGGTTTGGCCATGGGTACCATGGATCTGGTGCAGCTGAAAGGCGGTGCCCCGGCCAACTTCCTTGACGTGGGTGGTGGTGCAACCAAAGAGCGTGTTACTGAAGCGTTCAAGATCATCCTTTCTGATGACAAGGTGAAAGGCGTTCTGGTGAACATCTTCGGTGGTATCGTGCGCTGTGACCTTATCGCTGACGGCATTATTGGTGCTGTGGAAGAGGTGGGTGTCACTGTTCCGGTTGTGGTTCGTCTGGAAGGTAACAATGCCGAGCTGGGTGCCAAGAAGCTGGCCGAGAGCGGTATGAATATCATCGCCGCACAAAGTTTTGAAGACGCTGCCGAGCAGGTAGTGAAAGCTGTTGGAGGTGCCGCATGAGCGTACTGATCGACAAGAACACCAAGGTGATCTGCCAGGGTTTCACTGGTAGCCAGGGCACTTTCCACTCTGAGCAAGCTATCGAGTACGGCACCCAGATGGTAGGTGGTGTGACTCCGGGTAAAGGCGGTCAAACCCACTTGGGCCTGCCGGTATTCAACACCGTTGCCGAAGCCGTTGCTGAAACGGGTGCCACTGCCAGCGTGATCTACGTGCCGGCCGCATTCTGCAAGGACTCCATTCTGGAAGCTGCCGATGCCGGTATCGAGCTGATCGTGTGCATCACCGAAGGCATCCCGGCGCTGGATATGCTGTACGTGAAGGAATACATCACCCGCAAGGGCGGTGTGCGCCTGATCGGTCCGAACTGCCCGGGCGTGATTACTCCTGGCCAGTGCAAGATCGGCATCATGCCCGGTCATATCCACCAGCCGGGTAAAGTGGGCATCGTGTCCCGCTCCGGTACTCTGACCTATGAAGCGGTTAACCAGACCACCAAGCTGGGCTTTGGTCAGTCTACCTGTATCGGTATCGGCGGTGATCCGATTCCGGGTATGACCTTCATTGATGCGCTGGAACTGTTCCAGAACGATCCGCAGACTGAAGCTATCATCATGGTAGGTGAGATCGGCGGTACCGCGGAAGATGAGGCTGCCGCCTACATCAAGGCCAACGTGACCAAGCCTGTGGTCAGCTACATTGCTGGCGTTACCGCGCCTCCTGGCAAGCGCATGGGCCATGCTGGTGCCATCATTGCTGGCGGCAAGGGGACTGCGGACGAGAAGTTTGCGGCTCTGGAAGCTGCGGGAGTGAAGACTACCCGTAACCCGGCCGGCATCGGTCAGGCACTGAAAGAACTCACCGGCTGGTAAAAGGCGGTGGGATCAAAATAAAAAGGCCGGCTAAACGCCGGCCTTTTTATTGGCTGTTTCTTTGGCAAGTCGCTGGCAAATGATCCAATCCGACACTCTACCTGTGAGTTAACACGGGTAACGGCTTCGGAGGATATTCCGTCGCTTGTTTTCAGTCACATGCCTTAGTGAAGGACATCATCATCCAGCTCAAAGAACTCGTATTCATTAAGTTCCTTGCGCAGACGGCGTTCCTCCAGTCGATCTTCGATGCGATGACGCATGTCCATGTTGAAAGAGCGGCTGCGGGCATTGCCTGCCTCCTGCTCTTCTTCATCCATGTCATCATCCAGGTTATCGAAATCTTCGTTCATCAGCAGATCTTCCGAATCAAGGTCTTGCTCATTACGATGGTTACTCATGGTGGCCTCCTGTACTGACCTCCTCAAACAACCTGTGTTCGGTTTGCCGCACCTGACTGGTAGCGGCAACGCCAGAGAGGACTGTTGGCACTCCCCTGGCGCCGGAAGCAATAAACCTGCCGCTCAAGCCAGCGTCACGGGAGTGACAACAGTTTCCTACGCCTATATATCGCCTGATTTTCGTTCGTACAAGCATTTTTTTTCCGCGCAGAGACAAGTGGTGTCAGAGGAGGGGGTGGCTGGTCAATCAAGGGGTTCCGGTAGGCAAAAGTTGCGCATTCGGATGACGATTCTGTGAAGCAGGTCATGATGGATTATGATTCAGAAAAATCAGACACTTAAGTGCTGGAATGACTGGCGCTGGCTTTGTAAAGTGAGGCAATAGAGGTTGGGCTGGCTGAGTGGACAGACTGGCCGGTAATCACGGTCAGATAATTGCTGCTATTGGCGATTGTTTGACACGCGGAGAGAATAAAAAGATGGCGGAATTGCTGATCATTATTGGGGTAAGCACCATTATCGTGACCACGCTGGGGCTCATGAACGAGGCCAGTCATCGGGGTCACAGTGCGTTGTTTTTTATCTTGCCGCTGGCCAGTCTGGGCCAGGTACAGCAAGGGTGGGAGCATTATCGCTGGTGGGCGCTGGCTCGAGTGGCGGGGGTGTTAACGGCTGCGGTTGGTGGCGCTCTTTTCGCCATGTCGCTCTCCACCGCCGCAACGACGCTATCCTCCCAGAGCGGACAGGTTCAGCGGGGTGAGAAAATGGCAACCACCACCACGTTTGTATCTTCTGAGGAAGCCGCTCTGGCGGTCGTCAAGGGACAGGGTAAACCCTTATCGGGGCGGCTCCATGGCCGGGCGTTTCGCTATGACCGTGTGGCATTGATCGATGGTGTTCTCACCGCCAGTCAGGGAGAAGGCTTTTTACCTGATCTGGAAGTCAGGGTGTTGATAGGCTGGAAACCTGAAGATATTACCGAACGCAAGAACCTGAACGTGACACCTTCGGATACCAAGCCTCCGGTGGTCCATGTGTCGTGGAAACCTGAAGACAAGGACTTTCCCGAAACTCGTATCTTTGAGGGAGGGTATCGGATGGAACTGGCAATGGCCCCTCTGGATACCGGGCAATTGTCCGGAACATTAACGTTGGTGGTGCCCGACAGCTACAAGAGCTATCTGAGCGGTGACTTTACCGCCTACACCAATCATCTGCGTTATCGTGGCGGGGTGGTGGATCTTCACTTTGATCATGAAGATACCCTGGCTTATGTCACCAGACAGTTTCTGTTGACCCAGTTTCCGGAGGGGGCATTGAAATCTGTGACAACGGAGCAGATCGTCCTTCGGCGCGCTGAGTCCAGCGGTCAGGTAACCGCGAAGGTCGCGTTGACTAATGGAGCGGTGGAGGAGCGTTCCGTCCGCCTGGAGAAAAGTGATGTGGGCTGGTCTGTGGAGCCGGGCTCTATGGCAACGCAGGTGGTTAAAGCAGCCGATGAAGGCAGTGTGACTTTCGTGACCCCGGGCAAGGAGCCTGAGAAGGAGGTGACTCAGGCGCTGCCGCCAGTGACAGTGACTTTCCCTGAGCTGGTCGGTTTTGTGGACCGTGCTGTTGTGCTGGAAATGACCAGCGGCAGAAAAATTGACGGTGTCTTGAGGAAAGTATCGGTAAACCGGTTATGGATCGAGATTAATGTGGGTAGTGGGGTTGTTGAGCGTAGCTTCCCTGAGAATGAGCTACAGTCGTTGCGGTTGGCCAATGGTCAGCTGGTGATGGTGGAATCTGAGGGCCAGAATGAGGAACCGGCACCAGCGCCTACCGAGCCACAAGAGGCCACAACTTCGGGGCCTGTTTCAGGCAACATTGGCTCAGCTTACAACGCTTCCTCCGATCCCCGGGTAGAGGGTTTTCGCGAACTGGTTGGCCGTTCGGTGACAGTCACGGCAGATGAGGGTCCTGTACGCACAGGGATCTTGCAAACCGTCGAGGAAGACCACATTACGCTGAGTGTCCCTATGGGAGCGGGGAATATGGAATTTTTCTACGATCTAAACAGTATTCGCAGCATTGAGGCTTCCCGTTGAAGATACTTGTTACTGGTGGAACTGGTTTTATTGGGCAACATCTGTGCCGCCGCCTGGCGGCGCATGGTCATGAATTGATTGTGTTGAGTCGTCGCCCCAGGCGCAGTGTGAAGCTGGTCCCGGAAGAGGCCAGAGTGATTGAAAATCTTGATGTGCTGGAAAGCAGTGAGCGTATCGATGCCATTGTGAATCTTGCGGGAGAAAGCCTCTTTGCGGGGCGCTGGACTACCCGGCGCAAAAAAGTGCTTTTCGATTCACGGGTTGGCGTTACTCAGGCGCTCGTCAGCCTGGTGTCCCGGTTGGAGCGCAAACCCGCCGTAATGGTGTCAGGCTCTGCTGTGGGTTTTTATGGCAATGCGGGAAATACCGAGCTTTCCGAAGAAAGTCCTGCCCGCAAGAAGGACTTTGGCTACCTGCTATGCGATGCCTGGGAACAGGCCGCACGACCGGTTTCTCGCCAGGGGGTGAGGCTGTGTTTGATCCGAACCGGGATTGTACTGGGACGTGACGGTGGCATGCTTGGCCGGCTATGGCCTCTTTACCGTGCCGGGCTGGGAGCCATGGTGGGTGATGGTCATCAATGGATCAGCTGGATTCATATTGATGACATGGTGGCCATTCTGGTGAGGGCCATTGAAACGCCAGGTGTGGAGGGCGTATTCAATGCTACCGCACCGGCTCCTGTCACCCAGCGAGACTTCCATCATGGGCTTGCCCGGCAAGTGAAACGCCCGGCACTGCTGAAAGTGCCCTCAGTAGCATTGAAGCTGGGGCTGGGTGAAATGTCGGAGTTGTTGCTGGGCGGGCAGCGGGTATTTCCCCGTCGTCTGGAGCAGCAAGGATTTGTTTTCCGTTTTCCTGATCTTGCCTCTGCCCTGGCTCATTTGGGCAATTGATATTCGGTACCTTCTCCGTTCGGAGAAGGTGCCCCCATCTTGAAATCCCCGAATTCATCCCTACCTATTAGCGCAGTAATGACTGATGCAGGAGCACGTTGTGTCTACAGAAAAACAAACCCATGGTTTTCAGGCTGAAGTATCCCGCCTTCTCAACCTGATGATTCATTCTCTCTACAGCAACAGAGAGATTTTCCTGAGAGAGTTGGTATCCAACGCCTCGGATGCCTGTGACAAGTTGCGTTTCAAGGCGCTGGATGATGCTTCTTTGGCGGAATCCGCAGGCGAACCCGCCATTACTCTCAGTGTGGATAAGGATGCCGGAACGCTCTCTGTCAGTGATAACGGTATCGGTATGGATGAGGCTGAGGTGATTGAAAACCTTGGCACTATTGCACGTTCTGGTACAGAGAAGTTTCTGGCGTCATTAAGTGGAGATCAGAAAAAAGACTCCCAGTTGATTGGGCAGTTTGGGGTGGGTTTTTATTCCGCCTTTATCGTCGCCGACAGGGTGACGGTAGAAAGTCGCAAGGCCGGCGAGGGCGTAGATACCGGTGTGCGCTGGGAAAGTGATGGTCAGGGCGAATTTACCGTTGAACGCATTGAGCGGACTGAGCCGGGTACCTCGGTGATTCTGCATCTGCGCGATGATGCAAAAGCGTTTTTGGACCCCTTCAAGCTCCGTCAGGTGGTCAATCAGTATTCTGACCATGTGGCGTTTCCTATCCGTCTGGTTACTCCAGCGAATGGTGATGAGGAAGCCAGCGAAGAAACTCTCAACTCCGCCACTGCGCTCTGGCAGCGCCCCAAGGGCGAGATCTCGGATGACGAATACCAGAGTTTCTACAAGCATATCAGCCATGATTTTCAGGATGCACAGACCTGGAGCCACAACAAGGTGGAAGGCAAGCTGGAGTACACCAGCTTGTTGTATATCCCGGCCCGCGCTCCTTTTGACCTCTATCATCGCGATGCCAGCCGTGGGCTGAAGCTTTACGTCCAGCGCGTTTTCATCATGGATGATGCAGAGCAGTTCATGCCGCAGTATTTGCGTTTTATTAAAGGGGTGGTGGATGCGCCGAACTTGCCGCTCAACGTCAGCCGTGAGCTACTGCAGGATTACGGCCCGGTGAGGAAGATCCGTGCGGCTTTGACCAAACGTGTGCTGCAGATGTTGAAGAAACTTGGCAATGATGAAGAGCAATATCCTGCTTTCTGGGCGCAGTTCGGTCAGGTTCTGAAAGAGGGTATCGGGGAAGACCCGGATAACCGCGACGCCATCGCGGCCCTGCTGCGCTTTGCCAGCAGCAGCCAGGAGGAAGGCTTGACCAGTCTGGATACCTATCTGGAGCGCAAGCCGCCAGAACAGGACAAGATCTATTATTTGTTGGCGGACACTGCATCCGCCGCACGTCAGAGTCCTCATTTGGAAGTCTTCCGCAAGAAGGGCATCGAGGTGCTGTTACTCAGTGATCCGGTTGACGAATGGATGATCAGTTATCTGGATAGCTACAAGGACGTGAAGCTGGTCAATGCGGCCCGTGGTGAGCTCGATCTGGATGAGCAGAATGACGTGGATCAGGACAACCCATTGGTTGCCCGACTGAAAGCGAGTCTGGCAGAAGACGTGGAAACGGTCCGTGCTACCCAGCGTTTGGTGGATTCCCCCAGCTGTCTGGTGTTGGCTGAAGATCAGCTTGGGCCACAGATGCGCCGTATGCTGGAAGCGGCGGGCCAGTCGGTACCGGAAAACAAGCCGGTGCTGGAAGTGAATCTGGATCATGATCTGCTTCGGGCGCTCGACAGCGTAGAGGAGGGCGACAAGTTCAATGATCTGGCGGCGTTGTTGCTGGATCAGGCCATGCTGGCTGAAGGGCAGTTGCCGAAGAATCCTGCTGCAACGGCTCGGCGTATGCATCAGATGCTGGTAACTGCAGTGAACAGTTAATAGTTAACAGTGAACAGCTGCGCGGATCAGGTTTGATTTTGATTCCGTGTCTGAGGCCGCGTCCACTGGGTGGGCGCGGCCTTCTTGTTTGTGGAAAACGCGAGCCTGGATCGCGTCGCTGTTAACGGTTCACTATTCACTGTTAACTGCTTTATGATGCCCCAAAGCAGTAAATAAGGCGTTCCTATGACGCAGAAAAAATACAATGCCGCCATTCTGGGTGGTGGTAGTTTCGGAACCGCCATGGCCAGCATTCTTGCTGCTAACGGCCATGGGGTAAATCTCTGGGTGCGGGATCCGGAAACCGCGGCTGCAATCAACCTGGACCGGGAGAACAGCCGTTATCTACCGGGCAAGGAATTGCCAGAGGGGGTCAACGCGACAGATAGCCTGGAAGAGGCACTGGCGGAAGCGTCCATGGTGTTTGTGGCGATTCCCAGCAAGGCTTTTGCCGAGGTGCTGGAGCAGGCCCGGCAGTGGGTGCCGGATGGCACTTTGGTGATCAGTTGCACCAAGGGTATCTACGCGGATGGCTTCCTGCTGATGAGTGAATTACTGCATCAGTATTGGCCGCATACCCGTATCGGTGTACTCAGTGGCCCTAATCTCGCGAAGGAAATCGTTGAGCAAAAATTTACCGGTACCGTGGTTGCCAGTGCGGACGACGAGCTGTGTCAGACAGTCCAGGAAGCCCTCAGCTGTGATTATTTCCGGGTCTATGACAACCCGGATATCTACGGTGTGGAACTCGGCGGTGCGCTCAAGAATATCTATGCGGTGGCTTCCGGCATGGCGGCGGCTATTGGCGTAGGTGAAAACAGTCGCAGCTTCCTGATCACCCGTGCGCTGGCCGAAATGAGTCGCTTTGCGGTGGAGCTGGGTGCCAATCCCATGACATTCCTGGGCTTGTCAGGGGTAGGTGATCTGATTGCAACCTGTACTTCCAATCTGTCACGTAACTATCAGGTTGGCTTTCAGCTGGGGCAGGGTAAATCCTTGGAAGAGGCCGTTGAAGCGTTGGGACAGACTGCCGAAGGTATCAATACCATCAAACTGGTGGCGGACAAGGCCGCCGAGCTGGATGTCTATATGCCGTTGGCTACTGCTCTTTACCAAGTGGTGTATCACCAACAGCCGCTTGAGATTGTTATTCAGCAGCTGATGAGCGGCGAATACAAACACGATGTGGAATTCCAGTCAGGGAGTAATGGATGAAGCTGTTCATCAGCCGGCATGGTGAGGCGGTCGGAGTGGCCGCTACCGATGCGCTTCGTCCGTTGACGGAACGGGGGCGGGAGTCTCTGCTGTCGCATTGGCAGCAGCTCAAAGACAGTGGCGTCGTCCTTTCCGGGCTGGTTGTCAGTCCTTATGTTCGTGCTCAGCAAACCGCAGACTGCATTGCGCAGGTATACGGCGGTTTGAAACGGGTGGATTGCGATGAACTCATTCCTGAGGCGTCACCACAGCGTTTTCTGGAATGGCTGATGGCTAACCCTGTCGGCGAGAATACGGTGATGGTAAGCCACATGCCGCTGGTTGCACAGCTGACCGGGCTGTGGACGGGCACCCTTGACCGGATCGGGTATTCGGTAGGAACGGTTGCCTGTCTGGACGTGGATGTGGCGGCTGCGGATGGCGCTCGCCTGCTGTGGTTATGCAGCCCTGGCGAAAGCCTGGCTGGCCGCTAATCGGTCAATTTCTACCCCCGGGAATCCGAAAACTGCCGTTCGCCGATTGTCGCTGTGCAGCCCCTGTAGGCTGTCGTATCTTGAACTCGATGGCGCTTGAACGCATGGCAGACTCCTGACAGCGTCATCAACTCCCTGAGGGGGGATATACGATGACTCCTTGCATCGTGATTCAGGCAGATTTAAAGCACTGACTTCGGTTAGTGCTTTTTTTATGCCCGCTCCGCGGTCGTATCCAGAGTCTGTTAACACTACCAAAATGGCACCTGTTGAGTCCCCAAGCCCGCCAATCCCGGCATGAGGCGTGATGCTTGGTTGCTCCAAATGAATGACGAATAACGACGAGTGGCGGGTTGACTACGCGCAAGCGCTTCGCCCTGCGGGCCAGCCTTCGACTGTTCACTGCGCGGGCTTGTTTGGGGCTCAACCCGAGGGGCTGATCCCTTTTCCGCCCAGCAGCGCCAGCCGCTGTTTATGTAGAATGACTACACCGCATATCGGCTGACACTTACTGGACGAAAAAATGCATTCAGCAGGTGCGGTTTTATAGTGTTAACAGGCCCTGACAACGGGCTTCTCGCGACAGGCAGGAATGCTTAGCTGAGGGGAGGGAGCGAGAGTCAGGGTAAGTTTTGAATCTGGCCACACGACAATCGCTCCTTGAAACCGCGTTTCAAGCGTCTTCTTTGCCTGCCTTTTCTGGCTCCAGCACAAACCTTTCGATCGGTTCGCCATCTGCGGCAACCAGATTCACCGAGACGGGAATAGCAGACATGAACTCCAGTCCGTCGGTCTTGCGCAGATCTCGCAGGTATTGCTTCACACGGCCACTGATCCACGGATGCAGGGTGGCCTTGACAGTGACGGCCTTACAGCGGCTGCCACGCTGGGCATGCCAGTCGAGCAGGGCGGAGCGTAGTACGGGAAAGTGATCCTGAAAATGTTCGAAGTCATCCGCCACCAGGTAGACGTCGTACTGATACTGCTTGCCTCGCCAGCTCAGGCCAAGCGGTGTTTCCTTGAGGCGTAGTCGAGGGGCAAGCGGGGTGCTGTTGGCCTGCTGCTGAGGTCGGTAGCTGGAGCGCTCCTTGCTGTAATGGGCGGCGGGCGGTTCCAGCGCATCCAGCATGGTAATCACCTTGTTGCCGTTCTCCGGTCGGTCCGCCGGATCCTTCGCCAGTAGTGCGCGTAATAACGGCTGGTAGTGGCGCAGCCGAACAGGCAGCAAAGGCACAGGTTCACGCAGATGCGCTACCGCCATGGCGCTGGGGTCTGCCCCCTTGAAAGGAGGCTCACCGGTGAGCATTTCATAAAATACGCAGCCGAGGGAGTAGAGATCTGACTGGGGAGTGAGCGGCTGAGCACGATGTTGCTCCGGGCTCATGTACTTGGGGGTCCCCATTTGCCGACCTTTGTTCTGGGTGGCGTCGTTGAGCATGCTCGAGGCGATACCAAAGTCCATTAGCAGGGCTGAGCCATCGGCGCGGAATAGGATGTTATCCGGTTTTACATCGCGGTGAATGAAATGGTGTTCACCGGCGTAATTCAGCGCGCTGGCCAGTTGCCGTAATACCGCCTCGCTATCGCTTTCAGACATGCCGTTCCGGATACGGGCCTTGAGGCTGCCACCGGTCACATACTCCATGCTGAGATAGTGATAGCCCTCATGCTCCCCGACATCATAAACCGGCACGATGTGCGGGTGATTCAGGCTGGCCACAGTGCGCGCCTCCCGCATAAACTGCTCTGCGAAACGCGGTTCCATGGAGAGGGTGGGGCTGAGTATCTTGATGGCTACCTGGCGTTCAAAGGAATTCTGGGTGGCCAGAAAAACGTGCGCCATTCCGCCTTTGCCAAGGCGCTCGGTAATGCGGTATCCGGGGAGTCTCAGTGCCATGTGCGAGTCTGTGCCGTCCTTGACTATTTACGCTTTTTACCGGGTTTACTCTTTCCCGTATAGCGCCTTCATTTCTGCTTCAGAGCGTCTGGCCTGTGCCAATTTGGCTTCCAGCCGTTTTTTCTGGCGATCCAGGCCGAGGAAAAAATTGACCTTGCTTTGTAGCAGCATGGGATCGATGGGTTTGAACAAATAGTCCACGGCACCTGTGCGGTAGCCTTCCTGTACAAAGCGGGTTTCCTTGGAGATGGCGGTCACAAAGATGATCGGGACGTTTTCCGTACGCTTGTTGGAGCGCATCAGTTTAGCCACTTCAAAACCGTCCATCTCCGGCATCTGCACATCCAGCAGTACCAGCGCATAGTCATGCTTGAGAAGCTTGGCCAGTGCAGCATTGCCACTGGAGACACTGTCCAGCTCACAGTCCAGATCTTCCAGCACTACTTCCAGGGCAACAAGGTTCTGAGGGGTGTCATCCACCATCAGGACACGGGAGACAGGAAGTGTCGGTTCGTCTGCTATCTGTTCGCTGGAGGACATCGTGTTATCCGCTAATAAAAGGCTGGTTTAATCTGGAATGGGGAGCCTCTGAATGACGCCTTG